>CAWESS010000041.1:0-87559 GCA_963811825.1 uncultured Actinomycetota bacterium | reverse complement strand
GACACGACCGTGGCCCGGTGGTCAGGAACCCAGACCCGCCTCGCGTGCGGCGACGATCGCCTCCGCGCGGGTGTCCACCCCGATCTTCGTGAAGATGCTCGACACGTAGTTGCGCACGGTCTTCTCCGACAGGAAGAGCCGCCGTGAGATGTCGCCGTTCGACAACCCGCGGGCGATGAGGCCGAGCACCTCTCGCTCGCGCTCCGAGAGCCTCGGGAACGGCACGACTGAGGCGCCACCCGGGGCGCCGCCCGCGAAGAACGACCGCAGCCGACGGGCCACCTCCGGCCCGTACACCGCCTGGCCGGCGGCGACCGACGCCAGGGCGCGACCGATGTCGTCCCGCCCCGCCCCCTTGAGGAGGTAACCCAGCGCACCGGCCTGCACCGCGGCGAAGACCGCCTGGTCGTCGTCGACCATGGTGAGCACGACGACCTTGACGTCGGGAACCTCGGCGGTGAGCCGGCGCGTCGCCTCGACACCAGTGACACCTGGCATCTGCAGGTCCATGAGGACGACGTCGGGCCGGTGCTCGACGACGGCAGCAACGCCGCTCTCGCCGTCGGCCGCCTCGGCGACGACCTCGATGCCGAGGTCCTCCAGCAGCGTTCGCAGGCCCTGCCGGAAGACCGGGTGGTCGTCGACGACGACGACGCGCAGGCCCGCGACAGGGGCGGTCATGCGAACTCCTGGGGGGACAGCCCGGCGACCGTGCTCGACGCGCCGGTCGTGGGCAGGTGGGCGAGCACCACGGTGCCACGCGCCGCGGGGGTGATCGTGCACCAGCCGCCGAGCTCTGTGGCGCGTTCTCGCATGGAGGCCAGGCCGACCCCGCCTCCGTCGGCGCGGCGGATGCCGGTGCCGTCGTCCTCGACGCGTACGACGAGGGCGTCCGTACTGGCGCTCAGCAGCACGTCGACGGTGCACGCGTCTGCATGCCGCACTGCATTGGTCATGGCTTCCGACACGATCCGGTACGCCGCGACCTCGACGACGGCGGGGAGCGCGTCGAGGTCACCGTTGACTTCGATGGACACCGTAGGGCCGCCCTCCGCCGCGGCCGGGCCGGTGGAGCGCAGCGCCCCCACGAGCCCGAGGTCGTCGAGCGCCGGCGGCCAGAGGCCCTGCACGAGGCGGCGCACGTCGTCGACGGCGGCGCGGGCCTGCTCGCCGGCGGTGAGCGCGAGGTCGGCGGCTCGCGAGGTGTCTCCCCGGGTGATGGCGGAGCGGACGACGTCGAGCCCCATGACGACTCCGGCCAGCTGGGGGCCGAGGCCGTCGTGAAGGTCCCGGCGCAGCCGGCGCCGCTCGTCCTCCCTGGCCGCGAGAAGCCGCCGGTGTGACTCCTCGAGGTCGCCGGAGAGCCGCAGGGCGTAGGCCGCCGAGGCGAGCGGCCCGGCGAGGGCGTGGAGGACGCGGGCGTCGGCGTTGGCGAGCTCGGTCGCGCGCGAGTCGCGAGGGCCGACGAGCAGCTCGCCCACCTGCTGGCCGTGCAGGTCAAGGGGAATGGCGGCCGGGCTCGCGGGCAGGGCGCCGGACTGCTCGCGCACCTCACCACCGCCGGGCAGCGGCACGACGACCCCCGCTCCCGGCAGGCGGAGGCCGGTGCGCACGACCTCGGCAGCAGCGGACAGCGCGTCACGAGGCGAGTCGGCAGCGCGCAGGGTCCGGTCGAGGTCGCGCAGGAGGGCGTAGGGGTCACCCCGGCGCCCGTGGAAGAGCCGGTCGACGAAGCGCTGGAGCCGGATGCGCGCGGGGTGGAAGGCCAGGGCCACGGCGAACGCGGCGACGAAGGGCACGATGCCCTCGGAGGTGCCGACGAGGGCGCCGACCCAGGCGACGAGGGCGACGTACATGACCGCCGCTCCAGTCAGGAGGAGGGCCACGACGACGGTCCGGTTGACGAGGAGGTCGAGGTCGTAGAGCCGGTGGCGCAGGGCGGCGACCGCGAGACCCGCTGGGATCAGCAGGACCACGACGTTGGTCCACGGTGAGGGCAGCACGAGGATCACGACGACGACGACGGCGACGGCGTACCCGAACCAGCCGACCTGGCGGCGCTCGACCCCGTCGGCCCGCACGACCCGCACGACCACCGATGCCAGCGAGACGGTGATGAGCACGACCATGCCGAGATCGAGCACCGTGCCGACCGGTTCCAGCAGGTCGGCGAGCCACGGCACGGAGAAGGGGTTGTCGATCTGCGTGAAGAAGCCGAGCGGGCCCGGTGTGACGGCGAAGGTCACCACCCCGAGGGCAAGGGCGGCCCCAGCCGCCCACAGCGGCAGCCGCCACCAGCGGCCCGGGAGCGGCCGGCCCTCGGGGACGACCTGCGGCAGCACGGTCGAGGCCAGCAGCCAGGACGGGAACCACGCCCAGGCAGTGACCCAGGCGGTGAGCCGGGCAAGGTCGGCCCCAGCCGGCAACGCGGCGGTCGCGTCGCCCCCCAGCTCGTAGCCGGTCCAGGACAGCGAGGATGTGTAGAGCGCCGCCGTCGAGCCGATGGCGATGAGCAGCCAGCCCATGCGCCGCCCCCGCGGGTTGCCGACGAGCAGCCCCCCGGCCACCGAGAACGACACGGCGACAGCGACCTCGGGGGTGCCCATGAGCTCGTCGAGGTAGCCCAGGCCGCTCACCAGGGGCAGCGCCACGGCGACGGCGGCGAGCAGCACAGCCAGCACGGCCAGGAGCCGAGCCGCCACCACGGCGGCCCGGCTCCCGTCCCGTCCAGACGTCACCAACACACCGTAGGCGCGCGGTTCGCCGTCCGTCAGGCGTTCTTCCACACCCGGCCCCGGTCCCGGGTGATGTGGTGCGCCAAGCCCACGGCGCCGGCCAGGTACAGCCAGTGGGGGTCCACCGGGCCCACGGCGCCGATCGAGAAGTCGAGGACGATGAACGCGAGCCAGAGGGCAGGGATCCACCGCGGCACACCGGCGCCCCTGACGAGGAGCCCGAGCGTGAGAGTGAGCATCCCCAGCACCGCACCGACCATGAACGGCATGCCGAAGACGGCGCCGAGGAGAGGCACGGAGTCCAGGCCCTGCATCCACCCAGCGGCAGCGATTCCCTGTGGCCCGTCGAGGAGCGCCTGGACCTGGACGAGCTCGGTGACCTGGATGCCGAGGAAGCCCCACATACCGAGGACGAGGAGCGCACCGGCGACCCACCCGGTACGGCAGGCCCGGCGGGTGAGGAGGTGGGCCGCCGCGACGAAGCCGACCGCCATGAACGGGACGGCCAGCGTGCCGGACAGCGACATGGCGGTGACGAGGCCGGTCCGCTCGGCGGCGAGGGTGGCCTGCTCCGCCACGCCCTCGGGCCGGCCGCCAAGGACCTGGGCGAGGACGGTCTGGAGGGTGTTGCCCGCGGCCCCGACGACGAGGGCTGTGGCGGCGAGCTTGGCGGGGAAGGGGATGGTGCGGCGGGAGGGCTCGGTCGTCGCGGTGTCGACGGGCCGGGTCTCGATGGTGGTCATCCGATGCTCCTGTTTCGAGGTGGGCCGGCGGGGACTCCCGCCGTGATGTCCTCACGTTCTCGCTCCGGATGTCCCGGGCACCTGTGAGTGCGGTCCTGTCCTGGTACGGGACAAGATGTCCGTCCCTGTCGGTCCGCGGTGTCGGCCCTGGGAGGTTCGCTGGTGCTCTGCCTCGCACGCCGACTGCGGGGCAAGGGCCGTGTGGGCACAAGCCTGGGTCAAGGTGATGAGACGACGGCTGGGCGAAGGCCACGCCGGGCTCGCCGCCTCCTGCGTGGAAGCCAGGCTTCCGTTGTGCGTCTCGCGGGCGCCGATGAGCGCCGATCCGTCGACGACCTGGGCAGTACGGCTCGGTGGCGGGGAGCAAGTACTTCTTCGACTTCCCCGAGCCGGTCACGCACCTCGCCGAGGTCGTGGCGGGGGAGTACGCCGTGCCCGAGAAGGGGCGGCGGATGTTCCTCAACATGGGCATCGCGATGAACGACATCGCCCTGTCCTCCCTCGTGCTCGACCGGGCCGCCGAGCGGGAGCGGGAGCACCGTCGAGTGCCCGTAGGCACTGTTGAGGAGGTGCCACGCCGACCGGATGTGCTCCTCCGCCAGGGCAGCGGCCGCAGCACCGTCGCCCCGCGCCACAGCGGCGTAGATCCCCTCGTGATCACGACGCAGGATGGGGCAGACGGCTTCCCACGAGTCGAGTGCGCGGAGCCGGTCGAGGATGGGCAGGCGCATCGACTCGCGGATGGCAGCGGTGAGGTCGCGGGCGAGGAGGTTGCCTGCGGCGGCTGCCAGGGCGACGTGGAACGCCGTGTCGCAGTCGTTGAACCGCACCCGATCGATGTCCGGATCGTCCATCGTGTCCAGCAGCGCCCGCAGCCCGGCGAGATCGTCGGTGCTCGCGTGGCTGGCAGCGAGCCTGACGCTCAGGCGTTCCAGGGTGACCCGCACCTCGATGACGTCGTCCAACGGAAAGTTCGCGAGGGCGACGTGTTGCTGCAGCAACCGGCTCAGCGCATCGCTCGGTACCGCCGTGATCCTCGTGCCGCCCGCAGCCCCGGCGCCCACGGAGGAGCGCACCACACCGCGCGCCTGGAGCGTGCGCACGGCCTCGCGCACCGCGGCCCGGCTGACGTCGAGCATCCGCGCCAGCTCACGCTCGGGCGGCAGGAGGTCGCCCACCCGCAGCGACCCTCCGAGGATTCGGTCGTCGACCCAGCGCAGCACGATCTCGTAGGCCCGCAGGCCCGGCCTCGGCGCCCGGCGCGGGCGTCCCGGCCTCGGGCGTCCGGTCCGCGGGTTCGGTCATCGTCTCGCTCACGAGTCCAGCATGGCACGGCAACCGACCGCTCGACCCAGAGGTCAGACCATTCGTCGCATGATTGGTCCGACCATTTGACTCCCGCTGTGATCCATCACTACGGTTCCCCCAATCCAGCAATGGTCTGACCATTTTCGGATCGAGCCCAATGACGTGCGACTCGGAGGACCAATGACTGCTCTGCCCCTCATCCCCACCGCCTTCCAACCGGACATCTCCCCGGTGGCGGACAGCCTGGCGATCTCGGCACTCGTGGCCCTGCTCCCCCTGGTCACCGTGTTCCTCACGCTCGGTGTCCTGCGGTGGAAGGCCCACTGGGCCGGCCTCACCTCGGTCGCCGTGGCCATCGTGGTGGCCACCCTGTTCTTCGGGATGCCGCTGAAGCTCGCCGCGCTCGCCGCGACCCAGGGCGCCGCGTTCGGCCTCTTCCCGATCATGTGGATCGTCTTCACGGCGATCCTGCTCTACCAGGTGACGGTGCGCTCGGGCCGGTTCGAGGACCTGCGCGCGACGTTCCACCTCATCTCCGACGACCCTCGCATCCAGGCGATCATCATCGCCTTCTGCTTCGGTGGCCTCCTCGAGGCGCTCGCCGGCTTCGGCGCCCCCGTCGCGATCACCGGCGTCATGCTCATGGCCCTGGGCTTCTCGCCGCTTCGCGCCGCCGCCGTCGTGCTCCTGGCCAACACGGCACCCGTCGCGTTCGGCGCGGTCGGCACCCCGATCATCACCGCGGGCAACCTGACCGGCATCCCCTACCAGGAGATCGGCGCGTACGTCGGGCACCAGACGCCGATCCTCGCGGCGTTCGTCCCGCTCCTGCTCGTGCTCATGGCCGATGGTCGACGCGGCGTGCGCCAGACCTGGCCGATCGCCGTCGTCGTGGGCCTGACGTTCGCGATCTTCCAGTGGATCTCCGCCACGTGGATCTCCGTCGAGCTCACCGACATCATCGCCTCCCTCGCCGGTCTCGCCGCAGCCGTCCTCTTCCTCAAGGTCTGGCAGCCCAAGGGGCGCGCGGAGGCACTGGAGACCCTGCACTCCGAGCGCGAGCGCGAGTTCGCCATGGCTGGCGGTCCCGGGACGTCCAGCGGCTCGGCCGGGGCCGGACCCGTCACCGACTACGTCGTGTCCGGCGAAGAGCTGGCGGAGCGCGCCGACGGCCTGACCCGCACACGCATCACGATGGCGCTGTTCCCCTACCTGCTCGTCATCGTCGTCTTCGGGATCGCCAAGCTCATCGCACCCGTGAAGTCGTGGTTGGCCACGACCGACATCAAGATCCCCTGGCCGGGGCTGTCGGGTGAGGTGCTCACGATTGCCGGCACCCCGAGTGCGGCGACCACGTACACGCTGTCCTGGCTCAGCTCGCCGGGCTCCATGCTCCTCATCTGCTCCCTCATCGTCGCCTTCGTCTACGGCATCGGACTGGCCGGATGGGGAGCCGAGGCCTGGGCCACCGCGCACAAGATGCGCTACGCCTTCCTCACCGTCGCCTCGATGCTCGCCCTGGCCTACGTCATGAACTTCTCCGGCCAGACGATCACGATCGGCACCTGGATCGCGGCGACCGGCGCCCTGTTCGCCTACCTCAGCCCGACGCTCGGGTGGATCGGCACCGCCGTCACCGGCTCGGACACCAGCGCCAACGCCCTGTTCGCCACGCTGCAGCAGAGCGCCGCGGAGACGGCCGGCATCGACCCGACCCTTCTCGTCGCCGCCAACACCTCGGGCGGGGTCGTCGGCAAGATGATCAGCCCGCAGAACCTGACGATCGCGGCGACTGCCGTGGGTCTCGTCGGCCGCGAGTCCGACATCCTTCGTAAGGTCCTGCCATGGAGCATCGGTCTGATCGTCGCCATGTGCATCCTCGTCGGTCTCCAGTCGACCGTCCTGGCGTGGATGCTTCCGTGACCGCGCCGGCCCGCCCACTGGTCGACCTCAAGGTCGCCCTGTTCGCGACGTGCTTCAACGACACGATGTGGCCCGAGACGCCCAAGGCCACGGTCCGCCTCCTCGAGCGGCTCGGATGCCGTGTCGAGTTCCCGATGGAGCAGACGTGCTGTGGGCAGATGCTCACCAACACCGGATACGGCTCGAAGGCCGTACCCCTCGTGCGCCGGTTCGTCGACGTCTTCGAGGGCTACGACGCCGTCGTGGCGCCGTCGGGCTCGTGTGTCGGCTCGGTGCGCGAGCAGCATCCGGGCATCGTCGAGCTGGTCGGTGACGACCGGCTGGCCAGCCGGGTCGAGCACCTCTCGCCGAAGGTGTACGAGCTGTCGGAGTTCCTCGTCGACGTGCTGGGCGTCACCGATGTCGGGGCCTACTTCCCGCACCGGGTCACCTACCACCCGACGTGCCACTCGCTGCGGATGCTGCGGGTCGGCGACCGGCCGCTCCAGCTGCTGCGGGCCGTGCGCGGCATCGACCTCGTCGAGCTGCCCGGCGCCGAGGAGTGCTGCGGCTTCGGCGGCACGTTCGCCATGAAGAACGCCGACGTCTCCATCGCCATGGGCGCTGACAAGGCGCGGCACGTCGTCGAGACCGGCGCCGAGGTGCTCGTCGCCGGTGACAACTCGTGCCTGGCGCACATCGGCGGGATCCTCGGCCGGCAACGGTCCGGCGTGCGCCGGATGCACCTGGCCGAGGTCCTCGCCTCCACCGAGGAGGACCAGTCATGAGCACCACGACGCCCGGGCCGCTGCAGCAGACCTCTCCGACCTTCGTCGGCATGCCGACGTTCCCGGTGGCCGCCCGCGCGGCGTTGGCCAACACGCAGCAGCGCAAGAACCTGCGGCACGCCACGGCCACGATCCGCGGCAAGCGCGCCCGGGTCGTCGCCGAGGTCCCCGAGTGGGAGGCCCTGCGGGTCGCCGGAGCCGAGGCCAAGGACGAGGCGCTGACCCACCTCGGCGACTACCTCGAGCAGCTCGAGGCGAGCCTGACCGCGAACGGGGCCACGGTGCACTGGGCCCGGGACGCACAGGAGGCCAACCGGATCGTCCTGGACATCGTGATGTCCAAGGAGGTCGACGAGGTCGTCAAGGTCAAGTCGATGGTGACCCAGGAGATCGAGCTCAACGAGGCGCTGGAGGCTGCCGGCATCCACGCGTGGGAGACCGACCTCGCCGAGCTCATCGTCCAGCTCGGACACGACCGCCCGAGCCACATCCTCGTCCCGGCGATCCACCGCAACCGCAGCGAGATCCGCGAGATCTTCCTGCGCGAGATGGGGACCGTCGGGCGCCCGGCCCCGGACGACCTCACCGACGACCCCGCCCGGCTCGCCGAGGCCGCCCGGCTGCACCTGCGCGAGAAGTTCCTGCGCGCGAAGGTCGGTGTCTCAGGGGCGAACTTCGCGGTCGCCGACACGGGCACCCTCGTCGTCGTCGAGTCCGAGGGCAACGGGCGGATGTGCCTGACCCTGCCCGAGACGCTCATCTCGGTCGTCGGCATCGAGAAGGTCATCCCCTCGTGGGAGGACCTCGCACCGATGCTCCAGCTGCTTCCCCGCTCGAGCACGGGTGAACGGATGAACCCGTACACGACGATGTGGACGGGCGTCCACGAGGGCGACGGACCCCAGGAGGTGCACGTCGTGCTCCTCGACAACGGCCGCAGCCACGTGCTCGCCGACCGCGTCGGCCGCCAGGCGCTGCGGTGCATCCGCTGCTCCGCGTGCCTCAACGTCTGCCCGGTCTACGAACGCACCGGCGGCCACGCCTACGGCTCGGTCTACCCGGGGCCGATCGGCGCCGTGCTCAACCCGCAGCTGCGGGGCACCGCGAGCACGATCGACAAGTCCCTGCCCTACGCCTCCAGCCTGTGCGGTGCGTGCTTCGACGCGTGCCCCGTGCGGATCAACATCCCCGAGCTGCTCGTCGAGCTGCGCGGCCAGGTCGTCGACGAGGCCGGTCCGACTGCCGAGTCGGCCGCGATGCGGGCCGCGGCCTGGGTGCTGTCGGACCCCAAGCGACTCGCCGGGGCGCAGAAGGCGGCCACGACCGCCGGCCGGGTCCTGGGCACCCGGACGATCCGCTCCGTGCCCGGGCTCGGCGCCTGGACCAACGCCAGGGACCTGCCCACCCCACCGACCGAGTCCTTCCGGCAGTGGTGGGCCCGCGAACGAGGAGGGGAGCACCGATGAGCGCACGCGACGAGATCCTGGCCCGAGTCAGGGGAGCCACCGCCGACATCGTCACCACCCCGGAGGACCGGGGACCCGTGCCCGTCGTCGAGGAGACCTCTGCCGGCGTCGCACAGACCCTCGAGCTGTTCGCCGAGAACGTCGCCGACTACCGTGCGCAGGTCGTGCGGGTGGACCCGTCGGGTGTCGCCGGTGCCGTCGCCGGGGCGCTGCGCGAGCACGGATGCCGGACCGTCGTCGTGCCGAGCGGGCTCGACCCGGCGTGGCGGGCAGCCGCGGAGGGGGTCGCCCGCGTGCTGTCCGACGACGAGGCGACCACGCACCTCGCCCGTGACGACGTGGATGCCGTCGTCACGGCATCCGCAGTCGGCGTCGCCACGACCGGCACCATCGTCCTGGACCACGGGGCCGACCAGGGCCGACGCCAGCTCACGCTCGTGCCGGACACCCACGTGTGCGTCATCCGGGCCGACCAGGTCGTCCATGACGTGCCCGAGTCGGTGGCCAGGCTGCGGCCCGGGCCCGACGGAGCCCGACCACTGACGTGGATCAGCGGCCCCAGTGCCACGAGTGACATCGAGCTCGAGCGCGTGGAGGGGGTCCACGGCCCGCGGACCCTGGTCGTCGTGCTCGTCGAGGGAGCGGACGCGTGAACCCCTTCGCCGCCGCACTCGAGGACCCTGATCGGCTCCACTCACGGATGAGTGACCGGCTGAAGATGATGCACGACGCGTCGCACTACGCCCTGCTCCCGCAGGCCGTGGCCGAGCCCGTCGACGCCGCCGAGGTCGGGCGCCTGTTCGCGGTGTCGGCCGCGCACGGCATCCCCATGACGTTCCGCTCCGGGGGAACCAGCCTGTCCGGACAGGCCGGCACGGACGGCATCCTCGTCGACACCCGCAGGCACTTCCGCAGCATCGAGGTCCTCGACGACGGCCTGCGCGTGCGCGTCGGGCCCGGCGCCACCGTGCGGTCGGTCAACGCCCGGCTGGCGCGGCACGGCCGCAAGCTGGGCCCGGACCCGGCCAGCGAGATCGCGTGCACCCTCGGCGGGGTCGTCAACAACAACAGCAGCGGCATGGCCTGTGGCACTGCAGCCAACACCTACAACACCCTGGACTCGCTGGTGCTCGTGCTGCCCAGCGGCACGGTGCTCGACACCGGTGCCCCGGACGCCGACGAACGGCTCCGCCAGCTCGAACCCGGGCTGTATGCCGGGCTGGACCGGCTCCGCGACCGCGTCCGGGGCAACCCGGCGTCGGTGCGCCTGCTGGAGCAGCAGTTCTCGATGAAGAACACGATGGGCTACGGCCTGAACTCCTTCCTCGACCACACCCGGCCGGTCGACGTGCTCGCGCACCTGGTGGTCGGGAGCGAGGGGACGCTGGCCTTCGTGGCGTCGGTGGTGATGCACACCGTGCCGCTCCTGCCGCACGCGATGACCGGGCTGCTCGTCTTCGACGACCTCGCCGGCGCGACCGGCTCCCTGACCGCGATCCTCGAGACCGCCCCGGCGACGATCGAGCTCATGGACGCGGTGTCGTTGCGCGTCGGACAGGCCGACCCCAGGGCCGATGACGTCCTCAAGCGCATCGACGTGGACCAGCACGCGGCGCTGCTCGTGGAGTACCAGGCCAGGAGCAAGGACGAGGTGGACGCGCTGGGGCGGCTCGCGCTTCCCGCGCTGACCCGGCTTCCCCTCAGCTCGCCGGCGGCGCTCGCGTCGGATCCCGCGTCCCGTGCGCGCCTGTGGAACACCCGCAAGGGCCTGTATGCCGCGGTGGCCGGTGCCCGCCCGACGGGCACCACCGCCCTGCTCGAGGACATCGTGGTGCCGGTGCCGGCCCTGCTGCCGACGTGCGAGCGGCTGATCGAGCTGTTCGCGCGGCACGGGTACGAGGACAACGTCATCTTCGGTCACGCCAAGGACGGCAACATCCACTTCATGCTCAACGAGCGGCTCGAGGGCGGCCGGATGGATCGCCTGTTGGCGTTCACCGACGAGATGGTGGAGCTGGTCCTCGGGTTCGACGGGTTCTCTCAAGGCCGAGCACGGGACGGGTCGCATGATGGCGCCCTTCGTGCGGCTGCAGTACGGCGACGAGCTGCACGACGTGATGAAGGAGGTCAAGGCGCTCTTCGACCCGCTCGGTGTGCTGAACCCGGGGGTCATCATCAGCGACGACCCCGAGGCCCACACCCGCAACGTCAAGGTGACGCCGACGGTGGAGGAGGAGGTCGACCGGTGCGTGGAGTGCGGGTACTGCGAGCCCGTGTGCCCGAGCCGCGACCTGACCACCACGCCACGGCAGCGGATCGTGCTGCGCCGCGAGATGCAGACCGCTGCCGCTGCGGGCGACCTGGCGCTCCTGCACGAGCTCGAGCGTGACTTCGAGTACGACGCCGTCGAGACCTGCGCGGTGGACGGCATGTGCCAGACCGCCTGCCCCGTCGACATCAACACCGGTGACCTCACCAAGCGGCTGCGGGCAGAGGCGGTGGGGCCGATGGCGAGCCGTGGTTGGCGCCTGGCGGCCGGGCACTGGGGCGCCACGACGCGGGTGGCCTCGGCGGCGCTGACGATGGCGCGAGTGCTGCCGGATCCGGTGGTGCTCGTCCCGAACGGTCTCGTGCGCAGGGCAGGTGACGAGGAGGTGGTGCCGCTGTGGTCCCCGGAGCTGCCCGGTGGCGGTCGACAGCGGCCGGAGGGACGGTCACCCTGGGCCCTCGAGGCGAGCGAGCGGGCGGAGAGCCCGCGCGAGGCCGTGTACTTCTCGGCATGTGTGGGAACCCTCTTCGGCCCCAGCGACGACGGCCCCGGAGTGCGGGGGGCCTTCCTGTCGCTGTGCCGACGTGCTGGTGTGGTTCTCGTGGCGCCGGGGAACCTGCCCGGCCTGTGCTGTGGCACTCCGTGGCGCTCCAAGGGCATGCTCGAGGGCGCACGGGCCATGGAGCAGCGGGTGGCGGCATCCCTGTGGGAGGCCACGCGTGGGGGCGAGCTGGACGTGGTCAGTGACGCGGCCTCGTGCACCGAGGGACTGGTGACCACGCTCGCCCACGCGGCCGAGACGGATGCCCGGTACGCCGGCATCCGGGTCGTGGACGCGGTGGCCTACGTGGCGGCCGAGCTGCTTCCCGAGCTGCCGAGGACGCAGCCGCGACTGCACAGGCTGGCGCTGCACCCGACCTGCTCGTCGACCCAGCTGGGCCTCGACCCTGCGCTGATGACGGTGGCGCGAGCCGTCGCGGACGAGGTCTTCGTCCCCGACTCCTGGGGCTGCTGTGGCTTCGCGGGGGACCGCGGGCTGCTGCACCCGGAGCTGACTGCCTCTGCCACGCAGGCGCAGTCCGCGCAGATCGTGCAGGCCGGGCCCTTCGACGCCTACGCCTCCTGCAACCGCACCTGCGAGCTCGGAATGACGCGCGCCACCGGCCAGCAGTACCAGCACGTCCTCGAGCTCCTCGAGCTGGTGACCCGGGCACCCGGACCCGGGTCGCCCTAGGGAACCGGGCCGAACGGGTGCGTGGTGCCGTGGGTGTCGGCGTGCCAGGCCAGGTAGGCGGTGACAGCCGTCGGCAGGGTCGGGTAGATCCGGTCGGTGCCGATGGCGTCGACGAGGTCAGCCGCGACGAGGTCGTCGAGCAGGTCCTGCTTGACCCGGGCCAGGGCCAGGACGATCCCTCGGGCGTCGAGCTCGCGGTGCAGGCGGGTCAGGGCGTCCAGGCTCGTCAGGTCGACCTCGACGTTGGCCTCGGCGTTGATGATGAGCCACTCGACCGGGTCCGTGGCCTCGTCGACGGCGGCCAGGGCACGGGCGTGGAAGTCCTCGGCGTTGGCGAAGAACAGTGGTGAGTCGTAGCGGTAGACGACGAGACCCGGCACCTGCACGGCATCCGGGAAGTCGTCGACGTCGTGCATCCCCGCCATGCCGCTCACGTACCCGAGGATGCCGTCGTGCGGGCGGGCGACCCGGCGCAGCAGGTCGCCGAGCGAGAGCGCGACGGCCAACAGGATGCCGTAGAGCGCGCCGAGGACGAACACCCCGAGCGTGGTCGCGATGAGCAGGAAGAGCTCGCTTCGGCGGAAGCGGGCGACCCGGCGGATCTCGGCGACGTCCACGAGCCGGATGGCGGCGTAGACGACGAGGGCGCCCAGGGCCGCCTTGGGGAAGGCGGCGATGACCGGGCCGAGGGCGAGCACCGCCACGAGGACGGTGGCCAGGGTGGCGAGGGAGTACAGCTGGGTGCGGCTACCCATCGAGGCGCCGATCGCGGTGCGGCTGCCGCTGCTGCTCACGGGGAAGCCGGAGAGCAGCCCGCCCGCGACGTTGGCGGCGCCCAGCGCCAGGAACTCCTGGTTGGCGTCGATCCGCTGTCCGGATCGCTCGGCGAAGGCCCGGGCGGTCAGCACGTTGTCGGAGTACGCGACCACCGCGACCCCGAGCGCGGGCGCGAGCATGGTGGCGACGGCATCCGGCGAGAGGTCGGGCAGGCTCAGTGCGGGGATGGCTGTGGGGAGGGCGCCGACGGTCGCGACCCCGAGCTCCTCGAGCCCGAGGACCGCCACGGCCGCGGCCCCGAGGAGCGCGGCGATCAGGGGGTTGGGCAGGCGGGGGAAGAAGTGGGCGGCCAGCAGGAGGAGCACGAGCAGGGTGGTGGCGAGCACGAGGGTCGGGACGTGGACGTCGGCGAGGTGGGTCGCGGCGCTCCAGATCTCGGCGGGCATCGAGTCGCCCTCCACCTCGATGCCGGTCAGGCTGTCGATCTGGCTGACGACCATGAGCACGGCGACGCCGGTGAGGTAACCGACGAGCACGGGCTTGGAGAAGAGGTCGGCGAGGAAGCCCAGGCCGAAGACCCAGCCGAGGACGCACAGCAGGCCGGTGACCACGGCGAGGGCGGCCGCCAGGGCGGCGTACGCGTCGGGGCCGCTGACGCCGACCGCGGCGACGGCCGTGGCGGTCATGAGCGCGGTCGTGGACTCCGGGCCCACGGACAGCTGGCGGGAGGAGCCCAGGACCGCGTAGACGAGGGTGGGCGCGACGATGGCGAGCAGTCCGGCGGCCGGGGGGAGCCCGGCGATCTGGGCGTAGGCCATGACCTGGGGGATGAGGTAGGCCGCGACGGTCACCCCGGCGAGCAGGTCGCCGCGCAGCCACCCGCGCTCGTAGTTCCGCAGGGAGAGCAGCCCCGGGAGGGTCGTCGCGACCGTGGGGGGTCTGCGGGCGTTGAGCGGCCGGTGGTGGCCTTCAGCAGAGGGCACGCGCTGATTCGACCACACCCGCCCGGCGTGTCGTCCGACAATGCATGGTGTCGAACAGGTGTTCGTCTATGGTCGTCCACAGGTGGTGTCCCCGATGGCACTTGTCCACAGGCTCGACGGCAGCTCGTGACCGTTGTCGGTACCGCCACCTAGCGTCTGACCCAGACCTCGCGACGAGACCGATGGCGAGAGCTGGTCGCCGGTGGGCGCGCTCGATGCACGAACAGGAAGAGACGGTGTGACATGGCAGGTAATCGCGGACCCGTGATGCCCAACCCCGTGGCTGCGGCCAACGGTGGCGAGAAGGACAAGGCCCTCGCCTCGGTGATGGCGCAGATCGAGAAGCAGCACGGCAAGGGTGCCGTCATGCGCCTCGGAGACGACGTGCGGCCCCCGATCGAGGTCATCCCGACCGGTTCCATCGCCCTGGACGTCGCGCTCGGCATCGGCGGCCTGCCCCGCGGCCGCGTCGTCGAGATCTACGGTCCGGAGAGCTCGGGAAAGACCACCGTCGCCCTGCACGCGGTGGCCAACGCCCAGAAGGCCGGCGGCATCGCGGCCTTCATCGACGCCGAGCACGCACTCGACCCCGAGTACGCGAAGGCCCTGGGTGTCGACACCGACGCGCTGCTCGTCTCCCAGCCGGACACGGGGGAGCAGGCGCTCGAGATCGCCGACATGCTCATCCGCTCCGGCGCGCTCGACATCATCGTCATCGACTCCGTCGCGGCGCTCGTCCCCCGCGCCGAGATCGAGGGCGAGATGGGCGACAGCCACGTCGGCCTCCAGGCCCGCCTCATGTCGCAGGCGCTGCGCAAGATCACCGGCGCCCTCAGCACCACGGGCACGACGGCGATCTTCATCAACCAGCTCCGCGAGAAGATCGGCGTGATGTTCGGCTCGCCCGAGACCACCACGGGTGGCAAGGCGCTGAAGTTCTACGCGTCGGTGCGCCTGGACGTGCGGCGCATCGAGACCCTCAAGGACGGCACCGACGCGGTCGGCAACCGCACCCGCTGCAAGGTCGTGAAGAACAAGGTGAGCCCGCCGTTCAAGCAGGCCGAGTTCGACATCATCTACGGGCAGGGCATCTCGCGCGAGGGTGGCCTCATCGACATGGGGGTCGAGCAGGGCTTCGTGCGCAAGGCCGGTGCCTGGTACACGATGGACGGCGACCAGCTGGGGCAGGGCAAGGAGAACGCACGTGCGTTCCTCAAGGACAACCCCGACCTCGCTGACGAGCTCGAGAAGAACATCAAGGACAAGCTCGGCATCGGGGTGCCGCGGGTCGACGCCCTGGCCGCCGTCCCCGACATCCCGGTCGACTTCTGAGCCACCCCTGATTCGGGATGCCGTTCGCTGACTCGACGACCCCGCCGCCCTCCTGGGCGGTGGGGTCGCCGGCGGTGGGGTCGCCGGCCGTGGGCCAGCCGGTGGTGGGCTCGCCGCCGCAGGACCCGGAGGCAGACCCGAGAACCCGGGGGAGCGAGCCCGACCCGCACGACTGGGCGCGCCAGATCGTGCTGCGCCAGCTCACGGCGGCTCCCCGCAGCCGCGCCCAGCTCGAACAGGCCCTGCGCAAGAAGAACTGCCCCGACGAGATCGCCACAGCGGTGCTCGATCGGATGGAGGAGGTCGGGCTCGTCGACGACACCGCCTACGCGGGGATGCTCGTCCGCTCGCAGCAGGCCGGCCGCGGGCTCGCCCGGCGGGCGCTTGCGCAGGAGCTGCGTCGCAAGGGGGTCGACGACGAGACGGCGCAGGCCGCGCTCGACGAGGTCGACCCGCACGACGAGGAGGACCGGGCCCGAGCGCTCGTCGCGAAGAAGATGCGCTCGATGAGCGGGTTGGCGCCCCTCGTGCAGACCCGGCGGCTCGCGGGGATGCTCGCTCGCAAGGGCTATCCCTCGGACGTGTCGATGCGCATCGTACGAGAAGCCGTGCGCGAGGCGCCGGAGCACCAGCGCGACTGACTGATCGTCTGCCTCGGGGCTCAGGTGGGCCGGTATCGCAGGGCGACCGCTCCCGACCGGAACTCCTGGCGATCCACGAGCTCGAGCTGGATGCGCTCGCGCAGACCGGCGAGCAACGTCGGCCCGTGTCCGGCAAGGACCGGCTGCACCAGGAACGCGTACTCGTCGATCAGTCCCAGGTCTGCCAATGCCAGGGGGAGCGTGACCCCACCCACGAAGAGGCCTTCGCCCGGCTCCTGCTTGAGCTGCTGAACGGCCTGCCCCACGTCGCCTCGCACCAGCTCGGCATTCCAGTCAACCCCGCTCAGCGTGCTCGACACGACGAACTTCTTCGCCCGGTCGATGGTCTCGGCGAACGGGATCTCCCGCTCACCCATCCAGTCAGGCCAGGTGCCCGTGGCCGGCTTTCGCCACGCCGACTCCATCATCTCGTAGGTCACCCGGCCGAAGATCAGGGCATCGGCTCGTTGCATCTCAGCGGTCCAGTAGCGCATCGACTCCTCGTCGGGCGGGAGCCCTGCCTCGTGATGGCAGCAGCCGTCGAGGGTGACGTTGATCGAGTATCGAAGTGGTCTCATCGCGGTCCTCTCCTGTGGGGTGCTCAGCGCGTGGTCACCCGACCGTACTGCGCCGGATGGGCCACCTGGCCGCCACCAGCCAGCACAGCGAGCCCGAGAGCAGCCCGATGGCCGCACCCCCCAGAACATCGAGGGGCCAGTGCGCTCCGATGTACAGGCGGTTCAGCGCGACGAGGGTCGCGATGGCCACGCCCACGGCGCGTTGCGGCCACGTCAGCCAGGGCCACATCGCCGTCACGAGCCCGACGGCGACACTCGTGTGGGCCGAGGGGTAGGCGTGTCCGTGCGGCTCCGTGGGGTAGCCGTGGACGTCCAGCCCGGCGATCGACGCCGTGGGCCTGGGCTGCTCGGCCGCCCGCTTGAGGATCTGGGTGATGGCCTCGGAGAGCGCGTAGGCCAACAGCATCGCCCTGAGCACCTCCCATCGGTCGCTGCCCCGGGCCGTGAAGACGATCCAGCCGACGAGAGCGAGCGCGACCACCGTCAAGGGCACCGGGCGCAAGAGCGAGTTGGTCACGGCCAGCACGGTCCCGAACGGTTCCGGTGGGTCGTTGATCCACCGCACGACATCGGTCTGGGCATCAGCGGCTCCGGGTTGCAGCGCCATCCAGTAGGTCGCGGCGACCACCAGTGCGGACGCCGCCGCGAGCGCCCAGCACCTGGAACGCGATGGCAGCGGCGTGACCTCGCGGCGGGCGCTCTCGTCCAGGCCTGCCTCCGCGTGCTCTGTCATGCGCGCAACCTACCGAGGGTCTGGCGGTCGGACGGGGGAGTGACCCACGACAGTGGCCACATCACGTTGCGTCGTCTGACTCGGTCCGCGACGATCGTCGAGTGAGGGTTCCAGAGCTGGTGGGGGATTCGGTCTCCTTGCGGGCCCTTCGGCCCCAGGACCGCGCGGCGCGTCAACGACATGGGTGGCATGCCGAGATCGAACGCGGCTACGGCTCCGCCACGGTGACGCGAGCCATGAGCGATGACGAGGTGACGCAGTGGTACGCCCACTGGGAACTGGCCGCAGACGAGGCGAACCGCATCCAGTGGGTGCTCGACCTCGAGGGCGAGGCCGTCGGCGCAGCGTTCCTCCATGCGATCAATGCCGAGGACCGCCGTGCCCGATATGCCATCGGGCTCTACGACCCCTCGTTCTTCGGCCGAGGGCTTGGCCAGCAGGCGACGCGGCTGGTTCTACGTCACGCCTTCGAGACGCTGATGCTGCACCGCGTGGACCTGCGCGTCCTGGACTTCAACCACCGTGCGATTGCCACCTACCGGGCGTGCGGCTTCGTGGAGGAGGGGCGCGAGCGGGAAACCTGCTTCCTCGACGGCCGCTGGTATGACGATGTGGTGATGGCCGTGCTTGAGCACGAGTTCGCGGTGTCGCGTGGAGGCTGACGTGAAACGTGACCACCGCGTCGCGCGCCGGGCTCGACTTCTCTGGGACGCTTCTCGTGTGACTGGAGCAGAGCGGGATCGGGACACCGAGGGTCGTGCGCGTCAGGCACGGCCGCGAGACGCGTTGGGTCGCCCTCTGCCCTACGGGGCCGAGGGTGTCGAGCCGGTGTCGGAGGAACCGCTGCCGCCGCACGAGACGCTCAGGAAGGCCAGAGAGCTCATCGATGCCGGCCGTCCATTCGCAGCCCACGAAGTGCTGGAGGCGCGTTGGAAGGCCGGGCCCACCGAGGAGGCGGATCTGTGGCAGGGGCTGGCGCAGGTCTGCGTTGCACTGACCCATGCCGCCCGAGGGAACCAGGTCGGGGCCGCAACGGCTCTTCGAACGGGCCGGGGACCGACTGTCCGCATTCGCGTCGACGGGACGCGATGCCTATGGCGTCGACGTGACCGAATCGGCGGCGCAGGCGCGAAGGCACCTCGGCACGTTCTGACGGCCACGGTGACCGACTGGTGACGGGGTTGTCCGCTCGTGACGGGCGTATACCCGCGTCGCGAGCGGACAACCCCGCCCCAGATGATGTTGAGCAGCGTGCGCACGGATGGTGTCCTCTCGAGACGGGCGGATGCCGTGCCACCAGCCTGTCACGAGCCCGGAAGCAGTCGGGCCACGACCTCGTCCTCGTCCACCTCGCCGGTCTCGACGAAGCCCAGGCTCGTGTACAGGGACCTCGCCACGGCGTTGTCCGGGTGGTAGGCCAGCGCGAACCCCGCGCTGTCGACCCGTGGCTGCAGCACCCGCAGCGCCTCGACGATCGCCGCGCGACCCACTCCGCGACCCTGGTGCTCCGCGTCGACGAGCACCCCTCCGAGCCAGCAGCTTCCGTCCGAGTCGTCGATGCCCCACATGAGGAACCCGACGACCTCACCCGACCCGGCGTCGTGCACTGACATCGGCTGCCAGACGTCCTCGTACGCACAGAACGCGAGGTAGTACGTCGGCGCGGCGACGAAGCGTTCCTGCCCCGGCGCGATGGTGAGGCGCGCGACGTCCCGCCAGCTCCCGGCATCCACCGGGCGCAGCGACACCGTGGGGCGGGGCTCGTCCACGCCAGCAACCTTAGGCCGTCCACCCCTCGGACGGCAGGGCCGCGAAACACGGGGGTGACACGAGCGTGATGACAGGTTCACGCGATGGCCATAGGTTCGTCACGTGAGCGATGACATGCCGGCTGAGAACGCGGGGGCCTCTTCGACGAGTACGCCCTCGGCGTGGCCTGGGACGAGATGCTCTCCGAGCCCGGAGCGCCGCGAACGCCGTACAAGCCGGTCTTCCACACCCTGCGCGGCATGAACGGCCCTGCCCTCAAGGAGCGCGCCGACACGCTGGCCCGCTCCTACCTCGACCAGGGCGTCACGTTCGACCACGCGGGGGAGGAGCGCCCGTTCCCGCTGGATGCCGTGCCGCGCGTCATCAGCGCCCACGAGTGGCAGATCATCGAGTCCGGTGTCGTGCAACGGGTCACGGCGCTCGAGTCCTTCCTCGACGACATCTACTCGCGCGAGGGCGAGATCCCGCGCGCCGTCCACGAGGGCATCATCCCGTGGCGCCTCATCGCGAGCTCGAAGCACTACCACCGGGCGGTCATGGGGATCCGACCGAGCAACGGGGTGCGCGTGCACGTCGCCGGCGTCGACCTCATCCGTGACGAGGAGGGCACCTTCCGGGTGCTCGAGGACAACGTGCGCGTGCCCTCCGGGGTCAGCTACGTCATCGCCAACCGCCGGGCGATGGCCAACGTGTTCCCCGAGGCCTTCGCGACGATGCGCATCCGCCCCGTGCACGACTACCCGCGCATGCTGCTCGCGGCCCTGCGTGCCGCAGCACCGGACGGTGCCAGCGACCCGACCGTCGTCGTCCTCACCCCCGGGGTGTTCAACTCGGCCTACTTCGAGCACGCCCTGCTGGCCCGGATGATGGGCGTCGAGCTCGTCGAGGGGCGTGACCTCGTCTGCGTGGGTGGGCAGGTCCGGATGCGCACGACGACCGGCGACCGCCCGATCGACGTCATCTACCGGCGCATCGACGACGAGTACCTCGACCCGGTGCACTTTCGCGGTGACTCCATCCTCGGCGTCGCGGGCCTGGTGTCCTCCATGCGCGCGGGGCGGGTCACCGTCGTCAACGCCATCGGCAACGGCGTCGCCGACGACAAGCTCATCTACTCCTACCTGCCCGACCTCATCCGCTTCTACCTCGACGAGGACCCGATCCTCGGCAACGTCGACACCTACCGCTGCGACGAGCCGGCCGCCCTGCAGCACGTGCTGGACAACCTGCACACCATGGTGGTCAAGCCCGTCGACGGCTCCGGCGGCAAGGGGCTCGTGGTGGGCCCGAGGGCGGATGCCGCCACCCTGGACCGACTGCGCGCCCAGGTCGCCGCGGACCCGCGCAGCTGGATCGCCCAACCGGTGGTGCAGCTGTCGACGGTGCCGACGTTCATCGACGGGCACCTCGCACCGCGGCACGTCGACCTGCGACCGTTCGCCGTCAACGACGGCGAACGCGTCCGGGTGCTTCCGGGCGGGCTCACCCGCGTCGCGCTCCCGGAGGGTGAGCTCGTCGTCAACTCCAGCCAGGGCGGCGGCTCCAAGGACACCTGGGTGCTCTCCGACCGCCGGGCTGCCTCGCACACGTCGACCCGACCACCCGACAACCGCGAGGTCATCGTCATGAGTGCGCCCACGGCATCCCACGAGGACAGCATGAAGGCGCAGCAGCAACAGCAGCAGCAGTCAGGGCGCTCGCGGCGACGGGACGCGACGTGCTGAGCCGCATCGCCGAGTCGCTCTTCTGGATCGGGCGCTACACCGAGCGAGCCGACGGCACGGCGCGCATCGTCGACGTGCTGCGGCTGCAGCTGCTCGAGGACCCCGGCGCCGACGAGCTCGTCGCCTCGCGCACGGTCCTCTCGGTGATCATGGGGATGCCGTTCGAGGGCGAGCCGGGGTTCGCGGACGTGGGTGCCGCGCTCGTCTTCGACCGCTCGAACTCGAGCTCGATCAGCGGGGCGCTCTACGCCGCTCGCGAGAACGCCCGTCGGGCCCGCGAGACCCTCTCGACCGAGCTGTGGGAGGGCATCAACACCACCTGGCACCGGTGGAACGGCTTCGGCCGCACCGTGACCACGGAGCGCCACCTGTCGTGGGTGCGCGAGCGGTCCGCGCTCGTGTCGGGCATCGCCGACTCGACGATGTCCCACGACGAGGCCTGGGACTTCCTCGTCCTCGGGCGCAGCCTCGAGCGGGCCGACATGACTGCCCGCCTCGTCGCGACCGGCGGGCTGCCCCGAGGCGGTGCGCCGTGGTCGGTCGTGCTGTCCAGCTGCGGTGCGCAACAGGCGTTCATGCGCAGCCAACGGGGCCTGCTCAGCGACGACCGGGCTGCCGCGTTCCTCGTCCTCGACCGCGAGTTCCCGCGCTCGGTGTTCTTCGCGCTCTCCGAGGCGGAGCGACGCCTCGACGCACTGGCCCCGCAGGAGGACCGGATCGGCATCTCCGACGAGGCGCGCCGCCAGCTCGGCCGCATCCGCACCTCGCTGGAGTACCGGGCGACCTCCGACGTCATCGCCGACCTGCCCGCGCAGATGCTGCGGGTGCAGGGGTCGGTCATGGCGGCGTCGCAGGCCATCGCCGCGCGCTACTTCCAGTCCGGTCAGGTCACCACCTGGACCCGGGACGGGGTGGTCTGACGTGCGTCGCTGGCGAATCGTCCACACCACCTCCCTGACCTACGACGGCCAGGTCCGGGCGGCGCACAACGAGCTGCGGATGACCCCGCTCAACGAGCCCGGCCAGACCACCCTGGAGAACCGGATCCGGATCAAGCCGCTCACGTGGAGCCACGTCTACCGCGACCACTGGGGCACCCACGTGATGGCCATGGAGAGCCTCGCCAGCCACGGCCGCCTCGAGATCGAGGCGATCTCGACCGTGGAGCGCACCGAGGTCGAGCGGCACACCCCGTCCCTGGACTGGACCGCGGTGCGCGACCCCGCCGTGCAGGACCGCAGCTACGAGTGGCTCATGTTGTCGGCACGCACCCGCCCGGGGGCCGGCATCACGGAACTGGCGGATGCCGTGCGCGGACTCCCGACACCGCGCGCGGCTGCCGAGGAGCTCACCTCCCTCGTGCGGGCCGAGATGCGCTACCAGCCCGGGAGCACGTCGGTGCACAGTCGCGGTGAGGACGCGTGGGGTGAACGGACCGGGGTCTGCCAGGACTTCGCCCACATCACGGTGGGCGCCCTGCGCAGCCTGGGAGTCCCCGCCCGCTACATCTCCGGGTACCTCGTTCCGGTCAGGGACACCGAGGTCGGGGAGACGAGCAAGGGCGAGAGCCATGCCTGGGTCGAGTACTGGGACGGGGGCTGGACGCCGGTGGACCCGACGAACGGCACCGAGGTCGGCGTCGACCACGTCGTCGTGGCGCGTGGCCGTGACTACGAGGACGTCTCTCCCTTCAAGGGCATCTACTCGGGTCGGGCCACGGCCTCGCTCGGGGTCGTCGTCGCGATCACCCGCCTGGCCTGACCGCCTGCTCGTGGTGGTCATCGCGGGCGACGTGCCTGCGGGCGTGCGCGATCGCGTCGGGCGTGGTGTCGAAGACGTGGTGGAGCGCGGTCAGGTGCTGGTGGATCCCGCTCGACGCGAGACTGCCGACGAACCTCTCGGGAACCCCGGAGAGCAGCACCGTGACGCCGCGCGCCTCCAACGAGCGGATCGTGTCGGCGAGCACCGCAGCCCCCGTGGCGTCGAGCGTCGTCACGTGTGACATCCGCAGGATGACGACGCGCACATCGCTGACCTCGGTGAGCTCGAGCAGGGCCGTGTGCGCCCCACCGAAGAACAGCGGTCCCTCGAGGCGGAAGGCCACGACGCGCTCGTGGAGCAGGGCGCTCTCCTCGGCGCCGTGCTCACCCTCGTCGGAGTCCGGCCTCGGGAGCTCCTCCTCGTGCAGCGCGGTCGTCCGGGCGAGCTGGCGCAGGGCCAGGCCGCCGGCGGTGACGATGCCGAGCACGACGGCCGTCGCGAGGTCGAGCACGACCGTCGCGAGGAAGGTCAGGGCCAGCACGAAGGCGTCACCGCGGGAGGCCCGGGCCAGCGCGCGCAGGCTCGACACCTCGATCATCCGCACCGCCGTCGCGATGAGCACTCCTGCCAGTGCTGCGAGGGGGATCCAGGCGACCACGTCGGCGAGCGCGAGCACGACGACGAGCAGCACGACGGAGTGCACGACCGCCGCCAGCCGGGAGCGGGCTCCGGAGCGGACGTTGACGGCGGTCCGCGCGATCGCCGCGGTGGCCGGGATGCCGCCGAGCAGCGGGGACGCGAGGTTGGCCAGGCCTTGACCGAACAGCTCGCGGTCAGGGTCGTGACGTGACGAGACGCTCATGGCGTCGGCGACCGTCGCCGAGAGCAGGCTCTCCAGGGCGGCCAGTGCGGCCACGGCGACGGCGGGCACGGCGAGCACCCGCAGGTCGCTCCACGACACCGACGGCACCGACGGGGTGAACAGCCGGTCGGGGAGTGCGCCGATGGTCTCCACGTCGAGATGCGCCAGGCGAGCGACCACGGTCGCGACGACGACCCCGAGCAGCGCCACGGGTACGGCGGGGCGAACGCGCGAGAGCACGAGGATCGCCGTGGCCACCCCCACGCTGACGGCCGCCGGCGCCAGCTGGGGTGCTGAGACCCACTCGCGCAGCGCCGCGGCGGCGGAGACGACGACGTGTTCGTGGGTTGCGGTCAGGCCCAGGGCGGCGGGCACCTGCTGGAGCGCGATGAGGGCGGCGATGCCGAGGGTGAACCCCTCGATGACGGGAAGCGGGATGAACCGGACGTAGCGCCCGGCGCCGGCGAGCCCCATCGCGACGAGGATGACCCCCGCCATGAGTCCCACGACGAGGACCCCGTCAGGGCCATGGGTGGCGACGATCGGCACGAGGACGACGGTCATGGCGCCGGTCGGTCCCGACACCTGCACGTGGCTGCCTCCGAACAGCGCCGCCACGATCCCGGCGACGACCGCGGTCACCAGACCCGCTGTGGCCCCGAGGCCCGAGGCGATGCCGAAGGCCAGCGCCAGCGGGAGCGCGACGACACCCACGGTCACGCCGGCGAGCACGTCGCGGCGAGGGGTCGCGACCATCGCGCGGAGATCCCGGCTGCGGGGGCGCACGGCATCCAGTCGGGTGCCCAGGTAGCGCCACGACCCGAGTGCGGGGGAGTCGGGGCGCGCCGAGCCGGAGCGCTCCGGTGCTCACGCGTGGGCCGCAGGCGTGATGTCGTCGACGAGGCCACCCTGGTCCGCCGCCTTGGTCTGCAGGATCTCCCTGGCGCTCGCGAGCAGGTCGTGAACCGCTGGGAGGGCGAGGCTGTAGATGACCTGCCCGTCCTCGCGGCGCTGGGTGACCAGGCCGGCGAGCCGGAGGACGGCGAGCTGGTGGGACAGGCTCGGCGCCTCCACGGCGATCGCCGCGAGCAGCTCGTGGACGGCGCGATCACGCTCGGCGAGCAGCTCGAGCACCCGGATGCGCGCGGGGTGCCCGAGGGTGCGGAAGAACTCGGCCTTGGCCTGGTACAGCGGAACGGGCATGTCGGGCGGCTTCCTTGCAGAGTTGCAGAACTCTGCAAGTCTACGGCCTCCCCGACATGTGTGTCTTCTCACCTGACACGGTCGACCGACGTGCATGCTCGGGGGGTGAGGAGGCAGCCCATGCTCGACGGTGCACGTGATTCGGCTCCGGTTGGTGCGCCGAGGAAGACCTGGCGTGCCATGCACGCACTCGAGTCGAGGATGGACATCGCCAACCGGCGGGAGTAAAGATATGTGGGATCGGGGCGAGCGAGACCCTCTGCCTGCAGCCGGGATTCCCGTGGTGGCGGGCGCCCGGCTTACCCTTGACCAGCCATGACACCCAAGACCTACGACGTGCGCACCCACGGGTGCCAGATGAACGTCCACGACTCCGAGCGACTCGCCGGGCTCCTCGAGACGGCCGGCTACGTCGACCTCGCGAGCGTGCCCACCGCCGAGCGCCCCGACACGGCGGACGTCGTCGTCTTCAACACGTGTGCCGTGCGCGAGAACGCCGACAACAAGCTCTACGGCAACCTCGGTCAGCTGCGACCCGCCAAGACGGCGAACCCCGACCTGCAGATCGCCGTCGGCGGCTGCATGGCGCAGAAGGACCGCGAGACCATCGTCAAGCGGGCCCCGTGGGTCGACGTCGTCTTCGGCACCAACAACATCGGGAGCCTCCCCGCGCTGCTCGACCGCGCGCGGCACAACAAGCGCGCCGAGGTCGAGATCCTCGAGTCCCTCGAGCGGTTCCCGTCGACGCTGCCGACCCGCCGCGACTCCGCCTTCGCCGGCTGGGTGTCGATCAGCGTCGGCTGCAACAACACCTGCACCTTCTGCATCGTGCCCAGCCTGCGTGGCAAGGAGGCGGACCGCCGCCCCGGCGAGATCCTCGCCGAGATCGAGGCGCTCGTCGCCCAGGGCGTCATCGAGATCACCCTGCTCGGGCAGAACGTCAACACCTACGGCGTGGAGTTCGGCGACCGGTTCGCCTTCGGCAAGCTCCTTCGTGCCTGTGGCGAGATCGACGGGCTCGAGCGGGTCCGCTTCACCAGCCCCCACCCGGCCGCCTTCACCGACGACGTCATCGAGGCCATGGCCGAGACGCCCAACGTCATGCCCAGCCTGCACATGCCCCTGCAGTCCGGGTCCGACACCGTGCTGAAGGCGATGCGTCGCTCCTACCGCAGCGAGAAGTTCCTCGGCATCATCGACAAGGTCCGCACCGCCATCCCGGATGCCGCGATCACCACCGACATCATCGTCGGCTTCCCCGGCGAGACCGAGGCCGACTTCGCCGAGACCCTGCGCGTGGTGGAGGCGTCGAGGTTCGCCAGCGCCTTCACCTTCCAGTACTCCATCCGCGAGGGAACGCCCGCCGCGACGATGCCGGACCAGCAGCCCAAGGCCGTCGTCCAGGAGCGGTTCGAGCGGCTCATCGAGCTGCAGGAACGTGTCTCCTGGGCCGAGAACCGCACCGTCGAAGGTCGCGAGGTCGAGGTGCTCGTCGCCCCCGGCGAGGGTCGCAAGGACGGCGAGACGGCGCGACTGTCCGGCCGTGCCCGCGACAACCGCCTCGTGCACTTCGCCGTGCCGGACGGCGCCGAGCGACCCCGGCCCGGTGACGTCGTGACCGTCGGGGTCACCTACGGCGCACCGCACCACCTCGTCGCCGACAGCGGGGTGCAGGGCGGGGCGTATGCCGTGCGCCGCACCGCTGGTGGGGACGCCTGGGCCTCCCTGCAGGACGCACCCGTGCCGGGCAAGCCGGCCGTCTCCCTCGGGATGCCGTCGCTCGGCAGGCCGTCGACGTCACCGACCCCGAGCGCACCGTGTGCGATCTGAGCAGTTCGTCCTAGAGGACCGCGACCGCGATCGCCACGACGGCGACGACCGCGACAAGGACGAGCACGAGGCCCATCACCCGGCCCGACTGCAGGGGCATACGACTGGCGCTGACCTGACGGTCGGGTGAGCTGGCCGCGGCGTACAGCGGGGACGGGTCGAACGGCTCGATGTCGAGCGGCGGCAGCCCTGAGGTGTTGTGCGCCAACGGATGCTCTCTTCCGGGGAGACGAGGTAGGGACTTCAGGGTAGGTAGGCAAACCGCTCGCTCGTGACCGGAACCGGTGCCTGCCGGCAAAGCCTGACCGAACGGCCGAGACCCCCGACCGTTCGGTCGAGGGTCCCGGGTGCGTCGAGGGATGATCAGGTGCCGATGGCCCCGTCAGCCGTGGACTGAGCGGTGTCGACGTGAGCGGCGAACTGGCCGCCGGTCTTCTCGTCGGCGAGGTCGCCAGCCTTCTCGATGGCCTGGTCGCTGTACTGCTCGACCTGGTCCCCGTGGCTTTCGGTCAGCTCCTGAAGCTTCTCCTTGGCGCTGTCAAAGATGCTCACGCGCCCTCCTTCCGCTCGGTGACAGTGGAATCCCCGTGAGGGGATGCCACCCACAGTACGTCGCGCACGCACGACCGGGCCGAGTTCGGTGTTCGTGCCGAGATGGCACGAGGCCAGGTTCAGCCCTCCTCGGGTTCGAGCCAGGCGTGCACGAGGGGCACCACCGAGGCGCCCTCGCCGCTGGCGGCAGCAACCCGCTTCATCGACGTCGCCCTGATGTCCCCGGCGGCGAAGACCCCCGGGACGGTGGTGGCGAGACTGGCCGGCGGAAGACCGTCGATCCATCGGTCAGCCGGCACGTCACGCCCCGTGAGCACGAAGCCGCGCGCGTCCCGCGCCAGGGACTCCGGCAGCCACTCGCAGTGCGGCTCGGCGCCGAGCAGCAGCACGAGCCCACGACACGGGAGCACCTCCTCGGCCCCGGTCCGGGTGTCCCGCACCGTGATCTGCTCGATCCTGCCCTCCCCGGTCGCTCCCACGACCTCACTGCAGGTGCGTACCTGAACCCGCGGGAGGTGGGCGATCTCGGAGATGAGGTACTGCGACATCGTGGCCTCGAGGCCGTCGCGGCGCACGAGGATCGTCACCGACCGGGCGAACTTCGCCAGGTGGATCGCCGCCTGCCCGGCGGAGTTGCCACCGCCCACGACGACGACGTCGGTGCCCTCCATCTCCCGGGCCGCGGACATCGCGCTGCCGTAGAAGACGCCCAGGCCCACGAAGGCCTCGACCGACGGGACACCCAGCTTGCGGTACGTCACCCCCGTGGCGACCACCACCGCACGCGCCCGGACGTCGCCGCCGTCGGTGTGCACGACGTGCGCTGCCCCGTCGACGCCCGGCTCGAGGGACGTGACCGACCACCCGGTGAAGAACCGGGTGCCGAACCGGATCGCCTGGTTGCGGGCGCGCTGGGCCAGGCGCATCCCGGAGATCCCGCGCGGGAAGCCGAGGTAGTTGCGGATCATCGAGGACGTGCCGGCCTGGCCACCGACCGCCTCGGCCTCCAGCACGACGGTCGACAACCCCTCCGACGAGGCGTACACCGCCGCGGCCAGCCCAGCGGGGCCGGCGCCGACCACCGCGACGTCGACGACGGCATCCAGCTCGATCCCTGCCGGGGTGCCGAAGACGCGCACCGCGACGTCCCGGACGCTCACGGGTGAGAAGACCTCCCGGTCGACCGACTCGACGAGGGGGAACGTCGGGTCGGCCCCGGCCCGCGCGATGGCCGCCCGGCCCTCCTCCGAGTCGGGGGTGTACGTCCGGTTCGGCATGCCCATCCGGTCGAGGAAGTCCCGGATGCCCTCGGCCAGCGCGTCCTGGCCGGGGGAGATGATGCGCACCGTGTCGACCTCGGGCGTCGCGACGGTCGAGCCCCAGTCCGAGAGCAGCTCGCACACCGCGGTGTGGAACTCCTCGTCGCGCACCCCGCGCGGCATGAGCAGGGAGGCGTCGTACTTCCCCTTCGCGAGTCCGGGACGCAACGCCACCGAGTCCTCGAGGAAGTGCGACCAGTGCACCGTGACCAGCCGCCGAGCCGTCGCCACGACCGTGCGCCAGCGCGCGAACGCCTCGAACACGGGCCCGTCCGGCAGTCGCGACTCCGTGACGAACATCGCGACCTGACCACCGGCGGCGACGATCGACCCGGCCACCTGCTCGGCCTCGGCGACGGACGTCGTCGTGCGGATGTCGTAGTCGCGCACGTACCGGCCGAACTCGTCGCGGAGGGCAGCGGCGTGTTCGGGGGCCACGAGGATGATGGCGGGGTTCATCAGGCGATCGTAGAAGGGGCCCACCGAGTCGCTCAGGCGATCTCGGCTCTGGAAGAATCCGGGACATGCCGATCCGCCCCGTCGTCGTCACCGGCGAGCCAGTCCTCCACCAGAGGGCCCAGCCCGTCGAGGTCATCGACGACGAGATCCGGGCGCTCGTGGCCGACATGTTCGAGACGATGGATGCCGCGCGCGGCGTCGGTCTCGCGGCCCCCCAGATCGGCGTCGGCCTGCGGATCTTCACCTGGCAGCTCGCGAACGACGACGGCATCCCGGATCGGGGAGTGGTCATCAACCCCTACCTGACGTCGGCCAAGCCGCTCGTGGGCGACCCCGACCCGCACGACGAGGTCGAGGGCTGCCTGTCGGTGCCGGGCGAGTCCTTCCCGCTGCGCCGGGGAGAGGCGGCCTCACTCACGGGGCAGGGCCTGGACGGCCAGGAGATCCGCTACGAGGCGACCGGCTGGTTCGCCCGCATGCTCCAGCACGAGTACGACCACCTGAACGGCTTCCTCTACGTCGACCGGCTCACCGGGAAGTGGGCCCGTCGCGCCCGCAAGGCCGTCAAGGAGAACGGCTGGGGAGTGCCCGGGCTGTCCTGGACCCCCGGCGTCGACCGCGACCCGTTCGGCCACGACGACGACACCCCCGAGGGGGAGCGTGTCGACTGACGGCGGCCCCACCGTCATCGCCGTCGTCGGACCGACGGCCACCGGAAAGTCCGAGCTCGGGTTGCGGCTGGCGCAGGTGCTGGACGGCGAGATCGTCGGTGCCGACGCGAGCCAGCTCTACCGGGGCATGGACATCGGCACCGCCAAGGTGCCCCCGGGCGAGCGTCGCGGCATCCCTCACCACCAGCTCGACGTCCTCGACGTGACGCAGGAGGCGAGCGTCGCCGCCTACCAGCGGCACGCGCGAGCCGACGTGAACGGCATCCGGTCGCGGGGTCGGCACCCGGTCGTCGTCGGCGGCTCGGGCCTGTACGTGCGAGCCCTGCTCGACGCGCTCGACATCCCGCCGACCGACCCCGCCGTGCGGCGCCGGATCGAGGAGTACGCCGACGAGGTCGGCACCGGGGTCGTGTACGCCGACCTCGTCGCCCGGGACCCCCAGGCCGCCGCCGCCGTCGAACCGAACAACCGCCGGCGCATCGTGCGGGCCCTGGAGGTCATCGAGATCACCGGGCGCCCGTTCTCGGCGACGATGCCGCGCCGGCGAGTTCGTCCACCCGACGATCGTCCTCGGCCTCCTGCCGCGACGGGAGGTGCTCGACCAGCGCATCGCGGACCGCGTCGAGCGGATGTGGGCCGGCGGGCTCCTCGACGAGGTGCGCGCCCTGGTGGGTCACGGCATCCGGTCCGGCCGCACGGCGAGCACGGCGATCGGCTACGCCCAGGCGCTCGCCCACCTCGACGGGCTGCTCGACGACGCCGCGGCGCAGGAACAGACCGTCGCGGCCACCCGACGCCTGGCCCGCCGCCAGGAGTCGTGGTTCCGCCCCGACCCCCGCATCACCTGGCTCGACCCCACCGATGCGGATGCCGTGGACGCGGCGGTGGAGCGGGTGGTGGCCGCCGTGGCCGCCCCGGTGGGTGAGAATGGCCGGCATGGCTGATCGGCTGGGCTTCACCAAGGGACACGGCACGGAGAACGACTTCGTGCTCGTGCACGACCTCGAGGGCGTGCTCGACCTCACCGCACCGCTGGCGGCGGCGATCGCCGACCGTCGCGCGGGGGTCGGCGGCGACGGGGTGATTCGCGTCGTGCCCACCGAGGCGGCCGTGGACCAGGCCGTGCGCGACCAGTCACCGCACGCCCGCTGGTTCATGGACTACCGCAACGCCGACGGCAGCCTGTCGGAGATGTGCGGCAACGGCACCCGCGTGTTCGCCGCCTACCTGCGCCGCGAGGGGCTGGAGACCGCCGACGAGTTCGCGATCGCCACCCGCGCCGGGGTCAAGCACGTGCGCGTCGACGGAGACGGCTTCGCGGTCGGCCTCGGGCCGTGGCGGCTCGGCGACCCGGCGACGGCGGAGCGCGACGGGTTCGACGCCCTCGTGCACCTCGACGACCTCGATCCGTTCTCCGCGCTCACCGTCGACGTCGGCAACCCGCACACCGTCGTCGCGCTGCCCGAGACCGTCGACCTCGACGAGGTCGACCTCACCCTGCCGCCGGCCGTGCGGCCCGAGCCGCTGCACGGAACGAACGTCGAGATCGTGCGGCCGATGGGGCCGGGACACATCGCGATGCGGGTGCACGAGCGCGGCGTCGGCGAGACCCGCTCCTGCGGCACGGGTGCCTGCGCGGCGGCGATCGCGACGAGCTTCTGGGCCGGCTCGCTCGACACCGGTGCCACGTGGCTCGTCGACGTCCCCGGCGGCCGCCTCACGGTGCGGCTGCTGCCCGACCACGGCGTCGAGCTCGCCGGGCCCGCCGCCCTCGTGGCCGACGGTGCCATCGACCTCGCACACCTCACCCTGCGAGAGCAGCCCTGACGTCCCTGCCGACGAACTCGACGAACCCGTCGAGGTCCGGCTCGTCCTGCGTGGGCTGGAACACCACGGTGCTCGCGCCGAGCGCGGCCAGCCGGCGCACGGCATCCGCGATCGTCGACGCGTCACCGGCGACACCGCGGCCGGGTGCACCGTCGACGTGACCCCAGCGGGCCAGCTCGTCGTCGAGGCGCTGCTGCGCCCCCGGCCCGGTGGCGGCGATGAGGTGGGTGAGCACCGGCATCCGCGCTCCGTTGGCACCGCGACCCGCCCCCCACCCCCGGTGTGCCGCGGCAACGGAGACCTCCAGCTCGGCCTCGGAGACGGCTGAGCCGATGAGGATGCCGTCGCCGTACCGTCCGGCCAGCTCGAGCGTGCGAGGCCCGCCTCCGCCGATGAGCAGGGGCGTCCCCGGCTCCGGCGGCCAGTCGAGCTGCACGGCGTCGAGGTGCACATAGCGCCCCGAGACGCTCACCTCGTGCCCGTCGAGCAACCGGCGCAGCGCCTCGGCGTGCTCACGCAGCAGCGTCAGCGGGGACTCGACCCGGGCACCCGACCTGGCCCATCCAGTCCTGCACGCCGTGCCCGATGCCGGGCAGGAAGCGACCCGGGAAGAGCCGGTGCAGCGTCGCGACCTCCATGGCGAGCAGGGCCACGTTGCGCAGCGGCACCGGGCGCCAGGCCGATGCCGACGCGCACCCGGGTGGTCCAGGCCAGCGCCACCGCAGCCGCCGCGACGCCGGACTCCTTGAAGCAGTCCTCCCACACCCAGAGCTCGTCGAGGTGCCGGTCGGCGGCCGCGGCCAGGGGTTCCAGCGCCTCCGGCGGGAGCGTCGGCACGAGGACGACACCGAGCGCCGGGACACCGAGCGCGGGGGTCATGACGCCCTGACCTGAGGACCCGGAAGCCCTTGCTCGACGCGAACCGGGCGCACGGCATCCGCAGCTCGGTCTCGATCCACCGCTGCAGGCTGTCCGACCCGAGGTTCCTCTGCACGACGAGGTAGGCGACGCCACCGGGCGCGAGCCGCGGCAGCCAGGTGCGCAGCAGGTCGTGGAGCGCCGCCTTGCCGACCCGGATCGGGGGGTTGGACCAGATGAGGTCGAAGCGCACGGCATCCGGGATGCCGTCAGCCGTGCGTTGCGTGGACGCCCTCCAGTCCCAGCGCGGCCGCGTTGCGGCGGGTGAGGTCGAGGGCGCGCTCGTTGACGTCGAGGGCGTGCACGGTGGCCGCGGGGGAGGCCGACGCCAGCGTGAGGGCGATCGGTCCCCAGCCGCAGCCGAGGTCGAGGAAGGTGCCGGAGGCCGGGGGAGGGGGCGCCTCGTCGAGGAGCACGGCGGTGCCCTTGTCCAGCCCACCGGGGGAGAAGATCCCGGGCGCCACCTCGACCTCCACCACGCGACCGGCGAGCGTGACCGGCACCCGGCGGCGCTCGTCGGCGCTGGCCGGGCTGGCCGTGAAGTAGTGGTCGTTCTCGCTCATCGCAGGGAACACGCTAGCGCCGGGCGGAAGAAAGCGTTCGCCGTGGGGCGTTGCCCGGTGAGACCCTAGGGAGAACATGACTTCGAACCACAGCATCTCCGGGCGAGCCGACGCGCTCGCCGACGACACGACCTTCGACGCCACGACACTTGACGACGGCGGCTTCGTGCTCGACGACTCCTCCTTCGACGGCGACCAGCTCGACCGCGAGGAGCGCGCCGCGCTGCGCCGCGTCAGCGGACTGTCCACCGAGCTCGAGGACGTCACCGAGGTCGAGTACCGCCAGCTGCGCCTGGAACGCGTCGTGCTCGCGTCGGTCTGGTGCGAGGGCACCGCCGAGGACGCCGAGAACTCCATGCGTGAGCTCGCCGCCCTCGCCGAGACCGCCGGGTCCGAGGTGCTCGCCGGCCTCGTGCAGCGCCGGTCCAACCCCGACCCCGCGACCTACCTGGGCAAGGGCAAGGCCGCCGAGCTGCGCGACATCGTCATCGCCGAGGGCGCCGACACCGTCGTGTGCGACTCCGAGCTCGCCCCCAGCCAGCGTCGTGCGCTCGAGGACGTCGTCAAGGTCAAGGTCATCGACCGCACCGCGCTCATCCTCGACATCTTCGCCCAGCACGCGAAGTCACGAGAGGGCAAGGCGCAGGTCGAGCTCGCGCAGCTGCAGTACCTGCTGCCGCGCCTTCGTGGCTGGGGTGACTCGATGTCGCGGCAGGCCGGTGGCCAGGCCGCCGGCGGCCAGGGGATGGGCTCGCGCGGGCCGGGTGAGACCAAGATCGAGCTCGACCGCCGCCGGATCAACACGCGCATCGCGAAGCTGCGGCGTGAGATCAAGGAGATGAAGACCGTCCGCGACACCAAGCGCGGGTCCCGCAAGGCGAATGCCGTGCCGAGCGTCGCGATCGCGGGCTACACGAACGCGGGCAAGTCGAGCATCCTCAACCGGCTCACCAATGCCGGTGTCCTCGTCGAGAACTCCCTGTTCGCGACGCTCGACCCGACCGTGCGCAAGGCCGAGACCCTCGACGGCCGCATGTACACGCTCGCCGACACCGTCGGGTTCGTGCGGGCGCTGCCGCACCAGCTGGTCGAGGCCTTCCGCTCCACGCTCGAGGAGGTGGCCGAGGCCGACCTGCTGCTGCACGTGGTGGATGGCTCGCACCCCGACCCCGAGGGCCAGATCACGGCGGTGCGCACGGTGCTCGCCGACGTCGATGCCACCGACGTGCGCGAGGTCATCGTCATCAACAAGGCCGACGTCGCCGACCCCGAGGTCATCTCCCGCCTGCGTCGGCAGGAGAAGCACTCGATCGTCGTGTCCGCCCGCACGGGCGAAGGGTTCGACGAGCTGCGGGCCCTCATCGGCGACGAGCTGCCCCACCCCGACGTCGAGGTGGACGTGCTCGTGCCCTACAGCCGCGGTGACCTGGTGAGCCGCCTGCACGAGCAGGGCGACGTGCTCGAGTCGCGCCACGAGGCCGAGGGGACCCGGGTGCACGCGCGGGTGCACGCGAACCTCGCGGCCGAGCTCACGGCATACGAGGCCTGACCCGCACTCGGTAGCGTGGGGGGCATGCTCCCCGACTCCGTCCAGCGCTTCATCGACTCCGAGATCGCCGCCAGCGAGACCGACTTCTCCGACCTGCGGGCCGTCTACCTCAACGGCACCCTCAAGCGCTCGCCCGAGCCCAGCCACACCGACGGGCTGCTCGACGTGAGCGCCCACGTCCTGCGCGGTGTGGGCGCGCGGGTCGACGTCGTGCGCCTGGTCGACCACGTCATCCCGCCGGGGGTGCAGCCGGACATGCGCGAGTACGGGTGGGAGCGCGACGACTTCCCCGACCTCTACAAGAGGCTCGTCGAGCCGGCCGACATCGTCGTGCTCGCGACGCCGATCTGGCTGGGCGACCAGTCCTCGCTGACCCGCCTCGCCATCGAGCGGCTGTACGGCTGGTCGGGAGAGCTCAACGCGGCGGCCCAGTGGTCGTACTACGGCAAGGTCGGCGGGGTCGTCGTCACGGGCAACGAGGACGGTGGCAAGCACTGCGCGGCCCAGATGCTCTACGCCCTGTCGCACATCGGCTTCACGATCCCACCGCAGGCCGACGCCTACTGGAACGGCGAGGCCGGGCCCGGGCCGTCCTACCTGGACGACAACCGAGGGGCGAAGAACCACTGGACGACGAGGAACACGGTCTTCGCGGCCTGGAACATGCTGCACACGGCCCGCCGCCTCAAGGATGCCGGCGGGTTGCCCGCGCACGGCAACGTCACGACCAACTGGGACCTCAGCAAGCCAGAGGACCCCAACCCCGAGTACCGCTGAACCGCCGCTCAGGGCTGTCGCTGAATCTGGTCGGGGTCCTCGAGCGCGGCGTCGGCCAAGGCCGTTCCTGAGCCGCTGTAGACGTGCAGCACGGTGTCCGCACCGTGACCGAGCAGTTCGGTGACCTCGTCGTCGTAGCGCGCGACCGCAGCGACGGTTCCCGTGAAGCGTCGCCCCCGCACCACCGAGATGGCGGCGAGGTTGGCGTCGTGGAAGGGCATCGCGAGGACGACGGTGCGCAGGGTGCTCACGGCGACGAGCCGCCGCCACAGGTTGTTGTCGGTCGCATCGGCCAACACGACGTCGACTCCCTGCGCCTGCAGCCTGGCGACCCTCTCCTCGTCGTGCTCGATGCCGATCACCCGCAGGCCTCGCTCGGTCAGGCGGTGGTGGGCTGCGCTGCCGACCCGACCCATGCCGAGGACGAGGGCATCGATCTCGTGCAGGGGGATCGGACGTTCCGCCTCGTCGAGCGACTCGGGGTCGCGGTCCGGCCAGCGCTGCTCGACCGCATCGGCGATCTGCTCCGCCCTGACGTTGACGGCGCTCGCGAGGACGAAGCTGAGCGCAACGGTCACCGCCGTCGTGGTGATCCAGCGTTCGCTCACCAGCGCTGACTCGTGTGCGGCCGTCACGACGACCAGGGCGAACTCGGAGCAGTTGGCAAGGACCAGCGCCGTGAGCACCGCCGTGCGTCGCCGCATCCGCATCCACGACAGGATCACGACGTAGGCCACCGTCTGCACCGGGATGAGCAGGAGCAGCGCGGTCGCGACGAGCACCTGTCGTGCGTCGGGGACGCCGTGGAGCCCGATCGACACGAAGAACGCGACGAGCAGGAGTTCCTTGACCCCGAAGATCGACTTCGCCAGGTCACCGGAGCGGGCCGCCCCGGCGAGCAGCATGCCCATGACGAGGGCACCGAGGTCGCCCTTGAGCCCGACCGCGTCGAAGAGCGCGTACCCCGGGACGAACGCCATCAGCACCCCGAACAGGACCTGCAGCTCAGCGCGGCCGGCGCGTTCCCAGACGATGATGAAGAGCCTGCGGGCAGGGATGAGGGCGAGCAGCGCCAGAGCCCACGGGCTGGGCGGGCTGCCCTGGCTCATGGCGACGAAGACCACGGCGAACACGTCCTGGACGACGAGGATGCCGATCGCGAGCTGGCCGTAGCGCGAGCGTGACTCGCTGCGCTCGTCGAGCACCTTGACGACGAACACGGTGCTCGAGAAGGACAGGGCCAGGGCCACGAGGGCGATCGCCCGCAGGTCCAGGCCCGCGGCCTCGGCGACGCCCAGCGCCGACAGGGCCGTGAGGAAGGCGACGCCGACACCGATCATGAGGACGGAGTGCAGGGTCGTCGTCAGCCACACCTCGCGGCGCACCAGCCGGCGAACGTCCAGGTGCAGGCCCACCGCGAAGAGCAGGAGGGTGACCCCCAGGTCGGCGAGCAGCGCGATCGTGGGGGACTGCTCCACCCCCGCTGCCGCGAGGGCGAAGCCGGCCGCGAGGAAGCCCAACAGCGGCGGGAGGTGCAGGATACGAGCGGCGAGGCCCGCTCCGAAGGCGGCGGACAGGATCAGCGCTGCATCTGACGTCATGATCGCTCCTTCACTCCACCCTGAGTCTGCCCGAGCATGGCAGGGTGGGGCCGTTCGCCCCGCTCGAGGAGGATGCCGTGTCCCAGTTCACCGATTCCAGCCCTGCCGAGCAGCACCGGGTCGCCAGCGACCGGCTGATCGCGATCGCCTCGCAGGTCACCGACTGGGACGCACCGACCCCGGTGAAGGAGTGGCGCGCGCGCGACGTGCCCGAGCACCTCACCTGGGTGGGTGGCTTCCTGTCCGGCCTCGGGGTGAGCCTGGACATCCCACGGGTCGACGACCCCGCGGAGCAGGTGCGCGTGCAGGCGGTGGTGATCCAGGACCTGCTCGACAGCCCGGCCGCTGCCGAGGACGTCGACAGCCCGATGGGCCGGATGCCGCTCGCCGAGGTCGTCAACCGCTTCTACACCTTCGACGTCATCGCCCACGGCTGGGACCTGGCACGGTCGCAGGGTCTGGACGTCGCCTTCGACGAGGAGTGGGCCACGGGCGCCTTCCACGGGATGTCCGCGATGGGCCCGGCGCTGGTGGCGTCCGGTCACTACGGGCCACCGCAGCCCGTGGGTGACGACGCGCCCATCCAGCAGCGGTTGATCGCCCTGCTCGGTCGCGACCCGCAGTGGAGCCCCGAGACCTGATGGCTGAGACAGGCGAGCCCGCCACGCCCACCGACGAACACGTCCGCCTGCGCCACAGCCCCGGTGACGACGACCCCTGGCGGCTGTGGGGCCCCTACCTCTCGGCACGCCAGTGGGGCACGGTCCGTGAGGACTACTCGGACGACGGCGACGCCTGGACGCACTTCCCCTTCGAGCAGTCGCACGCCCGGGCCTACCGCTGGGGTGAGGACGGCATCGCCGGTCTGACCGACCGCTACGGCTTCCTCAACCTCGCGGTCGCCGCGTGGAACCACCGGGACGACCGGCTCAAGGAGCGGCTGTTCGGGCTGACCAACGGTCAGGGCAACCACGGCGAGGACGCCAAGGAGCACTGGTGGGCGCTGGACGCCACCCCCACCCACTCGTGGGCGCAGCACCTCTACCGCTACCCGCAGGCCGCCTTCCCCTACGCCTCGCTCCTCGACGAGAACGCGCGACGCGGACCGGAGGTCGAGGAGTTCCAGCTCGCCGACACCGGGGTGCTCGACGGCAACCGCTTCTTCGACATCGTGACGACGCACGCCAAGGTGGCCCCCGACGACGTGTGCGTCGTCATCGAGGCGACCAACCACGGCCCGGATGCCGCTCCGCTCGACCTCGTCCCGCAGCTGTGGTTCCGCAACACCTGGTCCTGGGGTCGGGACGACCGGCGCCCGTCGCTGCGGCTCGTCGATGGCGACGAAACGCTGGCGCCGGGCACCACGGTGGTCCAGGGGGAGCACGGCTGGCTCGGCCGTTACGTGCTCATCGCCGAGGGCGCGCCCCGGGTGCTGTTCTGCGACAACGAGACCAACGTGGGTGCGGTCTTCGGGCCGGATGCCGGTGCGAGCCTCTCGGCGTATCCGAAGGACGGCATCGGACGCGCCGTCGTGGACGGCGACGTCAGTGGCACGAACCCCGCGGCGACGGGCACGAAGGTCGGGCTCGTCTACCGGTTCGCGTCGGTGCTGCCCGGGGAGACCGTGCGGGTGCGGCTGCGGCTGCGCGCCGACCACCAGGTCGAACGGCCCTTCGGGCGCACGTTCGCCTCGGTGCTGCAGGACCGCAGGCGCGAGGCGGACGAGTTCTACGCGGCGGTCATCCCCGCGGACGTCAGCGACGAGGACCGGCACATCGCCCGCCGCGCCTTCGCCGGGCTGAACTGGGGCAAGCAGCTCTTCCGCTACTCGGTCAAGGAGTGGCTGGACGGCGACCCGGCCGGTCCGCCGGCATCCCCTCGCCGACGCGCGCGCTCGGCACGCAACCGGGAATGGAGCCAGCTCGCCCTCGCCGACGTCATCTCGATGCCCGACGAGTGGGAGTACCCGTGGTTCGCGACGTGGGACCTCGCGTTCCACTGTGTCGCGATCGCCCACATGGACCCGGCCTTCGCGAAGAACCAGCTGCTGCTGCTCGTGCGCGAGTGGGCCCAGCACCCCAACGGCCAGCTGCCGGCCTACGAGTGGGACTTCGGGGACGTCAACCCGCCGGTGCACGCCTGGGCCGCGGGGCACGTCTACCTGCTCGACGGTGGCACCGACCGGGCCTTCCTCGTGCGCATCTTCACCAAGCTGCTCATCAACTTCTCGTGGTGGCTCAACCGCAAGGACTCCGACGGGTCCAACCTCTTCGAGGGGGGCTTCCTCGGGATGGACAACATCTCGGTGTTCGACCGCTCGAGGCAGGTGCCCGACGGGTGGCGACTCGAGCAGAGCGACGCCACGAGCTGGATGGCCTTCTTCTCGCTCGCCATGCTCCGCATCGCCCTCGAGCTCAGTCGCGAGGACCCGGCCTTCGACGGGCTGGCCACGACCTTCCTCGAGCACTTCTTCGCGATCGCCGAGGCGATGGAGACCTTCGGCACCGATGACGTCTCGCTCTGGGACGAGGCCGACGGCTTCTTCTACGACGTCCTGGTCGGTCCCGACGGCCACTCGGAGCCCGTGCGGCTGCGTTCGCTCGTCGGCCTGCTGCCGCTCATCGCCGTCGCGCACGCGCCGGAGTGGGTGATCAGCGAGCTGCCTGACTTCGTGGCCCGGCTGCGCTGGCTGCAACGCCGCCGTCCAGAGCTGACCGACGCCCTCGTGACGACCCGCACCGACGGCCAGGTGGTGGCCACCCTGTCCCCGCTGACGGCCGACCGGACCGAAGCGTTGCTGCGGCGGCTGTTCGACGAGGGCGAGTTCCTCGGGCCGCACGGCATCCGGTCGCTCTCAGCCGCCTACCGCGGTGGGGTGACGCTCGACGTGGCGGGCGTCTCGATGCCGGTGGCGTACGACCCGGGGGAGTCGACGACCAACCTGTTCGGTGGCAACTCGAACTGGCGTGGGCCGGTGTGGTTCCCGATCAACGTGCTGCTCGTCGACGGTCTGCGTGCGCATGCCGCATCGCGTGGGAGCGGCCGCGAGGTCGAGTACCCCACGGGGTCGGGGAACACCCGGGGTCTGGCGGAGGCCGCCGACGACCTCGAGGACCGTCTCGTGGCGCTCTTTCGCCCCGGACCGGACGGACGCCGGCCCGGGACCCCGCGCGACCACCCGAGTGGGCCGCTGTGGGACGTGCACGCCGACCTTCGCCGAGTACTTCGACGGCGACACCGGGCGCGGCTGCGGGGCGTCGCACCAGACCGGCTGGACGGCCCTCGTGGCTCACCTGATCTGTACTCGGGGTCGCCCCGGAGCCCCATCCGGGGGACTCCGCCCCCCGGAAACCCCCCATCGCCGAGCCCCTGGCACTCTAGCTGAGGCCGACGATGTTGCCGTCCTCGTCGATGTCGATGTGGTCGGATGCCGGCACCTTGGGCAAGCCCGGCATCGTCATGATGTCGCCGGTCACCATCACGACGAACCCCGCGCCGGCCGCGAGGCGGACCTCGCGGATGTTGACGGTGTGCCCGGTCGGCGCCCCGCGACGGGTCGCGTCGGTGGAGAACGAGCTCTGCGTCTTGGCCATGCACACCGGCAGCCCGCCGTAGCCGTCGGCCTCGATCTGCGCGAGCCGCTTGGCGGCCTTGGAGTCGAAGGTGACGCCGGCCGCGCCGTAGACCTTCGTGGCGATCGCCTCGGCCTTGTCGGCCAGGGAGAGGTCGTCCGGGTAGACGAACTGCATCTCACCCTCGCCGGACTCGATGGCCTCGAGCACCCCGCGGGCGAGGTCCTCGGCGCCGGCGCCGCCGTTGCTGAAGTGCGTCGCCTCGTGGGCCCGGGCGCCCTCCGCCTCCACGAGCTCGATGAGCGCGGCGACCTCGGCGTCGGTGTCGGTGGGGAAGCGGTTGATCGCGACGACCGGCGGCAGGCCGTAGACGTCCTTGACGTTGCGCAGGTGCTTGCGCAGGTTCTCCATGCCGCGCGTCAGGGCGTCGACGTCCTCGTTCTTCAGGTCCGCGAGCGCGATGCCCCCGTGGTACTTCAGCGCCCGGATCGTCGCCACGACGACGACGGCGCTCGGGCGCAGCCCGGACGTGCGGCACTTGATGTCGATGAACTTCTCGGCGCCGAGGTCGGCGCCGAAGCCGGCCTCGGTGACGACGTAGTCGGCGAGCTTGAGGGCCGTTCGGGTGGCCATGACCGAGTTGCAGCCGTGGGCGATGTTGGCGAACGGCCCGCCGTGGATCATCGCCGGGGTGTGCTCGAGGGTCTGCACGAGGTTCGGCGCCAGGGCGTCGCGCAGGATCACGGTCATCGCGCCGTGGGCCTTGAGGTCACGGGCGGTCACGGGCGACTTGTCGCGGGTGTACCCGATGACGATGTTGCCGAGGCGCTCCTTGAGGTCGGCCAGGGAGGTCGCGAGGCAGAAGATCGCCATCACCTCGGAGGCCACGACGATGTCGAAGCCGTCCTCGCGGGGGAAGCCGTTGACCACGCCGCCGAGGCCGATGACGATGTCGCGCAGGGCCCGGTCGTTGAGGTCGACGACGCGCTTCCACGTGATGGTCCGGGCGTCGATGCCCAGGGCGTTGCCGTGGTGGATGTGGTTGTCGATGAGCGCAGCGAGCAGGTTGTTGGCCGCAGCGATCGCCGCGAAGTCGCCGGTGAAGTTGAGGTTGATGTCGGTCATCGGCACCACCTGGGCGTAGCCGCCACCCGCTGCACCGCCCTTGATGCCGAAGACCGGGCCCATCGAGGGCTCGCGCAGCGCCACCATCGACTTCTTGCCGATCCGGCTGAGGGCGTCGGCCAGGCCGACGGACGTCGTCGTCTTGCCCTCACCGGCCGGGGTCGGCGAGATCGCGGTGACGAGGATGAGCGTGCCCTCGGGGTGGTCGGCGAGGCTGCGGATGTGCGCCAGGTCGATCTTGGCCTTGGTGTGCCCGTAGGGGATCAGGGCCTCTGCGGGGAGGCCGAGCTGGTCCTGCGCCAGCGTCGTGATCGGGGTGATCTCGGCCGCCTCGGCGATCGCGATGTCGGACGGGAAGGCGGCAGCGGGGTTCTCGGAGGTCACAGGCGCCAGTCAAGCACCACGAGGGCTCCTGTGTCATCACTTGTGCGCCACATGACGCAACACGCTGCACGATGCGCAACGGCCTGGTGACCACGACGCGGCCTACCGCGCAGTAGGTGTTGCGATGACGACCACTACTGCGCCGTAGGCGGCGCCCGAGCCTTTCTGAGCGTCCCGCCTGTGGACGGCGACGGACGCGGCACCGGTGCCACGGCATACCCTGCTCTGGTGCCCACGCTGACCGACCTCCTCCACGCCGCCGTCGGGGGAGTGGGTGGCACCGAGCGACCCGGGCAGGTCGAGATGGCCCAGGCCGTCGCCGACGCCATCGACGGCAAGAGCCACCTCCTCGTGCAGGCCGGCACCGGCACCGGGAAGTCACTCGCCTACCTCGTTCCCGCCGTCATGCACGCGGTGGACACCGGCGTCCCCGCGGTCGTGGCCACCGCGACGCTGGCGCTCCAGGCGCAGATCGTCGACCGCGACATGCCACGACTCGCGGATGCCGTGGCGCCCCTCCTCGGTCGTCGCCCCACCTACGCCCTCGTCAAGGGTCGGCGCAACTACCTCTGCGCGCACAAGGTCGAAGGCGGTTTCCCCGACGACGACGCCGACTCACTCATGTCGCTGGGCGCCGTCGACCAGCAGGCCTCCCGGCTCGGTGCCGAGGTCGTGCGCCTGCGCGACTGGGCCGAGGTCACCGAGTCCGGCGACCGCGACGAGCTCGTGCCGGGCGTGTCCGAGCGGGCCTGGCGCCAGGTGTCCGTCAGCGCGGAGGAGTGCCTGGGCAGCCGCTGCCCCATGGTCGCCGAGTGCTTCGTCGAGCGCTCGCGCGCGGCCGCGGCCGACGTCGACGTCATCGTCACCAACCACTCCTTCATGGCCATCGACGCCTTCGAGGGACGCCAGATGTTGCCCGAGCACGACGTCCTCGTCATCGACGAGGGCCACGAGCTCGTCGACCGGGTGACGTCGACGATCACCGACGAGGTGACCCCGGGCATGGTCCGGGCCGCCGCCAAGCGCGCCGGGCGCCAGGCCGACGCGTCCTCCACGATGGACGAGGCCGCAGACCTGCTCGAATCGGTGCTGGAGCCGGCCCCCGAGGGGCGGCTGACCGGCATCCCCGACTCGCTCGCGATGGCGCTGGGGCGCGTGCGCGACACCGCGCGCGCCGTGCAGAGCGAGCTCAAGCCGCAGCAGGGTGAGGAGGTGGATGCCGGGCGGCAGGTCGCCCGCGCCGCCGTCGACGAGGTGTTCGAGAACGCGGGCCGCATCCTCGAGGAGCGCGAGCTCGACGTCGTGTGGCTGAACCGCGACCCGCGGCGCGGCCCCGTGCTGCGCGTGGCTCCGATGAGCGTGGCGATGCTCGTGCGCGACAAGGTCTTCGACGAGCGCACCGTCGTCCTGACCTCCGCCACGCTCGAGCTCGGTGGGTCCTTCGACGCGGTGGCGGGCACCATCGGGCTGCGCGGCGAGGGCGCGCCGGCGTGGCGCGGGCTGGATGTCGGCAGCCCCTTCGACTACCCGAAGCAGGGCATCGCGTACGTCGCCAAGCACCTGCCCGCACCCGGCCGCGACGGCCTGGCCACCGAGACGCTCGACGAGATCGAGGCCCTCGTGCGGGCCGCCGGCGGACGCACCCTCGGGCTGTTCTCCTCGATGCGCGCCGCCAAGGAGGCGACCGAGGCGATGCGCGAGCGGTTCGCCGACCTCGAGGGTGACATCGCGTTCCTCTGCCAGGGCGAGGACCAGATCAGCACGCTGGTGCGGCAGTTCGCCCGCGACCCGCGGGTGTGCCTGTTCGGCACGTTGTCGTTGTGGCAGGGCGTCGACGTGCCGGGCTCGTCCTGCCAGCTCGTCATCATCGACCGCATCCCCTTCCCGCGCCCCGACGACCCGCTGGCCTCGGCGCGCTCCCAGGCCATCGCGCGGATGGGTGGCAACGGGTTCATGGCGGTCTCGGCCACGCACGCGGCGCTGCGGTTGGCCCAGGGCGCGGGGCGGCTGATCCGCCGGTCCGACGACCGCGGGGTCGTCGCGTTCCTCGACAACCGGATGATGACGGCCCGCTACGCCGGGTTCCTCCAGCGCTCGCTGCCACCCTTCTGGCCCACGGCGGATCGTGCGATGGTCCTGTCCGCGCTGGCACGCCTCGACGAGATCGCCGACCCGCCGCTGCCGGTCGCCGAGCCCGCCCTGCGCGGGTTGACCGGTGCGCTCGCGGCGCCCGTCGCCGACACCGACCGAGGCGCGGATGCCGTGGCGCCGGTTGCGGCGGAGCGCCCCGTTGCCGAGGCTCCGCCACCGCCGGAGTCCGCGCGCACCGCAGTCACGCACGGGCACGCGTGGACCGAGCAGGAGGACGAGGAGCTGCGCGACGGCATCGAGCTCGGCCTCACGCTCGACGAGCTGGCCGAGTCGATGGAGCTGCCGCTGGATGCCGTGTCCTCCCGGCTGGCGGGCCTGGGCCTCGAGGCCGGGAGCGGCGCCACCCTCACCTTCGACTAGGGCGTGAGGGCACCGCGGTGCCGTCCGGTCAGCAGGTGGGCAGCTCGGACAGGTCGTAGACGGCGCCGGCGTCGCCGGTCAGGGTGCCGGCGCCGATGGCGATCTCGTCGCCGGTCTGTGCCGTGACGGAACCGCTGGCGGCCGCACCCGGCGACAGGACGACGTGCCACTGGCTCACGGTGCGCATCGAGCCGTTGCGCTTGGTCCGACCCACGGTCGCGTTGGCTCGGCGCGTGCCGTCGTCGGTGGCCGTCGCCGCACTGGTGTTGAGGACGTCGAGGAAGATCGTGGCCGCGCCCTTGCGCTCGTTGGTGACCACCTTGCACACGGTGATCTCGACGCCGGCGATGGTGGAGACGGTCGGTGCGGCGAGCGCGGGTGTGGCGCTGATCAGCGTGGCTGCGCCGAGGGCGATGGTGGCGGAGATGGCGAGGACAGGGCGAAGCGGCATGGTGGAACCCCCGAGTGGAAGTGGCTGGCCACGGATGTGACCGCCGCGAACGTAACAGCGGCCGCGACTGTCAGACGTGTGGAAGGGGGTGCGAAAACCGCGGAATGACAGGTGTGCGAAAACCGCGGAAGTTTACGCGGGGCCACCTCCCGGGTGCCCGCCGAAACTGCTGCGGTCCGTGCGAGCCGGATGCAGGCGAGAGGTTCAGCAGTAGGCCACCGAGCTCATCGAGACGTCGCCTCCGGCCCCCTCGCCGTTGAGCTCCCCGGCACCCGCGGCGAGGGAGTCGGGCAGCAGTCGCGAGAGGTACACGGTGCCGTAGCCGGAGGTCTGGCCCGGGCCGAGGGTGACGTTCCAGCGGTGGATGACGGGGCCGCTGTACGGGTCGTAGCGACGCACCGTCACACCGCCGGTGTGGCCGTGGTCGCTGTAGTAGTTCGACATGAAGGTCGTGACGCGCCAGAGCGGCCCGTAGGCGGAGTTGACCGCCGTCTTGCAGGCGAAGACGTAGCCGTGGTCGGCGCGAGCGACCTGGGTCCATCCGCCGGCCTGGGCCGGGGCGGCGAACACGGCGGCGGCGGCCACGAGGCCTCCGACCCCGGCGAGTGAGGTGAGTCGGCGACGTGCAGTGGACATGGTTTTCCCTCCCGTAGCACCGGCCCCGCGGTGGGTTCACGCTAGTGCCCGTCCGCTGCGCAGTCGAGTGAGCGCAACACGCCATTCGCGATCGACGCACATCGGCGTGTTCCGCTCACTCGACTCACGGCGGCTGGGGTGATCCGGCTGTCGCCGACGCGTGGCAGAGTGACGGCCATGTCGGATGAGGTCGCGGTGCACCACCGGGTGCCCCCGTACGTCCTCATCGCCGGGCCCGAGCAGGTGCTCGCGGAGCGTGGGCTCGCCCAGACCATCGACGACCTCAAGGTCACCGCCCCCGACCTCGAGACGATCCGGCTCCATGCCGCGGCCTACACCCCCGGCGAGCTCACCCTGCACGCGAGCCCGTCGCTGTTCGGTGGGGCCAAGTGCATCGTCGTCCACGACCTCGACGAGGCAGCCGACGACCTCCAGGTCGACCTGCTGTCGGCCCTGGCGGGCGAGCCGGAGCCCGACCTCACCCTCGTCGTGACCCACAAGGGCGGCTCGCGGGGCAAGAAGGTGCTCGACACCCTCAAGGGCTCCGGCGCCCGGGTCATCGACGCCCCGGCCATCAAGTCCGACCGTGACAAGGCCGAGTTCGCCGCCCACGAGTTCCGGCGGGCTCGCCGCAAGGCGACCGGCGAGGCGGTGCACGCGCTCGTCGAGGCCGTCGGCAAGGACCTGCGCGAGCTCGCAGCCGCCTGCCAGCAGCTCGTCGACGACACGACCGGCGTCATCGACGAGAAGGTCGTCATGACCTACCACGGGGGCAAGGTCGAGGCGACCGGCTTCCGGGTGGCCGATGCCGCGATGCTCGGCGACACCGGTGAGGCGTTGCGACTGCTGCGCCACGCCATCGCCGTCGGGGTCGACCCCGTGCCCATCGTCGCGGTCCTCGCCCAGCAGGTGCGTCAGCTCATCAAGGTCGGCTCGGCGGGCCGCGGCCGCTCCGCCGACGTGGCCCGGGACGTCGGGCTGGCCCCCTGGCAGGTCGACAAGGCCCGCCGCGCGCTCGGAGGCTGGACGGCCGAGGGCCTGGCCGTGTGCGTGCAGGCCATCGCCGCCGCCGACTTCGAGGTCAAGGGCGGAGGCCGCGACCCGGTCTACGCGGTGGAGCGGGTCGTGCTGACGATCACCGGCCAGCACTCCCGCAACCAGACCTGACCGGATGCCGGGGCGCGGCGACCGCGCGCGGTGCCCGCACGGCATCCGACGTTTTGGTTCACCGGCGCTCCCACTGGTAACTTTGGTCCTTGCGTGCGCGCTTGAGGTCGTGCGCGCACGAGAGCACCACCCAGCGCACGTCAACCACGGGTATCCCCACGCCCGGTCCCGGCGCGCGACTGCCGCCCTCTAACGGCATACCGACCCCAGAGAAAGCACAGACGACACCAGTGGCAAACATCAAGTCCCAGCTCAAGCGCATCAAGACCAACCGCGCGGCGACCGAGCGCAACAAGGCAGTCAAGTCCGAGTTCAAGACGGCGATCCGCAAGTTCCGCGAGGCCGCGGACTCCGGCGACGTCGACGCTGCCAAGGAGGCCCTCAAGGTCGCCTCGGTCAAGCTCGACAAGGCCGCGAGCAAGGGCGTCATCCACAAGAACCAGGCCGCGAACAAGAAGTCCGCGATGGCCAAGAAGGCCGCCAGCCTCTGAGCGGCGCGCCTGACCTCGACGGGGCCCGTCACCGATCTCGGTGACGGGCCCCGTCGGTGTGACGGAGTGGCCGTGGAAGATTCCGCGTCACTGTGACGGCGGACATCGTGATCCGGCGGAGAAACCCCGTCACGGGATGGCGTCCAGGAGCCGTCAGCGTCGGCGCTGGGCCACGGCCCGGGCGACGTCCTCGAACCGGTCGGGTGAGAGCACCGCACCCTCGCGGCGGACGGCATCCGGGCTGATCCGCACGACCCGGTCGATGCGCACCTCGCTCGGCCGCCCCTGGCGGTCCCAGGCGCCGGTGCCGATGTCGACCCACCGGGGGTCGGACCGCCGACCCGGGGTGCGTCGTGGTCCTTGCTCGTCAGCTGCAGCCCCAGCAGCCACTGCCCGTCGCGCCCCACCAGCAGCACGGGGCGGTCCTTGCCCCGCGAGTGGTCCTCCTCGAACGGGACCCAGGTCCAGACGATCTCGCCGGGGTCGGGTCGTCCGTCGGGCTTCGGCGCGTACTCCGGACGCAACGGCCCGGTGTAGTCACCGGGGTAGGACGCCGCGCCGGCTGTCGACCCACCACGTGGGGACGGCACCGTGCCGGGCGTGGACGGAGCCGGGGCTGACCCCGATGACCGTCGACCGTCGGGTGAGCCATCGCAGCACGGACTCGGTGGCGCTGCGCAGCAGTGTCCGGGAACTGTTGGGGGGAGTGGCCACGGCAGGAGCCTAGGGCCGCACGCCGGACCCGGTTTGGCACAGGTAAGCCTTACCTCATACCGTGGGGTCAGTCCTGGCCCCGTTCTCGAGGAGCACACCCATGTTCGTCCGACGCGCACTCGCGCTGAGTGCCGCCGCCCTGCTCGCGCTCACGATGGCCGCCTGCGGCCAGGACTCGAGCGAGGAGGGCGAGGAGCCGCTGTCCGACGACTCCCTCGTCATCTACTCCGGCCGCAACGAGACCCTCGTCGGCCCGCTCCTCGAGAAGCTCGAGGACGCCACCGGCATCGACGTCCAGGTGCGCTACGGCGGGTCCAGCGAGATGGCCGCCCAGCTGCTCGAGGAGGGTGAGGGCACCAAGGCCGACCTGTTCTTCAGCCAGGATGCCGGGGCGCTCGGCGCGCTCGCCAAGGCAGGCCGCCTGCAGGCCCTCCCCGACGCGACGACGGCGAAGGTCCAGGAAGGTTTTGCCGACCCCGAGGGCAACTGGGTCGGCACCTCGGCCCGCGCCCGGGTCATCGCCTACGACCCGGCGCAGGCACCCGAGGTCACCGAGATGACCACCGTCGACGCCGTGCTCGACCCGAAGTACAAGGGCAAGGTCGGCTTCGCCCCGACCAACGCGTCCTTCCAGTCCTTCGTCACCGCCCTGCGGGTCAGCAAGGGTGAGGAGGGGGCCAAGAAGTGGCTCGAGGACTTCAAGGCCAACGAGCCCAAGGCCTACGACAACAACATCCTCGTGCTCGACGCGGTCGACTCCGGGCAGGTCGCGCTGGGCCTGGTCAACCACTACTACTGGTACGAGCGCGTCGCCGAGAAGGGCGCGGATGCCGTCAACGCGAAGATCCACTTCCTCGACTCCGACGACCCCGGTGCGCTCATCAACGTCGCGGGCGCCGGCGTGCTCGCCGGCAGCGCCCAGTCCGACGCGGCGAACAAGGCCATCGACTTCCTCCTGTCCCCCGAGGGGCAGCAGTACTTCGCCGACGAGACCGCCGAGTACCCGGTCGTGCCCGGGATCACCTCCACGAAGCACGACCTCGTGCCCCTCGACGAGCTCGAAGGGCTGAGCCTCGACCTCAACTCGCTCGACTCGCTCGAGCAGACGCTGGCCCTGCTCGACGAGGTCGGTCTGACCTGAGCACGCTGACGCCGCCCGAGGTCCGGTCCGCCACTCCGGCGGACCGGGCCTCGGCGCGTCGTCGCGACCCGGCCCCGCCGCTGTTCCTCTCGGTGCCGGCGGTCATCGTCTCGTTCATCGCGCTGCTCCCGATCGGGTACCTCCTCATCCGTGCCGCGGATGCCGGTCTCGCCCGGATCGTCGACGTCCTGGCCCGGGAGCGCACCGTCGAGCTCGTCGGCCGCAGCCTGCTGCTCGTCGGGCTCGTCACGACCTTCAGCGTCGTCATCGGGGTCGGCCTGGCCTTCATGGCGACGCGCACGGACGTGCCCGGTCGCCGTGTCATCGCCACGCTGGCGCCCCTGCCGCTCGCGATCCCCAGCTATGTCGCGGCCTTCGCATGGATCTCGGTGGTGCCGGAGATCGCGGGGTTGGTGGGCGCCGTGCTCGTGCTCACCCTGTGCTGCTACCCCTATGTCTACCTGCCGGTGTTCGCGGCGCTGCGCCGCGCCGACCCCGGCCTCGAGGAGGTCGCGCGCAGCCTGGGCCGCACCCCGTGGCAGACCTTCCGTGAGGTGACCCTGCGCCAGGTGCGCCCGGCCGCGGCCGCCGGTGGGCTGCTCGTCGCGCTCTACACGCTCAGCGACTTCGGCGCGGTGTCCATCCTGCGCTACGACGTGTTCACCAACGTCATCTACAGCGCCTACCGCTCGAGCTTCGACCGCTCCACGGCAGCGGTGCTGTCGCTGCTGCTCGTGGCGCTCACGGTCGCGATCAGCGTGGGCGAGTCCCGGGTTCGGCGCCGGGACGTGGCCCGCGTCGGTGGCGGCGTCGCGCGCTCGGCCGACCCCGTGCGACTGGGGCCGCTTCGCTACCCGATGACGGGCGCGGCCGGGGTCGTCCTGGCCCTCGCGCTGGCCTTTCCGATCGTGTCGCTGCTGTACTGGTTCAGCACCGGGCTCTCGGCGGGTCTGGACACCGGCCGTCTGGGTGCGAGCGTCGCGGCCACGGCGTGGCTCTCGCTGCTCGGGGCGGTGGCCTGCACGGTCGGCGCCGTGCCCGTCGGCATCCTCGCAGCACGCCACCGCGGTCGCTTCACGACGATCGTCGAGCAGGTCACGTATGCCGGTCACGCGCTGCCCGGCATCGTCGTCGCCCTGGCGCTCGTCTTCCTCGGGGTCCGGTTGGTGCCGTGGGCCTACCAGGAGGCACCGCTGCTCGTCCTCGCCTACGTCGTGCTCTTCCTGCCCACCGCGGTGGGATCCGTGCGCAGTTCCGTGGCCCAGAGCTCGGTGCGCGGCGAGGAGGTCGCTCGTTCCCTGGGGGCGACCCCGGGTGACGTCCTGCGCAGGGTGACCCTGCCACTGGCCGCCCCCGGCATCAGTGCGGGTGCCGCCCTCGTCCTCCTCACCTGCATGAAGGAGCTCCCGGCCACGCTGCTGCTGCGGCCCACGGGCACCGACACCCTGGCCACCAGCCTGTGGACCCAGACCGGTGTGGGAGCCTACGGGGCAGCAGCCCCCTACGGCCTGGCACTCGTCGTCCTGGCCGTTCTCCCGACGATCTGGCTGATGCGCGCGTCCGCCCACGACCGAGGTACCACCTGATGAACACTCTCTCCATCCGCGACCTCGACGTCACCCTCGGTGACCTCGCGGTGCTGCGTGGGGTGGACCTCGAGGTGCCGAGCGGCTCGGTCACCGCGGTGCTCGGGCCCTCTGGGTGTGGCAAGACCACCCTGCTGCGGGCCGTCGCCGGTTTCGTGCGCCCCGACCGCGGCGAGATCCGCGTCGGCGACACGGTCGTGAGCGGCGCCGGGCACCACCTGGCGCCCGAGCGCCGAGGCATCGCCCTCGTGCCCCAGGAGGGCGCCCTCTTCCCACACCTCAGCGTCGGTGAGAACGTCGCGTTCGGGCTGCCCCGAGCGCAGCGGCGTCGTACGGCCCGCGTCGGTGAGGTGCTCGACCTCGTCGGACTGCGCGGGTTCGAGGACCGGCGCCCGGCCGAGCTCTCCGGTGGGCAGCAGCAACGGGTCGCCCTCGCCCGAGCGCTGGCTCCGAACCCGGCCCTCGTGCTGCTCGACGAGCCCTTCTCGGCGCTGGATGCCGGTTTGCGCGAGTCCGTGCGCGCCCAGGTGCGAGAGGCTCTCGAGCGGTCGGCCACCACGGCCCTGGTCGTCACCCACGACCAGGACGAGGCGCTCTCGGTCGCAGACTCGGTCGCCATCCTCGACGACGGTCGCATCCTCATGCATGCCAGCCCGCAGGACGTCTACCGGGCACCCACGGGGCTCGGGGTCGCGCGCTTCGTCGGGCAGTGCGTCGAGCTTCCCGCCGAGGTCACGGCGGGTGTGGCTCGCACCGCCCTGGGCGACCTCGCGGTCGAGGACCCGGTGGCCGGTGGCCCGGCGGATGGCGGCCGCGGCGTCGTCATGTTGCGCCCCGAGCAGCTGCGGCTCCTCCCGGTCGAGGGCGCGGCGGGCACGGCCGGTGAGGTCGTCGGCGGTGAGTACTTCGGCCACGACGCCCTCGTGCGCGTGCGCATCGGGGTGGGCGGCGCAGCACCGGGGGAGTCCCTCGAGGTGCAGGTGCGCACCCTGGGCGAGATCCCCGAGCGTGGGGCGGTCCGCGTGGGTGTCTCCGGCCCGGCCCGGTTCTACCCCGTGGCCTGAGGGTCGCCCAGCGGGTGGGCCAGCTCGTCCTGCGGGAGGCGCGCCAGGACGATGGCGGCGGCAGCCGCGAGCAGGGGGACCGTGCCGGCGATCGCGAAGGTCGCGGACAGGCCGATCAGCTCGGCCACGGGCCCGGCCAGGGCCATCGAGATCGGCATGAGCGACACGGAGACGAAGAAGTCGAGCGACGCGACCCGGCCGAGGAGCTCCGGAGGCACGCGGCGCTGGAGCAACGTCCCCCAGATGACCATCGGCGCCGAGAACAGGGCACCCATGGCGAACGCGCACGCCACCACCACCCACACCTGCGTCGTCACGCCGATGAGGAGGAAGGGCAGGCACGCCGCACCCCACCCGAGGTTCATCAGCGTGAGGTAGCGGCGCGGCATCCGCACCGACGCCATGACGAGGGACCCGACGGCGCCGCCGATGCCGAACCCTGCCAGGACGTAGGAGTGGTCACTCGGCCCGCCGCCGAGCTCGTCCTTGATGAGGAAGGGGATGAGCACCTCCAGCGGGCCGATCATCACGAGCACCATGAGCGAGGCGAACAGCAGCGTCGAGAGCAGCCACGGGGTGCGCACCATGTAGACGAACCCCTCGCGCATGTCCCGCAGGGCCGAGCGCACCGGGTGCTCGGAGTGTTCGGGGTCCAGGGTGCGCCGGATCGCGGTCTGCGGCACCTTGAACAGCGCGAACAGCGCCAACCCTGCGGCCACGGCAGCGACGACGAAGGCGGCCGCAGGGTTCAGGGCGGCGACGACGGCACCGGCGACCGCCGGGCCGACGGCCTGACCGATCGTCGGACGCACCATGCCCTCGAAGCCGTTCACGGCCTGCAGGTCGGACTCCGGGACCAGAGCAGGGAGCCAGGCCGAGTAGGCCGGGTAGTAGAACGCGGTGGCCAGCCCGGTGACGAAGGCCACGCCGGCGAGGGACCCCACCCCGGTCAGGTCGCTCGCGGACAGCAGGGCCACGAGGGAGAGGCCGACCAGCTCGACGAGGGCCACGACGACGAGGATGGTCCGCTGGGGAACCCGGTCGGCGACGACGCCCGCGATCAGCGCCGGGAGGAGCACCCCGACGGCCGCGGCCGTGGTGACGACCGAGAGGCTGCCGGGGCCGCCCCCGAGGCGGATGACCTCCCAGACGAGAGCCACGACCCACACTCCCTGGGCGAAGGACGTGAAGACCAGCGCCACGGCGAGCCAGCGGTAGGCCGGCGTGCGGAAGGGCGTCAGGGCGCGGGGGAGCTGCCGCCCGACCACCTGGTCGCCGACGGTGTCGCGCAGCGCGTCGCTGACGGGGTCGGTCACGGGTCAAGCATGCGAGGAGGCACCGACAGCCGCCAGCGATTTCTGCCGGAGCCGGGAGCGGGTTGACCCACGGTGGCACTCTGGCGACCAGGCGCGCCAGAATCGACGGCATGGACCCCATGATCGACCCCGCGCGGCTCGACACCCACGCGGTCGTCATCGCCTGCGCCGACCTGGTTGCCGGGCGATTCGTGTCAGCCGAGGTCGGCGAACACGCCTCGACCCGCCTGCGCGAACGTCTGGGGGCCGGCGCCTACGACGATGTCCTGGACCCGGCGACCCTCGCCGCCAAGCTGACCGCTGACCTCCAGAACGTGGCGCACGACCTCCACCTGCGAGTCGTCCACCACCCCGACGGAGTTCCGCCGACCGAGGACCCCGCCGCGTACGAGGCGTACTGGCGCGAACAGGCACGCACGTCGGCCGGCGGCATCAGAGCAGTCGAGCGGCTCGACGGGAACGTCGCCCACGTGTCGCTCGGTCCGGTGTTGACGCCGGCCGCGCTGTCCTGGGATGCGGTCCACGCCGCCATGGCTCTCGTCGCAGACGCCGACGCACTCGTCCTCGACGTGCGTGAGTGCCACGGCGGAGCGCCTGATGCCGTCCAGCTCCTGCTCGGCCACGTGGTGGGGGACGACCCGGCGCGGCTCGTCGACATCGAGTCGCGAGAGGAGGGCGTGCAGCAGCGGTGGACCCACTCGGCACCGGCACGGCGGTTCGGCCCCCACCGGCCGCTCGTCGTGCTGACGTCGGAGGCGACCTTCTCCGGCGGTGAAGAGGTGGCCTTCGACGTGCAGCAGCTCGGCCGCGGCCAGGTGGTGGGTGCCCGGACCCGCGGCGGAGCCAACCCCCGCGTGGGCGTGGCGGTGCACCCCGAGCTCGAGCTCACCATCCCGGTGGCCCGAGCGCTCAGCCACCGGGACGGGCGGTCCTGGGAGGGCGTCGGGGTGGTTCCGGACGTCGAGTGTCCCGCTGACGAGGCACTGGAGCAGGCCCTGACCCTGCTGCGGGGGTGAGTGAACGGCATCCGGGAATCGTGGGAGACTGGTCGACCAGTGTCCTGACCGCCGTCCACGCAAGGAATCCACCCGCTCGTGTCACCCCGTGCCCGCATCGCGCTGCAGCCGCACGCCACGCCGCCGGAGGCGATCCGCAACTTCTGCATCATCGCCCACATCGACCACGGCAAGTCGACCCTGGCCGACCGGATGCTGCAGATCACCGGCGTCGTCGACGACCGCGCCATGCGGGCCCAGTACCTCGACCGCATGGACATCGAGCGCGAGCGCGGCATCACGATCAAGAGCCAGGCCGTGCGGATGCCGTGGGACCTCGACGGCTCGCAGCACGTGCTCAACATGATCGACACCCCGGGCCACGTCGACTTCACCTACGAGGTCAGCCGCAGCCTCGCCGCGTGCGAGGGGGCGGTGCTCATCGTCGACGCCGCGCAGGGGATCGAGGCGCAGACGCTCGCGAACCTCTACCTGGCGATGGAGAACGAGCTCACGATCATCCCGGTGCTCAACAAGATCGACCTGCCGGCCGCGCAGCCCGAGAAGTACGCCGAGGAGCTCGCCCGGCTCATCGGCTGCGAGCCCGAGGACTGCTTCCGCGTGTCGGGCAAGACCGGCATGGGCGTCGAGCCGCTGCTCGACGAGATCGTCCGTCAGGTGCCCCCTCCCTCGGGGCGGGCGGACGCCCCGGCCCGCGCGATGATCTTCGACTCGGTCTACGACACCTACCGCGGCGTCGTCACGTACGTCCGCGTCATCGACGGCAACCTCAACCCGCGCGAGAAGATCGTCATGATGTCGACCCGCGCGACGCACGAGCTGCTCGAGATCGGCGTCATCAGCCCCGAGCCGGTGCCGGGCAAGGGCCTGGGTGTCGGCGAGGTCGGCTACCTCATCACCGGGGTCAAGGACGTGCGCCAGAGCCGCGTCGGCGACACCGTGACCAACGCCGGCAAGCCCGCCACGGATGCCCTCGGCGGCTACCGCGACCCCAAGCCGATGGTGTTCTCCGGGCTGTTCCCGCTCGACGGGTCCGACTACCCCGACCTGCGCGACGCCCTCGACAAGCTCAAGCTCAACGACGCGGCCCTCGTGTACGAACCCGAGACGTCGGTGGCGCTCGGCTTCGGGTTCCGGTGCGGCTTCCTCGGCCTGCTGCACCTCGAGATCGTGCGTGAGCGCCTCGAGCGCGAGTTCGACCTCGAGCTCATCTCGACCCAGCCCAACGTCGTCTACGACGTCGCGATGGACGACGGCACCGTCATCACCGTGACCAACCCCAGCGAGTTCCCCGGCGGCAAGATCGCCGAGGTCCGCGAGCCCAAGGTGCGCGCCACGATCCTGGCCCCGAGCGAGTTCATCGGCGCGATCATGGAGCTCTGCCAGGGCAAGCGCGGCACCCTGCTCGGGATGGACTACATCTCCGAGGAACGCGTCGAGATGCGCTACACCCTGCCGATGGCCGAGGTCGTCTTCGACTTCTTCGACCAGCTGAAGTCGCGCACGCGCGGGTACGCCAGCCTCGACTACGAACCCGACGGCGACCAGGCCGCCGACCTCGTCAAGGTCGACATCCTCCTGCAGGGCGAGACCGTCGACGCGTTCTCGGCGATCGTGCACAAGGACAAGGCCTACGGCTACGGCGTCATGATGGCCGGCAAGCTCAAGCAGCTCATCCCGCGCCAGCAGTTCGAGGTGCCGATCCAGGCAGCCATCGGTGCCCGGGTCATCGCCCGCGAGAACATCCGCGCCATCCGCAAGGACGTCCTGGCCAAGTGCTACGGCGGTGACATCTCGCGCAAGCGCAAGCTGCTCGAGAAGCAGAAGGCCGGCAAGAAGCGGATGAAGAACATCGGCTCGGTCGAGGTGCCGCCCGAGGCGTTCATCGCCGCGCTGACCTCCGACGGCGCCGGCGCCCAGGCGACCAAGAAGTAGCGCGTCAGTTGCCGGGGGAGGCCTCGGCGATGTCGCGCAGCTGCGTCACGTACGCCGCCCACCACTCGTCGCCGCCCTCGGGCAGGTTCGGGTGCTGGGGCGACCAGCCGCGCTGACCGTCGAGCTGCTCGCGCAGGATGTCCAGGTGCCCGGCGTGCCGGGCCGTCTCGACCGCCATGTGCACGAGCAGGTGGTGCAGGTCGGTGTCCGAGTCACGCCACCACGGCACGTGGGCGGGGGCGTCCAGTGGCAGCGGCTCGATCGTCTCGTCGGCGAAGGCCGCCACCCGGCGGTAGAGGTCGAGGATCTGCTCGGGAGACTCGTCGGCCGTCGCCCACATGTCGTCGTTGGGCTGCGCGTCATCGGCCCAGAACGCCATGGGCTCCGGCCACGGCCGCCCCAGGCACATGCCGAAGTACTCCGCCTCGACCCCGGCGAGGTGCTTCACGACCCCGAGGAGGTTGGTCCCCGTGGGGGTGAGCGGCATCCGCTGGTCCCGCTCGGGCAACGCCCTCGACCTTCCAGATCACCTGCTCGCGGGCGTTCTTCAGGTAGTGCCACGCGGTCGCCTTCGCATCCATGGAGGCCACCTTGTCACGAGGTGGGGACGCTCGACTCCTCGACGGGCGGGCCCTTCACGGGACCGTCGCGCCAGACCTCCGGGCTCTCCACGAGGGCCAGCACGGCGACCAGGTCGCGCGGCCAGACGTCGTCGTCGGTGCGCTCGAGGTCATCGAGGTCCCACCACCGGATGTCGGCAACCGTCAGCTGCTCCTCCTCGGTGTGCGCCGTCGTGTCGATCGTGAAGTTCGGAACGCGCACCGCGAAGAACACCTCGGTCTGGTCCACGATCTTGTCGCTGTAGCCGTGCACGACGAGGCGGGTGAGCAGCGGACCGACGAGCGCCCCGGCATCCACGACGAGCCCGGTCTCCTCCCACAGCTCGCGCACCGCGGCCTCGAGGTCGCTCTCCCCGGGGTCGACGCCGCCACCGGGGGTCACCCACCAGTGGGCCACCGGGTCGAGCCCCAGGTCGGAGTCGAGCAGGAGCAGGAGGCGATCGGTCTCGTCGAGCAGCAGCACGCGAACGGCCCGCCGGTCGAAGCGGGGCCGGTCCTCGGGCGCGGGTACGACGAATCCGGGCTGGCCGGGAAGGAGCGGGGTGGGCATGCCCACACGCTAGCCACCCGCGGACCCGTACCGGCGGGTAACCTGCGCTGGGTGCCCGACACCTATGCCCTCTACCGCCGCGCCGCCGCCCGCCCCCTCGGCAAGCGCGCCTTCTCGGTGCTCTTCTCGCTGAAGGCCCCCTACTTCCGCACCGTGCGACCCCAGGTGCGCGAGGTCCGCCCGCACCACGCCGAGCTGACGATCCGCAAGCGGTGGGCTGTCCAGAACCACCTCGGCACGGTGCACGCGATCGCCGTGTGCAACGGGCTCGAGGCGGCCATGGGCCTGCTCGCCGAGGCCACCACGCCGCCGGGCCGACGCTGGATCCCCAAGGGGATGACCGTCTCCTACCTCGCGAAGTCGACGACCGACCTGCTCTGCATCGCCGAGACCGACCCGGCCGACTGGGAGCAGGTCGGCGACGTGCCGGTGCGCGTCACGGCACTGCGCACCGACGGCACGGTCGTCGTCGATGGCATCATCACGATCTATGTCTCCGAGCGCCCCACCCGCTGACGGCACGACCGTCCTCCTCGGGCGCGCCGGGGCTCGGCTCCGACTCGCTCGCCGACGATGGATGCCTGCACGAAACCGGGGTCATGCCCCGACTGTCGTGCAGGCTCACTCGGTGAGGCGCTCGCGCAGACTGCTCGACCTCGGCCTCGGTCCAGCCCTGTGCCACCAGCCACCCCGCGGCGCCACCCCACCCGGCGTCCACGGCCCGCAGGATCGCCTCGATCGACTCGGCCTTGGGTGACTGCTCGTCGACCGACTGCTTGGCCAGGGCGTGGCCGTAGGCCGGGCGCGGCATGAGCCGGCCGATGATCAGCTCGATCCGCTCAGCCGTCAGCACGTAGTCGGCGACGATCTCGTCGTGCGGCACCCCGGCCACGTCCAGCGCCATCGCGATGACGGTGCCGGTGCGGTCCTTGCCCGCTGCGCAGTGCACGACGGCGGCTCCCTCGGCCTCGGCCACGACCCGCAGGGCTGCTGACACCGAGTCGGGCCGCGCTGCGAGGTAGCCGAGGTAGTGCTCGGCCCAGAACGACGCGTCGCGGCGCGTGTCGTCAGGGCTCCACGGCACGGCGAGCGCCTTGGCGGCCAGCTCGTCGAGGTCCTCCTCGACGCGCGCGGCGATGAGCGAGTGGTGGTGGTGGGTCAGCGACTCCACCCGGCGCAGCGGCCCGGGCCCCTCGAGGTGCACCTCGACCTCGGTGCGCAGGTCGACGATGTCGCTCACGCCGAGCTCGTCGACGAGGCGCGTGACGTCGGCGTCGGTGAGGTCCTGGAGGTTGTCGGAGCGGATCAACCGCCCGGATGCCGTGCGCCTCCCGTCCCGCGTCGGGAGGCCGCCGAGGTCACGCATGTTGACGAGCCCGTCGAGCTCGATCCACCGGTCCGTCACCCGGTCATCGTAGGTCGAGCCCGCGGGGGAGAATGTGCCGGTGCCCCGACTGCCCGACGGTGACCCCGCGCCCGAGTCCGGCGAGCTGCCGATCCATGCGCTCACCACGCTCGCGGACGGCCGGTTCGGCATCTACCTCCACGTGCCCTACTGCTCGGTGCGCTGCGGCTACTGCGACTTCAACACCTACACGCTCGGCGAGCTCGGGCCGGGTGCCTCCACGGCGACCTTCGCCGACCAGGCGCTGGCCGAGCTCGACCTCGCCGTGCGGGTGCTCGGGGAACACGCCCGCCCCGTCGACACCGTCTTCGTCGGGGGTGGAACGCCCACCCTCCTCCCGGCGGCCGACCTCGTGCGGTGCGTGGACGGCATCCGGGAGCGGTTCGGCCTCTCGCCCGATGCCGAGGTGACGACCGAGGCCAACCCCGACTCGGTGACCGCCGCCGACCTGGCCGAGCTCGCGGCCGGCGGCTTCACGAGGGTCTCGGTCGGCATGCAGTCGGTCGTGCCGCACGTGCTGCGCACCCTCGAGCGCACCCACGACCCCGCCCGGGTGGCCACGGCGGTCGCGGGGGCCAAGGCGGCCGGGCTGGCGACGAGCGTCGACCTCATCTACGGCACCCCCGGCGAGAGCCTGGCCGACTGGCGGGCCAGCCTCGACGCCGCCGTCGCGCTCGAGCCCGACCACGTCTCGGCCTACGCCCTGATCGTCGAGGAGGGCACCAAGCTCGCGGCGCAGGTGCGGCGGGGCGAGGTGTCGATGCCCGACGGCGACGACGAGGCCGACAAGTACGAGCTGGCCGACGACGTGCTCGCGGCGGCCGGCTTCGACTGGTACGAGGTGAGCAACTGGTCGCGCACCGAGGCCGGTCGGTGCCGGCACAACGAGGGCTACTGGCGCGGTGACGCCTGGTGGGGAGTCGGTCCGGGCGCGCACAGCCACGTCGGCGGAGTGCGCTGGTGGAACGTCAAGCACCCGAGGACCTACGCCGCGCGTCTGGATGCCGGTGCCTCGCCCGCCGCCGGTCGCGAGACCCTGACCTCCGAGCAGCGCCACGACGAGGAGGTGCTGCTGCGGGTGCGGCTGCGCGAGGGCCTGCCGATCGGCGTGCTCGACGCCGACGGCCGCACGGCCGTCGCCGGCCTCGTCGCTGACGGGCTGGTCGACGGCCGTGCGGCCGTGGCGGATCGGACGGTGGTGCTCACCCGGCGCGGGCGGCTCCTCGCGGATGCCGTGGTGCGCCGCCTCGTGTGAGGCCGAGGGTGCTGTCCGCGACTACTTGACGAACTGGGGGGTCAGCGGCGGGCTCCACCACTCACCGTTGTTCGCCTTCACGGCGCCGATGATGTGCATGACGATCGCCCAGACGACGGCTGCGCCGAAGGTCAGGAAGCCGACGAGCACGAGCATCAGGGGCAGCGAGATGAGCATGACGATGCCGGCGATGATCTGGATGTTGAGCGCGTTCGCCGCGTGGGCGCGCACGAACGGGCCGCGGTCGCGGAAGACGAGGTACATGACCAGGGCGCAGACGAACCCGAGGAAGCCGCTGGAGAGGATCGTCGCGGCGAGCGTCCCGGCGTGGGCGGCCATGCCCGCGGTCCGCTCGTCGGTGGGCTTCATCGGGGCCGGCGCGACGTGCGTAGCCCGGGGCGCCGGGGGGCGGCGGGGGCTGCTGGCCGTACTGCTGCTGCTGGGCGTACGGGGCCTGCTGGGCCTGCGGCTGGGCGTACTGCTGCTGGTCGTACTGCTGGGTGAACGGCTGCCTACCGGCGGCCGGCTGGCCGATCGCCAGGGCGGTCGGGTCGAAGGGCGCAGTGGCGGCCGGCACGGGCACGGACACGGGAACGGGCTGTGCCTGGACCGGCGGGAGCTCGGGAACGACCTCGGTGTGCTCGACGCCAGCGTGCTCGGTGTCGGCGGTGGGCTCGTCGACCGTGGACTCGGTGTCGGCGGTGTGCTCGACGTCGGTGGCCGGCTCGAAGGGGGCCGTCGGGTCGACGGGGTGGTCGTCGCTTGCGGGGCGTGGTGTCACTCATCTGGTGCTCCTTGTGGGTGGGTCTGTATCCATCAAACACCCGTGGGGGCGCTGTCGACGCGAAGCCGGGGTCGGGTCGGGGTCGCGGTCAGGGTCGCGTCAGGGCCGACCCCGAGAACCGGGTCACCCGGGGGCGGTGACGAAGTCGATGAGCTCCTCGACGCGGCCGAGAAGCTCGGGCTCGAGGTCGGCATAGGTGTGCACCGACGCCAGGATCTGGCGCCAGGCCATGGCGAGGTCGCGCTGGGTCGAGTGCGGCCACCCCAGGTGCGCGGCGATGCCGACCTTCCACGAGGTGCCGCGCGGGATGACGGGCCACGTGTCCATGCCGAGGCGCTGCGGCTTGACCGACTGCCAGACGTCGACGTAGGGGTGGCCGACCACGAGCACGTGCGCGGCGTACGGCTTCACCGCCCGCGCCTCCTGCACGACCCGCCACTCCTTGGTGCCGGGCACGAGGTGGTCGACGAGCACCCCCATCCGCCGCCCGGTGCGACGGCGCGAAGTCGCGGATCGCCCCGGCGAGGTCGTCCACACCGTCGAGCATCTCGACGACGACCCCCTCGACGCGCAGGTCGGCGCCCCACACCTTCTCCACGAGCTCGGCGTCGTGCTTGCCCTCGACGAAGATCCGCGAGCCGCTGGCGACCTTGGCCCGCTGCCCGGTGACGGCCCGCGACCCGCTCGCCGTGCGCGAGGCCGCGGCGCGAGCGGCGGCCAGCCGAGCGGCATCCGCCGCCTTGGGGGGAGTGAGGGTCACGGGCGAGCCGTCGACGAGGAACCCGGGCCCGAGGCGGAACCCGCGGGTGCGTCCGTGCCGGTCCTCGAGGTGCACGACCATGATGCCGCCGGCCTTCTCCACGCGCACGACCGCGCCGACCCAGCCGGTCTCGACGTCCTCGACGACCGTGCCCGGCTCGGCGGCGAGCTCGACCGAGCGACCCCGCGGTGGCGTGCGCCAGTCGCCCCCGAGCACGTCGCCGCCATACCTGTCCACCACGCCGGTGAGGTTACCGGCATTCGCGCGCGTCGGACCCAGCCCGTAGAATTGGCACTCGCGGCGCGAGAGTGCCAAAGGCTGTTCTGAGGCGAACCGACCGGAGGTGGGCATGAACGAGGACCGTCGGTTGCGTGTGCTGCGCGCCATCGTCCAGGACTACGTGCAGACCTCCGAGCCGGTCGGTTCCAAGGCGCTGCTCGACCGCCACCACCTCGGCGTGTCGGCCGCGACGGTGCGCAACGACATGGCCGCCCTCGAGGAGGAGGGCCTGATCGCCGCCCCCCACACGAGCGCCGGGCGCGTTCCGACGGATGCCGGGTACCGCCTCTTCGTCGACCGGCTGAGCGCGGTGAAGCCGATGAGCGCCGCCGAGCAGCGGGCCATCGCGCACTTCCTCGAGGGTGCCGTCGACCTCGACGACGTCGTCGACCGCACCGTCCGCCTGCTCTCCTCCCTGACCCACCAGGTCGCCGTCGTCCAGTACCCGTCGCTCGCCCGCTCCAGCGTGCGCCACATCGAGCTCGTGCCGCTCGGCGGTGACCGGGTGCTCGTCGTGCTCATCACGACGACGGGGCGCGTCGAGCAGCGGGTCGTCGACGTCGGCACCGACCTCAGCAGCAGCGCCGGCGAGACCACCCTCGCGGCGCTGCGCACCGAGCTCAACCGGGCCACCGCCGGACGCACCCTGGCCGAGGCCTCCGCCGAGCTGGCCACCGTCCCCGACCAGGTCGAGCCGGGCCTGCGCGACCTCGTGCGCGCGGTCGGCACGGCGCTGCAGGACTCCTTCGTGGAGGAGCGCGAGGAGCGCGTCGTGCTCGCCGGAACCGCCAACCTGGCCCGCGTCGGCCCCGACTTCACGATGAGCCTCGGGCCCGTGCTCGAGGCCCTCGAGGAGCACGTCGTCCTGCTCAAGCTGCTCGGCACCGCCGCCGAGCAGGGTGAGCGCATCGCCGTCCGCATCGGCCACGAGAACCCGTATGCCGGGCTGCAGACCACCTCGATGGTGGCCACCGGCTACGGTGCCGGGTCCGACCTCGTCGCGGGCCTGGGCGTCCTCGGGCCGACGAGGATGGACTACCCCACGACGATGGCCGCCGTGCGCACCGTCGCCACCTACGTCTCGCGGATCCTCGCGCAGTGACCTCAGCGACCGCACCGACCGCCCCCACCCCGTCCCGAAGGACCTCCCACCTGTGAACGACTACTACGCCGACCTCGGTGTCGCCCGCGACGCGAGCCCCGAGGACATCAAGCGTGCCTACCGCAAGGCCGCCCGGCGCCTGCACCCCGACGTCAACCCCGGCCCCGAGGCCGAGGAGCAGTTCAAGAAGGTCTCGCAGGCCTACGACGTGCTCTCCGACGCCGACAAGAAGCGCTCCTACGACGCCGGGGCCGACCCGTACGGCGCCGGTGCCGCCGGCTTCGGCCAGGGCTTCTCCTTCAGCGACATCATGGACGCCTTCTTCGGTGGCCAGGCCGGCACCGCCGGGCGTGGCCCGCGCTCGCGCACCACCCGCGGCCAGGACGCCCTCGTGCGCCTGGACATCGACCTCGGGGATGCCGTGTTCGGCGCCCAGAAGGACCTCACCATCGACACCGCGGTGGCCTGTGGCACCTGCCAGGGCGCCGGGATGCAGCCGGGCACCTCGACCCGCACGTGTGACGTGTGTGCGGGCCGCGGCGAGGTGCAGCAGGTGCAGCGCAGCTTCCTCGGCCAGGTCATGACGACCCGCCCCTGCATGACCTGCCAGGGGTTCGGCCAGATCATCACCAACCCCTGCTACGAGTGCTCCGGCGACGGCCGGGTGCGCACCCGCCGCACGCTGACCCTCAAGGTGCCCGCCGGTGTCGACACCGGCACGCGCATCCAGCTCGCGGGGGAGGGCGAGGTCGGGCACGGCGCAGGCCCCGCCGGCGACCTCTACGTCGAGGTGGCGGTCAACCGGCATCCGGTCTTCCAGCGGCGCGGCAACGACCTGCACGCGACGATCGAGGTGCCGATGACGGCTGCGGCCCTGGGTGCCTCGCTGTCGATGGAGACCTTCGACGGCCCGCAGACCCTCGAGATCCGTCGCGGCACGCAGTCGGGCGACACGATCACCCTGCGCGGGCTCGGGGTCACCCACCTGCGCGGCACGGGTCGCGGCGACATCATCGTGCACGCGATGGTGCAGACCCCGACCCGCCTGGACGGCGAGCAGGAGGCCCTGCTGCGCCAGCTCGCGGCACTGCGCGGCGAGGAGCGACCCGAGGGCAGGGTCGCCAACCCGGGCGACGGGTCGATCTTCGGCAAGCTGCGCGACGCCTTCAAGGCTCGATGACCCTCCCGCTGCACCTGCTCGCGACCGCTGCCCTCGCCGGTCGGGGGGTCGGCGACGTCGTCGTCCTCGACGGCCCGGAGGGGCGGCACGCGGCGACGGTGCGGCGCACCCGGGTCGGGGAGCACCTGCTGCTCACCGACGGTGCCGGGCTGCGGGTGGAGGGCGAGGTCGTGGCGGTCGGTGCCGGCACCCTCGACCTGCGGGTCGTCTCGGTCGGGCACCGACCCCGAGCCGAGCCCGCGCCTCGTCCTCGTGCAGGCCCTGGCCAAGAACGACCGCGACGACCAGGCCATCGAGGCCGCCACCGAGTGCGGCGTCGACGAGGTCGTTCCGTGGCAGGCCTCGCGCAGCGTCGTCCAGTGGCGGGGAGAGCGCGGCGAGAAGGCCTGGCGCAAGTGGGATGCCGTGCTCGTCGCCGCGACCAAGCAGTCGCGCCGCACCCGCCGCCCGGTGCTCGCGCCGGCCGCGTCGTCGGCGGACCTGGGTGCGCGGATCGCCTCTGCCGCAGCGGCTTTCGTGCTCCATGAAGACGCCCGGATGCCGCTCGCGAACGTGACGCTCCCGGCATCCGGTGACGTCGTGGTGGTCGTCGGGCCCGAGGGCGGCATCTCGCCCGAAGAGCTCGCGGCGTTCGAGGCCTCGGGCGCGGTCGCCGTTCGCCTGGGCAGCACGGTGCTCCGGTCGTCGAGCGCCGGCCCGGCCGCCCTGGCCGTGCTCAGCGCGATGGCGCGCTGGCGCTGACCGACCCGGTCGTCAGCGCACCGTGAACGGCATGGTCGTCTCGGCCGTCACCCTGCGTGCCGTCCTCGGCGCTCAGCTCGAAGACCCGCACGGCGTACGAGCCGGGTTCCAGCCGTGCCGAGCCCGATCTCGTAGGTGCCGCGGCCGGGGGCGCCCACCGAGGCGTTGGTGAAGCCCTCGTCGACGACCGCTCCGCCCCGCAGCAGCTGCCACGACACGGTCGCCTCGAAGACGCTGGCCTCACCCGCCACGGTGACCCGGCCTGCCGGGAGGGTCTGGCCACGGGTGGGGGAGGTGACCCAGATCGGCGCGAGGTCGCGCCAGTACTCGTCGCGCGACTCCGGCCGGTCGTAGGTGCGGTCGACGGGCTGGCTGCCGAACATCGCGCTCGACCCGTCCGCGAGGGCGAAGCGCACGGGGATCCGGCCGCGCCCGACGGCCGCCTGGGCGGTCCACACGAGCTGCTGCACGCTGACCCGTTCGGTGTCCTCGGGGAACCCGCTCCCGCCGGGGCCCGACAGGGTGATGGTGATGCGGTCGTCGGTGACGGACAGGTCGACGAGGTCGACGCCGTCCCAGGTGCGCAGGTAGCCGTCGGTTCCGGCGGGGGTCGCCGTCATGGCCAGCCCCACGGCCGCACGCGCTCGCGCCGCGTCGTCGCTGTCGCGGGTCACGCCGGGCACGGTGAGCCACTCGCGGTAGAGCCGCGCGACGCGGGCGTCGTCGCCGATCGGGGCCGAGGTAGTAGACCGGAAGGGCCACCGGTGACGCGCTCGTCGTCGGCGACGTCGGCGACGTGGTGGGGCTCGCCGACGGGGTGGGGCTCGCCGACGGGGTGGGCGCCTCCGTGGTCGGCCCGGTCGACGGAGTCGGCGAGGCGGATGCCGTGGGGAGCGGGCTCTCGGTGCCACCGGGCAGCGGCTCGGGCCGTCCGGAGACCCCGATCCACACGCCCGAGATGACGGCGAGCACCGCGGCGGCGGCCGCGAGCGGCATCCACCACCGGGCCAGGCGCCCGGGTCGCGCCGGCTCACTGAGCCGGAGGATCTCCTCGAGCCGGTCGCCGGGCTCGACCCGGGCCGCCCGCTCGTCCAGCGCCTCTCGCAGCGCCTGCGCCAGGCGCTCGTCGGTGCTCATGTCCACTCCGTTCCGGTGCGCAGGGCTGCCAGGCCCCGGCTCGCGTGGGTCTTGACCGAGCCCGGGGAGATCTCCAGGGCGTCGGCGATCTGGGCCTCGGCGAGGTCGAGGTAGTAGCGCAGGACGAGCACCTCGCGTTGTCGGGTGGGGAGCCGGTTCAGGGCCGCGAGGAGGGACTCGCGCGAGAGGTCGGCGACGGCGGAGTCCTCGGCGCTGGCGCCCGTGCGGGTGCCGGGGTCCTCCGGCCCGCCGCGCACCGAGGCGGCCCACCGCTGCTCCACCCCGCGGTGGCGCAGCGCGGAACGCGACCGGTTGACCACGGCCCGCCGCAGGTACGCGGCCGCCGCCGAGGGGTCGCGCAGGCCCGACCAGTGGGCGTGCAGGGCGATGAAGGCGTCCTGGACGATCTCCTCGGCCTCACCGGCGTCATGGAGGAGCAGCCAGGCGAGCCGGACGAGCGGCTGCCAGTGCACGGCATACAGCTCGGTGACGGCGTCGTCGGCCGAGCGCTGCGCACTGCCGTGCTCGCCCATGGTGGCCATTGTCATGCGGTGTTGACGCCCAGGTCTGCCGTTCGGTTGACGCCGGGGCCTAGATTCGGCTGCATGAGCGAGACCGAGAGCTGCCTGTTCTGCCGGATCGTCGAGGGCGCGATCCCCGCGGACGTCGTCGCGGAGAGCGCCCACTCCCTGGCGTTCCGCGACATCGACCCCGCGGCGCCGACCCACGTGCTCGTGGTGCCCCGCCGTCATGTGCCCGACCTCGCGGGGCTGGCCGCCGCGTCGGCGGAGGAGCTCGCGGATGCCGTGGGGCTGGCCGCGCGGGTCGCGGACGACGAGGGGTTGCCGGGTTACCGCACCGTCGCGAACACCGGCGAGGCGGCCCAGCAGAGCGTCTTCCACGCCCACCTGCACGTCATCGGAGGACGTCCGCTGACCTGGCCACCCGGCTGACCGGCATTCTCGGGTGCTCGACGTCGGTGCGGCCTCGTAGACTTGTCCCACGATGACTGACGCCCAAACCCACCCCCACGTCCGCGAGCACACCGTCGTCGTTCCTGCCGACGTGTCGATGGTCGCCCTGTTGGGCCCCCGCGACGAGCTGCTGCGCACGATGGAGCGCCAGTTCCCCCGGGTCGACCTGCACGTGCGGGGCAACGAGTTCCACGTCTCCGGCCCCAGCGCCGAGGTCGCCCTCGTCGAGCGCCTCATCGACGAGCTGCTCGACGTCCTGGAGGGCGGCCAGAGCCTGAACGGTGACGCCGTCGAGCGCTCCATCGCGATGCTGCGCGCCCAGACCGTCGAGCGCCCCGCCGACGTGCTGACGATGAACATCGTCTCCAGCCGGGGGCGCACGATCCGGCCCAAGACGCTGGGCCAGAAGCGCTACGTCGACGCCATCGACGCCAACACCATCGTCTTCGGCATCGGCCCCGCCGGCACCGGCAAGACCTACCTCGCGATGGCCAAGGCGGTGGCCGCGCTGCAGGCCAAGCAGGTCAACCGCATCATCCTCACCCGCCCGGCCGTCGAGGCGGGGGAGCGGCTCGGCTTCCTGCCCGGCACCCTCAACGACAAGATCGACCCGTACCTGCGCCCGTTGTACGACGCGCTGCACGACATGGTCGACCCCGACTCGATCCCGCGGCTGATGGCCTCGGGCACCATCGAGGTCGCTGCCCTGGGCTACCTGCGCGGGCGCACCCTCAACGACGCGTTCATCATCCTGGACGAGGCCCAGAACACCACGGCCGACCAGATGAAGATGTTCCTGACCCGCCTGGGGTTCGGCTCCCAGATGGTCGTCACCGGCGACGTGACCCAGGTCGACCTCCCGAGCTCGGCCACGAGCGGGCTGCGGGTCGTGCGCGAGATCCTCACCGACCTCGACGACGTCGCGTTCTGCGAGCTCACCTCGGCCGACGTCGTGCGCCACCGCCTCGTCGCGGCCATCGTCGAGGCCTACGGCCGCTGGGACGAACAGCAGCCGCCGGTGACGCGCCGGTGAGCATCGACGTCCTCAACGAGACCGAGTTCTCGCTCGACGAGCTCGAGCTCGTCGCGTGTGCCCGCTACGTCATGGAACAGATGCGGGTGCACCCCAAGGCCGACCTGTGCCTGCGCCTGGTCGACGAGCCCGCCATGGAGACCCTGCACGTGCAGTGGATGGACCTGCCCGGGCCGACCGACGTCATGAGCTTCCCCATGGACGAGCTGCGTCCCGGGCGCGAGGGCGTGGAGCCCCAGGAAGGGATGCTCGGCGACATCGTGCTCTGCCCGAGCGTCGCCGCGCGCCAGGCCCGAGAGGCCGGCCACGCGACCGAGGAGGAGCTGCTCCTGCTCACGACCCACGGCATCCTGCACCTGCTCGGTTACGACCACGCGACGCCCGACGAGGAGAAGGAGATGTTCGAGCTGCAGCGCCAGCTGCTGCTCACCTTCCTCGCCACCCGCGGCCGTCCGACCAGCTGACCACTTCCAGAGAAGACCCATGACCCGCCTCGTCGTCCTCGCAGTGGCCGCCACCCTGCTCGCCTTCCTCATCTCCACCGCGGAGGCCGCGTTCTCGCGGATGTCCCGCACCCGCGCCCAGGAGCTGCTCGACGAGCGACGCCCCGGCGCCGCGGCGCTCGTGCGGGTCGTCGGTGACACCGCGGCCTACCTGTCGGTGCTGTCCTTCCTGCGCGTCATCGCCGAGTCGACCGTGGCCGTGATGGTCACGCTGGCCGTCGTCGAGCGGGTCGAGGGCACCTGGCAGCCCTTCCTCGTCGCGATCGCGATCATGGCGCTCATCTCGTTCGCGGTGGTCGGGGTCTCCCCGGGCACGCTCGGGGCGCAGCACAGCACGCGGGTGGCGCTCGCGGCCGCGCCGACGACGGTGTGGCTGCGCCGGGTGCTCGGTCCCTTCTCCCGGCTGCTCATCGCCCTGACCAACGCGGTCACTCCGGGCAAGGGGTTTCGCGACGGCCCGTTCGAGAGCGAGAGCGAGCTGCGCGACCTCGTCGACATGGCCCGCGACCACGCCCTCATCGAGGCGGAGGAGCGCGAGATGCTGCACTCCGTCTTCGAGCTCGGGGACACCCTCGCGCGTGAGGTCATGGTGCCGCGCACCGACATGGTGTCCATCGACGACGACCGCTCCTGCCGGGCCGCGATGAGCCTGTTCCTGCGCTCGGGCTTCTCGCGCATCCCCGTGCTCGGCAAGGACGTCGACGACATCGTCGGGCTGCTCTACCTCAAGGACGTCATGCGCCGGCTGAACGCCGACCCGGATGCCGGGAAGCTGCGGGTCACCGAGCTGATGCGGCCGATGCCGTTCGTGCCCGAGAGCAAGCCGGTCGACGACCTGCTGCGCGAGATGCAGCTCGACCACGCCCACTTCGCGGTCGTCGTCGACGAGTACGGCGGCACGGCCGGGCTCGTGACGATCGAGGACATCCTCGAGGAGATCGTCGGTGAGATCACCGACGAGTACGACCGCGAGGTGCCTGAGGTCGAGAACCTCGACGACGGCCGGGTGCGGGTGTCGGCGACGATGCACGTCGACGACCTCGTCGAGCTGTTCGAGATCGACCTCGAGGAGGAGGAGGTCGACACCGTCGGCGGCCTCATCGGCAAGCAGCTCGGCCGGGTGCCGATCCTCGGCTCGACCTGCGAGGTGGCAGGGTTGCGCCTGACCGCCGAGCGCATGTCGGGGCGACGCCACCGCATCGCCACCGTCCTCGTCGAGCGGATCGAGCCGGAGCAGGACGCCCCGGAGATGGAGGAGCGGGCCGGATGAGCGATGAGCAACGGCAGTACGTCGCGGGTTTCGCGTGCCTCGTCGGGCGCCCCAACGCCGGGAAGTCGACCCTGACCAACGCCCTGGTCGGCAGCAAGGTCGCGATCACGTCGAGCAAGCCGCAGACCACCCGACACACCATCCGCGGCATCGTCAGCAGTGATCACAGCCAGCTGATCCTCGTGGACACCCCGGGCCTGCACAAGCCGCGCACGCTGCTCGGCCAGCGGCTCAACGACCTCGTGCGCGACACCCTGATGGAGGTCGACGTCATCGGGTTCTGCCTGCCGGCCGACCAGCGGATCGGTCCCGGCGACCAGTTCATCGCGCGTGAGCTCGCCGAGCTGCGGCGTGGCAGGAGCACCCCGGTCGTGGCGCTCGCGACGAAGTCGGACACCGTCGACCGGCAGCGGTTGGCGGAGCACCTCATCGCCATCGACCAGCTCGGGGACTGGGCCGACATCGTGCCCTGCTCGGCGACCCGGGGTGACCAGGTCTCGGTCGTCGGTGAGGTGCTCGCGAGCCACCTGCCGCCCTCACCCGGACCGCTCTACCCCGACGACCAGCTCACCGACGAGCCCGAGCTCGTGATGATCGCCGAGCTCGTGCGCGAGGCCGCCCTCGAGGGGGTGCGCGACGAGCTGCCGCACAGCCTCGCCGTCGTCGTGGAGGAGATCGTGCCACGCGAGGGACGCCCGGAGGGCAAGCCGTTGCTCGACGTGCGGGTCAACGTCTTCGTCGAGCGCGACTCGCAGAAGGCCATCGTCATCGGCCGTGGAGGGTCGCGACTGCGCGAGGTCGGCACGAACGCGCGCGCCGGCATCGAGGAGCTGCTCGGCCAGCGGGTGCACCTCGACCTGCACGTCAAGGTCGCCAAGGACTGGCAGCGCGACCCCAAGCAGCTCGGTCGCCTCGGCTTCTGACCGGTCGAGGTATCACCCGAGTGCGCTCGGCACTCCTCCCTGCTGTCGAATACCTCCATTCCGTCGTCGCTGCCCGTCGCAGCGGTGGACCATGGGGGCATCATCCTCTGCGGCAGGAGTGAGCCATGGGCGAGCAGCCGGGCCCGCACGGCCTGAGTGAACACGACCTGTCCGGGGTACCCGCGGAGGAGATCCGCTTCGGGGTGGTCATGAACGGTGGGGTCTCGCTCGCCGTCTGGATGGGTGGGGTCGCTCTCGAGCTCGACCGCCTGGTCAAGGCCGCCGGTGGGAACAGCCCGTACGCCGACCTGTTGCGCCTCACGGGCTGCACCGCTCGGGTCGACGTGGTCTCGGGCACCTCGGCCGGTGGCGTCAACGGCGCCGCCCTCGCGCTGGCCCAGGTCAACCGCTTCGCCGACCTGGCCTCGCTGCGCGACGTGTGGGTGGAGCAGGGCCGCATCGAGGCCCTGCTGCGGCAGCCGTTCCGGGGCGCCCCCAGCTCGCTGCTCAAGGGCGACGACCACTTCCTGCCGCAGCTGAACGCAGCCATGGCCCGTCTCGCCGAGCCGCTCGACCCGGTGCCGCCCTCCGTCGCGCCGATGGACCTCACGATGGCCACGACCGTCCTGGGCGGCAACCAGGAGGTCACGGTCGACGCGCTGGGCCAGCGCCTGCCGCAGACCGTGCACGCCGCCCGGTTCCGCTGGAAGCGCCCGGCCGACGCCGACGAGGCCGGCGACCCGTTCGGCGTCCGCAACATCGGGGGCACCGCCGCCCAGCTGGCCCTCGCGGCGCGGGCCTCCTCGAGCTTCCCGGTCGCGTTCGAGCCGGCCTTCGTGCCGGTGCCCGCCCCCGGCGAGCCGGTGGCCGACTCCACGGGCCTGCGGCCGTCGATGTCCGACGTCGTCGAGGAGTGGGGCGATGCCCTCCCCGCACGCGACCGCTCCCGCTTCGCCGTCGACGGGGGGGTGCTCGCGAACACCCCGACCCGTTCGGCGGTCGAGGCCATCGAGCGGATGCCGGCCGACGGCCCCGTGCGACGCGTCATGCTCCTCGTCTACCCGCACGCCCCCGCCCCGGGGCCCGACCCGGCTGACGTCATGGCGTCAGGCACCGACGCTCACGGGGACGATCGCCGGCGTGCTCGGTGCGCTCTCGGCCCAGGGCAGCCGCACGTTCGTCGACGAGCTCGAGGACCACAACGTGCGGGCGGCCAGCCGGCGTGGCACCCGGGCCGACATCCTCGGCGGCTTCGGCGAGGTGATGCCCGATGGCGGCACGCAGACGCTCGAGGGCCTCGGCGAGCAGCTGTTCCCGCACTACCGGCGCCTGCGCATCTGGCACGCTGCCCGCGACCTGGCGCGCCGCCAGGTCGGCCGACGGCCCCCGGCGTCGTGGCCCGAGGGCGACGACGTGTGGGACTACGAGCGGATCCGCCGGGCCGCCGAGCGGGCCCAGCAGGAGGTCGAGGACGCGCGCCGCGACCCCGACCACGCACCCGCGGTGCCCGTGACCGGCATCCCCTATCTTCCCGACGCGTACCCGACCCGAGCCAGACCGGATGCCGGTCCCTCCTGGCGCTGGGGCGTCACGGGTGCGTCCTCGGTCGCCGAGTCGGTCAACGAGCTGCTGCGGGAGCTCGTGTGGATGCTGCCGGCGGGTGAGGACTGGTCGATCGCGAGGGCTGCGCGCCAGCGGGTGACCGAACGGATCAGGGACATCCGGGAGTGCCGGCGCCTCACCGACGACCCCTGGGAGCTCGACGAGGTGCTCGCCGCGCTGCGGCCCGACCACCACTACTGGATGCTGCGGCTCGCGTCCTACGCGCGGCTCATGGGCGAGGGCGGGGACGGCCCCGTGCGTGAGGCGATCGCCCGGGTCGCCCGCTCGGAGAACGAACGGCGCTACATGGTGGGCGGTGACAAGGCGGCTGCCGACGCCTGGCAGGAGTCGGTGGCCGACCACCTGGAGAAGGTGCTGCTGCGCGACCCCGAGCGTCCGGCGGGAGGGGCGGGTCGTGAGGTGCGCGCCCACGTCGAGGCCGTCGTCGAAGAGCTGGTGTCCGTCGTGCCGGTGCTGCGCAGGGCCGCGGCGCCGCGGATGATGACGTCGGCCCGGCGCGCCGGTGAGGTGCTCGGTGACCGGCGCTCGCTCGAATGCTGGCACGCGGTGCTGGCCCCGGGAACGGCAGCCGTCACGGTGCCCGAGCTGCTGACGACCCTGCAGCAGCTCGACGTCGCGAGCACGACCATCGGCGACGAGACGATGACGGGCTCGACGATCCCCATCGAGCTGGTGCAGCTGTCGGCGCAGACGCGCAACGCGTTCGCGCGCTACTCCATGACGGGCGACGACAAGCTCGGCGGCTGGTCGGTCAAGCGGTTCGGTGGGTTCCTCAAGCGGTCGTGGCGGGTCAACGACTGGACGTGGGGGCGTCTGGACGCGGCGACGGTGCTCTGTCGGGCGGTGCTGGACCCGGCTCGTGTCCGGCGCGCGGCCTACCTGTCGGGCTACCTCGCCTCGGACCCCGATCCCCGACGGCTCGCGCAGGTCACCGTGGACCACCTCGTGGACTCGCTGTTCTCCGGGTCCGGCCTCGCGAGCGACCCCCGGGTCATCGCGCTGCGCGAAGCTGCGCTTGCCGAGCTGCTCGGCGCCTTCACCATCGAGGGCACCCCCACGAGCCAGCTCCCGCCCTCGATGCCGGCCCTCGCCGACCTCTTCGCGTGGGGGGTGCAGCTCGACGTCGTGCCCGAGGAGGTCGCGGCGCTGGCGTCGTCGGTGCGCGAGGACCGGGCCGACGGGGCCAACCCACGATCGCGGGGTGAGCTCTTCCTCGCGGCGGAGGAGCCGTTGCTCACCCGGTTGGAGAAGCGCCGGCGGGAGGGTCTGCCGGTCTCGGGCAAGGACCGGGCGGCGCTGCTCGCGGCCTTCGACCGGGCCGGGGTGGGGCGTGAGCCGCTGGCGGACGAGACGTCGAGCGACCTGATGATCCGCAGTGCGTCGACGGCCGGCGCGGTGTCGGCCACCGTGCTCGACTCGCCGTCGTCGGGGCTCGGGGCGGTGCGGCCGGTGACCCGTCTCGTGCGCGGCGCGATGCTCGTGCTGCACTGGATGATCGTCGCCCTGACCTCTCGCGGCGTCGTGCCGCGGATGCTGGCCCTGCTGGGGCTGTCGGTGGGCAGCATCCTGCTCACGGCCTCGTTGCTCGGCGCCCTGCCGGGGGCCTGGTCGGGGGTGGCCACCCTCTTCGGTGCGTCCTGCGTGCTCGCGGCCTTCTCGTTCGGTGCGCTGCGCACCGGCACGCTGCTGCACGGGCTCGTCCTGCTGAGCCCCATCGTGCCGTTGCTGACCTTCGCGCTGTCCCAGGCACGCAACGCCGGCGCCGAGGGCGAGGTCGAGGGTGCGGCCCTCGGCGGCGTCACCCTGGCCGCGATGATCCTGGTCGCGATCGGGCTGCTCGTGCTCGGGAGCCTGCCCGCGTCGTACGGCAGCGTCTGGCTGGCCCTGGGGTCGCTGGCCGATCGTCGCGGGGTGGTGCACCAGAACACGGCCGAGCGACCGCGGCTGGTCCGGCTCTGGGTGGGTGCTGCTCGACGTGGTCGGGGTCTCGCGAAGTCGATTCCAGGTCTGCTCGGTCCGGCCGTGGTCATCGCCGTGCCGGTGCTGCTCGCCTGGTGGCTCGTCGACACGGGGCCGGGGCCGATCGCGAACTGGTTGCTGTCGAACCGGTGGTGGCTCGTCGGGCTGGCGGTGGTTTGCGTCGTCGGGGGGCGGTTGCGGCGTTCATCCACGGGGACCAGCTGCGCCCGGCGGCGCGGGTCCGGCGCCCGGGGGCACAGAACCTGACGTGGGAGTACGGGGCGCTGGCCAACTCGGCGGGCATCAACGCGTCGTGGGCGGTGCTCTACGGCGCCGGGTACTTCACGATCGCCCTGGTGGTCGTGTCGTCCGCGGTGAACCGTGATGAGGACCGGGCGTGGCTCGTGGCCCTCGTCGTGACGGCACTGGTGCTCGGCGTCGGGCTCGGGCTGCTGTACCCCGTGTTCGCCCCGCTGGCATCGCTCCGGGCCCTGGAGAAGCGTGAGGTCGTGCGCGACGGGGAGCGGGCGGGTGTGCGCTTCGTCGTCGCGGACCCCGTGGTGCTCGACGAGCCGGCCGAGGCTGGCGATGCAGCGAGATATGCCGTGGCGACGGCGCAGCGGTCGTATGCCGTGGACCTCGCCGAGCGCGGGGTCGCCTACCGCTGGCTGGTGTCGGCCAAGCCCGGGGTCGACGGCCAGCAGCCGTCGTTGTCCCCGCGGGGGGCCGAGATGCTGCGCCGCCTCGACGAGGCCCGGGCGGTGCCGCCGCCGAGCGGGGCGGGCTGGCGGCTGCGTCGCCGGTTCTGGCGGCTGTCCCGCAGCCGCCGCGACGGGCTCGGGGTCGGGGGGCCGTGAGGAGGGGGCTGTCGGTGGCGGTCGGTGGCGTCGCCCTCGTGGCCGCGGTCGCTGCGGTCGTCCTGGTCACTCTGGCCGTGTCCGACGGTGGGGGCGCTCGACCGGAGGCGACCCCGGGAGGTGCGCTCCCGGCATCCGAGGAAGGACTGGACGCCCAGCTGCGCGACGCGGCGTGGGCCAACGACGTGGGGCGGGCGCGCGAGCTCATCGAGGCCGGTGCCGATGTCAACGCCGTGGACGGCACGACGCAGTCGGCGTACCTCATCGCGACGAGCGAGGGGTACCTCGAGCTGCTCGAGCTCACCCTTGCCTCCGGGGCGGACGTCGATGCGTTGGACAGCTGGAACGGGACGGGCCTCATCCGGGCTGCGGAGCGCGGTCACCACCTCGTCGTCGGGAGGCTCCTGCAGGCCGGGATCGACAAGGACCACGTCAACCGGATCGGGTACCAGGCCGTCCACGAGGCGGTGTGGTTCGGTGCGGACGCGGCGGACGAGCTCGCGACCGTGCAGGTGCTCGTGGCGGGCGGCGTCGAGCTCGATCGTCCCTCGGTGAGCGAGGGGCTCACGCCGCTGGAGATGGCGCGTGAGCGCGGGTACCGGACGCTGGAGAGGGTGCTGGCTTCGGCGCAGCAGCACCGTGTCTCGGGCGATCCGGATGCCGCCCTGCTCGCCGCTGCTGCCTCGGGCGATGCGGATGCCGTGGCGCTGGCTCTGCGCGACGGTGCCGACCTCGAGGCGCGGGATGCCGCGGGGCGCACGGCGCTGCTGCTCGCGTCGGCGGGCGACCACGTGGAGGTGGCTCGGGTACTGGTCGCACTGGGCGCCGACCCGGATGCGGTCGACGCCCAGCAGGACACGCCGTGGCTGGTCACGGGGGTCACGGGCAGCGTCGACATGCTCGAGGTGCTGCTGCCCGCGGGCCCGGACCTCGCGCTGGTCAACCGCTTCGGTGGGGTGTCGGTGATCCCGGCGAGCGAACGTGGGCACGTGGAGTACGTGCGCCGGGTCGTCAGCACCGGGATCGACGTCGACCACGTCAACCGGCTCGGCTGGACGGCGCTGCTGGAGGCGGTCATCCTCGGCGACGGGGGAGAGCGGCACCAGGAGGTCGTGCGGGTGCTGCTCGACGCCGGGGCCGATGCCTCGATCGGTGACCGTGACGGGGTGACGGCGCTGGAGCACGCGGTTCGCCTGGGTCACGACGAGCTCGCGGCCATCCTGCGCGACCAGGGCTGAGCGCGTGGGCGGGTGGAAGCGACCGGCGCGGGAGGCCCCTGACCCACCCTCACCGGGCTGACCGACACATGCTCAACATCTTTCTCGGCCCGATGCCGGAAGGTTCACCTTCGCCTGGGAACCGTTGGTCCTGCGGAGGTGAACCTTTCGGGGTGGAGTCCGGCGATGCTGGATGCGGGTCCGCTCGGCGATGCGGATGCCGGCAGTGCTGGTCGACGATAGGACTGTGCTGCAACGGAATTGGTGCGGTCGTCGAGTTGATATCGAACAGGTGATCGAGTAGGCTGAGGTATGTCCAGGCAGCCAGGTCCGTGAGCGCATCGCCGCCCTGCGCGCCGATGCGCAGGCGCTGGGGGAGCTGCTCGTGCCTGGAGACCGTCGGCGATGGCGCATGAGCTCGCGGTCTCGTCGGTGAGCTGCAGGGGGTGCTGACGCGGGGGAGGCCCAGCCGCGCTGGCACCGCGCGGATCGAGACGGGCTCCGCGATCTCCATGGCACGAGGCTGGCGCCGGCGATCGTGGTGCACCTCAGTTTGCGGTGCGGCAAGCACCTGTCCACAGGGTCAGGTCCGCGGGTCAAGGGCTTGTCGGTGGACAGGTGTACGGTTTTTCCATGGGGGATGACAGGCTGGTGGGGAGCGCGTCGAGCGCTCGGGTGCGCCTGTGCCGCAGCCTGTTTCGGATGCCGCGTCGGCGCCGGTTGCCGCGTCGGCGCTGGGTCAGGGCATGGCCGGGCAGGTGTGGACGGGCACTTGAGCGATGCGGAGCGGGTGGGCTGTGACGGCGTTGGAGGGTGTGAAGGGCCTGTGTCCGCGGCCGGCGTGCGCGAAGGATGCCTTCCGGCTGGCTCAGGAGCAGGCGCGTCCGCAGGACGTCGCCCGCTCTGTCGGCCCCAGGTCGCGTTGGCGCGGCGGGAGTCCCCGTCCGGGGCGACCGGTTCGCGGGTTGTCAGCGGGCGCTGGTGCACGAGATGCCGCACACGAGGCTGCGCGACCGGTGGCGTGATCGTGGAGCGGCACGCGGTCGCGATGGTGCAGGCGACGGCGTGCCTGTCGCGTGGATGACCGCGGCGAGGTCGACCGGCGGCTGGCGTCGGTGATCGGCAGGCTCGGGGTGAGCAGTCGCGGCCCGGGACGCGGCGCGGGTCGCGGCCGAGCTGGACGCGGCGTCGGTGGTTCAGCGCCGGTGGGGCTGCGGTGCAGCGTCACGGCGGGTCACCCTGAGGCCGGCGCCGGACGGATGGCGTACCTGACGCGTGCACGGGCCGTTGAAGGACGTCGTCGGCGCGTACGCGGCGCTGCAGGCGCGCGCCCGCGGCGGTCGTGGCTGGGCAGTGCCCCGACGAGGCGCCCGGGGCGGTGGGGGCGGTGCTGGCCGACACCGCGTTGCGGATGCTGTCCGGGCGCGCGGTCGGAGATTCAGCCGGTGGAGGTGCACCTCGTGATCACCGACCGGGCGCTGCTCGGCATCGGTGACCCCGACGCTCGGTCAACGAGCCAGCCCGGATCCCCGGCCACGGACCGTTCCCGCGCCGGTCGCGCGGGCGCTGCGCGACTCGGCCCACGCGACGACGCCGCACCGTCCTGGAGACCACCGACCGCCGGTACCGCCCGGCCAGGTGTGGCTGCGGCGGCTGTTCACCGTCCCCGGACGGTCGGGACCTGGTCGCGATGGACTCCCGGCGACGGGTGTTCACCGGGCTGCTGCGGCGGATGCTGGTGCTGCGCGACGACGTGTGCACCACCCCGTGGTGCGGGGCGCCGATCGTGCACGCCGACCACGCCGACCCCGCCCGCGACGCGGACCGACCAGCTTCGCGAACGGCACCGGCATGTGGGCCCGCTGCGACTACGTCAAGGAGGCCCCCGGCTGGCGCGCAGGCCTGCGACCCGTCCGACCTGGTCCGCCCCGCCCGCGGGCGGTGCACCAGCCCGGCCAACCTCGACGCCGGCGCACCACCGCCTCAAGCAAGCGGCCGCACCGACGCCGGCACCCCGACGGCACCGTCATCTGGACCGCACCTCGGCAAGCAACGCACCACCCACGCCGACCAGCGATCGGCCACCCCCGACAGCCCCCGCAGGCACCGCCCTGGCGGAGCGCAACTGCACGACGCGACGAACAACCGCAGCTGCGGACCGCCCTTCTGACGTCGCGGCGCGCCCGCATCGTGAGCCCGGCGAACGGCATCCGGACGGCTCTCTAGACTGGACCCCATGCGAATCGGAGTCTTCGGCGCGACCGGCCAGGTCGGCAATGTCATGCGCACCCTGCTGCACGAGCGGAACTTCCCGGTCGAGCAGATCCGCTACTTCGCGTCCGCGCGCTCGGCGGGCTCGACGTTGCCGTGGGGTGACACCGAGATCACCGTCGAGGACACCGCGACCGCGGACTTCTCGGGCCTCGACATCGCCCTGTTCTCCAACGGTGGCTCGACGTCGAAGGAGTGGGCGCCCCGGGTCGCCGCCGCCGGGGCCGTCGTCATCGACAACTCCAGCGCCTGGCGCAAGGACCCTGACGTCCCGCTCGTCGTCTCCGAGGTCAACCCCGAGGACCTCGACGTCATCCCCAAGGGCATCGTCGCCAACCCCAACTGCACGACGATGGCCGCGATGCCGGTGCTCAAGCCCCTGCACGACCTCGCCGGGCTCGTTCGGCTGCACATCAGCAGCTACCAGGCCGTGTCGGGCTCGGGCGGTGTCGGCCTCACCGAGCTCGACAGCCAGCTGCGCGGCGGGTACGCCGCCGGCGACCCCAAGGACCTCGCTCTCGACGGCTCGGCCCTGGCCCTTCCGGCACCCCAGGTGTATGCCGTGAACGTCGGCTTCAACGTCGTCCCGCTGGCCGGCTCGCTCGTCGACGACGGTTCCCTGGAGACCGACGAGGAGCAGAAGCTGCGCAACGAGTCGCGCAAGATCCTCCACGTCCCGGACCTGCGGGTCTCGGGCACCTGCGTGCGCGTCCCCGTCTTCTCCGGCCACAGCCTCGCGATCCACGCCGAGTTCGGCGGCGACATCAGCGTCGAGGAGGCCCTCGAGGCGCTCGGCCGGGCCCCCGGCGTCATCGTCACCGATGTCCCGAACCCGCTGATGGCAGCCGGCCGCGACGAGGTGTTCGTCGGTCGGGTGCGTGCCGACCAGGCCGCCCCCGAGGGCAAGGGCCTGAACCTGTTCGTCGTCGGCGACAACCTGCGCAAGGGCGCCGCGCTCAACGCCGTCCAGGTCGCGGAAGAGCTCCTCAAGCGCCGCTGACCCCTAGAGTTGGGCCATGGCTTCCGAGGACGAGTTCCACGCAGCAGTCGAGCGGGTCAAGACCTTCGTGGTCGACCCCGGCAACAGCGTCAAGCTGCAGCTCTACGCGCTCTACAAGCAGGCGACCGAGGGTGACGTCACGGGCAAGCGACCCGGCTTCACCAACCCGGTCGGTCGCGCCAAGTACGACGCGTGGGTCGAGCAGCAGGGCCTGAGCGCCGAAGAAGCTCGCGACGAGTACGTCACGCTCGTCCACTCGATCACTGGCTGATCACGCGCGCGGCAGGTCGGTCACCAGGTACGTCCAGGTCTGCGTGACCTCCATGCCGACCTTGCGGTAGAGGTCGAGCGCCCCGGTGCGTGAGTCGGTCGACAGCTCGCTGTGGGTTGCCCCCTCCTCGCGGGCGCGCTCGAAGGCGTCGGCGAGCATCGCCTGGGCCAGCCCTCGGCCCCGGTGCCTGCGGTCGACGGCGAGCTGGTGCACGTAGCCGGTGTCCTGCATGTCCAGGATGGTGAACGACGCACCGACGACCGCCCCGTCGTGCTCGACGATGCGCAGCTGCCACGGCTGCGTGCCCGGGCGCCGCACCGTCGTCGCCGCCCAGTCCTCGTAGGTCTCGCGCTCACGCCCGTGCCACTCGTCGAACGCCTCCTGGATCACCTCGTATGCCGCGTGCTCGCGCTCCGCGTCGGGAGCAGTGCCCCAGCGTGTAGCCCGGCGGCAGTGCCCGCTCCGGGACCTCGCGGCCCGCGGGCAGCTCGAGCACCCACGAGGTGTGTCCGAGCCGGTATCCGCGAGCGAGCAGCAGCCGCTGCGACGGTGGAGCCGTCCGGGGTGTTCTGGCCGACGCTCGCGGCTCCGTGAGCCCGCGCCCTCGACTCGGTCCAGTCGACCAGCCACGATCCGATGCCGCGGCCTCGCACGTCGGGGTGCACGGCGCCCTCTGCTCGGGTGCCGCCGCGGGTCACCTCGGCGGCTGCGACGACGTGCCCGTCCTCGAAGACACCGATGCTGTCGTGCGCCATGTCGAAGCTCGGCCGCGACCAGTCACCGGCCAGGTCCTCGGGCTCGATGGCGAGGTGACCGGCATCCGCGATCTCGTCGGCCGCGTAGACGGCATAGACGTCGTCGAGGTCAGCGGGTGTCAGCGGGCGCGTCGTCAGGCCCGCGGGCGGGGGCGTGGTCGTCATGGTCCAACTCTGGACCTGTTGGTGCGCTCAGCGCACGTTCGGTGGTAGACGTGTTCCCATGCGCCTGCAGGAGATCCCCAGACACCCGCTCACCTTCGGCCCCAGCCCGCTGCAGCACCTGCGCCGGCTGAGCGACCACCTCGGCGGGGCCCAGGTGTGGGCCAAGCGCGAGGACGTCAACAGCGGGCTCGCCTTCGGCGGCAACAAGATCCGCAAGCTCGAGTACATCGTCCCCGACGTGCTCGCGAGCGGTGCCGACACGCTGGTCTCGATCGGGGGCTACCAGTCGAACCACACCCGCGCCGTCGCGGCCGTCGCGGCACACCTGGGGATGAAAGCCCGTCTCGTGCAGGAGAAGTGGGTCCCGTGGGACGACCCGGTCAACGACAAGGTCGGCAACATCCTGCTCTCGCGGATGATGGGCGCCGACTCACGCCTGGACTCCCACGGGTTCGACATCGGCATCCGGGACTCGTGGAAGGACGCCCTGCGGGAGGTCGAGGAGTCGGGCGGCACGCCGTACCCGATCCCGGCCGGCGCCTCGGAGCACCCGCTCGGCGGGGTCGGCTTCGCGAACTGGGCCTTCGAGGTGGCTGAGCAGGAGAAGGCGCTCGGCATCCACTTCGACACCATCGTCGTGTGCACCGTCACCTGCTCGACGCACGCGGGCATGGTCGCCGGATTCGCAGCACTGGAGGACCTCACCGGGGTGCGTCGCAGGGTCATCGGCATCGATGCCTCCGCGACGCTGGCCAAGACCCGTGCCCAGCTCGAGCGCATCGCCCGGCACACCGCCGAGGTCATCGACCTCGGCCGCGACCTGCGCGACGACGAGTTCACCCTGCTCGAGGGTTGGGCGGGCGACCTCTACGGACTCCCCGTCGACTCCACGATGGCGGCGATGCGCCTCGGCGCCGAGCTCGAGGCGATGATCACCGACCCGGTCTACGAGGGCAAGTCACTGGCCGGGCTCATCGACCTCGTGCGCGACGGCGACATCCCGCGCGACTCGACCGTGCTCTTCGCCCACCTCGGCGGTCAGCCCGCCCTCAACGCCTACCACTCGCTGTTCCCGGCGGGCTGAGCTCACTCAGGGCACGACGATCGCGGGCACGGGCGAGCTGCGCACGATCTTCGCTGCGCTCGACCCGAGGAAGACCCGTTCCAGCAGGGTCGACGTGGACGACGAGCCCACGACGAGCACGTCGCCGCGGTTCCACTCGAGGCGGTCCGTGGCGCCGCCCCACGAGGAGCCGATGGCGACCTCGCTGGACACCTGGTCCTCGGTGAACCCCAGCGAGTGCAGGTGCTCGACGGCCTCGGCCAGCTCGGCACCGGCCTGACGCACCCACTGCTGGTGCACCATCTCCTCGGCGCCACTGATCGTGTTCGGTCGCATCGTGCGGCCGCGCACGGCATAGGTGACCAGCCGCATCGAGGCGTTGACCCGGCGACAGATCTCGGCAGCGCGGTCCAGCAGCGACCACGTCACGTCATCGCCGCGGAACGCCAACGTGGCCCGGTCGATACGGCCCGTCGGCCCCGCCCAGTACCCCTGGGGGGCGATGGCGACCGGCACGCCCGAGGAGTGCAGCAGCCGGTCGGTCTTGGACGTCAGGAACACCTTGCCGTGCGGGCCCTCGTCGCCCGACCCGACGACGATGAGGTTGGCCTCCAGCTCGGCGGCCCGGTCGAGCAGGGCCTGGGGGACCGAGCGGCCCGAGCACCACGTGGCCTCGCTGGCGACATCAGGGTGCTCGGCGAGCAACATGCTCGCCAGGGATGCCGAGTGCTCACCCTCCTCCGCGGCCCACAGCTTGAAGTCGCGGTCGGTGTCACCGGCGACGGCGGTGGGCCAGGCCTGCGGCACGACGGTGACGGCGTGCACGGCATCCTGGTTGGAGCGCGCCAGCTGGCAGGCGAGCTCGACCGCCCCGGTGTCGTCCTGGTGGGGGCTGAACGCCAGCAGGATGGTCACTTGTCCTCGTCCCCTCGCGGCTCGGCGATCTCCTCGAGGTCGGTGTAGGTGTTCAGGGTCGCGTTGCGTCGTCCGTAGGCGAAGTAGAAGGCGATGACGATCCCCAGCCAGACGATGAAGATGGCCCACGTGATCATCGGCAGACCGACGAGGATCCACACGCAGGCGGCGATGGTGAGGATGGGCGTCACCGGGTAGCCGGGGATGCGGAAGGGCCGCTCGAGGTCGGCGTGCGTGCGGCGCAGCACCAGGACGCCGAGGGCGACGACCGAGAACGCGACGAGCGTGCCGATCGAGACCGTGTCCCAGAGGTAGTCGGACGGCACGAAGCCGGCGATGAGGGCCACGACGATCGCCACGACGACGGTGTTGAAGCTGGGCGACATCGTCTTGCGGTTGACCTGGGTGAACCTGCGCGAGATCAGTCCGTCACGGCCGATCGCGAACAGGATGCGGGTCTGGCCGTAGAGGGTCACGAGGGTCACGGAGAAGATCGAGATGACCGCGCCCGCGGCCAGGATGGTGCCCCAGATCTGCGTGCCGGTGACGTCGTTGAGGATCTGGGAGAGCCCGGCGCTCTGCGCCTCCTCGGTCTCGAACCACTCGGCCTCCTTGGCGGCGATGCCCGCCAGCGCGACCAGCACGTACACGGTGGTGACGATGATCAGTGCGCCGATGATCGCCCGGGGGAGTGAGCGCTGGGGGTCCTTGACCTCCTCACCCGCTGTCGCCACGGCATCCAAGCCGATGAAGGAGAAGAAGATCGTCCCGGCGGCGGCCGTGATGCCCCCGATGCCGGCCCCGAAGAAGCTGTCGAAGTGCGTGCCGTCCCACGCGGACATGGCGATGACGACGAAGAGCAGCAGGACGCCGAGCTTGATGAGCACCATGACGGAGTTGATCTTGGCCGACTCGGTGGCACCGCGCAGCAGCAGGAACATGCACATGAAGACGAGCACGACGGCGGGCAGGTTGAGCCACCCGCCGGTGGGGTCCTCGTCCGGTCCGGCGATGAACGACGTCGAGAGCTGCTGCGGGATCTGGAACCCCAGGGTGGAGTCGAGCAGCTCGTTGAAGTAGCCGCTCCAGCCGACCGCGACGGCCGCCGTCGCGACGCCGTACTCCAGGAGCACACAGCCCGCGATGATCACCGCGACGAGCTCGCCCATGGCGTGGTACGCGTAGGAGTAGGTCGACCCGCTGACCGGGATGGCACTGGCCAGCTCGGCGTAACACAGCGCCGAGAGTCCGGCCGCGAGCCCGGCGATGAGGAAGCTGAGGATGACCGCCGGCCCGGCCTCGGGCACGGACTCGCTCAGCACGAAGAAGATGCCGGTGCCGACGGTGGCACCGACGCCGAACATCATCAGCTGGAAGGTCGTGAGGTTGCGTGCCAGCTCTTCACCCTCGTGGTGGTGCTGGCGGAAGACGATCGGCTTGCGCCGCTTGAGTTGTTCGCCCAGTGACATCGACATCGGTGGTACCTCTCTCGAGCCCCGCACGCCCCGTGGCGTCGGCGCCAACGTAGTGAGTTTCTGGCCGGTACGCGAGGGGTGGACCAGAACTCCTACGCTGGGGAGCATGCCGACCGCACTCGTCCGCCGTCCCGGGCCCCGCCTCGCCGACGGCATCGTGACCCACATCGACCGTTCACCCATCGACCTCGACCTCGCGATGGAGCAGTGGGCGGCGTATGCCGCCGCGCTCACCGCCGCAGGCTGGGACGTCGTCGAGGTCGAGCCCGCAGACGACTGCCCGGATGCCGTGTTCATCGAGGATGCCGTCGTCGTCCACGGCGACCTCGCGATCATCACGCGGCCCGGTGCGCTGGAGCGACGCGGCGAGACAGCCGGGGTCGAGCGCGCCGTGCGCGACCTCGGGCTGCGCGTCGTGACCATCGAGGAACCCGGCACCCTCGACGGCGGCGACGTGCTGCGCGCCGGTGACACGGCCTATGTCGGTCTCGGTGGCCGGACCAACGGCATCGGCATCCAGCAGCTGGCAACACACCTGCGCGAGTTCGGAGTTCGCGTCCAGGCCGTTCCGGTGACGCGCGCGCTGCACCTCAAGTCAGCTGTCACCGCTCTGCCGGACGGCACCGTCATCGGGTGGGGGCCGGTCGTCGACGACAAGGAGGCCTTCCCGGTCTACGAGGACGTGCCCGAGGAGGGCGGCGCTCACGTCATCGTGGTCGGGGAGGGTCAGCTCGTCATGGCGGCCAGTGCTCCCGTGACGGCGGCGTCGTTCCGGGCTCGCGGGTACACGGTGACCGAGGTCGACATCGGCGAGCTCGAGAAGCTCGAGGGCTGCGTGACCTGCCTGTCGGTGCGCGTGCGCGGCTGACCGCCATGGCCCACGTTCTCGACGACGTCGTCTGGCACGCCCTGAACGGCCCGCAGGCGCACCTCGCAGACACCTCACCGGACGGAGCCACGGCCAAGCAGTACCAGGACGGCATCGCGCCGTTCTGCGGGGTCGAGCGGCTCGACGACCACGGCTGGGCGGAACTGGCTGCGCTCGTCGGCCCGCGAGGGGTGGCGGTCTTCCTGCGCGGTGAGGTCGAGCCGACCCCCGCAGGCTGGACCGAGCTCGTGCGTGAGCCCGCGCGGCAGTACGTCGCCAGCGATCGCCTGGGCCCGGGAGTGGTCGGTGCTGAGGTGGTCGAGCTGTCAGCCTCCGACGCACTCGACATGGTGGCCCTCGCGGCCGCGACCGAGCCGGGCCCGGTCGGCCCGAGGTGTCACCTCACCGGGCGCTGGTTCGGGATCCGTCGCGAGGGTCGGCTCATCGCGATGGCGGGCGAACGGATGCGGCCGCCGGGGTACGGCGAGGTGTCCGGGGTGTGCGTCGACGAGTCCGCCCGGGGTGAGGGGCTGGGAGCGGTGGTGACCATGGCAGCGGTGCACGGCATCCGAGAGCGTGGGGACGTTCCGATGCTGCACGTGCGCGAGGGCAACGCGGCGGGGGAGCGGCTGTACGAGCGACTCGGCTTCGAGGTGCGCCGGATGGTCACGGTCGTGGTGGCCCGCCGTGCGAGCTGAGCGTCCGCATCGTGCCCACGGGGTTGGCGGGATGCCGTTCGCGTGGGAGGCTGACCACGTGCGTACTGGACGCCTCCTCCTTCGCTGCCGCGGCGGGGCCTGAATCGGCCGCCCCTCGTCGCGGAGTTCGCTGTGCACCGGCTGAGCACCCGCACCGAGACGAAGGCGTGAGACCCAGATGATCCACCCCCAGCAGCCCTCCGGGATGCCGACCCAGAAGTACGTGCCGTTCCTGGACCAGATCCGCGTCGAGCTGCCCGACCGCACGTGGCCCGACCAGGCCATGACCAAGGCCCCGCGCTGGTGCGCGGTCGACCTGCGTGACGGCAACCAGGCGCTCATCGACCCGATGGACGCCGAGCGCAAGATGCGCATGTTCAAGCTGCTCGTGAAGATGGGCTACAAGGAGATCGAGGTCGGCTTCCCGAGCGCGAGCCAGACCGACTTCGACTTCTGCCGCGAGCTGATCGAGGGCGGGCACATCCCCGACGACGTGACGATCCAGGTGCTCACCCAGTGCCGCGACCACCTCATCGAGCGCACCTTCGACGCGATCCGCGGCAGCAAGACGGCCATCGTGCACTTCTACAACTCCACGTCGGTGCTGCAGCGGCGCGTCGTGTTCGGGATGAGCCAGGAGGGGATCATCGACATCGCCCTCCAGGGCGCTCGGCTGTGCCGCAAGCTCGAGGAGACCGTGCCCGAGACCGACGTCTACTACGAGTACTCGCCGGAGTCGTACACCGGCACCGAGCTCGAGTTCGCGGTGCGCATCTGCAACGAGGTCATCGGTGTCATCGACCCGACGCCCGACCACAAGCTCATCATCAACCTGCCGGCCACGGTCGAGATGGCCACGCCCAACGTCTACGCCGACTCCATCGAGTGGATGGTGCGCCACCTCGACCGCCGCGAGTCGGTCGTCGTCAGCCTGCACCCGCACAACGACCGTGGCGAGGGTGTGGCCGCGGCCGAGCTCGGCTACCTCGCCGGGGCCGACCGCATCGAGGGCTGCCTGTTCGGCAACGGGGAGCGCACCGGCAACGTCTGCCTGGTCACCCTCGGCATGAACCTGTTCAGCCAGGGCATCGACCCGCAGATCGACTTCTCCGACATGGCCGACGTCCGGCGCACCGTCGAGTACTGCACCCAGCTGCCGGTGCACGAGCGGCACCCGTGGGGCGGCGACCTCGTCTACACCGCCTTCTCAGGCTCGCACCAGGACGCCATCAAGAAGGGCTTCGAGGACATGGAGCGGCGTACGGTCGCCGCCGGCACCGACATCGACCACATCGACTGGGGCGTGCCCTACCTGCCGATCGACCCGCACGACATCGGGCGCTCCTACGAGGCCGTCGTGCGCGTCAACAGCCAGTCGGGCAAGGGCGGGGTGTCCTACCTGCTCAAGGCCGAGCACGGGTTGGACCTGCCGCGTCGCCTGCAGGTGGAGTTCAGCCACGTCGTTCAGCGGCGCACCGACTCCGAGGGCGGCGAGCTGTCGGCTGCCCAGATCTGGCAGATGTTCGCCGACGAGTACCTCCACGCCGACCACGAGGACGAGCGGTGGGGCCGCTTCGCCCCGGTGCGCTCGACGCTCATCGGTGCCGACGACGGCATGGACCACATCGAGTCGGTGATCACCGACCACGGCAAGGAGGTCGAGATCACCGGCACGGGCAACGGTCCGATCGCGGCCTTCATCGCTGCGCTGGGCCCGCTCGGTGTCGACGTTCGCGTGCTCGACTACCACGAGCACGCGCTGTCGGCCGGTGGTGACGCCCGGGCCGCTGCCTACGTGGAATGTGCTGTGGGAGAGCGAGTTCTGTGGGGCGTCGGTCTGCACGAGTCGATCGTCAAGGCCTCCCTGCGGGCGATCATGTCAGCGGTCAACCGGGCCGAGCGCGACGCCGTCGTCACGGTCT
>CAWESS010000040.1:0-49042 GCA_963811825.1 uncultured Actinomycetota bacterium | reverse complement strand
AGTCGACCCAGACCCGGGCGTTGCGGAACATCCGCAGCCAGGGGCTCTCCTGCTCCACCGGCGCCGAGGTCCACGACAGCTGCGCGTTGCGGGCGACCCGCTCGGGGTGCGGCATCATCGCCGTGAACCGGCCGTCGGGGGTGGTCACCGCGGTCAGCCCGCCGGGTGAGCCGTTGGGGTTGAACGGGTACGCCGTGGCTGCCTCGCCGTGGTGGTCGACGAACCTCGCCACCCGCGCGACCGCACCGGAGTCGCCCCGAGCGGAGAAGTCGGCGAAGCCCTCCCCGTGCGCGACGGCGATGGGGATGCGGCTCCCCTCCATCCCGGACGTCAGGATCGACGGCGAGTCGAGCACCTCCACCAGCGTCAGTCGCGCCTCGTACTGCTCGGACCGGTTGCGGGTGAACCGTGGCCACGCCTCGGCCCCGGGAATGAGGTCGGCCAGCGCCGCGAACATCTGGCACCCGTTGCAGATGCCGAGGCCGAAGGTGTCGCTGCGGTGGAAGAAGTCGTGGAAGCCCTGCGTCAGCCGGTCGTTGAACAGCACCGAGCGCGCCCAGCCCTCGCCGGCGCCGAGCGTGTCGCCGTACGAGAACCCACCGCACGCGACGAGCCCGACGACGTCGGCGAGGTCGAAGCGCCCGGCCTGCAGGTCCGTCATGTGCACGTCGTAGGTGTCGAATCCGGCTCTGTCGAAGGCGAATGCCGTCTCGACGTGGCTGTTGACCCCCTGCTCGCGCAGGATCGCGACCTTGGGTCGGGCACCGAGGTTGAGGTACGGAGCAGCGACGTCATCGGTCGGGTCGAACGTCGGGGCGACGACGAGCCCGGGGTCGGTGTCGGACCCGAACGCCTCGTGCTCCTCGGCCGCGCACGCCGGGTTGTCGCGCAGCGTGGCGATCCGCCACGACACCTCGTCCCACGTCTGCGCGAGGTCGCGCACCGACTCATCGAGCACCGGCTCGCCCGCCACGGACACGCGGACACGGCGGTCGGATGCCGTGCCGCCCACGACCGAGACCACCTCACCGAGGCCGTGGCGCTCGAAGACCTGCACCACCTCGGTCGCGCGGCTGGCAGGAACTCCGAGGACGGCCCCGAGCTCCTCGGCGAAGAGTGCCGCAACGGACGGGACGTCGACCGCCACACCGACGGCACCGGCGAAGGACATCTCGCACACCGCCGCCCACAGCCCACCGTCGGAGCGGTCGTGGTAGGCGACCTCGACTCCGCGAGAGCGCAGTTCGGCCAGCGCCGACACCAGTGACAGGAGGCGCTGGGGGTCGTCGAGGTCGGGCACCGACCCGCCGAACACCCCTTGCACCTGGGCCAGGACCGAGCCGCCGAGTCGGTCGCGACCAGCGCCGAGGTCGACGAGCACGAGCACGGAGTCGGGCCGCAGCTGCGGGGTCCACGTGGCGCGGACGTCCGGCAGCGAGGCGAACGCCGTCACGACGAGCGAGACCGGCGACGTCACCTGTCGCGCCTCGCCCGTCGCCGCATCCGTCCACCGCGTGCGCATCGACAGCGAGTCCTTTCCGACGGGCACGGAGACCCCGAGCTCGGGGAGCAGCTCCATCGCGACGGCCTCGACGGTGTCGAAGAGCGCGGCGTCCTCACCGTCCTCGCCGCAGGCGGCCATCCAGTTGCAGGACAACTTGACTCCCGCCAGCGAAGACAGCGGCGCGGCCAGCAGGTTCGTCAGCGCCTCGCCCACCGCCATGCGACCGGAAGCCGGCGCGTCGACCGAGGCCAACGGCATCCGCTCGCCCGTCGCCATCGCCTCGCCCGCGAAGCCGCCGTGGTCCGCCAACGTCACCGCGACGTCGGCGACCGGCACCTGCCACGGCCCGACCATCTGGTCGCGGTGCGTCAGCCCACCGACGGTGCGGTCGGCGATCGTCACGAGGAAGCGCTTGGAAGCCACCGTCGGATGCCGCAGCACGGCATACGCGGCGTCCTCGACATCCAGCCCCGACAGGTCGAGGGAACCCCCGTCGCGCGCCACCCGCGTCACGTCGCGCACCATCTTCGGCGGCTTGCCGAGCAGCACCTCCATCGGCATGTCGATGGCACGGTCCTCGTCGTCGACGTCGTCGGGGCCGTCGCCGAGCACGAGCCGGCCGTCATCACGCGCGACGCCCACCACGGCATACGGACACCGCTCCCTCTCACACAGCGCAGCGAAGAGCCCCATCGAATCGGGCGCCAGTGCAACGACATACCGCTCCTGCGACTCGTTGCACCACGCCTCCTTCGGCGCCAGCCCGGACTCCTCGAGCGGCACGGCCGACAGGTCGAAGCGCGCCCCCAGCCCGGCGCCGTCGACGAGCTCGGGGAAGGCGTTCGACAGGCCACCCGCCCCGACGTCGTGGATGGCGAGCACGGGGTTGTCATCGCCCAGGCCCCAGCAGTGGTTGATGACCTCCTGGGCGCGTCGCTCGATCTCGGGGTTGCCGCGCTGCACCGAGTCGAAGTCCAGCTCAGCCGCATTCGCACCGGCCGCCATCGACGACGCCGCTCCGCCGCCCATGCCGATGCGCATGCCGGGCCCGCCGATCTGCACGAGCAGCGTGCCCGCAGGGAAGATGATCTTCTCGGTCATGTCGGCGCTGATGGTGCCGAGACCGCCCGCGCTCATGATCGGCTTGTGGAAGCCGCGGCGCACCCCGTCCACGGTCTGCTCGTAGACCCGGAAGAATCCACCCAGGCCCGGCCGCCCGAACTCGTTGTTGAACGCCGCCGCCCCGATCGGCCCGTCGACCATGATCTCGAGCGGGCTCGCGATGTGGTCCGGTGCACCGTAGTTCTCACTCTCCCAGGGCTCCTCGAGCCCCGGTAGGTGCAGGTTGGAGACGGCGAACCCGGTGAGGCCAGCCTTCGGCGCCGAGCCGCGACCCGTGGCCCCCTCGTCGCGGATCTCCCCGCCGGCGCCGGTGGCCGCGCCCGGGAAGGGGCTGATCGCCGTCGGGTGGTTGTGCGTCTCCACCTTCATGAGCACGTGGACCTCGTCCTCGCGCCCGGCATACCGGCTCGGCCCGTCGGCCAGCTCCGGCATCCAGCGCACACGACGCCCACCGACCATGACCGAGGCGTTGTCCTTGTAGGCGACGACCGTGCCCTCGCCGGAGACCGCCTCGGTGTGCCGGATCATCCCGAACAGCGAGCGCGACATCACCTCCCCGTCGACGACGAAGTCGGCGTTGAAGATCTTGTGGCGGCAGTGCTCGGAGTTGGCCTGCGCGAACATCATCAGCTCGACGTCGCTGGGGTTGCGCGCCAGCCCGGTGAAGGCCTCGACGAGGTAGTCGACCTCGTCCTCGGACAGCGCCAGGCCGTATGCCGTGTCCGCCTCCACGATCGCCTCGCGCCCGCGCCCGAGCACGTCGACGCGCTCCATGGGTTCGGCTTCGCGCTCGTCGAACAGGGCCGCGGCATCCGCTCGGGTCGGCAGCGCCGCTTCGGTCATCCGGTCGTGAAGGAGGTCCGCGGCCGCGGCCCACTGGGCCTCGGTCAGCGGCTCGTCGGTGGCGAGCAGGTACTCGGTGACCCGCTCGACCCGGCGCACGTCGACGCCGCAGTTGTGGGCGATGTCGGTGGCCTTGCTCGCCCACGGCGACAAGGTGCCGAGGCGCGGAGCGACCACCACGGTGGAGACGTGGGCACCCACGGCGTCCCCGGCATACGGGGTGCCGTAGGTCAGCAGCCGCCCGACCGTGGCGCGGGTGGCGTCGTCGAGGTCGGCCTCGCTCGCGACCCAGTGCACGTGCCGGGCGCTCAGCCCGGTGAGGCTCGGCGCGACCCGCTGCAGCCGCGTCAGCAGCGCCGCGGTACGAAATGGCGAGAGGGCGTCGCCGCCCGGGACAGTGGTCAGCACGAGGTCGTGCGACGAAGCCATGGGTTAAGTCTCTCCCCGATGGTGGGCGCGGGGGCGGATGCCGTCGCCAAGGTTACCGGGGCGCGTCACGTCGAGCGGCCCCCGCCCGCTTCGTGGCCTCGCGGCGGTCGGGTCGAGGTCCAGGCGCACGGATCCGCGAGCGCTATCACCTCGACCGCGCAGCCGTGGAAGGCTGGGGCGCGGTGGCGGCGCGACCTGGAGGAGTGGACATGAGTCGAGTGGTGGTGCTGGGCGGCACGGGGGCCATGGGTAGCGCGGTCACGGCGCTCCTGCGCGACCGCGGCCACGATGCCGTCGCGGCCTCGCGGGCCACCGGGGTGGACGTGAGCACCGGCGCCGGTCTCGACGACGCCCTGGTCGGCGCGGACACCGTCGTCGACTGCCTCAACGTCGTGACGATGTCGAGGAAGCGAGCGGTCTCCTTCTTCGAGGGCGCGGCCACCCGGGTCTCGAGGTCCGCGGCCTCCGCGGGAGTCGGCCACATCGTCTGCCTGTCGATCGTCAACGTCACCGACCCCGGCGTGCGCCGCGCCACCGGCTACTACGCAGGGAAGGCGGCGCAGGAAGAGGTGTACGCGACCGCGACTGTGCCGGTGACGATCGCCCGGACCACCGCGTGGTTCAGCCTCGCGGAGACCTTCCTGTCCCAGATCAGGGTCGGGCCGGTCGCCGTCGTCCCCGGGATGCGGGTCCAGCCCGTCCACCCCGCCGCTGCCGCAGCCTTCGTCGTGGATGCCGTCGAGTCCGGCCCCGCTACCGCCCTCGCCGAACGCTCCACCACCAGCCCCGGCCCGGAGGTGCGTCAGCTGGCCGGCCCGGAGGTGCTCGACGCGGCGGCGATGGCGCGCGCGGTGGCGAGCGCCCGGCATCCGGGGGTACGGGTCGTGCGCCTCCCGGTCCCCGTGACCGGGCTGCGCCAAGGACTGCTCCCCCGGGCCGAGGTCCCGGTCGACCCCCGCACCTTCAGCGACTGGCTCACCAGCTGAGCTCGAAGGCGTGGAACACGGCTGCGGCGAGAGCTGCCTCCTTCGGCGGGGCCAGCGCACCGATCTGCGGGCCGAGGTCGTCGACGAGGATGGTCATGACGTCATCGAGATTGGCCACGGACTGGCGATCGAGGCCGTCCTCGGGGCCGAGCGGCAGCTCCACGCTCAGCCCTCTCACCGTTGAGGTGATCGGTGCGACGGTGACCCGCGAGCGATGTGGTCGCACTCCGGCACGCGTCAGCACGAGGACCGGCCGGAGCTTGTCCAGGCGCGCGGTGTGGATGGGCCGCATCAGTCCCCCAGCGGTGGGACCGGTCGGTGGCGCATCCAGTCACCCAGCCCCTCGAGCTCGGGGTCCTCGCCGTGTTCTCGGTAGATCTCGGCGTCGCGGGCGTAGAGCCGCCGACGCAGCTCGGCCTCGAGAGCGGACTCGACGAGCTCGGCGCGGCTGGCCGCGGCCCCGGAGGCCACCAGGGCATCGAGCTGTGACACGACGTGGTCGGCCAGGCGGACGGAGATCTGTGTGCTCATCCCCCGATGGTAGTCGCTGTGGGTGACAACCTGAATCCCACACAACCGCCGGGTCAGAAGGTCTCGCCGGTGAGCCGCTCGTAGGCCTCGACGTACTTCGCGCGGGTCTGGGCGACGACGTCCTCGGGCAGCGGCGGCGGCGCCTCACCGGAGCTCTTCGACCAGCCGGATGCCGGGGACGTGAGCCACTCGCGCACGAACTGCTTGTCGAAGCTCGGCTGCGGGTGCCCCGGCTCCCACTGGTCGGCGGGCCAGAAGCGCGAGGAGTCGGGGGTCAGCACCTCGTCGGCGAGCACGACCTCGTCGCCGCGCAGGCCGAACTCGACCTTGGTGTCAGCGAGCAGGATGCCGCGTGCCGCAGCGATCTCGTTGCCGCGCTCGAGGATCGCCACCGTGAGGTCGCGCACCTGCGAGCCGCCAGCGCCGCACCCACCTCGGCCTCGACGACCGAGAACGGGATCGGCTCGTCGTGCTCGCCCATGGGCGCCTTGGTCGACGGCGTGAAGATCGGCTCGGGCAGCCGGTCGCCGTCGACGAGCCCGGCCGGCAGCGCGATGCCGCTCACGGCACCGGTCGCGGTGTACTCGCCGAGGCCTCCACCGGTCAGGTAGGCCCGGGCGACGCACTCGACGGGGAGCATCTCGAGGCGCTCGACGAGCACGGCGCGCCCGCGCACGGCATCCGGCACGTCGGTGGAGACGACGTGGTTGGGCACGAGGTCCTCGAGCTGGCTGAACCACCACAGCGACAGGCGGGTCAGCACCTCACCCTTGTCGGGGATGGGGCTGTCGAGGATGAAGTCGAAGGCCGAGATGCGGTCGGACGCGACGAGCAGCAGCTGGTCGGGGCGCGCCTCGCCGGAGGCCGGGTCCACCGGGGCGTAGAGGTCGCGCACCTTGCCCGAGTAGACGTGGGCGTAGCCGGGCAGGTGCAGGGGCGCATCGGACATGCCGCCGATTCTTCCAGCCGGGGCGGCAGTCAGTCGCCGCGGGCTGCTGCCGGCCAGCGTTGCGCCCCCGGCCCGTCAACGGCCAGCTCGTCGTCATGGTTGTAGACCGGGCAGGCCCGAAGGGACAGGCAGCCGCAGCCGATGCAGGACGCCAGCCCGTCGCGCACGGTCGTCATCGCCTCGATGCGCTGGGTCAGCAGCGCGTGCCAGCGGGTGGACAGCCGCGTCCAGTCCCGCTTGGTCGGCGGATGGTCGGCCGGCAGGGTCGCCAGGGCGTCCCCGATCTCGGCTCAGGGACAGGCCGAAACGCTGCCCGGCCCGCACGACGGCGATCCGCCGCAGCACGTGCCGCTCGAACCGGCGCTGGTTGCCGGCCGTCCGCACCGAGGTGATGAGCCCGCGCTCCTCGTAGAAGCGCACGGCAGCGACCGACAGGCCCGAGCGGTGCGCGACCTCGCCGATCGGGAGCAGGTCGTGTCGGTCCACCCCTCCACGGTAGCTCGACTTGACCTCAAGTGCACTTGAGGTTCGAGCATTGCCGGATGCCGCCCGCACCGACCCCAGCGCCCGTCACCGACGTGCGCCACGCCAACGAACCCCACGCCAGCGAACCCCACGGCGACGCGCCCGTCCGGCTGCTCGACCGCGCCCACCTGCCCGTCGTCATCGGCGTCATCGCGCTCGTCACCCTCGCGGCCTTCGAGAACCGGGCCGTCATGACCATCCTCCCGACGGTCGTGCGCGAGCTCGACGGGTGGGCCCTGTTCGGTGCGTCGACGGGGGCCACGCTCGTGACGTTCACCATCGCCATGGCCTGGTCCGGCGGCTGGACCGACCGCGTCGGCCCCCGCCCGGTGCTCCTCTGGGGCCTCGGCCTGTTCGTCGTCGCGCAGGTCATCTCGGCCCTCGCCCCGACGATGGCGATCTTCGTCGGCGGGCGGGCGGTCTCCGGGGCGGCGGAGGCCCTCATCGACACCTCCCTCATGGTGCTCGTCGCCCAGGCGCTGCCCGAGCAGCTGCGGGCCAAGGTGTTCGCCACCTTCGCGGCCGCCTGGATCCTGCCCTCACTGCTCGGCCCGAGCCTCGCCGGTGGTCTCGACGCGCTCGCCGGCTGGCGCGTGGTCTTCCTCGGCCCCCTCCTCGTCGCCCCCCTCGCCTACGTCCTGCTCCGGCCGGCGCTTCGCCGCACCCACGCGGGCGGCGAGACGGACACGGATGGCGGCGCGACGGCATCCGATCGCGGTCGCCCGGCTGCCGCCCTGCTCCTGGCCGCAGGCCTGGCCGTCACGACGTTCAGCGCACCCCTGCTCGCCGAACCGGGTACGCGCACCGCGGGGGCAGCGGTCATCGCCGGTGGGCTTGGTGCTGGTCGCCATCGGAGCGGCTCGGGCGCTGCCCCGCGGCACCGCGCGGCTCGCACGGGGCGTGCCCACGGTCATCGCCGTGCGCCTGCTCATCGCGGCGGCGTTCACCGCGGTCGGCGGGGTCATCCCGCTCATGCTCGTGCAGACGCACGGGGCGAGCACCGCGCAGGCCGGCATCTCGCTGTCGGTCACCGGCACGCTGTGGGCCCTCGGCTCATGGCTCTCGAGCACGAACCGGGTGCAGCGCGGCACCTCGGCACCCTCCCGCGTGCGTCTCGGCTCAGCCCTCATCGCGCTCGGGTCCATCGGCCCGATCCTGCTCTCCCTCAGCGTCTTCGGGCTCGTGCCCGGACTGCTCGGCTGGGCGGTCGCGGCCCTCGGCATGGGCATCGTCTCCCCCACGATCTCGACGCAGCTGCTCTCCCTCGCCCCGGCATCCGAGCACGGGAGGGTCAGTGCCGCCCAAGGCCTGGCCGTGTCGACGGGGGTGGCCGCGCAGACCGCCCTCGTCGGCGCCGTCGTCGCGATCCGTGGGGCGGACACCGACGGGGCCACCTTCGCCGCCCTCATGGCCACCGGGGCCGCGCTCGCGCTCGTCGCCACCCTCGCCGCCCCCCGCACCGCCGGGTAGTTTCGCTGTCATGAGCACCCTCGACAAGGCCACCGACCTCCAGCGCCTGCACGCCGACCCCGACCTCCTCGTCCTCGTCAACGTCTGGGACGTCATCAGCGCCCGCACGGTCGCCGGCGTGCCGGGCACCCGCGCCCTCGCGACGGCGAGCCACTCGATCGCCGCCGCCTACGGCTACCCCGACGGCGAGCAGATCCCCCGCGACCTCATGATCGAGGCGGTCGGGCGGATTGCCGCGGCCGTCGACCTGCCCGTCACGGCCGACCTCGAGGCCGGCTACGGCGACCCGGGCGGCACGATCGAGCGAGCCATCGACGTCGGCATCGTCGGTGCCAACCTCGAGGACCAGCTCAAACCCCTCCCGGATGCCGTGCGCGCCGTCTCGCAGGCCGTCGCGGCGGGCGAGCGGGCCGGCATCCCGTTCGTGCTCAACGCGCGCACCGACGCGTTCCTGCGAGCCGGCGACCGCGCCCCGGATGCCGTGCTGGCCGATGCGATCGAGCGCGGCCGTGCCTACCTCGACGCCGGTGCCTCGACGATCTTCGCGCCGGGCCTGCTCGACGAGCCCACGGTGACGGCTCTGGTCGAGGCCCTCGGTGAGCGAAAGGTCAACCTCATCGCGGTGCCCGGGTCGCTCCCGCTCGACACCATGGCGCGGCTCGGCGTGGCCCGGGTGTCGTTCGGCCCGTGGAGCCAGAACGTCGCCCTCACCGCCCTCGAGGACCTCACGGCCAGCGTCCACGCCGGCGGCGCCCTGCCCGAGGGCACCCGCCGCCTCAATTGACGGTCAGACGGTGATCTCGCCGCGCTGGGCGAGCAGGGCGATGTCCGTGCGGTGGTGCGAGCCCGGCAGGCCGATGCCGGCGACCGCCGCGTAGGCCCGCGCCCTGGCCAGGGCCAGCGAGTCGCCGCTGGCGACGACCGAGAGCACCCGCCCACCGGCGGAGACGAGGTGGCCCTCGTCATCGCGCGCCGTCCCGGCGTGCAGCACGTAGGCATCGTCGGTGTCCACCGCTCCGGTGATGGGGTCTCCGGTGCGCGGGGTCCCGGGGTAGTTCTCGGCAGCCACGACGACGGTCACGGCGTGCTCGGCCGACCAGCGCAGCGGCGGCACCTCCTCGAGGCGGCCCGTCGCCGCCGCGTGCAGCAGCCCACCCAAGGGCGTGAGGAGCCGAGCGAGCACGACCTGCGTCTCGGGGTCCCCGAACCGGGCGTTGAACTCGATGACCCTCGGCCCGCGGGGCGTGAGTGCGAGCCCGACGTAGAGCACCCCGACGAACGGGGTGCCGCGCCGGTGCATCTCGTCGACGACCGGCTGGGCGACCCGGCGCACGACGTCGTCGACCAGCCCGTCCGGAGCCCAGTCGAGCGGGCTGTAGGCACCCATTCCGCCGGTGTTCGGGCCCGCGTCCCCGTCGCCGACCCGCTTGAAGTCCTGGGCCGGGCTGAGCGGCACCACCGTCGTGCCGTCACACAGGCAGAACAGCGACACCTCGGGGCCGGCGAGGAACTCCTCGACGACCACGGCACCGTCGGGCTTGGCCAGGCAGGCGCGCGCGTGCTCGAGGGCCTCCTCCCGGTCATCGGTGACGACGACCCCCTTGCCCGCGGCCAACCCGTCGTCCTTGACGACGTGCGGGGCGCCGAGGGCGTCGAGGGCGTCGGCCACCGACTCGATGGTCGTGCAGACGTGGGCCAGGCCGGTGGGCACCTCCGCCGCTGACATGACGTCCTTGGCGAAGGCCTTGCTGCCCTCGAGACGAGCAGCCTTCGCCGAGGGGCCGAAGCACGCGATGCCCGCAGCGCGCACGGCATCCGCGACGCCGGCGACGAGCGGGGCCTCGGGCCCGATCACGACGAGGTCGGCGCCGAGGTCGCCCGCGAGGGCGACGACCTGGGCCGCGTCGCTCACCCCTCCGGGCAGCGGCTCGCACCGGGTGAGGTCGGCGATGCCGGGGTTTCCCGGGGCAGCGACGACCTCGTCGACCGAGGGGTCGAGGCAGAGGGAGCGGACGATGGCGTGTTCGCGGGCCCCGGACCCGACGACGAGAACCTTCACGCGCCCAATGTAGAGGTGCCGGGGGGCGAGCGAGGCGGGTGACCGGCATCCGGGGAGGTCCGCTGCCCCCCACGCGGCTAGACTGGTGAGTTCCGTGGCCAGCGCCACGTGCACCAGCAGCCCAGCCAGGAGAGCCACCCTCGTGACCGCCCGCCCCACGGCGCCCGACACCACCCCCGACGTCGCGGCAGAGCTCGCACTCGAGCAGGCCCACGTCGACCGGGTCTACGCCGAGCTCGAGAAGGCCAGCCGCCGCGCGGCCGACGTCGAGGCCGACGGCATGGCCCGGGGTCGCACGTCCCGCACGGGCGACGTCCGCGACGAGGAGATGACCGGCCTGTTCGAGCGGGACGCCCTCGTCTACGCCGCGGCCCGGCGACGCTCGATGATCGACAAGCAGTACGAGGGCCTGGTCTTCGGCCGGCTCGACCTCGGCGAGGAGCAGTCCACCGCCGACGAGCGCGAGGTGCGCTACATCGGCCGGCTCGGTGTGCGCGACGACGACTACGAACCGCTCGTCGTCGACTGGCGCGCGCCCGCGGCATCCGCCTTCTACCGTGCGACCCCGGTCGACCCCATGGGGGTCGTGCGGCGCCGGGTGCTGCGCTGCTCGGGCGCGACCGTCGTCGGTGCCGAGGACGACCTCATGGTGCCGGCCGCCCCCGACGACCTCGTCGTGCTCGGCGACGGCGCCCTCATGGCGGCCCTCACCCGCAGCCGCGGCCGCCAGATGCGCGACATCGTCGCCACCATCCAGCGCCACCAGGACGAGGCGATCCGCGCCCCCTCGCGCGGCATCACCGAGATCACCGGCGGCCCCGGCACCGGCAAGACCGTCGTCGCGCTGCACCGCGCCGCCTACCTGCTGTACAACGAGCGGCGCCGCTTCGAGAACGGCGGCATCCTCGTCGTCGGCCCGTCGGCGGCCTACACGGCCTACATCGAGCGGGTGCTGCCGAGCCTCGGTGAGGAGTCGGTGGCGCTGCGGGCGCTCGGCGACCTCGTCGACGGCATGACGGCCACGCGCCTGGACACCCCCGAGGTCGCGGCGATCAAGGGTTCGCTGCGCATCCGCCGCCTGCTCTCGCGGCTGGCCGCCCGCCCACCCGTCGGTGCGCCGGACACCTTCCGCGCCTTCATCGCGGGCCACGCGGTGCGGCTCGACGAGCCGGCCCTGCGGCGGGTCCGCTCGGACGTGCTGCGCAGTCACCAGCACAACCTCGCTCCGGATGCCGCGCGCACCGTTCTCGCGGAGGCCGCCTGGCGCTCGGTGCGCCACGGGGAGCGCGACGCCTTCCTCGAGGCGTTCGACGGCTCGCGCGACGTCGACGAGTTCCTCGCCTCGTGGTGGCGCCAGCTCGACCCGCGCGAGCTGCTGCTCACGCTCGCCGACACCGACCACGCCTACGCGATCTCGCGCGGCGTGCTCGAGCACGAGGAGGCCGCGGCCGTCGCCTCGTCCTACCGGGACGCGCTGGAGACGGGCTCGTGGTCGGTGGCCGACGCGGCCCTCGTCGACGAGCTCGTGGCGCGGCTGGGCGCGATGCAGGTCGCCGAGCGCGAGGACGTCGGGTTCTACGACATCGAGGAGCTCGACGACCTCACGGCGTACGGGGTGCAGGACGTGCGGGCCGGCGTGGACCGCCGGGTCGTGGCCGACCCGCAGGTCGGGGTCGTCACACCCGCCGCCGCCCGGGACCGGCTGATGCTGGGCCGCATCGAGCGGTCCTCCTGGTACGCGCACGTGCTCGTCGACGAGGCGCAGGACCTGTCGCCGATGCAGTGGCGGATGCTCGCCCGTCGCGGCCGTTCGGCGTCGTGGACGGTCGTCGGGGATGCCGCGCAGGCGTCGTGGGCAGACCTCGCCGAAGCGGGTCGGGCCCGGGACGAGGCCTTCTCGGGGCAGGCTCGCCAGGCGTTCCACATGGACACCAACTACCGCAACGCGCGCGAGATCTTCGACTACGCGCGCGACGTCATCCTCCCGCTCGTGCCCGACGCCGACATCCCGGATGCCGTGCGCGAGACCGACGTCGAGCCGGTCGACCGCGTCGTCGACGGGTCGGTGGCCGGTGCCGCGGCGGATGCCGTGGAGCAGCTCCTCGGCGAGGTCGACGGCTCGATCGCGGTGATCGCAGCCACGCGGTGGGCCGAGCGCCTGGTCGGGCTCGACGGCTCCGGCGGGGGTCGCGTGCAGGTCATCGACCCGCTGTCGACCAAGGGCCTGGAGTGGGACGCGACGGTCGTCGTCGACCCCGACGGCATCACCGCGGAGTCGCCGGGTGGGGTCCGCGTGCTCTACGTCGTGCTGACCCGGGCGGCGCACCGGATGCACGTCCTGCGCCCCGCCTGACGCATCGGCGGGACACGGGACGGCCCGACCCGCCTGAGCGAACGGCATCCGACCGGGCCGAGGTGGTCAGTCCAGGAGGGGGTGGCGCTGGATGATCTCGTGGCGGCCCGGGCCGACGCCGATCGCGGAGACCCGCGCCCCGACGAGCTCCTCGACGCGCAGCACGTAGGCCTGCGCGTTGGCGGGAAGCTCCTCGAAGGTGCGGCACCCGGAGATGTCCTCCCACCAGCCGTCGAGCACCTCGTAGACCGGCTTCGCGTGGTGGAAGTCGCTCTGGTTCACCGGCATCTCGTCGTGTCGCACCCCGTCGACCTCGTAGGCGACGCAGATCGGCACCTTGTCGAAGCCGGTGAGCACGTCGAGCTTGGTGATGACGAAGTCGGTGACACCGTTGATCCGGTTGGCGTAGCGCCCGATGACGACGTCGAGCCAGCCGCAGCGGCGCGGGCGACCGGTCGTCGTGCCGTACTCGGCACCGACCTTGCGCAGCGTCTCGCCGTCGTCGTCGAACAGCTCGGTGGGGAACGGGCCCTCACCGACCCGGGTCGTGTAGGCCTTGAGGATCGCGATGACCCGCGACACCCGCGTCGGCGGGATGCCGGACCCGGTGCACGCCCCGCCGGACGTGGCCGAGGAGGACGTCACGAACGGGTAGGTGCCGTGGTCGACGTCGAGCAGCGTGGCCTGGCCCGCCTCCAACAGGACGTTCTGCCCGGCATCCAGTGCCTTCTCGAGCACGAGCGAGGTGTCACAGACCATCGGGTACAGCCGGTCGGCGTACCCGAGCAGCTCTTCGACGACCCGATCCGCCTCTGCCGCACGGGTGTTGTAGATCTTGACGAGCACCTGGTTCTTCAGCGACAGGGCCGCCTCGACCTTCTGGCGCAGGATCCCCTCGTCGAAGATGTCCTGGATGCGGATGCCGACCCGGTTCATCTTGTCGGCGTACGTCGGGCCGATGCCGCGCCCGGTCGTGCCGATCCGCCGGGCACCGAGGAAGCGCTCGGTGACCTTGTCGAGCGTGCGGTTGTAGGGCGCGATGACGTGCGCGTTCGCGGACACCACGAGGCGGGAGGTGTCGACGCCGCGGGCCTCGAGCCCGTCGAGCTCCTGGAAGAGCACCTCGAGGTCGACGACGACGCCGTTGCCGATGACCGGGGTCACGGTCGGGGTGAGGATGCCGGAGGGCAGCAGGTGCAGCGCGTACTTCTCGCGCGTGCCGTCCGGCCCCTCGATGACCACGGTGTGGCCCGCGTTGTTGCCCCCGTTGAACTTCACGACGTAGTCGACGTCACCGCCCATGAGGTCGGTCGCCTTGCCCTTGCCCTCATCGCCCCACTGGGCTCCGACCAGCACGATCGCCGGCATGCCGACTCCTTCCGGACGTGCGCCGGGGCCAGGTGCCTCGACGCGACGAAGGCCCCTCGCGGGTACGCTCCGGGGCCTCGTACGCCCCAGCCTATCGCGACAGCTACCGCGAGGCGCCTCGGCGCTGCCGGGCCAGGGCCGAGCCGAGCTGGAACCGCGTGTCCACCCCGTTGACCGCCATGAGCTGGGCGACCCGCCGCCGCACGGTGCGCAGGCTCACCCCGAGGTGGCGGGCGATCGCCTCGTCCTTCAGGCCCAGCTCGAGCAGCTCGACGAGCGGTGGGTCGTCGGACCCCGCGACGCCGTCGAGGGCAGCAGCCGGCACCGCGGACTTCCAGGCGAGGTCGAAGTAGGCCGTGTACAGCCGCACGACGAGCGGGTCGCGGATGATCGCGTACCCGAGCGAGGGGTCGTCCCACGCGGCGAGAGCGACCACCGCGGCCGAGCCGAACACGGCGAACTCGGTGTCGGTCGTCGGCAGGACCCGCTGGTCCTCGCCGATCTCGGCCCACTGGCCCATCCAGCGCCGCCCGTCCGCTGAGCCCAGGACGTTCGCCGGGTACACGGCCCGCTGTGCCTCGCCGCGGCGGATGCGGTCGACGTTGGCCCTGGTCGTCGTCTCGTCCAGGGCCGGCCCCTCGGCGACCGTGTGCACGAAGTTGCGCAGCAGCCCGGTGGTCTCGGCCAGCAGGCCGCTGACGACCGACGCCGCGTTGGCCTCCGCGATCGGCTCGCTGATCGGTTCGTGCGCCCCGAGCGCCTTGCTCGTCACCCGCGACAGCAGCTCGCGCGAGGCCGCGAGGTCGCGCCGGCGGGCCTCGATGCGCTTGTGCTCGCGCCGCAGCTGCTCCTCGAGCACCAGCAGCAGACCCCCGTCGTTGGCTGACGCGTCGGGGGTCAAGGGGTCAGAGCCCCAGCTCTCGGGCGCCGGTCGCGCTCGAGGCCCGCAGGAACTCGGCGCAGCGGTGCCGTTCCTCCTCCTCGCCGATGGCGCCCGCGGCGCGCGACAGCGCGGCGAGCGCGCGCAGGAAACCGCGGTTGGGCTCGTGCTCCCACGGCACCGGCCCCTGCCCGCGCCAGCCGGAGCGGCGCAGGGCGTCGAGGCCGCGGTGGTAGCCCGTGCGGGCGTAGGCGTAGGACTCGATGACGCGGTCGTCCGCGAAGGCGTCCTCGGCGAGCACGGCCCAGGCGAGCGACGACGTCGGGTTGGCCGCGGCGACCTGGTCAGGAGCGACACCGTCGTCCAGCGCCCTGGATGCCGGGTCGTCGGGGAGGTGCGTCGGCGGGATTCCCAGCAGGTCGGTCATGGGGGCAAGGGTATGCCGTGCGCTCACCACGAGGGCGAGCGCACGGCATCCGGCTCACCCCGACCTATTGCAAATCACCCACCAATGCGGGCCGGAACCGGTCTCGCGAGGTGGGTGATTCGCAATAGCGCTGGGCGAGGGGTCAGCCCTGGTGGGTGCCCGCCGAGCGCAGGTTCTGGCAGGCCTCGACGACGCGGGCGGCCATGCCGGCCTCGGCCTCCTTGCCCCAGGCGCGCGGGTCGTACTGCTTCTTGTTGCCGACCTCGCCGTCGATCTTCAGCACGCCGGTGTAGTTCTTGAGCATCCAGTCGGCGACCGGGCGGGTGAAGGCGTACTGGGTGTCGGTGTCGACGTTCATCTTGATGACGCCGTAGTCGACCGCGGCCGAGATCTCCTCGGGCAGCGAGCCCGACCCGCCGTGGAAGACGAGGTCGAGCGGCTTGGCGCCGGCCGCGCTGCCGTGGGCGGCGACGATGGCGTCCTGGCACTCCTTGAGGATCTCCGGGCGCAGCTTGACGTTGCCCGGCTTGTAGACGCCGTGCACGTTGCCGAAGGTCAGCGCCGCCATGTAGCGGCCCTTCTCGCCGAGGCCGAGGGCCTCGACGGTCTTCAGGGCGTCCTCGGTGGTCGTGTACAGCTGGTCGTTGATCTCGTTGGCGACGCCGTCCTCCTCGCCACCGACGACGCCGATCTCGACCTCGAGGATGATGTTGGCCGCCGCGGTCAGGGCGAGCAGCTCCTGGGCGATCTGGAGGTTCTCCTCGAGCGGCACGGCCGAGCCGTCCCACATGTGGCTCTGGAAGATCGGGAGGCCACCGGCCCTGACGCGCTCGGTGGAGGCCGCGATGAGCGGGCGCACGAAGCCGTCGAGCTTGTCCTTGGGGCAGTGGTCGGTGTGCAGCGCGATGTTGACCGGGTAGTTCTTCGCGACCTCCTCGGCGTACGCCGCGAGGGCGAGCGAGCCGGACACCATGTTCTTGATCGTCGACCCGGAGGCGTACTCGGCGCCGCCCGTGGAGACCTGGATGATGCCGTCGGAGCCCGCCTCGGCGAAGCCACGGATGGCCGCGGTCACCGACTGGCTCGACGTGATGTTGATGGCCGGGTACGCGAACGAGCCACTCTTGGCTCGGTCCAGCATGTCGGCGTAGACCTCGGGCGTTGCGATGGGCACGGCGATCTCCTCGGGGGTTGTGGCGGAGCCGGTACGAGGCCGATCCTTCCACGGATGCCGTCGCGTCACACGGGGACGTCCGTACCCGACGGTAGGCGGGTGGCCGGGACCCCGAGCACGTACGGCCGGGTGTCCGCCACGGGGATCATCCCGAGCCGGATGAGGATCGGTCGGGAGTCGGGTGAGGTGTCGACGCGGGCGTACGGGTAGCCCCGCTCGAGGGCGATCCGCGCGCGGTGGCTGACGAGCGTGCGGTACAGGCCGCGCCGCCGCCAGCCCGGCAGCGTCGACCCACCCCACAGGCCGCAGAAGTCGGTCCCCTCGGTCATCCGCAACACGGCGTACGACACGACGGTTCCCGTGGCGACCTCCTCGACGACCGTGGTCGTCATGAGGTCGGGGCGGGCCTGCTGCTCCTCGCGCAGGCTGTCGCCGATGTCCTCCCCGTGCCCACCCCACACCTGCGTGAGCAGGGTGCGCACCCGCGACCAGTCCTCGTCCGTGGCGGGGTCGTGCAGCCGGACGTCCTCGGGCAGGTCGACGTCGTGGAGGAGGTCGGCGCAGCGGCCGAGGAGCACGACCTCCGGGTCCTCCGGCACGAAGCCGGCGCGTTCGAGACGGGCCGGGAGGTCGGCCGGCTCGTCGTAGCCGTAGGTCTTCCACTCCAGGCGCTGACCCCGACCCCGGAAGAACTCCACCTGCCGGGCGATCCAGGCGTCGGGGTCGTCGCCGAGCCCGTCCGGGCACTCGACCATGGCTCCGAGCGCCGTCGGCTCGGGCGGGTAGGTGCGGTGCACCGGCCCGTCCCGTTCGACGACGAAACCCGGCGCGGCGTCCCGGTCGGCCAGTCGCACCTGGGTGTGGAACTGCGCGAGGAGCTCGTCGGGTGTCATCCGCCCATTCCACGCCATCGGATGCCGTCCGCGCACCACCGTTTCTCGCACACCGTCCGCGTGCGGTTGGGTCGCCGTACTCACGCGCACACCACCCGGGACCCGGCACGCTGTCGGTATGGACCTGTCCACCGTCCGCGACCTCGCCGCCGCCACCCCTGACACCCGCAACCGGGTCGTCGACCTCCTGCGCGCCGCGGCCATCGTCGTCGTCGTGCTCGGCCACTGGCTCATGGCGGCCGTCGTCGTCCGCGACGGCGAGCTCGAGGTCGGCCACCTGCTCGAGCTCGCGCCGTGGACGCACCCCCTCACCTGGCTCTTCCAGGTCATGCCGGTCTTCTTCCTCGTCGGCGGCTACGCGAACGGGCTGTCCTGGCGTTCTGCCCGGGCGAAGCAGGTGCCGTATGCCGGGTGGCTGCGGGCGCGCCTGCGTCGCCTCCTCGTTCCTGTCGTCCCGCTCCTGCTCGTCTGGCTCGTCGCCGCTTCCGTCGCGTCCGCGGCGGGGGTGCCGGCAGCGACGCTGCGCACGGCATCCCAGGTGGCGCTCGTGCCCACGTGGTTCCTCGCGGCCTACGTCGTCGTCTGCGCCATCGCACCCGCGACCCTGTGGCTGTGGGAGCGCCTCGGGTGGACCAGCATCGTGGGCGGGCTGCTGCTCGGGTGCCTCGTCGACCTCGTGAGCATCGGCACGGACACGCTCATGGTCGGGTTCGCGAACTACGTGGTCGTGTGGGCCACGGTTCACCAGCTCGGTTACGCCTGGCTCGACGGACGGCTCGCCGGCACGGGTCGCAGGCTGGCCCTCGCCGGCATCGGCCTCGTCGGCGTCGTGGCCCTGGTGTGGGCCGGCCCGTACCCCGTGTCGATGATCGGGCTGGACGGCGCCGCGGTGAACAACTCGTACCCGACCAGGGTGACGCTCGGCTTCCTCGGGCTGCTCCAGGCCGGGCTGGTGCTCGCGCTCGAGCCGTGGCTGGCGACCTGGCTGCAGCGGCCCCGCGCGTGGTCGGCCACCGTGCTGCTCAACACCCGGATCATGACGCTCTACCTGTGGCACCTCACCGCGATGGTGCTCGTCATCGGGGTGTCCCTGTTGCTGGGTGGCCCCGGTCTCGGGGTCACCCCGATGACTGCCGCGTGGTGGGCGACGCGGCCGCTGTGGTGGGTCGCCCTCGGGCTGGTGACCCTCGGGTTCATCGCCCTCCTGGGCCGCTTCGAGACCCCGCGCCGCGACGACTCGCCCGCACCGCCCGTGTGGCTGCCGGTGCTCGTGACCGTGCTGGCCTGCGGCGGACTGGGATTCATGGCGGCCCAGGGCATCGTCGGGGCGGACGGGGTGCACTGGTGGTGGCCCGTGCTCACCGCAGGCTCGGTCGCCCTGCTCCGCCTGCCGGTCAGGGCGTCGTCAGCTCGATGAGGCGGCGCTGCAGGTGGGCACGCTCGACGTCGTTGCCACACCGCTCGACCGCCGCCGCCAACGACTCGGCAGCCGCTCTGTCGTCGCCCAGCCGCGCCAGCAGCTCGCCGCGCACCGCGGGTAGCCGGTGACTGCGCGGCAGGGCGTCATCCAGGCCCTCGAGCGCCTCGAGACCGGCTCGCGGCCCCGACCGCTCGGCCACCGCCACGGCCGCGGCCAGCCGCACGGCGGGTGACGGGCTGAGCCGCACGAGCGCCGCGTAGTGCTCGCAGATGTGGTCCCACCGCGTCTCGGATGCCGTGCGCGCCGTCGCGTGCTCGGCCGCCACGAGCGCCTGGAGCCGGTAGGACTCGGCGAGCGCGGAGGTGGGGTGCGACGGCATCCGGTCGAGGAGGCCCACCGCTTCGGCGACCTCGTCGTGGTGCCAGCGCGAGCGGTCCTGGTCGGGGAGCAGCACGAGCTCGCCAGCAGGCCCGACCCGGGTGTCGCGTCGGGAGTGCTGGAGGAGCAGCAGGGCGAGCAGCGCCACGAGCACCGGCTCGCCGGGGCGCAGCGCGAGGGTCACCCGCACGAGCCGGACGGCCTCGCCCGACAGGTCGGCGCGCAGGAGGTCGGGCCCCGAGCCGGGGGCGTAGCCGGCCGTGAACGCGAGGTAGGCCACCTGCGCGACGACGTCGAGCCGCTCGGGGAGCACCGACGCGTCGGGAACCCCGAAGGGGATGCCGGCCGCCACGATCTTGCGCTTGCCGCGGGTCACCCGCGCCGCCATCGTCGGCTCGGGCACGAGGAACAGCCGCGCGATGTCCGCCGTCGGCACCCCGATGACGAGCCGCAGCGCGAGGGCGCTGGACACCTCCGGCGCGAGGGCCGGATGGCAGCACATGAGCACCAGGCGCAGCAGGTCGTCCTCGACGAGGCCTCCGGGATCGGCCATCACTGCACCTCCTGTCGTCGACCGTTCCGCCTCGAGCACGAGGAGCGGCTCCTTGCGCAGCGCCATCGTCTCGGCCCGCAGCCGGTCGAGCACCCGTCGTCGTGCCGCCGTGTACAGCCAGGCCGCCGGTTCTCGGGGGGCGCCGTCGGCCGGCCACCGGCGCGCGGCCGACTCCACGGCATCCGCCAGTGCGTCCTCGACGAGGTCGAGGCGACGGAACTGTCCGAGGAGGAGGGCGACCAGCCGGCCCCACTCCTCGCGCACCGTCGCCGCGAGCACGTCGTCGGGGCTCACGCCGACTCGTAGCCCTCGATCGTCACGACCGGCCGGATCTCGACCGTGTAGGCGGAGGGCAGCAGCCGCCCCGCCGCGATGGCGCTGTCGAGGTCAGGCAGCTCGACGTCGTAGTAGCCGCCGATCTGCTCGGTCAGCTCGACGAACGGCCCGTCGGTGACGACCCGTTCGGCACCCCTGCCGGGGCCGATCGACGTCGCCGTCTCGGCATCACAGAGGGCGCCGCTGTGCAGCCGGCGGCCGTGCTCGTCGACGTGTCGCTCGAAGGCGTGGTGCGCGTCGAAGTACTCCTGACGCTCCTGCGTGCTCGCCGCCTCCCACTCCGCGGGCGCGTACGCGATGAGGACGACGTAGCGCTTCACGATGCCGCGCCCGTTCCGGTGTGGTCGTGCTCGTCGTCGGCGACGAGGTCGCGGAACTCGATGAGCTCGCCGCGGGCGGCGAACTCGGCGCACCGTCGCACCAGGTCGGCACGGTCGTCCGTCTCGACGAGGTAGAAGCCGACGATCTGCTCGACCGACTCGGTGAACGGCCCGTCGGTGACGAGCGCACCGCCCGAGCCGTCGGGGCGCATCGACACCGCATCGGCGGAGGGGGTGAGCGGCGCCGTGGCCAGGATCCGGTGTCCGCCGTCGGCGAGGTCTCGGTGGAACTGCTCGTGGGAGAGCATCCCCTTCTCGTGCTCCTCTGCGGGCAGGTGCGCCCACTCGGCCTCAGGGGCGGGGAGCAGCACCAGGTGCCGGGTCACGTGCCGGGCGCTTCGAGGCAGGGACGGATCTCGACCGGCTCCCCCGACGACGCGAGGATGCCGCAGACCGCGGCCAGGTCGTCGAGGTCGTCGGACTCGACGAGGTAGAAGCCGCTCAGCTGCTCGACGGTCTCGGCATAGGGGCCGTCGGACACGACCGGCCCGTCCGACCCCGCGCGCACCGTACGAGCCGTGCGGGAGTGCGCCAGCTCGGCGCCGCCCGTGATGCTGTGCCCCCGCTCCTCGAGGGTGCGTGAGAAGCGGTCGTGCTCGGCGAACACCGCGGCCCGCTCCTCCGCGGTGGCTGACTCCCAGCCGGCTTCGTCGCCGGGCAGGAGGATGAGGTAGGTCGTCATGGTCGTCCTCTCCGTCAGGGCCGCGGGTGCGGCCTCACCCTCGTGACGAACGGGCAGGCCGCGATTCGACAGGTCTACCGGACATTTCTGCCGAGGTGCACGGAACCGGCTCAGGAACCGGCTCAGGCCAGCGCGTCGGCGAGGAGGCGCAGCGTCGCCTCGCGGGCGGGCGCGCGGTCGGGCGGCGTCCCCGCGAACGCCCCGGCCACCGGGCTGACCATCACCTCGTCGACGCGGTGCTCGACCGCCAACGCGGTGATCCGGGCTGCCGCCTCGGCCGGCGAGCCGATCACCCAGCGGTGCAGCATGTCGTCGGCGAGCGGCTCGTGCGCGGGTGCCAGACCCTCGGCCTCGGCGTCCTCGACCAGCTGCGCCGCCCGCAGGGGCTGCCCGGTGCGCAGCGCGATCATCGAGCGGATGCTGGGCAGGGCCAGGCGCCGCGCCTCCTCCGTCGTCGGTGCGACGACGGCGTTGACGGTGAGGAACGTGCGGGGCTCGGGGTGGTCGGCCGAGGGCACGTAGTTCTCGCGGTAGAGCGCGAGCGCCTCGGCGGTTCCGCGCCCGGAGAAGTGGTGCGCGAAGACGTAGGGCAACCCGCGTGACGCGGCCAGCCGGGCCGAGTAGTCCGACGACCCGAGCAGCCAGATCGTCGGCACCGAGGTCGCGTGCGGCGTGGCCCGCAGCACGTGCTCGCCACTGGCCAGGCGCAGCGCGGCCCCCTCGGGCGACATCATCGCCACCACGTGGTCGATGTGGTCGGGGAACCGGTCGACGGCATCCGCGTCCACTCCCCCGGCGCCGTGGCGCAGCGCCCAGGACGTCACCGGGTCGGTGCCCGGCGCGCGGCCGATGCCGAGGTCGACGCGGCCGGGGAACGCCGCCTCGAGCAGGGCGAACTGCTCGGCGACGACGAGCGGTGCGTGGTTGGGCAGCATGACGCCACCGGAGCCGACCCGGATCCGGGTGGTCGCACCCGCCACCATCGCCGCGAGCAGGGGCGGGTTGGTCGCCGCCACCGCGGGCATGTTGTGGTGCTCGGCCAGCCAGTAGCGTCGGTAGCCGTGCTCGTCGGCGACGCGAGCGAGCGAGAGCGTCGAGGCGATGGCGTCGCCACTGCTCTGGTCGGACCGGACGGGCACGAGGTCGAGGACGGACAGGACGGGCTTGGCGGCAGGGCTCACCCCGTCTCCAGCGGTGGCGGCGGCGTGGCTATTCCGTGGTGCCGGCGGAGTCCGGGGCGGGACGCTGGTCGAAGACGTGCCGGCGCACCCACGCGTGCATCGCGATCGCAGCGGCCGCACCCGCGTTGATGGAGCGGGTCGAGCCGAACTGCTCGACGTGCAGCACCGCGTGGCACGCCTCCATCATCTGCGGCGTCAGCCCTGGCCCCTCCTGGCCGAAGACGAGCACGCACTCGCGGGGCAGGTCGTAGGTCTCGAGCGCCACGGAGCCGGGGAGGTTGTCGATGCCGATCAGTGGGATGCCGTCGCCACCGGTCCCGGCAGTGCTCGCCCACCCGACGAGGTCACCGACGGTGGCGTGGTGGTGCTCGTGCTGGTAGCGGTCGGTGACCATCGCCCCGCGCCGGTTCCAGCGGCGCTTGCCGACGATGTGGAACGCGGCCGCGTTGAACGCGTTGGCGGTGCGCACGACGGAGCCGATGTTGAAGTCGTGGCCCCAGTTCTCGATCGCGACGTGGAAGCTGTGGCGGCTGGCGTCGAGGTCGGCCACCACGGCATCCATTCGCCAGTAGCGGTAGCGGTCGGCGACGTTGCGCCGATCACCGTCGCGCAGCAGGTCGGTGTCCCATTGCTCGCCGTCGGGCCACGGCCCCACCCACGGCCCGACCCCCACCTCGACCGAGCCCGCGTCGTCGCCGTCGCCCTCGCCGTCGCGGCCGCTCACGCCGGCACGTACCCGGTGCGGCCGTCCCACGTCCCGTGTTCGGAGACCGCACGGAAGCGCAGGGTCGTGAACTCGTGGTGGAAGTCGCGGCGCTCGCGCTCCACCATCGCGGTGGTGTGCCGCTCACGGCCGGGAACATCGCTGCGGCCGAAGACCATGTCGGTCATCTCGCGGGTGGTGCGCCAGATCGAGAACGTCGACACGGTTCTCGGCGGCCGCACCGCGGCCAGCGCCGACGTCGTGGCCGGGTGGTCGCGCACGAGCCGCTCCACCGGCCGCCCCCAGTGCACGAAGCGCACGAGCTCGGGAAGCCGCATCCGCGCCAGCGTCACGGCGACGACGGGCTCCTCCGGCGCCGACCGGCCGGCCTCCTCGGGAAGGTCGCCGAAGGCGGCAACCCGACCCCAGCGGCGCAGGAACTCCAGGCGGACGTGCCACCCGGCATCCAGCCGTCTCCCGAGGGGGTGCTCGCGCAGGAAGGTCTCGAGGGCCGCCTCGTCCTCCCAGCGCGCGAACACCGCCACGCGCCGCAGCTGCACCCGCCGCCGCGAGAGCACGGGCGAGCCCAGTTCCATCCCCACCAGCACCTCGAGGTGCCGCAACCCGCGAACGGTCGACGGCCTCGGCGGCCGCAACAGCGCGCCGACAGCGGCCCGCACCGGCAGCTGGACGAGGTGGTAGGAGAACACGCGCTCACCTTAGGGCGGGAGGAGCGCCCGGCCGCAGCGCATACCCTTGACGGCGTGATGCCTTCCCTCGGACCTGACTGGATGGACCCCCAGTGGCTCCTCGACCGCTTCGGAGAGCAGTTCTTCTGGGTGAGCGTGGCGATCGTCTTCATCGAGTGCGGCCTGCTCTTCCCGATCCTTCCCGGTGACTCGCTGCTGTTCGCGGTCGGCCTGTTCATCGCCCGCGGTGACATCGACATGAACATCGTCGTGGCCTGCGTGATCCTCAGCACTGCGGCCTTCCTCGGCAACGTCACCGGCTACGAGATCGGCCGTGCCATCGGGGCACCGCTGTACGAGCGGGACGGCCGGTTCATCAAGAAGAAGTACTTCGACCAGACGCACGACTTCTTCGAGAAGTACGGCGCCAAGGCCCTGGTCATCGGCCGGTTCGTGCCGATCGTGCGCACCTTCATCACCGTCGTCGCGGGGGTGAGCCGGATGGACCGCCGCCACTTCTTCGTCTGGAGTGCCGTGGGCGCCGTGCTCTGGGCGACCGGCATCACCCTGCTCGGCTACTTCCTCGGGGGCATCGACTTCGTCCACGACAACCTCGAGGCCGCGGTGCTGCTCATCGTCGCCGTCTCGGTGCTGCCGATGGTCTACGAGTTCGTCAAGCACCGCTCGGCGACCAAGGTCGTCATCGAGGAGATCGACGAGGTCGTCGACGACGTCCGCGACGGCACCCTCTGACTGGCGCCTGACGTCGGTCAGGGGCGCGGCAGGTCGATCAGGCCGAGCCCGTAGGCCGCGGTGACGGCCGCCGTCCGGTCGCTCACCCCGAGCTTGGCGAAGGCCCGGATGAGGTGCGTCTTCACGGTCGCCTCACCGATGAACAGCTCACGGCCGATGTCGGCGTTGGACAACCCGGTCGCCACGAGGCGCAGCACGTCGAGCTCGCGAGAGGTCAGCTCCGGCCGGGCCGGGGCCCGCAGCCGGTCGGCCAGACGCGCCGCCACCGGCGGCGCGAGCACCGTCTCGCCTCGGGCCGCCCGGCGGATCGCGTCCGCGAGCACGGCCGTGGGAGCGTCCTTGAGCAGGTAGCCACGAGCCCCCGCCTCGACCGCCCGCACGATGTCGGCGTCGGTGTCGTACGTCGTGAGCACGAGCACCTGCGGTGCGCCCGGCAGCGCGACGATCCGTGACGTGGCGTCGGCGCCGTCCATGACCGGCATCCGCAGGTCCATGAGCACGACGTCGGGCGTGAGGCGCGGCACGAGCGCCAGCGCCTCGGCCCCGTTCGCGGCCTCACCGACCACCTCGAAGTCGGCCTCCTCACCGAGCACGGCGACCATGCCGGCCCGCACGACGGGGTGGTCGTCGACGACGAGCAGCCGGATCACCGCGGCACCACCAGGCGCAGCGTGGTGCCGGCCCCGGGCCCGCTGCAGCACCTCGCACCGCCCCGCCGACCTCGGCCGCGCGGGCCTGCACGCCGTCGAGCCCGAAGCCGGCGCGCGTGCCGTCCGGCTCGAAGCCGAGCCCGTCGTCGTGCACGGTGAGCACGACCGCGTGGGGGTCGTCGTAGTCGAGGGTGAGGTCGACCCGGGCGGCCGACGCGTGGCGCCTCACGTTGGACAGCGCCTCCTGCGCGGTGCGCAGGATGACGACCTCGGCCGACCCGCCGAGCGGCACCGGGTCGCCGGCCACCCGCACGTCGGCCCGCATCCCGGTCTCGCTGCTCACCGGGCCTCACCGAGCCGCTCGCAGCGCTTCGCCGAGGGTGCGCGACTGGAGGTGGCCGGGCGTCAGCTCGGCGACGATGAGCCGGGCCTCGGCGAGGTTGTCGGATGCCGTGTGCTCGATGAGTGCGAGCCGCTCCCGCGCCGTGGCCAGGTCCCCACGGGCCAGCGCCGCCTGGGCGGCGCGGGAGAGGGCGACGACCGAGGTGAAGCCCTGCGCGAGGGTGTCGTGGATCTCGCGCGAGATGCGCTCGCGCTCCTCGTGCACGCCGCGGTCGCGCTCGGCCGCGGCGAGCCGGGCCTGGGTGGCGCGCAGCTCGTCGATGGTCTCGGCCCGGCTCTCGGCCTCGCCGACGATCCGGTTGATGAACAGGCCGAGCGAGAGCGACAGGCCCATCGAGATGGTGCCGGAGATGAGGATCTCGGTGAGGCTGTCGGTGTCGAAGTCGAGCTGGGCCCAGCGCACGAAGGAGAAGGCGGTGACCACGACGACCGTGCCGATGGCGGCCCACCGGGTGGGCACCATCGCCCACAGCTGCGGGAACAGCGTGAAGTAGAGCAGCCAGGCCTGGGTGCTCGGGTCGACCCACTGGATGGCGAGCAGGGCCGACCACGCGACGACCTGGTAGGCCAGGGCCCAGCGCAGGTCGCGGCTGGTCATCGCACGGGTGCCGAGCACGGCATACGCCCCCGCGATCACCCCGAGCAACGCGAGCGAGGGGCCCCGGCCGTGGGGGCCGGGTTCGTCGATGAGCGTCACGACGACGGCGGCCGCCCACACGATGGCGAAGACGGCGTGCCAGTACGGCTGCTGGCGGCGCCACATCGCGCCGAACTCCTCGCGCGACGTCCGCTCGGTCGTGCTCACGTCCTCCATCATCGCCGGTCGCGCCTCAGGTGGTGCCGCGCTTGAACCAGCGGAACGTCGTGATGCACAGGATCAGGCCGGCGATGCCCCAGGCCAGCAGCACGAGAACCGTCTTGCCCGTCTCCCACGACCCCGCCATCTCGGCCGAGGCCATCTCGGCGGGGAAGAACACCGAGCGCATGCCCTGGGCGATCCACTTGAGCGGGAAGAGCGAGGCGATCTGCTGCAGCCACGTCGGCACGTTGTCGAAGGCGATGTAGACACCGGAGATGAACTGCAGGACGAGCATCGGCCCGATGACGACGGCGCCGATCGAGCGCGACGTCGCCAGCGACGAGTAGGCGATGCCGAGCACCGTGCCGCCGAAGACGCCGAGCACGAAGATCAGCACGAACACCGCCCAGCGGTCGGGGTCGGTCGGCAGGTCGACGCCGAAGAACAGCGTCGCGACGGCGAGGAGCAGCACCGTCTGCAGCACGGAGGTCACCCCGACGAGCCCGACCTTGCCCAGGAAGTACGCCACCGACGGCATGGGGGTCGCGCGCAGCCGCTTGAGCGAGCCGTCGTCGCGCTCGGTGGCGACCGACAGGGCCATGGTCTGGAAGCTCGTGAGGAGCACGCCCGCCGAGAGCATGCCCGGCAGGAAGAACAGTCCCGCGGTCATCCCGCCCTGGTCCGCGCCCTCCTCGAACTGGGCCGAGAAGATCACCGAGAACAGGCTGAGCAGCAGGATCGGGAAGAGGAAGGAGAAGAAGACCGCCTCCTTCTCCCGGGAGTACATCTTCAGCTCCAGGACGGTGCGGTCGAGCCCGAGGGCGAGCGCGTTCATGACGCCACCTCCGTCGTGTCGTCGGCGAGGTGGGGGGCGATGAGGGTGAGGTAGGTGTCCTCGAGCGACGGCCTGGTGACGGTGAGGCCGGGGACCTCGCCACCCGGCATCCGGGCCGCGAGCCGGGCCACCTCCGCGGTCGGCGTGTCGGTTCGCAGGCTCGCTCGGATGCCGTCCTCCTCCCACGTGACCGTGGCCTCCTGGGTGCCCCGACCGCCGAGTGCGGCGGGGGTGTCGAGGGCGAGCAGGCGGCCTGCGGCGATGACGCCGACGCGGTCGGCGAGCGCCTCGGCCTCGTCGAGGTAGTGGGTGGTGAGCAGGATCGTCGTGCCCTGGTCGGCGAGGGCACGGATGAGGTCCCAGAAGTCGCGGCGGGCCTGCGGGTCGAACCCGGTGGTCGGCTCGTCGAGGAAGATCAGCTCGGGGCCTCCGACGATCCCGAGGCCCACGTCGAGGCGACGCCGCTGGCCGCCGCTCAGGCCGACGATGCGGGTGTCGGCCTTGTCCTCGAGGCCGACGGCGGCGATGACCTCGTCGACGTCCCGGGGGTCGGAGTAGACCTTGGCCGTGCTGGCGAGGGCCTCACGGGGGGTCAGCAGGTCCAGTCCGGCAGAGGTCTGCATGACGATGCCGATCTGGTTGCGCCAGGCTCGCCCTGCCCCGTAGGGGTCGGTGCCGAGCACGCGGACCTCACCGGAGTCGCGGCTGCGAAAGCCCTCGGCGATCTCGACCGTCGTCGTCTTGCCGGCGCCGTTGGGCCCGAGGAGGGCGAACACCTCCCCCGTGCGGATGTCGAGGTCGAGCCCGTCGACGGCGGCTCGCCCGCCGTAGGCCTTGCGCAGGCCCCTGATCGTGATCGCGTCGTCCATGGGTCCAGCGTGCCCCCTCCGCAGAGCGGACCGGGACGCCCACGCGGTGGATGCCGGGTCCACCACCCGGTGGACCGCCGCCATGCGTCCGGCCTGGGTCAGGCCGTGGGGGTGTCCTGCGGGCCGGCGCCGGGAGCGGAACCGGAGCCACCGGCATACCCGCTCGGCGGGGGGATGACGGCCTCACGCTGGCCGAAGTCGACGCGGGGAGCCTCGCGCTGCTCGCCGACGGCCTCGAAGTACTCGGCGCGCTCGATGTTGAAGACACCCGCGATGATGTTGCTCGGCACCGTCTCGACCTTGGTGTTGAGGTCGCGCACGGTGGCGTTGTAGTAGCGGCGCGCGGAGGCGATGCGGTCCTCCGTCGAGGTCAGCTCGGCCTGCAGGGCCATGAAGTTCTCGTTCGCCTTCAGGTCGGGGTAGGCCTCGGCGATCGCGAGGAGCCGGCCGAGCGCCTGGCTCAGGATGTTCTCGCTCTCGGCCTGCTGCGCGGGGGACTGCCCCGGAGCCATGGCCCCGGAGCGGGCCTTGATGACGTCCTCGAGGGTGCCGCGCTCGTGGGCGGCGTACCCCTTGACGGTCTCGACGAGGTTGCCGATGAGGTCGTGCCGGCGGGTGAGCTCGACGTCGATCTGGCGCCAGGCCTCTTGGACGAGGTTGCGCAGGCGGATCAGGCCGTTGTAGGTCGCGACGGCCCAGCCGATGACGGCGACGAGCAGCACGACGATGGCGATGACGACGATCAGGGAGGCGGTCACGAGAAACTCCTGGGGCAGGTGGCTGGACCGATCCTAGAGCGCACTCAGGCGAGGCCGAGGTCCTCGAGGCCGAACACGTGGCGGTACTCGAACCCGGCATCCGCGAACTTCTCGGCGGCACCGGTCGCACGGTCGGCGATCGTCGCGACGGCGACCACGGTGGCACCGGCCTCCTGCGCGGCCTGGGCCGCGTCGAGCGGGGACGAGCCGGTCGTCGACGTGTCCTCGACGATGAGCACCCGCCGCCCCCGGATCGACGGTCCCTCGATGCGCTGCTGGAGGCCGTGCGCCTTGCCGGCCTTGCGCACGACGAACGCGTCCAGGCGACCGCCCTGCGCTGCCCGGGCGTGCAGCATCGCGGTGGCCACGGGGTCGGCACCCAGGGTCAGGCCACCGACCGCGTCGAAGTCGAGGTCGTCGGTGAGGTCGAGCATGACCCGGCCGACGAGCGGGCTCGCCTCCCCGTCGAGGGTGATGCGGCGCAGGTCGACGTAGTAGTCGGCCTCCCGCCCGGATGACAGCGTCACCCGTCCGTGGACGATCGCCTTGTCACGGACGATCTGCAGGAGGCGGGAGCGGTCAGCGGCTGTGTCGGTCACGGGACAACCGTATGCCGTCCGCCCACCTCTGCGTCTCGCCGCCTCAGCGTCTCGGCGGCCGCGGGTGACGGACGAAGGCGGACAGCTCACCGGCCTCCCCCGGCGTCGCTCGCTGCTCGTGCCACCGCTGGTGTCGATCGGGTTCCGGCGGCGGCTCCGGGGGCCGCGGCGGCTCGGCGCCGTCCCAGACGTCGATGCCGACGGCGAGCATCCGACCCGTGGGGCTGGTGACCACGGCCCGTGCCAGGTCGCGCAGCAGCGTGGGCGGCAGGCCCGTCGAGAAGCTGTCGGGGGCGACGCCGCTCCGCGAGCACCATCAGCCGGGCCACCGCGTGGACGTCGTCGGGGTGCAGCCGCGTGCCCGTGAGGAGCAGGCGCTGCACCTCGGTCAGGAGGGCTGCCCGCACGTACGGGCCGAGGGCCAGCAGGGCGTGGCGGTGCGCCGTCTCCTGCCAGTCGGTGGAGGCGGTGCGCAGCAGGTGCCGGTACAGCTCCAGCACCGACGGCTCGACGGCCGGGCCCATCTGTCGATGGTAGGCCCGGGCGTCCGTTGGTCAACCCTTGCGGCGGAAGCGGTCGAGTGCGCGCATCGGGCCCCCGCGCACGAGGGGGCGGGGAAGGATGCGCACCGCGGTCGTCACGACCTTCCACTGGGCACCCGGGACGGAGATGACCTTCCCGGCCGCGACGTCGGTGAGCGCCTGCTGCACCACGGCATCGGCTTCGAGCCAGAGCCAGCCGGGCAGCGCCGAGACCTGCATCCGCGCGCGGTCGTGGAACTCGGTGCGGGTGAACCCGGGGCAGAGCGCCGTCACCGTGACCCCGGTGCCGGCGAGCTCGCTCGCGAGCGCCTCGGAGAAGACGGTGACGAAGGCCTTCTCGGCCGAGTAGGTGCCGTTGGCGATGAAGGAGGCCACCGAGGAGACGTTGACGATCGCGCCACTCCCCCGTTCGCGCATCGCCCGACCCGCCGCGTGGCAGGTGAGCATGACGGCCCGCACCATGACGTCGAGGCCGGCCTCCTCGTTCGACAGGTCGTTGTCGAGGAACTTCGCGCGCAGCCCGAACCCCGCGTTGTTGACGAGCAGGTCGATCGGCCGCTCGGCGTCGGCGAGCCGGTCGCACACCTGCCAGGTCGCCGCCCGGTCGGAGAGGTCCGCGACGAGCACCTCGACCTCGACGCCGTGGGCCGCGTGGAGCTCACGAGCCAGCCGGTCGAGCCGCGCCCGGTCGCGGGCGACGAGGACGAGGTCGTTGCCGTCGTGGGCGAGGCGGTGCGCGAAGGCCAGGCCGATGCCGGCCGAGGCGCCGGTGACGAGTGCCGTGGTCATGCCTCGGACTGTATGCCGTGCCGTTGCGTAGGGTGATGGTCGTGCGCATCGCCACCTGGAACGTCAACTCGATCCGCTCCCGCATCGACCGCGTGGAGGCCTGGCTGGCCCGCTCGGAGGTCGACGTCCTGGCCATCCAGGAGACCAAGGCCAAGGACGAGCAGTTCCCCTACGACCGGTTCCGCGCCCTCGGCTACGAGGTCGCCCACCACGGGCTGAGCCAGTGGAACGGTGTGGCCATCGCCTCGCGCGTCGGCCTCGACGACGTGCGGGTCGGCTTCGACGGCGACCCCGGCTGGGGTGAGCCCGTGAGCGCGGAGGCGCGCGCGATCGGGGCGACGTGTGGCGGCATCCGGATGTGGTCGGTCTACGTCCCGAACGGCCGGGCGCTCGAGGACCCGCACATGGCCTACAAGCTGCAGTGGCTGGCCCGGCTGCGCGAGCAGGCGAGCGCCTGGGCGGCCGACGGCACCCCCGTGGCGCTGTGCGGCGACTGGAACATCGCGCCGACCGACGACGACGTGTGGTCGATGGAGTACTACCTCGACAAGAGCCACGTCTCCCCCGGCGAGCGGGCAGCGTTCAACGCCTTCCTCGAGGCCGGCTTCGTCGACGTCGTGCGCCCGCACGCCCCCGGGCCGGGCGTCTACACCTACTGGGACTACCAGCGGCTGGCCTTCCAGAAGCGGCGCGGCATGCGCATCGACTTCGTGCTCGGCTCACCCTCGCTCGCCGCGCGGGTGGCCGGTGCGGTCATCGACCGCGAGGAGCGCAAGGGCACGGGCGCGAGCGACCACGCCCCGGTCGTCGTGCAGCTCAACCCGAACGGCTGAGGATGCCGCTGGCGTAGGCCGCCTGCCCGGCGTGCTGGACGCAGTCGTCGAGGACGCTGACCAGCCGCACCGCCAGCGTCACCGGCGGGTCCCAGTTCTCGTCGACGACCCGGTCGAGGTCGCCGTCGGTGACTGCCGCGGAACGCCTCTTCGACCGCCGCGGACGCCGCGTCGAAGTAGCCGCGCAGGTGCTCGGCCGAGGCCCGCACCTGGAGCACCTCCTCGAAAGCCATGCCGTAGCCGTGGGCGTCAGGTGGCACCGGCAGCGCCAGCCTCTCGCGCCATCCGCCGGCCTCCCAGACCGCCGGGTACCCGAACACGTCGGCGACCTGCTCGTCGAGCACACGGGTGAGGTGCCACACGAGCCAGGTGATGGTGTTCGTGCCCGGCGCGGGAGGGTTCGCGAGGCGGTCCCCCGGGGTCGACTCGAGAACGGAGTGAACGTTCTCACGCACCCGCGAGAGCAGGTCGAGAAGGAGGTCGGAGGTCGTCGCCATGACAGCCGACGCTACTCCGCCCCTGCGATGTGGGGCAGAGCCTCGACTGGCTGGGTCACAGGCCGAACGTCGTCGCGCGCTCGACACCCACCCGACGGCGCAGGCCGAGCGCGAGCGACGCCACCGCCCCCAGCGCGGCAGCCACCGCGGCCCCGCGGAAGGCCCAGGCCACCTGGAGCACCGCCGCATCCTTGAGCGCATCGGTGTCGGTGGGGTCGGGGAGCACGGCCACCGCGGCGTAGTACTGGTGCAGCCCGATCGCGGTGAGCAGCGCGATGCCGACGACCATCCCCACCATCCGGGCGACCACGACGAGTGCGGATGCCGTGCCGTGCGCGTCGTGCGCGGACTCCGCCAGCGCCGCGTCGTTGACGGGCGCCAAGGCCAACCCGATACCGAGACCGGTGAGGGCGAGCACCACCGTCGACGACGCCTCGTCGAGCGACCCCCGACCCCACGTCGTCATCACGGCCAGCCCGACCGCCGCCAGGGCCAGGCCGACCGCCGCGACCACGCCGTTGCCGAGCACCCGCAGCGCCCAACCACCGGCCAGCGCCCCGACGGGAACCGCGACGAGGAAGCGAACGAGCACCAGGGCCGCAGCGGTCTGGTCGTTCGTGTACACGAGGCGAGCCAGCAGCGGCACGTCGACGATGACAGCGACCAACGCCACCCCGACGAGCAGCGAGACGACCAGCGCCCAGACGAGGCGCCCACGAACGAGGCCACGGGGCACCAGCGGCGACGCCGAGCGCCGGTGGTGCACGGCATACGCGATCGCCAACAGCACCGCGACCGGCAGCAGCGCGTAGCCGAGCGGGCCGACGACCTCGGTCTCCGGCTCGGCCGCCGCGAACGTCAGCACGATGCACCCGAGCGCCCCACCGATGAGCAGGGCCCCGAGCAGGTCGGCCCGCCGCAGCAGCGCCCACGCCCCGCGCCCCCCGACGGCGAAGGTGGCCAGCAGGAACACGCCGGCCAGCAGCCCGATGGGGGTGGCCAGGCGCGAGGTCGCGTCCCCGAACGGCACGAACGGCACCCCCCACCGAACGCTCGTGACGAGGGAGTCGGGGGCGGACAGGGCGAGGATGCCGGTCACGCCGGCCGCCGCTGACAGCGCCACCACCAGCGGGCGCGGGCGCGGCACCGACCCGCCACCGGTCACCACCACCGCACCGGCGAGCACGAGCCCGAGCACCGCGTTGATCCAGAAGATCGCCCGCCAGTCGGCGACGACGAGCACGAGCGCCCCGAGGACCGGGCCGAGGACGGACCCGAGCTCCTGCACGGCGCCGACGACGCCGAGGGGGACGCCACGACGGTCGGCCGGCCAGAGCTGGGCCACGATGGCCAACGTCGCAGGCACCAGGCCTCCCCCACCGACGCCCTGCACGACCCGGCCCGCCACCAGCACCGGAAGCTCGGTCGCGAGCGCCGTGACGACCGACCCGACGACGAAGACCCCGAGGCAGGCGAGCAGCACCCGCTGCCGGTCGACGAGGTCGGCCACCCGGCCGATGAGCGGCAGCACCGCGATGTAGCCCAGGAGGAACCCGGAGATGATCGGCGTCGCTCGTTGCAGCGAGTCGATCCCCACCCCGACGCCACGCATCATGTCGGTGAGCGCGAGCACCACGACGTAGGTGTCGGCGGCGGCCAGGGAGACGGCGATCGCAGCCGTCGTGAGCAGTGCCCTAGGGGCTGGTGATCTCAACGGGCGCACCGTAGTCCGTGAGGGTCAGCAGGTACGTGGCCTCGACGCCCGGGAAGAACGGGCCCTTGAGCGTGGCGGTGCGCAGCTCGTCGGTGTCGGTGAGGCCATAGCTGACCGCGAAGGTGCCGGTGCCGTCGCCGAGGTGGAAGAGGTCCTCGATCAGCGAGCCCTCCAGGTTGCCGTCGATGCGGGCCAGGACGTCCTGGCCCGAGCGGGTCTGGCCCGCGGCCTTGGCGTCGGTGGTCTGGGTGAGCAGGCTCGAGATGCCCGTGGCCGGGTCGAAGAACAACGCCGGGTTGGGGGCGTTGAGGGTGGAGAGGTCGGTCTCCTCGTACTCCGGCGTGAACAGCTTGAGGTAGGCCGTGTCTCCGATCGCGATCACGTCGATCGTCGCGGCGATGCCCTCGACCGTGCCCGTGATCGTGCCCTGGAACTTGGGCTCGGCCGGGTCGATGACCCCGGCGCCCTTGGCCGCGGTCACGCCGTTCTCCCGCGGCGGGACATCCCGGCTCGACAGGTCGAGCTGCACGGTCTTCGCGGCGTCGAAGGCCGCCTTGGCTGCGGCGAGCTGCTCCGTGGGAGGCACGTCCGGGGCGGCCTCCTCGCCCGAGCAGCCGGTCAGCGCGACGACGAGGCCGGCGGCGGCGAGCAGGGCGGGAAGGCGGCGCATGGCCGCAACAGTATCCGCCTGGCGCATTCCGGCCGGGCCATCACAGCCCTGGCGCAGACATTCCACCAGGGCTGGGATATGTCTCCGCCATGGGTGAACTTCTCCGCCGTCACGGTGACGGCGGAGAAGTTCAGCCCATGAGGCCGGGATCAGCGCAGGAACAGGCCGTCCTCGCCGCGATCCACGACGACCGTGTCGCCGTCGCGGACCTTCCCGGCGAGCAGGGCCTTGGCGAGCCGGTCGCCGATCTCCCGCTGCACGAGCCGGCGCAGCGGGCGCGCACCGTAGGCGGGGTCGAACCCCTGCTCGGCGAGCCAGGTCGTCGCCTCCTCGGTCACCTCGAGGGTGATCCGCCGGTCGCGCAGCCGCGTCCCCAGCGCCCGGACCTGCAGGTGCACGATGCTCGCCAGCTCGTCGCGCGACAGCGGGTCGAACAACACGACCTCGTCGAGCCGGTTGAGGAACTCGGGCTTGAAGGCCTGGCGCACCGCGGCCATCACGGCCTCGCGCTTGCTGGCCGGGTCGAGCAGCGGGTCGACGAGGAACTGCGACCCGAGGTTCGAGGTCATCACGAGGATGACGTTGCGGAAGTCGACCGTGCGGCCCTGGCCGTCCGTGAGGCGACCGTCGTCGAGCACCTGCAGCAGGATGTCGAACGTCTCCGGGTGCGCCTTCTCGACCTCGTCGAGCAGCACGACCGAGTAGGGCCGACGTCGCACGGCCTCGGTGAGCTGGCCGCCCTCCTCGTACCCGACGTAGCCGGGTGGGGCGCCGATGAGCCGGGCCACCGCGTGCCGCTCGGAGTACTCGCTCATGTCGATGCGCACCATGGCGCGCTCGTCGTCGAAGAGGAAGTCGGCGAGCGACTTCGCGAGCTCGGTCTTTCCCACACCGGTGGGGCCGAGGAACAGGAAGCTCCCCGTGGGCCGGTCCGGGTCGGCGACGCCCGCGCGGGAGCGACGCACGGCATCCGAGACCGCCCGCACCGCCTCGGACTGCCCGATGAGCCGTGAGCCGATGATCGACTCCATGGCCAGCAGCTTCTCGGTCTCGCCCTGCAGCAGGCGTCCGGCGGGGATGCCGGTCCACGCCGAGATGACCTCGGCGATGTCGTCGGCCCCCACCCGCTCCTTGACCATGAGATCGGCGGATGCCGTGGCCGACTCCGCCTGTTGGGCCTCCTCGAGCTCGTGCTCCAACGCGGGGATCTCGCCGTAGAGCACCCGGGAGGCGCCCTCGTAGTCGCCGTCGCGCTGCAGGCGCTCGGCCCGGGTACGCAGGTCGTCCAGCTGGGCCTTGAGGTCACCGACCCGGTTCAGGCCGGACTTCTCCGACTCCCAGCGGGCGGTGAGGGTCGCGAGCTCCTCCGCCTTGTCGGCGAGGTCGGCGCGCAGCCGCTCCAGTCGCTCGACCGAGGCGTCGTCGGTCTCCTTGGCCAGGTGCAGCTCTTCCATCCGCAGCCGGTCGACCGCACGCCGCAGGACGTCGATCTCGACGGGGCTGGAGTCGATCTCCATGCGCAGGCGGGAGGCCGCCTCGTCGACGAGGTCGATGGCCTTGTCGGGCAGCTGCCGACCGGAGATGTAGCGGTCGGACAGGGAGGCCGCGGCGACGAGGGCGCTGTCCTCGATCTCGACCTTGTGGTGCGCCTCGTAGCGCTCCTTGAGCCCGCGCAGGATCGCGATGGTGTCCTCGACGCTGGGCTCGCCGACGAAGACCTGCTGGAAGCGGCGCTCGAGGGCGGGGTCCTTCTCGACGTGCTCGCGGAACTCGTCGAGAGTCGTCGCCCCGACCAGTCGCAGCTCGCCGCGGGCGAGCATCGGCTTGAGCATGTTGCTGGCGTCCATGGCCGACTCGCCCGTGGCTCCGGCGCCGACGACGGTGTGCAGCTCGTCGATGAACGTGACGACCTGCCCGGCGGAGTCCTTGATCTCCTGCAGGACGGCCTTCAGTCGCTCCTCGAACTCGCCGCGGTACTTCGCGCCGGCCACCATCGCACCGAGGTCGAGCGCGATGAGGCGCTTGCCGCGCAGCGACTCCGGGACGTCGCCGTCCACGATGCGCTGGGCCAGGCCCTCGACCACCGCGGTCTTGCCGACGCCGGGTTCGCCGATGAGGACGGGGTTGTTCTTGGTGCGCCGGCTGAGCACCTGCACGACGCGACGGATCTCGTCGTCGCGGCCGATGACCGGGTCCAGCCGACCTTCGCGAGCGGCGTCGGTGAGGTCGGTGCCGTACTTCGCGAGGGCCTCACCCGTCTCCTCCGGGTTCTCGGTGGCGACGCGGGAGCCGCCGCGGAGCTCGTCGATCCGGGCCTCGAGAGCGCGGGCGTCCCCACGCAGCGCACCCTTCTCGACCAGGGCCAGGAGCAGGAGGTCCGTGGACAGGTAGGTGTCGCCGCGGGCCGTCATGAGCGTCGAGGCCTGCTGCAGGACCGCGAGCGCGGCCTGACCCAGCGCGGGGCTGGCGACGGTCGCGCCGCTGCTGCGCGGCATCCCGGACAGGGACGAGCGGGCCGATGCGGCGGCGGCGTCGACCGACCCGCCGGCGGCCTCGAGCAGCGCCGGCGTGGTCGTGCCCTCCTGCTCGACCATCGCGAGAACGAGGTGCGCGGGGGTGATCTCGGCGTGGCCCGCGGTCTGCGCGGCACGCTGGGCAACGGCCAGTGCCTCGGCCACCTTCGCGGTGGGCTTGAGTTCCATGGGTCTCCTCGGACGAGCAGGACGAATATTCAGGGTTCAGGGGTTCTTTGGTCCCAACCTCGCCAAAGTTGAGTCTATTCCACTCAACTCTGGCTTCCCGAGTCGGCCGTGCTCAGGCGCGAGGCAGCCAGGCCACGGCCTGCTCCACCAGCACGACGGGTTCGGCGCGCACGTCGAGGACGACCCCCTGCTCATCAGCCGCGAGCGGCTCGAGCGTCGCCACCTGCGAGTCGAGCAACGACGGTGGCATGAAGTGCCCCGTGCGGGCCGCCACCCGGGCTGCAATGACCTCTGCAGGTCCGTCGAGGTGGACGAACAGCACCTCCGGCGCACCGGAGCGCAGCACGTCGCGGTGCGCCCGGCGCAGGGCAGAACACGACATGACGCTGGACCTTCCCTCCGCCTCACGGTCGGCGAGCCACGAGGCGAGCTCGGCCAACCACGGCCAGCGGTCGTCGTCGGTCAGCGGGCGACCCGACCGCATGGCGGCCACGTTCTCGGGAGGGTGGAAGTCGTCAGCCTCGGCGAAGGGCCAGCCGAGGGCGGCGGCGATCCCTTCGCCGACGGTGGACTTGCCGCACCCTGACACGCCCATGACGACGACGTGTCGCGTGGCGCGGCGCTCGGTCATGGGTGCCGGATGCCGGTCAGCAGGTCGCCGACAGGTCGGCGGCGTCCGCATCGTCTGGGGTCACGGACGGCGAGGGGGACGGTTTCGCCGAACCGGTCGGGCGTGCTGGTGGCCGACGATGACGGCTTGGGGGACGACGTGGGCGGGGCCGGCGGGTTGAGCCCCTTCTGCACGAGCCGGCGGATCTCGTCGAAGTCGGGGTCGCCCGGGCTCAGCACCTTGTTGGTCAAGGGCAGCGACCGGATCGAGCCGCCGTCCTGCACGCGCAGGATGAGGTCCACCCACGCAGTGAGGTCGTCCTGCGGGATGTCGAAGTCGATGTTGTCCTTGACCACCTTGGCCAGCTGGGGGTAGTTGCGCAGCAGGGACACCGGGTCGGCCTGGTCGATGAGGGCCCCGGCCACGCACCGCTGGCGGCGCATGCGGCTGAAGTCGTCCTTGCCGGCACGCGAGCGCGAGTACCAGAGGGCGTCGTGGCCGTTGAGGCGCTGGATGCCGGGCTCGATCCACCGCTCCTCACCATCGGTCCAGCGGATGGTGCCGTTCTCACGGCTGGAGCAGTCGGTGCACACCCGCTCCTGGACGTTGACCTCCACGCCCCCCATGGCGTCGACCAGGGCGGTGAACCCGCGCAGGTTGACGACGACCGAGTGGTCGATCTCGAGGCCGGTGATCTCGCCGACCACGTCGATGGTCGACTGGCGGCCGGGGCTCTCGACGCCGGGGAAGAGGTCACGACGGTCCTCGGCGAGGGTCCAGATGCCGTTCATGAGGCACTCGTCGCCGCAGTCGTAGCCGTTGGGCCACACCGTCGAGAGCGGGTTGTCGTCGGGGATGGGCACGTACTCGAGGTTGCGCGGGATACCGATGAGCAGGGTGTCGCCGGTCTCGGTGTTGGTGCTGACCACCATGAGCGAGTCGGTGCGGACACCGATGCGGTCCTTGCCGGCATCCGAACCGATGAGCAGGGTGTTGACCCGGGGCGTGTCAGCCCACGGGTCCTCCTTGGTGCCGCCGGTCAGGCCGTTGTTGTTGTCGTCGCTCTCGCTGGCGAAGGACTCGTCGATGATGGAGGTCTGGATGTCCAGGAACTGCACGGCCAGCGAGGCCGGGGCGGCGATGATGAGGCAGGCGGCGGCCGCGAAGGCCACGCGGGCCGCGCGACCCGCCTTGCGACGCCGCGGCCAGGTCTGCTCAGCCGTGAGGACGATCGAGCCGACCCACAGGACGGCGCCGACGAGGATGCCGAGGCCCACCCACTGGAGCACCTCCGGACTCACCGAGGCCTCGAGGACGGTCAGCAGCACGTCGCCACGCCAGAGCCGGGCCACGGTGAAGCCGACCACCGCGAGGGTGAGGACCACGAGGGCCAGTCCGAGGTGGCGCCACCTGGTGCGGAGCAGGCCGAGCCCGGGGAACAGGGTTCCGAGAGCGACGCTGCGGTAGTAGACACCCGGAGGGTAGCGCCGGTGGACACGACTGAGCGGCGGCCGGGAGCTTCCCGACCGCCCGGACGAGCTCAGCGGCTCCTCGTCGGACATGCCCTATCGACTTTCTCGTCTGGTGAGGACGCACAGCAAGCCGTCGAGGCGAAACGTGCGCAACGACAAGACGATATCGCCACAACCTGAAACCGACCTGAACGCGGCGTTCGGGTGGCCCGTGTCCCGTTTCGGCTCGCTCGTGTCCCTGCGGGCCCGCGCCCGGTCGCCCCGTGGTGCAATGACCGCATGTCGAGCCAGACGCTGCCCCCAGCACTGAGATCTGACCGCGTCCGTCAGGTCTGCGTGACCCTCGCCGAGGTCTTCTGCGTCGTCGGGACCCTCGTCGGCGTGGGGGTGATCGGCACCCGCGTCGAGGAGTCCTCGGGGGGAGCCCTGGCCGCGGACGCCACCCTCATCGCCCCCGCTGGACCCGCGTTCTCGATCTGGACGCCGATCTACCTCGGCCTGGCCGCCTACACGATCTGGCAGTGGCTGCCGCAGCAGACCACCGACCGCCGCCACCGGGCCATCGGGTGGCTCGCGGCGGCATCGATGGTGCTCAATGCGCTGTGGCTGCTCGTGACCCAGCAGGGCTGGATCTGGGTGAGCGTGCTCGTGATGGCCGGTCTCGTGGTCACCCTCGGCCTGCTCGTGGCGCGGCTCCAGGCCATCCCGTCGTACGGCCACGCCGAGACGGTCATCGTCGACGGCACGTTCGGCCTCTACCTCGGCTGGGTCGCCGTGGCGGCCTGCGCCAACGTCACTGCCGCCTTCGTGGCCAGCGGCGTCGACCCCGGCGGCCTGGTCGCCGAGGTGCTCGCGGTCGCCGTCCTCGGGGTGGCCGCCCTGGTCGGGGTCGTGCTGGCCCGCCGGCTCGGCGGCCGGTGGGCGATCGCCGTGGCCATCGCGTGGGGCCTGGCGTGGGTGGCGGTCGGTCGGCTCACGGACGAGCCCCGCTCGGTGATCGTGGGGCTCGCGGCCGTCGCGGCCGTCGTCGTGGTCCTCACCGCAACCGCCCGACGCGACGGCCTCACACCCGCCTGAACGCGGGGTCAGGGGCGGGTGGTGGGCGTCCACACGACGAGGGCCTGCGACCGGCCGTGGCGAGGCCGCTCACCCAGACGGGCGGCATACACGTCACCGCTGGGTGCGACCGAGAAGACCCGGGCGGTGCGGCCCGTCGAGGTGCGCACGGCATCCAGCTCCGCCACGAGCTCGGCCACCCGGGCCCGCAGCGCCGACACCTGGTCCTCGAGGTCGAGGATGCGGGCGATCCCGGACAGGGACACGCCCTCGTCCTGCGAGAGCCGCTGCACCTCGCGCAGGAGGGCGACGTCGCGCTGGGAGTAGCGGCGCCCACCGCCGCGGGTCCGTGAGGGGGTGACCAGACCGAGCCGGTCGTACTGCCGCAGGGTCTGGGCGTGCATGCCGGCGAGCTCCGCCGCGACCGAGATGACGAACACCGGGGTGTCGTCGTCGGGGCTGAAGGCCGCGTAGCGGAACGACGTCATGGCCGCCTCCTCAGCTGCTCGCCTGCTCGAAGAGTCCGGCGCGCGGGTCGACGCCGGCTTCCTGCTCCCGCAGCACCTCGACGGCCTCACGAGCGGTGTCGGTGAGCCGCTGGGGGACGACGACGATGACCTTCGCGAGGAGGTCGCCGGTGGCGCCGCGCCCCGCCACCCCTCGGCCCTTGACGCGCAGCACCCGACCGCTCGGGGTGCCGGGCGCCACCTTGACGCGCACCGGGGTGCCGTCGAGCGTCGGCACCGCGACCGTGGCCCCGAGCGCCGCCTCGGCGAACGTGACCGGCAGGTCGACGGTGAGGTTGTCACCGTCACGACCGAAGACCGGATGCCGGTCGACGCTCACCGTGAGGATGAGGTCGCCCTTGGCGGCGCCGGGGTCGCCCTCGCCACCCTTGCCGCGCAGCCGGATCTTCTGCCCGTCCTTGACGCCGGAGGGGATCTTCGTCGTGATGCGACGCCCCTCGGCCGTGGTCAGCGTGACCGTGGCCCCTTCGACGGCGTCGCGGAAGCTCAAGGTCGTGCGGGCCTGGACGTCGGCCCCCGGCCGAGGGCCGCGCGGGGCGCCGAACCCGGAGAACGGGTCACCGCCGCGGCCTGCACGACCGCCCGGACCTGCGCCGGCACCTGCACCCGCGCCGAACATCTGGGAGAGGAGGTCGTCGAGGTCGGGCTGCCCGGCGGCGCCTGCGGGACCGCCCTGCGAGAACCGCACCCGCTGGCCGCCGCCGCCACCACCGAAGGCGGAGAAGACGTCCTCGAAGCCGCCCGCACCACCCGGACCGCCGGCGCGGAAGCGAGCACCGCCGTGGGCCATCTGCCGCACCGCGTCGTACTCCTCGCGCTGCTTCTGGTCGGACAGGACCGCATGGGCCTCGCCGACGTCCTTGAAGCGGCGCTCCGCGGCGGCATCCCCGGCGTTGCGGTCGGGGTGGTGCTGGCGTGCGAGCTTGCGGTACGCCTTCTTGATCGCACCCTGGTCGGCGTCCTGCGGGACGCCGAGGATCGCGTAGAAGTCCTTCTCGAACCAGTCCTGGCTGGCCATCGGCGCCTCCTCTCGGTGCCTCGTCGTGGTGCGTGGTCGGTGCGTCGTGGCGCCTCGGCGCCGCCTCGTTCGGTCAGGCGGGGTCCGCCACGGCGACCCGGGCGGGGCGCAGGACCTGCTCCCCCGCACGGTAGCCGGGCTGGAGCACCGTGACGACCGTCGTGGACAGCGCGTCGGCCGGCAGGTCGTCGTCGCCCTCGGGCCATGGCGCGTGCATCAGGGCCTCGTGCATCATCGGGTCGAACTCCTCGCCCTTGGCCCCGAAGCGTTCGAGCCCGTACTTGGCCAGGGTCGCCTCGAGCTTGTCGGCGATGGCCGCGAACGGCCCATCGACGAGGTCGCCGTGGTCACGTGCCGCCTGGATGTCGTCGAGCACCGGCAGCACCGACTCGAGGACGTCGCGCACGGCGCGTTCCTGCATGAGCGCCCGGTCACGATCGACCCGACGCTTGTAGTTGACGTACTCCGCCTGCAGCCGCTGGAGGTCGCCGAGCCGCTCGGCGGCGAGCACCGAGTCCGGGTGCGGCGCACCGGCATCCGCATCAGTGGAGGTGCCGGATGCCGTGTCAGCACCCGTCGCGTTCGCCTCGCCGCCGACGGGGGCGGCCCCGGCCGATGCCGGAGCCACCTCCTCGCCGTCGTTGACCGACTCGGTGTTGATCGCGTCGTCAGCGCTCGCGTCCTCGCCCGGGGTGGGGCCGTCGAACACGACACCTTCGAGCGGCGAACCCGAGTCGTTGGGGTCGGTCACTTCTGGTCCTCGGGGGTTCCGTCCTGGGGCGCGTCGTCCTCGACGACCTCGGCGTCGACGACGTCGTCGTCACCGGCGTCGGATGCCGGCTGCCCACCGTCGGTGGATTCCGCACCCGGCACGTCGCCGGACTCGCCCTGCTCGGCCGCGGCGGCGTACATCGCCGCACCCATCGCCTGGGACTTGGTGTTGAGGTCGTCGATCTTGGCCTGGATGTCGTCCTTGGACGCAGCCGTCTCCGGCTTGATCGCGTCCTTGAGGGCGAGCAGTGCCTCGTCGACGGGGGCCCGCAGCTCGGCGGAGACCTTGTCACCCGACTCGGAGAGGAACTTCTCGGTGGAGAAGACGAGCGACTCGCCCATGTTGCGGGTCTCGGTCTCCTCGCGGCGGATCTTGTCCTCCTCGGCGTGCGCCTCGGCGTCCTTGACCATCCGCTCGATCTCCTCCTTGGACAGCGCGCTGCCGCCCGAGATGGTGATCTTCTGCTCCTTGCCGGTGCCGCGGTCCTTCGCGGTCACGTGGACGATGCCGTTCGCGTCGATGTCGAAGGTGACCTCGATCTGCGGTACGCCACGGGGGGCCGGCGCGATGCCGGAGAGCTCGAAGGTGCCGAGCGGCTTGTTCTGCTGCGCGATCTCACGCTCGCCCTGGAAGACCTGGATGAGCACCGAGGGCTGGTTGTCCTCGGCCGTCGAGAAGACCTCGCTGCGCTTGGTCGGGATGGCGGTGTTGCGCTCGATGAGCTTGGTGAACAGGCCACCCTTGGTCTCGATGCCGAGCGAGAGCGGCGTGACGTCGATGAGCAGGACGTCCTTGCGCTCACCCTTGAGGACACCGGCCTGCAGGGACGCCCCCAGGGCCACGACCTCGTCGGGGTTGACGCCCTTGTTGGGCTCCTTGCCGCCGGTGAGCTCCTTCACGAGGGCGCTGACGGCCGGCATCCGGGTGGAGCCGCCGACGAGCACGACGTGGTCGATGTCGGACAGGGAGATGCCGGCATCCTTGATGACGTTCTGGAACGGCTGCTTGGTGCGGTCGAGCAGGTCCTTGGTCATCTGCTCGAACTGGGCCCGGGTGAGGGTCTCGTCGAGGTGGATCGGGCCGTTCTCGGACATCGAGAGGTACTGCATCGAGATGTTGGTGCTCGACGCCGAGGACAGTTCCTTCTTGGCCTGCTCCGCGGCGTCGCGCAGACGCTGCATCGCGATCTTGTCCTTGGCGAGGTCGACGCCCGAGGAGTTCTTGACCGTGGTGAGCAGGTGGTTGACCACGCGCTCGTCCCAGTCGTCGCCGCCGAGCTTGTTGTCGCCCGAGGTCGCCTTGACCTGGATGGTCGCGAAGCCGTCGTCGGGGTCCTTGCCGACCTCGAGGAGCGAGACGTCGAAGGTGCCACCGCCGAGGTCGAAGACGAGGATGAGCTCGTCCTCCTTGCCCTTGTCCAGGCCATAGGCGAGCGCGGCCGCGGTCGGCTCGTTGACGATGCGCAGGACGTTCAGGCCCGCGATCTCGCCGGCCTCCTTGGTGGCCTGGCGCTCGTGGTCGTCGAAGTACGCGGGAACGGTGATGACGGCATCCGTCACGGCCTCACCGAGGTAGGCCTCGGCGTCGCGCTTGAGCTTCTGCAGGATGCGGGCGCTGATCTCCTGGGCGTTGTACTTCTTGCCGTCGATGTCGTCCGAGCTCCAGTCGGTGCCCATGTGGCGCTTGACCGAGCGCAGCGTGCGGTCGGCGTTGGTGACGGCCTGGCGCTTGGCGATCTCGCCGACGAGCACCTCACCGCCCTTGGAGAACGCGACGACCGACGGGGTCGTGCGACCACCCTCGGCGTTCGCGATGATGGTGGGCTCGCCGCCCTCGAGGACGGCGACGGCGCTGTTGGTGGTGCCGAGGTCGATGCCGACTGCACGTGCCATGGGTGCTCCTTGTGTGGTGCTGTGAATTGAGTGCTTGGGACTCAAGGTAGACCGGCCGGATGCCGTGAGCAAACCGACCGCTCCAAACTTGCGTTCACCTGACTCAACTTTCACCGACGCCACGTTGTTCCCACACCCAGGATCGACCTCACGTCCGTCGCGGGGAGCTCCATCAACGGGGAATGTCAGTCGTCGACGCGAATCCCCCTACTCCGGTCGCGGCTCGGTGGGGGTCAGGGACACGATGGCAATACGTCGACTCACCTTGCGCTGGTAGGACTCGAAGTCGAAGACGTTCTCGTTGAGCCGCCGCCAGAGGGCGTCCCGCTCGTCGCCGGTGATTTCGGTGCCCGTCACCGACGTGCGCCGGCCGCCCGCGTCAACGATCCCCTCGGCTCCGCCACGCAGGTTCAGCCACCAGCCGGGTTCCCAGTCGGCGCCGCCGTTGGAGGCCACGACGACCCACCGGTCCTGGTCCCGGAGGTAGATCAGTGGCGTCGTGTGCTCCTTCCCCGACTTCCGACCGGTGGTGGTCAGGTACAACAGGTCAGCGCCACGAAAGCGCCGCAGCCCCACCCGACGCACGAGGGCGTTCATGACCCGGTTGACTCTCACGAAGAGGGTTCGCTGCACCCACGCACACTAGCGACGACCGCTGCCGCAGTGGCCGGAACGCGGCAGCAAATTGGCGTCGTCGCTGCACCCACACGGGCCATGGACGGGTCGAGGGAACCGTGCCACCGTGGGATCATGACGCGCACCCTCGAAGCGGATTACCTCGTGGTGGGTGCCGGCGCGATGGGGATGGCGTTCACCGACGCGCTCATCGACCATGCCGACGTGCGCGTGGCCCTGGTCGACCGTCGTCACGGCGTCAGCGGCCACTGGCTCGAGGCCTACCCCTTCGTGCGGCTGCACCAGGCCTCCGCCTTCTACGGCGTCGCGTCAACCCGCCTCGGCGGACACCTGCAGGAGCGCGGGCCGGAGGCGGGTCTGCACGAGCGCGCCTCACAGGCGGAGATCTGCGACTACTACGGGCGGATGCTCGAGCGGATGGTGGCAGGGGGGCACGTCGAGTTCTTCCCCAACACCGAGTACCTCGGAGACCGCACGCTGCTCTCGCGCATCTCGGGTGAGCGGCTCCGGGTGTCCGAGGAGTGCCGGATCGTCGACGCCCACTACCTCGCCCCCAGCATCCCGGCGGAGACGCCGCCCCCCTTCGGTGTGGCTGACGACGCCACGGTGCTGCCGGTCAACGATCTCCCACGGCTGGAGGAGGCGCCCAGCCAGTACGTCGTCGTGGGATCGGGCAAGACCGCCACCGACACCGTCATCTGGCTGCTGTCGCGGGGCGTCGATCCCGACGCGATCTGCTGGGTGCGCCCTCGCGACCCGTGGATGACGAACCGGGCGGCGATCCAGCCGGACCCTGCGACCTTCCTCGGGACTGCGGCCGACACCATGAAGGCGGCGGCTGACGCGACCTCGCTCGGGGACCTGTTCCTCCGCCTCGAGGATGCCGGCATCATGCTGCGCATCGACCGCGCGGTCATGCCGACGATGGCCAAGGCGCCCATCCTCGCGACCTGGGAGCTCGACCGGCTGCGCACCGTCGAGAACGTCGTGCGACGAGGGCACATCACGACCGTGGACCGCGGCAGGCTCAGCTTCGCCGACGGATCCGTCGCCGTGTCAACGGATGCCGTCGTCGTGCACTGTGCGGCCGACGGCCTGAAGTACCCCCCGCTTGTCCCGGTCTGGCGCCGTGAGGCGATCACCCTGCAACCGATCAGGGCCGGCTTCCCGTGCTTCGGCGCGGCGCTGACGGGGTACGTCGAGGCGACCCGCGATGACGACGACGAGAAGAACCGGCTCTGTCCGCCCTCGCACTACGGCAACTCGCTCGCGCAGTGGGCCCGGATGAACGTCCTCGGCACCCGGGCCACGATGTCCTTCTCGGCCGAGCCCGACATCAAGGAGTGGGCCAACGACGTGGCGCTCAACCCGGTCCGCGTCCCCGCCGGGTACCCCGAGTCGCAGGCACTGTCCGACGCCCAGGAGAGGTTGGCGAGGTACACCGGCCCCGGACTCGCCAACCTCGCCGTGCTCGAGTGACACGACAGCCACCGGTGATCCTCGCGTGGGACCCGGTGAGCACCCAGGGGTCCTCGACGGTGTTCGTCCGCCTCTGGAGGCGATCTTGTCGCCTCTCAGTCCTCGATCTGCGCCCTGCCTTCACGGTGCAGGGCACCGAGTCCTTCTCTCATGGCCCGCAGCTTCTCAGGGGAGTGCCCGACCCAGTCGACGAGCTCGCCCACGACGCGCAACGGCCCGCGGGTGCGGAAGGACTGCGTCGGGTTCCCGGGAAACTTCTTGTTCGTGACATTGGGGTCATCCTCGAACTCGCCCAGCGGCTCGACGACGTAGATGCGCCCGCGGCCCTCTCCGAGCGCGAGCTCAGCACCCCAGGTCGCGGCGTCGAGGGTCGCGGTGAAGTAGACGTAGTTCATCAGCCGGCCCTCCTCGAAGTTGGACACGCGGCCGGGGCCCAGCAGGTCCCCCACGTCCAGGTCCGCCTTCGTGCCGTGCAGGTAGACGCCGGCCTCGTAGACCTCGAACGGCACGGGCCCGGCGTCGTCGCTCATCCGCCGACTGTAGTTGTGGCCGGGGATCAGGTGTCCACCGTGCGCAGGAGCGCCACCACTCCGCGGGCCGTGTCGAGGTTGGCCGCGACGGCGACGACAACAAGCCCCCACAGCGGTAGGCCGCTGATCGCCGCCAGGGCGAGGATCAGCAGCCGGACCTCGCGCCGGAAGAGCAACCGCACGTTGGTGTCTCGGCCGACCGCGTGAAGGTAGGGGATCAGCAGACAGCCGCAGCCGGCGGCGAACCCCCAGGCCCAGGCGGTCTCGGTGTGGCCGGCCCCGATGACCAAGCCGACCACCACGGCGAGGTCGGCATAGCGGTCCAGCAGCGTGTCCAGCGCGGCGCCACGGCGCGAGGCCCGGCCGCTGACTCGCGCGAGCTCCCCGTCGACGCCGTCGAGGGCGGAACCGAGCAGGACGCCGAGCCCGCCCGCGGCCATCGCCCACCGGTCGCCGACCGCGATCAGGCCGGACGCGAGGAGCGTGGTGGCGAACGCCAGCACCGTGGCCACGTGCGGGCTGAGCCCGATCCGCAGCAGCTGGCGGGTCAGGGGTCCCGAGATCCGCCGGTTGACGGTCCGGGCGATGATCTGGTCGGTCGGCTTGGGTCCGTACCGAAGCCACATCACCCGCTCCAGGGCCCGCACTCCATCGGGTGTGTCGACGGCCGCCCAGAGCCCGGTGAAGTCGCAGGTGGTCATCTCGAATCCGTGGTCGAGCATCCGCCGCCGCACGGCGGCCCACGGCATCGCCGGTGCGTCGGCGGTCGCGGCCAGGACGTCGGCGACGTGGACGCAGCTGAGGCCGGCGTCGACCGCGGTGTACTCGTTCAGGTCGGCTGCCAGCTCGAGCAGTCGGCCGTCGGCGGCGGTCCGCACGCGGACGGGGGGCACCCCTGCCAGGCCGCCCCCCTGGCGCTGCGGGTCACGGTCGACCGCCAGCACGTTGCGACCAGGGGCGGCCATCAGCCGCCGTACGTCCTCGGCCTCGAACACGTGGTCGCCCATGACGACCAGGCACCGGTCCTCGTCGACCTGCTGGAGGCCAGCCACCACCGAGGTCGACGTGCCCTGCTGCCAGTCTGGGTTGACCACCAGTTCGACCGGGAGGCCGTGGGAGTGGACGGTCGCCGCCACGTCCTGGCTTCCGTAGCCGGTCACCACCACGATGCGATTCACTCCTGCCTCGCCCAGCACCTTGACAGTGCGGTCGAGCAGAGTCACCCCGCCCACCCGCCGCAGCACCGTCGCCTGGAGTTCGCCGGACCGGTGCCTCGACTCCGCGGTGACGACGACCGCGCTCGTCGCCCGTGGCTGGGGATCGGTCTGCGGGCGCGGGTCCATGGCTCGCAGTATGCGTCAGCGCGCGCATGTTCGCGCCGGGGCTCGCGTCCCGCAGAGGGGGCAGCCGAGCGAGGTGGCGTGCCAGATCCTTTGCGTTTGGGGCAGCGTCAGGAGGGGAAGTCAGGCCCGGCATCCAGCCGTAGCCGGAGCAGGACGTCCAGAGCCACCGAGTCACCGTCGCGGCCACCCGCTCCGACCTGGAGCGGGGCGTCGCTGGGCTCGACGTGGACGCCGGCCAACCGTCCGCGCAGGCTGGGCGCCACGACCAGGACGTACCAGCGGCCGTCCGTGCCGACGGCAGCGCGACGGTCCCGCCGCACGTACCAGCCGACGACGTCGGTACGCAGGCTCCCGCCGCCGCTGTAGGGCAGTGCCCGCAGCCGGGTGGGTTCCACGCCCGCCGACCGCATCGCCTCGGCGAAGCCCGCCACCATCGGGGCCGTCAGCCGCGCCTCGGCCT
>CAWESS010000039.1:0-36295 GCA_963811825.1 uncultured Actinomycetota bacterium | reverse complement strand
GTCCGATGACGCCGTGCCGGTGCTTCGGGGGCGTCACCATCCGCGGGTCGAGATCGGGCTCCGCGCTGATCCCGTCGGCTGGGCGGGCGGGCTCATCGAGGACGTCACGGTGCTCCGACGTCCAGTTCGGCCTCGTCGTCGGCCCCGACGTCGCACCGACGGTGCGCGACTCGTCCTGCCGCCTCGCCCCGGCCCGGTCCTGACCGCTCAGCCGGCAGTGGTGACGAGGGCCTCGAGGCGCTCGTAGCCCTCGGACATGCCGTGCTCCATGCCCGACTCGACCATCGCGTCGCGACCCTCGACGGTGCGCCCGATGCTGCGACCCCGCAGGCGGGTGCGGCCGTCGCCGAGGTCCTCGAACCACATGAACTCCAGGGCGACCTCGTCGGGGGCGCCGTCGAACTCGAAGGTCTGGAGGGCGAACTCGTTCTCGCGGATGCTGTGGAAGACGCCGCGGAAGCCGAACGTGCCGTGGTCGCTGCGTGTGCGTGTAGGAGTAGCCGCCGCCGGTCGTGAAGTCCCAGTGGGCGATGTCCATCTGCATGCCGTTCGGGCCGAGCCACAGCTTGACCTTCTCGGGGTCGCGGTGGGCCTCGAAGACGGCCGCCACGGGGGCGTCGAACTCGCGGGTGAAGTCGATCCACGGCACGCCGGCCGGGATGTCGAGGTGCAGGTTGTTGCTCATGGGTGCTCCTTGGTGGTGCGGGGGGCGACCGGCGCGGTGTCGTCGGTCGCGAGGAGGGCGTCGAGGCGGCGGAACTGCTGCTCGTGGATCAGGCGGTAGCCGTCGATCCAGGCGGTCAGCGCTTCGAGTGCCTCGGGGTTGAGGTGCACCGGGCGGCGCTGGGCCTGCCGGGTGCGGGTGACCAGGCCCGCGTGCTCGAGGACCTGGATGTGCTTCGAGACCGCCTGGAGGCTGATGTCGAAGGGCTCGGCGATCTCGTTCACCGTGGCCGGTCCACGGCTGAGGTGCGCGATGATCGCCCGCCGGACGGGGTCGGCGAGGGCTGCGAAACCCAGGTCGACGGCGGTGCTCGTGTCCGGCATGCCCCTATTCAACCGAACCATTGATCAACTGTCAAGTTGATTACCGACTTCGTGCGACTTGGGTGCGGTTCCTGAGCCCGGTCGGCCCGAAAACCGTAGGCAAGTCGCACGAAGTCGGGGGTTGGGCTACGGCTTGATGACGGTGAGGAGCACGGCGCAGTCCTCGAGGGCGGTCAGGGAGTGCCGGCGCCCCGGGATGATGGTGTGGTCCCCCGTCGCCCCTACCCAGCTGTCCGGCTCGGAGTCCAGCCGCACGCGCCCCCGCAGCACCTGCAGGGTCGCCTCGCCGGGGCTCTCGTGCTCGGCCAGCCCGTGCTCGGCGAGGATCGCGATGACGGTCTCGCGCAGCACCCGGTCGTGACCCCCGTGGATCGTTCGGGCCGCCCGCCCGCTGCTGCCCTCCCGGGCGGACGCGAGCAGCTCGTCGGCGAGGTCGGTGAGGGAGATGCTGTCCATGGGGGTCCTTCGGTGGGGTCGAGCCGGGCGAATCGGGGTCAGACGCGGGTCGTGGCGGGGAACGTCGAGCGCAGCGCCTCGCTCAGCGCGGCCGGGTCGACCACCTCGCCGCGGGCGGCCCGGGCACCCACCGCGAGCCCGAGGATGTAGGACCCGACGGGAGCCATCGGCCGCGCGAAACCGTGCGCGATGTCCTTGGTGAGGGCGTGGATGCCGGGGACGTCCACGGCATCCGGGTCGACGTCGAGCGCCGCGCAGGCGTCGGCGATCCACGAGTGCCACTCGTGCTCGGCAGCCGTGAGGTCGGTCATTTCTTGGTCAGCTCGGGCTTGTCCCAGCCCCGCTGCGGCGCCCGGTTGCCCGACCCGCGCCCGGGCCGCTCGTCCTTCGAGCGGTAGACGAGGTAGGGGCGGGTGAGGTAGCCGATCGGAGCGGAGAAGACGTGGACGAGCCGGGTGAACGGCCACATCGCGAACAGGATGAACGCGAGCAGGGCGTGCAGCTGGAATCCGAGCGGCGCCGCCGCCATCAGCTCGGGCTGCGGCTGGAGGGCGAAGATGCTGCGGAACCAGACGCTGACACCCTCGCGGTAGTTGTACTCGCCCCCGAACTGCAGGAGGCTGCCCGCCACGGTGTTCCACATGCCGAGCACGATGACGGTTCCGAGCACGGCGTACATGGCCTTGTCGTTGACGGTCGTCGCGCTGAACACCGGACCGGTCGTGCGCCGACGGTAGACGAGGATCGCCAGGCCGACGACGGCGGCGATGCCGGCCGGGATGCCGCCCGCGAGGGCGATGACGTGGTACGCGTGTGGCTCAGGCCGAGCGCGTTGTGTCCACACCTGGGGGATGACCAGGCCGATGACGTGGCCGAGCATGACGCCGAGCATGCCGAAGTGGAAGAGGGGGCTGCCGATGCGCAGCAGCTTGTCCTCGTAGAGCTGGCTCGACCGCGTGGTCCAGCCGAACTTGTCGTAGCGGTAGCGCCAGACGTGCCCGACGACGAACACGGCGAGGCACACGTAGGGGACGATCACCCACAGGAACGTGCTCATCGGGGGGCTCCTACCGGGATGGTCAGGCCGAGCATCGCTGTCGTGTCGGCGGGTTCGGGGCGGGGGTTCAGGCGAGGGTCGATCGCGTAGGGCTCGAGACCGACCTCCTCCTTCGGTGGGCCCTCGGCGACGAGCCGCATCAGGGCCTCCTGGTCGGTGCCGTCGAGCGGCGGCAGCGTCGAGCGCAGCGCCTCGAGCACCGGCAGCCAGGGCGAGTCGCGGTGGGCGAGTCCGGCCCGCAGCACCTCGACGCCGACCCGGTGGCGGGTCAGCAGGTGCCACGCGGTGGCCCAGTCCTGCACCGCACCGAACTCGAGGACGACGCACAGGTGGTCGGGCAGCTCGACGTCGCTGTCGAACTCCAGCCCTGCGCGGCGGTAGGCCTGCTTGAACTCCACGAGGGCCACCCCCCGTCGGCGGGTGTCGCCCTGGGTGAAGTACGTGAGGTGCAGCGAGCACTTGCGGGTGACGTCGAAGGTGTCGACGTACTCGCGCTGCAGGGCGCCGAGGGACGCGGGCGTGAGGCGGTCGAGGAACTCGAGCAACGGCATCCGCTGTGGTTCCGGGAGGCCCTCGACGACTCCACGCAGCATCGGAACCCGCTGCAGGAGAGCGTCATCGGGGTAGTCGAGCAGCAGGGAGACCACCTGCCACGTGTCGACGAGGTCGCCCTCGCTGATGCCGGGTCGCGCGTCCCGGTGTCGGCGCCACTTCATCGGTCGACCCGCTCCGCGTCGGCGCCGGACCCCTGGTCCGCACCGGGGAAGATGCCCTCCGGCATCCCGCGCCCGTCCCAGTTGAGCAGGTTGACGCGCCCCCGGAGGGGGTTGTCCGGCGGCAGGGCCTCGAGGCTGTCGGCGGTCTGCGCCTCGCGGCGCACCCGCAGGTTCTCGGCGGCCACGGGGGTCGGCGAGCTGCCGGAGCCCTCGCCGAAGATCTCCTGCCCGCCGCCGTACTCCGACACCGCGCACTCGGTCGCGAGCTCCTCGAGCGCGTGCGCCTGCTCGGCGTGCGCCGTGGGGATGACGTAGCGCTCGTCGTACTTGGCCAGCGCGAGCAGGCGGAACATCTCGTACATGTCCTCGCCCTCCATCCCCACGGCGGCGGGGATCTCGTCGCGCGGGTCGCGGCCGAGGTTGATGTCGCGCATGTACGAGCGCATCGCCGCGAGCTTCTTGAGCACCAGGTTGACCGGCGCGACGTCACCGGCGGTGAAGAGGTTCGCGAGGTACTCGACGGGGATGCGCAGGGTGTCGATCGCCCCGAAGAGGTTGTCGACGTCCTCCGCGTCGTAGCCGGTGTCCTTGATGACGTCGACGACCGGCGAGAGCGGCGGGATGTACCAGACCATCGGCATCGTGCGGTACTCCGGGTGCAGCGGCAGCGCCACCTTGTAGTCCATGATCAGCTCTTGACCGGGCTGCGGCGGGCGGCCTCGATCCAGTCACCCGGGATGCCGGCCGCCTCCGCCTCGCGCCGGACCTCCGGGTCCTCGGGGTCGAGGAAGACGCCGAGCTGGGACTCGTAGAGGTCGGTGTCGTCCTCGGTCGTGGCCGCCTCGAGCACCTTGTCGGCGTCGTAGAGGACGAGCCCGATGTAGCGCAGCCGCCCGACGCAGGTCTCGGAGCACACCGTCGGGATGCCGACCTCGATCCGCGGGTAGCAGAACGTGCACTTCTCGGCCTTGCCGGTCTTGTGGTTGAAGTAGATCTTCTTGTACGGGCAGCCCGTGATGCACATCCGCCAGCCGCGGCAGCGGTCCTGGTCGACGAGGACGATGCCGTCCTCCTCGCGCTTGTAGATCGCGCCGCTCGGGCAGGAGGCCGCGCACGACGGGTTGAGGCAGTGCTCGCAGATGCGCGGCAGGTAGAACATGAAGGTCTGCTCGAACTCGAACGTCACCTTGTCCTCGATGCCGCGCAGCATGACGTCCTTGGCCGCGTGCTCGCGCGAGCCGCCGAGGTCGTCGTCCCAGTTGGCGCTCCACGAGACGTTGATCGGCTTGCCGGAGATGAGCGAGTACGGCCGGGCGACCGGGAAGTTCTTCTGGGCCGGGGCGCTCAGCAGGGTCTCGTAGTCGTAGGTCCACGGCTCGTAGTAGTCGCTGATCGACGGCATCTTGGGGTTGCTGAAGATCGTGAGCAGCTTCTTGAGCCGGCCGCCGGCGCGCAGCTGGAGACGGCCGTTCTTCATCACCCAGCCGCCCTGCCACTCGTCCTGGTCCTCGTAGCCGCGGGGGTAGCCCAGGCCGGGCCGGGTCTCGACGTTGTTGAACCAGACGTACTCGGTGCCGGCGCGGTTGGTCCAGGCCTGCTTGCACGTGACCGAGCAGGTGTGGCACCCGATGCACTTGTCGAGGTTCATGACCATCGCCATCTGAGCCATCACGCGCATGTCAGTACTCCACGTTCTGGTTGGTGCGGCGGCGGATCATCGTCACTTCGTCACGGTTGTTGCCCGTGGGCCCGATGTAGTTGAAGAAGTAGGCGAACTGCGCGTACCCGCCGATCATGTGGCTCGGTTTCATCATGATCCGGGTGAGGGAGTTGTGGATGCCGCCGCGTCTCCCGTTGGTCTCGGTGAGGGGGACGTCGATGAGCCGGTCCTGGGCGTGGTGCATGTAGACGGTGCCCTCCGGCATCCGGTGGGAGACGATCGCGCGGGCGGCGACGACGCCGTTGCGGTTGACCGCCTCGATCCAGTCGTTGTCCCTGACCCCGATCTTCTCGGCGTCGATGTCGGACAGCCAGATCGTCTGGCCGCCGCGCGAGAGGCTGAGCATGAACAGGTTGTCCTGGTACTCGCTGTGGATCGACCACTTGTTGTGCGGGGTGAGGTAGCGCACCGAGACCCCGAGGGCGTTCTGCTCGCCGAGCGCCGTCTCCCCGAACAGCTCGGTCATGTTGAGCGGTGGCCGGTAGACCGGGAGCGCCTCCCCCATGCCGAGGATCCAGTCGTGGTCGAGGTAGAACTGCTGGCGCCCGGTGAGGGTGTGGAACGGCTTCTTGCGCTCGATGTTGATCGTGAACGGCGCGTACCGCCGCCCGCCGCTCTCCGAGCCCGACCACTCGGGCGAGGTGATGACCGGCACCGGGGCGACCTGGGTGTCGGCGAAGGTGATCTGCTTGCCCTCGTGCTCGGCCGCGAGGTCGTGCAGGACGGTGCCGGTGCGCTTCTCCACGTTCTTGAAGCCGTGGGTGGCGAGGTGGCCGTTCGTCGTGCCCGACAGGTGCAGGATCGCATCAGCCATGTGGATGTCGGTGTCGAGCCTGGGCTGGCCGTCACCGGCGCCGCCGCGGGCGACCCCGTTGCGGTGGCGCAGGATCTCGACCTCGCGCTTGACGTCGTAGGGCACGCCCTTGGTGAGCATGCCGACCTTCTCCAGGAGCGGGCCGATCGACGTCATCTTGTCGAAGATCGCCGTGTAGTCGCGCTCGGCGACGGCGATCACCGGCAGGGTCTTGCCGGGCACCGGCTCGACCTCCCCCGTGCGCCAGTCCTTGACGACGCCGTGGACCGTGGCCATCGCCTCGGGGGTGTCGTGCCAGAGCGGCTTGGCGATGACGTCGCGCCGGGTGCCGAGGTGGTCGACGGCGAGCTCGGAGAACCGCTTCGCGACCTCCTTCCAGGCGTCCCAGTCGGTCTTGGACTGCCACGGCGGGGAGATCGCGGGGTTGAAGGAGTGCACGAACGGGTGCATGTCGGTGGTGTTGAGGTCGTGCTTCTCGTACCAGGTGGCCGCCGGCAGGACGACGTCGGAGAACAGCGTCGAGCTCGTCATGCGGAAGTCGATGGTCATGAGCAGGTCGAGCTTGCCCTCGGGCACCTCGTCGGGCCACTCGATGCCCTCGGGGCGCTTGTCGGGTGGGGCCTGCTCGGCGGTGACGGCGTTGTCGGTGCCGAGCAGGTGCTTGAGGAAGTACTCGTTGCCCTTGGCGCTGGACCCGAGCAGGTTGGCCCGCCACAGGCTGAGGATGCGGGGGTGGTTCTCCTCCGCCTCGGGGTCCTCCACGGCGAAGCGGAGGGTCCCCGCCTTCAGCTGGTCGACGACGTAGGCGGCGGGCTCCTGCCCCGCGGCATCCGCCTCGTCCGCCAGTGCGAGGCTGCTGCGGTTGAACGTCGGGTAGCTGGGGGTCCAGCCCAGGCGCACCGACTGCGCGAGCAGGTCCATGACCCCCTTGCCCGCGAAGACGCCGGTCCCGGCATCCACGTCGTCGGCCGTGAAGGTGTCGTAGCGGTACTGGCTGGTGTTGACGTACCAGTACGCGGTCTGGTTCATGTGCCGCGGCGGGCGCTGCCAGTCGAGCGCGAACGCCATGTGCTGGAAGCCCATGATCGGCCGGATCTTCTCCTGGCCGACGTAGTGCGCCCAGCCACCGCCGTTGCGGCCCTGGCACCCGGTGATCGAGGTGAGCACGAGCATCGCCCGGTAGATCTGGTCGGAGTGGAACCAGTGGTTGGTGCCGGCCCCCATGAGGATCATGCCGCGACCGCCGGTGTCGATGGCGTTCTGCGCCCACTCGCGGGCCAGCCGCACGACCTGCTCGGCGGGCACGTTGGTGATCTCCTCCTGCCAGGCGGGGGTCGCCGGGGTCGAGGGGTCGTCGTAGTCGGCCGGCCACGTACCCGGCATCCCGGGGCGGTTCACGCCGTACTGCGCGAGCATGAGGTCGAGGACGGTGGTGACCAGGCGTCCGCCGATGCGGCGCACCGGGACCCCGCGCGAGACGTGCGCGACCTTGCCGTCGTAGGCGTCGAAGCGGGGCAGGACGACCCGGGCGGTCTCGGTGGCGGTGTCGTGCAGCGTGAGCACCGGGTCGATCTCGCCGAGGTCGAGGTTCCACTTGCCCCAACCCTCGTCGCCGTAGCGAAAACCGATGGAGCCGTTCGGGATTGCGACGTCCCCGGTGCGCGCGTCGAGCACCGCCGGCTTCCACATCGCGTTCTCGCTGGTGGCCTCGGGGATGTCGAGGTCGCCGGCCACGAGGTACTTGCCGGGTCGGTATGCCGGCCCGTCGCCGCTCGTGGCGTCCGCGGCATCCGTCGTGCTCGGCTCGAGGGAGACGAGGAACGGCAGGTCGGTGTACTGCTGGTTGTACTGCGTGAAGAAGTCGACCTGCTGGTCGACGAAGAACTCCTTGAGGATGACGTGGCCCATCGCCATCGCGAGCGCACCGTCGGTGCCGGGCGCCGAGGCGACCCACTCGTCGGCGAACTTGACGTTCTCGGCGTAGTCGGGCGAGACGGCGACGACCTTCTGCCCGCGGTAGCGCGCCTCGGTCATCCAGTGCGCGTCCGGGGTTCGCGTCATCGGGACGTTCGAGCCCCACATGATGAGGTAGCCGGCATCCCACCAGTCGCCGGACTCGGGCACGTCGGTCTGGTCGCCGAACATCTGCGGCGAGGCGTTGGGCAGGTCGGCGTACCAGTCGTAGAACGAGAGCATCGGGGCGCCGATGAGCTCGAGGAAGCGGGCGCCCGAGGCGTAGGAGACCGGCGACATCGCGGGGATCGGCGAGAAGCCGGCGATGCGGTCGGGGCCCCAGCGCTTGACGGTGTAGACGTGCGCGGCGGCGATGATCTCGACGACCTCGTCCCACGTCGAGCGCACGAGCCCGCCCTTGCCGCGGGCCGACTTGTAGCGCTTGGCCTTCACGGGGTCCTGGACGATCGAGGCCCACGCGACCACGGGGTCGCCGCCGACGGCCGCCTTGGCCTCGCGGTACATCTCGAGGAGCACCCCGCGCACGTAGGGGTAGCGCACGCGCGTCGGGGAGTAGGTGTACCAGCTGAAGGCCGCACCGCGGGGGCAGCCGCGGGGCTCGTACTCGGGCCGGTCGGCGCCGGTGGAGGGGTAGTCGGTCTGCTGCGCCTCCCAGGTGATGATCCCGTCCTTGACGTAGACCTTCCACGAGCACGAGCCGGTGCAGTTCACCCCGTGCGTGCTGCGCACGACCTTGTCGTGCGACCAGCGGTCGCGGTAGAAGGAGTCGCCCGAGCGGCCGCCCTCGGCGTGGATGGAGCGCTTGTCGGCGGAGACCTCCGAGCGGGTGAAGAAGCGCCGCGTGCCGACGAGGGCATTCGTCAGCGGCCCGTCGAGTTCGGGGGTGGTGGTCATGTGGGCTCCTTGGATGCCGTGGCTGGGGTTGCCCTGTCGCGGAACGGGGTTCGGGTGGTCACGTGTGCGACGCACGTCGTGGGGCCGACGAACGGCTCGAGGCCGACGTGGGTGTCCGTCTCGCCGAACTGCTCCATCGAGCCCGCGATGAGGCCGCGGTGGATGCCGCACACGACCGCCGGGTTGGCCGTCGCGAGGGCGAGGAAGGGGCAGTCCTGGAGGACGAGCTTCGCCGTGCGCCCGCCGTCGGTGGTCGACAGCTCGGGGGTGTAGCCCCACTCGTGCAGGACGTCGAGCATGCGTCCGACCTTGCTCAGCCAGCGACCGGGCGTGTCGGCCAGAGCGGATGCCGGGTCGGCCGGCACGTGCTCGAGCGCCCATCGACGGCCCGCCTCCATCGGCGTCGGGGCAGGCCCTCCGCTGCTGTCGGCGAGCGCGCCCGCCAGCAGGCCGCTGAGCAGGCGCAGCGAGTCGACCTCGCCGACGAGGTCGACGTCGCTGAGGGAGCCCGGCGCCGCGGCGTACAGCTTGCGGGGGCGTCCGGCGCCGCCGCGGCGCTGGAAGGAGGCCTCGACCAGCCCGGCTGCGACGAGCTGGTCGAGGTGGAAGCGCACCGTCGTCACGTGGAGGCCGACGTGCTGGGCGAGCTCGGCGGCGCTGAGACCGACCGAATCCGGCTCGCCCACACTCTTGTTGGCGAGGGTGTCGAGGATTCGCCGGCGCACGGGAGAGGCCAGCAGCGCGGCCACACCGTGGTCGCCGGAGGCGGTCAACAGGATCACTCCCTCGGATATGAAGGACAGGATTCCTCCCCATCGAACCACACTCGGAGGCGACGTGTGAAGCGGGGGCGGCGCAGAGCACGATGGCGCGAGCTCCCAGCCGGAAGCGTTGACAGCACGCCCGATTGGGGTGTACGACGAAACGTCGTAGACGTTAGGTCCACCTCACTGGCAGGCTGTGCGGGGGTGGTTGTACCGTCCCAGTCGAGATATTTAGATGAGTCTGATCATCCAAATGGAGGTCCCGGGTCATGACCCAGACGACGGAGCCGGTCACGGCACCACCCCACGTGCCGGTGTCGAGTGGCGCCAAGCGCGTCCTCACGATGTCGACGATCGCCTTCACGCTGATGTTCGCGGTGTGGCTGATGTTCGGCATCCTCGGCGTGCCGATCCAGAAGGAGCTCGGCCTCAGCGACCCCGAGCTCGCCTGGATCACCGCGGTCGCCGTCCTCAACGGCTCGCTGTGGCGCCTGCCCGCCGGCATGCTCACCGACCGGGTCGGCGGACGCGTCGTGACGATCGCGATGCTCCTGCTGACCGCGATCCCCTGCTTCTTCATCACCCAGGTCGAGGGCTACGGCCCCCTGCTGGTGCTGGCCTTCCTCGTCGGCTTCGCCGGCAACCTGTTCAGCGTCGGCATCGCCTGGAACGCCGCCTGGTTCCCCAAGGACCGGCAGGGCTTCGCGCTCGGCGTCTTCGGGGCCGGCAACGTCGGCGCCTCCGTGACCAAGCTGCTCGTCGTGCTGCTGCCGACGATCATCGCGAGCACCGCCGGCGCGATGTACCTCGGCATCTTCCCGGGTGGCTGGCGGATCTTCCCCGCGTTCTACACCCTCGCGCTCGTGGTCGTCGCGATCCTCACCTTCCTCGTCGTCCCCCGGCACGACAGGATGAACGGCGCGGGAAAGCCGCTGCGCGAGATGCTCGTTCCGCTCAAGCACGTGCGGGTCTGGCGCTTCAGCCTCTACTACGCGGCGGTCTTCGGCGCCTACGTCGCCCTGTCGGCCTGGCTGCCGAAGTACTACGTCGACAACTTCGGCGTCGAGCTGCAGGTCGCGGCCCTGCTCACGGCGACGTTCATCTTCCCGGCATCCCTGCTGCGCCCCGTCGGCGGCTGGTTCTCCGACAAGTACGGCGCCCGGCGGGTCATGTACTGGACCTTCTTCGTGATGATGGTGACGACCGGCATCCTCATGATGCCCAACGGCCACCTCGTCATCGACCAGGCCGACGGCTCCCAGAGCGAGCACCTCGGCTACGCCATCGGCATCGTGCCGTTCGCCCTGCTCGTCTTCCTGCTCGGCTGCGCCATGGGCGTCGGCAAGGCGGCCGTCTACAAGCACATCCCCGAGTACTTCCCCGACAACGTCGGCTCGGTCGGCGGCCTCGTGGGGATGTTCGGAGGCCTGGGCGGGTTCGTCCTGCCGCCCCTGTTCGCCTACACGAAGGTGTGGTCGGGCTTCCCCAGCTCGACGTTCTTCGTGCTCTTCCTCCTCACGTCCGTGTGCTTCGCCTGGATGCACTGGACGGTCGTGCACATGCTCCACCACGAGTCGCCCGACCTCGCCCGCCACCTCGAGACCCCGGTCGCCGCCGCGGCCGTCCGCTAAGGAGAGAACCCGATGAGCACCGCACCCGCACCGGCCCGCAAGGGCGAGTGGCTGGATTCCTGGGACCCCGAGAACGAGGAGACGTGGGACAAGTCCCTGGCCTGGCGCACCCTGTGGATCACGACGTTCTGCCTCACCCTCGCCTTCGTCGCCTGGTTCCTGCCGAGCGCGATCATCCCCAAGCTGAACGCCCTGGGCTACGAGTTCAGCAAGAGCCAGCTGTACTGGATGGCCGCGATGCCGGGCCTGGCCGCCGGCCTGTTCCGCCTGGTGTGGATGGTGCTGCCGCCGATCATGGGCACCCGCAAGATGGTCTCGCTCACCAGCCTCCTGCTCATCGCGTCCACCCTCGGGCTGGGGTGTGCGCGTGCAGACGCCCGGATGCCCCCTACTGGGAGCTCATGGTGCTCGCGTTCCTCGCCGGCATCGGTGGCGGCGCGTTCTCCGGCTTCATGCCCAGCACCTCGTACTTCTTCCCCAAGCGCATGCAGGGCACGGCCCTCGGGCTCCAGGCGGGACTGGGCAACTTCGGGGTCTCGTTCGTGCAGCTGCTGACGCCGTACCTCATCGCCATCGGTGCGCTCGCCGTCTTCGGCGGCAGCCAGCAGATGACCGTCCCGGGCAAGGAGCCCGTGACCGTCTGGTACCAGAACGCGGCCTTCGTGTGGATCCCGCTCATGGTGGTCGGCGCCGTCCTCGCGTGGACGATGCTCAAGTCGGTTCCGGTCAAGGCCAACATCCGCCAGCAGTTCGACATCTTCAGCAACCAGGACACCTGGTGGATGACGCTGCTCTACATCATGACCTTCGGCACCTTCTCCGGCCTGGCCGCCCAGTTCGGCCTGCTCATGACCAACCTCTACGGCAGCGGCAACACCGAGATCGTCGAGGGCTCCGGCGCCACCGCGACCGTGCTCGTCGCCGGCTACGTCGTGCCGGATGCCGTGAAGTACGTCTTCCTCGGCCCCCTGATCGGGGCGGCGGCCCGGGTCGGCTTCGCACCTCTCACCGACCGCATGGGCGGTGCCCCCTGGACGCTCGTCTCGGGGCTGGGCCTCATCGCCTCGATCGCGTACACGATTCCCGGGCTGACACCGGACACGAGCTCGGCGGCCAGCACTCGAGGCGGGCTTCGACCAGTTCCTCTACGGGATGCTCGCGATCTTCCTGTTCAGCGGCATCGGCAACGCCTCGACGTTCAAGCAGATGCCGATGATCTTCGAGCGCCGTCAGGCCGGCGGCGTCATCGGCTGGACGGCCGCCATCGCCGCCTTCGGGCCGTTCTTCTTCGGCATGGGCGTCACGACGATGGGACCGGTCGCCTTCTACTCGGTGGGCATCGCCTGGGCCGTCATGTGCGTCGGCATCACGTGGTGGCGCTACGCCCGCCCCGGCGCCCCGAAGCCCGGCTGACCCTCGCACCCCGACTGATTGCGAGTCCTCACCCACCTTCGTGCGGCACCGTTCTCGCGGCGCCCGTCGGGTGGGTGAGGCGCAATAGGTCGCGCGAAGTCGAGGCCGAGGGCGGATCCCCGTGACTTCGTGCGACTTGACACACGGTTCTCGCAGCCACCGCGCCCCAGAACCGCACCCAAGTCGCACGAAGTCGAGGTCGGGCTGATGGCGCAGCACGGATGCCGTCGCCGGTCAGGTGGGGTTGGTGAGGGCGTCGAGGTCGGCGGGGGTGTCGACGTCGCGGGAGGTGATCCCGACGACCGGCACCCGCAGGTGCGGCAGTGCGAGCAGGGTCTTCGCGGCGCGTCCGTGCGCCGGTCGGGGCATGACGTCCCGCACCGACGCCGAGCGGTAGACCGCGAGCAGCGGGTTCGCGTGGTCCTCGTCATCCACGGCGACCGCCGCTGCGGTCTCGGGTCCGGCCGCAGCGAGAGCGGCGGCCAGGACGAGAAGGCCCGGCACGGCATACGGCATGTCCCCGGCCACGACGGCGACGAGGTCGGTGCCGACGAGCGCCAGCCCGGCCTCGACGCCGGCCAGCGGGCCGCCACCCGGCGGATCCTCTCGGGTCCACACGACCTCGCGCACCGTGGCTCGGCCCTCCCCCACGACGACGACCGGCCACGCCGCCGGCAGCGCGGCGAGCAGGTGGTCCAGGACGGTCGACCCCGCGAGCGGCGCGGCGAGCTTGTCCGAGCCGAACCGGAGGGACTGCCCCCCGGCCAGGACGACCACGCTCACGTCGTGGCCCGGCTCCGGGCGGTCATCGTGCATCCCCCATTGTGACCACGCCCGAGCCGAGACCCCACAGTCGTCACCCGCCCGGGGTGATGACCCGGGGTGGCCGCGGGCGCGAGCATCGGGGGGTGTCCAGCACGCCGCCCGCCCCCCCTCGTTCCAGTGCGCTGCGCCAGTTCGTGCCCGGCCTGACGCTGATCGGGTCCTACGAGCGCAGCTGGCTGCCCAAGGACGTCGTCGCGGGTCTCGTGCTCTCGGCCCTCCTCGTGCCGCAGGGCATGGCCTACGCGGAGCTCGCGGGCCTGCCGGCCGTGACCGGCCTCTACACGTCGATCCTCTGCCTGCTGGGCTACGCGGTCTTCGGACCCTCCCGGGTGCTCGTGCTCGGCCCGGACTCCTCGCTCGGCCCGATGATCGCCGCCACGATCCTCCCGCTCGTCATGGCCGACGGCGACCCCGCGCGGGCGGTGGCGTACGCATCGGTGCTCGCACTGCTCGTCGGCCTCGTCATGACGATCGCCGGGTTCGCCCACTTCGGCTTCGTCGCCGACCTGCTGTCCAAACCCACGCAGATCGGCTACATGAACGGGCTGGCGCTGACCATCGTCATCGGCCAGCTGCCCAAGCTGTTCGGCTTCTCCGTCGATGCCGACGGGCTCATCGACGAGGCCCGTGGGTGGGTCTCGGGGATGGCGAACGACGAGGCCAACCGGACGGCTGCGATCATCGGCGTCGGCTCGCTCGCCGGCATCCTGCTGCTCCAGCGGCTGCTGCCGAAGATCCCCGCGGTCCTCGTCGCCGTCGTGATCGCGGCCCTGTCCGTCAACCTGCTCGACCTCGAGCAGGAAGGGGTCGACACGATCGGCGTGCTGCCGCAGGGGTTCCCGCCGTTCACCGTCCCGCTCGTGCCGTGGGCCGACCTCGTCGCGCTGTTCCTCGGCGCGGTGGCCATCTCCGTGGTCGCCCTCGCCGACACGATGTCGACCGCCTCCTCCTTCGCCGCCCGGCGCGGGGAACGGGTGCACGGCGACCAGGAGATGATCGGCATCGGCGCGGCGAACATCGCCGCCGGGTTCTTCCAGGGCTTCCCCGTCAGCACGAGCGGGTCGCGCACCGCGGTGGCCGAGCAGGCCGGCTCGCGGTCGCAGGTCACCGGCGTCGTCGGGGCCGCGGTCATCACCGTCGTGCTCGTCTTCGCGACCGAGCTCATGCAGTACGTCCCGCAGCCGACCCTGGGCGCCATCGTCATCGCGGCCGCGTTGTCGCTGGCCGACCTCCCGGCGACCCGACGCCTGTGGCACCAGCGCCGCACCGAGTTCGCCCTCTCCATCGTGGCCCTGCTCGGCGTCGCCCTGCTCGGCGTGCTCCCCGGCATCCTCCTCGCGATCATGTTGTCCATCCTCAACGTCTTCCGCCGTGTCTGGTGGCCGCACCAGGCCGAGCTGGGTCGCGTCGACGGCATCGCCGGTCTCCATGACACCGACACGTACCCGAACTCCGAGGTGCTGCCCGGTCTGGTCGTCTTCCGGTTCGACGCTCCGCTGATCTTCGCCAACTCGCGGATGTTCGGCGACACCGTGCGCGCGATGGCAGAGGAGCAGCCCGACCTGAGGTGGGTCCTCATCGCCGCTGAGCCGATGACCGACATCGACACCACGGCGGCGGACATGCTGGTCGAGCTGGACTCCTGGCTCAACGCCCGAGGCGTGTCCCTGGCCTTCGCCGAGGTCAAGGACCCCGTGCAGGCCAAGATCCAGCGCTACGAGCTCGACCGCACCATCGACCCGGCGCACTTCTACCCCACTCTCGACGAAGCGGTCGCCGCGTACGTCGCCGAGACCGGCGCCACCTGGGGCACCATCAAGGAGGCACCGTGACCGATCAGAACACGGCAGCAATGGCTCCGAGCGGCCGGCGGCGGGCGGCGGCCCTGCTCGCCTACCTGACCCTTCTCGCAGCCGTGGCCTACGTGGCCGTCGTGACGTTCCGCCGGTGGGAGGTGCTGCTCGCCGGGGTCGTGCTCCTGGCCGTGATGGTCCTCGCAGGGTGGTTCGCCGTCTCGCGGCGCGGCAGCGCCCGGCTGATCGCCCTGGGGCTCGCCGTTGCCGCCCTGGCCCTGTTCGCCGTGGTCATGGTGTCCAACAACTTCGTGCGCGTCCTCGTCGTGGGCGTGCTCCTGGTCGCTGCCTCGGCCGCGGCGGCCCGGGTCGCCCTGCACGAGCCACGGGTCGCGTCCACCGAGGAGGGCAGGTCGCCCGCGGCGCCCAGGCCCCGGCATCCGGTGCTGATCATGAACCCCTGGTCCGGCGGGGGGAAGGTGGAGAGGTTCGGGCTCGAGCAGCGCTGCCGTGACCTCGGGATCGAGCCCATCGTGCTCGTGCGCGGCTCGGACCTGCTGGCCCTGGCCGAGGATGCCGTGGCGCGCGGCGCCGACGTCATCGGCATGGCGGGCGGGGACGGGTCCCAGGCCCTGGTGGCCTCGGTGGCGAGCCGGCACGGCATCCCCTTCGTCGTGGTGTCGGCCGGGACGCGCAACCACTTCGCGCTCGACCTCGGGATGGACCGCGACGACGTCCTCGGGTCGCTGGATGCCTTCCACGACGGCGTGGACCGCCGCATCGACCTCGCCGAGGTGAACGGCCGCGTCTTCGTCAACAACGCCTCGATGGGCCTGTACGCGAGGATCGTCCAGTCGGCCGAGTACCGCGACGCCAAGATCCAGACCGCCGCCGACGTGCTGCCCGACCTCATCGGCCCGAACGCGACCCCCCTCGACCTGCAGTTCACGCTGCCGTCCGGGGAGCGTGCCACGTCGGCCAACCTCGTGCTCGTCTCCAACAACCCGTACCAGCTGTCCCACCTGCGGGGCGCGGCCCTGCGCCCCCGGCTGGACCGCGGCGAGCTCGGGGTCGTCTCCGTGCAGGTGCGAGGCGCCGCGGACGCCCAGAAGCTCGCCGCGCTCGAGGTCGCCGGACAGGTGCAGCCGCTTCAAGGGCTGGAACGAGTGGACCCCCACGGCCTTCGAGGTCATGTCCGACGGCCCCGTGGAGGTCGGGGTCGACGGGGAGGCGTTGATCATGGACCCGCCGCTGCGCTTCGTCATCCGGCCCGGTGCGCTGACGATCCGGCAGCCGAGGGCGGTGTGGGAGCGCCCCGAGCTCGCACCGGCGGTGCACCTCGCGTCGACGTCGACCCTGTCCGGCCTGTGGAACACGGCTCTCGGACGGCCGGCGGCAGGATGAGCGCCGCCGGCCCGACGAACGACACCGGCCCGATGGACGACACCGGCGGGGTCGACCCCGCCGAGGAGCGACTGGCGCGCGGGCTTCGTGAACGCCTGGCCACCGGTCCCGGAGCGCACCCCCTCGCCTCCGGAGCGGCCCGAGTGCTGGAGACACTCGGCCACTACGACCGGGCGCTGTACGTCGCCGTGGCGCGAACGTCGACACCTGCCCTCGACGTCCCGCTGCGTCGGCTGTCCCACTTCGCCAACTTCTCCAAGCCGTGGTTCCTGACGGCCACCGCGCTCGCGGTGTTCGGTGGACCCACGGGTCGACGGGCGGCCCTGACCGGGGTGGCCGCCATCGGTGCTGCGTCGCTCGTCGTCAACCAGCCCATGAAGTACCTCGGGGACCGGCAGACGGCCGGACCGCGAAGGACACGAGGTGCCCGAGCCTCGCTGGGTCAAGATGCCGACGTCGACGTCGTTCCCGTCCGGCCACTCCGCGTCGGCCGCCGCCTTCGCCGTGGCCGTCAGCGACGTGGTGCCCGCCCTGCGCGTGCCGCTCACCGCCGCTGCAGGGACCGTGGCGTTCTCGCGCGTGTACACCGGGGTCCACTACCCCGGCGATGTCCTCGTGGGGGTCGTCACCGGTGCCCTGCTGGGGCGCCTCACGTCGCGGCTGCGTCAGCGCTGACCCGGCGTCACGGCATCCCGCGGCGCCCATGTGTCCGGGGCGCGTCGTACCCGCCCTCGGGCGGCACCATCTCGGCGCGGATGCCGAGCAGCCGCACCGGTCGCTCGTCGGCGAGGCGCTGGTAGAGGGCGAGGGCCGTGTCGGCGATGTCACCGGCATCGAAGGTCGGGGCTGCGAGCTTGCGTGACCGGTTGACCGTGAAGAAGGGCGCGAACCGCACCTTGAGGTGCACGCGGGCGCAGGCGCGGCCCTCCGCGTCGATGTCGTCGACGACCTGGGCCGCGAGCACGCGCAGCGCCTCCTCCACCGTCGCCGGCGGCGAGGTCCTGCTGGTAGGTCGTCTCGCGCCCGTGCGCGCGCGCCACCCACGGGGTGTCGTCCACCGTCGCGCTGCCCTCGCCGCGCCCGAGGCCCCCGAGGTACGGGCCCGTGCCCGGGCCGAACTCGCCTGCCAGCAGGGCGTCCTCAGCGTCGGCGAGCTGGCGGACGGTCTCGATCCCGAGCCCGGCGAGACGCTGGGAGATGCGCGGTCCCGACACCCCACAGGTCGCGGGTCGGCCTGGCCGCCCATCACGTCGAACCACGTCTCGCGCGTGAGCCGGAACATGCCCTGCGGCTTGCCGAACTCCGTGGCGATCTTGGCGCGGACCTTCGTGTCCCCGATGCCGACGGAGCAGTGCAGGTCGGTCGCCGCGAGCACGTCAGCCTGGATCCGCCGCGCCACGTCCTCGGGGACGTCCGCCTCCACCCCGACGAAGGCCTCGTCCCAGCCGAGCACCTCGACCACTGCACCCGGCACGGCGCGCAGCGTCGCCATCACGACGGCGGATGCCGCGTCGTACGTTCGGTGGTCGACCGGCAGCACCACGGCATCCGGGCAACGGCGCACCGCGAGGCGCAGCGGCATCCCCGATCGCACCCCGAACGCCCGTGCCTCGTACGACGCCGTGGACACGACGCCGCGCTCGGTCGGGTCGCCGCGCCCGCCCACGATGACCGGCAGGCCGACGAGCTCGGGTCGGCGCAGCACCTCGACGGCAGCGATGAACTGGTCCATGTCGACGTGCAGGACCCAGGGCGCCATCGCACCATCGTCGCGGATGGCTGACCCCGCGCGTCAGTCCTGGGCCGGGCCGATTGCGTCGAGATACGTCGCGATCGCCTCGTCGCTCCACTGGCCCTCGAGGGCCTGGACGGACTCCTCGGCGGCCACGGTGATGTCGCCCGTGACCGGCTCCCACGGTGAGCGGGTCCAGCCCTCCAGGTAGGCGGTGCTGTCGACCGCACCCAGACGCATCGCTGCCTCGTCGATGGCTTCCTGGAAGCGCGGGGGGAGGGGGATCTTCACGACGTCGTCGCCCTCGCGGGCCACCACGAGGGAGGGGAGGTCACGCCACGAGGTCACCTGGAGCTCAGCCATGGTGAGCATGGTGCCACGGCCCGCGATCGCGACGCCGTTACGGTGGGCGGATGAAGGCCGTCGTGTACGACCGTTACGGTCCGCCGAGCGTGCTGCGCCTCACCGACCTGCCCGTGCCGACGCCAGGCTCCGGTCAGGTGCTCGTCGAGGTGGTGGCGACGTCGCTGAACCTCTCCGACTGGGAGAGCCTCGTCGGGTCGCCCGCGTACGCGCGGATCGGCGGGCTGAGGCGACCCGGGCGACGGGTGCTCGGCTCGGACATCGCGGGGCGGGTGACGGCGGTGGGGCCGGGTGTCACGCGGTTCCGCCCGGGCGACGAGGTCTACGGCGACAACCTCGGCCTCAAGGGCGGGTTCGCGCAGTTCGCCCTGGCCCCCGAGTCGGTGCTCGCACCCAAGCCCGCGTCGCTGACGTTCGCGCAGGTGTCGACGCTCCCCCAGGCTGGTCCGATCGCGCTGCAGGGGACGGCTGGTGCGGGGCCGGGGGCACGGGTGCTCGTCAACGGTGCCGGCGGTGGCTCAGGGTCCTTCGCGGTCCAGCTCGCGAAGGCCGCGGGCGCGCACGTCACGGCCGTCGACAACGCCGGCAAGCTCGACTTCCTGCGATCGCTCGGGGCTGACACGGTCGTCGACTACCGCACCGAGGACTTCACCACGCTCGGCCCGTTCGACCTCGTGCTCGACCTCGTCGCCCACCGGTCGGTGCGCGACTACCGCCGGGCGCTGGCACCCGGCGGTCGGTACCGCGCCGTCGGCGGGTCGGTGGCGACGATGCTGAGCCTGCTGACGGCCGGGACCGTGATCGGCCGGGCCACCGGCCGACGGCTGGGCGTGCTGGCGGTGAAGCCGGGGCCGGAGCACTTCACCCCTCTCGAGCAGCGGTGCGCCACCGGCGAGGTGCGCATCCACGTCGACCGCACGTTCTCGCTCGACGAGGTGCCCGAGGCGCTGGCGTACGTCGGCGAGGGCCGCGCCCTCGGCAAGGTCGTCGTCACGCCCTGGAGAGGCGGTGCGGGGGTTCGGGTGAGCGGTTCTGGAACGACAGGATCGCCGGGTTCTGGATGACGCCGTCGCGGATCTCGATGGCCCGCGCGACCGTGGGGTCGGCGTCCCAGCCCGCCGGCCCGGCGAGCACGGCCCGGATGAAGGGCAGCAGCGCCTCGCTGATCTCCCACGTCGCCGACGCCCACAGGTGCGACGGGCTGTGGTCGACGCCGTAGTAGGTCACCCCGTGGCCGACGACGAAGGTCGGGTCGGCGAACGACGTCGGCTTCGCCCAGGTGAACCCCATGCCGGCGTCGCACGAGACGTCGACGATGACGGTGCCCGCGGTCAGGTGCTCGAGGTCGTCGTCGTCGAGGAACATCAGGGGAGCGTCGGTGTCCTGGAGCACGCAGTTGACGATGATGTCGTGATCACCGAGGAACGGCGCGAGCGGCACGCTCTCGTCGGCGAGCTCGACCTCGCCGTCCCCGAAGTTCAGGATGCGCGCGGAGTGGATCGGGGAGGCCACCGCCGCGACCTGCCGGTGGGTCAGCACGTCGATGTCGGTGATGCCGAGCGCGGCGAGCGCGGTGACGGCGCCACGCGCGGTCGCGCCGAAGCCGATGACCACCGCGCTGAGCCGCGGGCCGTAGTGGCCCGTCGACCCGGTCAGCTGGAGTGCGTGCAGCACCGAGGCGTAACCGGCCAGCTCGTTGTTCTTGTGGAAGACGTGCAGGCTGAACGACCCGTCGCGCCCCCAGTGGTTCATCGCCTCGAACGCGATGAGGGTCAGCGTCCGGTCGATGGCGAGCTGCGTGAGCTCGGTGTCCTGCACGCAGTGCGGCCAGCCCCACAGCACCTGCCCGTCGCGCAGCTCGGCGACGTCGCGCAGCACCGGCTTGGGCTGGAGGATGACGTCGCACTCGGCGACCAGCTGCTCGTGGGTGCGTACCCCCGCCACGAGCTCGCCGAGCTGCTCGTCGGACACCCCGAACGGCTCCCCGTAGCCGGACTCGATGAACATCCGGGCCCGCAGGTCGCGGTCGATGCGCTCGAGGTGGGCCGGGTGCAGGGCCCGCCGTCGCTCGTTCTCCTTGAGGGAGCGTCCCATCACGCCCATGGTCAGCGTGGGCGGTGCGAGCTCTTGCGGTCTCGTCACGACGGCATCCGATCGGGTGTTGGGGGCCCCACCATAGCCTTGGGCCATGGATGCCGTCGCTGGGCCGAGCCGGCGCCGCCGGGTCCCAGCGGCGTGGCGGATCGGGATGAGCGCGACGACCGAGCCGGGAAAGGGCAGCTCCCGCGCCGGCCGAGTTCGATCACCGGCCGTGAGTGCGCGCGAATGGCCCTGCGGGAGATCGGGATCGACCACACCGACCGCCCGATCCTGGCCGACGAGCACGGCGCCCCGGTGTGGCCGGCCGGCGTCGTGGGCAGCATCAGCCACACGGCGGGGTGGACCGGTGCGGTCGCGGCCCGCCGCGGACGGCACGGCGGCATCGCCTCGATCGGGCTCGACGCCGAGGTCGCGGCCCCCCTGCCGGACGGCGTCCTCGAGGTCGTGGCAACCGAGGCCGAACGCACGGCCCTGGCGCACCTGGGCCGAGCCGACACCGACGTCCCCTGGGATGCCGTGCTCTTCGCCGCGAAGGAAGCCACCTACAAGGCGTGGTACCCGCTGACCGGGGTGGTGCTCCACCACGAGCAGGTCGCGGTGGTGCTGACCGCGGACGGCCGCTTCCGCGCGGAGGCGCGTGACGGCATCCGGATGCCGTGTCGCGTGCGCGGGCGGTGGCGCGCCGGACCCGACGTGGTGCTCACGCTCGCAGTGATCGCACCGGTCTGGTGGGGGCGGTCGTAGCCGGCAGGGCGGGCAGGGGGGCGCGGCGCAGCCAGGCGTCGAACAGGGCGGTGTGCGCCGACCCCGTCACCGCGGTCACGGTGTCCTCGAAGTCGGCCGTGGTGACGACCTCGTAGCGGTGCGTCTCGACCCAGGTGCGCAGCACCCTGAAGAACGTGTCGTCGCCCAGGGTGACGTGGAGGGCGCGCAGGGTGAGGGCACCGCGCTTGTAGACCCGGTCGTCGAACACGCGGTGCACCCCGGGGTCGGTGAGCACGAGGTCCTGGGGCTTGCGGGTGAGCTCGTCGTGGTGGCGGGCGGCCTCCTCGGCGACCGTCGTGCGCCCCGAGGCCTGCGACCACAGCCACTCGGAATAGCAGGCGAACCCCTCGTGCAGCCAGATGTCGGTCAGCGACGCGGCGGTCACGGCGTTGCCGAACCACTGGTGGGACAGCTCGTGGGCGATGAGGCGCTGAGCCGCCCAGTCGCGGGTGAGGTGGTTGGTGCCGAAGGTCGACAGGGACTGCGACTCGAGCGGGATCTCGAGTGGCTCGTCGGTCACGACCGCGGTGTACCGATCGAAGGGGTAGGGACCGAAGAGCTCGGTGAACACCTCGAGCATGCGCGGCTGGTCAGCGAGCGCGCCACGCACCTGCGGCATCCGCGCCGGTGGTCCGACCAGCCACGTGTCGACCAAGGCGCCCGGCTGGCGCTCGGCGGCGTACCGGCCGATCTGGAGCGTCGCGTGGTAGGGCGCCATCGGCTCGCGCTGCTCGTAGACCCACTCCGCCCGGCGACCGACCGCCCGCTGCGTCACGAGCGTGCCGTTCGCGACCACGAAGTAGGCAGGGTCGGTCTCGACCCGGATGCGGTAGCGCGCCTTGTCGGCCATCCGGTCGTTGCAGGGGAACCACGTGGGCGCGCCGTGCGGCTGGGCGGCGACGAGCACCCCGTCGGTCAGCTCTTCCCAGCCGGCCGGCCCTTCGGGGCCGGGCATCGTGCCGGGGTTGCCTCGGTAGGCGATGGTGAGCAGGAACGGCTCGCCGGCCCTGACGGTCTGGGCCAGCCGGATCCGCAGGCGCGAGCCGCGGTGCGACCAGCGGGCCACCCTGGCTCCCTCGACGCGCAGGCTGCGCACCTCGAGCCGGTGGAGGTCGACGACGAGGTCGGTGAGGTCGACGAGCGCGCGCACGGACAGCTCGGCCCGACCCTCGAGGTGGTTGCCGAAGGGCTTGTAGCGCAGGTCGAGGGCGTAGTGGTCGACGCCGTAGCGGTCGTCGCCGTGACCGGGCAGGTAGGGGTCGGAGCCGGTCAAGGGCGCACCGGCCCGTTCTCGTCGTCCTCGGCCCAGGGGCCGACGGGGTTGCCGATCCAGCGCGTCTTGTCGGGCACCGACTCGCCGCGCATCACGAGGGAGACCGGCCCGACGGTGGCGTGCCGCCCGATCCGGGCGGCCGGGAGGATGACGGAGTTGGGGCCCAATGTGCCCCCGTCTGCGATCGTCACCCGGTCCATCGCGAGGATCCTGTCATGGAAGAGGTGCGTCTGGACCACGCAGCCGCGCCCCACCGTCGCCCCGTCGCGCAGGTCGATGAGGTCGGCCTCGGGCAGCCAGTAGGTCTCGCACCACACGCCGCGACCGACCTTGGCCCCCATGGTGCGCAGCCAGACGTTGAGGACCGGGGTGCCGACGGCAGCCCGGGCGAACCACGGGGCCGCGACGACCTCGACGAAGGTGTCGGCGAGCTCGTTGCGCCACACGAACGAGCTCCACAGGGGGTGCTCCGACGGGCGCATCCGGCCGACGAGCAGCCACTTCGCGAGCGTGGTGATGCCCACGGCCACGGCGCCGGAGACGAGCAGCACCGGGCCGCCGAGCAGGATCTCCCACCCCGGGCCGCGATCGAGCAGCCAGAGCAGGGATGCCGCGCTGAGCACCACGAGGGCGACGTGCACCCAGACGGCGACGATGCGGGCCAGCTCGACGAGCGCTCGGGCGACCCGTAGCCGCGTCGCAGGGGCGTGGGTGCGCGAGCTGTCGGTCGACTCGGCGTCGCGACGCAGCGGCCGGGGCGGGCTGCCGAGCCACGAGCTGCCGGCCTTCGCCGTGCCGCGCCGGGGTGCGGCGGACAACACGGCGACGAGGGCGTGCTTGGGCACCTTGCGCCCGGGGGCGGCCATGCCGGAGTTGCCGACGAACGCGCCCTTGCCCACCCGCACCTGCTCGACCCGCAGCCAGCCCCCGCCGAGCTCGTAGCCCCCGACGAGGGTGTCGTCGGCGAGGAAGGCACCAGCGCGGACGCTGACGAACTTCGGCAGCATGAGCACGGTCGAGGCCTCGACGTCGGGCCCGATGTCGGCACCGAGCGCCCGCAGCCAGGCCGGTGTCAGGCTCGAGGAGTAGAGGGGGAACAGCCAGGTCCGCGCCTCGTCGAGCACCCGGAGCACCGACCACGCCTGCCAGGCGCGCAGGCCGTGGATCGGGTGGTGGCCGGGCTCGAGGCCGAGGGAGAGCAGCCGGACCGTGCCGAGCACGAGCCCCGCGAGGACGACCAGCCCGACCGCGGTCGCGACCGGCAGCCACAGCAGGGCGGCGGTCAGGGCCGACCCGAGGTCGGTGGCCTCGACGAGCTCGGGGAGGGCGACGGTGATGCCGGCGAGCACGGCCACCACCGGCACGAGGGAGAGGGCGATCGCCGACGCGGCATACGCGACGACCCAGACCCTCCGGTTGGGCGGGCGCTCCTCGGTCCACGGCCCGCGGGCTGCCCCGGTGGGACCTGCGGGCGCTCCCGACCAGGCCTCGTCGTCCGGCACCTCGCCGAAGACGGCCGAGCCCGGGGCCACCTCGGCACGGTCGCCGATGTCGGCCCCGGGCAGGAGGGTGCTGCGTGCGCCGACCCGGGCCTCCTCGCCGACCGACATCGCCCCGATGTGGAGGTGGCCGCCGTCGAGCCAGTGGCCCGCGAGGTCGACCTCGGGCTCGATCGAGCAACCGGTGCCCAGGGTGAGCAGGCCGGTGACCGGCGGGATGCTGTGGAGGTCGACGTGACGGCCGACCCGGCATCCGAGCAGTTTCGCGTAGACGCGAACGAGGGGCGCGGCCGACAGGTTCGTGGCGCCGAGCTCGTCGACGAGGCGCTCGGCGAGCCAGAGTCGCAGGTGGACGCGACCACCGCGCGGGTAGCGCCCCGGTCCGACACCGCGCAGCACGAGGCGGGCCGCACCGGCACCGAGCAGGACGCGGCCGACGGGGTTGATGAGGAGGAGCCACCCGAGGAGCACCCACCCCCACGCGACCTCGGGCAGCCAGGTGAGGTCGAGGAGCCCGCGGGCCACGAGCACGCCCCCGCCGATCCAGGTGAGCCAGCGCAGCGCGCCGACGGCGCGGACGCCCGCCGTCGCGAGCACCTGCGCCACCTGGGTGTAGCGCGGCACCGGTGAGACGGACGCGTTCGTGCGGCCCGTGGGTGCCGCCATGGCGTCGAGCGAGGCGGCGAGGTCGGCGAGCACCGGGTGCTCGTAGACGTCGGCGACCGTGACCTCCGGATGCCGTTCGCGCAGCCGGGACACGAGCTGGGCGGCCGTGAGGCTGCCGCCTCCGAGGTCGAAGAAGTCCTCGTCCGGGGCGGTGGGCGGGGAGCCGAGGATGGCGGCCCAGTGGCCGGCGATCCACGCGGCGGTGCCCTCGAGGCCTGCGTCGCCCGCCGGCTGGGCACCTGCGGCGCCCGGCGGCGGCCACGGCAGGGCGTCGCGGTCGATCTTCCCGGAGGTGCGGGTCGGCAGGGTGTCGACGACGGCGATGCGCGGGACGAGGGCGGCCGGCATCGTCGCGCGCAGGTGCTCGGCGGCGGCGCGCGGGTCGAAGCCCGGCTCGGCGGTGACGTAGCCGACGAGCAGCCGGTTGCCGGCCTCGCTGCGCTTGACCGCGGCGGCTGCCCCGCTCACCCCGGGGAGTCCGAGCAGGGCGCTGTCGACCTCGCCGAGCTCGATGCGGCGACCACCGACCTTGACCTGGTCGTCCGCCCGGCCCTGGAAGAGCAGGCCGGTGCCGTCGAACCGGACGACGTCACCGCTGCGGTAGGCACGCTCCCAGCCCAGCCCGGGCATCGGGGCGTACACCGCGGCATCCTTGTCGGGGTCGAGGTAGCGGGCGAGGCCGACGCCGCCGATGATCAGCTCGCCCGGCTCTCCGTCGGGCACGCGCTGGCCCGCCGCGTCGACGACGGCGAGGTCCCAGCCGTCGAGGGGCAGGCCGATGCGCACCGGTGGCTCGCCGTCGAGCTGGGCGCCGCACGCGACGACGGTGGCCTCGGTGGGGCCGTAGGTGTTCCAGACCTCGCGGGTGGGGGTGGCCAGGCGGGCGCCGATCTCGGGCGGGCAGGCCTCGCCGCCGAGGATGAGCAGGCGCACGTCCGCGAGCGCGTCGGCCGGCCAGAGCGCCACGAGGGTCGGCACGGTCGAGACGATGGTGATGTCGTTGGCGACCAGCCAGGGGCCGAGGTCCATGCCGGAGCGCACGAGCGATCGGGGCGCCGGGACGAGGCACGCCCCGTATCGCCAGGCGAGCCACATCTCCTCGCAGCTCGCGTCGAACGCGACGGACAGGCCTGCCATGACTCGGTCCCCTGGCCCGATCTTCCTGTCCTGCAGGAACATCCGTGACTCGGCGTCGACGAAGGCGGCTGCGCTGCGGTGGCTGACCGCCACCCCCTTGGGCAGGCCGGTCGAGCCCGAGGTGAAGATGATCCAGGCGTCGTCGGTGAGCTCGGGGTCCTCCTCGGGCGCCTCGTCCGCCTCCGGGACGCTGGCCGGCCCGGTGCGGATGACGAGGTCGGTCGTGACGATCGCGGCCACCCCGGCCTCACCGAAGACGATGCGGGCGCGCTCGTCCGGGTCGTCGTGGTCGACGGGCACGTAGGCCGCGCCCGCGACGAGGATGCCGGTGATCGCGACGTAGAGGTCGGTGGTGCCCGACGGGATGCGCACCCCGACCCGGTCGCCACGGGAGACCCCGTCGGCCCGCAGCGCCGAGGCGACCTCCTGGGCGGCATCCAGCAGTTCGTCGTACGTCAGGACCTCACGGCCGTTGTCGATGGCGGGTGAGTCGGGGTGGGCGTCTGCGGTCGCCCGCAGGATGTCGACGAGGGTGCGGGGCTCGGGCGCGAGGGCGCCGCGCAGCAGCGGGTCGCCGAAGTGCGTCGAAGGCTCCACGGGACCAGTCTGTCGTGAGGACGTGAACAGCGTGTGACGAGCGCGTTCGCCGCGCCGGAGCAGCTACCGCGTGATGGTGATGACCTGTGGCTCACCCGGCTGGTCCACGTCGTCCAGGACGGGCTCGTCGTCCAGCCAGGAGGCGATGACGTTGGAGAGCTCGCCGGGGTGGCTGAAGTTGATGGCGTGCGCGGCGCCACGGATGAGGACGAGCGTCACGTGCTCCGGGGACATCCGGGCCACCTCGAGCACGCGGTGCGGTGGGGGCAGGAGCGGGTCGAGGCTGCCGAGCACCGCGAGCGAGGGCACCGGGGTGTGCAGGAGCCGCTCGAGCGACGGGTACTGCGTGAGCTGGTGGAACAGGCGCAGGGCGTTGATCGGGCCGAACCGCACGTAGTCGGGGACGGCGGTCCTGGCCATCCTCGGGGACTCCCGGGTTGCGTCGCGAGCGAGCTGGACGACGGCCCTTCCCATGGGCTGGTTGTGCACCCCGCCCGCGGGCGAGACGAGGACGAGCCGCTCGACGCGCTCGGGAGCCGCGTGCGCCACCTCGAGGAGGATCGGGCAGCCCATCGAGTTGCCGACGAGCACGGCCCGGTCGAGGGACAGGGCGTCCAGGACGGCGATCAGCGCCTCGGCCAGCTCGGGGATGTCCAGGGTGTGGTCGCGACGCTTGCTGCGGCCGTAGCCGGGAAGGTCGGGGACGATGTTGACCGAGTGCTCGGTGAGCAGCCGCGCGGTGGGCATCATGTACGAGCCCGAGATGCCGAACCCGTGGACGTGGACGATCGGCACGGCATCCGTCGGGCCGTCGCTCCACCGGTAGAACAAGGACCGACCCTGCACATCGAGGTGCCCCTCGTGCCAGCCGGATGCGATGGTGCCCATGCCTCGGGATCATGGCACGTCCCGCCCGAAGCGCAGGGCCAGCAGCACCGTCCCCGCGAGCGTCCAGGCCAGGAGCACCGCCAGGTGCCCGACGGCCAGACCGGCGCCGGACCCGCTCGCGGAGATCGCCTCGGACATCGCCGCCGCAGCGTGCCGCAGCGGGAACAACCACGAGATCGCCTCCACCACCGGCGGGTAGCTCGCCCCGACGACGAACACGTCCGAGATGAACGCGAGGGGTAGCAGGGTGCCGAGGGTGACCCCGACCACGGCCTGCGCGGACCGCACGAAGGTCGTCACGGCGAGCCCGACCACGGCGAAGCACACCGAGGCGAGCACCAACGTGACGACGGCGGCCGGCATCCCCTCCGGCAGCGGTGGCCGGTACGCCACCGTGGTGAGAACGACGATCGCGAGGCCGGTGACGAGCGCGACGACGAGGGCGCCGACGACGCGCCCGAGGAGCAGCGCACGTGTCGGCAGTGGAGTGCGCCAGGGTGCGCTTGAGCACGCCGAGGTCGCGGTCCTCGGCCAGGCCTTGGGGCATGTTGACGTAGGCCGTGACGGCCGCTCCGTAGATCGCCATCGTCCCTGCGTAGAACGTCCCGAGCGGCGCACCGTTGCTCGTGAGCACGTCCCCGCCTCCGTTGACGGCCGGGATGATCGCGACGAGCAGCACGGGGAACGCGACGGCGAAGAACACGGCGGACAGCGTCCCGCCACAGCGTCGCCTGGGTGTGGGACACCTGGTCACGCACCAGCGCCCGCCTCGACGGGGCTGCCGTTCGCCGAGGGGTGAGGTCGGCTGCTGCTCCGCGGGCGAGGGACCGGACACGGCCGGGCCGCGTGGCCCGTCGCCCGGACGTGTCCCTGTCACGGTCGCGGCGCAGCAGGACCGTGGCGACGACCGCCCCGGCGAGCGCCCCACAGGGCGATGACGGCGAGGTGGTCGAGCTGGAAGCCACTCCCCGTCGAGGTACGGGTTCAGGGCGTCGGAGAACAGCGCCGTGAGGTGCTTGAGCGGGAAGGCCCAGCCGATCGCCGCGAGCCAGTCGGGCATCTCGCCGCTGAACATGAACATGTCGGAGATGAAGGCGAGCGGGATGACGATGCCGTTGCTCACGGCCAGCGTGAGCTGCATCGTGGGCAGCGCCATGGCCAGCGCCAGCCCGAGGGCGCTGAAGCAGGCGGATGCGACGACGAGGGTCGTGACGATCGAGAGCACCGACCGGCTCGGCACCTGCAGGTCGTAGAACACGACCCCGGCGCGCGAGGACGAGAGCGGTGGAGGTGAGCCCGAGCACGAGCGCTGCGCCGATCCGGCCCCCGACGAGCACCCACCGAGGCGCCGGGGTGCCCGCCTGGCGCTTGACCACCCCCGTGGCGCGGGCCTGCGAGAGACCGACGGCGAGGAAGGAGAACGTCGCCATGACGACGCCGAACGACGCCATGCCGGGTGCGAGGTACTGCACGACCCGCACGCCACCGCGTCTCGTCGACGACCTCGTTGCCGACCAGGGCCGACAACAGCACGAAGAAGAGCAGCGGCAGCCCGATGCTGAGGATGAGGGTGATCGGGGTTCGTGACAGCGCGGCGAGCTCGTGGCGAGTCTGGCGGAGCAGCGTCGCCGGACCGGAGCTGCCCGTGGAGCGCCCACCGGATGCCGGGCGGTCGCGACTCGGCGGTCACCTCCGGGGCTCGCCGTCAGCCTCGCCGCCGTGCTCGTCGACCCGGTCGCCGACGGCATCGGGCTCACCGACGAGGTCGAGGTAGACGTCCTCGAGGCTCGGGCGGGCCAGGGTCGAGCGCCTCGAGCTCCAGCACCACGACCGGAGGCCCAGGTCGTCCAGCGTGGCGACGTCCGCCGTCGGTGTGTCCGTGCGCACCTCAACGACACTGCCGGCGACGCGGCACTCCCGGCCCACCCCCGGGAGGTCCGAGACCTGGAGACCGGACGGCATCCGGAAGGAGATGACGGTCGCGGCACCGGCGGCGGCCGCGAGCTCCTCGGGGGTGCCCTGCGCCAGGACCCGGCCGTGGTCGATGACCACGACCCGGTCGGCCAGGTGCTCGGCCTCGTCGAGGTAGTGGGTCGTGAGCAGGATCGTGGCGCCCAGCGCGCGCAGGCTCTCGACGAGCCCCCACGCGCGGCGTCGCGCCGAGGGGTCGAAGCCCGTGGTCGGCTCGTCCAGGAAGAGCAGCTCGGGGTCGCCCACGATGCCGAGGGCGAGGTCGAGGCGACGACGCTGCCCACCGGACAGGGTGCGCACCCGGGCGTCCGCCTTCTCCTCGAGCCCGGTGAGCGCCAGCACCTCGGCGACGGCGCGCGGGTGCGGGTAGTAGCCGGCGTGCAGGCGCACCAGCTCACGCGGGCGTGAACGTGTCCTCGAAACCCGCCTCCTGGAGGACGATCCCGATCCGCTCCCGATAGGCCCGGCCGCCGGTCTGCGGGTCGAACCCGAGCACCTCGACCGAGCCGGCATCGGGGGCCCGGTAACCCTCGAGGACCTCGACCGTGGTGGTCTTCCCCGCGCCGTTGGGTCCGAGCAGGGCCACGACCTCCCCCTCGTCGACCGTGAGGTCGAGGCCGTCGACGGCCGTGACCTCCCCGTACACCTTGCGCAGACCCCTGACCTCGATTGCGGCCATCATCACGACCTTCCCGGAGGACGGCCGCCGTCGGCGCGACGGGCGCCCACGTCAAGTCAACTCCCGACCGGATGCCGTGGCGCAGCGTTTGTGAGCGATCAGTCGCCTGATCGCGTGCCGCATGATGGAACAGCATGGTGAACCCCGAGATCGGCGAAGGAGGCCAGCATGGCAACAGGAGCGGGTGGCCGTCATGGTCCGCCGTCGTCGGGCGCGCCGCCACCTGGGCCGGGTCCGTGGCGCTCCTGGCACTGGCCGGCGTCGGGGCTGTTGTCACCTATGTCGTGCGCCGCCAGCCGGCGAGGGCGATGGGCGTGCTCGGCGGTCGCGGGCCGGTCCTGTTTGCCACGCGGTCGTCCACCCGGCAGGTGGCGATCACCATCGACGACGGGCCAACCCGTGCCCTGACGCCCCGGCTGCTCGAGGTGCTGGCCGCGCACGGTGCTCGGGCGACGTTCTTCATGCTCGGGTCCGAGGTGGAGGACCACCCGGACATCGTGCGCGAGGTGGTGGCCGGCGGCCACGAGATCGGCAACCACGGCTGGACCGACCGGCCCGCTGGGCTTCAGACCCGCGCCGGGCTCGCGGACGACCTGGCCCGCACGTCGAGCGCGATCGAGGGCGTGACCGGCATCCGGCCGCGGTTCATGCGCCCCGGCTCGGGGTGGATGCGTCCGGGCCACCTGCGTGACGTCCGGGCGGGTGGTGAGACCGTGGCGCTCGGGTCGATCGCCGTCCTCGACCTCGAGGTGCGCGACCCCGGGCGCGAGCTCTCGTTCATCCTCGCGCGGGTGCAGCCCGGGGCGATCATCGTGCTGCACGACGGTCGGGGGCAACGCACGAGGTTCGCGCCCCTCCTCGACGGCCTCCTCACCGAGCTGACTGCGCGTGACTACCAGTGCGTGACGCTCTCCGCGCTGGTCGATGGCGCGGCCTCGAGGCCCACCTCCCCGTGATCGGGCTGGCGTCAGAAGGGTGCCACGCTAGAAGGGTGGTGGGGCCCTGTCGTCGGCTGTCGTGCACTGCGGCCGCGACGGGTTCCGCGCTCTGGGGCGGTGCTGGTCGGGGGTGTCGGGGGTGGCCAGATCGTGTGGTCGGCGTGGGTGGTGCGTTGTTTGCCCGAGGGTGCGGTCCAGATGACGGTGCCGTCGGGGTGCAGGACGTAGGTCCAGCGGCCGCGTTGCTTGAGGCGGTGGTGTCGCCGGCAGAGGTCGCCGAGGTTCGCGGGGCTGGTGGCACCGGCGGGCCAGGGGCGGACGTGGTCGAGGTCGCAGGCGCGGGCGGGGCGGTCGCAGCCCCACATCCGGCAGGTGCCGTCGCGGGTGGCCACGAAGTCGGTGATGCCCTTGGTCGGGCGGTACGCGGCGGTGGTGGTCTCCAGGACGGTGCCGGTGCGGGCGTCGAGCAGCGCCCGACCGACCTGCAGCGGCACGGTCTGCAGCAGGGCTTCGATGGTGTCGGCGTCGATGAACCCGATGCCCGGGATCTCGCACCCGCTGAACATCGTGGAGATCCGGAACGCGTCACCCAGCCCCTGCCCGCCGACCCCGGGCGTGCACTCGTCGTCGGGGGCGGCAGCCGACGCGTCGCGGGCGGCATCGCCTGCATCGGCGGGTGCGCCATCGCGTGCGCTGTCTGTGGCCGTGTCGGTGATGACGGGGATGCCGAGGGTGACCTTCGCCGTGACGTTCACGTTGCGCAGCAGCAGGTCGGTGAACGCGTCCGCGCGGGCCTGGTCCGCGGACAGCGACTCGTCCTTGGCGGCGTACTGCTCACCCAGGGTCGTGATCGCCGACCACGCCGCCGCCGACGTCGCCGCCGGCAACAACGCCGACCACCACGTGGCACCGTCCGGGCCGGGCCGGGTCTCCACGAACCGCTCCCGCGCGGTCCGCCGGTGCGCCTCGCGCAGCTGCTCACCCGCGACCCGGGTCGCGACCCGGCGGGTGAACGCCGCGACCCGGCCGGGGTCGAGGTCAGCGAGCTTCCCGGCCATGATCGCGTCGACCTTCGCGCACGCCGCCTGGTCCAGGCCCTCACACACGGTCACGACCCGCTGCACCGTGCCGGTGCACACCTGCCCGGCCAGGACCTGGCCCAGCAGCAGCGGGAACCGCTCCGCCAGCGCCGCCCCCAGGGCAACCCGACGCCCCGCGACCCACTGCCCGACCCCGGTCGCCAACGAGACCTCCGTGGGTGCCATCGCGTCGATGAACCCCACATCGTGGTGCACCTGCACCGGACCACGATCGGTCAGCCGGGTCTCATGCGACGCGGCGTGCGCGGCCGCCACGAGCTGGGCGCCCTCCCCCGCGTTCAGCACCCCCTGCAGCTCACCGGCCACCTCGAACAGCTCATCCGGTTCCATCCCGGGCGCCTCCAGGACGAGCAGCTCACCCAGCGCCTGCGCATCGGCGCGCAGTGCGGCGATGCGCTCACGGACCTGGCTGCTGGACATACCTCATTCTACTCGATCACCTGTTCGATATCAACTCGACGACAGCACCAATTCAGTTGCTGCACAGTCCTATCGTCGACCAAACCTCCCGGCATCCGTATGCCGAAGCGTGCACCCGCATCCAGCATCGCCGGACTCCACCCCGGAAGGTTCACCTCCGCAGGACAACGGTTCCCAGGCGAAGGTGAACCTTCCGGCATCGGGCGAGAAAAGTCGACGAGCCTCACCTGTGTGGCGGCACCCCCGGGAACAGGGCCAGACTGGTGTCGTGCCTCCCACCCAGAACGCTGCCATCAACCTGCGCCTCGCCCAGCTCGGGCTCCCCCTCCCCGAGGGGTTCGAGGACACCAAGGCCGCCCGCCTCGCCGCCCCGATCCTCGCGCGCCAGCGCGAGCTGAGCCGGCGCCTGGCCGACCGGCTCTGCGCCGCCGACGGTCGCATCCAGGCCTTCCTCGACGACTACCTCGCCGACACCGACGAGCAGCCGCAGCTGCCCCGCCGCACCCTCGTGCTCGACGAGGCCGGCCTCGCACGTGAGCTGTCCCTGCCGTTCGACGGCGACACCTTCACCTCGCCGCTGCTGTCCAGCTACCGTCTCGTGAACGGGGTGCTGCACAACCCGGCGAACGACCGCCGCACCACCGCCGGTGTCTTCCACATCGCCGAGGGCGGCCTGCCGATCCCCGACGACAAGCTCGCCGTGCCGAAGGCCGTCTTCGCCAAGCTGCTGGGCCTGGCGTTCCAGCCGCCCGAGGTCGACATGGTGCTGCCCTACTCGGCGAACCAGCCGAACCCGGCCGCCTGCTTCGTCTCCCTGCACCTGCGGCCCCTCGTCGCCCCCGAGGTGCCCGGATCGGTGCGCGAGAAGCGGATGGAGACGCGCTTCATCGTGCCCGGCGGCACCGTCGCGAACCTCGACTTCGTCGAGGGCATCTTCGGCAACGGCGGCGACCCCTACCTCCCGGAGAACGACGCCTCCCTGGCCCCGGAGACGTGGACCGGCCACACCGGCTGCGTCATCCTCGCCCCGCACCTCACCCAGGTCACCAAGAAGGACCTGGGGCTCCCCCACGTCAGCGAGGCCACCGAGCGGCAGCAGCGTGACGGCATGTGCTGGGAAGCCGAGGCCGACCTCTACAACGGCGGTCGCGCCTTCAAGATCTGTGCCCGCGACGAGCGCGGCGTCATCGTGACGATCATCGCCGACACCTACTTCGGCTACTGCAAGAAGGAGGTCAAGACGCAGATCTCCTACTCCGCCAACCTCTTCGGAAACGCCGAGGAGGAGCACTCCGGCGGCGCCCTCGTCTTCGCGAGCTACAACCTCGGCCAGGAGTACACCGAGACCTCCTCCGGCGACGACTACTCGCTCGCCGACGTCCTCTCCCGCGACCCCGAGCGCTTCGCGCCGCAGCCTGAGGGCCACGCGGACGACCTCGAGCAGCCGCACATCGTCCTCGTCCCGGGTGGCGCCCAGTTCTCGATGCGCGACATGTCGGTCTCCTGGACCAACCCCGCCGGCGCCAGGGGCGCCATCCCCCTGCGTGCCGACAAGGCCTACCTCAGCCCCAACGGCTACCGGGTGACCGTCGCCCAGCAGCCGCACGACCCCAGCACCTGGACCCTCGTCGGCACCGCCCCGAACGCCACGTCCTGCCACAAGCCGGCCACCGTGTCCGGCGGTGGCAAGTCCGAGATCTCCAAGGCCATCACCGATGCCTTCATCGTCGGGTCGGCCTTCGTCGCCGACTTCGACACCGACATGGACTCGGTCGCCGCGATCCTCGACCGCGACTTCTCCCGGCGCTTCCTCGACCCGGCGCGCCACGGCACCGACCTGCGGCCGATCCTGTCCCCGGAGCGGTCGATCGGCTCGGTCATCAAGCTGCTCACGCCGTCCAGGTCCGAGTACACCCCCGAGTACAACGCCTGGCTGAAGCGCATCCCGCCGTACGTCAAGGAGCTCGTCTACGTCGTCAAGCGCTCCCACCGCCCCGAGTGGGGCGAGGACTGGCGCAGCCACTTCAGCGTCGCCGAAATCGATGGGCGTCAGGGAAACTCGCTGCACCTCGACGGCACGAAGGTCACCCTCAACATGCTGCGGGTCGGCTTCGACCCCGACGGCAGGTGGCGCCTGTTCAGCCTGCGCCACGACTTCGCGCCCGCGGTGAAGGTCCAGACCCAGGACGACATCACGGCATCCACCGTCGTGCCCGGGAGCCTGCTGGGGCTGGACCCGGCCCGCTCGTACAAGCTCGTCGAGAACTGCGAGAACCTGCTCTTCCAGCGACCCGACGACGCGATCCACCGCGGCTACGACTCGGTCGCCGAGCGCGACATCGCGACCCCCGGCACGTTCCTGTCCAACTTCGAACCGCTGACGCGGGCGGATGCCGTGGCGATGCGTGACGAGGCCGTCTCCTTCACGGCCTTCACCACCCCGATGGCCTCCCTCCTCGCCGACTTCGCCGGCACCGAGGAGGGTGACGGCCCGGCCTTCGTCGTCAGCTCGGCCAACCCGCGCATCGTCGACGGGAAGCCGTCCAAGAACCCCCGCTACCTCCAGCGTCGACCGGACCAGACCGACGCGAAGGCGACCGCCGTGGCCGCGCTGTCCGAGCGCCTCGTTCGTCGGATGCCGTCCGCCGCGCCGCTCCCGCGGCCGGTGGACATCGTCGCCGCGGGCCGGCGCAACAACCCGCCCGAGCCCGGTTCGCCGCCGCTGTGCTCCTACGGCCCGCTGCACTACATGGAGCCGCCGGAGATGTTCATGGAGTTCATCTCCTCCATGACCGGCAAGTCACCGTCGACGACCGGCGCCGGGTCGGAGGGCGCCCTGACCAAGGGCCCGTTCAACGCCATGCCCGCGATCGTCGACCTCAACGCCTCGCTGTTGGCCTACCTCCTCACCGGGCACGACGGGTGGCTCTCGGCTGCTGGCTGCGTCGGCCCGCAGGTGCGCGTCGACCACGACTTCTCCCTGCTCGTGCCCGAGCTGTTCTCGCGGATGAGCCCACAGGAGCGCGACGCCCGCAACCTGCTCGCCGAGGGCGCCCTGGAGAAGGTCGAGGACGTCGAGTACGAGGGCCGGCGCGTGGCCGCGAGCCGGCTCGGCTACCGGATGACCGAGAAGATGGCCACGAAGTACTTCGGCCGGATCTTCCTGCACCCCGACGTCGTCTTCACCCCGGAGATGCTGCGCCCCGAGCTCCAGGACGCCGGGGTCTTCGCCGAGTCGGTCGCGACGATCGTCGCCACGCACGAGCGGGTGGCGCGCGCCTACGTCAAGGACGGCACCATCGACCTCGCGATCCCGCCGCTGCGGGCGCTGCTCGAGATCATGGCCGACGGGGTCACGGCGCAGGGGTGGACCCTGGAGTCGCCCGAGTTCCGAGGGCTCTTCACCCGCGACGCGGTGCTCGCGTCGCCCTGGTACGCGCAGCGTCTGGACACCAAGCAGGCGGCCGCGAGCGCCCGGGCGGATGCCGGGCTGGCCGCCATCGAGAAGTTCGTCACCACCCCCGGCAACGAGGGACCGAACGAACGACTCGGGATGCCGTCACGCGTCGAGGCGGCCCGCCTCGAGGCCCAGCGCCTCGCCGGTCAGGAGTTCCGCGACCAGCTCGTCGGCACCACGGGAAGCACGCCGCTGTAGGGCA
>CAWESS010000038.1:0-55104 GCA_963811825.1 uncultured Actinomycetota bacterium | reverse complement strand
CCTGGCTCGCGCTCGCCACCGGGCGCAGCGGGTGGGGAGCAGCCCTGGCGGACGGACGGCTGCGCGTCAGCGGCACCCGCGCGGACCTGGGCGACCTCCTGCCGCTCTCCGGCATCGGTGACCACGCGGGGGCGGCGCGGTGACCGGCATCCGGCACGGCATCACGATCCTTCCCGAGCTGCCGTGGAGGGAGTCCGCTCCGATGTGGCGTGCGGCCGAGGAGATGGGCTTCGACCACGCCTGGACCTACGACCACCTCGTGTGGGGCGGCCTGCCCGACGCGTCGTGGTTCGCAGCCGTGCCGACCCTGGCCGCGGCCGCCGGAGTGACCTCGACCATCGGGCTCGGCACGTTCGTGTCGTCGCCGAACTACCGGCACCCCTACACCTTCGCCCGAGACGTGCTGACCCTCGACGACCTCTCCGGCGGACGGTTCCGCTGCGGGCTCGGCACGGGCGGAGACCTCGACGCGCGCATCCTCGGCGAGGAGCGCACGCTGAAGGAGCGCGTCGACCGCTTCCACGAGTTCGTGCCGCTGCTCGACCGGCTGCTGCGCGAGGACGACGTCGACCACGACGGCCCCTGGTACACCTCCCGGGGTGCCCGGACCCTGCCCGGGCCGGTGCGGCACCGGGTGCCGTTGCTCATCGCCGCGAACGGGCCGCGGTCGATCCGGCTCGCGGCCACCCTCGGCGACGGCTGGATCACCTACGGAGGGCGCGGCGAGACCCTCGACGAGTGGTTCGCCCACGTCGGCGAGCTCGTGGCGCGCTTCGACGACGCGGTGGATGCCGTGGGTCGCGGCCCGCTCGACCGCGTGCTCTCGCTCGACTCGTCGCCGCGCTTCTCGCTGGAGTCGGTCGAGCTGTATGCCGAGATGGTGGGGCGGGCTGCCGGGCTCGGGTTCACCGACGTGGTCACCCACTGGCCGCGCCCCGATGGCCCGTACGCCGGTGACGTGGCGGTTCTCGAGGCGGTCGCCTCCCAGGTCGTTCGAGGCGGCCGCGACTGACTGAGCCTGGTCGCCGCGTGTGGCGGAGCTCGGGCTCAGACGTCCTCGTCGGCCACGTCGCGTCCGTCGGCGGTCACCGGGTTCTCGTCGATCGCCTCGACGGCGTCGGAGAACTCGGGCTCGGCGCTGGGTCGCCGGTCGAGGTGCACCCCGGCGATCATGCAACGCACCGAACCGCCGGCGAGCTCGATGGTCGGGATGTCGACGGCCACGATCTCGCAGGACTCCTCGATCGCCTCGACCTGGTCGGGGCGCAGGCTCGCACGGGCGGTGGCCGACATCGCCATGAGGTAGCGGCGCCTGCCCTCGGGGGTGCGCCCGCACAGCTCGACGGCGTTCCCGGCGAAGAGGCGCACCTGCTCCTCGGTGATCTCGACGACCCGGCGACCGTTGACGCTGAGCCGTTCGCGCACCTGCTCACGGCGCTGCTCGTCAGCGATCATGCCGAGGGCGAAGAGGGCGACCTCGGTTCCGACGCAACCGATCACGTTGGTGTGATAGACCGGCACGCCCTCGGAGTCGGTCGCGTCGAAGGCCATCGGTTCGTAGCCGAAGTCGGTGCAGAAGCGTTCGAGCACGTGGGTGTCGGCCCGGTGGCTGCGCGCGGTGTAGGCGACGCGCGAGACGTGGTCGAGGACCATCGCGCCGGTGCCCTCGAGGAAGATGCCGTCGGGCTCGAGGCCGGAGTAGTCGATGATCGTCTGCACCCGGTACTGCGACTTCAGCATCTCCAGCACGTCGACGCGACGTTCGTGGCGCCGGTTGGAGGCGTACATCGGGTAGATCCCGACGTAGCCGCCCGAGTGGGTGGAGAGCCAGTTGTTGGGGAACACGCTGTCCGGGCGGGTGTGGTCCTCGTCCGAGAACACGTGGACGCGCACGCCGGCGGCGCGCAGGGCGCTCGCCACGGCATCCATCTCGGCCAGGGCCTTCTCGGCCGTCTGCTCGTCGGACTGGCCTGCGGGCGCGTCGGCCTGGAAGGCGTTGTCGGCGGCGGTCGCATGGTTCGGCCGGAACCGCTCGGCTCGCACGAGGATGACCGCGGAGGGGGCTTGTGCACTCACGATCGTGAAGGTAGCCCACGGCCGACGATCTGCCGAGATGCGGTCGCCCTCTCAGGCCGGGGAGACGCTCGGGGACAATGGGCCGAGGAACCACGCGAGTGGCCGGTAGCTGTGTCGAAAGGGAGGCCCGTGCGCAAACTGAAGCTCACCAAGCTCGGCGTGGGTGTGCCCGACCCCGAGATGCGCGCGAGGGTCGCGGCTGCCGAGCAGCTTGCTGACGCAGCGGCCGCGAAGGAGGACTCGATCGACCGCAAGGTGCACGCGTTCGTCACCGTCATGCAGGCACACGGGCTGACGGTCAAGGACCTCGAGGTGCTCCGACGGCGGCTCCAGGGCTCCGGGTGACCCCGGCTGTTGACGTCGGGCCCGCCGCTCCCTAGCGTCCGGGGATGGTCGATCAAGCAACGCCAAACCTGCCCTCTCGCGACTTCGAGGCAACCTCGGCGTTCTACGTCCGGCTCGGTTTCGTCGAGGGATTCCGTGACGACGGGTGGATGATCCTCACGCGCGGGCCCGTGATGCTCGAGTTCTTCCCGTACCCCGACCTGGAACCGGCGACGAGCAGCTTCGGGTCATGCCTGCGCCTCGACCACGTCGACGAGTTCTTCCAGGCGTGCGTGGATGCCGGGGTGCCGCAGGTGACGCGCGGGTGGCCGCGCCTGCACCCGCCGCGGGTCGAGGAGTCGGGCTTGCGGATCGGCGCCCTCATCGATCCGGACGGCAGCCTCCTCCGCCTCATCGCAAACCCCTGACCTCTCAGGGTCCGTGAGCCGCGACGACCCCCGGGGGCCGTCGCTCAGGCCAGGGCGAGGACGACCAGGGGGTCGGTCGTCGGCGCCGGCGAGCCACCAGCGGGCTCGAGGGTCAGGCCGACGGCAGCGGCCGAGTTCGGGTCACCGTCCAGGAGCATCGACCCGCGACCGTCCTCGCTGGGCGTGAGCAGCCCCGCGGACCGGGCGATCTCGTCGGCCCCGACGAACCAGAGCTGGTAGGTCTTGCCCTCAGGTGCGGGCGGCAACCCCGCGACGGTGATCGCGGCCTGGCCGAGCTGGCGGCTGTAGGCGACCTCGGCGTTCAGCTGACCCTTGGTGCTGGTCACCGACATGGCGTCGGCGGCGGCAGCGACCTGGTCCACGGGCGAGAGGGTGCCCGCGTCGTCCGACCACGGGCTCCACACGGCGCCCCCGACCGCGATCACGGCAGCAGCCGCAGCGGCGGCCAGCCAGGTCGAGACGCGAGACCGACGACGGAGGGGGACGACGACGTCGTCCGGTGCCCGGCATCCGCGCTCGGGGTGGTGGGGTCCGGGCCGCCAGAGGTGACGGTCACGCGGTGCCGGTGCCCCGGCATCCGCGGGCAGTGGCGGCAGGGGACGGACCTGGGAGATGCCGGACAGCACCGATGCGCGCAGCGACGGGGGCGGCGTGGCCTCGGTGAGGGCTCCGAGCGAGTGCGCAGCCGCGCTCAGCTCAGCGACCTCGGCGCGGCAGTCGGTGCACCCGGCCAGGTGCTGCTCGAACGCAGCGCGCTCGGCGTCGTCGAGGGCGTCGACCGCGTAGGCGCCGGAAAGGTGGTGCAGGTCGGCGTTCATGCCGGGACTCCCAACGTGTCTCGCAGGCGGATCAGGCCGTCGCGTATTCGGGTCTTCGCGGTGCCGAGCGGCAGGTCGAGCAACCTCGCGACCTCGGTGTGGGTGTAGCCGCCGAGGTAGGCGAGCTCGACCGCTGCGCGCTGCGCGTCGGTGAGGGTGGCCAGGGCCCGGCGCACGCGCTGGGCCTCGAGCGAGGCCTGGGCGGCCTCTGCCGTGGTGTCGAAGTCGACGTCCTGGTGGGTGGCGGCGTGGGTGTCGTCGCGGCGTCGGGATGACCTCCGAGGAACGCACCCGGTCGACGGCGGTCCGGTGGGCGATCGTCATGAGCCACGAGAGCGCGCTGCCCCGGGAGGGGTCGAAGCGGGCGCTCGTGCGCCAGACGTCGAGGTAGACCTCCTGGGTGACCTCCTCGGACATCGCGTGGTCGCGCACGATCCGCAGCACGAGGCCGAACAGCCGCCGCGACGTGGCGTCGTACAACTCGGCGAAGGCCGCCTCGTCACCGCGCGAGCAGCGACGCAGCAGGTCCGCAAGGACCTGGCCGGATGCCGTGCCCTGTCCGGATGCCGTTGCCTCGCCCACCGCTGTCGCCGCGAGCGAGGCAGCCTCCTCCCCGGGAGCGGAGGCACCCGGGAAGGAGGCTGTCATGTCACCCATCATGGACTGTGGCGGTGTGGGGTGGTGGCGGAGCCGGTGGTCAGCTCGCGGGGAGGAGCACGCCGTCGATGATGTAGACCGTCGCATTGGCGGTCTGGACGTCACCGCAGACGACCTTGGCGTCGCCCACGGAGAAGTCCTCACCGGAGCCGGTGACCGTGATGGTGTTGCCGGCGAGCGTCTTGTGCTCGCCTGCAACCTGGTCCGGCGCGAGGCGACCCGCGACGACGTGGCCGGTGAGCACGGTGGACAGCAGGCCGGTCGGGTCGGCCATGGCCTTGTCGAGCGTGGCCTTGTCCATCGCGGCGAACGCGTCGTTGGTCGGCGCGAAGACGGTGATGTCCTGGGTCGTGTTCAGGGTGTCGCCGAGGCCGGCCTCGGTCACCGCGGTGACCAGGGTGGACAGGACGGGGTTGTTGCTCGCGGCCGTGGCCACGGGGTCCTGGGCCATGCCGCTGAACGAGCCGGCACCGTCCGCGGGGACGGCGGCGCAGCCGGGGCCGAACGCGGTGCCGGCCATGTCGGTGGTCATCGACTCCGAGGGGGAGGGGGCCGGGGCGGCGGACGAGCTCATGGTGTCGGTGGAACCGGCACCCGTCTCGGCGTCCGAGCCGCAGGCGGCGATGGACAGGGGGAGGGCCAGGGCCAGGGCGGCGATGGTCAGTCGGGTGGAACGCATGGGAGATGCTCCTTCTCGCAGGTGTGGCTTTCGTGGTGCGTACACCAGTGGTTCGGAGCGACGTTGCGGGTGGATTGGATTGCGCAGCAGGTATTTTCCGGAGCCCGCCCCGCGCCCCGCCGTGAGCGCGGTCGAGGTGATATCGCGCGGATTCGCGAGCGAAAACACCTCGACCCCGCGGGTGGCGGCGGGGTCGAGGTGCAGGTGCGCGGATCCGCGAGCGGTTTCACCTCCACTCAGGAGGAGGGGCGTGTCGCAGGTCAGTCGACGGTGACGACGATGGTGTGCCAGCCGCGGGCACCCTCGGGGAACGGCGTCGTGCGCTCCTCCGGCTGCAGCTCGCCGGTCGCGTCGGTCGCGCGCACGCTCAGCGAGTGGCGGCCCGGCGTGGCATCCCACTCGAGGTACCACTGGCGCCAGTAGTCGATGCCGGCGTCCGGCCCGAGAGTGGCCTTCTGCCAGGGCCCGTCGTCGACGCGTACCTCGACCCCGGCGATCCCGCGCTGCTGCGCCCAGGCCACCCCGCCGATCATGACCTTCCCGGCATCCCGGTTGTCCAGCCCGCGGGGGGTGTCGATGCGCGACTGGGTGAGGATGGGGGCGTCGGTCGCCCAGTCGCGGTCGGTCCAGTAGGCCGTCTTGGCCGCGTAGGTCGTGGCCTCCATGCGGGTGAGCCACTTCGTGGCGCCGACGAAGCCGTAGAGCCCCGGGGTGACGAGCCGGGCCGGGAAACCGTGGCGGTTGGGCAACGGCTCACCGTTCATCGCGATGGCGACGAGGGCGTCACGGTCGTCGGTGAGGGCCTGGATGGGCGTCGAGATGGTCATGCCCTCGGTGGAGTGGCTGAGGATCTGGTCGACGCCGGGGCGTACTCCCGCTCGCTCCAGGAGGTCCTTGGTGCGCACGCCGAGCCAGCGCGCAGCGCCGACGTACTGCCCCCCGACCTCGTTGGAGACGCAGGTCAGGGTGATGTCGCGCTCGACCATCGGCATGGCGAGCAGCTCGTCGTACGTGATGGAGAACGGGCTCTCCACGTCGCCGTCGATCGTGAGCGACCACCCGTCGGGGGAGACGCGCGGGATGACCAGGGCCGTGTCGATCCGGTAGAACTCGGCGTTCGGCGTCCGGAACGCGGAGATGCCACGCACGGTCGCCTCGAGACCGCCCGGCAGGGTCGGGAGGGCCTCGGCCGCCACGGGCAGGGCCACGGAGGACGGGGAGGCACCGCCGGAAAGGACCTTGCCCAGGCTGGCACCCGTCGCGGCAACTGCTCCGAGGCCGGCTGCGGCGAAGAGCACGCGCCGCCGGTCGCTCAGGCCATCGCCGTATGCCGTGTCGTCGGCTCCCGCTCCGGATGCCGGGTCGCGCTCGCTCGCCCCCCAGTTGTCCAGGAGCCCGAGGAACCAGCTGGCCGCGAAGACGCCGACGAGAGCCGTGACGAATCCGGGTAGCAGGTCGATGGAGGTGCTGGTGGGGCGCAGGGCCGCTCCGAGCACGGAGGTGAGGGCCAGCGCGCCGAGCAGAGCCAGGCCCAGGGTCCGCCTCGTGCGGGCGATCAGGCCGATGCCGCCCGCGATCAGCACCGCGCCGAGCGCGACGGAGCCGATGAGGATGGGCTTGTCGGCCGTGCCGAACTGCGCCACCGCCCACTCCTTGACCGGAGTGGGCGTCGCGTCGATGACGGTGGAGCCGACCGCGAGAACGGGGGAGGCCTCGGGGGAGACGAGCCCCGCGACCAGGTGACCCACACCGGCGGCGGCTGCGGCGGCCAGGGCGGTGCCCCCTGCGTACCAGAGCCCGCGCGGGCGTCTGTCGGTCGCGGGGGCGCGCTGCGGCATCCGGGTGGTCGTCATGCCCGGTGGTTCGGAGCCGTAGCCCTGCACGGATGGGTTCACCCCACCAGTGTGCGGTGGGTGGCTCGTCGAGGGATGGGCGGGCTCACGTACCGTAAGGAGCGTGACACCTGCTCGCCGCCCACGGTTCCTGCCCATCATCATCACCGGGGCCGTCGTCGGGTTCCTCGTGGGGGCCTCCCTCGCGGTGTTCGGCTGGTTCGAGGACCGCGACCCGATGCTGGCGTCGAACTACGCACCCTCGGCGGGGATCGGCTACCTCGGGTTCATGGGCGCGCTGGTCTTCGGGCTGCTCGCGGCCGTCGTCGCCATCGTCCTGGATCGACGCAGCGACCAACCCTGACCGCGGGGTCGATCGGGTGTGGGAGGATCGAGCACGTGCCACGCGGAGACGGACGCCTCACTCACGACCTGCTCCCCCATGAGAAGGGTCCGCAGGACGCCTGCGGGGTCTTCGGAGTCTGGGCCCCCGGCGAGGACGTCGCCAAGCTGACGTACTACGGGCTGTACGCCCTGCAGCACCGGGGGCAGGAGTCGGCCGGCATCGCCACGTCCGACGGGCAGCGCCTGCTCGTCTACAAGGACATGGGGCTGGTCTCGCAGGTCTTCGACGAGCGCTCGCTCGCCTCCTTGCGCGGGCACCTGGCCGTCGGCCACTGCCGGTACTCCACGACGGGCGGGTCCACCTGGGAGAACGCGCAGCCGACGCTCGGCGGGCACGCCGGGGGCACGGTCGCCCTGGCCCACAACGGCAACCTCACGAACTCCGCCGAGCTGCGGGACCTCGTCGAGGGACGGCGCGGCGACGACGCCCACCGCGGCGAGCTCGCGCGGGGCAACACCACGGACACCGCCCTCGTCACCGCCCTGCTCGCGGACCACCCCGACCGCACCCTCGAGGCGTCGGCGCTGGACGTGCTGCCCAGGCTGCGCGGGGCCTTCTGCTTCGTGTTCATGGACGAGCACACCCTGTATGCCGCTCGCGACCCGCACGGCATCCGCCCGTTGGTGATCGGCCGGCTGGAGCGCGGCTGGGTCGTCGCCTCCGAGACGGCCGCGCTGGACATCGTCGGTGCGTCGTTCGTCCGCGAGGTCGAGCCGGGCGAGCTGATCATCGTCGACGAGGACGGGCTGCGCTCGCAGCGCTTCGCCGAGCCCACGCCCAAGGGGTGTGTCTTCGAGTACGTCTACCTCGCGCGTCCCGACACGACGATCAACGGACGGGTCGTTCACGAGGCCAGGGTCGAGATGGGCCGGGCGTTGGCCCGGGAGCACCCGGTCGACGCCGACCTCGTCATGCCGACGCCGGAGTCGGGCACCCCGGCGGCGATCGGGTACGCGCAGGAGTCGGGCATCCCGTACGGGCAGGGGCTGGTCAAGAACTCGTACGTCGGGCGCACGTTCATCGCGCCGTCGCAGACGATCCGCCAGCTCGGCATCCGGCTCAAGCTCAACCCCCTGAAGGACGTCATCCGCGGCAAGCGGCTGATCGTGGTCGACGACTCGATCGTTCGTGGCAACACCCAGCGGGCGCTCGTGCGGATGCTGCGCGAGGCCGGGGCGGCGCAGGTGCACGTGCGCATCTCGTCGCCACCGGTGCGCTGGCCGTGTTTCTACGGGATCGACTTCGCCACGCGCGCCGAGCTCATCGCCACCGGGCTCGGGGTCGCCGAGGTGTGCAACTCCATCGGGGCCGACTCCCTGGGCTACATCTCCGAGGAGGGGATGATCCAGGCGACCAACCAGGCACCCGATCGGCTGTGCACGGCCTGCTTCACCGGCAGCTACCCCGTGCCGCTGCCCGAGGAGGGCCTGGGCAAGGGCGTGCTCGAGCTCGAGCTGCCGCTGGCGTCCGGGCAGGTGGGGCGGGCGACGGGGGAGCGACACCCGCACCGCCACGCCCCGGTGCTCGACGTGCCGTTGCTCGACGTGCCGCTGGACGTCGAGGGCGTGTCCACCTCGGCCGCCGGTGGCGCTGCGGAAGCAGTCCTGCGCCCCTGACCCGGAATGGCTCGCGCGGTCGAGGTGATACCGCTCGTGAATCCGTGCACCTGGGGTTCGACTCCGGCGGGCTCCGCGGTCGAGGTGATACCGCTCGTAGATCCGTGCAAGGTCGCCCGCCGCCTCCGGCTCCAGTAGGCCGCGCACACCTGGTCCAGGTACCGGCTGGGGACGAGCCGCCACCCGAGGATGCCGACGCGCAGCACGAGGTCGTCCCCCAGCTGGACCTCGTTCTGCCTGAGGTCGTCATCGACCATCTGCAATCCACGCAGGTGCCCGGTGCCGTCGACCTCAACTGCCAGCGCCGCCTCCTCCCACCAGACATCGAGGTAGGCGGCCCCGTTGGGCAGCCGCCGGATCTGCTGTCGGGTGGGCTCCGGGAGGCCGCGCTCGCGACATGCCTTGACGAAGTCGAGCTCAGCGAGCGAGTGCGCGCCGTCTGCGACGTCGTGCGCCACCACGTGGATGAACTTCCGACGGTTCCGCCCGGGGATGAGCGCGACCGCATCGAGGAGGTGCGCTCCGGTGCAGAGCCGCTGCTGCACCGGCATCACGAGGACAAGAGCCGCCTGACGATCGCTCACCGCCCAGTGCGCCGCCCGGACGGCTGCCACGGCGGGGCGGGTTCGCGGGATGCCGGACCCCAGCAGTTCGGAATCCACTCGCCGAATCACCTTGTGGACCTTCACGCCCTCGACGTCCTCCACCTCGACGGTGTGCTTCACGGACAGGTGGATCGTCTCCTCGTCGAACCCCGTCATGCCGGCGTGATGCAGTGCGGTGGCCCCATCGAGGGCAGCGACTGACACGCCGACCTCCCACACGGCCTTCCACCGGAGGGCGAGCTCGCTCAGGGCGCCGGTGTGCATTGCGACCGTCTGATGTCCGTGGTTGGCCCACCGCTCGGCGTTGATCTCCCGGCGAACCATGTTGCGGTCGATTCCGAGCTCACGCAGCCGGGCTCGAGACAGGATCCCGTCGTGCTCCTCGGCCGCGGCTCGGGCCGCGGCGCGACGTTCGCGAGGTGGCAGCTTGTGTGTCGACATGTCGACGAGGATGAACCGCAGCCGAACGGCAAACCAGGCAGACGGCATCCCCTGTGGATGACGAGCGCACCTCGACCCGCCTGTGGACGACGCGAGTGGAACCCCAAGTGCATCGTTCCGCGAGCGGTATCACCTCGACCCCGCGACCCAGGGTCGGAGTCGAACCCCAGGTGCGTGGTTCCGCGAGCGGTATCACCTCGACCGCGCGGGACGGGTCAGTGGTCGGACCAGTGCGCCGGTGGGTAGAGCGGGATCTCGCGGGCGTGGGTGCCCTGGTCGTCCTGGTCGTCCTCGTCCACCCACGTCGCGTGTCCGTCGTCGGCATCCAGCTCATCGACGGTCGTCGAGTCCACATCCGGCGCGGGCTCGACGGCCCAGGGCGCCCAGACGGCACCCCCAGCGGCCCCGACGACGGGGATCTCGCCGGTGTCGCCCAGCCGGGACGGCGCGCCGAGGTTCGAGCTGCGGTACCAGGACTCCGGATTGCTCCGCTGCACCGGATCGGCCGTCGGGTCGGGTCGGGGGCCCGCCGACGCAGGCGCTGCCGCCGGGCCGTGACTGCTCGGGCCCGGTCCGTCACCACCGGGGTCGTCCCAGCCGCCACCGCCCCCACCGCCGCCACCGAAACCATCGTCGGGGCGCGGCCCCGCCGACCCGCCACCACCGTTGGGATACGCGGATCCCGGTGTGCCCGAGCCGAACAGCTGCGCGCAGATCGCCTGGTAGTGCTTCTGGGCATTGGGCACGAAGTTGACGACCGACAGCGCCTGTCCCTGCCCGGCGGACTCCATGACGAAGGTGCCGTAGCCGATCATGCGCCCGAGCAGTGACTGGTCGAACGTCATGTCCGTGACCTTCTGCAGCGGCATCATCGCCACCTTGCGGCGGATGAACCCGTAGAACAGCAGGAACCGCTTGTCCGTCGCGACGAACCACTCGCGGCGCCAGTTCAGGATGCTCCACACGAGCCAGAAGATGGCTGCCCACCACAGCAGGAGGCTGAGATTGTGCAGCGGCCGCGCACCACCTGCACTCGTCGACACCTTGAGGTCGACCCAGAACACGAAGACGGTCGCCGCGAGGGCCAGGAAGATCTCGCGATGCAGGGAGAGCCAGTGGTGCCGAACCGCGACGATCGCGGCCTCGCCGGGCACGAGGGAGCGGTCGAGGTCGCGGTCCAGCTGCGGCCGCCGCGCCATGTCAGCCGCGAAGCAGCGAGTCGAAGAACGACGCGATGTTCTCCACACCGTTGACGACGATGTCCCAGGCGGAGTTGAAGATGTCGGCGGCACTGCTCGGCGAGGTGAGGATCGCGTAGAGCAGGAAGATGACGAGGAGCCACATCACGATCTTCTTGACCGGGGGCATGTCACGTCCTTCTCCATCGGGGCGTGCCGAACGCACGTCGCACGGACCATCGTGTCAGATGTGACGGGTGTGACGACTGAGGCATGGCGCCGGGCGTGTCGCACCATTTTCGGATGCCGGGTACGCGGCGGTCGTTCGGTGGCCCGCCAAGGCCGCGAACGGCATCCGGGGTGGGTGGTGGGAGGTTACTGGGCCAGCCCGTAGAGGCGGTCGCCCGCGTCACCGAGCCCCGGCACGATGTAGCCGTTCTCGTTCAGCCGCTCGTCGATCGCGCCCGTGACCAGCGTGATGCGCGGTGCCACGTCGGCCAGTGCCTCCTGCAGGTGGGCGATCCCCTCGGGGGCGCTGAGCAGGGTGACCGCCGTGATGTCGTTCGCGCCACGTTCGATGAGGAACTTGATGGCGTCGGCCATCGACCCACCGGTCGCGAGCATGGGGTCGAGCACGTACACCTGCCGCCCGGACAGGTCGTCGGGCAGCCGGTTGGCGTACGTGATCGCCTCGAGGGTCTCCTCGTCGCGCTGCATCCCGAGGAAGCCGACCTCGGCGCTCGGCAGGAGCCGGACCATGCCCTCGAGCATGCCCAGGCCTGCGCGCAGGATCGGCACGATGAGCGGCTTGGGGTTGCTCAGCTTGATGCCGGTCGTCGGGCCGACCGGGGTCTCGATCTCGAAGGGCTCGACCCGCACCTCCCGGGTGGCCTCGTAGGCCAGCAGGGTCATGAGCTCCTCGGCCAGGCGCCGGAAGGTCGGGGAGTCCGTCCGCTTGTCCCGGAGGTAGGTCAGCTTGTGGGCGATGAGCCGGTGGTCCGGGTTGATGACGCGCATGGGTGAAACTTAGCGCGTGAGCCTGCCCCCCGATCCACGGTTTGCCGGGTGGATGCGCCGCGCCCTCGAGCTCGCCGAGCGCGCCGCCGCGGCCGGCGACGTGCCGGTCGGTGCCCTCGTGGTGTCGGGGGCCGGTGTGGTCCTCGGCGAGGGGTGGAACGAGCGCGAGGTGGAGGGTGACCCCACCGCGCACGCCGAGGTGGTCGCCATCCGGGCCGCCGCATCCGCCGCTGCGGACAAGGACTCGTGGCGCCTGGAGGGGTGCACCCTCGTCGTGACGATGGAGCCGTGCCCGATGTGTGCAGGCGCGGCCATGCTGGCCCGCATCGACCGGGTCGTGCTCGGTGCCTGGGACCCCAAGCTCGGGGCCTGCGGTTCGGTGTGGGACGTGCTGCGCGACCGTCGGGCCACGCATCGGGCGGAGGTGGTGGGCGGGGTCCTCGAGGACGAGTGCGGCGCGTTGGTGCGGCGATTCTTCGAGACGCGCCGGGGGTGAGCGGGGTCACATTGACAAAGTGCCCTGCATCTCCGGCCGATCCGCGCCATTTCAACTACTAGCGTCCTTCGTCGGCGGTCCCCCGACTGGGGGGCCGCACACCTACGAAAGGCGTAACCCCGTCATGGGTATGGGCATCATCGGCTGGATCATCATCGGCGGACTCGCAGGTTGGGTCGCCAGCAAGATCATGAAGACCGACGCGCAGCAGGGGATCATCCTCAACATCGTCGTCGGCATCGTCGGCGCCATCCTCGCCGGCTTCCTCCTCGGCGTCTTCGGGGTCGACCTCGACGGCCCGGGCCTCATCATGAGCTTCCTCGTGGCGTTGGCCGGCGCCTGCCTCCTGCTCTTCGTCGTCAAGGCCGTCACCAAGCGCGCCTGACGACTGGTTCGGCCCGCGTGGCCGACTGACGAGAGCACGTCGTCCCCGTACCGGGGGCGGCGTGCTCTCGTCTGTCCGCCGATTTCAAGGCGGGCTGCCGCCTCGGGTAACCTCTCCGGCGGTGGCGTGTCCGAGCGGCCTAAGGAGCACGCCTCGAAAGCGTGTGAGGGTTTACGCCCTCCGTGGGTTCAAATCCCACCGCCACCGCCAACGAGAACCCGGGAGCACGCTCCCGGGTTCTCGTTGGTGTTGGCGGCGGGATGCGTCAGCCGGCAGCAGCAGCGGCGAGCTGGTGCTCGACCTGCTCGACCGACAGCACGTGCTGCACCACCATCGTCGCCGCGCCGATGACGCCGGCGTGCCCTGCCGTGCGCGAGGCGACGATCTGCAGGTCCCCGGTCGCCAGGGGGAGCGAGCGCCCGTACACGACCTCCCGGATGCCGGCCAGCAGGCTCTCGGCGGACTGTGCGAGTCGCCCGCCCACCGCGATCACCGACGGGTTGAGCAGGCTGACGCAGGTGGCCAGGACGTGGCCGATCTCGCGGCCGGCTTCGCGGATGGCCGTCGCCGCCACGAGGTCGCCGGCCTTCGCGAGCCGCACGAGGTCGCCGGTGTCCTCGACCACCAGGCCGCGTTCGCGCAGCGCCCTGACGATCGCCGGACCGCTCGCCACCGCCTCGAGGCATCCGAGGTTGCCGCAGGTGCACCGGGTGTCGCCGCCGTTCAGGGCCGCGACGTGGCCGAGGTCACCAGCCGTGCCCTGCGCACCACGGTGCAGCCGACCTCCGCTGATGATGCCCGCGCCGATGCCGGTCGCCACCTTGACGAAGATCATCTGCTCGATGTGCGGGTACATCGTGGCGTGCTCGCCGAGGGCCATGAGGTTGACGTCGTTGTCGACGAGCACGGGCCCACCGAGGGCGCTGACCATGTGTCCGGGCACGTCGTAGTTGTCCCAGCCGGGCATGATCGGCGGCAGGACGGGGCGTCCGGTGGAGTGCTCGACCGGTCCGGGCAGGCCGATCCCGACCCCCGCGAGCTCGACCCGGTTGCGGCCGGCCTCCTTGAGCAGGCCGCGGGCGGTGCTCGCGACGTGGTCGAGCACGGCATCCGGGCCGGCGGTGACGTCGATGGTCAGGGCCGCCTCGTTGACGACGCGCCCGCGAAGGTCGGTCAGCGCGACGAGCGCGTGGGTCGCGCCGATGTCGACGCCGATGACGACACCGGCATCGGGGTTGAAGGCCAGCCGGGCCGGGGGTCGCCCACCGGTGGAGGCGGCCTCACCCGACGGCGTCAGCAGTCCGACGGCCATCAGGGCGTCGACGCGCGCGCCCACGGTGGAGCGGGCCAGGCCGGTCATCCGGATCAGCTCTGCGCGGGTCCTGGGGGTGCCGTCGAGCATCAGCTGCAGCAGTTCGCCGGCCCCTGACGTGCCGCCATGGGCCGCGAACGAAGCAGCCGTCGTGGTCACGCTTCGTAGTCAAGCACAACCACGCTTCATCGTGTCTCGAATCCATAACATCGGCGATTCGCAAAAACTTTTGCTTGACGTTCAGACAAAAGTAGGACTAACGTCCCCCGACATGGAAGGCAATGGCGCCTCGACCCTCTTGGGCATGGCCGACATCGTGAAGCGTTTCCCCGGAGTGGTCGCACTCGGAGGGGTGGACCTCGACGTCCGCCCCGGCGAGGTGCACTGCCTGCTGGGCCAGAACGGCGCCGGCAAGTCCACCCTCATCAAGGTGCTCGCCGGTGTCCACTCACCCGACGAGGGCACCATCACCTGGCAGGGCGAGGAGGTGCGGTTCGCCCACCCCCAGGCCGCCATGGACATCGGCATCGCGACCATCTACCAGGAGCTCGACCTCGTCGAGGGGCTGACGGTCGCCGAGAACATCTACCTCGGTCACGAGCGCAGCAAGTTCGGCTTCTCCCAGCGCCGCAGCACCGCCAAGCTCGCCGCAGGCCTCCTCAAGCGTCTGGGCCACCCCGAGATCTCGCCGTCCGCAGAGGTCGGCAGCCTCAGCGCCGCCGGCCAGCAGATCGTCAGCATGGCCCGGGCGCTCTCCCACGAGGCCCAGCTCATCATCATGGACGAGCCGTCGGCGGTCCTGGACGGTGGCGAGGTCGAGCGCCTCTTCCACGTCATCCGCGACCTCACGAACGAGGGCGTCGCCATCATCTACATCTCCCACCGCCTCGAGGAGATCCGCACGATCGGCGACCGGGTCACCGTCCTCAAGGACGGCCGCACCGTCGCCACCGGGCTCTCCGCGAAGGAGACGCCGACCTCCGAGGTGATCCGCCTCATGACGGGGCGCTCCATCGAGTACGTCTTCCCCGCCCGCGGGGTCGTGGCCGACGCCGAGCCGCTCCTGCGCGTCGACGGACTCTCCCGACGCGGCGAGTTCGCCGACGTGAGCTTCTCCGTGCGTCCGGGCGAGGTGCTCGGCTTCGCCGGGCTCGTCGGCGCGGGACGCTCCGAGATCATCGAGACCGTCTTCGGGGCCCGCAAGAGCGACAGCGGCACCGTCGAGGTCGGCGGCAAGAAGCTGCGGCCGGGCTCCGTGCAGTCCGCGGTCGCGGCCGGCATCGGGCTCTGCCCCGAGGAGCGCAAGAGCCAGGCGCTCCTGCTCGGCGACAGCGTCACCACGAACATCACGATGGCCAGCCTCACCCGCTTCTCGCGCGGTGGCCTCCTCGACCGCGACGGCGAGCGCCGGGCCGCGCTCGAGCAGGTCGAGAGCCTGGACGTGCGACCCACCGGGGTCGACCGCGAGATGCGCACCCTGTCCGGTGGCAACCAGCAGAAGGTCGTGCTGGCTCGCTGGCTCCTTCGCGGATGCCGTGTCCTGCTTCTCGACGAGCCCACCCGTGGTGTCGACGTGGGCGCCCGCTCCGAGATCTACGCCCTGGTTCGCACCCTGGCCGACGACGGCGTCGCCGTCGTCGTCGTGTCCAGCGAGATCGAGGAGGTGCTCGGTCTCGCAGACCGGGTTCTCGTCGTCAGTGAGGGCACGGTGCTGCACGAGGCACCGGCCGACCAACTCGACGAGCACCAGGTGCTCGACATCATCATGAGAGGAGACGCGGCGTGAGCGTCGACCCAACGACCCAGGCCCCCGAGCCGGAGGGGCGAGTCCCGGCATCCGCCGTGGACACCCACGCCGACTCGACGGGCCACCACCAGATCACGGCGCCCACCGAGCCACCCAAGGGCTCGAGCCTGAGCAGGTTCATGGCCGGCTCCGCCGGTCGCAACCTCGGGCTCGTCATCGCACTGCTCCTGTTGTGCATCGTCGGCGTCATCACGGCCGGCGACCGCTTCGCCAGCATCGACAACCTCATGACGATCCTGCGCCTGGCCGCCGTCATCGGCGTCGTCAGCGTCGGGATGACCTTCGTCATCGGCGGTGGCGGCATCGACCTGTCCGTCGGTGCGATCGTCGCCCTCGCGAGTGTGTGGGCCACCACCCTCGCGACCCAGACGATGGCCGCGGACACCCACTGGATCATCATGGTCTTCACGGCCCTGGCCGTCGGGGGTGCGTGCGGGCTGGTCAACGGCTCGCTCATCGCCTACGGGCGGGTCGCGCCGTTCATCGCCACGCTGGCCATGCTCGCCGCTGCCCGTGGACTGGCCGAGATCATCGCCGCGCGCCGCACCCAGATCGTCACGAGCCGGGAGTTCATCGACTTCTTCGGAGGCAGCCTGCTCGGCGTGCCGGTGCTCGTCATCATCTTCGCCCTGGTCGCGATCGCCGGCTGGATCCTGCTCAACCGCACGACCTTCGGCCGCCGCACCCTGGCCGTCGGCGGCAACCCCGAGGCCGCCCGGCTGGCCGGCATCAAGGTCCAGCGCCAGACGATGTACCTCTACATCCTGCTCGGCCTGGCCTGTGGTCTGGCCGCCGTCATGATCATGGCCCGCACGACGACCGGCACCTCGACCCACGGTCAGCTCTACGAGCTGGACGCCATCGCGGCCGTCGTCATCGGCGGCACCCTGCTCAGCGGTGGCCGCGCCACGATCGTCGGCACCGTCTTCGGCGTCCTCATCTTCACGACCCTGACCAACGTCTTCACCCTCAACAACCTCGACACCTCCACCCAGGCCGTCGCCAAGGGCATCATCATCGTCGCCGCCGTGCTGCTCCAGCAGCGCGTCGCCTCGCGACGAGGTGCTCCATAGCCGAGCCCCCACAGTCCCTCGGCCCGCTCCGGCCGAGTGAGCACCACCCCTCGTAGCACCACCCTCAGGCAGCACCCCCACCGCAGCACGTCCCCGCCCCCGCAAGGAGACCAGCATGTCCCGCACCATCACCACCTCCCGCTCGGCCCGGCTCCTCGCCGCCGCCGGTGTCATCGGCCTGCTGGCCACCGGCTGCACGAGCAACACCGCAGACACCGACGACACCGCAGCCTCCAGCGCCCCCGCGGGCGCCGCCAGCGACAACGACGCCCCGGGTGAGACCGTCACCATCGGCTTCTCCGGCCCCGCGGCCGACCACGGCTGGCTCGCAGCCGTCAACAGCTCCGCCAAGGCGGAGGCCGAGAAGTACTCCGACATCGAGTTCAAGGCGTCAGAGGGCACGAACGACGCCAGCCTGCAGATCAGCCAGATCGAGACCTTCATCAACGACAAGGTCGACGCGATCGTCCTGCTCCCGACCGACGGCGCCGCCCTCACCGAGGTCGCGACCAAGGCGATGGAGGCCGGCATCATCGTCGTCAACGTCGACCGTGAGTTCTCCTCGCCCTTCGCCGCCCGCACCACGGTGCTCGGCGACAACTACGGCATGGGCGTGAGCGCCGGCACCTACGCCTGTGGCCTCATCGAGTCCAAGAGCATCGCCGACCCGGTCATCACCGAGATCGCCGGCATCGACGCACTGCCCCTGACCCAGGACCGCAGCAGGGGCTACGCCGACGCGCTCAAGGCGTGCGGGCAGACCGTCGACAACCGCGTCGCCGCCGAGTTCACGGTGGAGTCCGGCGAGAAGGCAGCGTCCAACCTCCTCCAGGCCGCGCCGAAGATCGACATCCTCTGGAACCACGACGACGACCAGGGTGTCGGCGTGATGGCTGCCCTGGAGAACGCCAACCGTCAACGAGATGGCGTTCATCGGTGGAGCCGGCTCCGCCAACGCGATGCGCTGGATCCAGGAGGGCAAGATGGAAGCCACCGTCATCTACCCGCCGACCCAGGCCGCTGACGGCGTCCGCCTCGCCCGTCTCCTCGCCCAGGGCAAGGGGATGTCCGACCTCGTCCAGCCGAGCGTGCCGCGCCGCGTCGTCCTCGACGCCCCCGTGGTCAACAAGGACAACGTCGAGGAGTACCTGCCCCTCGGCTTCGAGTCCTGACCCAACCGGATCGTCGTGGTGCTCGCCGGCCGCCGCTGGCCGGCGAGCACCACGGCCCCACCCCAGCCGGACGCAGGGCGTCCGACGGAAGGTGCCTCATGGCCATTGACATCACCTCACCCCGCACGGATGCCGTCGCGGCGCCCGTGAGCGCGCCGGGTCGCCTCGGCATCGGCATGGTGGGCTACTCCTTCATGGGTGTCGCCCACTCCCAGGGGTGGCGCAACGCCCGCAGCTTCTTCGACCCGGCGCTCGTGCCCGACCTCGTCGCCGTCGGCGGGCGCGATGCCGTGGCCGCCGGCGAGATGGCCCGCCGCTTCGACTGGCAGCACGTCGAGACCGACTGGCGTGCGCTGATCGCCCGCCCGGACGTCGACCTCGTCGACATCTGCACGCCGGGCGACACCCACGCCGAGATCGCCATCGCCGCCCTCGAGGCCGGCAAGCACGTCCTGTGCGAGAAGCCGCTCGCCAACACCGTGGCCGAGGCCCGGGCGATGGTCGCCGCCGCCGAGAAGGCGCGCCAGCGCGGCATCCGGTCGATGGTCGGCTTCACGTACCGCCGGGTGCCCGCCCTGGCGTTTGCCCGCCAGCTCGTCATGGAAGGCCGGATCGGCGAGATCCGCCACGTGCGCGCCCAGTACCTCCAGGACTGGCTCGTGGACCCGCAGTCCCCGCTCACCTGGCGGCTGCAGAAGGACCGCGCCGGCTCGGGTGCGCTCGGCGACATCGGGGCGCACATCATCGACCTCACCCACTTCGTCACCGGTGAGAGGATCGCCGGCGTCAGCGCGACGATGGAGACCTTCGTGCGCGAGCGGCCGCTGCCCGGCGCCGTCCACGGGCTGTCGGCCGAGGTCGGCACGGGACGTGGCGAGGTCACCGTCGACGATGCCGCGATCTTCCTCGCCCGCCTGAGCGGCGGCGGCCTGGCGACGTTCGAGGCCACCCGCTTCGCCACCGGCCGCAAGAACGCGATTCGCCTGGAGATCAACGGTTCTCGCGGCAGCCTCGCCTTCGACTTCGAGGACATGAACGTCCTGCACGTCCACGATGCCCAGGCCCCGGCGCGCGAGTCGGGCTTCACGAGGGTCATCGTGACCGAGGCGACGCACCCCTACGTCAAGCACTGGTGGCCCGCCGGTCACGGTCTCGGCTACGAGCACGGCTTCAGCCACCAGGCGGCAGACCTCCTCGAGGCCATCAGCCAGGGCACCGACCCCGAGCCGTCGTTCGCCGACGGCCTCGCCGTCCAGGAGGTCCTGGCCGCCGTCGAGCTCAGCGCGGCCAACGGGTCGTGCTGGACCCCCACAGACACCGTCCCACCGGACGGTTCCACCGACGGCTGAGGCCGTCGCACCGGCGGCACTGCCGCCACTGACCCCGACCCGAACCGCCGTGGCCGACCACCACGACCAACTGCAGGAAGGACCGCCCGGTCACCGTTCAACCCCCCCTGTCATTGCAGTGACGAAGGAGCAGCATGAACGACAACGACGTCAACGTCACCGGGCTGGTCACCAAGCTCGGGCTCAACCGCCGCCAGTTCATGGCGGCCACCACGGGAATGGCAGCCGCGGCTGCGGTCACCGCCCCCTCGGCCCTCGCGGGCCCCGTCGGTAACGCGAACGGCATCCTCATCCCCGCGCCGCAAGCGCGGCATCATCCTCTACACCGTGCGCGACGCCATCGGCCGCGACCCGCTGACACCTCCGACCTCGCCTCCGGCTTCAAGGAGGTCCTCGACGGAGCTCGCCTCGATCGGCTACCGGCAGATCGAGTTCGCCGGCTACAGCCAGCACGCGAACGCCGAGGGCGGCGCAACCTCAACAACGTCGCGGGCGCGACCCTGCTGCGCACGCTGGCTGGACGACAACGGGCTCGAGGCCGAGGGCAACCACGGCTCGATCCCGAGCACGGTCACCGATGCGACGATCGCGGCGTTCGACACCGCGTGCGAGATCGCGAACATCCTCGGGATGGGCCACATCGGCACGGGCAACGACCCGACCGGCAGCGGCTTCCTCGCCGACTGGCAGGCCGCGGCCGAGCGCTGGAACTTCTTCGGTGAGCGGGCGTCCGGCCACGGCCTGAAGCTCTACACGCACAACCACGACATCGCCTACAGCTTCCTGCTCGACAGCGGCCCGCTCGACGCGCTCGGCCGCCCGACCCGCAGCAGCGGCATCCGGCGGCTCGAGTGGTTCCTGGCGAACACCGACCCGAAGTACGTCTACCTCGAGATGGACATCTTCTGGGCCCACGTGGCGCAGTACAAGCACCACACGTACACCGCCCCGGACGGCTCCGTGGTGACCGGCGCGATCTTCGACCCGGCCGGCGCTCGTCGCGGCGCAGACGCATGCGGTTCCCGCTGTTCCACGCCAAGGACGGCAAGAAGAACCCGGCGTCCGACCAACGGCTACGACATCGTCGCCGTTCGGCGTCGGTGACATCGACTACTCGACGTTCTTGCGCCGGGTCGGCGCCAAGGGCTCGCACAACCCGATGTGGGAGCAGGACAACGCAGGTGGCGGCAGCTGCGAACCCGGGCCAGTCCCTGAGCGTCGCGAAGTTCAGCTACGACAACCTGGCGGCCCTTCGCGGCTGACCTGCTCCAGTCCGCCGGCTCCAACAGCCGGTGGGCGCCAGCCCGGGTGGTGGTGTCGCCTGCCGTTGCAGCGGCAGACGCCACCCCCGGGCTGGCTCGCCCGACACTCACGAAGGACGTGGACATGAAGTTTAATCTCAGAACAGGTCGGCCACGGGTCGTTTCGACGGTAGCCGTGCTCGCTCTCACACTCGGCTGCCGTCGGAGCCGCCCTCGCGGGCACCGCGCGGCCCACCCGGCGTCGACCACGGCGACGACGGCCGAGCGGCCCTCGACTGGTCGAACTACGAGAAGATCACGCTCACCAAGGACACCGGTGAGCCGATCGACATGGCCGTGATGCCCGACGGCAAGGTGCTCACCACCGCCCGCAACGGCGACATCCGCCTCACGGACCCGGATGCCGGCACGACCAAGGTCGTGACGACCGTGCCGGTGTACAGCAACTCCGAGGACGGGATGCAGACCATCACCCTGGACCCCGCGTTCGACACGAACAAGTGGGTCTACCTCTACTACGCGCCGCGCACCATGACCGCGCCGTACGTCACGACCACACCCACCGGATCGGCGCCCAACACGGTGCCCGCCGGGCAGGACCCCGCGACGTACTGGGACCAGTGGAAGGGCTACAACCAGCTGACCCGCGTCAAGTGGGACGACGCAGCAGGCGCCCTGGACCTGGCCACCGAGCAGGTCATCATCAAGGTCGAGCAGCAGCGCGGCCAGTGCTGCCACGTCGCCGGTGACGTCGACTTCGACGCCGACGGCAACGTCTACCTCGCGACGGGGGACAACACGCCCGCGAGCACCCCCGGAGCCAACGGCTTCGCCCCCAACAACGACGCCCCCGGCTTCAACCCCGGCTTCGACTCGCGTCGTGGCGCCGGCAACACCAACGACCTGCGCGGCAAGATCCTGCGCATCAGCGTCCAGCGCGGACGGGTCCTACACGATCCCCTCGGGCAACCTGTTCGCCCCGGGCACCGCCAAGACCCGCCCCGAGATCTTCGCGATGGGCCTGCGCAACCCGTTCCGCATCGACGTCGACCCTGAGACGAACTCGGTCTCGTGGGGCGACTACGGCCCGGATGCCGGCGCGCCCAGCGCCGAGCGCGGCCCGCTGGGCTACGTCGAGTGGCAGACCACGGCCATCAACAAGCCGCTGAACGGCGGTTGGCCCTACTGTCACGGACCCAACGCGAACTACAACGAGTGGAACTTCGCCACGGCGACCCCGGGTGCCGTTCTTCGACTGCGGTGCCGGTGCCCAGAACAACTCGCGCTGGAACACCGGCCTGGCCGTCGTGCCCCCGGCCACCGCGCCCACGCTCTACTACGGCGACAACAACACCCACCAGCCGTGGCCCGAGCTGACCGACTTCAGCCCCGCCGGCGGCCAGGGCCCGATGGGCGGGCCCGGTCTACCACTTCGACGCGGCGAACCCGTCGACGACGAAGTTCCCGGAGTACTGGGACGAGAAGGCCTTCTTCGCCGAGTTCTCGCAGGACTACCTCGCGGTGTTCGACGTCCAGTGGCCCAACGGCCCCGTGGACCACATCACCCACTTCCTGCCCAACTCCGCGCTGGAGACCAACGGCCAGGCGATCACCGACAGCCCGATCGACATCGAGTTCGGGCCCGACGGCTCGCTCTACGTCCTGGACTACGGTGACGGCTTCTTCCGGGCCAACCCGGATGCCGGCCTCTACCGGATCGACTACTCGCCCGGGAACAAGGCGCCGACGGCGCGCATCTCGGCCGAGCCGATCTCGGGCAGTGGCGTGCCGCTGACGGTCAACTTCAACGGCTCGGCCTCGAGCGACCCCGAGGGTGGCGCGCTCACCTACGAGTGGGACTTCACCGGTGACGGCACGTTCGACGCCACGGGCGTCGCGGCGAGCCACACCTACACCACGCTCGGGTCCTACACCGCCCGTCTGCGGGTCACCGACCCGCAGGGCCGGATCGGCATCACGAGCAAGGTCATCAGCGTCGGCAACGTCGCACCGAGCATCGCCACGAGCACGCCCAACGGCGGGTTCTTCGACTGGGGCCAGGCCGTGCCGTTCGTCGTCACGACCAACGACCCCGAGGACGGCACCGCCACGGTGTGCAGCCGCGTCGCCTGGACCTTCGGTCTCGGGCACGACGTCCACGCCCACCCGCTGAGCCAGGGAACGGGTTGCCAGTTCGCGATCCCGACTCCTGCTGACGCGACGGAGCACGGTGAGACCGAGAACATCTTCGGTGTCGTCGTCATCCGCTACACCGATGCCGGTGCCAACGGCGTGGCCCCGGCCACCTCGGAGGTCTCGCTCATCCTCAACCCGAAGTCGCAGGAGGCCGAATGGGCCGACGGCACCTCGGGTGTCGAGCTGACCGCCGACGAGAACGCGAGCGGCCTGCGCAAGGTCACCTCGTTCGACGCCGGTGACCACCTGTCCTGGGACCCGGTGAACCTCGCCGGCATCACGGGCGTCAAGGCAACGGCCTCCGGCACGGGCACCCTGTCCCTGCGGTGGAACGCCCCTGACGCAGCCCCGTTCGGGACCATCGCGGTCAACAGCGGCGCCTGGTCGGACACGGCAGCGACCCTGTCCAACGTCCCGACCGGGACGGGCGTCCTGTACGTCACGTCCACCGGTGGTGTCGTGCTCGACAAGCTGACCTTCGTGGGCGGCGGCGTCGCAGACGTCACGCCCCCGACGGTCGTCGCGGTGCTCACGCCGGCTGCTCCCAACGGTGAGAACGGCTGGTACACGTCCAACGTGTCCGTCCGCCTCAACGCGACGGACAACGGCACGGTCTCCACGCGTCAGTACTCCATCGACGGAGGAGCGACGTGGGTGACCGTCAGTGCCAACAACCCGACGTTCAACGTCACGGCCGAGGGCACGAACACCGTCCTCTACCGGGCGACGGACAACGGCGGCAACATCTCGGTGCCGGGCCAGCTCGTCATCAAGATCGACAAGACGGCCCCCACCGTGGCCTTCGTGGGCGCGACCGAAGGGGCCGAGGTCGGCAACGCCGGTGACGTGTCCTGGACCGCCGCCGACGCGACGTCCGGCATCCAGTCGGTCACGGCCACCGTCGACGGCGCCGCCGTCCCCGGTGACCAGCCGCTGGCGCTGTGGGCCCTCTCGCTCGGTGAGCACACGCTCGTCGTGACCGCCGAGGACAACGCCGGGCACATCACCATCAGCACGCTCGTGTTCACCACGACGACGTCACTCGCCGAGCTCACCGAGCTCACCGAGCGGCTCGCCGACTCCGGTGAGGTCACGGCGGCCGGGGAGCGCAAGCTCACCCAGCGGCTGGTGCAGGCCAAGAAGCACGCGGATGCCGGTCGAGTCTCGGCCGCCGTGTCGCAGCTGGAGGGCTTCATCGCCCTCCTCGCGGACCGCACCCTCGTCACGGACGTGGACGCGGCCGAGGCGCTCGAGCGCGACGCCCTGGAGGTGATCGACCAGCTGCGCGGCTGACCCCTGAACGGCCCTGCGGCGGGGTGGATGAGGCCCCCCGCCGCAGGGCCCCTCAGCTGGACGCGCGCGCTGTTGGCGCCCGCCAGCTCCCTGCTACCCCACACCTGATTCCCCACCCGTTGCCCGACCGGCAGCCCCGAACCGCCCGGGACGCCGCCCTGCAAGGAGGACCCATGACCACCAGCACCGAACGCACCGGCCTCTGGCTCGTCGGAGCAGGAGGGTCCGTCGCCGCCACCGTGGCCACCGGCCTGGCCGCCATGCGCGCCGGAGTCTCGCAGACCACCGGACTCGTCACCGAACAGCCGGGCCTGCAGGCCGCCGGGCTCGTGGACGCCACCGAGATCGTCACCGGTGGTCACGACATCAGCACCGTCTCGCTCGCCAAGCGCGCCGAGGACCTCGCCGCTGCCGGCGTCATCCCCCACGGACTGCCGCAGTTCGTCGCCCACGACCTCGACCTCGCCTCGACCCGGGTGCGCCCCGGCTACGTCGTCGGCGCCGAACCCCAGGGGGCAGCCGTGGACCGGCTCGCCGACGACCTGCGGGAGTTCGCGACCCGCGAGGGGCTGGCCCGCGTCGTCGTGGTCAACGTGTCGTCCACGGAGGCACCGGCAGTGCCCCACCCGGCGCACCAGACCCGCGAAGCCCTCGACCAGGCCTGGGCGCGCGGCGAGTCGCCGCTTCCGCCGAGCTCGGTCTATGCCGCGGCAGCCTTCGCCGCCGGCTGTGCCTTCGTCGACTTCACGCCGTCCGCCGGCGCGCGCCTGCCCGTGATCGAGGCGATGGCGCGCGAGGCCGGGATGCCGTGGGGCGGCAGTGACGGCAAGACCGGGGAGACCCTGCTGAAGTCCGTCCTCGCCCCGATGTTCGCCATGCGCTCGCTCGACGTGCGCTCCTGGGCCGGCACCAACCTGTTGGGCGGGGGCGACGGCGCGACCCTGGCCTCGGCCGACGCGCGCCGCAGCAAGATCGACAGCAAGGCCGCCGGCCTCGAGGCCCTGCTCGGCCACGCGGTCGACGGCCCGTTGCACATCGACCACGTGGCCGACCTCGGCGACTGGAAGACCGCGTGGGACCACGTGACCTTCGCCGGGTTCCTCGGCACGCGGATGACGCTGCAGTTCACCTGGCAGGGCTGCGACTCGGCCCTGGCCGCACCGCTCGTCATCGACCTCGCCCGACTCGTCGACCTCGCCATGCGGCGGGGCGAGAGCGGCCCGCTGCCGGCCCTGGGATTCTTCTTCAAGGACCCGGCCGGCTCCGACGAGCACGCCCTCGCACCACAGCACGACCTCCTCGTCCGCTGGGCGACGGAGGGTGCGGACGCCGCACGATGACGAGCCTGCGCGACCTCGCCGAGCTCGTGCGGGCCCCGGCGGCGCTGTCGGTGCCCGGTGACTCCCTCGCGGGCGCCGCCGCCGCGGGCTGGCCGGCGGGTCGCCGAACGGCCCTCCTCCCGGTTGCCTCGATCTCGCTCTACTGGGCCGGGATGGCCCTCAACGACTGGGCCGACCGCGAGCTGGATGCCGTGGAGCGGCCCGAGCGCCCCATCCCGTCGGGGCGGGTCTCGCCGCAGACCGCGCTCGCGCTCGCCGCGGGCCTGACGGCCACGGGTGTGGGGCTGGCCGCCGTCGCGGGGGGCCCTCCGGCTGCCGCGGTCGCTGCGCTGCTCGCCGGTGCCGTCTGGGCGTACGACCTCTCGGCGAAGTCCGGCCCGGGAAGCACGGCCGTCATGGCGAGCACCCGCGGACTCGACGTGCTGCTCGGCGCGGCCGCTGGTGGCGCGCCGGCCCTGCGCTCGGCGCTGGCGCCTGCTGCCCTGCTCGCGGCGCACACCGCCGGGGTGACGGCCCTCAGCCGTGGCGAGGTGCACGGCACCTCCTCCTCGACCGCGCGCGGCGCCGTCGCGGTGACGGCCGTGGTCTCGGCGCTCGTGCCCTCCCTGGCGGTGACCCGCCCCTCGGCCCCGGGACGGGACGGCTGGCTCGCGGTCGCCGCCGCGGTTGCCGGTGCCGCGGCCTACGCGAGCAGTGTGGGACGCGCCCAGCTCGCCGCGGTGTCCGACCCCGGCGCGGTGACGACCCGCGAGGCGACCGTGGCCGGCATCCGGGGGATGGTGCCCCTCCAAGCAGGCCTCGTCGCGGCCGCCGGTGAGGTGCGAGGGGCCGCTCGCCCTGGGAGCGGTGTCCTGGGCTGCGCGGTCCGCGATGCGGCGGGGGTCGCCGACATGAGCCTGCGACTGGGCTACGGCCTCAACGGCTTCACCGACCACCGGCTCGCCGACGCCGTCTCGGTGCTCTCCGACCTCGGGTACGACGGGGTGGCCCTCACGCTCGACCACGCACACCTCGACCCGATCGGGCCGGGCCTCGCCGGTCGGGTCGCGAAGGCCGCGAGCCTGTTCCAGCGCCACGGCCTCGACGTCGTCATCGAGACGGGCGGTCGGTACGTGCTCGACCCCCGTCACAAGCACCACCCGACGTTCGTCAGCGACGAGGGCCGCGAGCGGCGGATCGCCCTCGTCGGCACGGCGCTGCGCATCGCGCCCGACCTCGGTGCGCGCGTGGTCTCGTGCTGGAGCGGGGTCCTGCCCCCGACGGCGGCACCCGAGCGGGGGTGGGGCCGGGTCGAGCAGGCCATGGCCGAGCTCGTGCCCGTGGCCGAGCACGCCGGGGTCACCCTCGCCCTCGAACCCGAGCCGGGGATGTTCCTCGAGCGGGTCGCCGACGTCGTCCGGCTGCTCGACCGGCTCGGCCGACCAGAGGCACTGGGTCTGACCATCGACGTCGGTCACCTCGTCTGCACCGAGGAGGACGCCCCGGCCCGCATCATCCGCGATGCCGGCGCCCTCGTGGCCAACGTCCAGATCGACGACATGCGACGGGGCGTGCACGAGCACCTGCCCTTCGGCCAGGGCGAGGTGGACCTGCCCGACGTGCTGGCGGCGCTCACCGACATCCGCTACGGCGGGCTCGTGCACGTCGAGCTGCCTCGCCACACCCATGCGGCACCCGCTCTCGCCGAGCAGAGCCTGGCCGCCCTGCGTCGGGCGGAAGCCGATGCCGCACGACTCATGAGGAGGACCTGACATGGGATGGAGTGCCGATGCCCGCCACGTGGCGGCGATGTCGCCGGATGCCGTGCTGAGCCTGTTCCCGGTGGCCGCCCGGCACGCGCGCGCCGAGGGTCGAGACGGCGAGCAGGTGCGGGTCGAGCTGCTCGAGGCGGTGCCCGGGGACGTCGACGAGGTCGTCCGGGTCGCCACGACGCTCTACCGCCGTGGCGACAGCGGTGAGAAGAAGGCCGTCCTGGTGGCGCTTCCCCTGCTCGACCGCGCCACCGACACCCGCCCCGCGGTGGGGGATGCGTTGGTGCCGCTCGTGCGGGATGCGCTGCGCGCCAACGAGACCCGCCTGGTCGGTGCCGCCCTGGGACCGTATGCCGCCGCTCACCTCGACCAGTCGTCGTGGCGGCAGGGCGTGATGAAGGCGATCTTCATGGGGCTGCCCCTGACCGAGGTCGCTGACCTCGAGGCCCGCACGGACGACGAGCTGCGCCGCATGGTGCGCGACTACGTCGCCGAGCGCCGGGCTGCAGGACGTGACGTCCCGCAGGACGCCTGGCTGATCCTGCCCGCCGACCACGTCCACGACACCTCCGGGAGCGCCCGATGAGAATCTTCGACCCGCACATCCACATGACCTCCCGGACCACGGACGACTACGAGCGGATGTACGCCGCGGGCGTGCGGGCGGTCGTGGAGCCGTCGTTCTGGTTGGGCCAGCCGCGCACGAGCGTCGGCTCGTTCTGCGACTACTTCGACGCGCTGCTGGGGTGGGAGCCGTTCCGGGCCCGGCAGTTCGGCATCCAGCACTTCGCGACGATCGGGCTCAACCCCAAGGAGGCCAACGACGAGCGGTGCCGTGCGGTGCTCGCGGAGCTGCCGCGCTACCTGGACAAGGACCGGGTCGTCGCGGTCGGCGAGCTCGGCTACGACTCGATGACACCGGAGGAGGACGAGGTGTTCGCGCACCAGCTCGGCCTGGCGGTCGAGCACGGCCTTCCGGCACTCGTGCACACCCCGCACCGGGACAAGCTGACCGGCACCCGCCGCACGCTGGACGTCGTCCGGGAGTCAGGCCTGGCGACCGGCCGGGTGCTCGTCGACCACCTCAACGAGGTCACCGTGGGCGTCGTCGCCGACAGCGGGTGCTGGATGGGCTTCTCCATCTACCCCGACACCAAGATGGACCCGTACCGGATGGTCGCGATCCTCAAGGAGCACGGCACCGAGCGGATGGTCGTCAACTCCGCGGCCGACTGGGGGCGCAGCGACCCGCTCCTCACCGTGCGCACCGCCGAGGCGATGCTCGCCAGTGGCTTCGACGACGACGACGTGGACCGCGTGCTGTGGCGCAACCCCGTCGAGTTCTACGGCCAGAGCGGCCGCCTCGAGCTCGACGAGGACGCATCCGACTGCGGAGACCTTCGAGGGCAACTCCGTGCTCCGCGGGTCCAAGGACGCCTGACGTGCGCCTCCACCACGCCGACGGCACCGTCGTGCACCTCGCCTACTGCACGAACGTGCACGCCGGCGACGACCTCGACGACGTGCTGGCGCACCTCGACCGCTTCGTGCTGCCGGTGCGTCAGCACCTGGGCAGCGACCTCCTCGGGGTGGGCCTCTGGCTGGCCGCCCCAGCCGCCCGGGAGCTGGCCAACGACGCCACCGCGACCGACGGCCTGCGGCGAGCACTGGTCGCGCGCGGCCTGGAGACGGTGACGCTCAACGGTTTTCCCTACCGGGGCTTCCAGGAGCCGGTCGTCAAGCAGCGGGTCTACCACCCCGACTGGTCGGAGTCGGAGCGACTCGAGTACACCGTCGACTGCGCCGCAGTGCTGGCCCGCCTGCTGCCCGACGACGCTGCGCGTGGGAGCATCTCGACCCTGCCCTTCGCCTGGCGCACGCCGTGGGATGACGGGCACCACCGCGCGGCGCTGGACAACCTCGGCCGGCTCTCCGACGCCCTCGAGGGCATCGAGGCGACCACCGGTCGAGCCGTGCGGGTGGGGCTGGAGCCGGAGCCGGGGTGTGTCGTCGAGACCACGGCCGAGGCGGTCGAGCGGCTCGCCGGTGTCGACACCGACCGGATCGGCGTCAGCCTCGACCTGTGCCACCTCGCCGTGGGGTTCGAGGATCCCGAGGAGGCGTTGTCCCGCATCGCGGCGGGCGGGTTCCCCGTCACGAAGGCCCAGGTGTCGGCCGCCGTCCATGCCGACGACCCGGCCGACCCGGCCACGCGCGCCGCGTTGGCCGACTTCGACGAGGTGCGCTTCCTGCACCAGGTGCGCGGACGGCATCCGGACGCGTCGGTCGACGCACGCGACGACCTCCCGGACGCCCTCAGCGGCGACGACCTCCTTGCCGACCGCGCGGCTGACGGGTCACCCGTGCCGTGGCGGGTGCACTTCCACGTGCCGCTCGACGCCGAGCCGGAGCCGCCCCTGACGTCGACCCGCGAGCACACCCGGTCCTCGCTCGCGGCTCTCGTCGGGGGCGCATCAGCCGTCACCGACCACCTCGAGGTCGAGACCTACACCTGGGGCGTGCTGCCCGAGAACGCCCGCCCCCGCACCGACGACGACCTCGCCCGCCGCATCGCCGCGGAGGTCGGGTGGGTGCGCGACCAGCTCGTCCACCTCGGACTCAAGGAGACCACGTGAGCACCACCGACCACCGTCCCGTCGCACCGGCCATGGGAGCCGCGCCCCTGCCGGTGCTCCTGCTGGACGTCGTGGGGCTCACCCCCCGCGCGCTGAAGGACATGCCCCGACTGCGCGCCCTGGCGGAGAAGGGCAGCCGAGCCGCGCTCGCGACGGTCCTTCCCGCGGTGACCTGCTCGGTGCAGTCGACCTTCCTCACCGGGTCGATGCCCGCCGAGCACGGCGTCGTCGGCAACGGCTGGTTCTTCCGGGACCTCGGTGAGGTGATGTTCTGGCGCCAGCCCAACAGCCTCGTGGCCGGGGAGAAGATCTGGGACGTGCTGCGCCGGTCCTACCCGGACGCCAAGGTCGCCAACGTCTGCTGGTGGTACGCGATGGGCATGGACGTCGACACGATCGTCACCCCCCGGCCCGTCTACCACGCCGACGGCCGCAAGAGCCCGGACTGCTACACCCGCCCGACGTGGCTGCGCGACGAGCTGACCGAGGCGCTCGGGGAGTTCCCGCTCTTCCAGTACTGGGGCCCGACGGCGACCATCGCCTCGTCGCGCTGGATCGTCGAAGCCACCCGTCGCGTCCTGCCGCACCACGACCTGACCATGGCCTACGTCCCGCACCTCGACTACGACCTCCAGCGGTTCGGGCCGCGGTCGCCCGAGGCGCGCGCCGCGGCATCCGAGCTGGATGCCGTGCTGGCACCGCTGCTGGACGACGCCGCCAGGATGGGGGTCGAGGTCGTCGTGCTCAGTGAGTACGGCATCACCGAGGTCGACCACCCCGTGCACCTCAACCGGGTGCTGCGCCGGGCCGGGCTGCTCGAGGTGCACACCCAGGCGGGGATGGAGTACCTCGACCCCTGGGCGTCGACCGCCTTCGCCGTGGCCGACCACCAGGTGGCGCACGTGTACCTCCGCGACGGCGAGCGGCTCGACGAGGTGCGGGCGCTGCTCCAGGAGACGGCCGGGGTGGAGCAGGTGCTCGACCGGGCCGACCAGGCGCGCGTGGGGCTGGACCACGAGCGGGCCGGTGACCTGGTCGTCGTCGCCGAACCGGCTGCGTGGTTCACCTACTACTACTGGCTCGAGGACGCCCGGGCACCGGACTTCGCCCGGGGGGTCGACATCCACCGCAAGCCCGGGTACGACCCCGCTGAGCTGTTCTTCGACCCGGCCGACCGCACGGCCAAGGCGCGCGCGGGACTGTCGCTCGTGCGCAAGAAGGTCGGGTTGCGCTACTCGATGAAGGTCGTGCCCCTGGATGCGCGCTGGGTCAAGGGCAGCCACGGCCGGCTGCCGGACGACCCGGACGACGGACCCGTGCTGATCACCTCCACACCGGGGCGCCTGCGTGAGACCGTGGCAGCGACCGACGTTCGCGACCTGGTGCTCCAGGCCGCCGGCGTCGACGCCACTGCGCTGACCGCGCACCTGACGACCTCGCACCACCCACCACCATCCGCATGATCGCAAGGAGCACTCGATGACACGTCCGATCACCCTCTTCACCGGCCAGTGGGCTGACCTCCCGTTCGAGGAGGTGTGTCGCCTTGCCGCGTCCTGGGGTTATGACGGGCTCGAGATCGCCTGTTGGGGAGACCACTTCGAGGTCGACCGGGCCCTGGCCGAGGACGACTACATCGCCGGGCGCAAGGAGATCCTCGAGCGGCACGGGCTGGGGGTGTGGGCGATCTCCAACCACCTCGTCGGCCAGGCCGTCTGCGACGACCCGATCGACCAGCGCCACAAGGACATCCTCCCGGCCGCGGTCTGGGGTGACGGCGACCCCGAGGGCGTGCGCCAGCGGGCTGCGCAGCGCATGGCCGACACCGCCCGGGCCGCCGCGCTGCTCGGGGTCGACGTCGTCATCGGCTTCACCGGGTCGGCGATCTGGAAGTACGTCGCCATGTTCCCGCCCGTCTCCGCCGAGACGATCGAGGCCGGCTACCAGGACTTCGCCGACCGGTGGAACCCCATCCTCGACGTCTACGACGAGGTCGGCGTCCGCTTCGCCCACGAGGTGCACCCCAGCGAGATCGCCTACGACTACTGGAGCACCGTTCGCACCCTCGAGGCGATCGGCCACCGCCCGGCCTTCGGGCTCAACTGGGACCCGAGCCACATGGTCTGGCAGGACCTCGACCCGGCCGGGTTCATCTGGGACTTCCAGGACCGGATCTACCACGTCGACTGCAAGGACGTCCGCATGCGGGTGGGCAACGGCCGCAACGGCCGGCTGTCGTCGCACCTGCCGTGGTCCGACGCCCGCCGCGGGCTGGGACTTCGTGTCCACCGGGCACGGTGACGTGCCCTGGGAGGACTGCTTCCGCACCCTCAACGCCATCGGCTACGACGGCCCCATCTCCGTGGAGTGGGAGGACGCCGGGATGGACCGGCTGCTCGGTGCCGCCGAGGCCGTCGGGTTCGTGCGCCGGCTGGCGTTCGACAAGCCGGATGCCGCGTTCGACGCCGCCTTCAGCTCCAGCGACTGACCCCTCCGCAGTCGGGGTGTGGGGCTCAGTGCCAGAAGGGCTTGATCCCGGCCAGGCGCTCGCAGGCTCGCACCCCGGCCTCGACCAGGGCCGCCTCGTCGACCTCCGGTGCGCCCGCGCCCACCGACCGCAGCAGGGTGTCGGCGATGTGGTGGTCGTTGACCGCCCCGAGCGTGGACTGCACGTCCTCGGCGTACCAGCCGTAGGCCAACGGGCCGGTGAGCACCTCCCCAGTGGAGGTGACGACGCGAAGCCCGTGCCCGGCATCCGCATCGGGGTAGAGGGAGGCGAAGAACTCGCACCCGTAGCGCAGCTTCTTGGCCTCGATGCGCACCCGGTGCCGCTGCGCCGGGGACATCTCGGCGAGGCGGTCGTGGCTGGCCGGCGACCCGGCGCCAGCGCTTGTCCAGAGCGGCAGCAGCGAGGTCGGCGACCGGCGGGTCGTCGCCGAGCTGCCACGGCACGCCGACGAGCGCCCGGTCGAGGGAGGCGCTGGCCTTTCCCCACCGCTTGGCGCCGAGGACGTGAAGGACCTCGTCGTATGCCGCCTGGCGGGCTTCCCAGAGCCCGCTCACCTCGCGCTCGTGGCGCCCGTCGAGGATGTCCCCCGCGAGGAGCACGTCGAGGTCTCGGGCGTGGCCGAACGGGAGGGCGAGCTCGCGGATGCGGTGGGCCGCCGAGATGACGGGGGAGTGCCGTTCCAGCACCGGGCCGAACAGCGACACGGCGGAGCGCAGGCGGCGGATGCCGACCCGGGTCTGGTGCAGGTGCGGCATCGCGCGCGAGTGCACGAGCAGGGCCTCGTTGGTGCGCCAGTGCTCGACGCACTCGGTGGCCACGACGACGAAGGCCTGGGTCGCGGTCATCCCCGGATCCAGGGCGATGGGGCGGGCCTTGCGCGGGAGCGCGTCGGTGCCGAGGTCGACGGCGGTGCTCATCGGGTGGGTCTCGGCGCTCAGGTGGTCGTGGGCGCCGGGCACGTGGGCAGGCCGGATGCCGTGGACACCGGGGCCAGGGCCGTGTACTTGGCCCCCAGCGCGACGTCGACCGTCGCGCCCTTGCGCTTGTCGACCACGATGACCGACCCCTTGGGCATGGTGGAGATCACCAGCCCGGCCTGCGCCTCGCCGGCCGGGCCGTGGCGCACCTCGGCGATCGCGGGCGGCTTGCGCTTGGAGGGGTCGTTGGCGACCTTGCCGATGATGAACCCGCGCTCGGCGAGCGTCTTGGACACCGAGGCTGCCAGCCCGGAGCGGTTCGAGGCGTTGTAGACGTTGACCGTGGTGTCCTCCACCCGCACCGCCGTGGGGTCGAACGGGGCGCAGGTCGCGGCGGGCGGGCGGGCGGCCACCCCGGAGGTCTCGGCCTGGTAGTAGGACCACGCGTACCAGAACGCGAAGAACAGGCCGAGGAGGACGACGGCCAGGGTGATCAGGGAGCGGCGCCGCTGGCGGGCGTGCTCGTGGGCCGCGGCATCCGTCGCGTGCTCGCTCATCGCGCCCCCATCAGAGCGAGAGGACCCGCGCGTGCAGGGTGGGTCGCTGGTGCAGGGCGGCGCGCAGCGCGCGGTGCAGGCCGTCCTCGAGGTAGAGCGTGCCTTCCCACTCCACGACGTGGGCGAACAGGTCGCCGTAGAACGTCGAGTCCTCGGACAGGAGCATCTGGAGGTCGAGCTCGCGCTTGGTCGTGACGAGCTCGTCGAGCCGGACGAGCCGCGGGGGGACGCCCGACCACTGCCGCGTGGAGTACCCGTGGTCTGGGTAGGGGCGGTTGTCGCCGACTGCCTTGAAGATCACGGGCTCACTGTATGCCGCGGGGTGCCGTCGTGCCCGGCGGACGCGGCACGTGCGCACTAGATTGGCGAGGTGACCGAGAACCCGACCACCAGCCAGCTCGACGAGATCCGATCGGGGTACGCCTTCGAGGGGCCGGCCCTCGAGTTCGGTGCAGCCGTCATCGACGGCACGGCACACCCGGACGCACCGGTGCGGATCCCGCTGTCGGCGATGAACCGGCACGGCCTGGTGGCCGGCGCCACCGGCACCGGCAAGACCAAGACGCTCCAGCTCATGGCGGAGCAGCTGGTGGAGCAGGGTGTGCCGGTCTTCCTCGCCGACATCAAGGGCGACCTGTCCGGCATGGCGAGCCCCGGCGAACCCGGCGAGCGGATCGCCAGCCGGTCCGCGGACGTCGGGATGGACTGGCAGCCGACGGCCTACCCGGTGGAGTTCTACACCCTGGGCGGACAGGGCATCGGCATCCCCGTGCGGGCGAGCGTCTCGACGTTCGGACCGACCCTGCTCGCCAAGGTGATGGGCCTGAACGCGACCCAGGAGTCCAGCCTCGGGCTCGTCTTCCACTACGCCGACACCAAGGGACTCTGGCTCGACACGATCCCCGACCTGCGAGCCGTGGTGCAGTTCCTCACGAGCCCCGAGGGCAAGGCCGACCTGAAGGAGCTCGGCGGGTTGTCGTCGGTGACCGCCGGGGTGATCCTGCGCGAGCTCGTGAACTTCTCGGCCCAGGGCGCCGACGTCTTCTTCGGCCTGCCCGAGTTCGACACCGCCGACCTGCTGCGCACCGCACCCGACGGCCGCGGCCTGGTGTCGATGCTCGAGCTGCCCGGGGTGCAGGACCGGCCACAGCTGTTCTCGACCTTCCTCATGTGGATGCTGGCCGACCTCTTCCACGACCTGCCGGAGGTCGGCGACCTCGACAAGCCCAAGCTCGTCTTCTTCTTCGACGAGGCGCACCTGCTGTTCAACGGCGCGAGCAAGGACTTCGTCGACGCGATCCAGCAGACGGTGCGGCTCATCCGTTCCAAGGGCATCGGCATCTTCTTCGTCACCCAGTCACCCAAGGACGTGCCGGCCGACGTGCTCTCCCAGCTCGGCAGCCGGGTGCAGCACGCCCTGCGCGCGTTCACCCCGGACGACGCGAAGGCCCTCAAGGCGGCGGTGCGCACCTACCCCAACACGGCCTACGACCTCGAGGAGCTGCTCACCGCCCTCGGCACCGGCGAGGCCGTCGTCACCGTGTTGTCGGACAAGGGCGTACCGACCCCCGTCGCGTGGACCCGGATGCGGGCGCCCGAGTCGCTCATGGCCCCCTCGCCGGAGGCACTGCTGACCGAGGCCGTCGCGGTCTCGCCGCTCGCGACGAAGTACTCGACCTACCTCGAGCGGGAGTCGGCCGCGGAGATGCTCGGCAAGGCAGAGATCGCTCGCACCGAGGCGGAGAAGCTCGCGGCTCAGGAGGCGGAGAACGCCAAGGTACGGGCGGCCGCGGCTGCCGCGGAGGAGAAGGACCGCCTGGCCGCGGAGAAGGTGGCCGCGCGGGATGCCGCCAAGGAGACTGCCGCGGCTGAGCGGGCCCGGACCGCCGAGGAGCGCCGGAAGGCGGCCGACCCCGGGATGGTGGAGAGCGTCGTGAAGTCGAGCGCGTTCAAGTCGATGCTGCGCTCGGCCGGCACGGTGATCGGGCGCGAGATCACCCGATCCGTCTTCGGCACGAGCCGCAAGCGCTGAGCCCTCGGCCAGGTGAGTGCGGAAGCGGTCGCCGGCCGCCACTTGCGCGGGTGGCTCTCGAGGTCACAGGGTGAGGACGGCCCGGGCGTAGGCGCACTCGAGGTCGGCGTCGGTGACGGTGCGCACGTAGCCCGGAGCGACGGCATACGTCAGCTCCCACTGGTCGTCGATGCGCCGGATCACCTCGAGCCGGTCGCCGAGCAGCTCGCGCAGCTGGTCCTCGCGGGGCAGCCAGAGGGCCTGGTCGAGCGTCACCGAGTCCAGCGCCCACTCGGTCGTGCCGTTGAAACCGAGCAGCGACTGGTCACGGAAGGTCTGCACCTCGACCGTGAGGTCGCTGATCCAGAACACGTCGCCGGTGAGCAGCTCGGCGTCGATGACGAACCGGTCGCCGGCGGCGGGCTCCCACAGGACACCGGCGCCGATGAGGGCACGGGCGAGCTCGACGGTGATCATGGCGACATTGTTGCCCACGGCGACCGGGCAGCCCCGGCCACCATGGGAAGATACCCTGAGGGGTATCAGGTTCGAGCGACGGAGGATCCATGAGTCACGACCACGGCCACGGCCCGGCAGTTCTGGAGGGCCTGCGCGGTCCGTCCAAGGCCTTGCGGGCGGCCATCCCGGACGTCTACAGCAGCTTCTCGGCCCTGCACAAGGCCGCCCTCGAGGACGGTGCGGTCGACGCGAAGACCAAGGAGCTGATCGCCCTCGGCATCAGCGTGGCGCAGCAGTGTGACGGCTGCATCGCGTCCCACGCCCGAGGCGCCGCGATGAAGGGCGCCACCCCGCAGGAGGTCGCCGAGATCCTCGGCGTCGCGATCCTCATGGTCGGCGGTCCGGGCACCGTCTACGGACCCAGGGCCTACGACGCGTTCCTCGAGTTCCACGAGAAGTACGCGCCCAAGGGCTGACTGCTCGACCTGCGTCAGCCGAGCAGCCAGACGACGAGCATGATCAGGGGCACCGCACCGGTGGTCGTGACGAGGATGGTGTCGCGCGCCAAGGTGGTCGACCGGTCGTAGCGGGTGGCGTGGACGAAGATGTTCTGCGCCGTCGGCAGGCTCGAACAGACGACGACGGCGAGCAGCGCGTGACCGGACAGCCCGAGGACGTGGTGCGCCACGGCATACGCGACCAATGGCTGGACGCCGAGCTTGAGGGTGCTCGTCAGCACCAGTTCGGCTGCGGGGACATCGCCCCCGAAACCCGGCCCCAGCCGCAGTGAGATGCCGTAGGCCAGCAGCATCCCGGGGACGGCCATCGCCCCGATGAGCTCGACCGGGTCCGCGACGATCGGGGGCAGCTGCCAGCCGGTGACGGACAGGAGCAGGCCGATGAGCGTGCCGATCGTCAGCGGGTTCGTGAACGGCCGCAGCAGCACGTCGGCGACCGATGGCCGCCGTCCGCGCACATCGGCGTCCAGGACGGCCAGGGCCAGGGGTTGCAGCACGAGCAGCTGGAGCAGCAGCGTCGGGGCCACGAGTGCTGCATCTCCGAGGACGTAGGCGGCCACGGGCAGGCCGAGGTTGCCGGCGTTGACGTACGAGCTCGACAGGGCACCGATCACCCGTTCGCCCGCGGTGCGGCGCCACCGCCAGCGGGCGACCACGGCGTACGTCAGGGCGGGCACCGCGACGGCGACCACCGTCGCGACCAGGCCACGGGACAGCACCTCGCTGACGTCGGCCTCGGCGACCGTCGTCACGAGCAGCGCGGGGGAGGCCACGAAGAACGCGACCCGGCTCAGCACCTGCTGGGCGCCGAGGTCGACGACCCCCAGCTGCGCCACCAGGGCACCCACGCCGATGACCGCGACGATCGTCGCGAACCCCAGGATGACGCCCTCCACCGGACCATCGTCGTCCGGAAGCCGACCTGCGCGCTGAAAGGTCCGCGCAGCGAACCGAACCCGACCGGATGCCGTCAGCCCCAGTTGGCGGCCTGGGTGAGGCAGAAGGGGTGGCCGCTGGGGTCGAGCAGGACCCGCCAGGTCTCGCCGGGCTGCTCGTCCGGAAGCGTCGCGCCGAGCTCGACGCATTCGGCTGCGGCCGAGTCGAGGTCGTCGACGGCCAGGTCGAGGTGGAACTGCTTGCTGCCGTGCTCGTTCGGCCAGGCCGGTGCCTCGTGGTCGTCGAGGGTGCCGAACCCGAGCGCCATCCCGCCCGGGCCGGTCAGCATCGCGTACGCCGCCTCGGCGTGCGCGACCTCCCAGCCGAGGAGCGCGGACCAGAAGGTCGCGTCACGCTGGGCGTCGGAGCTGTCGAGGGTGAGCATCTTGAGGGCGGCGATCGCCATGGTGGTGCCTCTCGTCGGGGTCGTCGGTACGGGGATGTCCTCCACCCTGCCAAAGTCTCGGCCCCGGCGGTCGGCTTGGCTCAGGCTCCGGGGCGCAGCACCGGCGCGAGGGCGTCGAGCACCGAGGCGTCCTCGATGGTCCCGGGCACCGTGGGCACCTTCCCGTCGGCGAGCTCACGCATCGTCTTGCGCAGGATCTTGCCCGAGCGGGTCTTGGGCAGACCCGCGACGATGTCGACCTGCTTCAGGCTCGCCACGGCGCCGACCTCGTCGCGCACGCGCTGCACGAGCTCCTTGCAGATGCGCACACCCTCGGCTCCCTCGGCGTCGATGCCGCCCTTGAGCACGACGAGCCCGCGAGGCACCTGGCCCTTGAAGTCGTCGGCGACCCCGATGACGGCGCACTCGGCGACGGCGGGGTGGCCGGCCAGGGCGGCCTCGATGGAGCCGGTCGAGAGCCGGTGTCCCGCGACGTTGAGCACGTCGTCGGTGCGCCCCATGACGTAGAGGTAGCCGTCCTCGTCGATCATGCCGCCGTCGCCGGTGAGGTAGTAGCCCTCGTACACCGACAGGTAGCCGGCGATGTACCGCTCGTCGTCCTGCCACAGCGTGGGCAGGGTGCCGGGTGGCAGCGGCAGCTTGATGGCGATGGCGCCCTCGTGGCCCGTCGGCATCGGCTGGCCCTCGTCGTCGAGCACCTGCACGTCGTAGCCGGGCACCCGCACCGACGGTGAGCCCGCCTTGATCGGCATCGGCTCCAGGCCGCGCAGGTTCGCGGCGATCGGCCAGCCGGTCTCGGTCTGCCACCAGTTGTCGACGATCGGCACGCCGAGCACCTGGCTGGCCCACTCGTAGGTGTCGGGGTCGAGGCGCTCACCCGCGAGGAAGACGGTCTCCAGGCTGGAGAGGTCGTGGGCGGCCATGAGCGACCCGGTCGGGTCCTCGCGCTTGATCGCCCGGTAGGCGGTGGGGGCGGTGAACATCGCCTTCACGCCGTGTTGGGCGATGACCCGCCAGAAGGCGCTCGCGTCGGGGGTGCCGACCGGTTTGCCCTCGTAGAGCACCGTCGTCGCGCCGGTCAGGAGTGGCGCGTAGACGATGTAGGAGTGCCCGACGACCCAACCGACATCGGATGCCGTGAACCACACGTCCCCGGGCCCGATGCCGTAGACGTTGGCCATCGACCACTGCAGGGCGACCGCGTGGCCGCCGTTGTCGCGCACGATCCCCTTGGGGCGCCCGGTCGTGCCGGACGTGTAGAGGACGTAGAGCGGGTCGGTCGCCTCGACATCCACGCAGCCGACGGGCTCGGCGTCGGTGACGAGCTCGTCCCAGTCGAGCTCCTCCCAGTCGGTGTCGCGCTCACCGACGGAGGCGAAGGCCTGCTCGCGTTGGAGGACGATGACCGACTCGGGCTTGTGGCTGCTGCGGTCGAGCGCGGCATCCAGCATGGGTTTGTACTCGACCACGCGGCTCGGCTCGATGCCGCAGCTGGCCGCGACGATGACCGTGGGCTTGGCGTCCTCGATGCGGGCCGCGAGCTCGGCCGGGGCGAACCCGCCGAAGACGACCGAGTGCACCGCGCCGAGCCGGGCGCACGCGAGCATCGCGACGACGGCCTCGGGGACCATCGGCATGTAGATGACGACCCGGTCACCCTTGGCCACGCCGAGTGACTCCAGGGCGCCGGCGAACGTCGCGACGCGGGTGAGCAGGTCGGCGTAGGTGATCGTCTCGACGGTGGCCGTGACCGGGCTGTCGTAGATGAGCGCGGCCTGCTCGCCGCGGCCGTCACGCACGTGGCGGTCGAGCGCGTTGAAGCAGGTGTTGAGCGTGCCGCCGCGAAACCACCGGTAGAACGGTGGGTTCGTGTCGTCGAGCACCGTCGTGGGCTCGGTCGTCCATTCGATGGCCCGGGATGCGTTCCCCCAGAACGTCGTCGGGTCGGAGATCGACTGCTCGTATGCCGCTGCGTAGGCGCCGTTGCTCATGGCACCTCATCGTGCTGAGTGCTCGGGGCCGGCGCCAGCGGTTCGGTGACAATCGTCCGTGGACGGGCGGTCTGCGCGACGAGCGGATGCCAGACTGCCGGGGTGATGCTGCCACAGCACTGGGCCAAGGCCTCGGGTTTCAGTCCGCACCTCGGAGCGTCGGGTGGGGAGCTCGTGGTGTGGGGGTGGTCCGAGACGTCGGAGTTCGATGCTGCCGGGGTGGCCCGGGCGCGCCTGGCCGAGGCGCTGGAGCGCGTCGCGGTGGAGGGGCGCCTGCCTGACGGTCGTGGCTACTACCCCCGGATGCCGTTGCGCGAGCCGGTGCTCGAGGAGGTGCTCTCGTCCGCGGGGCAGCGGCTGGGGGCGGTGACGCGCAACCGGATGGGGTGCGAGGTCCTGTGCACCGACGTGCTGTTCATCGCCGACGTGGACGTGCCCGAGCTGGCGGGCGATGATGATGGGAGGGTGGCACGGCATCCGGGGGGGGTGGCGGACGGCGCATCCGGGGGTGGGCTGTTCGGACGGCTGCTGCGCCTCGTGTCCGGTGACCCTGCGCCGACTCCCATGTCGACGACGCCACGGGACTGGAACCCTCAGGACGTGGTTCGGGCAGCAGACCTGCCTCCCTCGGGGGCCGAGGCCGATGTGGAGCGGCGCGCGTGTGAGCCGGCTTGGGCGTTCGCCCAGCGGCATCCGGAGCTCGGGGTGCGTGTCTACCGCACCGCGGCGGGGCTGCGGGTCATCGTCACCGGAGCGCAGGCGCCGCCGATGTCGGAACGGGCGCGTGAGCTGCTCACCGAGCTCGCCTCGGACCCGTTGTACGTCGAGCTCTGTGCGACGCACGACAGCTATCGGGCGCGGCTGACTCCGAAGCCGTTCCGGGTGGACTTCTCGGCGCCGTCCTGGCGGTGGCCCTTCAGCGACGAGCAGGCTCGGCTGGGGCACGAGGAATGGCTGTCGGAGTACCGCGAGAGGACGGACGGGTTCGCGGTGTGCCGGCTCGTCAGTGCGTCGGGTGCGATCCCGGACGTCGACGAGCAACGGCTGGTGGCGCTGCACGACGCACGGTGCGGGGTGGGGTCAGGGCTAGCCGCTCGCCTGAGCCACGCGGCCGCCTGGTGGCTCCCGGCTCGCCTGCGAACAATCTCTGAGAGGTCGCGCTGCTGGACCACTGGCTGCAGGCGAGTGAGGTCAACACGCTGCTCATCATCGAAGGGTCCCCGGCATGTTGCCCTCCCTCGATCGCCACGGTGGCGGCGGTGAGGGTGGCTCGCCAGGCGAAGCATCCTGACCTGCCCTGAGGACCCTTCTCCTGGGTGGCTCTCAGGTTCGTCAGCAGCAGCGCGGATGAGCTCCCGCCGCGCTGCGGAGGATGGGGGACGCCGCGCTGGTCGGGCGTTCGTCCCGCCCACGCAGAGCGTGGGACCCGACGCCCGAGCCACCGCTCCCGGCATCCCCCACCCACGCGCCACCAGAAAAGCCCCGGTCGCAAGCTCCCGGGGCAGTTCTGGTGGCGGAGGATGGGGGATTTGAACCCCCGAGGGTTTTATCCCAACACGATTTCCAATCGTGCGCACTAGGCCACTATGCGAATCCTCCGCGGGCGAGGCTACTAGAGGGATGCGCCCGCCCGAAATCGCGCCGGTCGTGCGGACACGATGCACCAGAGCGATGTCCTCGGATACACGGACCGTGCACCCACCCCGTCACGACGACCCTGCCGCCGCTCGCAAGGCTGCGGCTGACCCTGGCCAGGGTCCCAGCCAGGTCGTCGACCAGCTCGCCGACCTCGATGCCGCTGTTGCTCCTGTGCGCCTGACGCGGCTCAGCCAGCCGGCCTCAGGCGCCGCTGCCCGGCACCGGGGGCGGCCCGACGGCCAACAGCGCCGCCGTCACGACCCCCACGGCGCCCGCCGCGACGAGCGCCGCAGCGACCGGCCGCGCCAGGGCAGCCGCAACGACCCGTTCGGGCACCGTCACGGGCGCATCGCCGCCGGCCCCGAGCCGCCACTGCGTCGGCGCGAGCCCGAGTCGCTCCACCCGGCGCTCGGCATAGAGCGTCGCAAACGGAGGGATGCCGCACGCGAGCACCAGCGCCACCTCCCGCACGGGCCACTTCTGGTCGACCCAGAGCACCAGGGTCACGAGCACGTACGCGAGGAACACCACCCCGTGCACGAGCCCGAACACGCTCACGCCCAGCTCCGTCGTGCGGGTGACGTACTTCAAGGCCATCCCGAGGAGCAGCAGGGTCCACGTCACCACTTCGGCGCGCGCGAGCCAGGTGAACAGGGTGCGGGGATTCATGGTGCCCTTCTCGTCAGTCGATTTCGACGGATGCCGTCAGCGCGCTTAGGATCGTTCCCGGCACCCCGCGTGGTGGTACCCCGCCGAACTCCCCCAGGGCAGGAATGCAGCAAGGGCAGGTGGGCTCTTCCAGGTACGCGGGGTGTCCTCACGCCCGGGCGGGGTCGGCGACCAGGTCCTCGTCGGCATCCGCGTCGGCGGCATCGCCGCTGCCGCAGACGCCGCCGCAACACCCGCCGCCGCAGCCACCGCCGTCCGCGACCGGCTCGGGCTCGGTGCCCTGCAGGTCCCAGACCTGGCGGATGGAGTTCAGCAGCACCTCGACGGGCTGGGCCCCGGTGACGCCGTACTTCTGGTCGAGCACGAAGGTCGGCACCGAGGTGATGCCGATCTGGGAGGCGAGCGCGAGGTCGGTGCGCACGTCGATGCCGTGATCGTCGCCCGCGAGGAGGGCGCGAACGGCATCCTCGTCGAGGCCGCCATCGACGGCGAGGCGCACGAGGGTCTCGGGGTCGCCGATCGCCTCGCCCTCGGAGTACCAGCCACGCATGAGCCGCTCGGTCACGGGCTGCTCGAGGCCGAGCGCACGGGCGAAGTGGATGAGCCGGTGGGCGTCGTAGGAGTTGCCGCCGCGCAGCCGCTCCCACTGGAAGTCCAGGCCGACGGCTGCCGCGTCGCTCGCCATCTGCTCGTGCTGGGCGACCATCTGCTCGCGGGGGATGCCGTACTTCGCGGCGACGCGGTCGATCGCCGGCACGTCGTCGACCGGTTCGGCAGTGCGGTCGAGCTGGAAGCTGTGCCAGACCACCCCCACCTCGTCGCGATGCTCGAACTGCTCGAGGGCGAGCTCGAGGTGCCGCCGGCCGAGGTGGCAGAACGGGCAGAGGATGTCGGACCAGACGTCGATGCGCACGCTCGTCAGGGTACGTCGCGTGGTGCTCCAGGACCCAACCGGCACGTGGGTGAGGCGGCGTCCACAGGCGATGGCACGGCACACGGGATGTCCGGTATCGCGGCTAGGGTTCGACAGGTGAGCACCGCGCTGTACCGCCGCTACCGCCCCGAGACGTTCGCCGACGTCATCGGGCAGGAGCACGTGACGGAGCCGCTCATGCAGGCGCTGCGCACCGGTCGGGTCAACCACGCCTACCTGTTCAGCGGGCCGCGTGGCTGCGGCAAGACCACGAGTGCGCGCATCCTGGCCCGCTGCCTGAACTGCGAGCAGGGCCCGACGCCGACCCCGTGCGGCACCTGCGACTCGTGTGTCGCGCTGGCGCGTGGTGGGTCGGGCACGGTCGACGTCATCGAGATCGACGCGGCCTCGCACGGTGGTGTCGACGACGCCCGTGACCTGCGAGAACGCGCCTCGTACGGCCCGGCGCAGAGCCGCTACAAGATCTACATCATCGACGAGGCGCACATGGTGACCCCGCAGGGGTTCAACGCGCTGCTGAAGATCGTCGAGGAGCCTCCCGAGCACGTGAAGTTCGTCTTCGCGACGACCGAGCCGGAGAAGGTCATCGGCACGATCCGCTCGCGCACCCACCACTACCCGTTCCGGCTCGTGCCGCCCGCTCGGCTGCAGAGCTACATGGACGAGCTGTGCGTCAAGGAGGGTGTGGCCGTCGCGCCGGGGGTGCTGTCCTTCGTCGTGCGGGCCGGTGGCGGCTCGGTGCGTGACTCGCTGTCCGTGCTCGACCAGCTGATGGCGGGGTCCGGCGAGGCCGGGCTCACCTACGAGTCGGCGGCGTCACTGCTCGGCTTCACCGACGGCGAGCTGCTCGACGGGGCGATCGATGCCTTCGCTGCTGGGGATGCCGCGTCCGTGTTCCGCACGATCGACCGGGTCGTCGAGACCGGGCTGGACCCGAGGCGGTTCGTCGAGGACCTGCTGGAGCGGTTGCGCGACCTCATCATCGTCGCGGCCGTCGCCGACGGAGCCGGGCAGGTGCTGCGCCACGTTCCCGAGGACCAGCTCGAGCGGATGCGGTTGCAGTCGGCGTCGTTCGGTGCCGGGGCGTTGTCGCGGGCGGCGGACGTCGTCAACGCCGGGCTCACCGAGATGACGGGGGCCACGGCACCGCGGTTGCAGCTCGAGCTCATCGCTGCACGGGTGCTGCTTCCCGGAGCGGTGGGTGAGGCCGGGTATGCCGCACGGCTGGACCGGCTCGAACGGCGTCTCGACGTGGGTGGGGTGCCGACGGGGGCGGTTCCGTATGCCGCGCCGGCGCCTGCCGCTGCGCCTGCTGCTGCACCCGCGCCTGCCGCTCCGGCCGCCGCGCCTGTTGCTCCCGCCGAAGCTGCTCCTGCACCGGTGGAGCCTGCGCGAGTCGATGCGCAAACGCACGGTTCCACGAGCGGTAACACCTCGACCCCGGTCGGAGCCCGCGCCTGCGCCGCCGGAGCCCACCCCCGCGCAGGCCCGCCCCACCCTCCGGCGCAGCCGCAGCCCCAAGGCCTCGGCGGCCTCGACACCGACGCCATCCGGCGATCCTGGCCCGATGTCCTGGACTGGCTCAGCCGGCACAAGCGGGTGACGTGGACCTTCGTGGCGCAGAACGCCCAGGTCCTGGACTACGACGGCCAGCGGGTGCTCCTCGGCATCTCCACCACCGGTCTCGTCGAGACCTTCCGGCGCGGAGCCCACGCCGACTACGTCCGCCAGGCGCTCATCGACGTCCTCGGGGTCGACGCCCGCATCGACGGCCAGGCGTCCGATGCCGTCAAGCCGTCCGACGTCGAGCCCGAACAGCCGGTGGCCGCCGCGACGTCGCCCTCCGCCGCACCGCCGACTCCGCCGCCGACGCCGACTCCGGCGTCCGCCGCTGCACCCGCCCCGGCGGTGACCACGAACAGCCCGGCGCCGGCCACGACAACCGGTGCCACGGCATCCGCGCCTGCCCCGAGCGCTCCTTCGACGCGCGCGCCCGAGCCGGCCAGCTGGTCCGAGGCGCCGCCACCGGTCGACACGGCGCCGTCCTGGGCGAGCCCCCTCGAGCGGGCCAAGGCCACCGTCGCCGAAGAGGTCGAGACCCCAGCCACCGAGCGGGTCGTCGACGACAGTGCGATCAGCGACGACGACGAGTCCATCGACGACCTCTCGGACGTCGGGGTGCCCGTGGTCGAGCGCATCCTCGGCGGAACGGTCATCTCGGAGGAGCCCCGGTGAGCTCGCGGTCGTACGCCGTGAGCCATGGGGTGGTCGCGCCCCTGTCCAAGGTGCTGTGGCGCCCGACGATCACCGGCACCGACAACGTCCCGCTCGAGGGCGGGGTGCTGCTCGCGAGCAACCACCTGTCGTTCATCGACTCCTTCGCCATCCCGATCGCCGCGCCGCGACCCGTGAGCTTCCTCGCGAAGTCCGACTACTTCACCGGGACAGGCGTCGGTGGGGCGATCCGGCGGGGGTTCTTCGAGGGCACCAACGCCATCCCGGTCGACCGGCACTCCTCCCGCGCGGCGCAGGAGTCGCTCGATGCCGCGCTGCTCGTGCTGCGCGAGGGGCGCGCGTTCGGCATCTACCCCGAGGGCACGAGGTCGCGCGACGGGCGCCTGTACAAGGGCCGCACCGGCGTCGCCTGGCTCGCGCTGACCGCCGGGGTGCCCATCGTGCCCGTCGGCCTCATCGGCACCGACAAGGTGCAGCCCATCGGCGGGCGCTTCCCGCGGCTGGCCAAGGTGCACGTCTCCTTCGGCCAGCCGGTGAGCCCGCAGGCGTATGTGGGGATGCCGTCCGGCAAGGCGCGCCGTCTGCTCACCGACGAGGTCATGGACGCCATCGCCGCGCTCTCGGGCCAGGAGCGGGTCGACGACTACAACGAGCTCCCACCCGGCTCGAGCGGCGTCGCGGTCGGAATCTGAGGGCCGCACCCACCACGGTCCGGGGCAGGGCCCCGGCCCGAGAACCACGACGAAGGAGTCACCCGATGTCCAGCACCGAGAACGCCCCGAGCGTCGAGTCCGGGGGCACCCAGACCTTCCGGGCGACCGGCCTGACCTGTGGCCACTGTGCCCAGGCCGTGAGCGAAGAGCTGAGCGCCGTGCCCGGCGTGGACGCCGTCGAGGTGGAGGTCGTGAGCGGTGGCGAGTCCGTCGTGCGTGTCGCCGCCTCTCGTGAGATCGCCGGTGCCGAGGTCGCCGCGGCGCTCTCCGAAGCCGGCGACTACACGTTGGTGGGCGGCTGACGGCATCCGACCACATTCGGTGCGCGGCGGCGGGGACAGCGTCGGCGCGAGGTCGTAGGCTCACGGTGTGTACGAAGGCGCGGTCCAGGACCTCATCGACGAGCTCGGCAGGCTGCCGGGCGTCGGTCCCAAGAGCGCGCAGCGCATCGCGTTCCACCTCCTGCAGTCCGATGCGGTCGATGTCGAGCGGCTCGCGCACGCGCTGACCGAGGTCAAGGCCAGGGTCCGCTTCTGCCAGACGTGTTTCAACATCGCCGAGGCGGAGCAGTGCCGCATCTGCCTCGACCCGCGCCGCGACGTCCACGCGATCTGCGTCGTCGAGGAGCCCAAGGACGTCGTCGCCGTCGAGCGGACGCGCGAGTTCCGGGGGCGCTACCACGTGCTGGGGGGCGCGATCAGCCCGATCGACGGCATCGGGCCCAGCGACCTGCGGGTGCGCGAGCTGATGACCCGGCTCGGCGACGGCACGGTCACCGAGGTCATCATCGCGACCGACCCCAACCTCGAGGGTGAGGCCACCGCCAGCTACCTGTCGCGGATGCTCAAGGACTTCGGGCTGCGCGTGACCCGACTGGCGTCGGGCCTGCCCGTCGGCGGCGACCTGGAGTACGCCGACGAGGTCACCCTCGGTCGCGCGTTCGAGGGACGCAGGCTCATCGATGTCTGACGACTGGAGCGAGATCGCCACCGAGTCCGCCGCCGACGCGGGGATGTACCTCGTGACGGTGCGCGAGATCGCGGCCGGCAACGCCCCCGACGCGACGTTGCCGATGGCCCTGCTCGCGCTGTCCCAGGTGCTCGTCATGGGCGCCCGCCTCGGTGCTGTCGAGGACGTCGTGCCGGCGGAGCGGTTCGAGCCGGACGTCGGGCCGGATGCCGAGCTCGACCCCCTGCGGGTGAGCCTGGCCAACGTCTTCGAGGGCCTGGACGAGTACGGCGACGTCGTCGACCCCGTGCTGGACCCCGAGCCCGTCGTCGGCTACCTCAGCAACGACCTCGTCGACATCGCCTCGGCGCTCAGCCACGGCCTCAGCCACTACGAGGCCGGCCGCACCCTCGAGGCCCTCTGGTGGTGGCAGTTCAGCTACCTCTCGCACTGGGGTGAGCGCGCGGCCGCCGCGCTGCGCGTGGTGCAGACCCTGCTGGCGCACGTGCGCCTGGACGCCGACCCGGATGCCGTGTCCGAGGCCGAGTTCGACGCCCTCCACCCCTGACCCTCGCACGTCAGGGGGCGGGCGGGAGGTCTCCGGAGGCCACCGCGGCGCGCAGGTCGTCCGTCGCGTCCCAGTCGTTGGCGTGCATCGCCGCGACGACCCGGCCCTCACGGGTCCAGAAGGCGCGGAACTCCCGTGCCGCCAGGTCTCCGTGCACGACGACCTCGTCGTCACCGCTCGCGTGGCCGACGTACTCCATGCCCAGGTCGTACTGGTCGGTGAAGAAGTAGGGCAACGCGTCGTACGTCTCGTCGGCCCCGGCGAGGTTGTGCGCCGCGACCTTGCCCTGGTTGATCGCGGTGTCCCAGTGCTCGACGCGGATGCGCCGCCCCAGCACCGGGTGGGCGTGGCTCGCGATGTCCCCGATCGCGAACACGGAGGGCACGGAGGTGCGCAGCCCGGCATCCACGAGGACGCCGTCGTCGACGGCCAGCCCGCCCGAGCGCGCCAGGTCCAGGCGCGGGCTCACGCCGACGCCGGCGACGACGAGGTCGGCGCCGCGCAGGTCGTCAGCCGACACCGAGGTGCCGAGGCGCAGGTCGACGCCGTGCTCGCGGTGCAGGTCCGCGAACACCTGGGCGACGGTCGGCCCGAGCACCCGCAGCAGTGGAAGGTCGGCCGTCTCGAACACGGTGACGTCGCACCCGGCCTCGCGAGCCGCGGCGGCCACCTCGAGGCCGATCCAGCCCGCCCCGACGATCGCGACGCGGCCACCCGAGGCGAAGGCCTCCTTGAGGCGGTCGCTGTCCTCGATGGTGCGCAGGTAGGCGGTGGGCACGCCGCTGTCCTCGGCGATCGCGAGCCGTCGTGGCTCGGCGCCCGTCGCGAGCAGCAGTCGTTCGTAGGTGAGGTCCCCGCCGCTCGTCGTCACGACGTGGGCGTCGGTGTCCAGGGCCGTCGCCTCCACGCCGAGCCGCAGGTCGACGTCGTGCTCGGCGTACCAGTCGCGCGGGTGCACGAACGCGTCGTCGAGCGCGTCGTTGCCGAGCAGGTACCCCTTGGACAGCGGCGGGCGCTCGTAGGGCGGGTGCTCCTCGGCCCCGACGAGGACGACCTTCCCGTCGTACCCCTGCTCGCGCAGCTCGGTCGCGGCGGTGCCGCCGGCCAGACCGGCTCCGATGATGACGATCGACACGGGGTCCTCCTTCAGTGGGTACCCGCGACGCTACGCCGCCCGGGCACACAGCGGGAGGGCAGGGGCGAGCGGATGCCGGGTGCCCGGCATCCGGGCATCGTGTCCGGTCCGTGGACGGCCGGTTAGAGTGGCTCGAACCCACGCAAGCCACCGTCACGGGAGTCGCACGTTGCCCATCGTCGTCCAGAAGTACGGCGGATCGTCCTTGGCCGACGCCGAGAGCATCAAGCGGGTCGCGCGGCGGATCGCGGAGACGCGCAAGGCCGGCAACGACGTCGTCGTGGCCGTCTCGGCCATGGGCGACAGCACCGACGACCTGCTCGACCTCGCCCAGGAGGTCAGCCCCGTCCCGCCCCCGCGCGAGCTCGACATGCTCATGACCGCGGGCGAGCGGATCTCGATGGCCCTGGTCGCGATGGCGATCTCCGACCTCGGCTACAGCGCCCGGTCCTTCACCGGCAGCCAGGCCGGCGTCATCACCGACGGCGTGCACGGCAAGGCCAAGATCATCGACGTCACGCCGGGCCGCATCACCGAGGCCCTCGGCAAGGGCCACATCGTCATCGTCGCGGGCTTCCAGGGCGTGAGCCAGGGGACCAAGGAGATCACCACCCTGGGCCGCGGGGGCACCGACACCACCGCCGTCGCGCTCGCCGCCGCCCTGCGCGCCGACGTGTGCGAGATCTACACCGACGTCGACGGCGTCTTCACCGCCGACCCGCGCATCGTGCCCAGCGCGCGCAAGCTCGACCGCATCTCCAACGAGGAGATGCTCGAGCTCGCCGCGTCCGGGTCCAAGGTGCTGCACCTGCGCAGCGTCGAGTACGCGCGCCGCTTCGACATCCCCATCCACGTGCGGTCGTCGTTCTCCCACAAGGAGGGCACGATCGTCACGGACCAGCCAGCACCAGCAGGACCAGAAGGAGACGCCGTGGAAGCCCCGATCATCGCCGGTGTGGCCCACGACCGCAGCGAGGCCAAGGTCACCGTCGTCGGCGTGCCCGACCGCACGGGCATGGCCGCGCTCATCTTCGAGGCGGTGACGCTCGCGCAGATCAACATCGACATGATCGTGCAGAACGTCTCGGCCACGGCCACGGGCCTCACCGACATCTCCTTCACCCTGCCCAAGACCGACGGCACGGCCGCCGTCGAGGCGCTCCAGCGGGTGCAGGCCGACGTCGGGTTCACCGCGGTGCAGTTCGACGACCAGATCGGCAAGCTCTCGCTCGTCGGGGCCGGGATGCGCTCGAACCCCGGTGTCTCCGCGACGTTCTTCAAGGCGCTCGCCAACGCCGGGGTCAACATCGAGATGATCTCCACGTCCGAGATCCGCATCTCGGTGATCACGCGCGGTGACCTCCTCGACGACGCCGTGCGGGCCGTCCACACGGCGTTCGGGTTGGACTCCAGCGAGGGCGAGGCCGTCGTCTACGGGGGCACCGGCCGCTGACGTGGGCACCAACGACGCGCGTCCGAAGGGTTGGCAGCCGACCCTCGCGGTCGTCGGTGCCACGGGGGCCGTGGGGAAGGTCGTGCTCGACGTCCTGCCCACCCGGCACTCCCACTGGGCCGACGTGCGGCTGGCCGCGGGGGCCGAGGACGTCGGCTCGCTGCTTCGCGTGGCCGGCCGGGACGTGGTCGTCGAGGCCCTGACGCCGGAGTTCTTCGACGGCGTCGACGTCGCCATCTTCGACATCCCCCCGGCGATCGCCCGGGAGTGGGTCGAGCTGGCCGCGGCGCGCGGGGTCGTGGCCATCGACAACAGCACCGAGTTCCGCACCCAGGACGACGTCCCCCTCGTCGTGCCGGAGGTCAACCCGCACCAGATCGCCGACCGTCCGCGCGGCATCATCGCCAACCCCGGCGCGACCGTCATGACGATGATCGACGCGCTGGCCGTCCTGCATGCCGCGTGGGAGCTCACCGAGCTCGTCATCACGACGCTGCAAGCGGCATCCGGTCTCGGCCGAGCCGGCATCAGCCGGTTGCACGACGAGCTCGACGTCGTCCACGGCAACCGGGAGCTGGGCACCCGCCCCGGGGACGTGCGACGGCTCATCGAGGAAGAGCTCGGGGAGTCCGTCTTCCCGGCACCGCTCGTGCTCAACGTCATCCCGTTCGTCGGGCACCACGTCGGCGACGGGTGGACGAGCGAGGAGGTCAAGGTGCGCGACGAGACCCGCAAGATCCTCGGCATCCCCGACCTCCCGGTCGCCGCGACGTGCGTGCGGGTGCCCGTGGTGTCGTCGCACTCCGTCATCGTCCACGCGACCTTCGCCCGCAAGGTGCGCGTCGCCGATGCCCGGCAGGCGCTCGTCGAGGCGCCCACGATCGTCGTCCTCGACGACCCCGACGAGCCCGAGTTCCCCACGCCGAACGACGTGGTCGGCGCCGACCCGCGCTTCGCCGGGCGCATCCGCCAGGACCCAGAGGCGCCGATGACGCTCGACCTCTTCATCAGCGGCGACAACCTGCGCAAGGGTGCGGCGCTGAACATGGTCCAGACCGCAGAGCTCGTGGCGCGTGGATCTGGCAGCAAGCCGCCACAATGGATGCCGTGCCGCCACGAGCCGCAGCGCCACGCGGCACCCAGCGCCACAACCACCCATCACCCGGCACCGCAGGAGCACACCATGACCGTCCGCACCGTCGCCATGCTCACCGCCGGCGGGCTCGCCCCGTGCCTGTCCTCCGCCGTCGGCGGGCTCATCCAGCGCTACAGCGAGGTCGCCCCGGACGTGCGGATCATCGCCTACCTCGGCGGGTATGCCGGGTTGCTGCGGGGTGAGTGGGTCGAGGTCACCCCGCAGGTGCGCGAGGACGCCCACCTGCTCCACGAGCGCGGTGGCTCACCGATCGGCAACTCGCGCGTCAAGCTGACCAACGTCGCCGACTGCGTCAAGCGCGGCCTGGTCCAGGAGGGGCAGGACCCGCTGCACGTCGCGGCCGAGCAGCTCACCAAGGACGGCGTCGACGTGCTGCACACCATCGGTGGCGACGACACGAACACGACGGCGGCCGACCTCGCGGCCTACCTGCACGAGAACAACTACGAGCTGACCGTCGTCGGGCTGCCCAAGACCATCGACAACGACATCGTGCCGATCCGCCAGTCCCTCGGGGCGTGGACCGCGGCCGAGCAGGGGTCGGTCTACGCGCAGAACATCATCGCCGAGCACTCGTCGAACCCTCGCATGCTCATCATCCACGAGGTCATGGGGCGCAACTGTGGCTGGCTGACGGCCGAGACGGCCCGGCGTTACCACGCGTGGGTCGGCGAGCAGCAGTTCCTGGAAGGGTTCGGCAACGACCCGCGGTGCTGGGACGTGCACGCGGTCTTCGTCCCCGAGGAGCACATCGACATCGCGGCCGAGGCGGTTCGCCTCAAGTCGATCATGGACGAGATCGGCTGCGTCAACATCTTCCTCTCCGAGGGCGCCGGCGTCGCCGAGGTCGTCGAGGAGCTCAAGGCTGCGGGCCACGAGGTCCCGGTCGACCCCTTCGGACACGTGCAGATCGACAAGGTCAACCCGGGGGCGTGGTTCGCCAAGCAGTTCGGCGCGAAGCTGGATGCCGAGAAGACGATGGTGCAGAAGTCCGGCTACTTCAGCCGGTCGGCCGCCGCCAACGCCGAGGACCTCGCCCTCATCGCGCAGTGCACCGCGCTCGCCGTCGACTCGGCCCTGGCCGGGGTGTCCGGTGTGGTGGGACACGACGAGGAGCAGGGCGACGTGTTGCGGGCGATCGAGTTCCCGAGGATCCGGGGCCACAAGAAGTTCGACGTGTCGGCGCCGTGGTTCCGTGAGCTCAAGGACTCGCTCGGCCAGGCCTGATCGGGCCTGTCGGGAGAGCCGGAGCGGGGCGGACAGCCATGGTCGACGCGTGGTGGGTCGCCGTCGGGGTGTACGCCGTGCTGCTCGTCGGGCAACGACTGTGGCGCGCCCGCACCTGGGTGCCACCGGAGTGGCCCGAGGCTGACTACGGGTGGAAGGTCACCCACCTGTTCTGGGTCCCCTTCCACGTCCTGGATGCCGTGTTCGGCATCCCGTTGATCTTCGCGATCTTCATCGCCTACTTCGCGATCTGAGGGCAGGATGGCGTGGTGATCCCCGACCTGTTCCTGCGCCCTGAGGAGCGGGACAACCCCCACACCCGCATCGACGAGGGTCATGGGCCGGGGGTGGCGTGGAGCGAGGGCAACCACGTGCGAGCGATCGTCCACGGGCAGCCCTACCTCGCCGAGCTCCACGAACGCATCGGCGCCCTGGGGGAGGGGGACCTGCTCTACTTCGTCGACTGGCGGGGTGACCCCGACCAGCTGCTCACCGACGACCCCGCGTCGAGCGTCTCCGCGACCTTCTCCGCGGCCGCCCGGCGCGGCGCCGACGTCCGCGGGTTGCTGTGGCGCTCGCACTGGCACCGCTTCGGGTTCCACTCGCAGAAGTCCCGCCTGCTCGGCGTCGAGATCGACGAGGCCGGGGGACAGTGCCTGCGCGACATGCGGGTGCGGACCGGAGGCGCGCACCACCAGAAGTTCGTCGTGCTGCGTCACCGCGACGACCCCTCCCGGGACATCGCCTACCTCGGTGGGATCGACCTGTGTCACGGCCGACGTGACTCCATCGCCCACGAGGGCGACCCGCAGCCCATCGCGATGCCCCAGGTCTTCGGGTCGCGGCCGCCGTGGCACGACGTGCAGGTGGCGATCCAGGGGCCGGCCGTGGCCGATGTCGAGACCAGCTTTCGCGAGCGGTGGGAGGACTCGACCCCGTTGACGCTCAACCCCGGACGGCTGCTGTCCAGCCTGGCGCAGGGCGAGGACCTCGAGCCGCGACCCCTCGCCGAGCAGGCGCCACCTCCACCTGCCGCCGAGGCGGCCACGGAGGCCGTCCAGATCGTGCGGACCTATCCGTCGATCCTGCCGAAGGGCTACGACTTCGCCCCGCAGGGTGAGCGCAGCATCGCCCACGCGAACACCAAGGCCGTGGGCCACGCGCGACGGCTGATCTACCTCGAGGACCAGTACCTGTGGTCGGAGGAGGTCGGCCGCCACTTCGGGGCGGCGTTGCGGGACAACCCGGACCTCCGGCTCATCGCGGTGATCCCCGTGGTCCCGGACGTCGACGGCGCCGTCTCGCTCCCTCCCCAGCTGTACGGCCGCAAGCTGGCCATGGACCTGCTCCTCGAGGCGGGCGGTGACCGGGTGGCCGTCTACGGGTTGACGAGCGAGGCGGGGTATCCCATCTACGTCCACGCCAAGGTCTGCGTCGTCGACGACGTCTGGTCCAGCGTCGGCTCGGACAACTTCAACCGCCGGTCGTGGTCGAGCGACTCCGAGATCGCCTGTGCCGTGCAGGACGTGCGCGTCAGCGGTCGTGACGAGCCGGCGCCGGCCGACAGCTTCGCGCGACGGCTGCGGCGCGAGCTCGTCGGCGAGCACACCGGCATCCACCCCGACGACGTGCCGGACGACCCGGACGAGCTCTGGGACCTCATGGCCGAGCGCGCCGCCGCCCTCGACGAGTGGTACGCCGCGGGTGCCGGCCCCCGCGGTCGGCGTCACCTTCCCCGGCCGAGCGGGCTCATGAAGGGCACGGCGGTGCGCTGGCGCCGCCGGTCCGGTGCCGTGACCGGGGCGACGGGGGTCGAGCGCCCGCCCGGTCGGCTGCGCCGGCTCGAGCCGCCCGAGCTCACGAGGGCCCAGCTGCTGTGGGCGCCACGGCTCTACGACGCGTTCGACCCCGACGGCACGGTCCTGCGCGACGACGCCATCTGACCTCGGGATCC
>CAWESS010000037.1:0-131604 GCA_963811825.1 uncultured Actinomycetota bacterium | reverse complement strand
GCCGGGCGAAGGTGTCTGGCCCGTTGCGGCGGGTGTTGATGTGACCCGCGAGGATGGAGGCGCCGGGGAACCCGGGCTTGGGCCAGCCGCTCTCGGCGATCCACCCGGCGACGCCGGGGGGTGGAGCCAGCGTCCCCTCGCGATCGAGACGGGTGCGGACCAGGGGCGCGTCGACCAGCAGATGACCACGTGGGCTCGTCACGATGACCCGTTGGGGATCTCCGCTGGGGCGGCCTTGGGCGATGCGGGCGGTGGGGGGCGTCAGTGCCGATGGGGCGGGTGTCGGCACGGCAGGTGTCTGGGGCGCCGCTGTCGGAGTGGTCGGTGCTGTTGGCAGCGGGGTCGTGGGCGCGCGTGCAGGTGCCGAAGATGGGCCTGGCCGGCTGCGGGGAGGTCGGTGAGGGTTCGGGCGCGCAGGCTCCGAGGAGCGCGAGCACCACCGCGCACGAGGCGAGGTGGCCTCGACGGTCAGGGTGGCGGGGGGTGGGTGGAGCGCACGAGGTCACCGGCGCCGACCGCAGGTCAGTGACGGCGCGGCGACGGGTGGCGGGCGCGTCCAAGCCCGATGGCCGCGGCGGCGAGGGCGAGGAGGCCGGTGGCGCTGAGCGCCGGGGCGACGGCGGCGCTGTCACCCTGGGTGGTGTCGGTCTGGACCAGCACGGGGCGCACCGGGGCGGAGGTCGTGACGGTTACGGTCGGGGCAGGCGTGGCAGTGACCTGCCGGGCGGTGAACGCGTCGACCACGATGTCGTCCTCGCTCCAGCAGGAGATGAGTGCGTCTGGCTGGCCCTCGTTGGTGTTGAGGAAGAGGTGGAACTCGGGAAGGAGGATGCTGTGGACCCCCTCGTCCTGAACGCGATAGCTGTCGGCTTCCCCTGAGACTTCGAGGGTGAGCCCACCCTCGCCCGGCAAGTCAACGGGGCCGAAGTCGAAGTACGCCGACAGTTCTTCCTCAGCTTGTTCGATGAGGAGGAACGGGTTGCCGACGCCTTCCATCGAGGTGAATCCATTCGCCCGGAGCATCGTGACGAAGCCCTCGGGAAGAGCGATGGTGCCGGTGAATGGCTCGAGCGTGACGCGTTGGCCGATGTCGACCACGAGGCCGTCGGGAATGGAGGTGTCGAACGATGCCGTGGCAATCCCGTCGCTCTTGGTGCCGTCGTCCTCTTCCAGGTTTCCGACAAAGAACTGGCAGTCGTACTGCACCTCCCCGGTTTCGGCGGCGGCCGTCGACGCCCCTAGTCCGGCGAGCCCAAGGGCGAATGCTGCCACCAGGGCCAGAGGGTAGAAGTTCGGGCGGTGGTCTTCATGGCTGCCCCAGTGGTTTTTGTGAGCACTCCGGCCCAAGGTGGGTCGGTTCGGACGGTACTCGCCGCACGAGCAGGTGTCTGTGGCCCGAAATGACCACGTCGCCGCGCGATCGCGGTCCGTTTTCAGTCACGACGTCGGTAACCGCACGACTCGCTCGTAGTGGTCGATGACGGCAGCGGGGTCCGCCGGCTGCACCGTGTCGGTGAGCCGTTTCCTGCCGACCCCTTCAGATCGACCTCGCCACCAGGGTCGACTGCAGCGCTGGCCCTTGTCCTGCGTGAGCCGGCGCAGGGAGCGTCGGGCGGCCGCCGCGGCGATGGGCTCACCTCGGTCGGTCGGGCCTCGGGTCCTTCGGTGAGAGCCGCGCCTGGCGGCATCGTCGCGAGCATCGTGAAACCGAAGAAGAAGCTGCCGTCGGCATCGGGTCCCGCTGCCGCGTCGGCCACCGCAGCCGAAAGGGCAAGGAGCGTGACGACGCCGGCGTAGGAAAGCGTCACGGTTGCGGCGGCGCTGCCGTTCCGGAATGACCGGGGGAGAAGAGCCGGGGCGTGCGCCTCACCATGGCGTTCGACTTCCGGGCCGTGGTGAGTCCTGGTACTCAATGCGGTTCGCTGGGGTTGATGTGACCGTCCGACCGCCACTCACCCGAACATGCAACGAGAAATGCGCTAAGTGGCCGCTAGGTTGATGCCGCTCGGCTCGTTTGAGAGCCGATCCACTGTGTGCTGCGCTTCCCGCGTGAGAGGGTTCCACATGGGCCGGAAACTGCAGATGCGTGGTGCTACTGCGCAGGACCTCGACTGGATCTACCAGGTGCGCCACCGGGTGTACGCGGAGGAGTTGGGGCAGCATCCGACGAACGCCGACCGGCGTCTTCTCGACGGCTTGGATGGTGACAATGCCTACCTGGTCGTGGCAAGCGGAGCTGATCGGCTTGGCTTCGTCAGTGTGACTCCTCCGTGGGCTGGGCGCTTCGGGCTGGACAAGTACCTGGCGCGCGAGGAGTTGCCGCTGTTGGACGAGGACGATGTCTTCGAGGTTCGAATTCTCACTGTCGATCCCGCTTGGCGGGAATTCGGGGTGGCGACGCTGTTGATGTACGGGGTGCTTCGGTGGGTTTCCTCCAGGGGTGGGCGCACGATCGTGGCAATGGGACGCACCGACCTCCTCGACATGTACGGGACGTTCGGGCTGCGTCCTGTTGGCCGCAGGATCGTCAGCGGGTCCGTGTCATTCGAGGTGATGACCGCGAAGGTTGCCGCTCTCACGCAACTGGCACTGGGACCGTATTCGGCGATGGTGAATGGTTGGCGCTCGCAGGTGGATTGGCAACTCGACGCGGAGTTTTCGCCCAGGCCGGATGGCTGCGAACACGGCGGCGCGTCGTTCGCCGCCATCGGAGCGGACTTTCGCACCCTGGACCGCAGGAAGCAGGTGGTCGCTGCGGATGTGCTCGATGCCTGGTTCGCGCCAGCACCGGGCGTCCTTGCGGCGCTCGCGGAGGATCCTGCGTGGTGCGCGCAAACCTCGCCCCCTACCGACGCGGGGGGCCTGATCGCGGAGGTCGCCGCTGCACGTGATCTGCCAGTAGGGGCCGTGGCCGTGGGCGCCGGTTCCTCGGACCTGATCTTCCGGGCATTCGGGCTGTGGCTGACGCAACGAAGCCGGGTGCTGCTGGTCGACCCCGGCTACGGGGAGTACGCCCACGTCAGCGAACGGGTGATCGGCTGCCACGTGGACCGCTTCCGGTTGCGTCGCGACGAGGACTGGCGAATCGACCCGGCACGGCTCTCGGCTGTAGTCGGGTCCGGAAGGTACGACCTTGTCGTGGTGGTCAACCCCAACAACCCGACCGGGAGGCATGCCCCCTCCGAGGAGCTTCGGACAGTGATCGCCGACGCACCTGAGCGCACCCGCTGGTGGGTCGACGAGGCATACATCGGCTACGTCGGGATGGACCAGTCCCTCGCTTGCGTCGCGTCGGCGAGCCCGCGCGTGGTGGTGTGCGCGTCGCTGTCGAAGATGTACGCGTTGTCAGGGATGCGGGCGGCGTACTTGGTGGCCGCGCCACGTGTCGTGGCGGAGGTTCGCCGGTGGACGCCCCCGTGGCCGGTCAGCCTTCCGGCCCAGGTGGCCGCCGTCGCCGCACTGCGCGACCCGGCGTACTACGAGAGCTGCTGGCAGCGCACGCATTCCCTGCGTCGGCAGCTGGCCGCCGACCTGACCGGGCTGGACGAGGGGTTGGTGGTGCAGGAGTCCGTGGCGAACTTTGTCAACATCACCCTTCCGGGTGGTGGGCCGAGCGCCGCGCAACTCGTCCACGAGTGCCGACGACACGACATCTTTGTGCGCGACCTGTCGCCCATGTCGTCGGAGTACCGTGGCCGCACGGTGCGCATCGCGGTGAAGGACATCGGGGACAACACACGAATCGTCGCCGCTTGTGCAGCCGCCCTTGAGGCATGGCAGACCGGCCCGGACTCACGGGCACCCCTTGGCGACAGCAAAGCTCTCCACGACGCTGCACGCCGGTCCAGATGAGGTCCATAGCGCCTTGGCTGGCTGGAGCCCTGGCACTGGGCGGCGTCGCTGCCGCGATGTCACGACGGCGCGACTTGATGATCCGCTGGTGCGCCTGGGCCGTCGGGGTGCCCTTGGTCACCGCCGCGTTCTGGGTCGGCTCCCCCGGGACTGCCGCCCTCGCCATCGTGGTCGGGAGCATCGCCGCGGTGGAGTTCGGCGCCCTGATGCAGCTGCACTGGCCGGACCGTGTGGTCCTGGTTGTGGGGATCACAGCCATGGTCCTGGCGGCATGGTTGGCGCCGGAACAGCTGCTGCGCGTGCTGGGCATCGCGCTGCTGGCGGTCGCTGCAGTGCCACTGCTTACCGGCGACGCCACCAACGGCCTGAGGCGCCTCACCACGGGCGTCCTGGGGCTGTGCTGGCTGAGCCTGCTCGCCGCGCTGGTACCACTGGCAACGAGCGCGTTCGTGCTGTTCGTCGCGGTCTCCGTCAGCGACATCGTCGCCTACTTTGCCGGCCCCCGACTGGGCGGACCGCGCCTTTCGCCACTGTCACCGGGAAAGCGCTGGAGCGGAACACTAGCCGGGTCGGTCGCCGGGTTGGGGATACTCGCGGCCCTGTCCGCGATGACATGGCCGATGGTCGCCGCCGTCGCCGTCGGAGCACCACTGGGAGACCTGCTCGAGTCAATGATCAAGCGCGGCGTCCAGTCCAAGGACTCCGGCACATGGCTGGCAGGACAAGGTGGGCTGCTCGACCGCATCGACTCACTGCTCCTCGCACTCGCCGTCCTCGCCATCCTGACCTGAACGGTCTACGGCGCCGACACCCCGGGAGTTGGGTCTGCGGATCAGGCGAACAGCGCCCGACAGTGTCGGCTGAGCAGTTCGGATCGACCCCACGTCGCGCGAGGCGTCGCCGCTCTCGAACCGGCACGGCGGGTCCGATTTGGGGCCAAGAACTGCCACCGATCCGACACGTATCCGACACGCCGGACGAGCGACACGGCCCCTGAGCCGCGTTTCCGCAGTTCAGGGGCCGTGTGTGTTGGTGGATGTGGAGGGACTCGAACCCCCGGCCTCTCGCGTGTGAAGCGAACGCTCTAACCAACTGAGCTACACATCCGGATGCCGTGACGGCGTGCCCGAGGATATACGGGCCGACGCGCCGGGCGGAAATCGAGCCCGGCCTCGGCCGGCCAGCGCGCCCACAAGCCCCGGCAGTGTGCCCTCCAGCCAGGTGGCCATGGCGTCCGGCACGATCCCGGGGACACCCGTCACGGACATGAGCCCCCACAGCACGCACCCGACGAACACGGCCGTGGCCAGCCCGACCACACCCTTGACCCACAGTGGCTGAGGCCGCAGCCACCTCTCCCAGGCCCGCACCTTGCCCTTGACGAAGTCGAGCAGCCGCGCCGCCTTCTCGAACTCCGAGGACCAGATCGCGATACCCGCGATGACGATGAGCCACCCCGGCCCCGGCAGGGGCACCAGCGCGAGCCCACCGAGCAGGAGCACGAGCCCGACGACGAAGACCACACCCCGGTAGACCCGCCGCGTCGTCGGGTTGGCCCTGATCTTCCGACGCCAGGCCCAGTCGTCCTGGTCGTCCGCACTGCGCAGGACGTGCCGGCGCTCCTCAGGCGTCACGGGTCGATCCCCTGCGTCGAGTACCGGGCCCACACCTCGCGCGCGCGCGTCGTGACGGGCCCCGGTGAAGCGAACACCCGGTCGTCGACCGCGGACACCGGGAAGACGTCCTTGATCGACGACGTGAGGAACACCTCGTCGGCCCGGGTCAGCACGTCGAGCGGGAGCGCCTCCTCGACCATCTCGATCCCGTCCTCCCGACACCACTCGAGCACGAGCTCGCGCGTGATGCCCGCCAGGCAGCCGCTGTCGAGCGGCGGGGTGTGCACCACCCCGTCGAGCACGACGAAGACGTTGCTCCCCGTCGCCTCGCACAGCTCACCGCGCGTGTTGGCGAAGATCGCCTCCACGGCCCCACGCTCCTTGGCGTGGGCGAGGGCGATGACGTTGTCGGCGTACGACGTCGTCTTCAGCCCGGCGGTCGCGGCTCGCTCGTTGCGCACCCAGGGCACCGTGACGACGCGGCCCTGCGCTTCCGGGCGGGCGTGCGGCACGGCCGTCACGATGTGCGTGAGGTCGGAGTCGTGCCGGTCGGACCCGAGCGGCCCCCGGCCCCCGGTGACGGTCCAGCGCAGCCGCCCGAAGTCGATCGGGTCACCATCGAGAACAGCCCGGATGCCGTCGCGGATCCGCCCGTGGTCAGCCGGCGGCAACCCCAGCCCGGCCATCGTGCGGTCCAGGCGTCGCAGGTGACGGGTGACGGCGAACGGCACGCCGGCATCGATCTTGGCGGTCTCGAACGCACCGTCCCCCACGGTCACCCCGTGGTCCACCGCGCTCACCGCGGGAGTGTCGGCGTCGACGAGCACCCCGTCGACCCAAACCCTGATGTCAGTCATGCGTCACACCTTTGCACGAGGAGGTGACTCCCCTGCGGCGAGGGCGACCAGACGCGCCGCCTTCAGCTCGGTCTCGGCCCACTCCCCCTGCGCGTCGCTGTCCCAGGTGATGCCGGCGCCGGTGCCGAAACGCAGCACCCGCCGCCCCTCCGAGTCGCGCGTGGCCCAGAACGTGCGGATGCCGACCGCCAGCTCGGCCTCGCCGCGGTCGGCGTCGATCCACCCCACCGCTCCGCAGTACGGCCCGCGCGGCACCGGCTCGAGGTCGGCGATCGCGAGCAGCGCCGTGTGCTTGGGCGCGCCGCTCACCGACCCGGGCGGGAAGCTCGCGTCGAGCAGGTCGCGCCACGTCGTGCCGGGCCGCAGCCGTCCGGAGACGTCGGAGACGAGGTGGACCAGTCCCGGGTGTTCCTCGACCCGGCACAGGTGGTCGACCTCGACCGTGCCGGGGAGGCTCACGTGGCCCAGGTCGTGCCGCACGAGGTCGACGATCATGACGTTCTCGGAGTAGTCCTTGGGCAACAGCTGGTCGGCCGTGGGCGCGGTCCCCTTGATGGGACGCGAGGTGACCCGGTCGCCGTGACGCACGAGGTAGGCCTCGGGCGAGGCACACGCCACCTCGAGCCCGGCCTCCGGCAGGTCGATCGTCGCGGCGTACGGCGCCGGGTTCCCCTCCGCGAGGCGCAGGCCGAGCGCACCGACCCGGGCGCCCTCGTCGAGGTCGTGCTCCATCACCCGGCACAGGTTCACCTGGTAGACCGTGCCGGCCTCGATGCGCCGACGGATCTCGGCGACCCCCTCGACGTATGCCGTGCGGTCCAGGCTGGTGCGCCACGCACCCGGCAGCGGCGGCCACGCCACGGCATCCGCTGATCGCTCGCCGATGCGCAGGACCTCGTCCATGCGCACCGCGGTCAGGTGCCCCTCGAAGGTGATGACGACGACCCAGAAGCCGCTCGTGAGGTCGTCGGCGTCGTGGCTGACGGCGCTCACACCGCGGGCCACGAGCGACCCGAACCTCGCCTCCGACACGCCCCGCATCGTATGCGCTGGAGGGTGGCGCTACCCGAGGAGGACGTCGAGGTCGGCCCGGTGGAGGGTCTCGCGGATGAGGGCAGCATTGGGCTCGTCGACGGCGGACACCCAGGCCCGGGCCTGCTCGGGGTGCTTCCCGAACTCCACGTGCCGGGCCTGCAGTCGCTCGGTGCGCACCAGGGGGTCCGTCCGGACGGCCCACACCTCGTCGAGCAGCCCACCCACCTGCGACCACGGCTCGTCGTCGACGAGGAGGTAGTTGCCCTCGGTGACGACGACCTCGGTGCCCGCCGGCACCCCGATCGCCCCGGCGACCGACTCCTCGACCGAACGGTCGTACGTCGGCGCCCACACGATGTCCGGTCCCTGGGCACGCAGCCGGGTGAGCAACGCCGCGAAGCCGGCGCCGTCGAAGGTCTCGATCGCCCCCTTGCGCTTCGCGAGGCCGAGTGACGCCAGGGCGACGTTGGCGAGGTGGAAACCGTCCATGGGCACCAGCACGGCCCGGCAGCCTCGCGCCTGCAGTCCCTCGACGACGGATGCCGCAAGCGTGGACTTCCCGCCCCCGGGCTCACCCACCACACCGATGAGCACCACCCGAACCTTGTCCCTGCGCAGGGCGAGAGCCCGCTCGACGAGGTCGTCGAGAGCAGGTCGGCAGTCAAGCATCGGCACTCCTCCAGCGCGGTCCGGGGCAGGGCCGAGGCTAGCCGAGGTCGGGTTCAGACGGTGGCGGGGACCGAGCCGGCCACGGCCGCGCCCCATTCGTGAGCCCGCTCGAGCTCACCCTCGGCCAGCGGTCCCTCGACGTCGAGCACGTAGAAGCTCTGCGGGGCGATGGCCTGCGTGAACCCGTGCCGCCGACCCGCCCGAGCGGCACTGTGGGCCGCAGACCCGGGCAGGCGTCGCACCTTGGTCACCCTCGTGTCGAACGCCGCGAACCACCGACCGTGCTCGTCCGGCAGGCTCGAGAGCCACTCGCGCATCCCGGTCTCCACCGAGCCATCGTGGGCGCCCTGCATGCGGGCGTCGCGCCGCGTGGTCTCCCGGCTCATGGAGAAGGCGTGCGTCGGGCCACCAGCGACGACGAGGTCGACGCCCTCGAGGTCCGTGGGTGCGGAGGTCACCTCGATGAGCTTGACCGGCATCACCTCGGCGACGCCGTCCGCGACCGCGCGGGCCACCTTCGCGGAGTTGCCGAACATCGACTCGTAGACGACCAGTGCGCGTGCCATTGCTGTCCTCTCGTGGCCCGGAGGAGAGGCCCTCAGGGGCCACCTCCACCGTACGTCCGCAGGCGCGGGCCGGCGGGGTGCGAGGGCTGTCTGGTCGGTCACTCGCCCCCGGAGCGGGCGGTCATTTCGGGCTACTGACAGGCGCGCCGCCCGGGCGTACCGTCGATGGCTGGACCACTTCACGGTGAAGCGGGTTCGGGAAGGATCGGAGGTTGGCGATGTTCATTCAGGTCATCCAGGGAAGGTGTTCGGACGAGGCAGGCCTGCGTGGCCACCTCGACAGGTGGCGCGAGGACCTCTCGCCCGGTGCGCTGGGCTGGCTCGGCGGCACGTACGGCATGACGGAGGACGGACAGTTCGTGGGCGTCGTCCGGTTCGAGTCGCGCGAGGCCGCGGCCCGCAACTCGCTGCGACCCGAGCAGGGGATGTGGTGGGATGCCGCGAGCCGCTGCTTCGAGGGCGACGTCACCTTCCACGACTGCGACGACGCGATCATGATGCTCGACGGCGGTTCGGACGACGCCGGTTTCGTCCAGGTGATCCAGGGCAGGCTCGCGGACCCGCAGCGGTTCCGGATGTTCATGTCGCAGCCCATGGACGCGCTCCAGGCGGCACGCCCGGAGATCATCGGCGGCACCATCGCCATCGACGCCGACGGCTGGTTCACCGAGACGATGGCGTTCCGCAGCGAGGCCGAGGCCCGCGCGGGCGAGGCGATGCCGATGCCGGACGAGCTGGCAGAGCCGTTCAACCGTGAGATGGAGCAGGTGCAGGACCTGCGCTTCCTCGACCTGCACCACCCGTGGTTCGCCACGGCGATGATGCCGTAGCCCGGGACATGACGAAGCCCGCCGGGTCTCCGGCGGGCTCTACGTCGTTGCGTGGACGCGAGAGGACTCGAACCTCCGACCCCCACCGTGTCAAGGTGGTGCGCTAACCATCTGCGCTACGCGTCCGTGGGTGCTGCTGTCTTCGTGTGGTGCTGCTGTTTCGTGCGGTGCTGCTGTACGGGTACTACTCGAGGTGGAGACGGGATTTGAACCCGTGTACGCGGCTTTGCAGGCCGCTGCCTCGCCTCTCGGCCACTCCACCATGTTCGGGGCGGCTAACCCTCGAGCGGATGACCGGGTTCGAACCGGCGACCTCAACCTTGGCAAGGTTGCGCTCTACCAACTGAGCTACATCCGCGCGCGTCTGCGTGGCTCATCGAACCGCGCTTGGCGTGCTCGCAGACATTATCCGACAGGCACGACGTTCGCCAAACCGGCTGCCGCCACCGGGCCCGCCACGGCGATCAGTGCTCGCCGTCGCCCCGGTGGCCGGCGCTGACCACATCGGGCACGGCATCCTCCCCACCGCGCCGGCGGGCCCGCGACAGGGGGGTCAGCGGACCCCGAGCAGCCTCCCGCAGGCCGGACAGCCCCAGGTCGTCCTCGTCCCGCACCAGCCCGGGGCCGTAGCCGTCGAACGGGTCGTCCCACCCGGCGGGTCGGGGCCGCAGGTCACCCCGGCGCTGCCACTGGCCGCCGACCCAGGCCCCCAGGCGCTCGTGCAGGCTGCGGTCCTCCTCCGCGGGCCACAGCTCGCGGATCGCGGCGTTGGCGGCAGCGCCGATGAGCACGGAGATGGCCAGCGCGTAGAGCCAGATGAGCAGCACGATCGGGGCCGACAGCGGGCCGTAGATCGACGTGCCGCCGAGCGACGCGGCGATCGTCCCGCGCACGACGAAGGAGGCGACGATCCACAGCACCATGGTCACCACGGCGCCGGGGGCGTCACGCAGCCACGGCGACCGTCTCGGGGTCGAGATGTGGTAGAGGCTGGTGAGCCCGCCGACGGTCAGCAACGTGACCAGCGGCCAGTACAGGACGATCAGCCAGGACCATCCCTGGGGCAGGATCTCGCCGAGCAGGCTCGGCCCGAGGAGCACGAGCGGGATGGTCACGACGCCCAGGGCGAGCGCGAGGATGTACAGCGAGAAGGACAGCGCGCGGGTCCGGACGATGCCGCGCACCCCGGACTGGCCGTACATGATCGAGATGGTGTCGACGAAGACGTTGAGGGCACGAGACCCCGACCACAGGGAGAGCAGGAAACCCAGGGACAGGAGGTCGAACCGCGGGCCGCTGGCCACGTCCTGGATCGTCGGCAGCAGCGTGTCCTTGATGACGTCGGCGGTGAGGAACTCCGAGGCGTAGTCGTTGATCGCCTCGATCACGGCCTCGACCCTCACGGGGCCGATGGCGTTCGCGACGTAGGCGAGCCCACCCACGAGCCCGAGGATGAGGGGTGGGAGGGAGAGCATCGCGAAGAAGCCCGCCTCCGAGGCCAGCCCGGTGACGCGGTAGCGCATGCTGATGCGAACCATGGCCACCACGAGCCGGGCCAGGGCCAGCAGGCCGGGGACCTGCGCGAGCACACGGCGCAGTCGCCGTTTCGCGTGGGTCATGGGCCAACGGTAACCGCCGTACCCTGCAGTGGTGCGGACCCACGTCGTCACCAATGTCGTCCCGGAGCCGAGCCACCTCAACCTCCTCGCCTGCGACCAGGTCCTCAGCGAGGGCGTGCAGCGGTGGGTCGCGCCCGTCGACCCGGCCGGCGCCCGTGCTCTCACGGACCTCGGCGCCCTCGCCGGCACGCCCGCGGTGCGCGCCTGGGCCGACCAGGCCGACCGCGTCACCCCGGTGCTGTTCACGCACGCCGCGACCGGGGAGCGCCGCGACGAGGTGGAGTACCACCCGTCCTACCACCGCCTCATGGAGGTCGCCGTCGGCCACGGTCTCACCGCCGAGCCCTGGACGCGCCCCTTCGCGAGTGGCGCCCACGCCCGACGGGCCGCGGGGTTCATCGTGTGGTCCCAGGTCGAGGCCGGTCACCTGTGCCCGGTGTCGATGACGTATGCCGCGGCGCCCGCCCTCGCGGCCGAGCCCGCCCTCGCCGACCGCTGGATGCCGGGGCTCGCCTCGCGCGCCTACGACCCCGTGCTGGCCCCCGCGGCCACCAAGGCCGGGCTCACGGTCGGGATGGGGATGACCGAGAAGCAGGGCGGCTCCGACGTGCGGGCCAACACGACACGGGCCGTGTCAGCGCCGGACGGCCCGTTGGCCGGCCAGACCTACCGCCTCACCGGCCACAAGTGGTTCTGCTCGGCCCCGATGAGTGATGCGTTCCTCGTGCTGGCCCAGACCGACGCCGGGGTCGGGTGCTTCCTGCTCCCCCGGGTGCTCGACGACGGCACCCGCAACGAGATCCGGATCCAGCGGCTCAAGGACAAGCTCGGCAACCGCTCCAACGCCTCGTCGGAGATCGAGCTGGACGGCACGTGGGCGGTGCGGGTCGGCGAGGAGGGTCGCGGCATCCGCACCATCATCGAGATGGTCGCGTCGACCCGGCTCGACTGCGTGCTCGGGTCGACCGCCACGATGCGCGCGGCCCTCGTGCGCGCCGTGCACCACGCCCGCCACCGCAGCGCCTTCGGGGCACTGCTCGTCGACCAGCCCCTCATGCGCAACGTCCTCGCCGACCTGGCGCTGGAGAGCGAGGCGGCCACGGTGCTCGCGATGCGACTGGCCCACGCCGTCGACTCCGGCGAGAGCGACTTCGTGCGGCTGGGGGTGGCCCTGGGCAAGTTCTGGGTGTGCAAGCGCGCTGCGCCGATGGTCGCCGAGGCGCTGGAGTGCCTGGGCGGCAACGGCTACGTCGAGGAGAACGGTCTGGCCCGGCTCTACCGCGAGGCGCCGCTCAACTCGATCTGGGAGGGCTCGGGCAACGTCAACGCGCTCGACGTCGTGCGGGCGCTCACCCGCGACCCGGCATCCCTCGCGGCACTGCTCGAGGAGCTCGCCCTCGCTCGCGGCCACGATCCCGTGCTCGACGCCGCGATCGACCGGTGCGGGACGGCATCCGCGCTCGCCCTGGCGCCGGACGCCGCGTGGGCGGCACGGCGCCTCGTCGAGCACCTGGCCGTGACCCTGCAGGCGGGCCTGCTCGTGCGGCACTCCCCCGCGGCCGTCGCGGACGCGTTCGTCGCGAGCCGCCTCGGCGGTGACCACGGGAGCACCTTCGGCACGCTCGGGTCCTCGGTCGGGCCGGATGCCGTGGCGCTCCTCCTCGAGCGCGCCCTCAGGGAGTGAGGGCGAGCCGGGTCTTCTCGGCCTCGACGTCGAAGTCGGCCGCGGGCCACTTCGGGTCCATCGCCTCGAGGTGCTCGAGCAGGAGGTTGGTCACGGCGAGGCGCGCGTACCACTTGCGGTCGGCGGGCACGACGAACCACGGCGCGGCATCGGTGGAGGTCTTCTCGAGCGCCGCCTGGTACGCCGTCATGTAGTCGGGCCAGTGCATCCGCTCGTCGATGTCGCCGGGGTTGTACTTCCAGTGCTTGTCCTCGCGCTCGAGGCGCTCGGTGAGGCGGGCCTTCTGCTCGGCGCTGGAGATGTGCAGCATGACCTTGATGATGGTCGTGCCCGACTCGACGACGCCCGCCTCGAAGGTGTTGATCTGCGAGTACCTGCGCGACCAGGTGGTGCGCGGGACGAGGTCGTGGACCCGCGCGATGAGCACGTCCTCGTAGTGGCTGCGGTCGAAGACGCCGATGTCGCCCGGGCCCGGGAGTGCTGGGCGGATGCGCCAGAGGAACGGGTGTCGCTTCTCCTCGGCGCTCGGCGCCTTGAACGACGTGATGTCGATGCCCTGGGGGTCGACGGCCCCGACGACGTGGCGCATGATGCCGCCCTTGCCGGAGGTGTCCATGCCCTGGATGACGAGCAGCACCGAACGCCCACCGCCACCCTTGGACTCGGCGTAGAGCCGTTCCTGCAGGTCGCTCGTGCGGGCTTGGAGCTCTTCCATGACGGCCTCGCCGGCGGCCTTGTCGCCCGTGAACCCGGGCTTCGAGGCGGGGTCGAGGTCGGCGAGCGAGAAGCCCGGTCCGACGCGCAGCACCTGCGACCACGTGACGGGTTCGACGGCCTTGTCCCCGCGTGCCTTCGCGGCCTTCTTGCGCTTCTTCTCGGCCTTCTTCGCCGCCTTGCCCGAGAGCTTCGCGTCCGGCGTGACCTGCTCGGCCGGGAGCGCGCCGGAGCCGGCGACCTCCGCCTGCGGGACGGCGCCGCCCTTGCCCGACTTCCTGCCGGACTTCTTGTCGGACTTCTTGCTCTTCTTCGAACCCTTGCCCATCGCCGCATCCTTGCAGACCCTCGGCCGCCATGGGCCCGAGCGGTGCAATCGCTGTCACCGGCGAGCCGCCCTCACCACCGTGGTCCTGCCACACTCACCGCATGCGCGTCCTCCTCGATCCGCGACGACCGGCGCAGCCCGGTGCGCGCGTCACGGCCTCCGACCTCGCCGACCTCTACGCCTTCCCGCGGCGCCGCTGGGTGCGGTCGAACTTCGTCAGCACCCTCGACGGCTCCGCGGTCGGGGGCGACGGCCGCAGCGGCACGATCAACACCCCTGCGGACAACCGGGTCTTCGCCCTGCAACGGGCCCTGTGTGATGCCGTGCTCGTCGGGGCGGGCACGGTGCGCGCGGAGGGTTACGAACGGATCGAGCCGACCCGCCGTCGGCCGTCACCACCGGCGCTCGTCGTGGTCACCGGCTCCGGTCGGGTCCCGGAAGGCCTCCGCACACCGGTCGCGGGCCGCGGTGCCGGGCTGCTCGTGACCTGCGAGTCAGCCGGCCCGCGTCGCCTCGCGCGGGCCCGCAGCGTTCTCGGTTCGGATGCCGTGCATCGTCGCCGGGGGCGACCACGTCGACCTGGCTGGCGCGCTCGACGCGCTCGCCGTGCTCGGGCTCCGACACATCCTCTGCGAGGGCGGGCCGAGCCTGTTCGCCGCCGCCCTGGCCGAGGGGGTCGTCGACGAGGTGGCGCTGTCGCTCGCACCGACCGTCGTCGGTGGCGACGGCACCCGGGTGACCAGCGGGCCAGCGCTCGGTGACGCCGACGGCATCCGGCTCGCTCCGCGCCTGTTGCTGGAGGAGGCGGGCACGCTGCTCGGGCTCTGGCGGGTGCGGACCTGAGTCGACGGCTGACTCGTGGGGGTGGGCCGCCGCCCACCCCCACGAGGTCACCGCCTCGCGGCCACGCCCCTGCGGGTCACCGCTCGGAGGTCAGTGCGCAGAGGTCACTGCACCCGCAGTGTCTGCGGGACGCTGATCGTTCCCTTGACCACGGGGGTCGTGGCCTTCGGCGCCAGGACGTACGTGCCCGCTTTTGAGCTGGAGGCGTCGTAGGTGATCGTCACCGAGCCACCCGGGGTCGGGGCGTCGCGTTGACCCGCCACGTCGTGTCCGTGCCACCGGTGTAGGCGGCGCCGCTCGTCCCGTTGCGGTTCTCGGCACCCTGGCTCAGCCCGTCGCCACCGGGGCCCTCGGTCGGGCCGTGGGCGATCGTGACGTCGTCGGTGCCGTTGATGCCGATCCAGACCTGGAACGAGTTCTTCTGTCCCGTGCGCTGTAGGTGGGCGACCGCCTCGTAGTCGACGACGATCCAGGCGTTCGATCCCGTCGCGTGAGGATGCCGATGCGCACGCCGGCACCACCGCGCGACTCGGGTTGAGGTCGCTCCAGAACGGCGCGACGATGTTGTTCGGCCGGTTCGTCGAGGGGATCGGGTGCCGGCCAGGTAGTCGACGTCCGCACTCGCCCCACCGCCGATCACGACGTACCCGTTCGAGACGACGCCGATCCGGGTGTAGGTCTCGGTCCCGTAGGTGAACGCCGGGACGTTGAAGTTGGTGATCGTCTCGTCACCGACGCCCGCAATGGGAGCGATGCCGAAGTCGGAGAGCGGGAGGTACCCGCCGCCCGGCGTCTGCTCCGGCGCGACGGAGGCGACCGAGGTGATCGTCGGCGGGAGGGCCGGCGTGAGGGTGCCATTCCACGAGAACCCGTGGGCCGTCCCCGTTGCCGGGGCGCTGACCGAGCTGATGTCGACCCGGTTGCCGGCGTCGAGCGAGAGCTCGACGGGGGCGGGAGCGGCGCTGTTGTTGGTCAGCGTCACGGTGCACGCGGCATCCTGGTCACGGGTGAGGACGGTCGGCGTGCAGGTGTGCGTCATCGGCACGGCGCTGTCGGCCACGCGCGCCGTCACCGGAAGCACGATCGGAGTGCGCTTGGCCGTCGACGCCAGAGTGACCTGGCCGAACGCCCACCCGTCGGGGGCGGCCGTGCCGTCGAGCGTGATCGAGATGGTCCTGGTGCCACCGGCCGGCACCGAGAACGAGCTCGGCGAGACGGTGACCTTGAGCCCGTTGGTGCCTGTGGCGCTGGCCTTGAACGGTTGGTCGCGCGTCGTCGTGTTGGTGAGGGTCCGCTGCGTCGTGATGGCACCCGGCAGGGGGTTGGCCTGGATGCTCGGCAGGTTGAGGTCGACGCGGTCCATCGCAGCAGCCGTGAGGAGGTTCGCCGGCGTCTCGCTGATGGTCGCGACGGCCGCGACGGCCGCGTCCACGCGCATCGAGCCCGCGCCGCGGTCGAAGGGGTCGGCCTTGGTGGCGCCGTCCTCCTTGAGCACGTCCTGCGTCGACGAGGTCATCAGGGCCGACTTGATCTGGCCCGGGGTCCACGTCGGGTGCGCCGCCTTGACGAGCGCGGAGGCGCCGGCCAGGTGCGGGCCAGACATCGAGGTGCCGGCGATGGCCTGGAACAGCTGGCCGGGAGGTCCGCCGTCCGGCGTCAGCGGCGTCGGCGTGTGGCCCGCGAGGATCTGGACCCCGGGGGCGGTGATGTCGGGCTTGAGGAAGTCGCCGAGCGGGCCGCGCGAGCTGAAGCCCGCCATGACGTCACCGCGCACCGTCGCCTTCTGACCGGCTGCCCAGGTCGCGGTGACGCCGGTGTTGGCGGACAGGAAGGCGAGCACGTCGTTGTTCGGGCTGTCGAGGTGGATGGTCGGGACGAAGTGGTTGTCGGTCATGGTGCCGCGCTCGGTGGCGTTGAGCAGGATCATCCCGCTCGCCCCACCCAGGGAGGCGTTGTAGCCCTTGGCGATGCGACCGTTGCCACCGCGCGTGCAGACGACGACCTTGCCGGTGAGCGACCCGGCGGCGAACGGGGTCTGGCACAACGCGGTGCCCGTGTAGCCCGGCACCTGTGAGGCGGGCACGACGGGAACGCCGGTCACGCCGCCGCGTGATCGTCGACCCCACCCTGGTGAGGGTGGCCGCACCAGGCGGCGGACAGGGTCAGCGAGGACTCGAAGTGCCGGTCGGACGTCGAGGCGCCGACGGTCGTCACCCACGGCCCACCGTGGTTGGCCGTGGCGGCACCCGGTCCGTCGTTGCCGGCGGAGGCGTTGACGCTGATCCCGGCGGCGTTCGCGTCGTAGAAGGCCAGCTCGACCGGGTCGGTGTAGGGGTTCGCGCCGCCGCTGATCGAGAAGTTGATGACGTCGACGCCGTCGCTGATCGCCTGCTCGACCGCGGCGACCGAGTCGGAGCTGTAGCAGCCCTGGTCGAGGCAGACGCGGTAGGCGATGACGGAGGCCCCGGGGGCGATGCCGCTCACGGCCCCGCGGTCGACGCCGAAGACCGTCGCGTGCGCGACCGGACTGCCCGCCGCGGTCGTCGCCGTGTGCGTGCCGTGGCCGTCGGCGTCGCGCGCCGAGCAGCCGCTGGCGTTGCAGTACTCACCGGGCGCGGCACCGAGGAGGGCGAGGTAGGTGTCGACGAAGACGTGGGCGCCGACGAGCTTGTCGTTGCACTCGAACTCGGCGCCGAGACCGGCGCTGCCGTCCCCGAAGTCACAGGCGAACGGAGCGCCGTCCGGGGCGCCGATGCCGGGGTCGACCAGCGAGGGGTGCTCGGGCCAGATGCCCGAGTCCAGGATGCCGACGACGACACCCTCACCAGCGGTGCTCGAGCCGCCGAGCGAGGGCCACACCTTGGTCGCACCGACGAACTGCGGGGAGGCGTCGGTCAGTGGCTGCTCGAGGGTGTCGCTCTGCACCGCGACCACGCCGTCGACGGCCAGCAGGGCCTTGGCCTGGTTCGCGGGGAGCCGCACCGACACCCCACCGAATGCGGTCGTGAACGAGCGGCCGACCTTGGCCGCCCGGGAGGCCTTGCGGATGTCCTTGGCCGCATCCGCGACCACGGCGTTCGCGTGCTTGGAGTAGGCCGCGACGGCGGCCTTGTTGGCCTTCAGGGGCTTCTTCGTGGCGGCCGGGCTCGTGGCCTTCAGCCCCTTCACGCCACCGGCGTACGACGCGACGGGGTCGAGGTCGAGCTTGACCATGACGCTGACGACGGCGGCATCGGTGCGCTTGAGGAGCGCCGGGTCGCTCTTGGCGACCTTGCCGGTCGCCGACTTCGGCACGTCGAACTGGGACGCGATCGACGTCAGTGGCGTCGCGGTGAACCTCGACGGGTCCGGCGGCGCCGCGCCGAGGGTCTGCGCGGCCGTCGATGCACCCCCGGCGACCACGACGGCGATGACCGACGTGGTCACGGCCAGGCGGCGAAGGGACGATGAGTGACGAGCCACGGGAAGCCTCCGAGCAACGGGCCCGGGGGCAGTCCCCCCGGATGACCAGCGGTGGTCGGTCCGGCCACCCTCGCGCACGCTATACCTGTGCCGCCACCCCGGACATGGCCCGAAATGACTATGAGCGGCCTTCGCTCAACCCGCCGCGAACTCGGCCACGAGGCGCTCCCAGCGCTCGGGTTCGGTGTTCCACTCCTGGCAGTGGCGGGCCACCTGCCACTGATGGAAGGTCACGAGGTCGGGGCGCGCCCGAGCCAGCTCGCGGGACGGGCCGACCGGCACGAACTCGTCATCGGCCGAGTGGATGAGCAGGACGCGGTGGTGCAGCTCGTCCGCCCGGCGCACCCAGTCGGTCTTGGCCAGGTCGACCCCCTCGCGCACGCCGACGAGCCGGTGACCCCAGCGCCGGTTCATCATCGAGCGAGCCAGCGACCCGACGTGGCGGGGCAGGCGGTGCCCCCGCGCGTGGTAGGCCAGGACGTCGCCCCAGTCGATGACCGGGCCGTCGAGGACGACACGGGACACGAGGTTCGAGAACCGGGTCCGGTCGAGGAGCTGGAGCACGATCGCCCCGCCCATCGACCAGCCGACGATCAGCAGCTCCTGAGCGCCGTGCTCGACGGCGTAGGCGACCGCGGCCTCGATGTCACGCCACTCGGACAGACCCAGGGCGTAGCGGCCGTCCGGAGCCGGACGGCACGCCCTCGTCGTTGCGGTAGCTCGGGACCAGGCAGGTCCAGCCCTGGCCGAGCAGGGGCGGCATCGCGCGGATCGTCTCCTCGCGGCGTGCTCCCCGCCCGTGGACGAGCACCGCCCACCGGCCCGAGGCCCGAGCCTGCGCACCCTCGGGGCGCACGACCCACGCAGGCATCGCACCGAGCTCACCGGCATACGTCGACGTGCTCGGTCGCGGCGCCGATGGTGACGTCGGGCGGCGCACCGTGGAAGTAGGCGTTCCAGCGGGCCGTTCCGGGCGCGAGGTAACCGCGGTCGACGGCGATCAGCTCGCGCTCGACGACGTCGGCCTCGGGGTCGGTCCGCAGGATGTCGCCGATGCGCACGTGGCCGAAACCGTTGTCGATCCACAGGCCGTAGCGCCCGGGGACGAGGGTCTCCGGCGTCGCGGTGAGGGTGACCGACGAGGACCCCGGCCGCCCGTACGACGACGTCGTCGGGGCGCTGACGGTCGGGGGTGAGCACCTTGCGCGCGAAGTAGGCAGCGGCTGCGAGCGACCCGGCGCCACTGGCCACGGCGGTGGTCACCCCCACCGCTGCCCCGGCGGTCGCGACGCGCTGGGTGCGGCCGGTCATGCGCGTCCGCGCGTCATCCGCGCCCCCCGGTGAGAACTTCGGACAGGTCGTAGGACACGGGTTCGTCGAGCTGGTCGAAGGTGCAGTCGGCCGGCTCCTTGTCGGGGCGCCACCGGGCGAACTGTGCCGTGTGGCGGAACCGCACGCCCTCCATGTGGTCGTAGCGAACCTCGACGACCAGCTCGGGGCGAAGCGGGGTGAACGAGAGGTCCTTGCCGGCAGCCCACCTGCTGCCGGCGGAGGCACGCGGGGTGCGGGTGCCCTCCTCCTGGGCGGCCCAGCTCCACGGGTGGTCCTCGAACGTGGTGACCAGGGGCTGCAGCTCGTCGAACAGCTCCTTGCGACGCGCCATGGGGAAGGCGCCGATGACGCCGACCGAGAGCAGCTGGCCGGTGTCGTCGTGGATGCCGAGCAGCAGGCTGCCCACGAGGTCGTCACCGCTCTTGTGGGTGCGGTAGCCCGCGACGACACAGTCGGCGGTCCGCTCGTGCTTGATCTTGGCCATCGTGCGCTTGTCGGGCTCGTAGGTGCCGCCCCGCTGCTTGGCGACCAGCCCGTCGAGCCCGGCCCCCTCGAACTCGGTGAACCACTCCTGCGCGACGTCGCGGTCGGTGGTGGCCGGGGTGAGGTGGATGGGGGCCTGCGCTGTGGCCAGGGCCTGCTCGAGCAGGGCGCGGCGCTCGCGGAACGGCCGGCCGGTGAGGTCGTCGTCACCGAGGGCGAGCAGGTCGAAGGCGACGAACCGCGCCGGGGTCTCGACGGAGAGCTTGGTGACCCGGCTGGCCGCGGGGTGGATGCGCTGGCTCAGCAGGTCGAAGTCGAGGCGGTCCTCCCCCGGCCGCACGACGATGATCTCGCCGTCGACGACGCACCGGTCGGGCAGGTTGGCCAACGCAGCCTCCACGACCTCGGGGAAGTAGCGGGTCATCGGTTTCTCGTTGCGGCTGCCGATCTCCACCAGGTCGCCCGAGCGGAAGATGATCGAGCGGAACCCGTCCCACTTGGGCTCGAAGCTGACGTCCTGGCCGTCCAGGGCCCCGATGCCCTTGACCGCCTTGGCGAGCATGGGCGGCACGGGCGGTACGACCGGCATCCCCCATCGCTCGCGCTCGGCGGCGTCACGTTCGGCCTTGGGCGGCATGTACTCGTCGTCGGCCTTGTCGGTGCGTCGCTTGCTCGGCTGCACGCGCGGCGGCTCGCCCGGCATCTTCGGGTAGTCCGGCGGGAAGTTGAGCTCACCGAGCCCGCGCTCGTCGACGTCTCGCTGCCACAGGGCCAGGGCGCCGGAGACGTCGCCGACCACGGAGTCGATGTCGGCCCAGGCGTCGCCGCGGTCCTCGAGCACGTCGGGCACCGTGAGCACGGTGAAGTCCGCGGGGCTCACCGTCGACAGCTCGGTCCACGTGACCGGCATCGAGACCGGGGCCCCGGGCAGCGGACGCGGGCTGTAGGCGGACGCGATGGTGCGGTCGCGGCAGGCCTGGTTGAAGTCGACGAACACGCGCTCACCGCGCTCCTCCTTCCACCACGACGAGGTCACGAGGTCGGGCAGGCGGCGTTCGAGCTCGCGGGCGATGCCGATGACGCCGTGCCGCACGTCGAGGAACTCGTGGGTCGGGGTGATCCGCGCGTAGACGTGGACCCCGCGGTTGCCACTGGTCTTCGCCCACGCGGTGAGCCCCACCTCGGTGAGCAGCTCGCGCAGCGCGACCGCCGCCTCCACGGCATCCGAGAAGGTGCGGCCGGGCTGGGGGTCGAGGTCGATGCGCAGCTCGTCGGGGTTGTCGTTGTTCGCGGTTCGAACCGGCCACGGGTGGTAGGTCACCGTGTTCATCTGCACGGCCCACACGGCGCTCGCGACCTCGTCGAACACGACCTGGGCGTGGCGGCGACCGCTCGGGTAGCGGCACGAGACGGTGCGCACCCACTCGGGCATGCCCTTGGGCGGGTTCTTCTGGTAGAACTCCTCGCCCTCGATGCCGTCGGGGAAGCGCTGGAGCGTCACGGGGCGGTCGCCGATGTGGTGGATCAGGGGGTCACCGACGGCCGTGACGTAGGCGGCGAGGTCTCCCTTGGTGATGCCGGAGTCGGGCCACATGACCCGGTCGGGGCTGCTCACGCGCACCTGACGGGGTCCGTGCGGACCCTCGATCTCCAGCACCTGTGCATCCACCATGTCGCGAGCCTAACGAGCGGCACCGACGTGGGTGAGCGACTCGAGGGCGGCGGCGGCACGCGGCGGCCGGGCTCACGGCATCCGCCCGGTTCTTTCGATGGTGTTTCGGCGGTCCCCGGTGGGAACCATCTGCGCGGTCACGCTGTTGGTCTGGACATGACGATGAAGCCGACCGACCGTTCCTACGCCGTCGACCGCACCGAGGAGGAGTGGAAGGCGACCCTGTCCCCCGAGGAGTACCAGGTGCTCCGCCAGGCAGGCACCGAGCGCCCCTACGCGGGCGAGTACACCGACGCCAAGACCGTGGGCACGTACGCGTGCCGGGCGTGTGGCGCCGAGCTGTTCACCTCGGAGACCAAGTTCGACAGCCACTGCGGCTGGCCGTCGTTCTTCTCGCCGCTGGCGGGCGAGTCGGTCGAGCTGCTCGAGGACCGCTCGCTGCCCGGCCGCCCGCGCGTCGAGGTGCGGTGCGCCACGTGTGGCAGCCACCTCGGGCACGTGTTCGAGGGCGAGGGCTTCGACACCCCCACCGACCAGCGCTTCTGCATCAACTCGATCAGCCTGACCCTGCGCCCGGCCGACGACGCCTGACGCACCCCGGGCCTCGACTTTCCCTCCCCATGAGGGAATCGCGAGGTTCGCAAGGCTTGTCATGCCTTGCGAACCTCGCCTTTCCCTTGCCCAGCCTGTCGTCCACAGGCCGGATGCCGTTCGCCCGTCATCCACAGGCGCCGCACCTCAGGTGCAGGGCGGCCTCACCGTCGGTCACCGTGGCCTCATGACGACGAACGTGGACCCCACGCTGCGGGGCCTGGCCGCGGGGCAACGCGGCATGTTCACAGCGGCGCAGGCCAGGTCGCTCGGGGTGAGCGCCCTGGTGCTGGAACGCCTCGTGCGAGAGGTGCACCTGCTCCACCCCGGACGCGGGTTGTATGCCGTCACTGAGGATGTCGACCAGGAGCCGGAGGCGTGGCACCGGCATCTGTGTGCCGGCGCACACCTCCTCTATGACGACGCCTCGCTGACCAGCGGGAGCGCGGCCCTGGCCCATGACCTCCCCGTGTGGGGAGTTGACCTGCGTCGCCCTGACCTCCACCGCCCGGTTGACCGTGCGGTCGGGGTCAAGGCCTTTCGCGTGCGACCCCGACCGACGAACCCCTTCAGACCCGCGCCCGTCACGACGCGCCTCGGGACCGCCGACGGCGTGGCCACGGCGCTGGTGCAGCTCGCCCTCGACCATGGACCGGTGGCTGGAAGCGTGAGCGCTGACCACGCCCTCCACGTGGGCAAGGTGACGCTGGACCAGCTCACCGGCGCGGCGAGCCTGGTGTCGTCGTGGCCCGGCTCGTCGCGGGTGCGGGCCATGCTGGGCTTCGTCGATGGGCGCTCGGAGTCCGTGGGTGAGACCCGGTGCCGCATCGAACTGATGGCTCACGGCATCCAGCTGACGCCGCAGGTTCCGATTCGCGAGGTCAACGGGAGACTGGTCGGGCGGGTGGACTTCCTCGTGGAGGGAACGATGGTCATCGTCGAGTTCGACGGCAAGGTGAAGTACGCCGACGGCGATGCCAACGTGCTGTGGGACGAGAAACGGCGCGAGGACCGGCTTCGAGCACTCGGCTACATCGTCCTGCGCATCACCTGGGCCGACCTGGAGCGGCCCGGCGCAGCCATCGCCAAGGTCCGACGCGCCCTGGCCCAGGCTGCCTGACTCGGGGGCCTCCCGAACTTCACCAGGGAAGCTCGAGGTTCACCGGGCATATCAAGCCTTGCGAACCTCGAGCTTCCCTCATGGGGAGGAAAAGTTGGGACCAGCGTCAGCGCTGGCGGTGCACCAGGGTGCGCACGGCCACCCGCGGGCCGGTGTAGAACGGCACCTCCTCGCGCACGTGCATCCGGGCCCGCGACGCCCGCAGCTCGCGCATGAGGTCGACGATCCGGTGCAGCTCGTCGGCCTCGAACGCCAGGATCCACTCGTAGTCGCCGAGGGCGAACGACGCGATGGTGTTGGCCCGCACGTCCGGGTAGTCGCGCGCCATCTGGCCGTGCTCGCGCAGCATGTCGCGGCGCTCCGCGTCGTCCATGACGTACCAGTCGTAGGACCGCACGAACGGGTAGACGCACACGTAGGCGCGCGCCTCCTCGTCGGCCATGAACGCCGGGATGTGGCTCTTGTTGAACTCGGCCGGGCGGTGCAGCGCTGCCACCGACCAGACCGGGTCGAGGTGCTGGCCGTAGGCCGTGCGCAGGAACGCGTGGTACGCCTCCTGCAGCGCCTCGATCGTCTCGGCGTGCCACCACACCATGACGTCGGCGTCGGCGCGCAGCCCGGCGACGTCGTACGTCCCACGCACGACGACGTCGCGCTCGGCCAGGTCGGTGAACAGCTCCTCGACCTCGGTCGCGAGGGCGTCGCGGTCCTCGTCACCGATCGGCTCGGCCACGGCGAACACCGACCACATCGCGTAGCGGATCGACTCGTTGATCTCGCGGATCCGCGAAGCGACCGGGTTGCCGGGGTGGTCGGGCGTGGCGGGGGCGGGGTTGGCTGACTCGGTCATGCGCGGTGGTCTCCTCGACGGGACGGGATGGGCGGTGGTGCGGTGCGTTCCGGGGTTGCAGCGAGTTCCGGGGTTGCCGTGGGATCAAGGGTTCGCAGGTGCGCGACGACGGCGGTCGCGGCTCGACCGGCCGAGGCGATGACGGCCGGGATGCCGACACCGTCGTACGCGGCCCCGGCCACCTCGAGGCCGGGCAGGCGGGCGACATCGGCACGCACCGACGCCACGGCATCCACGTGGCCGACGGCGTACTGCGGCAGCCCGCCACCCCAGCGCATCACGTGGGCGTCGACGACGCGCGGCAGCGGGCGCCCGAGCGCCTGACCCACCTCGGCGACCGAGACCGCGACGAGGTCGGCGTCGTCGCGCTGGAGCACGGCCTCCTCGCGGGCCCGCCCGAGCGAGGCCCGCAGGTGCACGACCTCCTCCGACACCTCCCCCGTCCAGGCCCACTTGCGGAAGCTGAACGTGCTCGCCTTGATGGTGCGTCCCTCGACCGGCGGCACGAGGAACCCGGACCCCGGCAGCTCACCGAGGCCGGCCCGCTCCACCGCAAGGGTGACGACGGCGCTCGACGCGGTCTCGACGTCGCCGAGAAGGCGAGCCGCCACCGGTGCGTGCGCGGCCAGCAGCCGAGCGGCCGGTGCCGGAGGCAGGCACACGAGCACGGCATCCGCCTCGACCACCTCGGGCGCGGCGGCGGAGCCGACGACCAACCGCCAGCCGGATGCCGTCCGCTCCAGACCGCGCACCACCGCACCCGTGCGCAACTCCGCACCACGAGAACGCAGCTCGTCGGCCACGAGCGCGGGAAGTCGCCCCACCCCACCGCGCAAACCCGCGAACGGTGGTCGGGGAACCCCGCCCGTGCGCGGCGCCAGCAGACTCTCGCCGCGGGTCGCCCGCTCCCAGAGCACGGGCATCGTGGCCTGCAGCGACAGCCGGGAGGCGTGCCCGGCATACACCCCGCCGAGCAGTGGCTCCACGAGACGGTCGACGACGGCCCGCCCGAGGCGAGCCCCGACGTAGTCGCCGACAGAGACATCGGACGCCAGCGCGCCGCCCGGCCACGGCTGCTCGGCGCGCAGCCGCTCCACCTCGTCGTCGGTGAGCACGCCGCGCGCGGAGTCGGGGTCGGTGGGGACCCCCATGAGGGTGGCTGCCGGCAGGGGCCTCAGCTCGCCCCGGCTCCAGATCGACGCCGCGGTGGTCGCGGGGGTGACCAGCTCGGCATCCGCACCCAAGCGCGCGACGAGGTCGGTGGCCTCGGGGCGCAGGGCCAGCATCGACTCCGCCCCGACGTCGACGAGGTGGCCGGCGACGGTGTCAAGCCGCAGCTTCCCGCCCAGCCGGTCACTGCCCTCGAGCACGGTGACCGACGCAGACGGCAGCGCGGCGAGCACGTCGAGCGCAGCACTCAGACCGGCGATGCCACCCCCCACGACGACGACGCGGGGCCGGGTGCTGACGGCCGCGGTGGTCATGTCCTCAGCCTCTCACGCAGGCCGGACGCCCCCGCAGCGAGGGTTCGGCCCCCGCGCCGACCGAGTCGCTGTGAGCACCACCGGCCGTGACCGGATCGAGACCCGAGCGCGGGAACTTTCCCCGCCGTCCCGGCGCCCCACGGCAAGCAGCCACGACGAAGGAGTCACCATGCGAACCCCAGCCCGCCCCGTCCCCACGACCCTCCCCGGCCGGCCGACACGCCGCCTTCGGGCCGCCGCTCTCGCCCTCGGTGTGGGGCTCCTCGCCCTCGGTGGGTGCAGCGCTGGCTCCAGCGACTCCGAGGCAGCCGCGTCCGACGAGTCGGGCGGGTCCGCCGTCGAGCAGTCGGGCGGAGACCTGGCCGCCAAGGAGTACCAGGACGGGTCCACGGTCGGAGCCCCCGCTCCAGCCGCTCCTGACCAGGTGGATGCCGACAGCGCCACCACCGTCGACCCCACCAACGTCACCGCATCGGCGGCTGACCGCAAGCTCAGCCGTCGAGCGGACATCTCCGTGACGGTCAAGGACGTCGACGCCGCGGCCGCGCAGGTCCGCACGATCGCCACGGCCGCGCAGGGGCTCGTCCTCGCCGAGTCGATCGCGAGTGAGTCCGACGTCGCCGCCACCGGCGGCTTCAGCAGCATCACCATCTCGGTCCCGACCGATCAGCTCGACGCCACCCTCGACCGGGTGTCCACCCTCGGCGAGGTCTACTCGCGCAACACCTCGACCGAGGACGTCACCACCCAGGTCGTCGACACGCAGTCACGCCTGAAGACGATGGAGGCGAGCGTCGAGCGTGTCCGTGCGCTCATGACCCAGGCGACCAAGCTCGGGGAGATCGTCGCCCTCGAGGCCGAGCTCTCGCGCCGCCAGGCCGACCTCGAGGCCCTGCAGACCCAGCTCACCGGTCTCGAGAACGCCGTGGCCCTCGCCCCGATCGAGGTTCGCCTCAGCACCGACGAGCAGGTGCTCGCGGATGCCGTTGACGACACCGGTTTCCTCGCCGGGCTGGCGGCCGGATGGCGGGCCTTCACGGCGTCGGTGACGATGCTGCTCACCGTGCTCGGCGCGATGCTTCCGTTCGCCGTGGTCGCAGCACTCGTGGTCGCGCCCGTCGTGCTCTGGCTGCGCCGTCGCCAGGCCTCGACCGTCGCGCTGGCTCCGGCCGGCCTGCCGGCTGCACCGCCCACGACGACTCCGCCCCCCGCTGCCAGCTGACGCGAGCAGACCCAGGAGCGAGCGTCCTTTCCGCCAACTGTGGGCGCCCTCGCTCCACCGACTGTGGGGCCGCTCGGGCGTCGCGCCCATTCGCAGGCAGCACGTGCCGTTTCGAACGATGGCTACGGGGGTTGGTCACGCTGTGTGCTGGCTGGCCGCGACGAGCGTCCCGGTGGCGTCGTAGCCTTCGATCCGGAGGGCGTCCCCGGCGGCTGCGGGGATGGTGATCTGGGTGTTGCCGTCGCTCGTGGAGGTCGTCGCGACCGGCCTGCCGTTGACGTAGACGTCGATGCTGGCGATGGACCCGGTGGTGACGGTGAGCTTGCGTTTCGCCGCGCCGGCGGCGGTGGAGGTGAAGCGCAGCTGCCGCGGTTGTTGCGTGGCGAGCAGTCGACCGGCGGCGGCCATGAGGTCCGCGTTGTCCTCGAGGAGGTCGCGCTTGGTGAGCTGGTGGAGTGTGTCGGGCACCACGCCCAGGTCTTCGACCGGCTGGCCCATCCGGGTGCCGACCCTCAGGCAGCGGCGCAGCGAGACGCGCATCTGCACCCCCTTGGGCAGCTGCTTCAGCTTGCCACCGGTCCATTCCGTTCTCAGGTCTTCGTGCGTGACGACGTTCGCGCCACCGGCGCCGGTGTTGGCCTCGACGCCGAGCACCGGCCCGATCTCGTGGTCCTGGAAGCCGGCGGCGAAGATGTCGCAGGCGCTGTAGCACTGCGCATCGGTCACCAGGACGACCGGTCCCTGGTAGAGCTGGCCGACGCTGTTGACGACCTCCACCGGGTACAGCGGAAGGGCCGTGGAGTACGCCGAGCCGGTGGTCACCGCTTCCTCCAGTGAGGCCTTCCAGTCCTGGTAGTCGGCGACCGTCCTGGCCAGTGCGGTGGTGCCGGGCGTGCTCACGAACTGGAAGGGCTCCGGCGTCACCCGGCGAGGGCTGAGGAACTGCAGCAGGAACTCTGCCGCGATGACGTAACCTCCGCCGTTGCCGCGCACGTCGACCACCAGGCCCGCGGGGGGAAGGACCGAGAGCAGCCGGGCGACCTCGTTGAGGAAGGCGTCGATGTCCTGGTCCTGCATGTGGAAGGTGAAGATTCGCAGGTGGCCGAAGGTGCCGCTCGGAGTATCGACGATCCGGGCCTTGAGCTCATCGGGACGGCTGCTCGGGACAGGCCCGGCCGCGAGCGGCGCGGTGGCGCGGGCCTTGCTCCCTCGCGCCTGGGGGGTGACCGCGACGGCTGCGGCCTTCAGGGAGGCCGGCGCGAACAGTTGGCGCTTCACCCGCCGGGTCAGCTCGGTGCGCAGGTCCATGCCGACCAGGTGGTGCGCCGCGGCCGTGACGCCGGTTGGCAGTGACGGCAGGGTCCCGGGCGTGGTCACCTCGGCGCCGGACTCGAAGACCCGCCATGGCGCTCGCGTCTCGTGAATCGTCCCGTCCACCCTGTACGTGATGTCGACCCAGTCCTCATCCGGCGGCAGCGACATGTTGATCGAGCGCAGAGTCATGTTCTGCAGCCCCTGCGCGAGTTGGGCCGCCCTGTTGCTTCCCGCCTCACGTCCCGCGTTGGCCTCGACGGCCAGCTGGATGGGCGTGCCGTTCCAGTGCGTCACTTCGACTCCCGCCCTCAGCTGCGGGTCACCAGTGATGTGCTCGAACGTCTTGGTCACGAGGTAGGCCGTGCGGCCATCAACCACGCAGCGTTCGAGGAAGATGCCGAGGAACGCGAAGCCGGCGTAACGCGTGGGCAGGATGTAGTTGGTGTGGAGGTCGTGCAGGCCGAGGAAGATCCGCTGCAGCTGCCGGTGGAACTCCGTCTCGGAGAGGTCGGCCAGCCGGTGCCGCAGGAGGCGTATCGCCTGGAGTGGGTCGACGGCGTGCATCGCACGCTTGAGGGGCAGGTGGGCGTACACCTCTCCAATCAGGATCTCGGCCTGATCCAGAACGAGACGGCGCTGCGCATCGGTGAGCGGGCCCTGTGCAATGTGGCTGCGGAACTGGGGCATGGTCCGGACGGTGCCCAGGTCGTTGTCCGCGGTGAGAACGACGGTATCCGGGTGGGACATGGCTGACTCCTCGGGACAGGGCGGTCCCTCCCAGTGAGGACCCGCTGGAACCGCCACGGACCTCGGCCGCCGCGTCTCGGCGGCAGGGGGGCGGCGCTCTCTCGGTTGCGCGGGCGATCACCCCCACACGCCGCGGTACATGTTCTTCGGCGGGGCTTCATAGCTTGCCTTGTCCTCGCCACAGCGCGCGCACGTCTGATAGTCGCCCTTTGGTCCTTCGACCTCAGGGTTGTGTCGGGACTGCCAGCGATGTCGGCGGATCATGCAACGAATGTCACGCATGGTGCACCTCCCTCAGCGACCCATGACGCCATGTTCCACCCGTTGTGATGATCCCGCCATGGCCCAGGCGAACTAGGCAAGGTCACAGGCCCCTGCTGTGGCGCTGCTCTCAGGTGCCGTAGGACAGGTCCACGTACGCGGTTGGGGTCAGCTCGGGTCGGTGCAGGAGCTGTTGGGCGAGCGTGGCGAGCAGCCAGGACTTGTACTCCGGCACGCTCCAGCCGGCGTCGCCGACCAGGCTTCGGTAGACGTCGTGGCCGAAGAGCACGACGACGATGTCGGTGGCTCGGTGCTCGCCGAGCCCTGCCCGGATCTCGCCGAGCTCGCTGAGCCTGGTCACCATCCGGGCCTGACCGGCGCGTCGGTCAGTGGTCACGCCCCGCCAGTACTGCGCGACGTGGGGGTCACCACCCGCCGCCGCAACCGCTGGCCAGAGGGGGGCGGCCCGCACGAAGATGTCGGCCCCGTGCTCCACCGCCAGGGCGAGCAACCGCTGGCCGGACGTGGCTGCCAGCATGTCATGGACCCAGGGACGTTGGGCTACGGGGGGCGCGTCCTCAGCGCCGGCTGCCGTGACCTCGACGACCTCGCAGAGGAGCTGGCCCTTGGTCCTGAACGTGTAGTACAGGGTCTGGACGGCAACGCCCGCATGGTCGGCGATGCAGTCCATCGTGGTTTCGGCGTACCCGTCACGGATGAACAGCATGCGCGCGCTGTCGAGCATTCGGCGACGTGTCTGCCGAGCCCGCTCGGCCCTGGTGGGTCCTGGCTTCTTGACCGATCGCATGGGCAAGAGTTTACTAGAGGTTCCACTAGTGATTGCTCTAGTCACGCCGAGTGTGGAGGTGGGTTCGGTGCCGGTGATCAGGAACTCAGTGACCCTGCGGTCCGCACCCGAGGTGGTGTTCGACTACCTGTCCGACCTTCGCGCGGAGCTGCAGTGGAACCCCGGGTGCGAAAGCATGGACAAGCTGACCGAGGGGCCGGTGGGGGTGGGCACGCGGTACCGGGCCAAGTGGAAAGGCAGCCCGGTCGTCGAGCTCGAGATCGTGGCGTTCGAGCGGCCGCGCCACTGGACTGCGCACAACGGCGGCCCGATCGAGGTCACCTTCACCTGTCGACTCGAACCCGTGCCGGAGGGCACCCGACTGCACGCCGACTTCGAACCGACACCACACGGCTGGTTCCGGGTGGTCTTTCCCCTCTTCCTGGTCATGATCCGTCGCCAGGAGAGAGCCAACATGGGCCGCCTGCGTGACGCCGTCGAGCGACGGGCCGGCGCTCACGAATGAGGTGATCAGCAGGTGCCGTCTCGGCGTGGACCGTCCTGGGCTTCCCGACCCACCGCGCGGTCCAGCCGGTTCGAGTGCTGTGGTCGCGGTGGTTGCGCGCGTGGTTGAGGCCCCCGAGGCTCTCCAGTGCGAGTCGCGGTGCGCGTCCAGACTCGTGAAGGCCACGGCATGCTCGTAGGCTCTCCTCCCATGGAGACACTCGTGCTGACGGTCATCGGCGACGACCGGCCCGGCCTGGTGGCGACGCTGTCTGCTCGGCTCACCGCCCAGGGCGCCTTGTGGCAACGCAGCCAGATGTCGCGCTTGGCCGGCAAGTTCGCCGGCATCGTCGAGGTCGCCGTCCCCTCGAGCAATGTCGACGACCTGGCGGCCGACCTGGAGAGCCTTGCCGCAGAGGGACTCGCGGTCAGCATCACGCGCACCAGCGCGGCCCCGCAGAGCCCGACCCACCGGCTCAGCCTCGAGCTGGTCGGCTCCGACCGGCCCGGCATCGTCGCCGAGGTGTCGGCGCTGCTCGCCGCACGCAACATCAGCATCGAGGAGCTCGAGACCTCGGTCCGGCACGCCCCGATGGCCGGCGGCATGCTCTTCGAGGCGCACGCCGTGCTCGCGGCACCCGCCAGCGCCGACGGGACCGAGCTGAGTAGCGCGCTGGAAGCGCTCGCCGACGAGCTCATGGTCGACGTCGCGCTCGCCGAGGACCCCGGGGCCGGCTCCCCGACGTCGGGCTGACGACGCGCGAGCGGTGCTCAGCGCGTGGTCGGTGCGTGGCGCGCGCCCAGATCACGGCGCCGAGCGCAGCACGCTGATCCCGGCGACGGTGGACGCCACGGGCAGGCTGGCGGCGAGGGCCACGCACCCGCACCAAGCCGATCGGCGGGCACGAGGACCGAACGAGCGGTGGGGCGCACGGTCAGGGCGGAGGCGTTGGCGATCGCGTAGTAGGCCAGGACGGCGAAGGAGGAGAACCCGATCGCCGAGCGCACGTCGGCGAGCAGCACCACCACGACGACGACGGCGCCGACAGCGAGCTCGGCGTGGTGCGGCACCTGGTAGCGCGGATGCACGGCTGCGAGGCGTGCGCGGCAGGTGCCCGTCGCGGGCCATCGCGAGCGTGGTGCGTGAGACGCCGAGCAGCAGCGAGAGCAGCGACCCGACGGCAGCGACCACGGCCCGACCCGCACCAGCGGTTCGACCCAGGCCCACCCACTGGCGCGGGCGGCGGCGGCAAGGGGCGCCGAGGTCTCGGCGATCCCGGTCGGGCCGAGCACGGCCAGCAGCGCGAGCGCGACGGCTGCGTACACCGCGAGCGCGATGCCCAGTGCGACGGGTATCGCCCGGGGGATGGTGCGCGCGGGGTCGCGAACCTCCTCACCCAGGGTGGCGATGCGGGCGTACCCGGCGAAGGCGAAGAACAGGAACGCGGCCCCCTGCAGGTCCCGGCCACTCCGACACCGTCGAGCGACGACCAGGCCCTGGTCCGCGGGGGTCGCCGCCGAAGGCGGCACGCGGCCACCACCGCGGCCAGGGTCACGCAGGACGAACGGCCACGATGGCGCGGGTCAGCGGTCGCGCTCTTCTGCACCCCGGTGTAGTTCAGGCCTGTGAGCACGGCCACGGCCACGGCACCGACGAGGGCGGCGTGCTGCGGGGCGGCGTAGTACCCGACGGTGAGCGCCATCGCGGCACAGCTGGCTGTCTTGCCGACGACGAAGCCCCAGCCGGCCAGGTACCCCCAGAACGGGCCCAGTCGTTCCCGCCCGTACACGTAGGTGCCCCCGGACTCGGGGTACATGGCGGCCAGCCGAGCCGAGGACGTGGCATTCGCGTAGGCCACCACGGCCGCGATCGCCAGAGCCGAGCAACAGGGCGGACCCGGCGGCGTCGGCAGCCGGAGAGAAGGCAGCGAACACGCCCGCGCCGATCATCGACCCCAGGCCGATCACCACGGCATCGCGCAGGCCCAGACGACGCGCCAAGGTGCCGTCGCCAGTCACCGCTGAGCCCGGCACCTCACCCGCCGCGGATGCCGTGGCGCGACTCCCACTCGACCTCACCGTCGACGGTGCGCGCCGTCGCGACGAGGCCGAGCCGGGCCGCGACCCGCTGCGAGGCGACGTGGTCCGGGTGGACGTGGGCGATGACCCGGCTCGACCCCCGAGGCGACGACGAACTCGAGGACGACCGCCGCGGCATCCGATGCGAGGCCGCGACCCTGCCACGGCGTGCCGATCACCCATGCCAGCTCGGCGACACCGTCGTCCCCGTGGACGGTCGCCTGGACGTAGCCGACAGCGGTGTCATCGTCGGCGAGGCGAACGACCCAGGTGTGCCAGGCGTAGACGTCGTCGCCCGGTCCGGCCACCTGCCGCGCGTACCGCGCCTCGAGGTCACCCCGGGACGGAGGTGACCCGCCGATGTACTCGTAGAGCGCGGCATCCGCGAGCACGTGCTCCATCTCCGCGGCGTGCGTCGTGGCGAGCGGTTCCAGGCGCAGGCCCCGCCCCCGCAGCGGCGGGGTGCGGCTCACCGGGCCGAGACCTCGTGCACGAGGTCGACGACGCGGGTCAGCACGTCGGGGTCGGTGTCGGGCAGCACGCCGTGACCGAGGTTGACGATGTGGCCGGGAGCCGCGCGCCCCTCCTCGACGATCGCCCGGACGCGGCGCTCGAGCGGCTCCCACGGCGCGAAGAGCAGCGCCGGGTCGAGGTTGCCCTGCACGGCGTAGCGCCCGCCGAGGCGCTCGATCGCGTCGGTGAGCGAGACGCGGTAGTCCACGCCCACGACCTCCGCGCCGGCCTCCCCCATGAGCGGCAGCAGCTCACCGGTGCCGACACCGAAGTGGATGCGCGGCACGTCGAGGTCGGCCACGGCGGCCAGTGCCGTGGCCGAGTGCGGCATGACGGATGCCGTGTAGTCACCCTTGTTGAGGACGCCCGCCCACGAGTCGAACAGCTGCACGACCGAGGCACCGGCCTGCGCCTGGACCCGCAGGAACGTGCCCGAGATCTGCGCGAGCTGGGCACACAGGTCGTGCCACAGCTGCGGGTCGCCGTGCATGAGCGCCTTGGTGTGCTCGTGGTTCTTCGACGGGCCACCCTCGACGAGGTAGGAGGCCAGGGTGAAGGGTGCCCCGGCGAAACCGATGAGGGGTGTGCCACCGAGCTCGGCAGTCAGCAGCCGAACGGACTCGGCGATGTCCGGCACGTCCTCGGGGGTGAGGTCGCGCAGCTGGGCCAGGTCGGCGCGCGAGCGGATCGGCTTCGCGACGACGGGTCCGACGCCGGCGACGATGTCGAGGTCGACCCCGATCGCCGACAGGGGCACGACGATGTCGGAGAAGAAGATCGCGGCGTCGACGCCGTGGCGCCGCACCGGCTGCAGGGTGATCTCGGTGACGAGGTCGGGCCGCCGACAGGACTCGAGCATGCCGACGCCTTCGCGCACCTTGCGGTACTCGGGCAGGGAACGGCCTGCCTGGCGCATGAACCAGACGGGGGCGTGCGGGACGGACTGCCCGCGCGCGGCGCGAACGAGGACGGATGTCCTGGGGTCGGCGCTGCGGGGGTCAGCGGTGCGGGAGTCGGCGGTGCGGGGTTCGGCAGTCACGATCGCCAATCCTCCCACCCGGCTCAGACAGCGATGACGACGGCCCCGGCGACGGCCATGGCCGACCCGAGCACCTGGATCGGCCGCAGCCGCTCCTTGACGACCGCCCACGCGAGGACGGCCGTGACCACGGGGTACAACGACCCGAGCACGGCGGCGACGCTCACCTGCCCCCGCGAGGACGCCACGGCGAACAGGGCGTTGGCGAGCAGGTCTCCGCACCCGACGGCCAGCAGGGCGGGCCACTCCACGGGCCGAACGCCACCGACGCTGCGCACGGACAGCGCGACGACGAGCAGCACCGTCACCGAGGTCGCCCGCATGCCCCACAGGGTCATGAGGGTGGACTCGCGTGCTCCGCGGTCGATGAAGAAGAGCGCGAGGCCGAAGCACAGGGCCGCGACGACGGCGAGCACGACGGGGCGGGCGGACACCGCCCCGCTGAGCTCCGGGCCCGACGCCAGGGTCACCCCGATGATCGCCACGACCATCCCGAACCAGACCCACCTCGAGGGCTGTTCACCCGAGGCGACGCCCAGGGCCACCGGCACGACGACGCCCAGGGCGGCGATGGGCGCGACGACGCCCATGGTCCCCGTCGACAGGGCCGTGTAGAAGCTGACGAGCCCGACCATGCCGCTGAGCCCGGCGGCGAGCGCCCACGCCGGCCAGCCCTGCCACGACACGTCCCCCTGCACGACGACGACCGCGCTGATGACGAGGAAGGCCAGGCCCTGCGACCAGCCGACCACGGCGATCGGGGGTCGTCGGGTGCTCAGCAGCCCCCCGAAGAAGTCGGCGGTCCCCCACGCGACGGAGGACCCGAGGGCCAGGAGGGCGAGCACCGGACGAATCTAGCGGCGTGCGTCGGGTCGGGGCGGGGCGTGCGGCGTGGCTATCGAGCCGTGCCGCCCCGACGGCATACATTGCAGGCGTGTCCAGCCGCAGCGTTCCCGGTCGGGAGTCCCCTGAGTTCGCCCGAGCACTCAAGGACCTCCACCGTGCCCGCCTGCGCCCCGAGATCCGGCTCACCGAGGTCCCGGCACCCCAGCGCATCGCCCCGTATGCCGTCGCGCTCACCGCCGACGTCGTCGACCCCCGCGACACCGACGACGACCTCGCCTCGGGGCGGTTCGTCCTCCTCCACGACCCGAGCGCACCCGAGCCGTGGGGTGGCCAGTGGCGGGCGGTCACCTTCGCGCGGGCTGAGCTCGAGCCCGAGCTGGCCACCGATCCCGTGCTCGGCGAGGTGGGCTGGAGCTGGCTCGTCGATGCCCTGGCGATGCGTGGCGTCGACTACACCGCCGAGGCCGGGACCGTGACCCGAGTGGTCTCGCAGAGCTTCGCCGGCCTGGCCGACCGACCCGCGAGCGTCGAGATGGAGGTCCGCGCGTCGTGGACCCCCCTCGGCCCCGAGGTCGGCGACCACCTGCTGGCCTGGTCGGACCTGCTGTGCACCATCGCCGGGCTCCCGCCGCTGCCCGAGGGCGTCGTCGCACTCCCCGGACCCCGTCGCTGACGGAGCACCCACCGATGAGCACCGAGACCGCCGCCCCCGACACCCCCGACGACACCGTCGTCCTGGTGCCCCTCGTCGAACCCTCCGGCGGCGTGCCCCAGGTCGTGGAGACCGAGCGTGGGCTGGCCCGGGCGGCGGCGGCCATCGCCGCTGGCGAAGGACCGGTGGGCATCGACGCCGAGCGCGCCTCCGGTTACCGCTACGGCCAGCGCGCCTACCTCGTGCAGGTGCGTCGTGAGGGCGCCGGCACCTGGCTCATCGACCCGATGGGCTGCCCCGACCTCACCCCGCTCAACGAGGCGATCGGTGCCGCGGAGTGGATCCTGCACGCGGCGACCCAGGACCTGGCCTGCCTCGCGGAGGTCGGCCTGCGGCCGGTGCAGCTGTTCGACACCGAGCTGGCCGGACGCATCCTCGGGCTTCCCCGGGTCGGCCTGGCCGCCGTCGTCGAGCACTACCTCGGGCTCAGCCTGGCCAAGGAGCACTCAGCCGTCGACTGGTCGACCCGGCCCCTGCCCGAGCCGTGGCTGCGCTACGCCGCGCTGGATGTCGAGGTGCTCGACGAGCTGCGCAACCTCATGGGCGTCGACCTCGCGACGCAGGGCAAGGCCGAGTGGGCGCGACAGGAGTTCGCCGCCCTGCTGCAGTGGGCGCCCACCGAGCGGGTCGACCCGTGGCGGCGGACGTCCGGCATCAACACCCTTCGGTCGCGGCGCTCGGTCGCCATCGTGCGTGAGCTCTGGTACGCCCGCGACGACATCGCCCGCGAACGGGACACCTCGATCGGGCGCGTGCTGCCCGACGCCGCCCTCGTCGAGATCGCCAAGGCCGTGCCCGCGACGACCGCCGACCTGCCCCGCGGACACCGCGCCATCGGCCGCTACGGCCGGCACTGGGTGGATGCCGTGAGGCGCGCCACCGAGATCCCCGAGGACGACCTGCCGCCCCGCACGCTGCCGTCCGACGGCCCACCTCCGCCGCGGGTGTGGGCCGAGAAGAACCCCCTGGCCGCGGACCGCCTCGGCGCCACCCGAGGTGCCCTCACCGCCTTCGCGGAGGAGCGGGTCATCCCCGTCGAGAACGTCTGCTCACCCGACCCGCTGCGCCGCGTGGTCTGGCAGCCGCCGTCCGAGCACGACGAGGCGGCCTTCACCCGCGCCCTGCTCGACCAGGGCGTGCGGGCGTGGCAGGCCGAGATCGTCGCGCCGCTGCTCGTCGCTGCGTTCGCGCAGTTCCCGGGTGACACCACCGCGTGACCGGGGCACTGAGCCAGCGGCGAGATGCGGCGTTCATCGGCAGGTCCCCGCGACCGCACCTACCGCGTGACGAGGCGCGACGTCGGCGTCCATCGGCAAGCCCCGACGACCCTGCGGCGTGACGTCTCTCACCCCGGTGCGTCTCCCGCACTAAGCGCTCGCTTAGTACGCTGACGGGGCCGCGCCCGGCATCCGGGTGCTCCCTGTCCGCCGTGACCCAGGAGGCCACCGCCGTGCCCCGTACCCTCCAGGAAGTCGTCTTCGTCGACGGCGTCCGCACCCCGTTCGGCAAGGCCGGCGAGAAGGGCATGTACGCCCAGACCCGCGCCGACGACCTCGTCATCAAGTGCATGCGCGAGCTGCTGCGCCGCCACCCCGAGCTGCCCAAGGAGCGTGTCGAGGAGGTCGCCATCGCCGCGACCACCCAGATCGGCGACCAGGGCCTGACCCTGGGCCGCCTCGCCGGCCTCCTGGCCGGCCTGCCGAAGACCACCCCGGGCTACTCCGTGGACCGCATGTGCGCCGGCGCCATGACCGCGGTGACCAACGTCGCCTCCTCGATCGGCTTCGGCGCGATCGACGTCGCCATCGCCGGCGGTGTCGAGCACATGGGTCGCCACCCCATGGGCGAGGGCATCGACGTGAACCCGCGGATCATCGGCGAGCGCATCGTCGACGAGTCGGCCCTGGTGATGGGCAAGACCGCCGAGAACCTGCACGACCGCTTCCCGCACCTGACCAAGGAGCGCTGCGACGCGTATGCCGTGAACAGCCAGCGCAAGCTGGCCGCGGCCTACGCCGCCGGCAAGGTGCAGCCGGACCTCGTGCCCGTGGCCACCCGCCACGTCGAGAAGGGCTGGGGCCTGGCCACCGTCGACGAGCCGCCGCGCCCCGGCACCACGCTCGAGGAGCTCGCCGGCCTGAAGACCCCGTTCCGCGCCCACGGAAACGTCACGGCAGGCAACGCCGCCGGCCTCAACGACGGCGCGACGGCCTGCATCCTCGCGTCGGAGTCAGCCGCCGCCGAGCTGGGGCTGCCCGTGCGGATGCGCCTGGTCTCGTACGCCTTCGTCGGTGTCGAGCCCGAGGTCATGGGCATCGGGCCGATCCCCGCCGCCGAGAAGGCGCTGCGCCAGGCGGGCCTGGGCATCGAGGACATCGGGCTCTTCGAGCTCAACGAGGCCTTCGCCGTGCAGGTGATCGCCTTCCTCGACCACTACGGCATCGCCGACGACGACGCGCGGGTCAACCCCTGGGGTGGCGCGATCGCGGTCGGGCACCCCCTCGCGTCCTCGGGTGTGCGCCTGATGACCCAGCTCGCCCACCACTTCGAGGAGAACCCGCAGGTGCGCTACGGCCTGGTCGCCATGTGCATCGGCATCGGCATGGGTGGCTGCGTCATCTGGGAGAACCCGAACCACGCCGACTACGGCAAGGAGAACTGACCGTGAGCACCGCCGCTGAGACCACCACCGACACCACGGCCCCCGCCGACACCACCGTCCGCACCCCCCAGCTGCCCACCGAGGTCGTGACCCACACCCCGGTGCAGGACGTCACCCTGCCCGGCGGCGCCGGCATCCTCGCCCTCGTGACGCTCGACAACGGGCTCGACCACACCCGTCCGAACACCTTCGGGCCGCAGTCCATCGCCGAGCTGCAGGCCACGGTCGACGGGCTGCGGGCGCGCGCGGACGCCGGCGAGATCCAGGCCGTCGGCATCACCGGCAAGCCGTTCATCTTCGCCGTCGGGGCCGACCTGTCGGGCGTCCCGTACGTCACGGCGCGCGAGCAGGCGGCGACCATCGCGCAGGCCGGTCACGCGGCCTTCGCCTCGATCATGGACCTGCCGGTTCCGACCTTCGCGTTCATCAACGGCGCGGCCATGGGTGGCGGTGTGGAGATCGCGCTCGCGTGCGACCACCGCACGGTCTCCGCCGGGGTCCCGGCGTTCGCCCTGCCCGAGACCTTCCTCGGGCTCGTTCCCGGGTGGGGCGGCTGCTACCTGCTGCCCAACCTCATCGGCCCGGCCGACGCACTCACCGTCATCATCGCCAACCCGCTGTCGCAGAACCGGATGCTGAAGGCCAAGGAGGTCGCGGCCCTCGGCATCGCCGACGTGCTCCTCGAGCCGGCCGACTTCATCGAGGACTCCCTGCGCTGGGCCGCCGGCGTCCTCAGCGGCGCCGTGGCCGTGCCACGGCGCGACGTCGACCGCGACGAGAGCGCCTGGGATGCCGCGTGCGACGCCGCTCGCAAGGTCGTGCTGGCCAAGACCGCGGGTCGGGCACCCGGGGCGCTGCGCGCCGTCGAGCTCGTGCGCGCCGCGCGCACCTCGACGCGCGAGGAGGCCTTTGCCGCTGAGGATGCCGCTCTCGGCGACCTCATCATGGGCGACGAGCTGCGTGCCGGGCTCTACGCGTTCGACCTCGTGCAGAAGCGGGCCAAGCGACCGGCCGGTGCACCCGACAAGTCGCTCGCCCGCCCGGTCACCAAGGTCGGCATCGTCGGTGCGGGCCTCATGGCCAGCCAGCTCGCCCTGCTCTTCGCCCGCCGACTCGGTGTCCCGGTCGTCATGACCGACCTCGACGAGGACCGGGTCGCCAAGGGCGTGAGCTGGGTGCACGCCGAGATCGCTTCGCTGAAGGACAAGCGCCGGGTCTCCCCCGACAAGGCGTCCTTCCTCACCGGGCTGGTCACGGGTTCGACGTCCAAGGACGGCTTCGCCGACGCCGACTTCGTCATCGAGGCGGTCTTCGAGGAGATGGCGGTCAAGCAGCAGGTCTTCGCCGAGGTCGAGGCGGTCGTCTCCCCCGAGTGCGTCCTCGCGACGAACACCTCGTCGTTGTCCATCACGCAGATGGCCAGCGGGCTGGCTCACCCGGAGCGGGTCGTGGGTTTCCACTTCTTCAACCCGGTCGCCGTCATGCCGTTGCTCGAGATCATCCCCGGCGAGGCAACTGACGACGCGGCGCTCGCGACGGCCTTCGCCGCGGGGCGTGCGCTCGGCAAGACGACGATCCGGGTCAAGGACTCGGCATCCTTCGTCGTCAACCGCCTGCTCGGCGCCTTCATGGGCGAGTTCTCGCGGATCGTCGACGAGGGCACTCCGGTCGCCACCGCTGACCGTGCCGTCGCCGGCCTGGCGCCGATGCCGCCGTTCGTGCTGCTCGGCCTCGTCGGCCCGGCGATCGCGCTGCACAACAGCGAGACGCTGCACCGAGCCTTCGGCGACCGGTTCCACGTCTCGCCGAGCCTGCGTCGCATCGTGGAGTCCGGGAAGCGTGGCTACTACCTCATGGACGGTGGGCGACCCGTCCCCGACCCGGAGGTGCTCGCCATGGCCGAGCAGCCCGAGAACCCCGTCGAGCTCACCGTGGACCAGGCCCGCGAGCGCATCCTCGGCGTCCTCGCGCAGGAGGTCGGTCTCATGCTCCGCGAGGGCGTCGTCGCGGCGCCGATGGACATCGACCTCGCGATGATCACCGGTGCCGGCTTCCAGTTCTGGAACGGCGGCCTGTGCCCGCTGCTCGACCGCGAGGGCGTGTCCGAGCGGGTCCTCGGCCAGCGCCTGCTGCCCGCCGGCGTGGCCAGCGTGCCGGCCTGAGCACCACTCCAGACTCCCGTCCCGCCCACCGGCCCCGACGGCTGGTGGGCGGGACGCGGCAGGTGCCGATATCTCACATATGATCTACGATGGACTCGTGACCCCCACCACGACGTCCGACACGTACCTCACCCGGATCGGCACCCTCATCCGGGACGCACGCCGCCACCAGGGCCTGACCCAGAGCGAGCTCGCCGAGCTGCTCGGCACGAGTCAGAGCGCCGTGGCGCGCATCGAACAGGGCAAGCAGAACCTGTCGCTCGAGATGCTCGCGCGCGTCGGGGAGAAGCTCGACAGCGAGTTCGTCTCCCTCGGGCACAGCGGCCCGCAGCACCTGCGGATCGTCGGCGGCCAGAAGCTGTCCGGCTCGATCCCGGTCAAGACCAGCAAGAACGCCGCGGTGGCGCTGCTGTGCGCCAGCCTGCTCAACAAGGGCCGCACGACCCTGCGCAGCCTGGCGCGCATCGAGGAGGTCAACCGCATCATCGAGGTGCTCACCTCGATCGGCGTCAAGGTGCGCTGGCTGCCCGACAGCAACGACCTGGAGATCGTGCCACCGGCGCGCATCGACCTCGACAGCATCGACGTCGACGCCGCCCGCCGCACCCGCACCGTCATCATGTTCTTCGGCCCCCTGCTGCACGAGCTGGGCAGCTTCCAGCTGCCGTATGCCGGGGGGTGCGACCTCGGGACGCGCACCATCGAGCCGCACCTGTCGGCGCTGCGACCGTTCGGGCTCGACGTCGCGGCGACGCACGGCTTCTACGAGGCGCGCGTGGATCCAGAGCGTTCCCCGGAGCGGGCGATCGTGCTGACCGAGCGCGGCGACACCGTCACCGAGAACGCCCTGATGGCCGCGGCCCGACACCCCGGGACCACCGTCATCCGCAACGCCTCCCCCAACTACATGGTCCAGGACCTGTGCTTCTTCCTGCAGGCCCTCGGCGTGACGATCGAGGGCATCGGCTCGACGACCCTCACCGTCACCGGGGTCGAGCACATCGACGTCGACATCGAGTACTTCCCCTCCGAGGACCCCATCGAGGCGATGAGCCTGATCGCCGCCGCCGTCGTCACGGAGTCGACGATCACGATCGAGCGGGTTCCGATCGAGTTCCTCGAGATCGAGCTGGCCACCCTCGAGGAGATGGGCCTGCGCTTCGACATCACGCCGGAGTTCCGGGCGAAGAACGGCCACACCCGACTCGTCGACCTCACGATCCACCCCAGCGCGCTGAAGGCGCCCGTGGACAAGATCGCCCCGATGCCGTTCCCGGGCCTGAACATCGACAACCTGCCGTTCTTCGCCCTCATCGCTGCCTGCGCCGAGGGCACGACGATGATCCACGACTGGGTCTACGAGAACCGCGCGATCTACCTCACCGAGCTGACCAAGATCGGTGGTCAGGTGCAGCTGCTCGACCCGCACCGGGTGATGATCACCGGCCCGACGCCCAAGTGGCGGGCCGCCGAGGTCATGTGCCCGCCGGCGCTGCGCCCCGGGGTCGTCATCCTGCTCGCGATGCTCGCGGCACCCGGCACCTCGGTGCTGCGCAACGTCTACGTCATCAACCGCGGCTACGAGGACCTCGCCGAGCGCCTCAACGCCCTCGGCGCGACGATCGAGACCTTCCGCGACATCTGAGCGGACCTCGGTCCCTGTGCCGGCCCGGTCTGAGCTGACCCGGTCTCTGGTGACTCGGTTCTCAGCTGACCCGGTCCTCTCAGGTGACTCGAGTCCTCCGTGCTGACCCCGATCCTCAGCCCGACACCGCGCGCAACACTCGACGTTCCTCGTCGTCGGTGAGCCCGGCCCGTCGCGGCTCGCCTCGGGCCGGCCTCCTCCCAGGCGAGGTGTCGCGCAGGGTGTCGGCGAGCGGTCGGGTGACCAGGCCCGCTGCCCGCGCCCGGGTCGTGTCCATCGTCGCGAAACCGCGCCAGTCCGGGTCGTCGATCCACAACGGGAGGGATGCCGGTCCCATCCAGCCCTGGACGCCCAGCTCTCGGAGCCGCTGCGCGGGCACCGGCCGCAACCCGGCGCACGCCGAGCCGGCCACCTCGGCAGCCGTCGCCAGGACCTCGCCCAGGGCGATCGTCGGCCCGGTCGCGTTGAAGGCGCCGTCGAGCTGGTGCTCAGCGGCGGTGACGAGCCAGGACGCGAGGTCCCGCACGTCCACGACCGCGCACGGGAAGTCGAGGTCATCAGGAACGACGACGTCGTCTCCGACCGGATGGGCGAAGCGCCACGGCCAGTAGCCCGTGCGGCCGGAGGTGTCGCCGGGACCACCGATGAGGCCCGAGCGCACGATGGTGGCGGTCGCGCCGCTGGCGGTCACGGCATCCTCGCAGGCGACCTTGGCCTCACCGTAGGTCTCCATGTCGACCATGACGTCCCCGTCGAGCGGCGGGCGGCGCGGTGAGTCCTCGGGCTGCTCGATCGCGGCGAACCCGGCGTAGACGTTGCCTGTCGACACGAACACCCAGTGGGCGGTGTCGAGGTCGCGCACCGCACGGCGCACCTGGCCGGGCTGGCGCGAGACGTCGACGACGGCATCCCACCGCGTGCCCACCAGGGCGGCCAACCCCGTGTCCTCGTCGCGGTCCACGCGAACGAACGCGACGCCGTCGGGCGGGTCGGCGCTCCCGCGAGCCGCGCACGTGACGTCGTGGCCACGAGCCACGGCCTCCTGCGCCACGGTGCGCCCGAGCCACGCCGTCCCACCGAGCACGAGGATCTTCATGCGCACCAGCCAACCCCGTGCGTGCGCGGTAGGTCCAGCATGTTCGCGCACGGCGCACTGTCACGACGGCACGATCAGGGCGATCGTGTGCCGGCACCGAAGAGGACGCATCGCTGCCTTCACGCGTGCACTCGAGAGGTGCTGTTGTCAGAAGGGTGGTGGCTCGGTCTCGATCGGTACCGAGACCGATCGCCCGGCATCGTGCTGTCCGGTGGTGAGGATGCTCGTGGATCCGGTGGTACCTCAGCCGTGCCCGGCCGGGCCGGGGCCGGATGAGGTCGCCGCGCCATGGGTCGTCGGTGCCGGCGGACGGTGAGGGTGGGTCCATGGGTGGTAGCCGTCGCCGAGGACCTCGAGGATCGTCTCGAGGGCTCACTGCTCACCTCCTGCGGCGGAGTGCGGTCTCGGCGCGCGCCGGGTTCGAGGCTGCGGTCGACACCCGTCGTCTGCCGCATCCGTGCGGTTGCCGGGTCCCCGCGGGCACTTCGGGCACGCCGCGGCGGCAGGTGCGGGATCGTGCGGGCAGCATGAGCAGGTCGAGGTGGTTGCGCGGCCAGGTCACGCGCTCCCTGCCGACGGGGTCGGTCCAGGTCGCGGTGCCGTCCACGGCCAGGCGAACGCTCCACCCGGGTCGTTGCTTGATCCGGTGGTGTCGCCGGCACAGGCACATCAGGTTCGCGGCGGTGGTCGGGCCGGTCGGCCACGGCCGGACGTGGTCGAGGTCGCAGAACCTCGCGGCCACCGAGCAGCCCGGGAACCGGCACCGCCCGTCACGGGTGCGGACCAGGGCCTTGAGCTTCCCCCGGGTCGGTAGTGCCCCGGTCGCGACTGTCGGCGTCGCCCAGGAGGGCGCCGGTGCGGCGGTGGCACCGCGCGAACCCCACCTTCGCCGGCTGCCCCGCAGGAGCCCGACCAGCCAGGCACGCCGCACCAGCATCGGATCCCCCGCGAACGGGCCGTACGCCTCCACGAGGTCCTCGTCCCGAGCGCCGCCGGCCCAGGCTGAGCAGCAGCGGGCGCTGCGGGCGCAGCGGGGGTGGGGGCAGGTGCTGCTCGGCCACCGAACGCTGCCGGCGGTTCGCTCCCGCCCGGGCCCTCGTCCTGCGGTCAGCGCGGACACGGGAGCCCGCAGGGTCATCGGAGTCACCGTCGTCCGGACCGACATCGGGGGTGAGCCAGCGTCAGCGGCCTGCGGCGGTGAGCCTTCGGCCGGCGTCCGGGGTCGGGGCGTCCGGGGCGAGCCGGGGTCGGGGCCGTCCGGCGGCGGGCTGGGGGCGTCTGGTTCCCCATCGGCTCTGCGTCCTCAGACGTGGTGAACACGACCGTGACCTCGATGCTCGCGTTCCCGGTGACCAGATCCATCAGCGCCTTGCCGCGAGCCTGCTCCAACCGCTCACACACCCCCTCCTTGACGTACCGGCGCGCCAACGCGTCGACCGCAGCCCAGCCCATCGCCGCCTGCTCCGACGGAAACGTGCCCGACCACCGGTCCACCCCCGGCGCCTCAGCCCACCGCCGCAACCCCGCCTCCTCCCGGGCCTTCTTCGCCCGCTGCCGCAACAGATCAGGGCTGATCTTCGCCAACGCCCGACGACACCGCCGCCGCAGCTGCGAGGCGCACTCCCGACCGAACCACTCCTCGATCGCACCGACCACCGCCCTGGCAACCTCCGCCGGAGCCTCCTCCAACTCCTCACCGATCACCGACGCCGCATACCCATCCAAGCGCCCATCGCGCATCGCCGCATGCACCCCACCCAACCCCGACGGCGCCACCCCAGCTTCCTCCGCGTCCGACTCTGAGCGTCGGCATCCTCAGCCTCCGCGTCGGCGGGCTCAGCATCCACGCCCTCAGCACGCCTCACCGCCATCACCCTCCACCTCAGCACCCTCGCCGTCCGCGCCCTCACCGTCCGCATCCTCCCCGTCAGCGCCCTGCCCGGCAGCAGCCAACCGCGCCGCCAACCTCACCCGCCGCTGCGCCTGCAGATGCGACACACACAACGCCCCCGCCACCACATCCGGAGCATCCAACGCCACATGCCCCAGCACCCGACGCGACTCAACGACCAGACCGTCCTCCGCCCACTCCTCCTCGATCGCCGCCACCCCCGCGATCGCCACGTCCTGCACCGCCGTCAACATGTTGATCAACCCCTGACACCCCGCGACCACCTCCGCCAGCTCAGGGCGCGACGAGGTCGTTGCCGAGGCATCCACCACGCCCGCCAGCGCCGTCACTCCCAGGCCGAGCTCAGCCACCCTCAACGAGGGCGCAACCGTCACATCAACCATCTCGTCACCCACCACGCCACGCCCCCAATCACGTTCTCCCCCAGCGCGGTCCACCCCGCCGTGACGCCGCCCGCACCTCCCCGAGGTGATGTGAACATCGTACGTTCGACCACCGACAAGGCCTCCGTACCCTGCTTCGGGTCTACCGGTACGACGCCAATGGAGCCTTCCGGGCCGGGGTTTTCGCTACGACCCCCGGCGGACGACCGGTGCATGCGCGATGCACGTCCGCGCGGTCGGCCTGGCATCGAGCCGGTCGGGGTCGATCGGTTCACCACAGATCTCGCACACCCCGTAGGTGCCGGCCGCCACGCGGGCGACCGCGGCCTCGACCTCGGCAAGGTGCTGACGCACCTGCTCGGTGAGCGCCCCGAGCTGGGAGCGTTCGTAGGCGATGGTCTGACCCTCGGGGTCGTGCTCGTCGTCGGCGTTGGAGTCGACGGATGCCGCGACGAGCAGACCCATGTCGCTCTCCATCTCGGCCACCCGCGCCAGCAAGCACGGCGCGCTCGCCCGCGAGACGGGCCCGAGCCCACGCCGCGAGGGCGTCGATCTCGAGCTTGCCCACTGTGCCCGCTTCTTCGCTCATGACGCCATCGTGCCGCAGCGTTCCGACTGGCTCACGAGGAGCAGCGGCTCAGTACCCGGGGAAGACGCGGCGCAGGTCCTCGAGCGAGAGGTTCCCCGACACCGTGACGGTAGCGGGGGTGTGCGCGGTGGTGAGGCGACCGGACATCAGGCGAGCCACGGCATCCGCACCGCCCTCGAACGTCGCGGTCGTCGCGCCGCCATTGGGCACGAGCGTCACCGTCTCGCGATCGACAGGTCGTGGTCGAGCCCGACGAGGTCGACCACTGCCGGCTGCGAGACCGCATCCGCCTGGGTGGTGAAGCCGAGCAGGAAGCCGAGCTGGCCCGCCAGCTGGTCCACGAGGAGCCGGGCGGTCGGGTCCTCGATGGCCGCATCCTCGTCGAACGCGACGCGCACGTCCCACGAGTGGGCGGCGGCCTCGCCGAGGCGCATCCCGACGTACGTGGCGACGGGCACCGGAGCGGGCAGGAACCCGAGATCGAGGTGCAGGGACTCGCGCTGCTCGGCCGTCAACGCCTCGATCGCGCCGACGAGGGCGGTGTCGGCGGACAGGAAGCCGTCAGCCTGCTCACGCGGGGACATCGCGTTCCAGCGGTCCCACACCCTCTGGTTGAACCCCTCGGGAAGGGCGCCGGCCCCGTCCAAGGCCCCGCGCAAGGTCGCCAAGGAGATCTCGGCGCCACTCCCGAGGTGGGAAAGCACCTGTGCGACAGTCCATTCGGTGGCACCCGAAGGAGCGAGCAGCTGCTCGTCGGACAGGTGCGCACCAGCGGCACGAGCTCGTCATGGGTGGAGCGGAGGGCGGTGATTCCAGCGGCAGCGGTGAAGGTCATGCACCCGCAACCGTGCGGGTCACCCCCCTGTTCCCCATCGAACCGCCCGGATGCCGTGGCTCGCCGCGCGCTCAGGCGAGGCGGTCGCGCAGGCGGCTGGCGACGGCATCCGGCGTGAGACCGACGCGGTCGAGCACCTGGCCGCGCGAGCCGTGGTCGAGGAACTCGCTCGGGATGCCGAACTGGTCGAGCGGGTGTGGAGACCCGGCCTCGCGCAGCACGAGCTCGACCTGGGAGCCGATGCCGCCGACGACGACGTTGTCCTCGATGACGGCGACCCGACCGGCGGCGCCGGCCAGGCCGACGAGGTCGGCGCTGACGGGCAGCGCCCACACCGGGTCGACGACCCGCACGCGCGCGCCCTCGGCGGTGAGCTTCTCGGCGGCGGCCAGAGCGGTGGCGGCCATGGAGCCGACGCCCACGAGGAGCAGGTCCACGTCGCCCTGGTCGGGCTCCGCGAGGACGTCGACGGTGCCGACGGTGCGAACCGCCTCGATCGGCGCGGCCACCGAGCCCTTGGGGAAGCGCACGACCGACGGCGCGTCGGAGATGTCGACGGCGGCGCGCACGCGCGCGGGCGACCTGCTGGCCGTCGCGCGGCGCCGCGAGGTGCAGCCCCGGCACGACCCCGCTGATCGTCATGTCCCACATGCCGTGGTGCGAGGCGCCGTCGGGGCCGGTGATGCCCGAGCGGTCGAGCACGACGGTGACGCCGGCCCGGTGCATCGCACAGTCCATGAGCAGCTGGTCGAAGGCGCGGTTGAGGAACGTCGCGTAGACGGCGACGACCGGGTGCAGGCCGGCGAACGCCAGCCCGGCCGCCATCGTCATGGCGTGCTGCTCGGCGATGCCGACGTCGAAGGTGCGCTCGGGGTAGGCGTCGCTGAACTCCTTGAGGCCGACCGGGATCATCATCGCCGCGGTGATCGCGACGACGTCCTCACGCTCGGCGCCGAGGCGCACCATCTCGTCGCTGAACTCGTCGGTCCAGCTGCGGCCGGCGATCTCGAGCGGCAGGCCGGTCTCGGGGTTGATGACGCCGACGGCGTGGAACTGGTCGGCCTCGTCGGTGATCGCGGGGTCGTAGCCGCGGCCCTTCTGCGTGAGCACGTGCACGAGCACCGGCCCACCGAAGGCCCGGGCCTTGCGCAGCGCGCGCCTCGAGGGCCTGCTCGTCGTGCCCGTCGACGGGGCCGATGTACTTCAGGCCGAGGTCCTCGAAGAGGCCCTGGGGCGCGACGATGTCCTTGATGCCCTTCTTCATCCCGTGCAGCGTCTCGTACATCGCGCCGCCGACGACCGGGGTGCGCGACAGGGTGTGCTTGCCCCAGTCGAGGAAGCGCTCGTAGCCGCGGGTCGTGCGCAGCGTCGCGAGGTGGTCGGCCAGGCCGCCCCTGGTCGGTGCGTAGGAGCGCTCGTTGTCGTTGACGACGATGACGAGCGGCAGGTCGGGCTCGGCCGCGATGTTGTTCAGCGCCTCCCAGGCCATGCCGCCGGTCAGGGCGCCGTCTCCGATGACGGCGAGGGTGTGCCGGTTGCCCTCGCCGCGAACCACGCGGCCGGCGGCGATGCCGTGGGCCCAGGACAGCGAGGCCGAGGCGTGGGAGTTCTCGACGACGTCGTGCTCGGACTCCGCGCGGCTCGGGTAGCCGGACAGGCCTCCCTGGGTGCGCAGGCCGGTGAAGTCGTGACGTCCGGTGAGCAGCTTGTGGACGTAGGACTGGTGGCCGGTGTCGAAGACGACGGTGTCGCTCGGCGAGTCGAAGACCCGGTGGATCGCGATCGTCAGCTCGACGACGCCGAGGTTGGGACCGAGGTGCCCACCGGTGCGCGAGACCTCCTCGACGAGGAAGCGTCGGATCTCCTCGGCGAGGGCCGGCAGCTGGTCGGCACTCAGGGCCTTGAGGTCGTCGGGGCCCTCGATGCGCTCGAGCAGACTCACCGATGCCCACCTCCTGGTCTATGCGCACACGAACCCGGCAAGTCTAGGCGGCATCCGCCGGAGGGGTGGTGGGTGGGTCGGACGTGTAAGCCGAGACAGCCTCCCAAGGCCGAACTCGGCCTGCTCAGGCGCCGCTGGCCTCAACAGCGCCGTCACTGGCCAACTGCTCCTCGTACGCGCGCCGCAGCCCGGCCCGAGCGCGAAAGTTCAGGGCGGCGGCAGCATTGGGGTTCAACCCCATCTTGGCGGCGACCACGGCCAACGGCTCGCCCAGAACGACCGTCCGCCAGAGGATCTCGCTCCACCTCGGGGGCAGCTGTCCCATCAGCTCAGCCAACATCGAGCGCTCCAGCACGGACTCACTGTCGTCCGGCCGGCCATCGTCGTAGTGCTCGAACTCCGCCGTCGGCAGCTCGTGTGAGCTCTTTCGCACGGTGTCCACGTAGACCGTGCGGATCGTGGCGAACAGGTACGGGCGCAGCGCTCGATCAGGGCCCATTCCCTTCAGCAACGCGCTCAGGACCTTGGTGAAGGCCTCCGCCACCAGGTCCTCAGCGATCCCCGGCCCGCCGATGGCCCGTGCTGCGCGAAGGGCTGCGTCGTGGTGCCGGACATAGAGGCGGGCGCATGCCACCATGTCGCCTTGACGAACCGCCAGCAACAGTTCCGCATCGCTGGCAGGCGTGTCTCCGTCGTCGTCGATCTCCCAGACGCGTGGGGTCCAGTCCGGACGGGGGGCGGGAAGGCCACTGCCCTGCACATCAGGCATGGCACCCCCCCGTGGATTGTCTTGTCGTGCTCCAGCGCCGGAAATCCGTTCCTGAGCGTACTCCCCCAGGCCCGGCGACGACGAGCACCGTGCCCGCACGGGGCTCCGGGTGCGGGAAGGACGTCCCCGCGCACCTGACGGACGCTGGCACTGTGCTCACCCCTCCCCTCGACGTGGAGCCCTTCGCGGCATGAAGCCGTGGTCATGGTTCTGGTTCTGGCATCCCCGCCGAGTGAGCCCTGGCTGACTGCCGCCAACGCGCTGCGTGATGCGTCTTCACCTGTCAAGACGCCAACGTGGCTCTCGCCCTTACGGACTCCCGCCTGATTGCTGCCCGTCGTGTGGTGGCTCCACGACCGAAAGGTGTCGCTTGAGCTCCGGCACCGGGGTCGCGACGAAGAATCCCTGGACGAGGTCGAATCCCAGTTCCCGGACCTGCGCCAGCTGTTCGGGCCGCTCGATCCCCTCGGCCAGTGTCTGCACGCCGAGGACGCGCGCGATGTCGACGACCGACTTCATGACAACCAGTGCAGCGTCCCGTGACCGCGGATCTGCCGCACCGAGTGCGGTCGCAAAGGCGCCGTCGACCTTCAGCAGGTCGACGGGCATGGCCTTGAGGCGGGCCAGCGAGGAGTAGCCGGTTCCGAAGTGGTCCACGGCGACCCTCACGCCCAGCTGACGAAGTTCACGAAGCACTGAGTCGGACCGGTTCGTCGCCGCCACGGACTCGGTGACCTCGAACTCGAGCCGGCTCGGATCGACACCGAACTCCGTGACCACCTGCTCGACACGATCCAGGAAGTCCGGGTCGGCGATCTCGACCAGCGACACGTTGACCGAAAGCCTGATGGTGCCGCCGAGGGTCCTCAGCCGACGGCACGCGTGGCGCAGCATCAACGCCCCGATGGGCACGATGAGTCCGGACTCCTCGGCCGCATCGAGGAAGGCAGAGGGCGGCAGCAGTCCGCGCCTCGGGTGCTGCCAGCGCAGGAGCGCTTCGGTACCCACCACCTTTCCCGTCGCCACGTCGTGCTGAGGCTGGTAGTAGAAGACGAACTGGTCCTCGTCGATCGCCCGATCGAGATCGGCGAGCAACGACGCGCGATGGTGGGCACGAATGCTCATCGCGGGCGTGAACACGCTCATCCTTCCGGCGCCGATCCCCTTCGCGTCGTACAGCGCGAGGTCAGCCATCCGCACCAGCTCCTCGGCGCTGACCGCGGGGGGCGCGCTGCGAGCCAGCCCGACACTGGCGGTGATCTGGATGCGGTTGCCTCGCACGATGAACCGTTCGGTGAAGGCGTCCTGGTAGGGGACGAACAGGGTCTCGGGAAACTCCGGGAGCACCTCACGATGAACGATGACCGCGAACTCATCCCCGCCCAGGCGCGCCACGAAGTCCGAGCGGTCCTGTGACCCGAGCCGTGCGGCCACCTGGACGAGGAGTTCGTCGCCGACGGCATGGCCCAGCGTGTCGTTGACCGACTTGAAGTTGTCGAGGTCGAAGATCGCCAACACGCACGCCTGCCCCGACGGCGCGTCGTGCAGCAGCGCGTGAAGGTGGACCTGGAACATCCGACGATTCGCCAACCCCGTCAAGGGGTCGGTCTGGGCGAGCTGCACCATCTCCTGCTCGCGGACATGGGCGTCCGTGACGTCGGCCCCCACACCACGCCACCCGAGGACGGCTCCCTCCGCCGAGAGTATCGGCTTCGCCGACAGGGACCACCAGCGTTCGGCGCCCTCGACGTGCACCGGGATGACGAGGTCTCGGATGCCCTGCCCGCGAGTCATCGCCGCCGTCAGCTCACCCAGGGCAACACCTCCCGGTTCTGACCCCTTCGTCAGGCTGCCCAACAGGTCCGTCAGACTGGTCCTGAGCAACTCCCGCGCCGAGTTCCCCGAGACCTCGGCCAGCCGCTCCGACGCGCGCGTGAAGATGCCGTCCGTGCCGATCTCCCACAGCCAGTCACGCGAGCCGTCCTCGAAGTCGCCCAAGAGCAGCTCGACAACCTGCTGCGATCGCAAAGCAACCTCTTCCGCAAGGGCGCGGCGCTTGAAGGAGTCTGCCAGGTAGATGACGGCGACGATGAGCGTCCCTGCGTACACGAGCAGGAGGAGGGTCAGCACCTCGTAGGCGGGTTCCCCCATGGCCAAGAAGGCAGGGGCGATGAACACCACGTGGACGACAACCCACAGGATTCCCCAGGAGCGCAGGGTCGACATGACGATGGCCCCGGTGCCGAGGGTGCCGGCGAAGGTTGCCACCAGGACCATCTGTCGCCCCGAGTCCACCCGTGGAAGCAGATAGATCACCAGGAGCAGGTTGACCGCGGCCTGGAAGGTCCAGGCAGAGGCCAATATCCGCAGGTACCACTGCCTGACGACAGGGCTTCGACGTCTTCCGACCCAGAGAGCTGTCACCGACAGGGCCGCGAAGGGGATGGCCAGGGCCATCCAGACCCGGCCAAATGTCGTGAACTGCGGTCGCGCGACGTACACGAACAGGATCATCACGCTCAGCGCATAGGCGAGGTTGGCCCCCGACGCCAGGCGCATCGCGGCGTCGACCCGCCGGCGGAAGCGTTGGTCCCGCGGGCGCGGCGGGGGCAGCGTTGATCCGCTCACGGGGCACCACCCGCCCGCGTCGGTGCCAAGCCCGCAACTGCGGTCCGATGGCGGCCACGCCAATGGCCCAGGCCGCGGGATCCCCTGGATCCCCACGACCTGCAAACCCGCGTGGTGGCACTCGCGACAACGACTCGCACAGTGAAATGACGACGTCGCGCCCCACGTATTACGCGCCTGGGCGAGTTTTCTTTTTTGATCGCCGCTGAGCTGCGTCAGGTGGGCATCCTCGTAATGAGCCGGACCGCCTCATCGTCTTGTAGTTGATCGGCCAACTACAAGCCAGCCAAGTTTGCCAGGCCGATGTCGTCGCCCGCCGGACCGGGCGGCCCAGATCGTCACGAGAGACCCGCGGTGAGCGATTCGACGCGCCCGCCGCGCGGTCCATCTCGACGCGTGACGCCCCGTCGAAGGCACGCGTCGAACCACGAGCAAGGTCTGACCCATCACCCGAAAGGTGACGTCCATGACACGCGCCACAACCGTTCGCGTTGCTGCTTGCCTCAGCGCGACACTCGCTCTCATCAGTGCAACCGCAGTCTCACAAGCAACCGTCATCTCCCCCGCCGGGGGGTCGTCCAACACGGCCACCGGACTGAACCCTTCCACGGGCTGCGTCTACGCCGGCTTCGCCTACCGCCCGACCGGAGGCGACATCGCCGCCGGCCCGCTGTGCTACACCACCCCGGACACCTCCACGATCCCTCGGCTGGCCCCGATCATCGCGACCCGGACCGCTGACAGCTCAAGGCGGTCCAGGAGTCATCGCCACTGGACCCGGACGCCTACCTGGCGGAGGGCTCGATGGCCACCCGAGAGGTGGGGACCGCTCCACGGGCCGCGAACTCCGCCGCCATCGCCACCCTCGTCAAGGACCTGCCCGCTCGCTACCTGCCCGCGACGTTCTCCTCGTGGCTGCGCACCTCGATCAACGTCGGTGCCGGAGTCGGCGGCAACGACAACATCCCCATCTACACCGTCGACTCGGCAAACCCCCACCAGGAGCTGGCCACCTTCTCCACCACGGACGCGCGTGTGACGACCTTCCCCAAGCTGATGTCCATCACCTCAGGGCAGGTTCCCCTCCCCTCGTGGGCCAAGCCGTCGGCCGGTGGCGACCACGCGCTGGCGATCTTCGACAGGGGCACCGGCATCCTCCGGGGTTACTTCGGGGTGACGCGCCTCAGCGCCACTGAGCTGACGTACGCCAACGCCTCCTACCTCTACACCAACGGGTCGAACGTGACCGCCGACAACTACTGGCTCGGGTACGTCCAGGGCAGCAGCTCGGTGGTCGGCATTGCCAACGAGCTGACCCAGATCGGCGCGGAGGAGGTCACCCGCGGCGAGATCAACCACATGGTCTCGGCGACATTCCCCTCGGCAAAGGCAGGCCTCATCTCCTTCCCCGCGAAGGCGTCGGACGGCAAGCTGGCCGATGCCGACGCTCCGGCCGAAGGTCAGGTGTTCACCTTCCCGGCGAACCTGGACATCGACACGCTGAACCTGAGCCCCTTGTCGGCGATGATCGCCAAGGCCGTGCAGACCCACGGAGGCATCGTCTCGGACCAGAACTTCTGGACCATGGCGTTCAACCTCGAGTCTCCGTTCGGAATGGGTGACGCAGCGCCCAACCCCTGGGCGGCCGGAGGTGCAGCGAGCAACGCCCTCGGGGGCAACCTCACGGTGAACGACTTCCCCTGGGCGCTGACGGAGTGGCTCCCGGTCGGGTACGCCGGCACGGGAGGAACCACGCCGACCCCGACCCCCACCGTCACCCCGACCGTCACCCCGACACCCACCCTCACCCCGACTCCCACCCCCACCGTCACCCCGACACCCACCCCGACCGTCACCCCGACTCCGACCGACACCACGGCACCCACGGCCACGGTGGCTCCACCGGCGCCGGTCACGATGGGTGAGAGCATCGCGCTGTCCTGGTCAGCCACGGACCTGGGCGGCAGCGGGGTCAAGGGGTACGACGTGCGGTATCGAAGCGCCTCCGCGAGTTCCGCTCTCGGAGCCCACGTCATGCCACCAGCCCTTCAGGGCACCACCCTGACGAGCACGACCGTGGCCGCTGACCGAGGCCACCAGTACTGCTTCTCCGCGCGGGCGACCGACGTCGCCGGAAACGTCGGCGGGTGGTCGGGTGAGCACTGCACCGTGGCGCCGGCGGATGACCGGTCTCTCGCTCGCGGTGGTGGGTGGACTCTCGGGACATCGCCGGAGCACCTGTACGGCACCTGGACCAGCACCGAGAAGCGCAAGGCCTCACTCAGCCTCGCCGGAGTCTCCGGTGTGCAGATCGGCATCGTCGCGACGACGTGCCCGACGTGCGGTGAGGTCGCCGTCACGATCGGCAAGGCCAAGCTGGGCACCATCTCCCTGCGATCGCCCAGCGTCACCAACCAGCAGGTGCTCTGGGTTCCTGCATCCGCCAGCACCCTCACGGGATCACTGAAGCTGACGACCCTGTCAACGGGAACGGTGACCATCGACGGGCTCGTCGTGCGCCACTGAGCACGACCTCGCCCCGGCCGGCCGACCCCGGCCGTCAGACCCCGGCCGTCAGACCCCGGCCGTCAGACCCCGGCCGAGACAGCCGCTGGCCCCACCCTCACGCGAGGGTGGGGCCAGCGGGCGATCGGGTCAGAGCTTCGGGACGAACTCCAGCCCGCGCAGGGCGTCCAGGAGCAGGCCGGCGGCGCGTCGAGCCGACAGCAGCCGCACCCCCTCGCACTCGAGGTCACCGAGCACCTGGGCCACCCCTTCCGGGCCGATGTCGTCGACGAGCTCGACCCGCACCTCACGGTAGGCCGAGCGCATCGCGTCGAGCTGCGCGTCGAGGTGGCGCACCGTGAACCAGGCCAACGCCACCGGATGCCGTCGCCACGCCGGGTAGAGCCGGTAGTCGGGTGGGCAGTGGTCGAGCAACCAGGCGGTGGCCCGGTGGTCCCAGCCCCGCTCCCCCGGTGGGGGCACCCCGTTCGGCCACCCCGCCGGACCGCCCGGACCCGAGCCGGATGCCGCGCGCTGGCGTGCCGGGGAGGCCGGACTCCCGGTGCGCAGCGGCGGGTTCTCGAACACGTGTTCGAGCATACGCCCGGGACCACATCGTGGACGACGAGTCTTCAGGTAATTGGACGTTATACATTTGATCACTGCTGCTAATCCTTTGCGGCTGCCGCTGACCGCTGCCTGCTGCCCTGCTGACCTTGCCAACCCTGACGACCCGGTGGAGACCATGACCGCACAGACGACCGACGGCCCGACCGGTCGGGCCCTGCGCCCACCCCGGGCCGGGCGCTCGAACGGCCAGTGGGCGGTCGACGGCAAGGAGCCGCTCAACGCCAACGAGGTGTGGAAGCAGGAGGACGGTGGCCTCAACGTCCGCGAGCGCATCGAGCAGATCTACTCGCGCGACGGCTTCGCCTCGATCCCCCCGCAGGACCTCAGCGGCCGCTTCCGGTGGTGGGGCCTGTACACCCAGCGCAAGCCCGGCATCGACGGCGGGCGCACCGCGCAGCTCGACGACACCGAGCTCTCCGACGAGTACTTCATGCTCCGGGTGCGCCTCGACGGTGGCGCGCTGACCCTGCGCCAGCTGCGCGTGCTCGCCGACATCAGCCACGACTTCGCCCGCGGCACCGCGGACATCAGCGACCGCCAGAACATCCAGTACCACTGGATCCGGGTCGAGGACGTCCCGGAGATCTGGCGGCGCCTCGAGGAGGTCGGGCTCCAGACGACCGAGGCGTGTGGCGACACCCCGCGCGTCATCCTCGGCAGCCCGCTCGCGGGCATCGCGGCCGACGAGATCCTCGACCCCACGCCGGTCATCGACGAGATCACGAGCCGCTTCATCGGCGACCCCGAGCTCGCCAACCTCCCCCGCAAGTTCAAGTCGGCCATCACCGGCCACCCGAGCCTGGACGTCGTCCACGAGATCAACGACGTCTCGCTCGTCGGTGTCGTCCACCCCGAGCTCGGCGCGGGCTACGACCTGTGGGTCGGTGGCGGCCTGTCCACGGCGCCCCGCCTGGCCGAGCGGGTCGGCGTCTTCGTCGCCCCTGACGAGGCCGCCGAGGTGTGGCTCGGCGTCATCCGCATCTTCCGCGACTACGGCTACCGCCGGATGCGCACCAAGGCCCGCCTGAAGTTCCTCCTCGCCGAGTGGGGCCCTGCGAAGTTCCGCGAGGTGCTCGAGACCGAGTACCTCGGGCGCGCCCTGCCCGACGGCCCTCCCCCGGCCCCCGCGTCCGGCCCCGGCGACCACGTCGGCGTGCACCTGCAGAAGGACGGCAACCACTACGTCGGTGCCGCCCCGGTCGTCGGCCGCATCAGTGGCGACGTGCTCACCGGCCTGGCCGACGCCATGGCAGCCGCCGGCACCGACCGGGTGCGCCTCACCCCGCACCAGAAGCTCGTCGTGCTCGACGTGCCCCCGGCCCACCTCGACGAGCTCGTCACCGGGCTCGACGCCCTGGGCCTGTCGGTGGCCCCGAGCCCCTTCCGCCGCCACACGATGGCGTGCACCGGCATCGAGTTCTGCAAGCTCGCCATCGTCGAGACCAAGGCCGCCGCGGCCACGGCCATCGCCGAGCTCGAGCAGCGGCTCGCCGACGTCACCGACCAGCTCGACACCCCCGTGACCCTCAACGTCAACGGCTGCCCCAACTCGTGCGCCCGCATCCAGGTCGCCGACATCGGCCTCAAGGGGATGATCGTCACCGTCGACGACGTCCAGCAGCCCGGGTTCCAGGTGCACCTCGGTGGCGGCCTGGCCTCGGCCGACCGCGACGAGGCGGGCCTCGGGCGCACCGTGCGCGGCCTGAAGGTCACCGCCGCTGACCTGCCCGACCTCGTCGAGCGCCTCGTGCGCCGCTGGCTCGACCAGCGCTCCGCCGGAGAGACGTTCGCCAGCTGGGCCCACCGCGTCGACGAGGAGGAGCTGCGATGAGCGCAGACCAGGCCACGACCACCACCGCCACGACCACCCCCACCAGCCCTCCCGCTCGCCGAACCACCGACGAGCTGCGCGCGCTCGCCGCCGAGGGTGAGCGCCTCCTCTCGGCCGCGCACCGCCCCGACGGCACCGAGGCGGATGCCGCGGAGGTCTCGGCCTGGGCGGCGCGCACCTTCCCCGGAAGCCTCGCGGTCGCGTGCAGCATGGCGGATGCCGTGCTCCCCCACGTCGTCGCACAGCAGGCCCCCGGGGTCGACGTGCTCTTCCTCGACACCGGCTACCACTTCGCCGAGACCTACGGCACCCGCAACCAGGTGGAGCACGAGCTCGACGTCACCATCGTCGACGTCCTGCCCCAGCTCACGGTCGCCGAGCAGGACGCCCGGTACGGGCCCAGGCTGCACGACCGCGACCCCGCCGCCTGCTGCCGCATGCGCAAGGTCGAGCCGCTGAAGGCCGCTCTCGCCGGGTACGAGGCCTGGGTCACCGGGGTGCGCCGCGAGGAGGGTCCGACCCGCGCCGACACCCCGCTCGTGACCTTCGACGAGCAGTTCGGCCTCGTCAAGCTCAACCCGCTCGCCGCCTGGTCGTTCGACGACCTGCTCGACTACGCGACCGACCGCCGCGTGCCGGTGAACCTCCTGCTCTCCGACGGCTACCCGTCGATCGGCTGCGAGCCCTGCACGAAGCGCGTCGCACCGGGCGAGGACCCGCGCGCCGGTCGCTGGGCCGGCTTCGCCAAGACCGAGTGCGGGCTGCACCCATGACCGACACCTTGACCACCGACACCCGCCTCGAGGGGCCCAACAACGTGACCACGACTTCCACCGACCTCCCGGTGCTGACCCAGCTCGACGTCCTCGAGAGCGAGGCGATGCTCGTCATCCGCGAGATCACCGCCGAGCTCGAGCGCCCCGTCCTGCTCTTCAGCGGCGGCAAGGACTCCGTGGTCATGCTGCACGTCGCCGCGAAGGCCTTCTGGCCGGCACCCGTGCCCTTCCCCGTGCTGCACGTCGACACCGGGCACAACTTCCCCGAGGTGCTCGCCTACCGCGACGCGACCGTCGAGCGGCTCGGCCTGCGCCTCGAGGTGGCCTCCGTGCAGGACTGGATCGACGACGGCCGGCTGCGCGAGCGCTCCGACGGCACGCGCAACCCGCTGCAGACGCAGCCGCTGCTCGACGCCATCGCCCGGCACCGTTTCGACGGTGTCTTCGGTGGCGGCCGGCGCGACGAGGAGAAGGCCCGCGCCAAGGAGCGGGTGGTCAGCCTGCGCGACGACTTCGGCCAGTGGGACCCCAAGAACCAGCGGCCCGAGCTGTGGAACATCTTCAACCCGCGCCACCGTCCCGGCGAGCACGTGCGCGTCTTCCCCCTCTCGAACTGGACCGAGCTCGACGTGTGGCGCTACATCGAGCGCGAGAACATCGAGCTGCCCGGCCTCTACTACGCCCACGACCGCGACGTCTTCGAGCGTGACGGCATGCTGCTCGCCGTCGGCCCGTACTCCCAGCCCCGAGCCGGGGAGGACGTCCACACCCGCCAGGTCCGCTACCGCACCGTGGGCGACATGTCCTGTACGGGCGCGGTGGCGAGTGACGCGGCATCCGTCGCCGACGTCGTCGCCGAGGTCGCGGCATCCACCCTCACCGAGCGCGGCGCCACCCGCGCCGACGACCGCATCTCCGAGGCCGCCATGGAAGACCGCAAGAAGGAGGGCTACTTCTAGATGTCCACTCTGCTGCGCCTCGCGACCGCCGGCTCGGTCGACGACGGCAAGTCCACCCTCGTCGGGCGGCTCCTGCACGACTCCAAGTCGGTGCTCGCCGACCAGCTCGACGCGGTCGAGCGGGTCAGCCGCGACCGCGGCCTGGACACCGCCGACCTCGCCCTGCTGACCGACGGCCTGCGCGCCGAGCGCGAGCAGGGCATCACCATCGACGTCGCGTACCGCTACTTCGCGACGGCCGAGCGCTCGTTCGTGCTCGCCGACTGCCCCGGCCACGTCCAGTACACGCGCAACACGGTGACCGGGTCCTCCACGGCCGACGCCCTCGTGCTGCTCGTCGACGCCCGCAAGGGTGTGCTCGAGCAGACCCGCCGCCACCTCGCCGTCGCGGCCCTCATGCGCGTGCCGCACGTCGTCATCGCCGTCAACAAGATCGACCTCGTCGCCCACAGCGAGGAGGTGTTCCGCACCCTCGCCGCCGAGGTGCGAGCCATCGCCACGCAGCTCGGCATCCCCGACGCCCACGCCGTGCCCGTCTCCGCCCTCGTCGGCGACAACGTCGTCGACCGGTCGGCCAACACGCCCTGGTACGAGGGCCCTTCGCTCCTCGAGCTGCTCGAGACCCTGCCCGCCGACACCGACCCCGTGCACGAGTCGTTCCGGATGCCGGTGCAGGTCGTCATCCGTCCCCAGGGCGCCGCGCGCTCCCCCGAGCACGTCGAGTACCGCGGGTATGCCGGGCAGCTCGCCTCGGGCTCGGTGCGCGTCGGCGACGAGGTCGTCGTGCTGCCGTCGGGGCTGCGCTCGACGGTCGCGGGCATCGACCTCGGCGAGCGCTCCCTGGACGTCGCGGTCGCCCCGCAGTCCGTGACGATCCGCCTCGCCGACGACGTCGACGTCAGCCGCGGTGACCTCATCGCCGCGGCCAGCGACCCGGTGCCCCTCCGTCAGGAGGTCACGGCCCTGGCCTGCTGGCTCGCGGACGAGCCCCTGCGGCCCGGAGCGCGCCTGCTCGTCAAGCACGGCGCGCGCACCGTGCTCGCGATGGTGCGCTCGATCGACGGGCGGCTCGACCTCGACGCCCTGCGCCTCACCCCCACCGACGAGCTCGCGCTCAACGACATCGGCCGGGTCACCGTGCGCTTCGCCGCCCCCCTGCCCGTGGAGGAGTACTCGACGTCGCGACGCGGCGGCGCCTTCCTGCTCATCGACCCCGACGACGGGCGCACCCTGGCCGCCGCGATGGCCGACGCCGTCGCTCCCGGAGAACACCCGCAGTGCACGCGAGTCCCCGCAGTGACGCTGCCCGTCGGGCTCGACCTCACCGGACGCCGCGTGCTCGTGGTGGGCGGCGGACCGGCGGTGGTGCCCGGCATCCGCGCCCTCGTGGAGGCGGGCGGGCTGGTGCACGTGCTCGCACCGTGGGTGTGCGAGGAGGCTGCGGCCCTCATCGCCACCGGTGAGGTGGCCTGGAGCGAGCGCGACTACGCCGGCCCGGTGGACCTCGACGGCGCCTGGCTCGCGCTCGCCGGTTCGGGCGACATCGCCGTCGACGACGGCAGTGCGAGCGGATGCCGTCGCGGCGCGCCTCTGGTGCCTCGACGCCACCGCGTGGCTGCCGGCCACCACGCGCGTCACGACCCAGGACGGAGACGTGACCCTGGCCGTCCACGCGGGCGACGACCCGATGCTCGCGCAGGGGGTCGCCCGCACGATCGGCGGCATCCTGGCCGGCGGCCGGGTCGACCTGCGGCGCACCTCGCGCACCGGACCCGGGTGGGTCGCGCTCGTCGGCGGCGGTCCCGGAGACGACGGGTTGCTCACCGTGCGGGGTCGCGAGCTGCTCGCGAGCGCCGACGTCGTCGTGCGTCGACCGCCTCGCCCCCCGGGGTGTCGTCGACGCGTTGCCCGCCACGGTGCGGGTCATCGACGTCGGCAAGTCCCCGGGCCGGCACGCGCTGCCCCAGGAGCGGATCAACGACCTGCTCGTCGAGCTGGCCCTGGCCGGTCGCGCCGTCGTCCGCCTCAAGGGGGGCGACCCCTACGTCCTCGGGCGCGGAGGTGAGGAGCGGCTGGCGTGCCAGGCGCACGGCATCCGGGTCGAGGTGGTGCCCGGGGTGAGCAGCGCCGTCGCGGTCCCGGCGGCGGCCGGCATCCCCGTGACGCACCGCGGGGTGGCGCGCGGTTTCACCGTCGTCACCGGGCACGACGAGCTGCCCGCGGTCCCCGCCGGAACCGACCACACCGTCGTGCTGCTCATGGGCGTCGGGCGCCTGGCCCGCTCGGCCACGGCTCTCCTGGATGCCGGGCGGCCGGCATCGTGCCCCGTCGCGATCATCGAGCGCGGCTTCTCACCCGACCAGCGCGTGACCTTCGGGACGCTGGCCGACATCGCCGACCGCGCGGCGAGCGCCGGGGTCGAGAACCCGGCCGTCGTCGTGGTCGGCGACGTCGTGCGCCTCAGCCCCGACTTCCCGCGCTGAGTGCGGAACGGTCAGGACTACTCGGTCGTCACCGCGAACGGCTCCGACCAGGTCGACCAGAGGCCCGAGAGGTTGGCACAACGCACCACGTACGTCACCGTGGTGGCCGGGTCCTGGTACCCCTGCCACGACTGGTCGACGACGTAGTTCGGGCAGCTGGGTCACGCTGGAGTAGGTGCCGTCGGGCTGTGCCACGGCCAGCTCGTAGGTGTAGCACCCGTAGCCGCCGCTCCACCAGAGCTTCACGGTGTCCGCGTACGGGGCATAGCCGTACAGGCTCGCCGGGCCCTCCGGAGCGAGGGTGACGTAGGCGTAGGAGCTGGTGGCCAGCACCTGGTTGCGCCTGGTCTCCGCACGAACGGTGAAGCCGGCCTCGTCACCGGGGTACAGGTCGGTGATGGTGGCCGTCGTCGCCGAGGTGTACAGCCGCATGGCCGGTGCCCACTCGAGCACGTAGTGGTCGGTGCCCTTGACCGGCGTCCACGTCACGGTTGCCGTGCGGGTGTCGACAGCCACCACCGACGTGATCTGGATCGTGGCGGGCTGGGGCTTGGCGGCCGAGGCCGGAGCCACGCCGACCGCCCCCAGCAGGACCGAGACGACGAGAAGAAGGATGACGCGCAACGACCTCATGGAACGACCCCCCAGGTAGGCGCGGGGCTCCCCTTGCGGGCCCCGCTGGCGAGACTCTAGGCCCTGCGTCGGAGCCGGTGTGGCGGCCGTGCGCGGCAGTTCTCCGGGTGCGCCGAAGGACTGAGGACTGGCGAGGTCACCTGCAGGGCCAGCGCGGCCCCGACGGTTCGCAGGGGATGTCCCGTCGGTCGACGGAGAGGGCCACGGCCAGCCCCAGCAGCCCGACCATGCCACCGATCCCCAGAGAATGTCGATCATTCGATCCTGCTCGACGTCGGTTCGGAGCCCGCTGCCCCCCGGTGTGAGGCAGGGTATCGAGATCACACTCGCGAGACTCCCGGAAGGCCACCTGTGACCACGATCATCTCCACCCTCTTCATCACCCTCGACGGCGTCGCCGAGATCGACTTCGACTGGCACGCTGCCGTACTTCGACGAGGCGATGGGCGAGCGCGTCTCCGCCGACTACGAGGGCGTCGACGTGCTGCTGCTCGGCAGGGTCACGTATGACTCCTTTGCCGGAGCCTGGCCCGAGCGCGAGGCCGCGGGCGGCGACGACGCCGGCTTCGCCGCCCAGCTCGGCGACACCCGCAAGGTCGTCATCACCTCTGGCGAGCAGGACCTCGGTTGGCGCAACGCCGAGCGGTCGACGGACCCGGTGGGCGCCGCTCGCGCCCTGCGGGCCGAAGGCGTCGGCAAGGTGCTGGTGCCCGGGTCGCTCCCCGTGGTCCGGGCGCTGCTCGACGCCGGCGAGCTCGACGAGCTGCACCTGCTGGTCCATCCGATCGCCGCCCGCAAGGGCGAGCGGTTGTTCGACGAGGGCGGGCCGATGGTGCCGATGACGCTGCTCCGCTCGACAGCGCTGCCGTCGGGCGTCCTGGCCCTGGAGTACGCGCCGGTCCGCAGCACCGACGCCTGACCTTTCCGCCCGTGACGAACAGCGCGTGGCCACACCCTCGTCGGGTGTGGCCACGCGCGGTGTCGTCACGACGCCCGGTGTCAGCCCACCAGCGAGCGCAGGACGTACTGGAGGATGCCGCCGTTGCGGTAGTAGTCGGCCTCACCGGGGGTGTCGATGCGCAGCACCGCGTCGAAGCTCGTCTGCGAGCCGTCCTCGCGGGTCACCGAGACGGTGAGCGTGCGCGGGATGCCGCCGTCGTTGAGCGCCGTGACCCCGGAGACCGAGAAGGTCTCGGTGCCGGAGAGCCCCAGCGACTCGGCGTTGCTGCCCTTGGCGTACTGCAGGGGCAGCACACCCATGCCGATGAGGTTGGAGCGGTGGATGCGCTCGTAGGACTCGGCGATGACGGCCTTGACCCCGAGCAGCGCCGTGCCCTTGGCGGCCCAGTCGCGCGAGGACCCGGACCCGTACTCCTTGCCCGCGAGGACGACGAGCGGGATGCCGGCCTCCTGGTAGGCCGCGGAGGCGTCGTAGATCGACGACTGCTCGCCGCCTGCCACGAAGTTGCGGGTGAAGCCGCCCTCGACGCCGTCGAGGAGCAGGTTCTTCAGGCGGATGTTCGCGAAGGTGCCGCGGATCATGACCTCGTGGTTGCCTCGGCGCGAGCCGTAGGAGTTGAAGTCCTTGCGGTCGACGCCGTGGTCGGCGAGGTAGCGCCCCGCCGGGCTGTCGGCCTTGATCGAGCCGGCCGGGCTGATGTGGTCGGTCGTGACCGAGTCGCCGAGCTTGGCGAGCACCCGGGCACCGTCGATGTCGGTGACCGGCGCCGGCTCCATGCCCATGCCGTCGAAGTACGTGGGCTTGCGCACGTAGGTCGACTCGGGGTCCCAGGCGAAGGTGTCGCCCTCGGGCGTCGGCAGCGACTGCCAGCGCTCGTCACCGGCGAAGACGTCGGCGTAGTCCTTGGTGAACAGGTCGCGGGTGATCGACGACGCGATCACGGACTCGACCTCCTGGGGTGCCGGCCAGATGTCCGCGAGGTAGACGTCGGCTCCCGACTCGTCCTGACCGAGGGGGTCGGTGTCGAAGTCGAAGTCCATCGTCCCGGCCAGCGCGTAGGCGATGCAGAGCGGCGGTGACGCGAGGTAGTTCATCTTCACGTCGGGGTTGATCCGACCCTCGAAGTTGCGGTTGCCCGAGAGCACGGCAGCCACGGCGAGGTCGCCCGCCTGGACGGCCGCCGACACCTCGGGTGCCAGCGGGCCGGAGTTGCCGATGCACGTGGCGCAGCCGTAGCCGACGAGGTTGAAGCCGAGCTTGTCGAGGTAGGGCCACAGGCCGGCGGCCTCGTAGTAGCCGGTGACGACCTTGCTGCCGGGGGCCATCGAGGTCTTGACCCACGGCTTGACCGCGAGACCGCGCTCGACGGCGTTCTTCGCGAGCAGGGCGGCCGCCATCATCACCGACGGGTTCGACGTGTTCGTGCAGGACGTGATCGAGGCGATGACGACAGCACCGTCCTTGAGTCCGTAGGCCGCCGTGCTGCCGCTGCCGGTGTCGGCACCCTCGGCCTGGACGGGGACCGAGCGCAGGTCACCGTCGACGCCGTAGTTCTTGACGTCGAGGGCGAACTGCTGCTTGGACTCGCTGAGCGCGATGCGGTCCTGGGGACGCTTCGGACCGGCGATCGAGGGCACCACGGTGCCCAGGTCGAGCTCGAGCTTCTCGGAGAAGCGCGGCTCGGCGGCCGGGTCGAGCCACATGCCCTGTTCCTTGGCATAGGCCTCGACGAGCGCGACCTGCTGCTCGTCGCGACCGGTGAGCCGCAGGTAGTCCAGGGTGATGTCGTCGATGGGGAAGATGGCACAGGTCGAGCCGAACTCGGGGCTCATGTTGCCGATCGTCGCGCGGTTCGCGAGCGGCAGGGCGGCGACACCCTCGCCGTAGAACTCGACGAACTTGCCGACGACGCCGTGCTGGCGCAGCTTCTCGGTGATCGTCAGCACGACGTCGGTCGCGGTGACGCCGGCGCGGGCGGCCCCGGTGAGCTTGAAGCCGACGACGCGCGGGATGAGCATCGAGACGGGCTGGCCGAGCATGGCCGCCTCGGCCTCGATGCCGCCGACGCCCCAGCCGAGCACGCCGAGGCCGTTGACCATGGTCGTGTGGCTGTCGGTGCCGACACAGGTGTCGGGGTAGGCGACGCCGTCGCGGACCATCGTCACGCGGGCGAGGCGCTCGATGTTGACCTGGTGGACGATGCCGGTGCCCGGGGGCACGACCTTGAAGTCGTCGAAGGCCGTCTGGCCCCAGCGCAGGAACTGGTAGCGCTCGAAGTTGCGGCCGTACTCGAAGTCGACGTTGCGCTCGAAGGCGTCGGACCGGCCGAAGACGTCGATCTGCACGGAGTGGTCGATGACGAGCTCGGCGGGAGCGAGGGGGTTGATCTTGCTCGGGTCGCCGCCGAGGTCGGCGACGGCCTCACGCATCGTCGCGAGGTCGACGACGCAGGGCACGCCGGTGAAGTCCTGCATGATCACGCGTGCCGGCGTGAACTGGATCTCGGTGTCCGGCTCGGCGGTCTCGTCCCACCCGCCGAGGGCGCGGATGTGGTCGGCCGTGATGTTGGCGCCGTCCTCGGTGCGCAGGAGGTTCTCGAGGAGCACCTTGAGGCTGTAGGGCAGCGACTGGCTCCCCTCGACGGTCGCGAGGCGGTAGATCTCGTAGGACTGCTCACCCACCTCGAGCGTGCCGTGGGCGTCGAAGCTGTTCGTGCTGGCCACCGGGGCTCCCTTCAGGTCGTGCGTCATCGCGCGATTCCCGTAATTTATCTTGATGTCAAGATATCTAACCACACGGGGACGTTCACCGTCGAGCCTATGCCGCGGCGTGCCGACCCGCGAGGCCTCGCGCCCGCAGGACTTCTCGCGACGTCTCAGGCCAGCCGTTCCATCCGGTGTGCACCGGACCACGAGGGCCCGACGCAGCCAGAGGCCGTGGCTCGGACCGGACGGCGACGTAGGCGCCAGGAGCACCGAACGGGCCACGCGGCGAGTCGAGCACCAGGGCGCCGTCGGACCGCACCGACGGGGTGAGGAAGACCTGCACGTTGCCCCCCTGGAGGGGGAACGCGACGTGGACGACCCGGCCGTGCCCCGGAAGCGTCGTCGCCCGGTACGCGCCGGAGAACAGGTGGTCACCGGTCGACCGCAACCGCCGCACCCAGCCCGCCCAGACCTGTCGACCGTCGCCGCCGGGAAGGAACGGGGCCGACCACTGCGACCACGCGTCCATGCGCCACTGCGCCGTGTGCTCGTAGAAGTCGCGCACGCCGGCATCCAGCCGCCCGACGTCGAAGGCTGGCCCGTCCAGGGCCGCAAGGTCGGGCAACAGCCCCGCCGTTCACGCCTCCTGCGCCTCGGAGCGCCCGGCCCCCGTCGGCACGAAGCGGGCGACGCACTCGACGTGGTGGGTCATCGGGAACGCGTCGAACGCGCGCAGCGTGTCCAGGCGGTAGCCGAGGTCGGCGAGGTAGGCCGTGTCCCGCGCCAGCGCGGCCGGGTCACAGGCGACGTACGCGACCACCCGGGGCGCCAGGGCGGCGATCTCGGCACAGACTCCCTTGCCCGCCCCCGTGCGCGGTGGGTCCAGCACCACGACGTCGGCGGATGCCGGCACGAGCGTCGAGCGGGACGCCTTGCGTGGGCGCGACCCCCGCTGACTGGCACTGCCTCGCCGGGACGGGCGAGCCACCCCGAACGCGTCGTCCACCCGGGCCGTCAGCACGGCGGCGTTCGGGTGGGCGGCGAGGTTCGAGCGTGCGTGGCCCGCCGCGGCACTGTCGGACTCGATGGCGACCACCTGGCCCGTCGGGCCCACCGCCTCGGCCAACACGGACGCGAAGAGCCCGACGCCGGCGTAGAGGTCGAGGGCACGCTCACCCGCGCGGGGCGCGGTGGCGGCGAGCACGGCATCCACGAAGGTCTGGGCAGCACCGGGATGCACCTGCCAGAAGCCCCGGGCGGACAGGGTGAACTCGAGCGCGCGAGAGCCCTCGTGGCCCTCGACCCCCCGATCGGCCACCTCCACCCGCTCCCGGACCAGCGGGACCTCGTCGCCCGGCACCACGACGGCGACCGGCTCACCGACCGACGGCGCGACGGCATCCACGGCGTCTGCTCCCGGCCAGGTGCGGTCGGTGACGCGCAACCGGTCGACGCCGGGCGCGGCGATGCGGCAGTGGTCGATCGCGATGACGTCGTGCGACCGGTGACGACGCAGCCCGGCCCGCCCGTCGGCACCGATCGCGAACTCGACGCGGGTGCGCCAGTCGAGACCTCCGGCATCCCCGGGCACGGGCTCGACGGTCACCTCGACGTCGAGGTGGGCCAGGCGGGACAGCTGTTCGCGCACGACGTCGGCCTTCAGCCGTCGCTGGCGGTCGAGGGAGACGTGCTGGAGGTCGCAGCCCCCGCACCGGCCGGGCCCCGACCACGGACACGGCGGCGTGACGCGGTCGGGCGACGCGGTGAGCACGGCGACGGCGTCGGCGCGCACGAAGCGCTCCCCCGCACCGCTCTCGGTGACCCTGGCCAGCACCCGCTCACCGGGCAGGGTGTGCCGGACGAAGAGCACCTGGCCCTCGTGGCGCGCGATGCAGTGGCCGCCGTGCGCGATCGCGGTGACGTCGACCTCGACCTCGTCGCCCACGGCGAGGCTGCTCGCGTGCTGGGCGGGCATCAGCCCTCGCCCCGGCGCACGTCGCCGGCGACGGGGCCGTCCATGCGTTCCTCCATGCCCTCGGACGAGGCGAGCTGCCAGGGCACCGAGGAGACCATGACGCCCGGCGTGAACAGCAGCCGCGAGCGCAGCCGCAGGGCGCTCTGGTTGTGCAGGATCTGCTCCCACCAGTGGCCGACGACGTACTGCGGGATGTAGACGACGACGAGGTCGCGCGGGTTGCCCGAGCGGATCGACTTCACGTAGTCGACGACGGGACGGGTGATCTCACGGAACGGGCTGTCCAGCGCCTTCAGCGGCACCGGGATGTCGCGGCGCACCCACTCGGCCTGCAGCGCCTTGGTCTCCTCCGGGTCGACGTCGACCGTCAGCGCCTCGAGGATCGTCGGTCGGGTCGCGCGGGCGTAGGCGAGCGCCCGCAGGGTGGGCTTGTGGATCTTGGAGACCAGCACGATGGCGTGCACCCGCGACGGGAGCATCTGCTGCTTGGTGTCGCCCTCCTGCACGCTCAGCTCGTCACGGACGTGGTCGTAGTGGCGCCGGATGCGCGTCATCATCACGTAGAGGACCGCCATCGCGGCGATGGCGTAGCCCGCCCCGTGGAGGAACTTCGTCGCGAGGACGACGAGCAGGACGGTGCCCGACATGGCCGCGCCGACCCCGTTGATGACCCGGCTGCGCATCATCCGACCTCGCTCGCCCGGATCGCGCTCGAGGCGCAGGTGGCGGGTCCAGTGCCGCACCATCCCGATCTGCGACAACGTGAACGACACGAAGACGCCGACGATGTAGAGCTGGATGAGGGCGGTGACCTTGGCGTCGTAGATGACGACGAGCAACGCCGCGGCGGCCGCCAGGATGATGATGCCGTTGGAGAAGGCGAGTCGGTCGCCGCGGGTGTGCAGCTGGCGCGGCAGGAAGCCGTCGCGGGCGAGGATCGAGCCCAGCACCGGGAAGCCGTTGAAGGCGGTGTTGGCCGCCAGCACGAGGATGAGCCCGGTGACGATCGACACGAGCACGACCCCGGCGTGGAAGCCGGAGAACACCGACTCGGCCACCTGCACCATGACGGTGTGCTGGACGTAGTCCTCCCCGACGAGCACCCCGTCGCGGGCGAGCTGGGTCGCGGGGTCCTCGGCGTACTTCACGCCGGTCCAGGTCGCCAGCGCCACCATCGAGAGCATCATCGTCACCGAGATCATGCCCATGAGCAGCAGGGTCGTGGCGGCGTTCTGGCTCTTGGGCTTGCGGAAGGCCGGGACGCCGTTGCTGATCGCCTCGACCCCGGTGAGGGCGGCACAGCCGGAGGAGAACGCGCGCAGGAACAGGAACGCCAGGGCGATGCCGGTCATGGCCTCGTACCCCGGCTCGGGGAGCAGCTCGAGGCCGGCGCTCTCGGCCTGCGGCAGCGTGCCGGTCACCTTGCGGAAGACCCCGATGAGGGCCATGCCGAGCACGGTGACCATGAACAGGTAGGTCGGGATCGCGAACGCCGTTCCGGACTCGCGCACCCCGCGCAGGTTCATCGCCGTCAGCGCGGCGATGATGAGCACCGCGACCAGCGCCTCGTGCCCCCGCACGAAGCCGAACGCCGCCGCGGCGTTCTGCACCCCGGCGGAGATCGAGACCGCCACGGTCAGGACGTAGTCGACGAGGAGGGCACTGCCCACGCCGAGCCCGGCCCGGGGCCCGAGGTTGACGCTGGCCACCTCGTAGTCGCCGCCACCCGAGGGGTACGCGCGAACGTTCTGCCGGTAGCTCATGATCACCACGGCCATGACGACGACGACCGCGAGGGCGATCTCCCACGAGTGGGTGAGCGCGAGCGCTCCGCCGGCCAGGCCCAGGGTCAGGAAGATCTCGTCCGGCGCGTAGGCCACCGAGGACAGGGCGTCGCTGGCGAAGACGGGCAGGGCGAGGCGCTTGGGGAGGAGGGTCTCGCCGAGCTTGTCGCTGCGCATCGCGCGACCGAGGATGACGCGCTTGACGACGCGCCCGGAGTTTGACACGTCAGACACTGTATGCCGCGTCGCGAGGCGCCCGTGCACCGGTTCCCGGACGCCCTCACCGGCCGTCGAACGTCGGTGTAGCGTCGGCTCCGTGCACTTCGTCATCATGGGCTGCGGCCGGGTCGGGGCCTCCCTCGCCAGAGCGATCGAGCAGGCAGGGCACGAGGTCGCCGTCATCGACCAGGACGAGGCCTCGTTCCGGCGCCTCGGGACGAGCTTCGAGGGCCGCACCGTCACCGGTGTCGGCTTCGACCGCGACACCCTGCGCGCTGCCGGCATCGAGAACGCCTACGCGTTCGCCGCGGTCTCCAGCGGTGACAACTCCAACATCCTGGCCGCCCGGGTCGCCCGCGAGAAGTACGGCGTCGAGCACGTCGTCGCCCGCATCTACGACCCCGGTCGCGCCGAGATCTACCAGCGGCTCGGCATCCCCACCGTCGCCACGGTGAAGTGGACGAGCGACCAGATGGTGCGCCGGCTGCTCCCCCAGGGCCACGTCCCCGAGTTCACCGACCCCTCCGGGAAGGTCGTCATCGCCGAGATGCCGGTGTCCTCGGCCTGGATCGGCCGCCGGATCAGCGAGATCGAGTCCGCCACGGGTGGGCGGCTGGCCTACCTCACCCGGCTCGGCGACGGCCTGCTCCCCGGGTCGGACACCGTCTACCAGGAGGGCGACCTCCTCCACCTCGCGCTGCTGCGCGAGGACCTCGCGACCGCGGAGCGCGTCCTGGACGCCGCTCCCCCGGCCCACTGACCCGAAAGGCCGCCACCCATGCGCGTCGTCATCGCCGGAGCCGGCAGCGTCGGGCGCTCGATCGCCCGCGAGCTGCTGCGCAACGAGCACCACGTGCTCCTCATCGACCGCGACGCGGACGGCGAGCGGGTGCAGAAGGTCCCCGACGCGAGCTGGCTGCAGGCCGACGCCTGTGAGATCGAGGCCCTGAGCGAGGCGGGCCTGGCCGACTGCGAGGTCGTCGTCGCCGCCACGGGTGACGACAAGGTCAACCTCGTGCTCTCGCTGCTCGCCAAGACCGAGTTCGGGGTGCCGCGCACGGTCGCCCGGGTCAACAACCCCAAGAACGAGTGGATGTTCGACGAGGCGTGGGGCGTCGACGTCGCCGTCTCGACCCCGCGCATCATGACCGCCCTCGTCGAGGAGGCCGTGAGCGTCGGAGACCTCGTGCGCATCTTCGAGTTCCAGCAGGGCAAGGCGATGATGGTCGAGATGACCCTGCCCGTCGGCAGCCCGTATGCCGGCTCACGGGTCGGCGACGTGCCGCTGCCGGGCAACACCGTGCTCACGGGCATCATCCGCGAGGGTCACCCGATCGCCCCCACGCGTGACGACGCGCTCGAGCCGCTCGACGAGCTGCTCTTCCTCACCACCCCCGACGTCGAGGCCGAGCTCGAGACCCTGCTCAGCCCCGGCCAGCGGCACAAGCGCGACTCCGAGGACCCCGACGACGACCGCTGAGCTCAACCGTCAGATCGAGCGATCGACGGCATCCGGCTCAGCCTTCGGGGCAGGCTCCAGCGGGGTGTGGCCGGCCACGAGCAGCCAGCCCATGACGGCGATCGAGGCCACCCACAGCGGCCAGCCGAGGGCGATCTTCGCCACGCCCAGCCAGGCCACCTCGGCGGCGAGGTACAGCGGCACCATGATCAGCAGGCGCACCGCGTAGACACCGACCAGCACCCACGTCAGCCGTGAGCACACGGCCACCATGCCCCGGTCCTTGCGCCACCCGAACGGGTCCTCGGCAGCGCGCGGGTCGCCCGCGCCGACGAGGAAGCCGACGGCGGGCCAGCGGGCCAGGATCGAGACCACCGTGCCGACGAGGTACGCGGCGTTGGTGAGGATGCCGGGCAGGAACGCCGCCTCGGCCCGCCCCGACCGCACCGCGAAGAACGCGGCGATCCCGGTCGCGAAGACCGCACCGAGCACGTGCGTCAGCGACGACTTCTGGGCCAGGCGCACGGCCGCGAGCACGAGAGCGACCCCGAGAGCGGCCCCCGCCGCCAGCGTGATGTCCTGGCGCCACGTCCACAGCGCGACGAACACCACCGTCGGCAGGGCCGTCTCGATCGACCCGCGCCACCCGCCGAGCGCCGTCGACAACCGGTGGCGGATGAGCGCCTCGACGGTCTGCGGAGTCGCGGGCGTGACGTCGGTGCTCACGCCGTGGGGACGATCTCGTAGGCGGGGTTGAAGATCGTCGGCACCCCGCGCACCTCGGCCACGCGACCGCGCGCCCGCAGGAACGTGCCGGGCTCGATGCCGGCGATGCTGCGCCGGCCGATCCACACGAGGTTGACCGACCCGTTGCCGTCCCACACCTCGGCGACGAGTGCGGGCACGCTGCGGCGCGGCGGCAGGGTCACGGTGCGCACGGTGCCGCACACACAGGCCGGATGCCGTGGCGCCAGGGCCCTGAGGTCGTCACCCCCCGCGGTCTCGGACTGGGTGCGCAGCGCGTCGGCCTGGTGCTCCACCGAGCTCTTGCCGAGGTCGTGCAGCCGCTCGCGCAGGCCCATCACCGCACCTCGGTGATCTCGGGGCCGCGGGTGAAGGGGTCGAGCGAGCTGCGCTCGGCCTCGTCCGCGGCGTCTGCGTCTGCCTCGGCGGCCTCGGCAGCGCGCTCCGCCTCGCGCGGGAGGGCGAGCGGCAGCAGCTCACGCGGCGCCATCGGCTCGGTCCCCCGCACGACGACAGCCGCCCGGAAGACCTCGAGCAGCGGTGCGGCGGCGGCGTCGTCGATCGCCGCGCGACCGCTGAGGACACCGCGCAGGAACCAGCGCGGCCCGTCGACCCCGAGGAAGGTGGCCGGCGCGAAGACGGTGCGCTGGTCGGGGCCGGTGGACGGCATCCGGGTGCGCAGCTCGGTGCCGAGGTCACCCACGCGCTCCTCCGCGGTGCCGCCCTGGGTCTCGATCGCCGTCGCGAGCTCGCTGCGGATCTCGTCCCAGAGACCACCGGATCGCGGAGCCGCGAACGCCTGCACCTGCAGCGCCGAGTCGCGGATGACCGCCGTCGCGGCGTTGACCTGCTGGGTGTTCTGGTCGACCTCGAGGCGCAGCTCCATGCCGGGCACGCCCTGCAGCCACAGCGCACCGATGTCGACGCGCCCCTCGCGGCCCTCGACCTCGCTGACGTCGAACGGACCCGCGCTGCGGTCGATGGTGGTCTGCGGGGCCTCGGCAGCCTCGACGGTCTCGTCGGGCTCGTCCGCGTCGACGTCCTGGGCAGCGTCCTCGGCCTCGCGCGCTGCGCGGTCGGAGTCCTTGGATCGCTTGAAGATGCTCACGGCGGGTCGTCCTCGAATCTGGTCTGGTCTGCTGCGGGTCAGGCGGGCTCGTTCGGGCCGAAGCCGCCGGTGGACCCGTGCCCAGTCTCCCCCCGGGTGCTCCCCGGAAGCGAATCCGCGACCTCGAAGTTCGCGTGCAGGTAGTGCTGCACGACCAGCTGCGCGATCCGGTCGCCCACCCTGACGGTGAACGACTCGCGCGGGTCGAGGTTGACGAGGTTGACGTGCACCTCGCCGCGGTACCCCGAGTCGATCGTGCCGGGGGCGTTGACCACGGTGACCCCGTGGCGGGCCGCGAGGCCGGAGCGCGGGTGCACGAGCCCCACCGTTCCCGGCGCCAGGGCGAGCGCGATGCCGGTGGGAACGAGGGCCCGCTCCCCGGGCGCGAGGGTCACCTCCGCCACGCTCGTGAGGTCGGCGCCGGCGTCACCCTCGGTGCTGTATGCGGGCAGGTGTGCGTCGGGGTGGAGCCGACGGACGGTGACGGTGCTCAGGCCGCGCACTCGCGGCACACGAGCACGCCACCCTTGTCGGTCGCGAGCTGGCTGCGGTGGTGCACGAGGAAGCACCTCGAGCAGGTGAACTCGTCGGCCTGCCGCGGCAGGACGCGCACCGACAGCTCTTCACCGGACAGGTCTGCCCCCGGCAGCTCGAAGCCCTCGGCCTGCTCGGTCTCGTCGACGTCGACACTCGAGGCGCGCTTGTCCACGCGGCGGCTCTTCAGCTCCTCGATGGAGTCCTCGGACAGCTCGTCATCGGTCTTGCGCGGTGCGTCGTAGTCGGTTGCCATGCCAGTCGTCCACCCTTCGTCGTGTCCCGGGACCGGAGAACGCACCAGATGCCGTGTTGGTGCCCGGGTCTCGCCGTGCGCGGCGATTGTGCACCATGAGCGGCACAAAAGCCATGTCGTCCCACAGGGAAGACGTCCGGGACCGTCGGGCCGTCAGTCCACGGACCCGACGTGCCGGGCCGACAGCTCGCGCACGAGAGGGCCGAACCGCGCCGCCAGACCGGGTGCGGCTCCCCAGACGAGGTCGCGCGTCAGGACGTCGTCGACCGGCCCGCCGAGCACCGCCCCCGCCTCGCGGGCGACGAGCTCGCCGGCGGCCCGGTCCCACGGGTTGAGGGCGCTCTCGTAGTAGGCGTCGAGCCGCCCGACGGCCAGTCCGCACAGGTCGAGCGCCGCACCGCCGTGCCGCCGGATGTCACGGACCTGCGGCAGGAGGTCGACGAGGAGTGCTGCCTGCCGGCCCCGCAGTGCGGCGGTGTAGCCGAAGCCGGTGCCGACCAGGGCGTGTCCCACGTCGGTGGCGGCCGTGGCGCGCAGGCGGCGCGTGCCGGCATCCGTCGTGAGGTGTGCGCCGCCGCCGACGTGGGCGTGGAACAGCTCGCCCGTCTCGGGGTTGAGCACGGCGCCGGCCACCGTCGACCAGTTCCCCGGTCGGGTCGGGTCGCCCGTCACGACGGCGACGGACACGGCGTACGAGGGGATGCCGTACAGGTAGTTCACGGTGCCGTCGATCGGGTCGATGACCCAGGTGAGGCCGCTCGTGCCGGGTCGAGCCGCCCTCCTCCTCCCCGAGCACCGCGTCGTCGGGGCGGGCGGTCGCCAGCAGCTCGACGATGAGCTCCTGGCTGCGCTGGTCCATGACGGTCACCGGGTCGGTCGCGCTCGACTTCGACGACGACACCGAGGTCGACGGGGCGTTCCTCGACGACGAGCCGGCCCGCGGCGCGCGCCACCCGGCAGGCGATCTCCTCGAGGGACGCCGGCTCGACGCCGTCGGGCAGACCGGATGCCGTGGCCATCAGTCGCGTCCGCAGAGGGCCGGCTTCGCGGTGCGCAGGTTGGGGCAGCACCCGGGGTCACACACCGAGGGACGCACGTCGCCGGGCAGCCAGGTGTCGGCGACGACGACCTCGTCGCGGGCCTCGGCAGCCCGCTCGATCAGGAGGTCGACCAAACCCTCGACGAAGAGCTCGTCGGTACCCGGCGTCGCGACCCGCACGAACGGCATCCCGACCCGTTCGGCGGTCTCCGCGGCCTCGGTGTCGAGGTCGTGGACGACCTCCATGTGGTCGGACACGAACCCGATCGGCGCGACCACCACGGCGCTCACCCCGCCCTCGGCCGCGAGCTCCTCGATGCGGTCGTTGACGTCGGGCTCGAGCCACGGCTGCCCCGGCCGGCCCGAGCGCGAGCAGAAGACGAGCTCGCCCTCGAGCGCCAGCCCCAGCTCGCCGTTGACCTCGTCGGTCAGTCGCCGGGCGAGACGCAGGTGCTGGTCGACGTAGAGGTTGCCCTCCCCGTCACCCGGGCCCGAGGTGTCGTCCATCGCGGTCGGGACGGAGTGGGTGACGTAGAGGATCCGGGCGCCCGCCGGGTCGGGCAGGGCGGCGACGTCGGCGAGCAGGGCGCGGCGCCAGGCCAGGCCGAGACCGGGGTGACCGGCATACGGGCGCACCTTGTCGACGACGAGGCCGTCGGCGGCCGGGCCGACCGTCGACACGGCGGCCGCGAGGTCCTCGCGGTACTGGCGGCACGAGGAGTAGCACGAGTACGCACTGGTGACGAGGGCGAGCACCCGGGTCGCGCCGAGGTCGAGGGCCTCGTGGACGGCGCCCGCGAGGAACGGCTCGGAGTTGCGGTTGCCCCACAGCAGCGGGGTGGCGATGTCGCGCCGGTCGAGCTCGGCGCGCAGCCGGGCGAGCAGGTCGCGGTTGAGGTCGTTGATCGGGCTGCGGCCGCCGCGGGCGAAGTAGTGCTCGCCGACCTCCTCGAGGCGGGCGTCGGGGATGTCCCGGCCGGCGGTCACCCGACGGAGGAAGGGCACGACCTCGTCGGGGGCCTCGGGGCCCCCGAAGGAGACCAGGAGGACGGCGTCGTAGGGGGCGAGCGGGGCCGCGGTCGAAGGCATGGGGTCAGCGTATGCGGGCAATCCGACGACCCTCGGCGTGGGCTGCACGATCTCGCCCGCCGGGGGTGGCACAGTCGTGCTGACCACCAGCAACACCGGGAGCCCGACATGCAGGACCTTCGACTCATCGGCGTCCACGAGGACGGCCAGCACCTGCTTCTCGCGAACGCCGACGGCGGTCGCTTCCGCCTGACCCTCGACGAGGCGCTTCGGGCGGCCGCTCGACGCGACCGGCCGCGCCTGGGCCAGCTGCAGATCGAGATCGAGGGTGGTCTTCGACCGCGCGACGTCCAGGCCCTCATCCGGCGTGGGCTGTCCGCCGAGGAGGTCGCCGACCGCGCCGGGTGGACCGTGGAGAAGGTGCGTCGCTTCGAGGGGCCGGTCCTCGCCGAGCGCGAGCACGTCGCCCGCAAGGCGCAGCTGTGCGCGGTGGGCACCCGCGCCAGCGGCCCCCTCACCCTGGCCGACCGGGTCGCCGAGCGCCTGCGCGACCGCGGCGTCGAGCGCGACGCCGTCGACTGGGACTCCTCACGCGATGACGAGGGCACCTGGCAGCTCACGATGACCTTCAGCGCCGGAGGACGCCAGCGCACCGCGACCTGGCGCTACGAGCCGCTCGGCGGTTCGGTGTCCGCCACCAACGACGAGGCCCGCTGGCTGAGCGAGGAGGCCTCGCCGGGGGCGATCCCCACACCGCACCGCGCTGCCCTCGAGGGCGACCTCGACGTGTACGACGTCGACGCGGACGGTGGTGTCGAGCGGGCTCCGCGTGAGCGCGGGCCGCACGACCCGATCGACCTCATGGCCGCGATGCGCGAGCAGAGCGCCCGCGGGCGCCGCCGCCGTCGCGCCTCGCCGACGCACACCCCCGGCGGTGACCGGGTTCGCGCCGACGCGCTGCCCATCGAGGACCTCGCCCTCGACCCGACCCTGGTGCCGCCGCCGCCGGTGTCGCGCGGTCGTCACCCCGTGTCCGCCCACCTCGAGGAGCCGAGCACCGAGCGGACCTTCGTGGGTGGCTGGCCCGAGGACACCTCCGACGACTCCGGACCGACGCCGGGGATGCCACCGCGGATGCCGCGCCCCCCGCTGCGCTCGGCGCCCGCCCCCTCCGGGGGCGCACCGTCACGGTCGGCACCGTCGCGCAAGGGCCGCCCGAGCGTGCCCAGCTGGGACGACATCGTCTTCGGGACCAAGGGCAGCGGCCCCGCCTGAGGTCGCGGCCGGTGTGGGGCTCCGGTCAGCCTGACACCGGCGGCGGGACGGCGCACACGTCGAGGTCGAACGGCAGGGTGTCCGGCGACAGTGCGGCAGCCCGGGCCGCGTGGCTGTTCATCCGGCGCATGTAGTGGCGGCGGCACAGGACCTCGTACTCCACGAGCCCTGCGCTCGCACCGGCCGTGTCCCCGACGACCACCTGGGCCCCCTCGACGACCATGACGCCGTCGACGATCCGGGCGTTGTGGGTGGCCTTGCGCCCGCACCAGCACAACGCCTCCACCTGGAGCAGCTGCACCCGGTCGGCGAGCTCGATGAGCCGGCGCGACCCCGGGAAGAGCTCGGTGCGGAAGTCCGCGGTGATGCCGAAGGCGTGCACGTCGATGCCGAGCTCGTCGACGAGCCGGGCGAGCTGCTCGACCTGCCCCGGCGTGTAGAACTGCGCCTCGTCGCAGATGAGGTAGTCGACCCGGGCGCCCTGGGTGAGCCGCTCGACGACCTCGTCCCAGAAGTCCAGGTCGTCGGCGACCTCGATGGCCGGGGTCGACAGGCCCAGGCGCGAGGACAGCACGGACTCCCCCATCCGGTCGAGCTTGGTGAAGATCAGGCCCTGCCGGCCACGGGCCGAGTTGTTGTGGTCCATCTGGAGCGCGAGGGTCGACTTGCCACAGTCCATCGTTCCCGAGAAGAACACCAGTTCAGCCACGAGCCGACACCTTAGGCGACGACGGCCGGCGGCACGTGCACGACGGGGACCGACACCTCGTCATCGCTGAGCGAGCCGTGCAGGCCGAGCAGAGCGAGCAGCTCCGGACGGGCCCGGCGCGAGTCGACGACGGCGAACCGCCCCCGCATCGCGACGACGACGTCACCGATGCGCGGCAGGTTCTGCGGCGACACGGCGCCGAACCACCCCGCCGCGACGGCCTCCTCGCGGCTTTGCACGATGGCGCGGTCGCCCAGCACCTCCGACCACGCGGCCCGCACGTCCGCGGCCGCACCCGCCTCCACGTACAGCTGGGGGGCCCTGGCCTCGAGGCTGACGTGCCGGACCCCTGCGGCGAGCACCGGCAGGTGGGCGACGTCCAGGCGCAGCTCGTGCGGCGCGTCGACCATCCCGTGGTCGGCGGTGACGGTCAACGAGCAGTCGGCCGGCAGCCGCGCCGCGAGCCGTCCCAGCTCGCGGTCGATGGACTCCAGCTCCTCGCCCCACTGCCACGAGTCGCACCCGTGCACGTGCCCCACCTTGTCGAGCTCGCCCCAGTACAGGTACACGAGCGTGCGCGGCGCTGATCGCACGGCGGCCAGCGTCGCGTCGACCCGCGACTCCAGGGACACCCCCGCCACGAAGCGCCCGCCTCGCAGGGCGGCGTTGGTCAGCCCGGACCCGTCGAAGTAGGCGGGCCCGACGCGCACGACCTCGACCCCCGAGCGCTCGGCCGCCTCGAAGACCGTCTCGTGCGGCTGCCACGTGCGCGGGTCGGGTCCGTCCTCCCAGGACAGCTCGTTGAGCATCCGGTCGGCACCCGGCACGAGGACCTCGTAGCCGAGCAGCCCGTGGGCGCCGGCGGCCAGACCCGTGCCGAAGGTCCCCATCGAGGTCGCCGTGGTCGAGGGGAACCCGCTGGCCACCCGGCGGGTGGTGGGCAGCCGCGACCGCAGCCAGGGTGCGTGCCCGGCACGCCGCACGAGCAGGTCGTGGCCGAGGCCGTCGACGAGCACGACCACCGCGCGACGGGTGGGCGGGAAGGCGAAACCATCGGATGCCGTGGCGCCCCTCCAGGGGACCCCCAGGCTCACCGCGACGCTGGGCAGGACGTCGGCCAGCGATGGTCCGGCACCGACGGGCGGGAGCGCGGACGGGTCGCCCGTGGACGGCATCCGGCGCGCTCAGGCCTGGCCGATGGCTGCCGACAGGTCGCGCGCGAAGGTGAGCGCCTGGGCGAGGGCGTCCTCACCGTCGGCCGCGGCCGAGATGCGCAGCGCGATGTCGTCCCCGGTGATCGTGCCCTCGTAGCCGTGGTCGGCGTCGCAGTCGGGGTCCGCGCACGAGGCCGGCACGAGGTCGAGCCGCGCGACGGTGCCCCAGCCCAGGGTGAGGGTGATCTCGCGGCCGAGGCTGCCGGGGACGTAGGTCGACGGGCTCTCGACGACGTGCGTGAGCATGACCCCGCGCACCGCCGTCAGCGGGATCGACTCGGTCGTCGCGGTCGCGACGTCCTGCGGCGCGGGCGGCTCGTCGGCGTGGTCGTCGGCGTGCGCGATGAGCAGCCGGCTCGGGGTCAGCACGAGCACGGTGATGTGACGGCGCACGACGTCGCGGTCGAAGGTCGTCTCGAGGTGGACGAGGTGGCTGTGGATGGGCTCCCGCACGAGTGCCGCGGCGACGACGTCGGCGACGAGGGCGGGGTAGTAGCCGGCCCGCACGATCGCGGCGGTGAGGTCCGCCGGCAGGACGGGGGCGTCGGGGGCAGGGCTCATGACCCCATTGTGCCCGGTGCCGGCGCCGGCTACGTCAGCGAGCGGCGTCCGGGGTCGGCACGACGCGGCGCGGGCGCGAGGACGATCTCGGCTCCGAGCACCTCGACCCCACCGGGGTGGGCGTTCACGGGGTTGAGGACGAGCGAGGCCACCTCGGCGAGGTCGTCGGCGAGCACCGAGACGCGCGCGATGAGGTCGGCCAGGGCCGCCCGGTTCACCGGGGTCGCCCCCCGGTGCCCGTGCAGCACCGGGGCGGCCTTGACCGAGCTGATCAGCTCGGAGACGGTGACGTCGGTGAGTGGCGGGATGCGGTAGCCGATGTCGCCGAGCAGCTCGGTGGGCAGCCCCGCCACGCTGAAGCCGATGACCGGCCCGAAGAGCGGGTCCTCGTCGGAGGTGACGACGCAGGGCACCCCCGGGGTGGCCATCCGCTGGACGACGAGGCGGTCGGCATCCAGCGGCGCGAGGCGCTCGGTGAGCGACTCCCAGGCGGCCCGCAGGGCGGCTTCGCCACGCAGGTCGACCCGCACCCCGCTGATGCCGCCCTGGTGGCGCACCATGGGGGCCGTCGACTTCAGCACGACGGGGTAGCCGACCCGCTCAGCGGCGGCCACCGCCTCGTCGGCGGTGCAGGCCTCCTCCTTGGCCCAGACGTCGATGCCGTAGGCCTGCAGGAGCGCGGTGGTCTCGTCGCGGGTGAGGCGGCGACCCTTGGGCTCCATCGAGAGCACGGTGTGGACGATGTCCTCGGCGATCCGCCGGTTGATGCCGGGCGGGGCCACGGGCACCCCGTGGTCCTTGGCGCGCCACTCGCCGTAGCGGGTGGCCGCGGCCAGTGCCCGGACGGCATCCTCGGGCATGGCGTAGACGGGGATGGCGTGCGACGAGCCGCCGGTGCCGGTGACCGACGCGTGCCCGTCGTCGACACCACGCATTCCGAGGAACGTCGCGGCACAGGGCTTGTCAGCACCGGAGGCCATGTCGCGCACGGCCGCGGCGACGTCGGCGTCGTTGGTCACCAGCGGTGGGATGAAGCAGGTGAGCACCGAGTCGACCTTCGGGTCGGCGAACGCGGCAGCGAGCGCGGTGCGGAACTGGGCGGCCGTCGCCTCGGTCGGCAGGCTCACCGGGCCGTGCGAGACCTTGAGCCCCCAGCTGGTGCAGGCGTCGGCCGTGAGGGTGCCCAGGGCCGTGGAGTTCCCGACGATCGCCACGCGGTCCCCCGCGGGCAGCGGTTGGTGCGCGACGAGCTGGGCGATGTCGAAGAGCTGGTGGACGTTCTCGACACGGATGACACCGGCCTGCTTGAGCATGGCCTCGAAGACCTCCGGGCGCGCCTTGGTGCGCCGCACGCGGTGGCCCGGGGGCACCCCGAACCGGGAGACCCCGGACTTCACGACGATGACCGGCTTGATGAGCGCGAGGTTGCGGGCGATCCTGGAGAACTTGCGGGGGTTGCCCATCGACTCGAGGTAGAGGCCGACGACGTCCGTGCGGTCGTCATCGATCCAGTACTGCATGAAGTCGTTGCCCGACACGTCCACCCGGTTGCCGGCCGAGCCGAAGGTCGAGATGCCGAGGTTGCGTCGGGCTGCCGATGCGAGCACGGCGATGCCCAGGGCACCCGACTGCGCGAACAGGCCGACGCGGCCGTCGGGCGGGAGCGTGGTGGCGAGCGAGGCGTTGAGCCGCACCTGCGGGTCGTTGTTGATCAACCCGAAGGAGTTCGGCCCGACCACCCGCATGCCGGCGCCGCGGGCGCGTCGCACCAGCTCGGCCTGCAGCCGCGCGCCGTCACGACCCTCCTCCGCGAACCCGGAGGAGACGACGAGCAGCGACTTCACCCCTGCCTCGGCACACTCGTCGACGACCTCGAGCACGGCGTGCGCCGGCACCGCGATGACCGCGAGGTCGACCCGGCCCGGCACCTCCGCCACCGACGGGTACGCCGTGCGCCGCCGGAGCGTGCGCACGTTCGGGTTCACGGGGTGGATGTCGCCCGTGAACCCCGCCGCGACGATGCGCTCGAGCAGCTGGCTGCCGATGGAGTTGCGGCGCCGGCTGGCCCCGATGACGGCGATGGTCCGCGGATGGAGGATGGACGCGACGCTGAGCGCCTCGGCGCGGTGCTCGCGCGCCATCGCGACGGCCTTGGAGGAGTCGGTCGGCTCGATGTCGAAACCGACCTCGACGACGCCGTCCTCGATGTGGCGCTTGACGTCGTACCCGGCGTCGGAGAAGACCGACAACATCTTCCGGTTCTGCGGCAGCACCTCGGCGGTGAACCGCCCGATGCCGACGTCGCGGGCGATCGCGGCGAGGTGCTCGAGCAGGACCGACCCGATGCCCTTGCCCTGGTAGTGGTCGCTGATGTTGAACGCGACCTCGGCGCTGCGCGCGTCGATGCGGTCGTAGCGGCCGATGCCGACGATGTCCTCGCGCAGCGTCACGACCAGCGCCACCCGGTCGACGTAGTCCACGTGCGTGAACCGGTGCACGTCCGCGTCGCTCAGCCGACGCAGCGGCGCGAAGAAGCGCAGGTAGATCGACTCGTCGGACTGGCCGCTGTGGAAGCGGTGGATGCCGTCGATGTCCGACGGGCGGATGGGCCGCACGTGGGCGACGGTGCCGTCCCGCAGGACGACGTCGGCCTCCCACTGCGCGGGGTAACCCGGCGGCAGCGGGTCGTCGTCCATGGGTCCCATCGTGCCACCCCACGGGGCCATCACCGACGCGACGTCGGCCGACCGGCACACTGGGTTCGTGGAGCTTCGTGAGGCGGTCCTGCGTCGGCGGATGGTGCGCCGGTTCGACCCGTCGGTCCCCGTCCCCCGCGAGGTCGTGCGTGACCTCGTGGCCCTGGCCGTGCGCGCCCCGAGCGCGGGCTTCAGCCAGGGGTGGGACTTCGTCGCCCTGCTCGATGCGGGTGACCGCGCGGCCTTCTGGGACGCGACCGACCAGGGACGCCCTGCGGACGCGTGGCTGCGCGGGGTCTCTGCCGCCCCGGCCCTCGTGCTGTGCCTCTCGGATGCCGACGCCTACCTCGACCGGTACGCCGAGCCGGACAAGGGCTGGACCGACCGCTCTCCCGAGCGCTGGCCGATCCCGTACTGGGACACCGACACGGCCATGGCGGCGATGGTCCTGCTCCTGGCCGCCGAGGATGCCGGGCTGGGCGCCCTGTTCTTCGGGGTGCCGGGCGACCGGCACGACGCGGTCCGCGAGGCGCACGGCATCCCTGCCGGTCGGCGGCTCGTCGGGGTGGTCGCCCTCGGAAAGCCGGCCGCGCGGGCCGCGCGCGTGGGTGGGTCACCGCGCACGAGGGGCCGACGGCCGCTCGACGAGGTCCTGCACGAGGGGCGCTTCGGCGGCGGGTGGCCCGGCGCGTCGGGGTGAGCGGCCCCGAGCCCGTGGGCGAGGATGAGGTGACCCCTGCCGCGGCATCCGCGGTCCGACCACTCCCGGAGCAGAGTCCCGACCTCATGGCCAAGCGCACCACGACCCCGCCGCCCGGGGACACCCCGCAGGACAGCACCGAGCGGGTCGTCGACATCGACGTCGAGGACGAGATGCGCAGTGCGTTCCTCGAGTACTCCTACAGCGTCATCTACTCCCGGGCGCTGCCGGACGCGCGCGACGGCCTGAAGCCGGTGCAGCGCCGGATCCTGTTCGGGATGAGCGAGCTCGGGCTGCGCCCGGACCGCCCGCACGTGAAGTGCAGCCGGGTCGTCGGCGAGGTCATGGGCAAGTACCACCCGCACGGCGACCAGGCCATCTACGACGCCCTGGTGCGCATGGCCCAGTCGTTCACGATGCGCCTGCCGCTCGTCGACGGCCACGGCAACTTCGGCTCGCTGGACGACGGCCCCGCCGCCTCGCGCTACACCGAGGCCCGGATGGCCCCGGCCGCCCTGCTCATGGTCGCGGGCCTGGACGAGGACACCGTCGACTACGTCCCCAACTACGACGACTCGCTGCTGCAGCCGGGCGTCATGCCCGCGGCCTACCCGAACCTCCTCGTCAACGGGGCGTCGGGCATCGCGGTCGGCATGGCGACCAACATGGCCCCGCACAACCTCGTCGAGGTCATCGGCGCCGCCCGCCACCTCATCACCCACCCCGACTGCTCCCTGGACGACCTGATGAAGTTCGTCCCCGGCCCCGACCTGCCCGGCGGTGGCCGCATCGTCGGGCTCGACGGCATCCGCGACGCCTACCTCACCGGCCGCGGCTCCTTCCGCACCCGGGCGAGTGCCCGCGTCGAGAAGCTCACGCCGCGCCGCATGGGCATCGTCGTCACCGAGCTGCCCTACCTGATCGGCCCCGAGAAGGTCATCGAGCGGGTCAAGACCCTCGTGCAGGCCAAGAAGCTGACGGGCATCTCCGACGTCAAGGACCTCACCGACAGGAAACACGGCCTGCGCCTGGTCTTCGAGGTCAAGAACGGCTTCAACCCCGACGCGGTGCTCGAGCAGCTCTACAAGCTGACCCCGATGGAGGACTCCTTCGGCATCAACAACGTCGCCCTCGTCGACGGGCAGCCGCGCACCCTGGGCCTGAAGGAGCTGCTGCGCACCTACGTCGACTTCCGCATCGGGGTCGTGCGCCGCCGCACCGAGCACCGGCTGCGCAAGCGCCAGGACCGCCTGCACCTCGTCGACGGGCTGCTCGTCGCGATCGTCGACATCGACGAGGTCATCCAGCTCATCCGCACCTCCGACGACACCGCCACCGCGAAGTCACGACTCATCTCGGTGTTCGACCTGTCCGAGGCACAGGCCGAGTACATCCTCGAGCTCCAGCTGCGCCGGCTCACGAAGTTCTCGCTCATCGAGCTCGAGACCGAGCGCGACGAGCTGCGCCGCCAGATCGCAGAGCTCGAGGCGGTCCTGGCCGACGAGGCGCTGCTGCGCCGCACCGTCTCCACCGAGCTCGCCGACGTCGCCAAGGCGCACGGCACACCCCGACGCACCGTGCTCCTGGAGTCGGCCGGAACGCCCGCCTCGGTCGGCACCCCGCTCGAGGTGGCCGACGACCCGTGCTGGGTGCTGCTGTCCTCCACCGGCCTGCTGGCTCGCACCTCCGGCGCCGACCCCGTGCCGAGCGAGGGTGGCCGGGCCAAGCACGACGCGATCATCGGGGCCGTGCGCACCACCGCGAGGGGCGAGTTCGCGCTCGTCACCTCGCGCGGGCGGATGCTGCGGATGTCGGCCCTCGAGCTGCCGACCCTGCCCCCGCTCGGCGGCGCACCGAGCCTGTCCGGGGGCGCGCCCCTGGCGGTCTTCGCCGACCTGCCCGCCGGCGAGGAGCCGCTCACCATCGTCGGGCTGGACGCCGACGGCCCGGGCATCGCCCTCGGCACCGCGCAGGGCGTCGTCAAGCGCGTCACCCCCGACCACCCCGCTCGCCCGAACTGGGAGGTCATCGCCCTTCGGGACGGCGACCGCGTCGTCGGTGCGGCCCCCCTGCGCGACGGCCAGGAGGACCTCGTCTTCGTCACGAGCGACGCCCAGCTGCTGCGCTTCCCCGCCTCGTCCGTGCGACCCCAGGGACGCGCCGCGGGTGGGATGTCCGGCATCCGCCTCTCCCCCGGAGCATCGGTCGCGTTCTTCGGGGCCGTCGACCCCGGTGCGGATGCCGTGGTCGTCACCTCCTCGGGGACGTCCGACGCCCTGCCCGGCACCCAGCCCGGCGCCATCAAGGTCACGCCCTTCGCCGAGTACCCCGCCAAGGGGCGGGGCACGGGCGGCGTGCGCGCCCACCGGCTCCTCAAGGGCGAGGACTGCCTCGTCCTGGCGTGGGTCGGCGCGCAGCCCGCACGGGCGAGCGGTGCGGCGGGCGTGGCGCTCGAGCTCCCGGACGCGTCCGGCAGGCGAGACGGGTCCGGCACGGCCTACCCGTCCGTCATCGGGGGAATCGGCGCTCCCGTGCGCTGAAAGGCCTTGGGGACGGGCCGGATTGGTACCTGCGCGCCTGCGCGGTTGCCGTCGTGTTACGCAATCGTTACCGGCGCCATGCGCGGAGTCGTTGCGCTCGATGCGTAAACGCTTTTACCTTGGTCCCGGTTCCCTCATCGCCGAGGCCACAGCGTCTCGGCGCGACCAGTGAAATGGAGGCGGGCACATGGCCCTCTACACCAAGCGTCGCATCGCGGCGTTGTCCGGAGTCCTCGCGGTGGCACTCACCGCGACGGCCTGTGGAAGCAGCGACGACGACGGTGGCGGCGACGACGCTGCCAGCGGCAGCACCAGCAGCATCGACTGCGCGCCCTACGAGGCGTTCGGCGACATCAAGGGCAAGACGGTGACGGTCTACACCTCGATCACCGCCCCCGAGGACGAGCCGCACATCGCGTCCTACAAGCCGTTCGTGGACTGCACGGGCGTCGAGATCAAGTACGAAGGCTCCAAGGAGTTCGAGGCGCAGCTGCCGGTGCGTGTCAAGGGTGGCAACGCCCCCGACATCGCGTACCTCCCGCAGCCCGGTCTGCTGCAGACCCTGGTCGCCACGGGGGCCGTCAAGGCAGCTCCGCCGGAGGTCGTCGCCAACGTCGACAAGAACATGCCGGACTGGAAGAACTACGGCACGGTCGACGGCACCTTCTACGCCGCCGCACTGGGTGCGAACGTGAAGTCCTTCGTCTGGTACTCGCCCACGGCCTTCGCCGACAAGGGCTACGAGGTCCCGACGACCTGGGCCGACCTGCTCGCCCTGTCCGACAAGATGGCCTCCGAGGGTGGCGACGTCAAGCCCTGGTGTGCTGGCATCGAGTCCGGTGACGCCACCGGCTGGCCGGCCACCGACTGGGTCGAGGACGTCATGCTCCGCACCGCGGGCGCCGAGACGTACGACAAGTGGGTCAACCACGAGATCCCGTTCAACGACCCGGCCGTCGCCACGGCGCTCGCCGAGGTCGGCAAGATCCTCAAGAACGACAAGTTCGTCAACGGTGGCTACGGCGACGTCAAGACCATCGCCTCGACGTCCTTCCAGGACGCCGGGCTCCCGGTCCTCGACGGCACCTGCTACATGCACCGTCAGGCGTCGTTCTACGCGGCCAACTGGCCCGAGGGCACCGAGGTCGGTCCCGAGGGTGAGGTCTGGGCGTTCTACCTGCCGTCCGTCGACACGTCCACCAAGCCGGTCCTCGGTGGTGGCGAGTTCACCGCGGCCTTCGCCGACCGTCCGGAGGTCAAGGCCTTCCAGACCTACCTCTCCTCGACCGAGTGGGCCGACGAGCGCGCGAAGACCTGTGGTTCGGGTGGCTGCGTGACGGCCAACAAGAACGCCGACCCGGCGCTTCTGAAGAACCCCGTCGACAAGCTGTCGGCCGAGGCGCTGACCGACACCGCGGCGACCTTCCGCTTCGACGGTTCCGACCTCATGCCGGGCGCCGTGGGCGCGGGCACGTTCTGGAAGGGCATGACCGACTGGATCATCGGCAAGGACGACAAGACCACGCTCGACTTCATCGAGCAGTCCTGGCCCCAGTGACGTCACTGACCTGATTCACCCAGGTCATCGAGCAGGGGTGGGGTGGGACTCCCACCCCACCCCTGCTCTCGTTTCCCTCGTCCTGACGTAACCCACGGAGGTGATGTCCAGTGGTATCGACGGTCATCGGCGCAGTCCCCGCCGCGATTCCCGAGCCTTTCCTGCGGGCGCAGAGCGTGCCCGGCAAGTTCTTCCTGATGTTCTTCGCGATCTTCTTCTTCGCGCTCGTGTTCGGCCTCGTGCTCTTCCTCGCGTCCCTGTTCAAGGGCAAGAACGGTGAGCGGGTCCAAGGGGCCCTGTTCGTCGGGCCCGCCGTGGTCCTGCTCGCTGTCGGCCTGATGTACCCGGCGATCCTCACGATCATCCAGTCCCTGCGGGGACGGTCCGGCGAGGCCGGCTTCACCCTGGACAACTACGTGGCGATGTTCACCCAGCCCGAGCTGCTGCTCGTGCTGCGCAACACGGCCCTCTGGGTGATCCTCGTGCCCACCCTCGCGACCGGGATCGGCCTCATCTACGCCATCCTCATCGACCGGGCCCGTGGCGAGGCGTTCGCCAAGGCGCTGATCTTCCTGCCGATGGCGATCTCCATGGTCGGCGCCGGCATCATCTGGAAGTTCGTCTACCAGTACAAGCAGACCTCCCGCCCCCAGATCGGCCTGCTGAACGCGATCCTCAAGCTCCTCGGGTTCGAGACCCAACAGTTCCTGATCAACGCGCCACTGAACACCTTCATGCTCATCATCGTCATGGTCTGGATCCAGGCCGGGTTCGCGATGACGGTGCTCTCCGCGGCGATCAAGTCGATCCCCGACGAGATCATCGAGGCCGCCAAGCTCGACGGTGTCCAGAGCTTCAAGATGTTCCGCTACATCACCCTCCCGAGCATCCGCGCCGCTCTCGTCGTCGTCGTGACGACGATCGGCATCGGCACCCTCAAGGTCTTCGACATCGTCCGGACCATGACCGGTGGACAGTTCGACACCTCGGTCGTCGCCAACGAGTTCTACAGCCAGAGCTTCCGGTTCAACGCACCCGGTCTCGGTGCGGCGCTCGCCGTGCTCCTGTTCATCCTCGTCATCCCGATCGTGGCGTACAACATCGTCCAGATGCGAAAGGAGGCCTGAGCCATGAGCACTCTCGAACCCATCGCGATGCCCGAGAAGGTCGCTCCCGAGATGGAGCAGACCACCGAGGCCCCCAGGCGCGGCCGCAAGAAGAAGTCACTCGCGGGTGACGCCGCGCGGTCGATCTCCTCTCCGTGGGCGTCCCTGGCGGCCATCGTCATCGCCGTCCTCTGGACGATCCCGACGATCGGCCTGCTCGTCACCTCGTTCCGTGACCAGCGCGCCATCAACCGCAGCGGCTGGTGGACAGCCTTCGGCGACCCGGGTGCCTTCACCCTCGAGAACTACCGCCAGGCGCTCGCGCCCGGCTCCTCGGCAGGCCTGGGGCAGTACTTCATCAACACGATCGTCATCACGATCCCTGCTGTCGCACTGCCGCTCTTCCTCGCCTCGCTCGCGGCCTACGCGTTCGCGTGGATGCCGTTCCCGGGCCGTGACGCGCTGTTCGTCGCCGTGTTCGCCCTGCAGATCGTCCCGCTGCAGGTCGCGCTCATCCCGCTGCTCGACATCTACGTCAGCCGGCTGGGCTTCGGTGCGTCGTACTGGAGCGTGTGGCTCTCGCACACGATCTTCGCGCTACCACTGGCGATCTTCCTGATCCACAACTTCATGAGAGAGCTGCCGGCCGAGCTCATGGAGGCTGCCCGCGTCGACGGTGCAGGGCACGTGACGATCTTCTTCAAGATCCTCCTGCCCCTGCTCACCCCGGCACTCGCGGCCTTCGGCATCTTCCAGTTCCTCTGGGTCTGGAACGACCTGCTCGTCTCGCTCGTGTTCCTGGGTGGCACCCCCGACGTCGCGCCGATCACCGTGCGCGTCGCCGAGCTGTCCGGGTCGCGTGGAAGTGCCTGGTACCTGCTGTCGGCCGGAGCGTTCATCTCGATGATCGTCCCTGTCGCGGTCTTCCTGGCCCTCCAGCGGTACTTCGTGCGCGGCCTGCTCGCGGGCGGCCTGAAGGGCTGAGGCCCGCCACGGGCCCAACCCCTTTCGGAAAGGAACGGTCCCATCAGCACGATCACCGATGTGGCGCGGGTGGCCGGGGTGTCGGTCGCCACGGTCTCCCGCGCCCTTCGGGGTCTTGACCGGGTCTCTCCGCAGACCCGGGAACGGGTGCTTCGCGTCGCGCAGGACCTGCACTACGTCGCGTCTCCGACGGCCACGTCCCTCGCCTCCGGGCGAACCAGGGTCGTGGCCGTCGTCGCGCCGTTCCTCACGCGCTGGTTCTTCGCCACCCTGGTGAGCGCCATCGAGAAGTCCCTGCGCGCTCAGGGGCACCACGTCATCCTGTTCGACCTCGAGGACGACAGCTTCGACCAGCGCCTCCCCCTGACCCAGAACATGCTGTGGAAGCGGGTCGACGGCGTCATCACGCTCAACGTCCCGATGGACGACGACGAGGTCGACCTCGTCGACCGGCTCGGCCTGCCCCTCGTGGCCATCGGCACGCCCGTGCCCGGGCGCGCCTGCGTGCGCATCGACGACCGGGCCGCCATGCACACCGCCGTGGAACACCTCGCCGGGCTGGGCCACACCCGCCTGGGCTACATCGGGGCCGTGCCACTGAACGTCGCCCACGTCCAGACCCCCCAGAACCGGCTCGAGGCGTTCCGTGAGACCGTGCGAGAGCTCGGTCTGACCTGCGAGGACGAATGGGTGCTCGGCTCGGACTGGACCGCCGAGGCGGCGGCTCGCGACAGCCGGGCCCTGCTGTCCGGCACGTGGCGACCGACCGCCATCGTCGCCGCCTCTGACGAGATGGCCATCGGGGTGCGCGAGAGCGCTCGCCGTCTCGGGCTCTCCGTGCCCGGCGACCTGTCGCTCATCGGCATCGACGACTACCTGCTCTCCGAGGTGCTCGGCCTGACCACCGTGCGTCAGGACGTCGCCGCTCAGGGACACGCCGCCGCCGACCTGTTGCTGCGCGCGCTCCTGCACGGAGAAGAGAGCACCGACGAGGTGCTCCTGCCGACCGAGCTCATCGTGCGCGAGTCGACCGGCCCCGCCCCGGTGACGGCGATCCCCACCTGAGGCGAGGCTCCCGGCATCCGTCAGTTCTTCGTCGAGTCCTCGCTCGCGAGCTCCTCCGGGTCACGCAGGTAGGTCTTCTTCGCGAAGAACGCCCGGTTCGCCGCCCACGTCAGCGCCCAGAGCACCACCCCGATGGCGAGCAGCCAGGCGGCGATCGTGTACTGGATCGGGTCGCGACCGGTGACGGGCAGTGTGAAGAAGAAGCACGCGAGTGCACCGATCACCGGCAGCACCGTCGGTGTCACGAAGTGCTTGCGGTTGATCGGGTCTCGACGGAGCACGAGCACGGCGATGTTGACCACCGTGAACACCGCGAGCAGCAACAGGGCCGTCGTGCCACCGAGGGCCGGTACGACGTCGCTGTCGCTCGTGCTCACGAAGTAGATCAGCCCGAAGGCGATGACGGTGGTGAACACGATGGCGACCCAGGGCGTCTGGCGGCCACGGTGCACCCACCCGAGCGCGGGCGGGAGCACGTCCTGGCGGGCCATGCCGTAGATGAGCCGGCTCGCCATGAGCATGTTGATCAGCGCCGAGTTGGCCACGGCGAACATCGCGATGAACGGGAAGACGCGGTCGGCGGGGAAGTCGGGCAGGCCGGCCGCGATGACCTTGGTGAGCGGCGTGTCGCCCTCGCCGAGCTCGCCCACCGGCACCAGTGCCACCGAGAAGATGGCCACCAGCACGTAGATGACTCCGGTGATGCCGATCCCGGTGAGCATCATCTTCGGGAAGGTGCGCACCGGGTCGTGCGTCTCCTCGGCCATGTTGACGGCATCCTCGAACCCGACCATCGCGAAGAACGCCAGCGAGGTCGCAGCCGTGATCGCGAAGAAGACGTTCTTGTCGCCGGCGGTGTCGAAGACCGTCACTCGGGAGAAGTCGGCCTTGCCCCCGGTGGCGGCGTAGACGCCCACGAGGATGACGAGCAGCAATCCGGACAGCTCGACGGTCGTGAGCACGACGTTGGCCTTGACGCTCTCGCTGACCCCGCGGAAGTTCACCGCGGCCACGAGGAGCATGAACGCGAGCGCGATGCCGAGCACGAGGGTGTTGTTGTCGGCGTCGAGCCCGAAACCGTCGGCGAGGTTGGCCGCGAACGCGTTCGACGCGGTCGACGCCGAGGTGACGCCGGAGCACATGACGGTGAACGCCACGAGGAAGGTCACGAAGTGGATGCCGAACGCCTTGTGCGTGTAGAGCGCCGCTCCCGGCGGCCCTCGGGTACTTCGTCACGAGCTCGAGGTAGCTGAACGCGGTGACGAGGGCGACGGCGAACGCCACGATGAACGGCGCCCAGGCCGCTCCCCCGACCTCGCTCGCGACCCGCCCCGTCAGGGAGTAGACCCCCGTGCCGAGGATGTCCCCGACGATGAACAGCAGGAGCAGCTTGGGGCCGATGGCCCGCTTCAGCTCCGTGTTCTCCTCACCCTCGACCTGACCCTGCTCCACCGTGGCGCTCATCGCGGCCTCCCGCCTGCGGGTCCCCGGCGGCACCCGTCGTGGTCCCACTCTGGCGCGCAGTCGGTCCCCTGAACACCCTTGGGTGCAGGGAAATCTTGCTCACACGTCGATGCGCTCGCGGTCGAGCGCGTGCGCCGACTCGATGATGAAGTCCTTGCGTGGCCCCACCTCGCCGCCCATGAGCAGCTCGAAGACCTTGGTCGCGGACTCGAGGTGCTCGGCAGTGACCTTGCGCAGCGTGCGGTGGGCCGGGTCCATCGTCGTCTCCGCGAGCTGGTCGGCATCCATCTCACCGAGGCCCTTGTAGCGCTGGATGGGCTTGATCTTCTTGCCCCGGCGCGCGAGCGAGGCGGTGGTGCGGCGCATCTCCGCCTCGGAGTAGGTGTAGATGACCTCGTTGGCCCTCGACCCGGCGTTGATCACCTCGAGGCGGTGCAGCGGGGGCACGGCGGCGTAGACGCGCCCGGCCTCGACGAGGGGTCGCATGTACCGGAAGAACAGCGTCAGCAGCAGGGTGCGGATGTGGGCGCCGTCGACATCGGCGTCGGTCATGATGATGACCTTGCCGTAGCGGGCCGACTCGAGGTCGAAGGTGCGCCCGGACCCGGACCCGATGACCTGGATGATCGCGGCGCACTCGGCATTGCCGAGCATGTCGGTGACCGACGCCTTCTGGACGTTGAGGATCTTGCCCCGGATCGGCAGCAACGCCTGGTGGTCGCTGTTGCGGGCGAGCTTGGCCGTGCCCAGCGCGCTGTCACCCTCGACGATGAAGAGCTCGGTGCGCTCGACGTCGGTGCTGCGGCAGTCGACGAGCTTGGCGGGCAGCGTCGAGGACTCCAGGGCGGTCTTGCGGCGCTGGGTCTCCTTGTGCAGCCGCGCACTGATCCGCGACTTCATCTCCGCGGTGACCTTCTCGAGCAGCAGCGCCGCCTGCTGCTTCTCGCCGCGCTTGGTCGAGACGATCCGCTCGGTGAGCTCCTTCTCGACGACCCGGGCGACGATGGCCCGCACCGCGTTGGTGCCGAGCACCTCCTTGGTCTGGCCCTCGAACTGCGGCTCGGCCAGGCGCACGGTGACCACGGCCGTCAGCCCCGCGAGCGCATCGTCCTTCTCGAGCTTGTCGCTGCCGACCTTGAGGCGGCGCGCGTTGACCTCGAGCTGTTTGCGCAGCACCTTCAGCAGCGCCTGCTCGAAGCCGGCCAGGTGGGTGCCGCCCTTGGGCGTGGCGATGATGTTGACGAAGGACGAGACCGCGGTGTCGTAGCCGGTGCCCCAGCGCACGGCCACGTCGACGCCGCACTCGCGCTCGACCTCGGTGGGGCTCATGTGCCCGTTGGCGTCGAGCACCGGCACGGTCTCGGTGAAGGTTCCGCTGCCGTGCAGCCGCCAGACGTCGGTGACCGGCGCGTCGGGTGCGAGGTACTCGCAGAACTCGGAGATGCCCCCGTCGTGCACGAAGACCTCCTGCACGGGTTCCTCGCCGCGCTCGTCGCTGATGACGATGGTCAGCCCGGGGACGAGGAAGGAGGTCTGCCGGGCGCGAGCCAGCAGGCCGTCGAGGTCGAACGCCGCGTCCTTGAGGAAGATCTGGCCGTCGGCCCAGTAGCGCACCCGCGTGCCGGAGATGCCGCGGCGGGTGCTGCCGATGACCTCGAGCTCGCTGATGTCGACGTACGGGGTGAAGGGGTGCTCGGGGTCCTTGGCACCCTTGGCGCCGGCGACGTCGGAGAACACGCCCGGCTCACCCCGACGGAAGCTCATCGCGTAGGTCTTGCCCCCGCGGTCGACCTCGACGTCGAGACGGGACGACAACGCGTTGACGACCGAGGCGCCCACCCCGTGAAGACCCCCGGATGCCGTGTACGAGCCACCCCCGAACTTGCCGCCCGCGTGCAGGCGCGTGAAGACCAGCTCGACACCGGTCAGGCCCGTGCGCGGCTCGATGTCGACGGGCACCCCGCGACCGTTGTCGCGGACCTCCACCGAGCCGTCGTGGTGCAGCGTGACCTCGACGCGGTCGCAGTGCCCGCCCAGGGCCTCGTCGACGGCGTTGTCGATGATCTCCCAGAGGCAGTGCATGAGGCCGCGGGAGTCGGTGGACCCGATGTACATGCCGGGGCGCTTGCGCACCGCCTCCAGCCCCTCCAGGACCTGGAGGTGGTGGGCGGTGTACTCGGACGCGGACTTGCTCGTCGCGGCCTTCTTCGCAGCGGTGGTGGGCACGAGAGGCAGGCTAGTCTGCGCCTGCGACAGCCGTGATCAGGCGCACCGAGGGGTGGTGGGGCACGGCATCCGGCAGGTCACGATCCGGACATGACCGGCACCACACGGCCGCACCCTGCACAGCGGGAAGCATCGGACGTGCTTGACTGTTGCAACGCACGCCGCCCGACCCGGGTGGCGAGAACGCAGACCCGAGCGAGCCGAGGAGCCGACGTGAACGCCGCACTGGCACCGACCCTGAACGCTGCGGACCGCTGCGACCGCTGCAGCGCCCAGGCATACGTCCGCGCGACCCTCCACGCCGGGGGTGAGCTGCTCTTCTGTGCCCACCACGGCCGCGAGCACATCCCGGCCCTGGCCGGTCTCGCCGACATCCACGACGAGAGCGACCGCCTGATGGAGCCGAGCCCGATCGGCGGCGCCACGCTCTGACCTCCGTAGGACGCTGAGATGGACGCACTCGCCGACGACGTCGGCCTGATCGTCCCCCCGCTGCTCATCATCGTCGGGCTCGTGGGCATCGTCGTGCCCGTCCTGCCCGGGCTCCTGCTGATCCTGGGCGGGGTCCTGCTGTGGGCGGTGCTCGAGGGCGGCACGGTGGCGTGGAGCATCTTCGGGGTCAGCCTCGTCGTCGCCGTCATCGGCTGGGTGCTGCAGTACACGTTGCCCGGCAAGCGCATGCGCGAGCGCGGGGTGAGCAGCTCGACGCTGGTCATCGCGGTCCTGGCCGGCGTCGTCGGCTTCTTCGTGGTGCCGGTGATCGGCGCGATCATCGGCTTCGTGCTCGGCATCTTCGTCGTCGAGCTGGCGCGCAGCCGCGACGGTTCGCTGGCGTGGGAACGCACGCGGCACGCGCTGGTCGCGGTGCTGCACAGCATGGGGATCGAGCTCGCAGCCGGCCTGACCATCGCTGCGCTGTACGTCGGCGGGCTCGTCGCGACCTGAGTCGCTCGGCCACTGACGACTCAGGTCACCAGTTGTTCTGGCGCTTCTCCCAGCGCTCATCCAGGCGGTCCATGAAGGAGCTCTTGCCCTTCTTGCGACTGCCCGAGGGGTGCGGGGCGGTGCTGCCGTCCCCGCGCACGACGCCGAGCGCGGCCCGGCGTGGCGGGGTGGCGGCGAAGACGGCGGCGGCGACCATCACGGCGAACCCGATCGCCCCGACCCACATGGTGGTGTTGATGCCGACGAGGACGAGCCCCAGCCCGACGCAGCACCCCGATCCCGCCGACCAACCAGCGGCGGCGCTGCATGGACGCGAGGGAACTGCCCTGCATCTGCGAGGCGAACTTGGGGTCCTCAGCAGCGAGAGCCTGCTCCATCTGTTCGAGCATCTTCTGCTCGTGGTCTGAGAGGGGCACGGATCCTCCGGTAGTCGGCCCGGGCGCCCGGCGGACGCCCTAGTTGTCCCTTGCCCCTTCAGGATAGGTCCCGCGGTCGTCCCACGGAAGCCGATGTACCACGTTCGATGAGACTGGCCGGCCGGACCGACCCTGAACCGAACCTCGATCGGGCCCGGTCGACGGCCCGATCAGCGTCTCGCCAGCCGTGTTCGGGCTCGCCGATGACTCCTTGGATCGGGGACTGCGAGGCCTCCACGAGCTTGTCCATCCGCACCCCGACGAGGCGGATCCTGGCTCGTTGCAGGCCGAGCGCGTCGAAGAGGGCGACGGCGCCCTCGTGGATGGCCCGCCCGCTGTCAGTGGGCTCGCGCAGGGTCTTCGAGCGGGTGATGGTCGTGAAATCGCTGAACCTCACCCGCAGGGTGAGGGTTCGCCCCGTGAGGCCGGCAGCCCGCATCCGGGCCGCGGTGCGCTCGCTGAGGGCCAGCAGCCGCCGGTGGATCTCGGCGGAGTCGTCGATGTCGTGCTCGAAGGTCTGGTCGCTGCCGATGCTCTTCTCGCGCTGCACCCGCTCGACCACACGGGGGTCACGACCCCACGACAGGTCGTGCAGGTGCCGCCCCGTGGCCTCGCCGAGCCCGCGCACGAGGGTCTCGAGCGGGGTGTGGGCGATGTCGGCGACGGTGCGCAGCCCCAGCCGCAGCAGGGCCTCCTCGGTCCGCTCCCCCACCCCCCACAGGGCCGCGACCGGCAGCTGCTGCACGAACGGCACGACCTCCTCGCGGGGGACGACGACCATCCCGTCGGGCTTGGCCAGCCCGGAGGCGATCTTCGCGACGAACTTCGTCGACGCGACCCCCACCGAGCAGGTGATGCCCTGCTCGTCGTGCACGGTGTCGCGGATGTGCTGGCCGATGGCAGCCGGGCTGCCCATCAACCGCACCGCCCCCGAGACGTCGAGGAACGCCTCGTCGAGCGACAACGGCTCCACGACCGGGGTCACCGACCGGAAGGTCTCCATGACGGCCGCGGAGATCGCGCTGTAGAGCGTGTGGTCCGGGGGCAGGACGACGGCCTGCGGGCACAGTCGCCGGGCTCGCGACATCGGCATCGCCGAGGCGACCCCGAACCGGCGCGCCTCGTAGGTGGCCGAGAGCACGACTCCGCGGTTCCCGCCGCCGATGATGACGGGGGTCCCGACGAGCTCGGGGTGCGAGAGCAGCGTCGCGGCCGCGTAGAAGGCGTCCATGTCGACGTGCAGCACCGTGCACCCCGTGTCGTCGAGGGGCTCGGAGGAGTCACGGTTCGGGAGGGCGAACTGGCGTCGGCTCATCGATGGCCCCGGACGGTGTCAGCCCCGGGTCGCGAGGACGTGGCGCACGCTGCCGAGATCGCCGAGCAGGGGGTGGTCGGGGTGGCGGCTCGCGACCTCCTCGAGCTCGAGCAGGGCTGCCCGGTCACCCTCGGAGTCGACCAGGGCCGATGGGACGAGGTCGCTGAAGATGCGCACCCCGTGGCTGTCGACCGGGGTGAGCCCGTGGACGCGCAGCAGGTCGAGCACGACGTGCTCGTCGAACCGGCGCGGCGCCGGGTCGTCGTCACCCCAGCGTCCGTCGGGCCGCTCCAGGATGGCCTGCGCACGGGCGAACTGACCTGCCAACGCGCGGGCCAGCGCCGCCGGCAGCCGCTGGGCGACGACGAGGGAGAGGGTGCCGCCGGGGGCGAGGACGGCCGCGATGTTGGCCAGCGCGGCATCCGGGTCGTCGACGACCTCGAGGGTGCCGTGGAGGCAGACGAGGTCGTATGCCGGGTGCTCGCCCTCCACGCCGAGCTCGCCGAGGGTGTCGGTGTCGCCCTGCACGGGATGGATCCGCGCGGAGGTGTCGGTCTCGGCGGCGCGCCGGCGCAACGAGGCCAGGGCGTCCGGGCTGGGGTCGACGACGGTGACGTCGTGTCCGGCCCCCGCGAGCGGCACGGCGGTGCCGCCCGTTCCCCCGCCGAGGTCCAGGACCCGCAGGGGACGCCCGAGCTCGGTGCTGCGACGGGTCGCGAGGGCGTCGAGGGCACCCTGGACGGCAGCCGTGCGCAGGCCCGGATGGGCTCCCGCCCGGCGGGATCGGCCCCGCTCGTCGGCCACGGCTGGTCTCCTCGCTCACGTCGGTGTCGCACGGTCGGCGTCTGGCGTCCCACCCTAGTGTCCGGAACTGCCGGGGCTGGCGTGCCACAGCTTGCGCGGGGGCACCGCATCGACCGGCGCGCCCCGGCCCGAGCGGGGGTCCAGACCCGGCGGGCGGGTGTCGGCGTAGGGCGACTGGCGAAACCCCGAGGCGTGCACGAGCACCCGGCGACCGGTGCGGGCGTCCTGCTCGTCGGCGGCGGTCTGCGCCGCCTCGGCGCGCGCCACGGCATCCGCCTCCCCCGCGGTGACCGCTGCCCGCACCCGCTCGAGACCACCGAGCTGCCAGGCGTCCCAGAGCCCGGCGAGCTCCCAGGCGCCGGTGGCACGGATGGAGACCCCGCGGTCACCCGTGCGGCGCAGCACCCCGCGCACGAGGAGCAGCCACGAGTGGAAGACGACGTCGGCGTAGGGGCCCTGGACGTCCTCGAAGAACGTGATGTCGGCCGGGCCGGTGGAGTCGTCGAGGGTGAGGAAGACGACCCTGCGCCCCGATCGCACCGGTGGGGTCTGGGTGGCGACCTTGACCCCGGCCACCCACACCTGGCTGCGGCTGCGGGTCCCGAGCAGGTCGGCGCTGCGGGTGACCCCCAGCGCCCGGAGCAACGGCTCGTAGAACATCACGACGTGCGCTGAGACGTCGAGCCCGAGCACGTCGAGCTCGGCGCGCACCCTTTCGGGCCCGGTGAGCTCGGGCAGGCCTGCACCCGCGACCAGTCGTGGCCGGTCACCGAGGTCGAGGGTCAGCTGGGTCGGCTGCTCGGCCGCCGGCACGACCTCGCGGGCCGCCTGGGACTGGGCCGCAGCCCGTTCCCGGACGTCGAGTGGGACTGCCCCCTGCGCGGACGCCCCGTCCTCGCGCGGCGGGGCGATGCTCGGCACGGCGAGCCGTCGGCTGCGGCGGGCCGGCACCCCGGCGCCGCGGTCCCACCGCTCGAGCTCGGCGACGTGGAGCAGCAGGTCGCGACGGGTGACCCGGCCGCGCCGCCCGAGCCCGCCGTCACCCATCCCGTGGAGGGAGTCGAACGCCCCGGCGAGGACGAGCCGCTCGGTGACCGGACGGCTCACCCGGGCCCGGGTCCAGAAGTCACCGAGGTCGGCGTACGGCTGGCCGGCGACGACGCGGGCGACCTCCGCCGCGCTGATCCCCTTGACGTCGACGAGGGAGAGCCGGATGCCGTACGGCTGGTTCCCGCGCTGCCACGCCGGCACCACGGCATCCGACACGACGGCATCCGGCACCACGGCATCCGATGAGGGGTCGGCCACCTGCTCGACCCGGTAGGTGTCCACGGAGGCGTTGACGTCCAGGCCGAGGACGGGGATGCCGAAGGACCGGGCGTCGTCGAGCAGGAGCCGCTTGGGGTACATGCCGGGGTCGTGGGTGAGGATGCCGGCGAGGAAGGCCGCCGGGTGGTGGGTCTTCAGCCACGCCGAGTGGAAGGTGGGCAGGGCGAAGGCGGCCGCGTGCGCCTTGCAGAAGCCGAAGCTCGCGAACGACTTCAGCACCTCCCAGATCCGGTCGCGGTCCTCGGGCCGGTAGCCGCGCGCTGCGGCCGCAGGACGCCACCACGCCTCGACGTCGACCTGCCCCTGCGGGGTGCCCATGCTGCGCCGCACCTCGTCGGCCTGGGCCAGGCTCACCCCCGTGGTCTCGGCGACGATGACCAGCACCTGCTCGTGGAAGACGACGACGCCCTCGGTCTCCTCGAGCGCCGGGATGAGGCTGGGGTGGATGAAGCGGCGCTCACTCCACCCGTGCCGGCTGTTGAGGAACGGGGTGATCATGTCGGACTTGACCGGCCCGGGCCGGAACAGCGAGATGTCGACGATGAGGTCGTCGAACCGGTGGGGCCCGAGCTTTCCGATGAGCTCGCGCTGCCCGGGGCTCTCGATCTGGAACATCCCGAGGGTGCGGGTCGTGCGGATGAGCTCGTAGGTGGCGGGGTCCTCGTGGGGCACCTGCTCCTCGTCGTCGAGGTCGATGTGCTCCCCGCTGACCCGCTCGACCTCGGCGACCGCGTGGGCCATGGCCGACTGCATGCGGATGCCGAGCACGTCGAGCTTGAGGAAGCCCAGGGTCTCGACGTCGTCCTTGTCGAACTGGCTCATCGGGAACCCCAGCCAGCTCGCCTCGACCGGGGTGCGGTCCAGCAGGCCGGAGTTGGACAGCACGATCCCGCACGGGTGGAGCGCGATGTGGCGCGGGAGTCCGTCGAGGGCCTCGACGAGGTCGAAGAAGGCCGCCATCCGCGGGCTGTCCAGGCCGCGGCTGCGCAGCTCGGGCAGGTCGGCGATGGCGTGCCGGGCGTCCTTGGCGCGGATGTGCGGGAACGCCTTGGCGATCTCGTCGACCTCGGTCGGGGGCAGCCCCAGTGCGGCACCGACGTCGCGCACGGCGTGGCGCACCTTGTAGGTGTCCATCATCGACACGCACGTCACCCGCTCACCGCCGAACCGGGTGAGGACGGCCTCGTAGATCTCGGTGCGCCGGGCCGACTCGACGTCGACGTCGATGTCGGGCAGCTCGGCGCGCAGCGGGGAGCAGAACCGCTCCATGAGCAGCCGGTGGCGGATCGGGTCGACACCGCTGATGCCGAGGAGGTGGTTGACCAGGCTTCCCGCTCCCGAGCCCCGGGCGGCCACCCGCACCCCGCGGGCGCGGATGAGGTCGGTGACCTCGGCGACGGTGAGGAAGTAGGTGGGGTAGCCCAGGGTCTCGATGACGGCGAGCTCTTCGTCGAGCCGGTCGAGCACGACCTGCCGCTCACCCTCCCCGGCACCGGGGTAGCGGCGGCCGACCCCGTCGCGGCAGCGCTGCGCGAGCACCGCCATGGGGTCGTCGCCGGCGCTGATGCCGAGGACCTGCGCCTCGGGCAGGTGGACCGCCCCGATGCCGAGGTCGGGGCGGGCCTGCTGGGTGCACTCGTCGGCGACGAGGGAGGTCATCGCGACGAGCCGGTCGGCGCGGGAGCGGTCGCCCCCGGTGACCTCGAGCGCGCTGGCATGCATCTGCTCGGTGCTCGCGAGGTGCCCGGAGTCGGTGACCCGGTCGAGGTGGCGCGAGTCGAGGACGACGAGCCGGCGGGCGGCGTCGAGCAGGTCGACGGTGCGCACCTGGTCGGGGTCGACATGGCGCACCGCGGCGGTGAGCACGGCCGGGATGCCGGCCCCGTCGGCGAGGGCGAGCAGGCGCGCCGCGTGCGACCGGCATCCGGGAGTGCCCTCGGGCCCGCCGTGGAGGACGACCTCGACGGCCAGCCCGTCGCGGGGCAGCACGGCCTGCCACGCGGCGAGCAGGTGGCGGGCCCGGTCACGGCGGCCCGCGAGGGCAGCCCGCCCGACGTCGGAGTCGGGGCCGAGCAGCACGAGCAGGCGACTCGGCGCACCACTGCCGACCCGCCCGCTGCCGGCAGCATCCTGCGCGGCGTCGCCGGCCCAGCGGGCGATCAGGTCGGGGGTGGTCACCGGGACACCCCGCTCCCCTCGCAGGTGGGTCTGCGTGACCAGACGGCACAGGGCGGCCCACCCCGCACCGGGGACCACCCCGGCGACCTGCCCCCGGGCGAGCACGGTGACCCGGGCGCGACGGGGGTCGACGATGGCGCCGCCACGCACCGGGGTGCGCGGACGCGGTGGCGGGCGCCCGGCATCCGAACCCGAACCCCCGCCCGAACCACCGGTGTCCGGCTCGACGGCGAGGTCGACCCCGAGCACCGGGGCGATGCCGGCACGCCCGCACGCCGTGGCGAACCGCACCGCACCGTAGAGCCCGTCGCGGTCGGTGAGTGCCAGCGCGCCCTGGCCGTGCGCGGCGGCGCGCTCGACGAGGTCCTCGGGCATGGAGGCGCCGTAGCGCATCGAGAACCCCGAGGCGACGTGGAGGTGGGCGAACCCGTCCACGACGCCCTCAGGCCGAGCGCACGGGTGCCAGGCGCTGCGACCGCTGCACACCCGGCACCCCGAGGCGGCGGGCCGCGAGGTCGACGAAGGTCTCGGCGTCGCGCAGCAGGTCGTCGGCCTCGCGGGCGCTGACCCGCACGAGCCCGGTCTCGACCCCCACCCGCTGCCCCGTGGAGGCCGCGAAGCGCTGCGCCCACTCGGTGAGCTCGGGTGCGACCTGGGCGGTGAGCGCCCACACGTCGTGCGGGCCGTGGCCACCGGAGGCCAGCCCGGCGCCGGGGTGGGTCGCCGAGCGGGCGGCCACCAGCGCGGCCCCGGCCCGCAGCGCGGCGAGCGAGGCGGCGAGGTAGCGGGCGGAGGCGACGGAGGCGGCATACCCGCTGGTCAGTGACTCGCGGGAGCGCTCGAGGAGGTCCAGGGTGGTCGCGGCGTGGCTCATGGAGGGCTCCTCGGGCTGGTTCATTCGGGTGCTGCGTTCACGTGCTGGGTTCATCGGTGCTGCTCGTCGTGGGCTCGCTGCTAGTCGTGGGCTCGCAGGAGGAGCCAGCGGTCGTCGTCGAGACCGAGGTCGAAGACCCCGGCGGTGCCCGAGGGCGGTCGGGCCTCGACCCGCCACACCCGGCGCTGCGGGCTCGGCAGCCCCGACCCGGCAGCCCCTGCGGGCTGGCCACCGACCCGCAGGTCGCCGACCTCGCGCCACCACGCCCGGCGCTCCTGCCACGAGGCGAGGACGGCGCACACGGTGTAGCGCCGACCGCGCCAGACGAAGTCACGAGGGCCGTCGTTCTCGTCACTGCCACCCCGAACGCCACCGACCCGGACGCTGACGGACTCGTCGTGGCGACGGACCATGACTGAAGCTCCTGCCCCTTGGTCGACATGAGATCGAACACGTGTTCGATCAGGCCTCCACCATAGCCCGCCCCACCGACGTGCGGTCAAGTCCGATCCGGGGTCGGATCGGAGTCGAACCACGGGTCGCTACGCTGCCCCCATGACCCCTGACCCGGGCGAGCCGACCGGCCGAGACCTCTCCGGCCACACCGGTGTGCGCTCGGTCATGCAGACGCTGGCGCTGCACCACGTCACCCCCGAGGTGCGCCACCTCCCCGATGCCGTGCGCACCGCGAAGGCCGCTGCCGAGGCCCTGGGCATCTCACCTGCCGAGATCGCGAACAGCCTCGTCTTCGTCGCGACGACCCACGACGGCGAGCGCCTGCCCCTGCTCGTCCTCGCCTCCGGGGGCCACCGGGTCGACGTCGACAAGGTCGCAGACCTCGCCGGTCTGGCCACCGTCGAGCAGGCCGACCCCGCCTTCGTGCGCGAGCACACCGGGTTCGCGATCGGCGGCGTCGCGCCGGTCGGCCACCCGCGGCACATCCGCACGATCATCGACGTCACCCTCGGCCGCTACGCCACCGTGTGGGCCGCCGCCGGGCACAGCCACAGCGTCTTCGCGACCTCCTACGACGAGCTGATCCGGATCACCGGCGGCCAGCCGATGGACGTCGCCTGAGCGGAACCGCGACCTCGGGCGCGGCATCTGAGTACGAGTACGCATGTGTCGGTGCCACCCGGGCCGACATGCTGGTGCGGCGGCCGCGCCGGCCGCGGGAGTGGACGTTGAGGGGGGTCCGCGCCCGAGGACGGCGCGGCCGAGTCACGTCCGCGTCGCGTCGCACCCGGCCCCGCCCGCGTCGCCCGCCAGAGCCCTGTCAGAGGCTGAGGTTGTCGTGGACCTCGAGCGTGGCCGTCGACCGGTTCATCGTGATGAAGTGGATGCCGGGTGCTCCCTCGTCGAGCATCCGCTGGCCGATCTCGGTGGCGATCTCGACCCCGACCGAGCGCACCGCGGCCGGGTCGTCCTTGACGGCCTCGAGCCGGGCGACGACCGCGGGCGGCAGCGGGGTGCCCATCAGCTCGGACATCCGCTGGATCTGGCGGAGGTTGGTCACCGGCATCAGGCCCGGAGTGATCGGCAGGTCGCGGCGGGCCGCGACGAGGTCGCGCAGCCGCAGGTAGCTGTCGGCGTCGAAGACCATCTGGGTGATCGCGAAGGTCGCCCCGGCATCCGCCTTGCCGACGAGCACGTCGACGTCGTGCCCGAGGTCGGGGCTGTCGGGGTGCACGTCGGGGAAGGCCGCGACGCCGACCGTGAAGTCGCCGAGCCCCCGGATCAGCGACACGAGCTGGTCGGCGTGGTCGAGCCCTTCGGGGTGCGGCGACCACTGCCCGCGGACGTTGCCGGGCGGGTCACCGCGCAGGGCGAGGATGTTGCGGACCCCGGATGCCGCGTACGCGCCGACGACCTGGCGCACCGCCCGCTTGGAGGCCCCGACGCAGGTCAGGTGCGCCAACGGGGTCAGCGTGGTCTCGTCGGCGATGCGGCCGGTGACCCGCACGGTGCGGTCCTGGGTGGTGCCGCCGGCGCCGTACGTCACCGAGACGAAGGCCGGCCGCACCCGCTCGAGGTGCCGGATCGCGGTCCACAGCTGGGCCTCGGAGTCGTCGTCCTTCGGCGGGAAGAACTCGAAGCTGATCGAGGGGCGCGGCTGCGCCAGGCTGGCCGGGATGGACGCCACGAGGTGCGCCGGCCGCCCTCCTCCTCCGTAGTGCGCCATGGCGGTGAGGGTAGTCGACCCCTCACGCCGTAGGCTCTGGGCACCCACCATCTGACCACCGGCGCGAGCATCGCTGGCGGGTCGCCACCAGGAGGACCGCCGTGCCCAGCCCGCTCGACACCGCTGATCTGCGGCACCGGGTGCAGGGCTGTCTCGACGCCGAGCTCGCGACCCAGACCACGGTGCTCGCCGAGCTCGGGCCCGACGTCGACGAGCTCGTCACCGCCATCGCCGCGCTGCTGCGCGGCGGCAAGCGCCTGCGGGCCGCCTTCCTCTACTGGGGACACCGCGCCGCCGGACGCCCCGACTCCGACGCCCTCGTGCGCCTCGCGAGCTCGATGGAGCTGTTCCAGGCCGCCGCGCTCATCCACGACGACGTCATGGACGACTCGGACACCCGCCGTGGGATGCCGGCCGCCCACCGCGCGTTCGCGAGCGCCCACACCGCGCGTGGCTGGGATGGTGACGAGGACCGCTTCGGCCTGGCCGGCGCCGTGCTCGCCGGCAACCTCTGCCTGACCTGGACCGACGCGGTCTACGCCACCTGCGGCCTGCCCGAGGAGGACCTCGCCCGTGGGCGCCCCGTCTTCGACCTCATGCGCACCCAGCTCATGGCGGGGCAGTTCCTCGACGTCGTCGAGTCGATGCGGCCGTGGGACGGGCTGCCCGCCACCGAGCGCGTCGAGCGGGCCGACCGGGTCATCCGCTACAAGAGCGCGAAGTACTCCGTGGAGCATCCTCTGCTCATCGGCGCGACGACCGGTGGTCTGGACGATGCCGGGTTGGAGGCGCTCTCGCGCTACGGGCTCGACCTCGGGCGGGCGTTCCAGCTGCGCGACGACCTGCTCGGGGTCTTCGGCGACCCGCAGGAGACCGGGAAGCCGGCCGGGGACGACCTGCGCGAGGGCAAGCGCACCGTGCTGCTCGCCCACGCGCTGGCCGGCCTGGACCGGCAGGGTCAGGAACGCGTCGAGTCGCTGCTCGGGCGCCCCGACCTCGACGCCGCCCAGGTCGACGAGCTGCGCGACACGATCGAGGGCTCCGGGGCCGTGGCCAGGCTCGAGGAGGAGATCGCCCGGCTCGCGGATGCCGCGACGAGCGCCCTCGACGGCGCCACGTCGCTGGACCCCGAGGCCCGTGCGGCACTGCTCGACCTCGTCGGCATCACCACGGCCCGCACCGCCTGAGCCGGACACGGTTGACGGGGTTGTCCGCTCGCGGCGCGGGTACACGCCCGTCCTTGGCGGACAACCCCGTCACCAGTACGAGGCCGTACCTCAGCCCTGCTGGAGACCGAAGAGGCTGCAGACCGCGTCTCCTGCACCGTCGGTCCATTCGTCGAAGACCGGCCCGGCCTGGCGGTAGAACAGGCCTTCGATGTCGAGGTCACTGACGTACATGCCGGTGGTGTGCAGCACGGTCCCCGTGCCGGGCATGGTGACGGTGCGGTAGTTGCCTCGACTGGTGAACGTGCCGTCGACGAAGTCGGACGTGACGACCCGGGTGCCCTGGAACCTGTACTCCTCCCCGGTGGCGAGGTTCTCGAAGATTCCGGTGTAGTTGACGTTGCGGATCAGTCGGGTGAGCTCACCGGAACGGTCGTACTGCTCGTGCACGTTGCGCGTGAGGTCGAAGCCGAGGCCGATCTCCACCCCGCCCTCACAGGTGGCCACCACCTCGTCCGACGCCGGCCAGTACAGCGAGTCCCGCGTCATGGTGTCGGCTGAAGCCGGGGAGGCCAGCACCGTGGCGGTGACGACGGCCGTGGCCAGGCCCAGCGTGGTGCGGATGGTCTGCGTCTTCTTCATGATGAGCTGCTCCTTCGATGGTGGGTCGGTGACTGCAGCTACAGGCTCCCGGGCATCGGTCGCGGTCTGGTCGCGCCCTGGTCGCCGCGTCGGATGTGGCAGTTGACGGTGGTGACCGGCGTCTGCAGTCGGCTGCCGGGCGCGACGAAGTGGCTGCACGGCACGTGGCGCATTACCTCGTCATACGGCTCGAACTGCAGGTGGGGAGAACCGACACGAAAGGCCTGCGAGAGGCTAGAAGGCTTCCTCCATGGCGCGGCGCCGGACCTCGGTCTTGAAGCCGGCGTGGATGGCGTCGATCGGGGCCCCGGGCACCGGAAGGGTGTCGTCGGGGGTGTGCAGCCAGCGCAGGATCTCGATGTCGGACATGCCGCCGTCCGCGAGCACGGTGAAGGTGCCCTTGAGGGCGTGCAGCGGCCCCTCGTCGTCGACGAACCCCGCCGGCACGGCAACCACCCGGCGCTCACCGATGCGGTGGGCCAGCAGCTCACGGTCCTCGATGAGCCGGCGCACCGACGCCAGCGGCAGCCCGAGCCGCTCGGCGATGTCGGGGACGGTCAGCCACGACCCGACGAGGGCCTCGAGGTCACCCCCGGGGATGGCGGGCGCATCCTGTGCCGTCGCGTCCTGGGGGATCTCGCTCACCGGTGTGTCGCTCACGGTGCTCAGCGTGCCACAGCCGCCGTCGCCTGCGCCCGCACGCGCGCTCCACCGCCTCCCTGACATCTGCACACCACTCCGCTACCGTGAGCCCCACGCAACACAGTAGAAGCACCAACCACACCTGTCACAGGCAAGGACGCGTCATGGTCATCTCCGCCCCTCCGGCGACGGCTCCCCCTGTCACCAGCGTGACGGCATCCACCGTCACGGCTGCCAACCCCGCGCCGCACGGCTGGACGACCCACACCGTCCAGCCCGGCGACACCCTCATCGGCATCGCCGCGCGCTACCGCACCACGGTGGGCGCCATCGCCGCACGCAACGACATCCGTGACCGCGCCCTCATCGTCGCCGGCACCCGGCTGAGCGTCCCGCGCGCCACGGCCGCGAGGTCGAGCGCCTCCGACATCCACCGGGTCGCAGGCCGGCACGGTGCACGTCGTGCGCCCCGGCGACACCCTCGGCGCCATCGCCGCGCGTTACGGCACCCCGCTCGCCTCGCTGCTCAAGGCCAACCGGCTGAGCGCGCACGAGTTCATCCACCCCGGCCAGCGGATCACGGTGCGCGGTGGTGCCGCCACGGCATCCGCCGCCCGTGCCGCGGCCACGAGCAGCGGCAAGACCACCACCTACCGGGTGCGTGCCGGCGACACCCTGGGCTCCATCGCCATCCGCCACCGCACCTCCGTGGGAGCCATCGCGAAGGCGAGCGGCATCCCGACACGGGCCGTGATCCACCCCGGCCAGCGGCTCACGGTTCCGGCCGGCCCCGCCAAGGCCGCGCGCCAGAGCGCCCCGCTGCTCGACACCTTCAACGGGGTCACGTACCCGCGGGCCGTCGCCGAGGCCGCCGCGCGCAACCGGGCGACCCTCGCCAAGCGCTCCGTGCCCAGCCGCACCGAGACCAAGGCCCTGATCATCGCCACGGCCCGTCGCCACGGCGTGGACCCCAAGCTCGCCCTGGCCATCGCCTACCAGGAGTCCGGCTGGAACCAGCGCGCCGTCTCCCCCGCCAACGCCGTCGGCGTCATGCAGGTCATCCCGGACTCCGGCCGCTGGGCCTCCGACCTCGCCGGTCGCCGTCTGGACCTGCTGAGGACCCAGGACAACATCACCGCCGGGGTCGTGATGCTGCGGGCCCTCGGACGGGCCACGGAGAGCCCCGAGGAGACCGCCGCGGCCTACTACCAGGGCCTCGGCGCACTGCGGAAGAACGGGATGTACACCGACACCAAGCAGTACGTCCGCTCGGTCATGGCCCTGCGCAAGACCATGTGAGCGCGAAGGGACGATGAGGTCGCCGTGTCCGGAACTACGTACACTCCTACGGTGTCATCCACCGGCGACGCGCTGATCGGGCGCACCCTCGACGGACGCTACCGAGTGCTCCGTCGCCTCGCCGACGGCGGAATGGCCACCGTCTACCTCGCGCTGGACGAGCGCCTCGACCGCGAGGTCGCCCTGAAGGTGATGCGCGAGCACCTCGTGCACGACGAGAGCTTCGTCACGCGCTTCCGGCGGGAGGCGCGGTCCGCGGCATCCCTGTCGCACCCGAACGTCGTCGCCGTCTACGACCAGGGTCGTGACGGTGACGTCATGTACCTCGTCATGGAGCACGTCCCGGGCCTGACGCTGCGCGAGGTGATGCGCGAGGAGGGTCCGCTCAGCCCGCGCGCCGCGCTCGACGTCCTCGAACCCGTGCTGCTGGCGCTCGGCGAGGCGCACGCGGGCGGCCTGATCCACCGTGACGTCAAGCCCGAGAACGTCATCATCAACGACAACGGCACGGTCAAGGTCGCCGACTTCGGCCTGGCCCGAGCCGTGACGAGCCAGACCGTCACGAGCACCTCCGGGGTCCTGCTCGGAACCGTCGCCTACCTCTCCCCCGAGCAGGTCGAACGCGGGGTGGCCGACGCCCGCAGCGACGTCTACGCCGCCGGGCTGATGCTCTTCGAGATGCTCACCGGCACCAAGGCGGTCGACGGGGACACCGCCATCCACGTCGCCTACCAGCACGTCCACGGTGGGATTCCGTCGCCCTCGAGCCGGGTGCCCGGCCTCGACCCGGCACTCGACTCGCTCGTCGCCGCCGCCACGGCCCGCGATCCCGACGACCGACCGGCGGATGCCTCCGCCCTCCTCGCCCTCCTCCGGCGCACCCGCGCCTCGCTGTCGCCGGCGGCCCTCGACGCCCGACCTTCGGGCACGGATGCCGTCGCGGCGGCATCGCTGCCCACGGCCACCGCCGCCCTGCCCATGCACCGGGTCGGCGGAGCCACCGCGTCCGGCGGGGTCGCGACGCGCCCGCACACCGACACCCGTGCGCTCGCCCTGCCCCCGCAGTCGCCGGCGCCCCTCGAGGGTGTCGTCGTCGCAGGCGGCGGCGCATCCCGTGGTGGGAACCGTCGCTGGTGGCCGGCCATCGTGGCATCGGCGCTCATCGCCGCGCTCACCGCATGGTTCTTCATCCTCGGCCCCGGTGCCATGGCCACCGTGCCGTCCGTCGAGGGGAGCACCCAGGCCGAGGCCGTGTCCGCCGTGAGCGAGGCCAACCTGTCCGCCCAGGTCACCGAGGCGTTCGACGAGAGCGTGCCGAAGGACCAGGTCATCTCCACCGACCCGGCCGCGGGTGACACCATCCGGCGCGGCGCCGAGGTGTCGCTCGTGGTGTCCAAGGGGCCGGAGCGCTACGAGGTGCCGCCGGTCGTCGGCATGACCCTGGCCGAGGCCACGACCCGCATCGAGGAGGTCAACCTCACCGTCGGCGACGTCCGCGAGGTCTTCCACGAGAGCGTTCCCGACGGCCAGGTCATCACCGCCGAGCCCGGCCCCGGGGCGAGCCTGAAGAAGGGCACCGCCGTCGAGATGACGGTGAGCAAGGGACGCAAGCCGATCGAGGTGCCCGACCAGACGGGCAAGAGCGCCAAGGCCGCAACGCGCGCGCTCGAGAAGCTCGGCCTGGAGGTCGACGCCAAGGAGCAGCAGAACAGCGACACCGTGCCCAAGGGCTCGGTCATCAGCCAGAGCCCGCGCGACGGCACCCTGTTCAAGGGCGACACCGTGACGCTGGTGGTGTCCAAGGGCCCGGTGCTCGTCGACGTGCCGAACGTCGTCGGCCAGCAGGTCGACCAGGCCCGGCAGGCCCTGGAGGCCGTCGGCTTCAAGGTGACCGTGCGCAAGGCCCTCGGCGGCTTCTTCGGCACCGTGCGCCTGCAGGACCCGGGCAGCGGGAAGGCCCCCAAGGGCAGCACCATCACCCTGACGATCGTCTGAGCACCCGGTGAGCGCTCCCGCCGGGCAGACCCGGCTCGCGACGCTGCTGCTCGTCGGGGTGACCGCCGTGTGGGGCTCGACGTTCTTCCTCATCCGCGACCTCGTGGAGACCGTTCCGCCGGCCGACTTCCTCACCGTGCGCTTCGGCATCGCGGCAATCGTCATGTTCGCGCTCTTCCGGCGCCAGACCCTCGCGCTGGGGCGACGTGACCTGCGCATCGGGGCCGTGCTGGGGCTGCTCTACGGGTCCGCCCAGGTGCTGCAGACGATGGGGCTGCAGCACACCGACGCCTCGGTGTCGGGCTTCATCACGGGCACCTACGTCGTGCTGACGCCGGTGCTCGGCGCGGTGCTGCTGCGCGAGAAGCTGCCGCCCGTGACGTGGGCCGCGGTCGCCCTGGCGACGGCTGGCCTTGCCGTGCTCTCACTCCAGGGTTTCGCCGTCGGCCCCGGTGAGGCGCTGACGCTGCTGTCGGCCGTGTTGTACGCCGGCCACATCGTCGCGCTCGGCCGGTGGTCCACGGCACAGGCGGCCGTCGGCCTGGCCACCGTCCAGGCCGCGGTCATCACCCTCGTCACCGGCGTCGCCGCCGTTCCGGGTGGGCTGACCCTGCCCGCCGACGGAGGGCAGTGGGCCTCGCTGCTCTACATGGCCCTCATCGCCGGAGCCGGCGCCCTCTGGGCCCAGACCTGGGCGCAGGCCCACCTCACGGCCACCCGCGCCGCCATCGTCATGGCGCTCGAGCCGGTCTTCGCGGCCTTCTTCGCCGTGCTGCTCGGCGGGGAGACCCTGACGCGCCGGATGCTCGTCGGTGGGGCCATGGTCGTCGCGGCGATGTACCTCGTCGAGCTCAAGGCCACCCCGCGCACACCGGGGGCGAGTGCCGCGGACGATCCACCGGTCGAGGCCCTGCACCACGACGTCTGAACCGACTTCTTGCGCACCACCCACCGCCAGGTCGGCCCGGGGGCGCCCTGCAGGTGGGTGACGTGCAATCAGTGCGAGGTACGCAGCAGGGTCGTGGTGGCGTCGATCGCGGCGTCGGTTCCCGCGTCGTCGACGTCGAGGTGCCACACCGCGCGCACCCGACCGGGCCCGACGGCATACGTGCGGACGCCCTGCTCGAGGAGGGCGGCCACGAACGCGGGCGCCTGCCAGCCGACGGCACCGACGTCGAGGACGACGATGTTGGTCTCGACCGTCGCCGCGTCGAGCGCCGCCGGCGCCGCCTCCGCACACGCCGCAGCGAAGCGAGCGGCCCGGGCGTGGTCGTCCGCGAGCCGGTCGAGGTGGTGGTCGAGGGCATGGATGCCGGCCGCGGCCAGGATGCCGACCTGTCGCATGCCGGCGCCGTAGCGCTTGCGCCAGATGCGCGCCTCGGCCATCTGGTCGGCGGACCCGACGAGCACCGATCCGACCGGGGCACCGAGGCCCTTGGACAGGCAGACGCTCACGGTGTCGAACTGCTCCCCGTATGCCGTGAGCGGCACCCCCGTCGCGACGTGCGCGTTCCACAGCCGCGCCCCGTCGAGGTGCATGGCGACGCCGAGGGGCTGCGTGGCGGCCCGCACCTCACGGATCGCCTCGATCGGCTGGATCGTGCCACCACCGAAGTTGTGGGTGTTCTCGAGCACGACGAGGGAGGTCTCGACCTGGTAGGGGCCGACCCCCGTCGTCACGAGCGACATCGGCCCGGCGGGGTCGAGCAGCCCGCGCTCACTGGGCCACGAGCGGCTCGTGATGCCCGAGAACGCCGCCGCCGCACCGAGCTCGGCACGCAGCACGTGGGCGAGCTGGTCGGCGACGAGCTCCTGGCCGGGGCCGACGTGCAGGCGCAGGCCGAGCTGGTTGGCCATCGAGCCCGTCGGCGCGAAGAGCGCCGCCTCGTGGCCCAGCAGCGCGGCGACCTTCTCCTCCAGGGCGCGGACCGTCGGGTCCTCGCCGAAGACGTCGTCGCCGACCTCGGCGTGCGCCATCGCCTGCCGCATCGCCGGGGTCGGACGGGTCAGGGTGTCCGAGAGGAGGTCAGCGCGCATCGGCGTCAGTCCTGGTTGAGCATCTCGGCGACGAGGAACGCCAGCTCGAGGCTCTGCTGGTGGTTCAGGCGCGGGTCGCACACCGTCTCGTAGCGCAGGTTGAGGTCGGCGTCCAGGATCTTCTCCGAGCCGCCGATGCACTCGGTGACGTCGTTGCCGGTGAGCTCGACGTGGATGCCGCCGGGGACCGTGCCGAGGCCACGGTGCACCTCGAAGAAGCCCTCGACCTCCTCGACGACGTCGTCGAAGTCGCGGGTCTTGTAGCCCGACGCCGACTCGAAGGTGTTGCCGTGCATGGGGTCGCACACCCACGTCACGGAGGCGCCCGATGCCGTGACCTTCTCCACGATCGTGGGCAGTGCCTCGCGGATGTGGCCGGACCCCATGCGGGTGATGAAGGTCAGGCGGCCCGGCTCGCGCTGCGGGTCGACCTTGTCGATGATGCGCAGCAGGTCGTCGGTGTCGGCGCTCGCGGAGACCTTGATGCCGACCGGGTTGCGCACCGAGGCGACGAAGTCGATGTGGGCACCGTCGAGGTCGCGGGTGCGCTCCCCCACCCACACGAAGTGGCCGGAGGTGTCGTAGAGCTCACCGGTGCGCGAGTCGACCCGGGTCATCGGCCGCTCGTAGTCGAGCACGAGCGCCTCGTGGGCGGAGAAGAACTCGGTCGTGCGCATCGCGTCGAAGTCGGCGCCACACGCCTTCATGAACTTCATCGCCTTGTCGATGTCCTTGGCCAGGCGCTCGTAGCGCACGTTCGCGGCGTTGGCCACGAAACCCTTGTTCCAGTCGTGGACGTGGCGCAGGTCGGCGAAGCCACCGGTGGTGAAGGCGCGCACGAGGTTCAGGGTGGCGCTGCTCGCGTGGTAGGCCCGCACGAGGCGCTGCGGGTCGGGCTCTCGCGACTGCGGCGTGAACTCGAAGTCGTTGACCATGTCGCCACGGAAGGCGGGCAGGGTCACGCCCTCACGGGTCTCGAAGTTGCTCGAGCGGGGCTTGGCGTACTGCCCGGCCATCCGGCCGACCTTGACGACCGGAACCGAGGCGCCGTAGGTGAGCACCGCCGCCATCTGCAGGATCGTCTTGACCCGGTCGCGGATGTTGTCGGCGGTCGCCGACGCGAAGGTCTCGGCGCAGTCGCCGCCCTGGAGCACGAAGGCCTCACCGCGGGCGACAGCGGCCATCCGGTCGCGCAACACGTCGCACTCGCCGGCGAAGACGAGGGGCGGGTAGCTCGCGAGCGTCGCGACGGCCTCGGCGAGGGCGCCGGCGTCGGGCCAGACCGGCTGCTGGGCAGCGGGCAGGTCGGCACCCGCGGCGAGCCGCTGGCGGGGGTCTGGTGCGGTGGTCGTGCTCACCGGCCAAGGATAGGTCCCGTGGGGGCGCAGCCCGCGCCTGCCCGTATGCCGGTCGCCCTCACGGCGCGCTGGGCGCCTCGTCCTCGAGCCCGTGGGCCAGCGCGAACCGCACCAGCTCGACCCGGTTGTGCAGGTGCAGCTTCCCCAGCGTGTTCTGCACGTGGTTCTGCACCGTGCGGTGCGACAGGAAGAGCTCGGCGGCGATCTCCTTGTAGGACATCCCGGTCGCGACGAGGCGCAGCACCTCGGTCTCGCGGTCCGTCAGCTCGGGGATGGGGCGGCGGCGCTCTTCCGCTGCTGCTGCCGAGGCCGCCTCGGGCGCGGAGCCGTCGGCCATCCGGCGGAACTCCCCGAGCACCAGCCCGGCGAGCCCGGGCGTGAAGACCGCCTCCCCGCGGGCGGTGGCGCGCACGGCATCCACGATCTCCTGGGCGGAGGCCGACTTCACGAGGTAGCCGGTGGCGCCGGCCTTGATGGCGGCGAGCACGTCGTGCTGCTCACCACTCGCCGACAGGATGAGCACGCGCGTCGGCAGGTCGCCGAGGGCCCGACACACCTCGTCGCCGCGCATCCCCGGCAGGTTGAGGTCGAGGACGAGCACGTCGGGCCGGGTGGCCCGGGCCCGCCGCACGGTCGAGGGGCCGTCGGTCGCCGTGGCGACGACGGTCAGGCCGCGCTCGGTGAGGTCGCGCTCGAGCGCGGAGAGCCACAGCGGGTGGTCGTCGGCGACGAGCACGGTGGGCGCGGTGGTGACCGTGACGGCATCCGGCGTGGGGGTGGTCATGCTCGCTCCTTGACGGTTCGCGGGACGGTCATCCGCACCACGCAGCCTCCCCCGGGTCGCGTCGTCCAGGTGACGGTGCCCCCCAGGTCCTCGATGCGCCCGCGGATGGACGAGCTGACGCCGAGTCGGCCACGGTCGGCGGCATCGAGCAGGTCGGAGACCTGTGCCCCGACGCCGTCATCGCGGATGGTGACCTCGATGCCGGAGGAGTCGCCCTCGAGCAGCACCCAGGCCCGCGCAGCCGGGCCGGCGTGCCGCTCGACGTTGTCCAGTGCTGCCGCGACCGCGGCGTCGACCTCGGCGGCGACGAGGACGTCGACCAGGACCGGGTCGGCGGGCACCGCCACCGTGACGTCGGGGCGCTCGTGGGCCGTGAGCACGATCCGCAGGTCGCTCTCGGACCCCTCGCCCCCGCGAAGGTCCGCGGCGGCCGCCGCGTCGGGTGCGCCCGTTCCCGACACGAAGCGGCGCAGCGAGCGCTCCTGCTCGGCGGCGATCGCGGCCAGCTCGGCCGTCTCCCCGCCGATGTCCTCGCCGCGACGGTGGATGTAGGCGAGCGACTGCAGCACCCCGTCGTGCACGACCCTGGCGATCCGCTCGCGCTCGTGGAGCCGCTCGCGCTCGAGGAGCACCTGCTCCTCACTCTCGAGGCCCTTGCGTGCGAGGTCGACGGCGAGGCCGATGAGCCCACCGAGGAGCACCAGCAGCACGATGTTGTGGATCGTGCCCTGGGTGGGCGTGCCGACCTCGATGAGGTCGGCGACGGAGATCACGGCGGCGGCGATGAGGCCGCCGCGGGCACCCGCGACGACGGCTCCCCCGGCCACCGACCCCGCGGCCCAGATGGTCGGCAGGGTGAACTGCCCGGCAGCGATGGCCTCGGGCGTCTCGGCCAGGAGGGTGGCCAGGATGCCGGCCACGGCGATGGACACCTCGACCACGACCACCCCGACGCTGCGCCGACGGTAGAACAGCAGGCCGATCGACCACGCCATCATCACGCCGAGGACGACCGCCGCGACCCAGGGGCGCACCATCGTCTCGTGGCGCTGCCAGGCCAGCCACGCGGCATACAGCGCCGCGAGCGGGCGGAAGACGTCCAGCCCGCGGTGGAAGGACTCGACGACGACCGGCTCACGACGACCGGTGCGCACCGAGCTCGGTCCGAGCACCCCCACGACGACCCCCGGTCAGCTCGCGCGACGCTGCGGACCGCTGTCGTCGTCGAGCCCCTCGGCGTCCAGCACGCCCTCGAGCTCGGAGACGGCCCGGCCGGGTTGCGCGGCCTCCTGGGCCTCCTTGGCCTTGTTCTTCTTCTCGCGGGTGATGCGGTCCTTCATGGCCGTGGCGTACATGTCGACGTACTCCTGGCCCGACAGCTCCATCATCGCGTACATGATCTCGTCGGTGATCGAGCGCAGGACGAACCGGTCGCTCTCCATGCCCTCGTAGCGGGAGAAGTCCAGCGGCTCGCCGATGCGCACGCCGACGCGGATCAGCTTGGGGATCTTCTTGCCGGTCGGCTGGGCCTTGTCGGTGTCGATCATCGCGACGGGGATGACGGGCACACCCGCCTCGAGTGCCATGCGGGCCACGCCGGTCTTGCCCTTGTAGAGCCGTCCGTCGGGGCTGCGGGTGCCCTCGGGGTACAGGCCCAGCAGCTCACCACGCCGCAGCACCTTCAGCCCCGAGCGCAGGGCCACCTCGCTGGCGCGACCGCCGGAGCGGTCGACGGGAAGCTGGCCGACACCCTTGAAGAAGGCGGCCGTGGCGCGGCCCTTGATGCCCTCTCCCGTGAAGTAGTCGGACTTCGCGAGGAACGTCATGCGACGGGGCACCGTGAGCGGCAGGAAGATCGAGTCGGAGAACGACAGGTGGTTGCTCGCGAAGATCGCGGCGCCGGTCTCGGGGATGTGCTCGGAACCCTCGACCCAGGGCCGGAAGAGCAGGCGGAGGATCGGCCCCAGAATGACCGTCTTCAGCACCCAGTAGAACACCCGGACCACCCTTCCTTGCGCGTCGCCCGAACTCTAGTGCACGGCGTCACAGCGCCGACCCGAAGTGTTCGCATGCGAAGATCGTGCCCCCACCCCGTAGCACCCGAGGAGACCCCGTGCCCGACCGGCCCGGCGACATGGACGAGAGCGACGTCGATGCGCGCTTCGCCTCGATCGTGGCGCAGTGGGAGGGGCCGGTCCCCGACGCCGACCACGAGGGTGATCACGAGGGTGGCGTCGACCCGGCATCCGAGGACGGCCCGGCACCCGAGAACCGCCCGGATGCCGTGGCACCGGCAGGTGCCCCCGTCACCGACGACCTGCAGGAGACTCGCGAGCAGCCGGACGGGCAGGCGGAGCCGACCGAGGCGAACACGCCGCCCGTCGCGCCCCCGTCGCCCTGGGTCAACCCCTCCCCCCTGGACGTCGTCGTGCCCTCGTCGGCGTGGCGCGTGCCCGAGCCGACGGACCCCGCAACCGACCAGGCCGCCGCTGAGGCCGAGGCCGCCCTCGACGCCGAACTTGCCCACGAGGAGCCGCACTTCGAGCCCCCCGAGGTGGTCCTGCCACCGCAGGAGGACCTCAGCTTCTGGGGGGCCGTCATCGGCCTCGTCGCCGGCCCGCTGATGTTGCTCTACGTCGTGTTCGCCCGCCCGTTCCACAGCACCCGGTGGTTCATCGCCGCCGTCGTGATCTCTCTGGCCGGCTTCGCCCTGCTCGTGCTGCGCCAGCCCACGCACCGCGACCCGACGAGCGGCGACGACGGCGCTCGCGTCTGACTCCCGGGACGTCGCCTGCGCTTCGTCACCGCTCGGCGCCGGGCGCGATGAGTCCGGCCTCATAGGCAAGGACGACAGCTTGGACGCGGTCGCGTAGCGCCAGCTTGTGGAGAATCCGACCGACGTGGGTCTTGACGGTGCTTTCGGAGAGCACCAGGCGTGTGGCGATCTCCCCGTTGGACAGCCCGCGCGCGATCAGGAGGAGGATCTCGCTCTCGCGATCGGTGAGGTGGTCGAGGGAGTCGGGTCTGCGCAGTTCAGCCACCTGGTTTCTGGCGAATCGTTCCACCAGTCGCCGGGTGACCGATGGCGCGATCAGGGCGTCACCGTCATGGGCTGCGCGCACGGCTTCGACGATGCGTGCACGCGACGCGTCCTTGAGGAGAAATCCGGATGCGCCGGCGCGGAAGGCTGTGAACACGTACTCGTCGAGGTCGAACGTGGTGAGGACGATGACGTGCGGAGCGGGGTCGAGACAAGCGATTCTGGCGGTGGCCTCGATGCCATCCATCACCGGCATCCGCACGTCCATGAGCACCACATCGGGACGCAGCTCCTCGGTTGCGGCAATCGCATCCTGCCCATTGGCAGCTTGGCCGACGACCGCGATGTCGCCCTCCCCTGCCAGCATCATCTCGAGCCCGACACGGGTCATCTCCTGGTCGTCGACGACGAGCACCCGAATGGTCATCGTGGCACCCGTGCATGCAGCCAGAACCCGCCCTCGGACGAGCCGGTGTCGAGGGTGCCCCCGAGCAGGCGCACCCGCTCGGTCATCCCCAGGAGACCCCGACCGGTCGGTCCGTCATGACTCCTTGCGCCCCGCCCATCGTCGGACACGGCAATGTCGATGTGACTTCGTTCGAAGGTCAAGGCGACCCGCACAGTGCACGGGCCGGCGTGCTTGACGGCATTGGTGAGGGCCTCTTGGACAATGCGATAGGCCGCGACCTCCGCTTGACCCCTGAGGGCAGGCTCATCGCCGGACTGGCTGAGCTCCACCCGCTGGTCTTCACCGACCCGATCGACTACATCCTCGAAGCCGTCTTCGCCGGCGCGCTCTGGGCCAGCGCCGTTGCCCTGGCCTGCATGGCCGTGAGCAACTCGCGCATCCCTGCTCGCCTCACCATCGGCACCGCAGCCCTCGGGCACATCGCCTTCGCCACTGCCGCCACCGCCACCCTGGCCAACGGACGCGAGTCGCTGGACATTTTGGCGTCAGTTGGCCTCGTCCTGATCATGGCCGGTTACGTCGGGTTCTTCATCGCCGACCTGATCAGGATGGCCGAGCCACGCTTCAGCGGTATCGCCCTGTTCATCGCAACGGTCGGCATGATCTCGCTCGGTGAAGGCTGGGGCCTGATTGCGTGGGGTGCAGGCTGGTTCGCCGTGGCCGCCATGATGCGCGACCGCCAGCCCAGCCTCGCGCCGGTTGGATCAGCCCCGGCACCACGGGATCCGCACAGGGTCTGACGACGTCGGTGGACGGGACGTGGCGGGAAAGGCCACAGCCAACGTCAGAGCTGCAGGACCGCCGCGCACACGAGCAGGGATGCCGCGACGCCGGCCGGGTCGTGAAGGTCACCGAGCGCGTCGAGGGCCGCCTCGTGGCGGGCGAGCACCGCGCTGCCGGGGTCCTCGGACACGAGGTCCTCGCACAGCCCGGCGACGACGGCGCTGGCGTCGTGCTCGTCGAGCCCGTCGAGGGCCAGCCCGTTGTGGAGCAGGGTCGCCGCCTCGAGGAACACCTCGCGGGCCATCTCGAGGTCGACCTCGGGCCGTTCCTGCGCGACGGCCTCGGCGGTGGCCAGCAGCTGGTCGTACGGGGGCTCGAGGGCAGGGTGGCTCATCCGGTGAGCCTGTCAGGGCGCCCGTCGTCGCGACAACCGAGTTTCTGGTCCTCGGGCGTGCGGCTCAGACCTCGAGGTCGACCCAGGTGGCGCGGTGGTCGCTCGCCCGCGCCCACACGGCATCCGGCACGGACACCTCGCGGTGCGGCTTCACGCGCAGGTCCGGCGAGGCGAAGACGACGTCGAGCACCCGCCGGGGCCGACGCGCCGGGAACGTCGGAACCGCGGGCGACACCAGCCGCATCCGGTCGGGCACGTCGATGAGCCGCCAGGCCGCGCCGGTGTCCCCCTCGTTGAGGTCCCCGGCGATGATGAGCGACCCACGGTCGGCAAGGGCCTGGAGGATCCGTTCGGTGTGGGCCACCCGCTCGTCCGGCTTGAGGCTGAGGTGCACCGACACGGCCGTCAGCTCGGCTCCGCCCGGCACCGCGACCCGCACCACGGCATACCCACGGGTGCGGTCCGGCCAGCGCACCGGCAGTCGCGAGTGGTGGCTGCCGACCACCCGGACCCGGTCGGACACGAAGATCGTCGTGCCGCCGCTGCCTCGGTGCCCGCCGGGCCAGGTCATCCCCGCGGCAGCGGCGAAGTGCCGCACCCGCCAGCCGCCGAAGAGCCACCGGGGCACCTCCTGCAGGCACAGGATGTCGGGCGCGACCGCGCGCACGATCCGCGCGGCCAGGTGGTGGTCGTCGAGGAAGTCCCGGGTGTTGTACGTCGCCACCCGCAGCGTGGTCACGGGCTGGGTGGTCGCGGGCTGGGTGGTCACCCGCAGCTGACCTCAGCCGGCCATGGCGTCGGTGCGCGCGAGGTCGGCGGCACCGACGAGCCCGGCCTCGTTGCCCAGCTCCGCCGCGACGATGGACGCCTCCGGGCGGTAGCCGCGGCCCGTCAGCTGGCGGCGGAACGCGACGCGGGCCGGCTCGAGCAGCAGGTCACCTGCCGCGCTCACCCCGCCGCCGATGACGAAGGTGCCCGGGTCGAGGGCAGCGGCGAGATCGGCGATCCCGAGACCCAGCCAGCGCCCGATCTCGGAGAGCAGCTCGCGGGCCAGCGGGTCGCCGTCGCGGGCGGCTTCGGTGACGAGCGGGCCGGTGAGGTCCTCCGGGCGGCCACCGACCCGGTCGAACAGGTCGGAGACGACCGGGCTGCCGGCCGAGAAGAGGGCACGGGCCTCGCGCACCAGCGCGTTGCCCGAGGCGTACTGCTCCCAGCAGCCGCGGTTGCCGCACTCGCAACGGATGCCGTCGGGCACCACCTGCATGTGGCCGAACTCCCCCGCGATCCCGTGCCGGCCGCGGATGACGCGCCCGTCGAGCACGATGCCCCCGCCGATCCCGGTGCCGAGGTTGACCATCACCAGGTGGCTCTCGCCGCGACCCGCGCCGAAGCGGTGTTCGGCCCACACGGCAGCGTTCGCGTCGTTGTCGACGAAGGTCGGCAGCGCCACCCTGCTGCTGAGGGCCTCCCGCAGCGGCTCGTTCCGCCACGACAGGTGCGGGGCGAAGACGACCGTGGCACGGTCTGCCGCAACGAAACCCGCTGCGCCGATGCCGACCGCCGCGATGGGCTCGTCGGTGCCGGCGAGCAGCTCCTCGACGACCGAGACGATGGTGTCCTCGACGACCCTCGGGCTCGTGGACCGGTGGGGGGTGTCGCGCCGGGCTCGACCGTGAACCCTGCCCTGCGAGTCCACGACACCACCCGCGACCTTCGTGCCGCCGATGTCGATGCCGATGGCAAGGGGTACGTCAGCCACGGGGTGCCTCCTGAGGATCGTCGGAGTCGAGGTCCTCGGCGTCAGGGTCGTCGGCCTCAGGGCCGTCGGCGTCACGGACCGGGATGGGCCGGCTGGCGCTGGGCCGGGGCGCGGGGCGACGCGGCGGGGGCGCCCCGGCATCCGAGGTGTCGGCAGGCGTCCTGCTGCTCGCGAGGTCGGCCAGCACCGTCGCCGCCAGGGTCGCGAGGTCGGCCAGCCGGGTGATCGTCTCGGGGCTCAGCGAGCGCACCACCTCGGCGGTGCGGCAGAGCGGGCACCACGTGCAGAACGGGTCGTGCGCGCCGGGCTCGGATGCCGGGTGCTCGGTGGCGCTGTCCGCCTCCGGCGCGGTCCCGGTCTCGGTCTGGGTCGCGGTCGCGGGGGTTTCCGCCCCCGCGGACTCGGCCGACCGGCGCAGGCTCTCGAGCAGCTTGGCCGCCTCGTCGGCGACCGAACCCACCTGCTCGTCCCAGCGATCAGCGCCCACTGGCCCACTGCTCCTCGTCCCGCTCGAACCGCACCCGCAGCTCTCCGTTGCCGACGTCAGCATTGTGGACGACGCAGCGGCGCAGGACCGACGGAAGTGTCACGACCCGCCGCTGGCCGCCGACCTCGATGACCAGGTCGTCGTCGCGGCGCGCCATCTCGACCTCACCGGCGGACACCAGCGGCAGGGGCAGGGTCAGCACGAAGTCCTCGCCCTGTGCCTCCACGCGCATGACCGGTACGTCGACGTCATCCATCAGTCCCGGTGCCGGGCGCCCGTCGGACGTCGTCGACGCCGCGAGCGCGTCGAGGGCCTCGATGCCGATCGGCTCCCCGGCGAGGTAGGGGGCACACAGCACCGGGATGCCGCGGAAGGACTCGCGCACGCGCTCCAGGCCGCTGGCCTGGGCCGTCGTCCACGCCGTGCGCCACGGATCGGTGTCACCGGGTGACGACGCCGGGAGGACGCGGTTCACGACGACGGCGTCCACGGCATACCCGTGCAGTGACAGGGAGGTGAGCACCCGGCGGCTCTCGGCGATGACGACCCGCTCGGGGGTGAGCACGACGCGCACGCTCGCCCGACGCGAGGTGAGCAGCGAGCGGACCTCGACCATGAGGTCTCGCCACGCGCGGAGCACGAGCAACACCTCCGGCCCGGGAACCGGCATCCCCGTCGCGGCGGATGCCGCGGGGCGCAGGACCGTGAGGAGGCGCCGCTGGGCGGGCAGCAGGCGGTCGAGGTGCCACCCGAGCACCTCGGGCAGTGCCAGCAGGCGCAACGTCTCGGCCGTGGGGGCGCAGTCGACGACGACGAGGTCCCACTGGCCGCGCTGGGCCTGCAGCGCGAGTGCGGCGAGCGCGGTGACCTCCTCCGCGCCGGGCAGGGAGGTCAGCTCGTCGGCGACGACCGGGTCGACGCCCATCGCGTCCAGGACGCCGAGCAGGTAGTCGCGCACGACCTGCCAGTCGGCCTCCACGGCGGTGTGCGCACCGACGGCGAGGGCGTGCAGCCCGGGCGCGACCTCGTGGGTGTCGTCCCAGGTGCGCGCGGTGCGCAGGTCGACGTCGAGCGCGTCCCCGAGGCTGTGGGCGGCATCCGTGGACATCACGAGGGTCCGCAGACCCGACCCGGCCGCCTGAACGGCGGTGGCCGCGGCCGTCGTCGTCTTGCCGACGCCGCCCTTGCCGGTCACGAGGACGACGCGGGGCATGGTGGAGGTCAGGCCTCGACGCGCTTCTTGAGCTCGGACAGGGCGAGGTTGATGATGTGCTTCTCGGCCTTGCGCTTGAGCAGACCGATCATCGGCATCGTCAGCTCGACCTCGAGGTCGTAGGTGACCTTCGTGCCCGCGGCGACGGGCGCGAGGGTGTAGCTGCCGTTCAGGCCCTTGAGGAGGGTGGCCCGCACGAGGTGCCACGACACGCTGCCGGTGCCGTCCTCTGCGATGTTCCAGTCGTACTCGAGCACGTAGTTGTCCTTGATCGCTCCGGCGTCGAGCTGGAACTCCACCTGGTCGGCCCACCCGTCACCGTCCTCGCTCAGGAGCTTCGCGGACTTCACCTCGTTGGCCCACTCCGGATAGCGCTCGAAGTCGGCGATGACGTCGAGGACCTCCCCCGGTTGGGCGGCGATCTCGATCGAGGACTGTGTGCGGTCGGCCATGGGACGGCAGGCTACCCGCACCGAGGTTCCCGGAGAGCGCCGATGGCGCGGTGGCGGGGGACCTACAGTTGGCCCCAACCCCTTTTCGCCGCACAAGGAGTCGACCCGTGCACGAGATGTCCATGCCGCTCGTCCTGCCCGAGACCACCACGGGGAGCCTCGCAGACCTGCCGAGCCGCCAGGCGAGCGCAGCACCGGGCAGGGTCACCTTCTCCGTTCGCTCGGGAGCGGGGTGGACCGACGTGACCGCAGCGACCTTCGCCGCTGACGTCGCCGCGCTCGCCAAGGGCCTGATCGCCGCCGGAATAGGGAGCGGCGAGTCCGTGGCGATCATGAGCCGCACGCGCTACGAGTGGACCGTCGCCGACTTCGCTCTCTGGTCGGCCGGCGCCGTGCCCGTGCCGATCTACGAGACCTCCTCCCCGGACCAGGTCGAGTGGATCCTCGCCGACTCCGGTGCCGTGGGGGTCATCGTGGAGGATGCCAGCCACCTGGCAGCGGTCGAGGCGTCCCGCTCGCGGCTGCCCAACCTGCGCTCGGTGTGGGTCATCGACCAGGGCGACATCGACAGCCTGAGCCAGGACGGCAACGACGTCGACGACGCCGACCTCGAGGCCCGGCGCACGGCGCTGCACCGCGACAGCCTCGCGACGATCATCTACACCTCGGGCACCACGGGCCGGCCCAAGGGTGTGGAGCTGACGCACGGCAACTTCCTGACGCTCGCGGAGAACGCCGCCGAGGAGATCAGCGAGGTCGTGAAGGGACAGGGCGCCTCGACGCTGCTCTTCCTCCCCCTCGCACACGTCTTCGCGCGGTTCATCGAGGTGCTTGCCGTGACCGCCGGGGTGCGGATGGGCCACTCGTCCGACCTCAAGGGCCTGCTCGACGACTTCGCGTCGTTCCAGCCGACCTTCGTGCTGGCCGTCCCGCGCGTCTTCGAGAAGATCTACAACTCGGCCGAGGCCAAGGCCGAGGCCGGCGGCAAGGGCAAGATCTTCGCCGGCGCGGCTGCCGCGGCCATCGCCTGGTCGCAGGCCCAGGACTCGGGGGCCGTGCCGCTCGGCCTGCGCGTGCGGCACGCGGTGTTCGACAAGCTCGTCTACGCGAAGCTGCGCGAGGCCATGGGTGGCCAGATCCAGTACGCCGTGTCCGGTGGCGCGCCGCTCGGTACGCGGCTGGGCCACTTCTTCCGGGGCATCGGCGTCACGATCCTCGAGGGGTACGGCCTCACCGAGACCACCGCACCGGCCACCGTCAACCGACCCTCGGCGATGCGCATCGGCTCCGTCGGGCTGCCCCTGCCGGGCGTCGACGTGAAGATCGCCGACGACGGCGAGATCTGGCTGCGCGGCATCAACGTCTTCCGCGGCTACCACGCCAACGAGGCCGCGACCGAAGAGGCGATGCGCGAGGGCTGGTTCCACACGGGCGACATCGGCGATCTCGACGAGGACGGCTTCCTGCGGATCACCGGCCGCAAGAAGGAGATCCTGGTCACGGCCGGCGGCAAGAACGTCGCCCCCGCGGTCCTCGAGGACGGGCTGCGCGCCCACCCGCTCATCAGCCAGTGCGTCGTCGTGGGTGACGGCAAGCCCTACATCGCGGCGCTCGTGACCCTCGACTCCGACATGTACCCCGGCTGGGCCGCCAACCACGGACTCGAGGGCGTCCCGTTCACGGCTGCCCGTACCAACGAGACGGTCCTGGCCGAGGTGCAGCAGGCCGTGGACGCCGCGAACACCGCCGTCTCCAAGGCCGAGTCGATCCGCAAGTTCGCCATCCTCGATGGTGACTTCACGCAGGAGTCCGGCCACCTCACACCGTCCCTGAAGCTCAAGCGCAACATCGTCATGCGCGACTTCGAGGACGAGGTCGACGCTCTCTACGGTGGCTGACGCCGACGGGGCGAATCCGGCCGAACCGGCCGAGCGCACCCGGCTGGTCGAGCCCGCCGAGCTGGTGGGGCGCACCGAGCCGGGTGAGCCGGCCGAGCGCGCCGGGCCGTTCCCCGCGCTCGTGCTCGGCGCGGCCTGGCTCGCGTGGTTCGGGGTGCTCCAGTGGAGCGTCGTGCGCTTCCGGGTGCCGATCGTCCTCACCCTCACCGTGTGCGCCGCCCTGCTCGCGTGGTGGCTGGCGCGTCGGCTCGCCATCGACGTACCGCGGTGGCTCGCCCCGGCCGTCCTGGTCGGGTCTGTCCTCATCACGCTCACGGTGCCGCTGTTCAGCTACGTGCGTGGCGGCTGGCTGGTCGCCGCCCTGGCGATCCTCACGACCGGCGGCCTGGGCTGCGCCGCCCTCCTCACCCGGCCCGGCCGCGTGGCCGCCACCACGGCATACGGCCTGGCGGTGTTCACCCACACGGCCCTGGCCGCCGTCGCGATCATCGGCGACCGGGCACCGAAGATCGACGTCTGGGTCGTGCTCCAGCAGGGCGCCGACGCGCTGCGTCGCGGTGAGAACCTCTACACCCAGCAGTGGACCGACTCCCCCGGTGTGCAGGACTTCTTCCCCTACCTGCCGTGGATGGCGGTGCTCACCGCTCCCGGCCGCTGGATCGCCGGAGACGTGCGGTGGGCGGTGCTGTTCTGGTCGCTCGTGCTGTACGCCGGGCTGTGGGCGCTCGCCTCGGGTCGGGTCGAGCGGGCGGCCGCGGTCACCGCGGTGCTCGTGCTGGCACCGGGCACGCTGACCCAGGTCGACCAGGCCTGGACCGAGCCGGTGCTCGCCGCCGCGATCGTCTGGTGGGCCGTGCTCGTCCGGCGCGGGCACGCGTGGTGGGCGGTCATCCCGCTCGCACTGGCGTGCGCCAGCAAGCAGCACCTCGCCCTGCTCGCGCCGGTGCTTCTCGTGTGGCGGCCGTTCGGGGTGTCGCGCACCCTCGCCACGGGTGGTCTGGCCGGGTTGCTCATGCTGCCGTGGGTCATCGCCGATGCGGGCGCGTTCGTGGACGACACCGTGGTCACCCTGCTGAACTTCCATCCCATTCGCTTCGCGAACACCTGGTACCTCTACGCCCTCAACGAGCACGGGGTCACCCTGCCGTTCGCGGTGACGGGCGCGGCGATGGTGGGGATCGTCGCCACGGCCGCGTATGCCGTGTGGCGGCGTCAACCGGACGTCGCGGAGGTGCTGCGCTGGCTGGCCCTCGTGCTCGCCGTCGCGAACCTCGTCAACAAGCAGGGGTTCTACAACCAGTTCTGGCTCGTGGCAGCCCTGGTCGCGGCCTCGCTCGTCCTGCCGCAGGGTGCTCCGCGGGTCACCGAGCGAGCGTCGGCCAGCCGCTCGCGCCACGCTGCCGTGAGCTCGGTGCGGGTCGTCCCGAGCACCGAGACCAGCGCGGCGTCGGTCGTCGCCTCCGCGTCGGCGGCCGTCCCGGTGGATGCCGCGGCCGCCACGAGCCGTCGCAGGGCCTGCTCGCCGTGTTCCTCGGCAATGAGCTCAACCGCCTGCCAGGCGGCGAGGTAGGGGACCTCGAGATCACCCGCTGTCGGCTGCAGGTCACTGTTGCCGGGGAGGGTCAGCGGCGCGCGTCCGCCCGGACCTCGGCGAGCAGGGGTGCGAGCAGCCGTTGGTCCGACAGACCGGCGCGGGCGTACCCGACGTGGTCGGCGTACCCCTCGGCCAGCCACGTCGCGGGCGCCCCGGGCACCGTGGCGCGTACCGCGACGTGGCTGAGCTCGTGGGTGAGCACGACGTCCCTTCCTGCTGGTGTGAGCCGGGCGTAGGCCGTGGGGTCCAGAACGATCCGGTCCCCGGTCGCGCGGCCGTCCGGACCGGTGGGACCCTCGGTGGTCGCCGCGACCTCGGCCAGCCCGGCGGATGGTCCCGCGCCGGCCGATCGACCGAGCAGTGCGTCGGCCTCGTCGACGGTGGCGGGTGCGAGCACGAGCACCTTGTCCGGGGTTGCGGCCCAGTCGGTGCGCAGGTCGGGAACGGCCCGGTCGACCACCTGCGGCATACTCCGCGAGGTCAGCCGCCGGTGCGGTCCCCGCGACGACCGCGTGTTCTCCTCGCTGGACGCGCAGGTCTGGCATGGCAACCCACGGTGCGGTGGCACCGCCTCCGGTCGGCCGCTCGGAGACGACCGCCCATCCCGATCCGGAGCGGACCACGGTGTAGTCCAGCCGGGCGACCCGGTCGCCGCGATCGAGACCCTCGAGCCGGTACCGGACGTCCACCAGCGCGTGGTCTCCGGTGATCACGGGCTGGTCGACCTCGAGGCTGGCGATGCCCAGTGACCGCGCTGCCTCGTAGCTGGCCAGCTGGCGGCGGCCGGTACTGCTCTGCGGGTCGGCGACCGTCTTCGCGAAGGCCCCCTCATCGCCGGCGACGAGGGCGGCGGCCCGGCGGTTCAGCAGCTCTGCAACTCGGCGACTTCGGCAGCGGATGCCGTGCGCGCGGCATCCGAGGTTGCCGAGGGTGTCGCGCCGGGAACCGAGGAGGTGGTCGAGGGTGCGGCTCCGTCGTCCGCGCCTGCGCACCCTGCCAGCCCAGCAAGGGTGGCCAGCAGCACGGCGCTCACGCCGTGACTCACACGGAACGGGCGGGGCACCGACCCATCGTAAGGATCGTCAGCCGACGGCACGCCCTCCCTGGTGGCTGGCCACGGCGTGGCCGGCGGCCGGGTCGAGCTGCGCCCGAGCACGTGAGGCCGTCTCGGGATCAACGAGGCCGGCGTGCACGAGGCGCGTGATGGCAGCCCGCTCCTGCGGGTCGAGAGCGAGGTCGACGCGCAGCGGGGGCGCCGCGAGGTCGAGCAGGACGGGCACCATGCAGTCGCCGCAGTGCAGCTCGCGCACCGGGCACGTGCGGCACTCGACGGTCATCGTCAGGTCGTGGCCAGTCATCGGTTCTCACCCCTTCCAGGTGGTCTGCGTCCACGGTAGGAGAGAGCACCGACAAGCCCTCGACGAGCCATCGGGACCGGACCGGTGCTGATCGGCTGGGGGCGACCCGTGATGGCTTCCCGGAGGGCCTGTCGGTGGTCGTCGGTACGATGTTCACATCACCTCGATGAGGTGGGCGGGGCACTCGGGTGGGGTGTATCGCGCTGGGGGACAGTGGGATTCGGGGAGGGGTGGGTGATGTGTCGGACGTCGAGGTGACTGTCGATGGCATTGGCGACGTGGCTGCTGCGGTGCCCACTGTCGGGTCGGTGGAACTGGCTGAGGTGGGTCGGGCGCTGGGGGTGCTGGCGGGTGCCGTGGATGCCGCTGCCACGTCCGGTTCGCGGGTGGAGCTGGCGGACGTGGTCGCGGGGTGTCAGGGGTTGATCAACATGCTGACGGCGGTGCAGGACGTGGCGATCGCGGGGGTGGCGGCGATCGAGGAGGAGTGGGCGGAGGACGGTCTGGTCACGGAGTCGCGTCGGGTGCTGGGGCATGTGGCGTTGGATGCTCCGGATGTGGTGGCGGGGGCGCTGTGTGTGTCGCATCTGCAGGCGCAGCGGCGGGTGAGCCTGGCGGCGAGGTTGGCTGCTGCCGGGCAGGGTCCTGACGTGGAGGATGCGGACGGCGAGGACGTCGACCCTGCGGACGCGGAGGCTGCGGACGCGGCGGCTGCGGACGCGGAGGATGCTGGGGTGGCGGCGTCGGGGTTGGGTGGGGTGCATGAGGCGATGCGTGACGGGCGCCTGGACGGGTACGCCGCGTCGGTGATCGGTGAGGAGCTGGAGGAGGCTCCGGCGGAGGTTGCCAGGGCGGTGGTGCGGGCGGTCGAGGAGCAGTTCGGGCGGGAGTGCGCCTCGCAGCTGCGGCGGCGGTGTCGTCGGGCGTTGGTGAGGATCAGCCCGGATCTGCTGCGGCAGCGGGCGCAGCGGGCCCGGGAGGAGGCGGGGTTGCGGCGGTGGGCGGAGGCGCCGGGGGTGGACCGGTGGTCGGGCACGTTTCCCTCGGAGCAGGCGGCGTTGGGCTGGGCCGCGGTCGATGCGTTGGCTCGCCGGTACGTCAAGGACGGTGTCTGTGACCGGTTGGAGCAGGCCCGCGGCAAGGCACTGATGGATCTCGTGACGGGGAACGCGACCATCGACGTCACGGTCGTGTTCACCACCTCCGAAGACGCTGACCCCGACGGCCCGCAATGCGCTGGTCCGCAAGGCCGGCCGGAGCCTGACCCAGAGGTCTCCGACCGTGCTGACCGCGCCCCTGTCCGGACCTCGAGCCGGAGGGCAGCGACACACCCGAGGATCGGCGTGCCGACGCCGACCCTGACGGTGTGGCTACCGATGACCCCGATAGTGGCGGGCGCACCCACGGGAGCGACCCTCCGGCAGCATTCGGCGGCCGCGCTACTGCGGACCCCGTTCCCGATCCCGCTGTTGCACCCGCTGCTGCTCAGCCTGGGTCCCCCGCGGCCGTGGACGAGGACCTGCTGGAGGCGTACGGCCCGTTCGCGGGGGATCCGATGCTGGTACGGCGTGCCTGGCTGGTCGGGCTCCTGCGCCGGGCGTCCGGCGTGAAGGTGCGGTTCGCTCGGTGTCACCGCCGCACCGGCGCCCTCCTCGACGACGACACCAGGTCCACCGGGTCCACGAGACCCGCCGCTTCCACGAGGCCGGCCGCTTCCACCAGGCCCACCCCTTCGGCTGGGTCGACGTCGTACCGGCCCGGGGCGAAGCTCACGGCACTGGTCCGCACCCGTGACGGGCGGTGCCGGTTCCCGGGCTGCTCGGTGGCCGCGAGGTTCTGCGACCTCGACCACGTCCGGCCGTGGCCGACCGGCCCGACCACCGCCGTCCAACCTGATGTGCCTGTGCCGGCGACACCACCGGATCAAGCAACGACCCGGCTGGAGCGTTCGCCTGGCCGTGGACGGCACCGCGACCTGGACCGACCCCGTCGGCCGGGAGCGCACCACCTGGCCGCGCAACCACCTCGACCTGCTGACCCTGACCGCACCCAAGGCGACAGCAACGCCAGGAGAAGCGGGCCCTGTAGCGACGGCATCCGGGACGGCGACAGCCACGGGAGCGACGGGAGCCCGCCGCGTCCGCACAGGTGAGCAGAGCGTCAGCGCAGGTGAGCAGACCAGCACCCTCGAGACGATCCTCGAGGTCCTCGGCGACGGCTACCAGCCATGGACCCACCCCGATGGGGCACCACCGCGACGACCGACACACGGCGACCTCATCCGACCACGCACCGACCGGCCCCGGCTGCGGTTCCGCCTGCCCGGTGACCACCCCCACCACCGCGACCACCGCGCGGCACGGGAGGCACGTCAGACCTCGACGGTGGCGGCACAGGTCGACATCGACCCGCCACCCTTCTGAAGCCCACGCCAGCCGGATTCGGCCTGGTCCGCATCGACGCCTTGGCAGCGCCTCGCCCCTCAGTCCACCGGGTCCCCGCGCGCCTCACCGGGCCTGTCGGTGGCGACACCTACGGTCAGCGACATGAGAACGGTCGAGCGCCCCGCCATGGTGCAGGGAACGTTCGACGACCTGGGCACTCCCCTGTCCACGGTCACCTTCGTCGTCGTCGACCTCGAGACCACGGGCGGCAGCCCTGCGGAGTGCGGGATCACCGAGATCGGCGCAGTCAAGGTCCGTGGCGGTGAGGTCATCGGCGAGTTCCAGACCCTGGTCAACCCCGGCGGCCCCATCCCCGCGTTCATCTCCGTGCTCACCGGCATCACCGACTCCATGGTCGCGGCGGCACCTCGCATCGAGGCAGCCCTCCCGGCGTTCCTCGAGTTCGCCAACGGCAGCGTCCTCGTGGCCCACAACGCCGGCTTCGACATCTCCTTCCTCAAGGCGGCGGCTCGCCGCACCGAGCACGAGTGGCCCGGCTTCCGCGTCCTCGACACGGTCCATCTCGCGCGACAGCTCGTGCGGCGCGACGAAGTGCCGAACCACCGGCTCGCCAGCCTCGCCCGCCTCTTTCGGGCCACGACGACCCCCGACCACCGGGCCCTGCACGACGCCCGCGCGACCGTCGACGTCCTCCACGGCCTCCTGGAGCGCGTCGGGTCACTCGGGGTGCACTCGCTCGAGGAGCTGCTCGACTACACCGCCCGCGTCTCCCCTGCCCGCCGTCGCAAGCGGCACCTGGCCGACGACCTTCCCGACGCACCGGGCGTCTACCTCTTCAAGGACGGCCAGGGCCACGTCCTCTACGTCGGCACGTCGGTGTCGATCCGCACCCGCGTTCGCTCCTACTTCACGGCATCCGAGCACCGGCGCCGGATGGGCGAGATGGTGCGCATCGCCGAGTCGGTGAGCCCCATCGTCTGCGCGACCACCCTCGAGGCCGAGGTCCGAGAGCTGCGCCTGATCGCCCAGCACAAGCCGCGCTACAACCGCCGGTCGCGAAACCCGGAGAAGGCACCGTGGGTCAAGCTGACGGTCGAGCCGTTTCCCCGGCTGTCCGTCGTGCGTGCCGTCGCCGACGACGGCGCCCGGTATGCCGGCCCCTTCGCCTCGCGCTCGGCCGCCGAGGCCGCGATCGCCGCCGTCCACGAGGTGCTTCCGCTGCGCCAGTGCATGGAACGGCTCTCCCCCACCAAGCACCGGTCCGCCTGCGTCCTCGCCGAGATGGGGCGCTGCGGCGCCCCCTGCACCGGCGCCCAGTCCGTCGACGACTACGGCGATGTCGTCGACCGCGCCGCCGAGCTGCTCGCCGGCGGAACCCGGGAGCTGCTGACCGCCCTGCGCGAACGGATGGCCGAGCTCGCAGCACAGCAACGTTTCGAGGACGCCCAGATGGTCCGCGACCGGCTCGTCGCCCTCGTGCGAGGCACGTCCCGCTCCCAGCGGCTGGACCCCTTGGCCCGCAGCAGCGAGCTCGTCGCTGCTCGGCGCACCCTCCTCGGAGGCTGGGAGGTCATCTGCGTGCGCCACGGCCGCCTGGCGGGCAGCACCAGCTCACCCCGTGGCGCCGACCCGATGCCCTACATCGACGCGCTGCGGGCCAGTGCCGAGGTCGTCGCGCCGCCGCTGGCACCCTCGACGGCGGCCACGCCCGAGGAGAGTGAGAAGATCCTGCGCTGGCTGGAGTCCCCCGGGGTGCGCATCGTCGAGCTCGAGGGGGCCTGGACCTGTCCCGTGGGCGGTGCCGCGCCGGTGCGCGCCGAGCTCGAGCCCCTCGAGAGTGCGCGGCGCGAGGTCGCCGGGTTCG
>CAWESS010000036.1:0-554832 GCA_963811825.1 uncultured Actinomycetota bacterium | reverse complement strand
CCGAACGACGTCCGGGGCGAGAGGGATGAGGCTGTCGATGAGGCCGGGACCCTGGTGCGAGAACCCGTTGTGGTCGTTGCGCCAGCACGTCGAGGTGAGCAGGACGTTGAGCGAGGAAACCGATGCCCGCCACGGGAGGGTCTGCGCGTGCTGGAGCCACTTCACGTGCTGGATGGCCATGGACGCCGACACCATGGCGAACGCCTCGTAGGTCGCGAACACGCCGTGCCGGCCGGTGAGCAGGTAGCCCTCGAGCCAGCCCTCGCACAGGTGCTCGCTGAGCACCTCCATGACCCGGCCGTCGGGTCCGATGCCCGTGTCGGTGTCGAGGATCGGCCCCATGAAGCAGCGGTCGGTCTCCTCGAAGACAGCCTGGAGCCGGTTGCTCGCGGTCTCGTCCGGGCAGAAGAGGCGGAAGCTGCCGCCGCCGTCCGGACGCGAGGTCGCCGCGTAGAGGTCGCGCATCAGCTGCCCGGCCGTGAGGGTGTTCTCGACCGTGGCGACGCCGGGCGTGTCCACCTCGACCTCGTACCCGTCGAGCGCGGGCATGGGCAGGGCCTCGCGCAGCCGTCCCCCGTTGGCGTAGGGAGTGGCGGACATCCGACGGTCGCCGTCGGGGGCGAGGGCGCGCAGCTCGGGTACGAGGCGTCCGTCGATGTCGAACAGGGATGCCGGGTCGTACGACAGGAGCCACTGCTCGAGCATCCGCAGGTGGTCGGGGTTCTCGGCCAAGCCGGACAGCGGGACCTGGTGGCTGAGGTTCGTTCCCTCGACCTGGATGCCGTCGACGACGGCGGGGCCGGTCCATCCCTTCGGGGTGCGCAGGACGATGACCGGCCACCGGTGCCGGACCGGGGCGCTCGGCCCGTCGTCGGCGCGCGCCTCAGCCTGGATCGACGTGATCGCGTCATGGGCGGCTCGCAGGGCTGTCAACAGCGCAGGAAAGACCTGCCGTGGGTCGTCGCCGGCGACGGTGACGGGGTCCCATCCCTGGCTGCGCAGGTAGGCCTCGACGTCCTCGTCGCTCGTGCGGCCGAGCACGGTCGGGCCGGCGATCTTGTAGCCGTTGAGGTGCAGGATCGGCAGCACCGCGCCGTCGCGGCGGGGGTTGAGGAAGGTGGGCAGCCGCCACGAGGCGGCCAGCGGCCCTGTTTCTGCCTCGCCGTCACCGACCACGCACGCGACGACGAGGTCGGGGTGGTCGAACGCCGCTCCGGCGGCATGGGCGAGCGCGTAGCCCAGCTCGCCGCCCTCGTGGATGCTTCCCGGCGTCTGCACGCTGACGTGGCTCGGCACCCCGCCCGGCGAGGAGAACTGGCGGAACAGGGTGCGGATGCCACCGGCGTCGGCGCTGACGTGGGGGTAGACCTCGCTGTAGGTGCCCTCGAGCCACGCTGCCGCGACGAGAGCCGGCCCTCCGTGCCCCGGCCCCGTGACGTAGAGCCAGTCACCCCCGCGCTCGCGGATGACTCGGTTGAGCAAGGCGTAGAGCATCGACAGCCCAGGACTGGTGCCCCAGTGGCCCAGCAGCCGGGGCTTGACGTGGTCGACCACGAGCGCTTCGCGCAGGAGGGCGTTGTCCTGAAGGTAGATCTGCCCGATGGTGAGGTAGTTCGCTGCGGCCCACCAGCGCAGGTCGAGGTCGAGGGCGGTCAGTCGGGTAGGTCGGGTCCACGTCTCTCTCACTCATGGTCCCAGCCAACCGCGCCACGGTGCGCCGGGCAACCCCTGTGGCTGTCGGCAGCCCCAGCCGCCGTGCGTTGCGGTCCGCGAGCCGAACCGACCCTCGATGGAGACGCCGGTTCACGCCGGTGCCGGGTCCGGGTCCGGCGACAGCCGAGGTTATGGGCAATGATGGGCCACGTACCTTTCGTCGCCACATTTCGTCCTGAGGGGCACCGTGACTCCACCGACCCAGCCAGCGTCCTCCCCGGCCACCGCGCCCGAGCGTGCCGACTGGCACACCCTGTCCGCGGATGAGGTGTTGCAGCGTTCGGACGTCGAGGCGACCCAGGGCCTGTCAACGGCTGAGGCGCAGGCGCGCGTGCAGCGCTTCGGGCTGAACCGCTTCACCGCGGCGGAGTCGGAGTCGCGCCTGCACGCGTTCCTGCGTCAGTACGCGGACCCGATGCAGCTCGTGCTGCTCGTCGCCGGGATCGGGAGCCTGTATCCGCTCAAGGAGATCGGCACCGGCATCCTGTTGCTGCTGCTGACCGTGTTCAACGCCGTGCTGGGTCTGCGCCAGGAGGGCAAGGCAGAGGCAGCGGTGGCCGCGTTGCAGAAGATGATGATCGTCACGGCGCGGGTCAGGCGGGACGGCGCCCTCGCGGAGCTGCCGGCCGAACAGCTGGTCCCCGGGGACATCGTCGCGATCGAGGCCGGCGACATCGTCCCGGCCGACGGCCGGCTGCTGCGGGCCGCGACGCTCGAGGTGGCCGAGTCCGCCCTGACCGGGGAGAGCCTGCCGGTGTCGAAGGGCACCGCAGCGGTGGCACAGGGGGACACCCCGCTCGGCGACCGCAGCGACATGGTCTACATGAACACCAACGTGACGCGCGGCTCCGGGGAGTTCGTCGTCGTCGCCACCGGGATGGCCACGGAGGTGGGCAACATCTCGGGCATGCTCCAGGCCGAGGAGGAGACCAAGACCCCGCTGACCCGGCAGCTGGACACCCTCACCCGCCAGATCTTCCTGATCGCAGGCCTGGCACTGCTGGTCTCGGTCGTGATCAACCTGGCCCGCGGTGAGACGTTCACGGCGATCTTCCACGCCGCCGTGGCCTTCGCCATCGGTGCCCTGCCGGAGAACATGCCGGCCGTGGTGACCACGATCCTCGCCTCCGGCACACAGTCGCTGGCGAAGGTCGGCGCGATCATGAAACGGCTCCAGTCGACCGAGACGCTCGGCTCCACCTCGGCCATCAACTCCGACAAGACCGGCACGCTGACGCTCAACGAGATGACGGCCGTGGAGATGGTCGTCGTCGGTCGCCGCTACACCATCGAGGGCACCGGCTACTCCAGCCAGGGCCAGATCACCCACGTCGGCGGCCAGGGAGAGATCCCGCTCGACCCCTTCCTGCTGCCGATGGTGCTGGCGTCCGACGCCGTCATGGACCAGGGAGCACTGATCGGCGACCCCACCGAGGGCGCCCTCGTCGCCCTCGCCGCCAAGGGCGGCGTCGACGCGGTGTCGACCCGCCTCGCCTACCCCCGAGTGGCCGAGCTGCCCTTCGACGCCGCCTACAAGCTGATGGCCACCTTCCACCGGATGACCGACGACTCCGGTGCCGAGGTGATCCGGTGTTTCGTCAAGGGAGCACCGGACGAGCTCCTTGCCCGCGCGGGGACGGTCCACGATGCTGACGCCGGGGCCGTACCGGCCGACGGCACGTTCAGGGACCGGTACCTCGCCGAGAACACGCGCCTGGGCGCTGAGGGACTGCGGGTGCTCGCCACCGCGCGCAAGGACCTCGACCCGACGACCTTCGACGCCGACGGTGACCTGTTGGCGGTCGTGGCGGACGGTCTCGAGCTGATGTCCCTGGTGGGGATCGTCGACCCCCCGCGGCCTTCCGCCAAGGCGTCGATCGCCACGGCGGAGGCCGCCGGCATCCGGGTCCGGATGATCACCGGAGACCACGCCGTCACGGCGGGGGCGATCGCGCGAAAGATCGGCATCCGGGGCACGGTCATGACCGGCGCGGAGTTCGCGGCGATGGACGACGACGCGGCGCTCTCGCGGATCGACGACGTGGGGGTCATCGCCCGCGTCACGCCGCAGGACAAGGTCCGTCTGGTCGAGCTGCTCAAGCGGCGGGGCCACATCGTCGCGATGACCGGTGACGGCGTGAACGACGCCCCCGCACTGAAGAGCGCGGACATCGGAATCGCGATGGGCATCACCGGTACCGAGGTGGCCAAGGACGCCGCCGTGATGGTACTGACCGACGACAACTTCTCGACGATCGTCAAGGCGGTCGAGCTGGGGCGCGGACTGTACGACAACCTCGTCAAGTACATCCGCTTCCAGATGGGCTGCCTGTTCGGCTTCATCGTCTCGTTCCTCGGTGCGGCGGTCTTCAACATCGCCGGTGGCGTCCCGTTCCTCCCCCTGCAGACCCTGTGGATCAACTTCACGACGATGCTGTTCCAAGCCGTCGGGCTCGGCTACGGGCGACCTGCCGCGGGCCTGATGGACCGGCGCCCCCGCGACCCCGAAGAGCCGATCCTGCCGCGCCCGCAGATGGCCTGGCTGGTCGTGGTCGGCCTCATCATGGGTATCGCCACCCTCGGGGTCATCACCTGGGCCGAGAGCGCGTTCGACCGCACCGTGGCCCTGACCATGGGGGTCGTGACCTTCTCCCTCGCCAGCCTGCTGTTCTCGATGTCCACCAGGGACGAGGCCCGAACGGTCTTCTCGCTCGACGTCCTGTCGGACAAGACCTTCGTCCGGTCGACGGCCCTGTCCCTCCTCATCCTGGTCCTCACGACCGTGTTCGGTCCGCTCCAGGCGTTCCTCGGCACCGTGGCCCTCGACACCGAGCAGTGGCTCATCTGCATCGGGGCATCGCTGCCCGTGCTGCTCGCATCAGAGTTGCGAGTCCTGGTGCGCCGCAACCGAGCCGCACAGGCAGCGCGCGCTCTTCAGTAGCAGAGGCGCCAGGACCGCGGCGGAAGAGAAGGGATGCGGCCAGGGGTTGACCCCTCGTTCCCGGTTCCGGACCTGGTCAGGCGCGGCGGCAAACCAGGAGCCGGAAGGGGGCAGAGCCGGGCATGGTGCGTTGTTCGACCGAGAGGCCGGCGGCCGCGAGTGCAGCCACGACGTCGGTCACGGGCCGCACCGTGAAGGTGTGCTTGGTGAACGCCTGCTGTGCCATCCATTCCGGGTCGGCGAGCCCCAGGACTCCTCTGCCTGAGGGTGCAAGCACTCGGCGGAGCTCGGCAAAGGCGGGTGGCAGGTCCTCGACGAAGTAGATGGTGTTGAGGCTGATCCAGCCGTCCAGGGCGCCATCGCCGATGGGCAGCGACTCCATCCCTGCCTCGTGCAGTGCCAGGCGCCCGGCCGCTACCTGCGCGCGGTGCGCCTTGCGGGCCCGCTTCACCATGTCCTGCGATGGGTCGACGCCGTGGACCCGCCCGCCGTCACGGGTTTGCTCGAGCAACAGGTCGAGCCCCAGGCCGCCGCCGAAGCCGATGTCCGCGACCTCCTCGGACCCCGGTCAGGTCGAGTGCCCGGACGGCGGCGGCGATCGCTGGCCCGTTTCCCTTGTTGAGCATCCGTGCGACAACTGAGCCGAGCGGACCGGATGGCGCGCCGAGCTGGCGACTGAGCGTGCGGAGTAGGACGTCAGGGACCGGGAGCCTCGGCATGCATCGAACTATGGCAGGAGCACCTCGGCGGGACCAGGGCGATGCGGGCGAGGACGTGTTCGCGGGGTGCGGGGTGCCCGGTTTCGTCCTCCACATGGCCGGTCCGCTCGCACCATGACTGACCGCGCGCGAGACTGGTCTCCTGACGCGGAGTCGCGCGCGTTGACACCGTTCGGTCTTCCGCCCCAGGCGAGCAGGAGGTTTTCCAGTGGCGTTCCGCTGTGAGCCGTTGTCGTCTCGATTCGGGCGGCCGCCGTGGCGCCGGTGCCAGCCATGACGCTTCCCACCTTCGGAGTCGAGGAGGAGTTCCTCCTCCTCGACCGCGAGAGCGGCCTGCCGATGTGGGTCGCCGATGCCGTGCTCGAGCGGGCAGAGCATGCTGGGCCGCCTCGCCCGCAGTCGTCACTGACCCAGGAAGTGCTGCGATGCCAGGTCGAGAGCGCCAGCCCGATCTGCCTGACCGCGAACGAGCTGGAGGCGCACCTGAGGTCCGCCCGGCTCCGCCTCGCGGCCGCTGCCGACGCACAAGGCGCGGTCCTGTCGCCGGTGGGTGCCGCGCCACTGGGTGAGCCGCACGCCTCGGTGACGGCCTCGGACCGTTACCTCGCCATGCACGACGCCGTCCCGGCACTGCTCAACGAGCAGCTCCTCAACGGCATGCACGTGCACGTGGCCGTGCCCAACCGCGCGGCCGGCGTCGACGTGTTGAACCGCCTCCGCCCGCGCCTGCACATCCTGCTCGCCCTCACTGCGAACTCGCCCTTCTGGCGAGGCCGGGACAGCGGCTTCGCCAGCTGGCGATCGGTGCACGCGCAACGGTGGCCGGTCGAGGGCCCGTCGCCCTTGTTTCGTGGGACGGAAGACTACGACGGCCGCGTGGAGACGCTTCTGCACAGCGGCGTCATCATGGACCGGGCGATGCTCTATTGGCACGCCCGCGTGTCGGAGCGGTACCCGACGGTGGAGATCCGAGTCACCGACGTGGCTCTGGACGCAGCGACCGCCGTCCGCTGCGCAAGTCTGGCCCGTGCGCTCGTCTCCCAAGCCCTGAGCGAGGGGTCGCTCGCGCTGCCTGTGCCCCGTCCGGCGCCCGAGGCCGTGCGGGCCGCGGCATGGCAGGCCGCCCACCTCGGCCTGGGCGACGCCCTGCTCGACCTCACGCCGGTCCGGGGCCGCCCCAGGCTGCGGCCGGCGGCCGAGCTGGTCCTCGAGGTCGCCGAGGCCGCGTGCGCGAGCGTGCCACCGGCCGAACGTGACTCCACGCTCTCCGGGGTGCAGCTCGTGCTCGACTCGGGTGGCGGAGCACAGCGTCAGCGCGCTGCCTTTTCTGGCGGAGGCGTGCCGGGTCTGCTGCAGTTCCTTCGCTCGTCCGTCACCGGGTGATCCGTGGACGCAGGGATCCCTGACTACCCCGCCCGGTTCCGCAACCTTGATGTCAGGCCCGTGTTCCAGCGCGCCGCTGCAAGGCGTCGATGATGGTAGGTGCGACGTCGATGCCGTTGAGTCTTTCGACGCTCTGCAGGCCACCGGGGCTCTCCGCGTTGATCTCCACCACCTTGCCGCCGATCACGTCGATGCCGACCAGGAACATGCCGTCGGCCACCAGCTTGTCTCGCATCGCCTCCACGATGCCCAGCTCGACCTCACCGATCTCGAGAGGCACCGAGCGGCCCCCGGTGCTGATGTTGGCGCGGGGGTCGCTTCCCGTCGGCACGCGCCGGAAGGCGGCAGCCTTCCCGTCGCGCTCGAGGATCCGACCCTCGAGCAGGAAGATCCGGGCATCGCCGTCCTCGCCCCCGTCGACGAACTCCTGGGCGATCGCGTACCCGTCCTGGAGGACCGCCTCCGTCATCTGGGCCAGGTTGGTCTCCTCCGAGCCCTCGATCATGAACACGTTTCGTCCCTTGGCTCCGTACAAGGGCTTGACGACGCAGTGGCCGACCTCGTGAACGAACTGCTCGATCGCCGCCGGGTCCCGGGTCACCAGCGACCGTGGTCTGACCTGCTCGGGGAACTCCTCAAGGTAGAGCTTGCTCGTCGCCCGGTGCAACGAGATGGGGTCGTTGACCACCGTCACACCCCGAGCGCTGAGCATCTGGCCGAAGACCACGCCCAAGGGACTGGCCCAAGACCGCTCGTGCAGGTCGTCAATCGACTCATTGCGGAGGAACAGGGCGTCCAGGTCGTCCATGACGACCCGCTCCGGGTCGGTGTCCTTGACCCGCTCCATGAAGGTCTTGAGCGTGTCCCCGTCGTTCCAGCGGGCGGCGTGGGCCCGGGCGACGAACGGCCCGTCGCTGCCGAGCTCGAGGTCGCCGACCCCGACGTACCACGTCTGGTGGCCGCCCTGGGACGCCGCTCTGGCCAAGCGCGTGGTGGTGTACTCGTCCACCTCGGTGGCGATGTCGTTGACCAGAAACGCGACTCTCATGCCGGCACGCCCCCTTCGTACAGGTCGGTGACCGACGCCCCGGCGCGCAGCCGGTCCAGTCGTTCCTGGGCGCCGGGGACGTCCAGCCAGCGTGGCCTGATCCATGGTTCGACGAGCACGCCACGATCGAGCAGGTCCTGGACCAGGGGGATGTGATCAAGGGCGAGCTTGCCGACGAGCAGGACGTCCAGCCGGCTCCCCTCGGCCAGCGCTTCGAGGATGCGCGTGATCCCGCGCAGGTAGATGGCGTCCTTGACCGAGCCGCCCCCGACGACGACCCGGATGGAGATGGACCACGCGGTCCGTGCGGGGATGCCGTAATCGGCTCGCAACCACCCGAAGATGTCCAGGAAGTCGGCGCCGTCGAGCATCCGGCCCACCGCCAGTACCCGGGCGGCGAGAACCCGAAGGCGCCGCGGGTCCAACCCACCGACAAGGTACTCGGCGAGGACGGCGAGGCCCTCCTGGGTCTCGTCGTAGCCGGGAAGGCCGATGGTGAGCAGCTGCAGCGGCTGCCGGGCACCGTTCTGGTAGGTGACCACGTGGGTGCCCACCTCGTGATGCAGCAGCGGCTCGACCCGGTCGGCCCCGAACACCGCGGACTCGGGAATGAGCAGACGGCCGAAGGACACCATCAGCTCGGAGATGTCGTCGCGGACGTCCACCCGAACCGGAAAGTCCGGGTACACCGCCCGGTACCGCTTGAACTCCTCTCGCGCCGCCTCTGCGAAGACGCCGGCCGTGACGGTCTGTGTGTTGGGAACCTGCGGCGGGATCGCCTCGAGCAGGTCCTCCGCGGCGTGCACGAGAGACTCCGAAAGGGAGCCGTAGAGCTGCAGGGAGCCGTACACGAAGCGTGAGGTGTCACGGTCCTCCAGGGCGGTGATCTGTCGGGCGATCTCGTCCCGCTTCGCCCGGAAGAGGGCGTGCAACGCCGGGTCGCTCACGTCCTCCAGCCGGAGGTCATACAGGTCACGACGGAGCAGGTCCGGCTGGAACTCCAGCGGCCGCAGCCGCAAGGTCGGGGTGGCGCCGAAGTCGCTTCGTTCGAAGTCGCTCCACGCATCCTGCGCGTTGACCGGCGTGACGTGGACCAACGGGTTCGCGGTGCGCTCGATCTCGGTGAGGCGGGCGTCGATGTCCAGAGCGGGACCCAGCTGTTCGATCGTTGACATTCTTCGAAAGTACCCATTCTGGGCGACCGAGATGTCTCGCGGTGCCCACCGTTCTCCAAGAGCAGGACATCAGCGAGAAGACGGCCACCGCCCGCCGCGCGTGGAAGGGCACGGACAACCACGCCGTTCCGAGCGCCTCGCCGCCCCGCCTGCGGTCCTTGAATCGTTGACGATGCCCGAGCGGTGGGTGTAAACCGGCTCCACCAGGCTCCGACCGGGGCCGTCAGAGGCAGGGGCAGTGCACATGGAGAAGTCGAAAAGTCTGAAGATGCTGGGAACGCTCGCCGTCGCGGCAGCGCTCGCCGTCGCAACATCACCGGCGATGGCTGCCGCAGCCCCGTCAGGAGCACCGGCGTACACGTGCGCCGGCGGCGAGATCCCGTCCGGGAACTACGCCAGCATTACCGTCACGGGCATGTGTTCCGTGGCCGAGGACGCGGTCGTCACCGTTGACGGCAACGTCGACGTGGCCGCCGGTGCGATGCTCGATGCTCAGACCGTACCCTCGACGATCACCGTCGGGCGCAACGTCACCGGGGCGGCTGGCTCCCTCGTCGGCCTCGGCTGCCAGCCGCGTTCGGCCACGAACCCGCCGAACTCAGCGCACGACTGCTTCGACGAGGAAGGCAACCCCACCGACGGGGTCTCCGACATCACCGTCCACGGGAACGTCAGCATCACCGACGCCGACACCGTCCTGCTGAACGGCATCACGGTCCACGGGAACGTCTCGCTGGTCGGCGGCGGCTCGTTCATCCCCTGGGCGATCAAGAACAACGACATCGCGCGCAACCTCACGGTGAGCGACGTGACGGCCGAGTGGGTCGGTGTCATGTTCAACGACGTCGGTGGCAACGTGACGCTGACCGACATCTGGGTGACCGAGACCCACCCGGGAGCCGAGATGGCCGTCTACGTGGTGCGCAACAACGTCGGGCGCAACCTCGGCTGCTCGGGCCTCGGACCGAACATCTCCTGGGGCTTCTCACCCCTGCGGAACGTCGTCGGACACAAGGCGACCGGGCAGTGCGCCGACGGGGTCTGACCTCGACCACCTGACGCCCGTTCGCCACCCGCTGCACGTCAGCGGGTGGCGAACTCGCGTCTACCGGGACGCGGAATCAGCCGCCCATGGCGACGGTGCCGTCCGACAGCGTCGGCGACATGATGCCGAAGAGGTTCCCGTCGGGGTCGAAGAGGTAGCCGCCACGGCCGACGCCCTCCATGTCCTCCAGCGGTGACGCCTCGCTCGCACCGAGGGCCAGGGCGCGCGCGAACAGCTCGTCCACCCCGTCCTCGACCCCGACCACGATGTTGCACCCGTTGATCGGCGCCCCCGGCTCGGGGGACGGCCCGTCGCGCTGGGTCAGCCCGCCGTTGATGCCGCTCCCCGGAGCGTCGATGCCGATCGCGCCCTCCCCGGTGTCGATGACCCAGTAGGGCACCTCACCGAAGCGCGCGAAGGTCCAGCCGAACAGCTCACCGTAGAAGTCGATGAGCGACTGGGGATGCGACGCGTGGATCTCGAAGTGGACGACGAGGTTCGCCATGGGTGCCTCCTTGGACCAGGTGCGCCCACGCTACTCGCGCACCTCAGCGCACGGCATCCTCGTACGAGCGTGGGTCCTCGATCGGCTCGACGTGGCAGATGACGTCGATGTCGGGAAACTCGGCGACGAGCGCGTCGGTGATCTCCTCGACGAGGTCGTGCCCGCGCTGCACGGTCCACGCGCCCGGCACGAGCAGGTCGAACTGCATGAACCGCCGGTTGCCGGCCTCACGCGTGAGGAGCCGGTGCCACATCACCTCCGCCGAGGTGAACCGGCCCAGCACGGCTCTGATCGTCTCGTTGTCCTCCTTGGGCAGCGAGACGTCCATGAGTCCGGCGGACGCACTGCGGATGAGCCGCCACCCCGTCACGAGGATGTTCACCCCGACCGCGAACGCCACGACGGGGTCGAGGCGCTCCCATCCCGTGACCACGACGAGCAGCACCCCGACGACGACCCCCACCGAGGTCCACACATCCGTCATGAGGTGCTTGCCGTCGGCGGTGAGGGTGATGGAGCGGTGCCTGGCCCCGGCGCGCAGCAGCACGACCGCCACCAGACCGTTGACGAGCGAGGCCACCACCGAGACACCGAGACCGATGCCGATGTTCTCCAGCGGCTGCGGGTCGAGGAACCGCTCGATCGACGTCGCGAGGATGACCGCCGCCGCGACGAAGATCATCAGCCCTTCGAGGGCCGCCGAGAAGTACTCCGCCTTGCTGTGCCCGAAGTGGTGGTTCTTGTCGGCGGGCATGATCGCGACCCGCAGGGCCACGAGCGCCACGATCGCCGCGACGAGGTTGACCACCGACTCCGCGGCATCCGAGAGGAGCCCCACGGACCCGGTCACCTGCCACGCCACCGTCTTGAGCGTGATGGTGACGACGGCCGCCGCGATGGCGAGCCAGGCGAACCGCGTCAGGTCGACGGGCTCGGCACGCTCGCGCGGGCTCGGGTGGGTCACGAGCCCATTGTGCTCCCGGCGCTCAGCGGCCGAAGACCCGCACCAGGGTGTCGGCGGCCTCGTCGAGGTCCCACTCCATCGTCGACGGTCCGACGCCGAACTCCGTCCACGACCACCCGGGAACCTCGGATGCCGCCCACCGTGGCGTCAGCGCGAGGTGCTCGCGTTCCATCGCGCTCACCCGGCGCTCGTTGACGTCGTCGACGTCGCGCTCGACGTGGATGCGGAACGCCGTGGTGTGCGGGGGTGAGGGACTGATCCGGATGCCGTGCGCCTCGAGTCGCGCTGCCAGCGCCACCGCCCGCTCGTGGTACTCCGCCATGCGGGGCAGCTCGCGCTCCAGGCCCCGCAGGGCGGCCACGGCATACGGCAGGAGGGTGAAGAGCGTGCCGCCCATCCGGGTGCGCCAGAGCCTGGCCTCGGACACCTGCTCGACCGGGCCGGCCACGGCCGCACCGGCCAGGCCGCCGAGCCCCTTGTAGAACGAGACGTAGACGCTGTCCGCGAGAGCCGCGATCTCCGCGGGGGAGTGCTGCAGGTACGGCGCTGACTCCCAGATCCGCGCCCCGTCGAGGTGCAGTGGGATGCCGCGCGCCCGGCAGGCCGTGCTGAAGGCGACGAGCTCGTCCCAGGTCGGCAGGAGGAACCCCGCATCGCGCAGTGGCAGCTCGAGCAGGGCCGCACCGAGGGGACCGGGGATCGCGGTGAGGTGCTCGACGGCTGGCACCGTCGGCCCGTCGGTCAGCAGGGCGAAGTCGAACCCGTGCAGCAGCCGTGGCCCGTCGGCCTCGCTGCGCAGCAGGTGCGACAGGGCGGGGATGGCCACCCGTCGCGACCCCTGGGCGTCGCACCACACGCGCAGCATCGACTGCTGGGCCATCACGCCGCTCGGGAAGACCGCAACCGCCGGCTTGCCGAGCAGCACGGCCAGGCGCGACTCGAGCACGGCCACCGGACCGTGCTCGCCGTAGCGGTCCCACCGTGCGCTCTCGTCTCCGGGCTCCGCATTGGCGACCACGTCGGCGAGGTCACGCAGCGCGTCAGCCGGTGCGTCCGGCATCCGACCGGGGAGCCAGCGGGTCACCCCGGGCTCTGCGGCCCGGGCCCGCTCGGTGAGCGACTGGGGTTGGGGCGGCTCCGTCACCATGGCGCCATCCTGCACCGTGGGGCAGCCAGCGCCTACGGTGGGCGAGGTCGTCGTCGGCGGTCGGTTGACGCGAAGAGGAAGGACGGCCGATGAGCAGGCGGTTCGAGGAGCTGGACTGGCAGGCCACCGACATGGGGGAGATCAGCCTGCGTCGCCGGCTCGAGCCGATGCTCAAGGTCGACGTCTACGAGGTCAAGCTCGGCGAGGAGTTCCTCATGTCGAGCCTGTTCCCCGTCGCCGAGATCGAGCTCGCCCGCCTGGGGCTGGCGGCGTTCGACGGCGACGCGCTGGATGTGCTCGTCGGCGGGCTCGGTCTCGGATACACCGCGGTCACCGCGCTCGAGGACCCGTCGGTGCGGTCGCTGACCGTCGTCGAGGCACTCGCACCCGTGATCTCGTGGCACGAGCGACGGCTGCTGCCTGACGTCGCCGGCCTGACCTCCGACCCCCGCACCCACCTCGTGGAGGGTGACTTCTTTGCGCTCGCACGTGGCACGGCGGGTTTCGGCGAGGGCACCCCCGAGCGCTTCCACGCGGTGCTCCTGGACATCGACCACACCCCGGGTCACGTGCTGCACCCCAGTCATGCCGCGTTCTACAGCCCCGACGGGCTGCGCGCCCTGCGCCGACACCTGCACCCGGGCGGGGTGTTCGCCCTCTGGTCCGACGAGCCGCCGGACGAGGCCTTCCTGGCTCTCCTGCGCGGCGAGTTCACCGCTGCGCACGGGCACCTCGTGCCCTTCCCCAACCCGCTGACGGGCGGAACGTCCTCGAACGGGGTCTACGTCGCGGTGGCGTGAACCGCCGCGACCTCATCCGCGCGGGGTGATGCCGCGCGGTGGCCGGTGAAACCACACTCGGGTGACCGGGAGTCGGTCGGCGCGACAGGAAGGCAGTGACGTGGGCAGCAGGAGCACCTCGAGCAGGCGATCGGCATGGGGGCCCATCACGGCAGCGGTGCTGGCCGTCACAGTGCTGGCAGGCTGCTCGGGGGAAGGCATCACCCGACCCACGGTGACGGGTTCCGTGGACGGCAGCGCGCTGCCGTCGGTGACCGCGTCCCTTCCGGACGTGACCCGGTCCCCGCGGCCATCGGACTCCCCGACCACCGAGGCTCCTGAACCGACCACCGAGGCTCCTGAACCGACCACCGAGGCTCCCCAGCCGACGGAGACGGTGGCAGGCCCCACCGAGACGGTCACGGCGACCCCCGACCCCGAGCCTGTCCCCACCGAGACGGTCACCGAGACCCCGACACCGACTCCGACCGAGACCGTCACGGCCACGCCCACCCCGACGCCGACCGTCACCGCGGAGGCCGCCCCAGCCCCCGTCGAGGCCGAGGACACGGGCTCGCCCTGGCTGTGGTGGGTGCTCGGCGCAGGGCTGGCCGGCCTGGTGGCATTCCTCGTGCTGCGCTCCCGCAGGCGTGCGGCCTGGAATGCCCAGTTGGCCGAGGCAGAGGCCGAGGCCGACTGGTTCGCCCGTACGCCTGCTTCCCCAGCTGCAGCAGGCCGAGAGCCTGGACGCCCTTGCCGGAGGGTGGCACGTCGGCGGTTCCGAGCGGGTCGTGGCCGTGGAGGACCGGTTGACCGGTCTCGAGACCTCCGCTCCTGACCAGCCCGCCGCGACCCGCGCGAGCGAGGTCCGCGACGCGGTGCGGGCTGCGCGCCTGGGCGTGGAGGGCCTCATCGTGTCCGGGGACGCCACGGCATCCGCCCGCGTGCTGGGGTCGCTGGAGACGTCGCTGGCGGCGGTCCTCGACCCGCCCGCGCCAGCCGCGCCGCCCGCGCCACCCGCCTGAGCGGCGCCCTCACCCCGCGGCGTCGGCCGCCTCGCGCAGCCAGGCGACGACCTCGGCGTCCAGGTCGTCGACCGAGGCGACCTCGAGGTGGTGCATCCACGTCGTCCGTGCCGGGTGCACGACCTCCTTGAACCGCGGTGACTCCAACCGGTGCGGCAGGGCGAGGGACAGCACGAGCTCGGCTGCGGCATCCCCGAGGTACTGGCGGGGCCGCCAGAGGAGGGCGAAGACGCGGCGCCGTCGCAGAGCCACCTGGCTGACCGTGGTTCGCTCCGTGACATCCGGGTGCGAGCTCGTGAGGGCGTCACGCACGCGGGCGAGCGCTGCCGTGCCCACGACGGACCCGGCCATGAAGTCATCCGCAGACGGTGGGGCCCCTGGCGCGTCGCTCACACACCACAGTGTCCGCCCGCAGCTGGGCGTGCGGCGCGGGTGTGAGCGAAAACTCCGCCTCGGCGCGGTGCACTCGCGGCCGAACGGGAGGACCATGGACCCATGGAGGACATCGTGGTCACCACTGCCGTTCCTGCACCCCCAGCGGAGCCGACACCTGCCGACGCTCCCGAAGGCGCCGTCGTGGGCGGGGCCGCCGGGGCCGTGATCGCCGCCCTGGACGGCGCGCCCGCTGACGGACCGCTCCTGGACTGGGCTGCCGACGAGGCCGCCCGCCTGGATGCTCCCCTCCGCCTGGTCACGGCGGTTGACCCCGGGATCCAGCTGACCCCCTACGACGCGTTCGCCGGTGGTTCCCCCAGCCTGACCGAGCAGCTCGACGCCGACGCGAACCGCCTCCTGCAGGCAGCCGTCGCTCGGGCACGAAGTCGCCACCCGGGCCTGGACATCGCCACCTCGGTGCCCTGGGGGGCGGCTGCCGCCGCGATCGTCGGGTTGTCCGCCGGTGCGCGGCTCGTCGTGGTCGGCGCCCCGGCGCGCGGTCTGCTCGATCGCATCCTGCTCGGTTCGGTGGCGTTGCCGATCGTCGCGCACGCCCCCTGCCCGGTCGCGGTGGTCCCCGCGGACACCGTGGTCACCGACCCGACCCACATCGTCGTCGGCGTCGACGGCAGCGAGAAGAGCGGTCGTGCGGTCGAGCTGGCGATGGACATGGCCGAGGGGGCGGCTGCTGAGGTGACGTGCGTCATCGGCTGGAACCTCGAGGTCCACGAAGGAGTGGTCGTCACGGAGCCGTCGAGCGAGCGGTGGGCCGCTGTGGAGCAGCGGTACGCGGCTCGAGCCCACCGTGTCGTCGACCCTGCTGCGGCCCGTCACCCCGACGTCCGGGTGCGGGTCGAGGTGCGGCACGGCACGGCATCCACGGTGATCCGGGAAGCGGCCGCGGAGCTGGCTGCCGACCGGGTCATCGTCGGCAGCCGAGGGCTCGGCGGGTTCCGGGGCCTGTTGCTCGGCTCCGTCAGCCGGCGCGTGCTGGAGCACGCGGGGCGCGTCGTCGTCGTCGTGCGCTGACGCACCGACGAGCGATCCTCCTCGGCAAACCGAGACTCGCCGACGATCCTCCCTGTTCAGCGAGCGTTGAACCCGCTATTTTCAGGTTCGACCAACGGAGGTGTGGATGTCGACTGCCGCGACGACTCGGGTTCCGCCATCCCGGGTGCTCCTCGTGGCGAGCTTCGGCGCGTTCCTCGCCTTCCTGGACGCGACGATCGTCAACGTCGCGTTCCCCTCGATCCGCGAGTCCTTCACCGGGACGACGATCGCCGAGCTCTCCTGGGTGCTCAACGCCTACAACATCGTCTTCGCGGCGTCCCTGATCCTCTGCGGCCGGCTCACGGACCTCGTCGGCCGGCGGCGCTCGTTCGTCACCGGGGTCGCCGTGTTCACGGTCGCCTCCATGCTGTGCGGCCTCGCGCCCACCGTCGAGCTGCTCGTGGCCGCCAGGGTCGTGCAGGCCTTCGGTGCGGCGATGCTCGTGCCGGCATCGCTGGCCCTGGTCATCGCCGCGTTCCCGGCCGAGCGTCGAGCCCACGCCATCGGCATCTGGGGTGCCTCGGCCGCGGTCGCCGCTGGTCTCGGCCCGCCCATCGGCGGCGCACTCGTCGAGCTCGGAGGCTGGCGCTGGGCGTTCTTCGTCAACCTCCCCTTCGGCCTGGTGGCCGTCTGGGCTGCTCGCCACGAGCTGGTCGAGAGTCGGGCCCCGGGTCGGCGGATGATGCCCGACCTCGTCGGCGCCGCCCTGCTCGTGCTGGCGCTGGCGATGCTCAACCTCGGCATCGTCAAGGGCAGCGAGTGGGGCTGGACGAGCCCTGCGGTGCTCGGTTCCTTCGCCGCCGCACTCGTCCTCACCGCCCTCTTCGTGCTCAGCTCGCGACGCCACCGCGCGCCCATGCTCGACCCCCTGCTGCTCCGCCTGCCCTCGTTCCGGCTCGGGTCGCTGGCCACGATCGTCGCCGGGTTCGGCTTCTACGCCTACCTGCTGACCAACATCCTGTGGCTGCAGTACGTCTGGGGCTACGACGTGCTGCGCGCGGGCCTCGCCCTCGTGCCGGGCGCCCTCGTCGCGGCCGTCGTCGCAGCCCGCCTCGGGCCACTCGCCAACCGCTACGGCTACCGGGTCTTCGTCGTGCCGGGGGCCCTCGTGTGGGCGGCCGCCTACATCTGGTACCACCAGCGCGTGGGCCTGGAACCGGCCTTCTGGGCCGAGTGGATGCCGGGGCAGGTGCTCAGCGGGATCGGTGTCGGGGCGACCCTGCCCCTGCTCGGGAGTGCGTCGCTCGCGGCGGTTCCGGGCGGTCGGTACGCCACGGCATCCGCGGTCAGCTCGAGCGCCCGCCAGCTCGGCGGGGTGCTCGGCATCGCCCTGCTGGTCGTCGTGCTCGGCGACCCCACCCCGGCCACCGCCGTCGAGTCCTTCCGCGACGGCTGGATGCTCTCGATCGTCGCCTTCCTCCTCGTCGCGCTGCTCGCGGCCCCCCTCGGCCGGCTCGAGTCGGTGCGTGAGGACGAGGACGACGGTGACCACCGGCCGGCCGTCGTGCACCCACCGGCCGCCCCGGAGGAGTGGGCCGTCCCCGCGGCCTCGATGACCGTCGCGTCCGCAGGCGCCGCGATCCCCACCGACCTCTCGGACCTCCCGTTGTTCGCTGCCCTCCCTCAGAGCGCGAGGCACCGCCTCGAGCGGGCCGCCAGGCTGGTCGACGTGCCAGCGGGAACGGTGCTGATGCGCGCCGGGGACCCGCCGGGCTCGGCCTTCGTCGTGCGGACGGGCCGGCTCGAGGTGCTCGTGGGGGACACCATCGTCCGCGAGCTCGGTGCCGGGCAGGTGCTCGGCGAGCTCGCCCTGCTCAGCGGGGAGCCTCGGTCGGCGACGGTGCGCGCCCGCCGTGACACCACGCTCACCGAGATCCCTCGCGACGCGTTCGAGAGCGTGCTCGAGACCGACCCGTCCGCTGCGCGGTACGTGCTCGGCCAGGTGGCCGAACGGCTGCGGACGGTGGGCACCACCATGGCGCCGCCTCCGCCGGAGCGCGTGTCGGTCATCGCCGTCGTCGCCTTCGGTACGGCGGTGACCCCTGCCGAGGTGAGCGGTGTCGCCGCCGCGGTGGGTGACCGGCTGGGCCAGCACCTCCGGGTCGCGACACCGGGCGTCGTCACGCCTGACGGGCTCGCCCGGGCCGAGCGCGACCACGACCGGGTCCTGCTCGTCGCGACCACCTCGGCGTCCCCGACGCAGGCACAGTGGCGCGAGTTCTGTCTTCGGCAGGCGGATGCCGTCGTCCTCGTCGCGCGCGGCGACGAGGAGGTCCCGAAGGCTCCTCCCGTGCCCGCTCCCGCGCGCAGCCCCGAGCTCGTGCTGCTCGGCCCCCCACCGGCGCCGCAGGGGCGCGCCGAGTGGGTCGCCGTGACCGACGCCTGGCAGCTGACCCTCCTGGCAGGGGACCTCGCGACCGGCTTGCGACCACTCGCGGACCGCCTCGCCGGTCGCTCGCTGGGCCTGGTGCTCGCCGGAGGTGGCGCTCGAGCGTTCGCGCACATCGGTGTGCTGCGCGAGTTCGAGGAGGCCGGGTTGCACGTCGACCGCGTGGCAGGTGCCAGCGTCGGGGGCATCATCGCCGCCGTCCACGCGACAGGCGTCGACGGGGCCACCCTCGAGGAGATCTGTTACGCGGAGTTCGTGCGTCGTCGGCCCTTCAGCGACTACCGACTCTCGGGTGCGTCCCTCGCGCGCGGGCACCGGATGCACACGGCCGCCACTCCGCAGACTCGGCGGTGACACCGTCATCGAGGGGCTGCCGCGGCAGCTGGCCGTCACCAGCGTCGACCTCGTGAGCCGCACCCGACAGGTGCACCGTCGCGGGGTCCTCGTCGATGCCACGCTCGCCACGTGCCGGCTGCCGGTCCTGTTCGCGCCGCTCGCGCGGGACGACGGGCGGCTGCTCGTCGACGGTGGTGTCCTGGACAACATGCCGACCGACCTCCTCGTCGAGCGCGACGAGGGCCCGGTCGTCGCCGTCAGCATCGGGTCGGGCGGCGAGGGGCGCGAACGCACCGGGCGCCCCAAGGTGCCCGGGCTCGGCGACACGCTCATGCGCACGATGATGATCGGCAGCGGCGGAGCGATCGAGGCCGCACGGGCGCGGGGTGCCTGGGTGGTCGCTCCGTCGTCGATGGGTGTGGGTCTGCTGGAGTTCCACCAGCTCGACCGCATGGTGCAGTCGGGGCGCGCCGCCGCGCGGGCCCTGCTGGAGCAGGCCTCCGGGGACCTGTCCGCACCCGCGCCTGCGGACGCGAGCGGGAGCCTCCCGGACGAGGCTGCCTGACCCGTCTCGGCTCAGCCGCCGAACGGCCACCCGTCGACCATGCCGGGCTCGCGCCCCGGCTCGATGTAGTGCTCGTGGCCGAAGAAGACGCCGAAGATCTCGGGCGGCATGGCCAGCATCATGCCGACGTCGGTGGTCTGGCTCGCGTGAGCCTGGAGGGCTCCTCGCCGTTGGTCGAGCCACGGGCCGACGTCGACCCGCCAGTGGATGGCCGACTCGGGCTCGCCCAAGGGGTTTCCGTCGTCCATCGCCTGGTCGGGGTCGAAGACGTCGTCGTCCGATGCGCCCGCAGCCCGCGCCCCCTCGGCCAGGCGCCGCATGGCGTCGCGGTTCATCGTCGACTCGAGCACCCGCGGGGGCCGCGCGGCCAGTGCGGCACCGCGGTGCAGCACCTCGTGGACGCGCACGTGGTCGGGGTGGCCGTAGCCACCGTGCCAGTCGTAGCCCACGGCGATGTCCGCGTCCTCCTCGTCGAGCAGGGCGGCGAAACGGGCCGCGGCCTCCTCGACGGGCGCTGCGACGAAGGCCCCTTCGTGGGAGTTCTGCTCCCAGCCCGTCATCCCCGAGTCGGCGTAGCCGAGCCAGGCGACCCGGTGCAGCCCGATCGCGGCGGCCGACGCCTGCGCCTCGAGGCGGCGCCGGTCGACGAGCGACTCGTCCGGGCCGAGGTCGTCGGGAGCCTCGCCGTGGTCACCGTTGGTGGCGAACACCACGACCACGCGGCTGCCCTCGGCGACGGCGCGAGCCATCGAGCCGGAGGTCTGCGAGGCCTCGTCGTCGGGGTGGGCATGGAGGAAGACGATGGTGGGCACCGGCACAGTCTGCCCTCACCGGCACGGCATACGCTCGGGTCATGCGAATCGCCGTCACCGGAGGATCAGGAAAGCTCGGCCGACACGTCGTCAGGAGGTTGCGGGAGTCGGGGAACGACGTCGTCGTCCTCGACACCCAGGGTGAGCGCTGGAGTGGCTGGCTGGCCCTCGACCTCACCGACTACGGGCAGGTGGTCGACGCCCTCGGCGGGGTCCAGGGCGAACAACCACCTGCGGATGCCGTGGTGCACCTCGCCGCCGTACCGGCACCCGGGCTGCACGCCGACGTCGCGACCTACCGCAACAACATGCTCACCACGTTCAACGTGTTGCACGCGGCCACCCGCCTCGGCATCACCAAGGTCGTCATGGCCTCGAGCGAGACGGTGCTCGGCCTGCCCTTCGACACCCCGCCGCCCTACATCCCGGTCGACGAGGAGTACGCGGCGCGTCCCGAGTCGGTCTACTCCCTCGGCAAGCACCTCGAGGAGACGATGGCGGTCGAGCTGTGCCGCTGGCACCCGCAGCTGTCGGTCACCGCGCTGCGCTTCTCGAACGTCATGGACGTCGAGGACTATGCCGAGTTCCCGTCCTTCGACGCCGACCCGGCCCTGCGCCGGTGGAACCTCTGGGGCTACATCGACGGCCGCGACGGGGCACACGCCGTGGAGCAGGCGCTGGCGCACACCGACCCCGGCTTCGACCGGTTCATCATCGCCTCCCCGGACACCGTGATGAGCCGCCCGAACGCCGAGCTCGTCGCAGACCAGTTCCCCGGCGTGGAGGTGCGCGGCGACCTCGGCGTCCACGACACCCTGCTGTCGATCGACAAGGCACGCCGGGTCCTCGGCTACGACCCGCGGCACTCGTGGCGGGGCGAGGTCTGACCGACCCGGCCCGGCACGGCAGGATGGCCCCATGGTCTCCGTCGCCCCGCCGCCCCGGCTCGTCGAGCTCGCCCACGCACACGGTGTCGCCACGGAGTACTGGGACTGGCAGGGCCAGCACGTCACGGTGTCCGCTGCTGCGATCGCCGCGGTGCTCACGGCGCTCGGGGTCGACAGCGAGGGTGCTGACGCCGTCGAGTCCTCGCTCGCCGACGTCGAGATCGCACCGTGGCGACGCACCCTGCCGGCCACCGTCGTGTCACGGACGGGGTGGACCCCGTGGGTCCACGCCCACGTGCCGGCCGGCACCGGCATCCGGCTGACCGTCCATCTCGAGGACGGCACGGTGCGTGACGTCCGCCAGGTCGACCGGTGGGTGCCCGACCGGGAGGTCGACGGGGTGCTCGTCGGAGAGGCCACCTTCGAGCTCCCCGGTGACCTGCCGCTGGGTTGGCACCGGATCGTCGCCGAGGTGGATGCCGCGGCGGTCGACCCGCTCACGACCGAGGCGACGCTCGTCGTCACCCCGGAGCGTCTCGAGCTGCCACCGTCGCTGGCGGAGGGTCGCGTCGTCGGTCTCGCGGCCCAGCTCTACCAGGTGCGCTCCGCCGACTCCTGGGGCGTCGGCGACCTGCGCGACCTCGCCGACCTCGCGACGTGGGCCGCCGCCGACCACGGTGCCGACTTCGTGCTCATCAACCCGCTGCACGCCGCCGAGCCGGTCACCCCGGTCGAGCCCTCTCCCTACCTGCCGACGACCCGCCGGTTCGTCAACCCGCTCTACCTGCGGGTCCAGGACGTGCCCGAGGCCGCGCAACTGGACGCCACGGCATCCGCTCGCGTTGCGGCCTTCGGCGCGGTGGCGAAGGCGCTGAACACGGCCGACCGCATCGACCGGGATGCCGCGTGGTCAGCCAAGCGCGAGGCCCTGTGGATCGTGCACGAGGCCGGTCTGACGGGTGAGCGAGCCCAGTCGTTCGCCGACTACTGCGAGCGGGAGGGCGCCGGGCTCACGACGTTCGCGACGTGGTGCGCGCTCGCCGACGAACACGGCCTGCCGTGGACGAGCTGGCCCGCCGAGCTCCAGGACCCGGAGAGCGTCGCGGTCGCCCTGTTCCGCGAGGACCACCTCGAGGACGTGGCGTTCCACCAGTGGCTGCAGTGGCTGCTCGAGGAGCAGCTCGCCGCAGCCCAGGGCGCGGCGGAACGGGCCGGGATGCCGCTCGGCATCGTCCACGACCTCGCCGTCGGCGTGCACCCGGTGGGGGCGGACGCGTGGGGGCTGGGGGACGCGCTGGCCCGGGGGGTCACCGTCGGTGCGCCGCCCGACCAGTTCAACCAGCTCGGCCAGGACTGGAGCCAGCCGCCCTGGCGACCCGACCGGCTCGCCGAGCTCGGCTACGCGCCCTTTCGCGACATGGTGCGCACCGTGCTGCGCGACTCGGGTGGGGTGCGGGTCGACCACATCATCGGCCTGTTCCGGCTGTGGTGGATCCCTGCCGGCGGCACGCCCGCCGACGGCACGTACGTCCACTACGACCACGAGGCGCTGCTCGGCATCCTCGTGCTCGAGGCGCAGCGCGCGGGGGCGGTCGTCATCGGGGAGGACCTCGGGGTCGTCGCCCCGCACGTGCGGGACTACATGACCGAGCGCGGGCTCGTCGGCACGTCGATCCTGTGGTTCGAGTGGGAGGGGGATCGCCCCAAGCCGCCGGAGCACTACCGCGACCTGTGCCTGTCGACCGTCACGACCCACGACCTGCCCCCGTCGGCGGGCTACCTCCTGCTCGAGCACGTCGCGATCCGCGAGTCGCTGGGGCTGCTCACGCGCCCGGTGAAGGAGGAGCGCGCCCAGGAGGAGGCGTCGATCGCCCGGCTGCGGGACGCCTGCATCGAGCGCGGTCTGCTGGCGCCGGATGCCGTGGCTGACGTCGACGCGGTCGTCGCGGCGCTGCACCGGTGGATGGCCCTGACCCCGAGCCGCATGCTGGCTGTGGCACTGGCCGACGTGGTGGGGGACCGCCGGGCCGTCAACCAGCCGGGGACGAGTGACGAGTACCCCAACTGGCGGGTGCCGCTCGCCGGCCCGGACGGGCAGATCGTCTCGCTCGAGGACGTGCGGACCGCCAGCCCTGGCAGGGCCCCTGTTCAGCGCCCTGCGCGGCATCACCGGCCTCTCGACTGACCGTCCGCGGGCGGTGACTCAGCGGGCGAGGGCCTTGCGCAGTGCCGCCTCCAGGCGCCCGGGCTGCTGTTCGCGCAACGAGTAGCGGGCCCGCACGAGCGGGACGTCGACCGTGAGCACCCGGGTCAGGTCGACCGGTGTGCCCGAGACGACCACGTCGACGACCCCGGCGTCGACCATGGCGCGGATGGTCGCCTCGAGGTCACGGGTCTGCGCCTCCCCGTAGCCCATCGCAGGCAGGATGCCGCGCGCGTTGGGGTAGCGCTCGTACGTCGTCGCCAGCGAGCCCACGGCGTACGGCGCGGGGTCGACGATCTCGGCCGCCCCGGCATCCCGTGCCCCGACGACACCTGCACCGAAGCTCATCGAGCCGTGCGTGAGCGTCGGCCCGTCCTCGACGACGACCACCCGACGACCGGTGACCGCGCCGGGGTCATCGAGGGTCACCGGGCTGTCGCAGCGCAGCACCTCGGCGCGCGGGTTCAGCGATCGCACGGAGGACTCGACGGCAGCGATGTCCTCGGCGGTGGCCGAGTCGCACTTGGCGACGATGACGAGGTCGGCCATCCGGACGTTGGCCTCACCCGGGTGGTACGCCGCCTCGTCACCGGGGCGCAGCGGGTCGGCCAGCACGAGGTGCAGGTCGGGCACGTAGAAGGGCAGGTCGTTGTTGCCGCCGTCCCACAGCACGACGTCCGCCTCGGCCTCGGCCTCGCGCAGGATGGCCCCGTAGTCGACCCCGGCGTAGACCACGACACCGGCATCGAGGTGCGGCTCGTACTCCTCGCGCTCCTCGATCGTGCAGTCGTGGGTCACGAGGTCGTCGTACGTCTCGAAGCGCTGGCAGGCCTGCGCGGCCAGGTCGCCGTAGGGCATCGGGTGGCGGACCGCGACGACGCGCAACCCCAGGTCCCGCAGCAGCGCCGCGACGTAGCGGGTGGTCTGGCTCTTGCCGACGCCGGTGCGCACCGCGGTCACCGCGATGACGGGGCGCCGCGAGCGCAGGGTCGTGCGCCGGGCCCCCGGAACGACGAAGTCGGCACCCGCGGCGACCACCCGGGAGGCGAGGTGCATGACCTGGGTGTGCGCCAGGTCGGAGTAGGCGAGGACGACGGTGTCGATCCGCTCCCGCGCGATGAGCGACTCCAGGGCGGCCTCGTCGATGATCGGGATGCCGTTCGGGTAGAGCGGGCCGGCCAACGCGGGTGGGTAGGTGCGCCCGTCGATGTCAGGGATCTGCGTGGCGGTGAACGCGACGACCTCGCTGCGCGGATCGTCGCGGTACAGCAGGTTGAAGTCGTGGAAGTCGCGACCCGCAGCGCCCAGGATGACGATGCGTTCGCGAGGGTCCGCCGAGGTCGATGCGCTCATGGCGTGCTCCGTCACGGCTGGGTCGACCACGGGGTGCGGGACCCGCCGACCCTGATGCTACTCCGGTGTGGGAGAGGCGGACTCAGGACGTGACGGGTGAGACATCCACCCGCGCCCGGGCGTCGACGAGGGTCGCGTAGCGCTCCGCCAGCGGCTGCCACGCAGCCTGCAGTGCCTCCCGGGCAGCGGTGACCGTGTCGAGCAGCGACTCCTGGTCGGTGCTGAGACCGTCGGGGGAGTCCCACCGCAACCAGTCGCCGAACACTTCGGGCGAGGTCTCGGGGTGGAACTGCACGCCCCAGGCCGAGGGACCGAAGCGCAGCGCCTGCACCCGGCCGTCCGGCAGGGTCGCGAGCACGGTGCTTCCGGGCGGGGGTTCGAGGACGACGTCGTCGTTGTAGTGCACCGCGGGTTGCCCACCGAGGCCCGCGAGCAGCGGGTCGGTGGCGCCGGCATCCGTGAGCCGGACGGGCACGAGGCCGACGGTGCGCCCGGACGGGTTGCGCTCGATCGAGCCGCCGAGGGCGACCGACGCCAGCTGGTGGCCCAGGCACACGCCGAGGGTCGGGATGCCGTGCGCCACGGCATCCGCGATGAGGCTGCGGGTCGGGGCCAGCCACGGCGCGACGGCGTCGTCGCACGCACCCATCGCCCCGCCGAGCACGACGAGGCCGTCGTGGTCGGTCATCCGGGCGGGCACGGGCTCCCCCAGGTCGCCCCGCACGACGTCGACGTCGAGGCCCAGCGCCTGCCACCACTCGCCGAGCCAGGCCGCCGGGGCGTCCTGCTCGTGCTGGATCACGAGGAGTCGAGCTGTCATGGCCGGTCAGCCTAGCTGCGTGCCCACGAGCGCTCCGATGCCGTAGGTGACGGCCATCGCCAGGAGGCCACCGGCCACGACCCGCACCGTCGCCCGCCCGGCATCCGCGTCGCCGAGCCGGGCGCTGACCCAGCCCGTGGCGGCCAGCGCGAGCACGACGGCGACCACGGTCACCGGCACACGCCACTGCAGCGGCGGGAGCACGATCGCGAGCAGCGGCAGGAGCGCGCCGAGCGTGAACGCCAGCATCGAGGCCCAGGCGGCGTGCCACGGGTTGGCGTGCTGCGTCGGGTCGATGCCGAGCTCGGCCTCCGCGTGGGCGCCGAGGGCGTCGTGCGCCGTCAGCTGCTCGGCCACCTCGAGAGCCAGCGAGGGGGTCAGGCCCTTGGCGGCGTAGATGCCGGCCAGCTCCGCGAGCTCGGCCTCGGGCTCCTCGTCGAGCTCGCGGACCTCCTTGGCGATCAGGGCCTGCTCCGTGTCGCGCTGCGTGCTCACCGAGACGTACTCACCCACGGCCATGCTCATCGCGCCCGCTGCGAGCCCGGCCAGCCCTGCGGTGAGCACGACGGCGCGGTTGGACGTCGCTGCCGCAACACCGATGACCAGGCCGGCGGTCGAGACGATGCCGTCGTTGGCCCCCAGCACCCCGGCCCGCAGTGCGTTGAGGCGCCCTGTGATCGACCCGTCGTGCGCCTCGCCGTGCTCGGGCACCGCGACCTGCTGGGGATCAGGCACCGGCTGTGGCTCCGAGGGTCGCTGCGGCCGCGGAGATGCGATGGGCCAGCTCGATGTCGAGCTGGGTCAACCCACCCGCGTCGTGTGTCGTCAGCAGCCAGTGGGTCGTGCGCCATCGGATGTCGATGTCCGGGTGGTGGTTCATCTGCTCGGCCTCGTCGGCCGCGGCCTCGACGAGCCGGATCGCCGCCGGGAAGTCAGGCGCCTCGAAGGTGGCGACGATGGTGTCGCCCGTGCGCGACCAGCCGGGCAGTCCGGCCAGCTGGGTGCTCACTTCGTCATCGCTCAGCAGTCGGCTCATGCCCCCATTGTGCGCTCACGAGGTCGGATGCCGTCCGCGAGAGGTCGGCGGACGGCATCCGCGCCGTTTCGGCTGGGGTGGTCAGAGGCCACCGCCGGATCCCGAAGCTCTGGCTGACGTAGGCCTCGGGGTCGACGTCGACGCTTCCCTTGTCCCCGGGCTGCGGCGTCACGTACACCGGCGTCACCTCGTGGGGGAGGATCTCGCCCCGCTCGATCTTCTCGGTCCAGTGGCAGGCGACGCGGTGGCTCACGTCGACGCCCTCGATGTCCACCGGACGCAGCAGCGGGCGCTCGTCGTCGCAGCGGGTCTCCTGGCGCCACGGGCAGCGGGTGTGGAAACGGCATCCGGGCGGGGGGTTGGAGGGGGAGGGGAGGTCACCGGTGAGCAGGATCTGCTCGCGGGTGTCCTCGACGGTCGGGTCGGGCACCGGGACGGCCGACAGCAGGGCCCGGGTGTACGGGTGCAGGGGCTGGGCGTAGAGGTCGTCGGCGGCGGCCTCCTCGACGAGCCCGCCGAGGTACATGACGCCGATCCGGTCGCTGATGTGGCGCACGACGGCGAGGTCGTGCGCGACGACGAGGTAGGTGAGGTCGAACTCGTCCTGCAGCTCCTCGAGCAGGTTGATGACCTGGGCCTGCACGGAGACGTCGAGGGCGCTCACGGGCTCGTCGGCGACGATGAGCTTGGGCTCGACCGACAGGGCCCGGGCGATGCCGATGCGCTGGCGCTGGCCCCCGAGAACTCGTGCGGGTACTTCGTGAGGGCTGCCGCGGGCAGGCCGACGGCTGCGAGCAGCTCGCGCAGCCGCTTCTTCGTGCTGGGCCCGTCGGTGTCCAGTCCGTGGGCGCGCATCCCCTCGACGAGCAGCGACTCCACGGACTGGCGGGGGTCGAGGCTGCTCATGGGGTCCTGGAAGACCATCTGGATGTCCTTGCGCCGGCGGCGCAGCTCCTCGCCGTGCAGCGAGGCGATGTCGGTGCCGTCGATGATGACGCTTCCCTCGGTGGGCGGCTCGAGGTTGAGGATCGCCTTGCCCAGGGTGGACTTGCCGCACCCGGACTCACCGACGAGCCCGTAGGTCTCCCCGCGGCGGATCTGGAGGTCGACGCCGTCGACCGCGTACACGTGGCCGACGACCTTGTCGAAGATGACGCCTCGCTTGATGGGGAAGTGCACCTTGACGCCACGGACGTCGACGAGGACGTCGCGCTCCTCGCCGACGGGTGGGCTGTCCTGGATGGCGGTGTCGGTCATCGGTTCACCTCACGGGGTTGTGGCAGCGCAGGGACCGGCGGGCTGTTTCCTCGAGCGCGGGGGTGGTGCGGACGCACACGTCGAGCGGCTGCGAGCAGCGCGGCGCGAAGGCGCACGCGTGGTCCCACGGGAGGTTGTCGGCGACCGAGCCCGGGATCGGGGTCAGTCGCTCGCCACGAGGGGCGTCGAGGCGGGGGATCGAGGCCAGCAGGCCGTTGGTGTACGGATGCCGGGGGTCGGCGAACAGCTCGTGCCGCTCGCCACGCTCGACGATGCGGCCGGCATACAGGACGTTGACCTCGTCGCACAGACCGGCGACGACGCCGAGGTCGTGGGTGATCATGACGAGCGCCGTGCCGGTGTCCTGGACGAGCTCCTTGAGCAGGGCGAGGATCTGCGCCTGGATCGTGACGTCGAGAGCTGTCGTCGGCTCGTCGGCGATGAGCAGGCGCGGGGCGCAGGCGACCGCCATGGCGATGAGCGCGCGCTGGCGCATGCCACCGCTCATCTGGTGGGGGTAGTCCTTCAGGCGGCGATCGGGGTCGGGGATGCCGACCTTCTTGAGGAGGTCACGAGCGACCGGGCGGGCGGCCTTGCGAGACATCCCGCGGTGCCGCTCGAGCACCTCGGTGACCTGCAGGCCGACCGGGACCACGGGGTTCAGGGACGACAGCGGGTCCTGGAAGATCATCGCGATGTCACGGCCGCGGCGCTCGCGCTTGGCCTTCTCGTCCAGGGTGAGGAGGTTCACGCCCTCGAAGGACGCTTCACCCTCGACGACGTTGCCGCGTTTCGGGAGCAGCCCCATGATCGCCAGGCTCGTCACCGACTTGCCACAGCCGGACTCACCGACCAGGCCGACCGTCTGGCCGGGGCGCACGTCGAAGCTGACGCCGTCGACGGCCTTGAAGGGCGTCTCGCCCCGGCGGGTGAAGGTGACCCGGAGGTCACGCACCGACAGCAGCGGCTCGTCGCCGCGTGACGTCGTGGGGGGTGGCGTTGCTGTTGCGGTCACGTCGTCACCTCCTGCTCTTGGGGTCGAGGGCCTCGCGCAGTGACTCACCCATGAGGGTGAAGCCGAGCGCGACGAAGACGATGCACATCGCCGGGTAGACCGCCAGGTGCGGGTGGTCCTGGATGTACTGCTGCGCCTGGCCCAGCATCTGGCCCCACTCGGGTTTGGCGTCGTCGGGGTTGCCGAGTCCGAGGAAGGACAGGGCAGCCGCGTCGATGATGGACGTGGCGAGCACGAGGGTGGACTGCACGATCACCGGCCCGAGCGAGTTGGGCACCATGTGCCGGAAGATGATGGCGCTGCGCTTGACGCCGAGGGCCCGGGCCGCGAGCACGTGGTCGCTGGATCTCTGGGCGAGCATGGAGCCCCGCAACAGCCGGGCGAAGACGGGGATCTGGACCACCGCGATGGCGATGATCACCGTCCACTGGCTCGGCTGGCTCGCGAGCGCCGCGATGGACACGGCGAGCAGGAGTGAGGGGATCGACAGCATCACGTCGACCATGCGCATGACGAACGAGTCGATGCCGCCCCCGAAGGCACCGGCGAGGATGCCGAGGATGAGGCCGCCGAGCAGGCCGAGCAACGGTGGCGGCCACGCCGACGAGCAGGGTCTGCCGGCTGCCGACGATCAGGCGCGAGAGCAGGTCCCGCCCCCGGTCGTCGGCACCGAGCGGGAAGCCGGGCTCCGGACCGGGGATGGGGTTGGACTGGGGTCGAACCTTGTCCAGGAGGAGGCCGACAGCAGGGTCGTGGGGTGCGATCCACGGCGAGAAGATCGCGACGAGGATGAACAGCCCCGTGATGGTGGCGCCGAGGAGGAAGACCGGGTCGCGCCGCAGCCGGCGCCAGGCGCTGGCGATGAGGGAGACGCCGGGGGCCTCGTCGACCGTGCCGGCGTCGTCGACCACGACCGTCGAGGCCGCCAGGTCGTCGATGCGCTGCTTGCGCGTGTTCATCGGGTTGCGGGGGCTCATCGGGTTCGCACCCGCGGGTCGATGACCGCGTAGGAGATGTCGACGATCAGGTTGACGACGACGTAGATCACTGCGGTGGCGAGGATGAGCACCTGGAGCACGGCGTAGTCGCGCTGGGTGAAGGCCTGGGCGAGCGTGGACCCGATGCCGCCGAAGTTGAACACCGTCTCGGTGAGCACGGCGCCGGCGAGCAGGCCGCCGGTCTGCAGGCCGATCGTCGTCACGACGGGCAGCAGCGCGTTGCGCATGACGTGGCGGGCCCTGATGACCTGGGTCGTGAGGCCCTTGGCCTCGGCGGTGCGGACGTAGTCCTCGTCGAGCACGTCGAGCACGGATGCCCGGGTGATCCGGAAGATGACCGCGAAGGGGATGGTCGCGAGGGCGATGGCCGGGAGCACGAGGTGGCGCAAGGCGTCGGTCGTGCAGTCGAACTCGCGGGTCAGGAGCCCGTCGAGGACGAAGAAGTTGGTGATGCGGGTGCAGCCGAGGGCGGAGTCCTGGCGCCCGGAGACGGGAAAGACCGGCGACTCGATCGCGAACCAGTACTTGAGGAGGAACGCGAGGAAGAACACCGGGACGGCGACCCCGATGAGGGAGAGGACGACGGCGCCGTTGTCGATGGTCGACCCGTGCCGCTTCGCGGCCACGTAACCCAGCGGGATCGCGAACACGATGGCGATGGCCATCGCGATGATGCTCAGCTCGATCGTCGCGGGCAGTCGGGTGAAGAAGATCTCGAGCGCATCGCGGCCCGGGAGCACTGCGGTGGAGGCGCCGAACTCGCCCTGGGCGGCGCGCTGGAGGAACTTCAGGTACTGCACGTAGATGGGCTCGTCGAGCCCGAGCGCCTCCCGGAGGGCGGCCGTGGTCTCGGGTGTCGCCCGCTCACCGAGGATGGCCGAGACCGGCCCGCCCGGAAGCGATCGCAGCCAGAGGAACAACAGCAGCGAGAGCACGAACACGACCCCGACCATCTGGAAGAGGCGTCTGATGATGAATCTCGCCAACGGGGGCTCCTTGTTGCTCCGGTGAGACAGCGGTGGCCGCCTCGGACCCTAGTGGTTCGAGGCGGCCACCGCACTGCTTGAGCGGCCTGGTTCAGCCGCTCGGACTCACTTCTGGACCGTGACGGTGTCGAACATCTCGGCCGTCAGCGGGCTGGCCACGAGGCCCTCGACCTTGGCGCTGGTGACCAGGGCCGGCGGGGAGTGGCTGATCGGCAGGCCGGGGATGTACTCCTCGGCGATCTGCTTGTTGATCGTCTCGTAGGCAGCCTTGCGCTCCGCCTCGTCGACGATCGCGTCAGCGGCCTTCAGGTCGTCGGAGAGCTGCTTGCCCCAGGGGTAGACGCTGGTCTGGAAGTCGTTGCTCTCGAGGTTGCTGAAGAACGTGCCGAGGAAGTTGTCCGCGGCGTTGTAGTCGCCGGTCCAACCGAGCAGCCACGCGTCGTAGTTTCCGGCGCTGGCGTCGTCGAGGTACCCACCGTTCCACGGCTTGCTGATGACCTCGACCTTGATGCCCACGGCCTCGAGGTCCTTCTTGAAGGCGTCGTGGATCTTCTGCGGGTCCGGCATGTACGGACGCGAGACCTCGGTCGGGAAGGCGAACTGCAGCGTCATCCCTTCGGCGCCGGCCTCCTTGAGCAGGGCCTTGGCCTTCTCCGGGTCGTAGGCGTTCGGCTGCAACGAGGTGTTGTAGCCCGACACGGCCTCCGGCATGAACTGGCTCGCAGCCAGCGCACCCTCGGGGAGCTGGGTCGAGACCATCTGGTCACGGTTGATCGCGTGCGAGAGCGCCTGACGGACCTTGAGGTCCTTCAGCACCGGGTTCTTCTTCGCGTTCAGGCCCATGTAGAGGATGTTGAAGGCGGGGCGGACCTCGACCTTGTTGCCCTCGTCGCCGAGACCCTTCCAGTCGACCGGGTTGGGCAGGTCGTAGCCGTCGATCGAGCCGGCCTGCAGCTCCTGGCGGCGGGTGCTCTCGTCGGGGATGATCTTGAAGATGATCTTCGCGGTCTTCGGCTTCTCGCCGTAGTACGCGTCGTTCGCGACGAGCGTGACCGTCTTGTTGGCCTCGTCGTACTTCTCCAGCTTGTACGGGCCGATGCCGACGGGCGCCATCGAGTACGCCGGGTAGGTGAAGCCCTCACCGACGGCGACGACGTTGTTGGCGTCGCCGGCCTCCATGGCCTTCGGGGACTGCATCGAGAAGGAGTCGAGCGAGAGGATCGTCGGGAAGCTGGACGTCGCGCGGGTGATGCCGATGACGGCCGTGGACTCGTCCTTGGCCTCGCAGGACTTGTACAGCGAGCCCTCCGGCTTGTCGCTGAACGAGCCGAAGAAGTAGCCCCAGTACTCGGCGGCAGTCTGCGCTGCGCCCGTGGACTCGAACATGCGGGTGAAGTTGGCGCAGACCGCCTCGGCGTTGAACGGCTCGCCGTCGGAGAACTTCACGCCCTGCTTGAGCTTGAAGTCCCAGGTGAGGCCGTCGGCGGACGGCGTCCAGCTCTCGGCCAGCTCGGGCTGGACGTCGGCGGTGCCGGGCTTGACGCCGAGCAGGCCCTGGTGCATCTGGCGGGTGACCCGGAAGGTCTCACCGTCAGTGGCGAAGAACGGGTCGAACAACTTGGGGGCGCCGGCGGCGCCGAACGTGAACGTGTCCTTGAACTCGCCGCTGGCCGCTCCGGAGTCGGTGGACTCCGGCTCACGGTCTGACTGGGCGCAGCCGGTCACGGTGAGGGCGGCCGCCGTCAACAGGACGATCGGCACCTTCCGCTTGAGCTTCATCGATCAACCTCGCTTGGGGTTATGCGAACCTCGGGTCGCCCGGGTGGGCGGTCGAGTTGGGTCCCGGCGGGCGGGCTGATGGACCAGCCCCACCCTCCGTGCCGGTGACCATAACGGCAAAACAACCCGCAGAACCGTCGTTGGGCGAGTGGTTATCCAAGTGAGACCTGATCCCCGCGCAGATCCTGCACGTTCCTCGCGCGTTACACCCGATTCGGTGGGTGGCGCAATACCTGAGAGACTGGTGGGTATGCCTGTCTCCCGCCGCGCCGATCTCCGTAACGTCGCCATCGTCGCCCACGTCGACCACGGAAAGACCACCCTGGTCGACAAGATGCTCTGGCAGTCAGGGGCATTCGGTGAACACGACCACATCGCCGACCGCGCGATGGACAGTGGTGACCTCGAGCGCGAGAAGGGCATCACCATCCTCGCGAAGAACACCGCCGTCAACTACGCCGGCAAGGCGGCCCTGGACGCCGGCCTCTCCGACGGCATGACGATCAACATCATCGACACCCCGGGCCACGCCGACTTCGGTGGCGAGGTGGAGCGCGGGCTGTCGATGGTCGACGGTGTCGTGCTGCTCGTCGACGCGAGCGAGGGCCCGCTGCCGCAGACCCGCTTCGTCCTGCGCAAGGCCCTGGCCCTGAAGATGCCGGTCGTCCTCTGCATCAACAAGGTCGACCGCCCCGATGCCCGCATCGCCGAGGTCGTGGACGAGGTCTACGAGCTCTTCATGGACCTCATGGTCGACGCCGAGCACCACCAGGACCAGCTCGAGTTCCCCATCGTGTACGCCTCGGCCAAGGCCGGCCGCGCGTCGATGACCCGCCCGCAGGACGGCGGCATGCCCGACGGAGACGACCTCGAGCCGCTCTTCCGCACGATCATCGAGACCATCCCGGCCCCGTCCTACGACCCCGAGGCCCCTCTGCAGGCCCACGTCACCAACTTGGACGCCTCGAACTTCCTGGGCCGCCTGGCCCTGCTCCGCGTGCACAACGGCACCATCCGCAAGGGCCAGCAGGTCGCCTGGTGCCGCCGTGACGGTTCCGTGGAGAAGGTCAAGATCACCGAGCTGCTGATGACCGACGCGCTCGAGCGCAAGCCGGCCGACAGCGCCGGCCCCGGCGACATCATCGCGGTGGCCGGCATCCCCGAGATCACCATCGGTGAGACGCTCGCGGACGCCGACGACCCGCGTCCCCTGCCGCTCATCACGGTCGACGAGCCCGCCATCTCCATGACGATCGGGATCAACACCAGCCCGATGGCCGGTCGCGTCAAGGGTGCCAAGGTCACCGCGCGCCTGGTCAAGGACCGCCTCGACCGCGAGCTCGTCGGCAACGTGTCGATGCGGGTGCTCGCGACCGAGCGCCCCGACGCGTGGGAGGTGCAGGGTCGCGGCGAGCTCGCGCTCGCGATCCTCGTCGAGCAGATGCGCCGTGAGGGCTACGAGCTCACCGTCGGCAAGCCGGTCGTCGTCACCCGCGTGGTCGACGGCAAGGTCCAGGAGCCGATGGAGCGCGTCACGATCGACACCCCCGAGGAGTACCTCGGCGCGATCACCCAGCTCCTCGCCGCCCGCAAGGGCCGCATGGAGCAGATGACCAACCACGGCACGGGCTGGGTGCGCATGGAGTACCTCGTGCCCTCGCGCGGCCTCATCGGCTTCCGCACCCAGTTCCTCACCGACACCCGCGGCACCGGTATCGCCAACCACGTCTTCGAGGGATACGAGCCGTGGGTCGGCGACATCTCCACCCGGATCAGCGGCTCCCTCGTGTCGGACCGCTCGGGTGTGGCGACGGCCTACGCGATGATGAACCTCCAGGAGCGCGGCACCATGTTCCTGTCCCCGACGACCGAGGTCTACGAGGGCATGATCGTCGGCGAGAACTCCCGGGTCGACGACATGGACGTCAACATCACCAAGGAGAAGAAGCTCACCAACGTGCGCTCCGCCGGTGCCGACGTGCTCGAGCGGCTGGCACCCCCCCGCGCGCTGTCCCTCGAGCAGTCGCTCGAGTTCTGCCGCGAGGACGAGTGCGTCGAGGTGACCCCCGAGGCCATTCGCATCCGCAAGGTCGAGCTCGACCAGACCCTGCGCGCCCGCGCGGCCGCTCGGGCGAGGAAGAGCTGACCGAGCGTGTCCGCGAACGACAGCGGAGGCACGGACCCAGGTCGGACCCGCGCAGGTCGGCGTCCGCAGCCACGGCTGCGACTTCCCGTCCCGCACGGGCACCGCGGCCTGGCAGCCGTGGCGCTGGGAACGCTCCTCGTTGCCGCACTGGTGGTCGCCGGCGTGTTCGTCCTGCGCGACGACGCGCCCAGCGACCCGGAGCGGGCCACGCCGAGCTCGGCCGTCGGTGACCGGGTCGACCAGGACGGCGGCACGATCCGGGCGCTGGCGCTGGGCCCGGTGCTCACGTGGGATCCGCAGCGGCTGGCCTCGCGCGACGACATCGCGTTCGCCGGACGCGTCTTTGCGCGCACCCTGACGGCCTACGCCCCCGACACCGACCCGGAGGAGCAGGATCGCCTCGTCGGCGACCTCGCCATCGACACCGGGACCCCGAGCGAGGACCTCAAGACCTGGTCCTTCACGCTGCGCGACGGCATCCAGTGGCAGGACGGAACGCCCGTGACCTGCGCCGACGTCGCCTACGGCATCTCGCGCAGCTTCGCGACGACGGACCTGCCCGGTGGGTCGACCGATGCGCTCGCCGTGCTCGCCATCCCGCGGCAGGCCGACGGCACGAGCTCGTACGCCGGCCCCTACGCAGAGGGGTCGAGCGCCGCGGCCCGCCAGGCGACGTTCGACAAGGCCGTGTCCTGCACCGGTCAGACCATCACGTTCACCCTCAGCACCCCGCTCGGCGACTTCAACGAGCTCGTGAGCCAGCCGGCGTTCGGGCCGGTCAAGAAGTCGGCCGACCGCGGCGCCGAGGGGGTCTACGAGGTCTTCTCCGCCGGGCCGTACATGTTGGAGGCGCCGTGGGTCCCCGGCACCGGCGGCACGCTTCGTCCGCAACCCGCACTGGGCTCGGTCCACGGATCCCGTGCGGCGGGCCCACCCCGACCGGATCGACTACCAGGAGGGCATGGACGTCCAGGCCATCACCCAGCAGGTGATGTCCGACAGCGACGGGGGCCGCACCTCGGTCTCGCTCAGCTCGGCGCCGCCGGCGATCCAGCAGAACATCACCGCCGTCGAGAGCCTGCGGGAGCGCTCGGTCAACCCCCGCACGGGCGTCATCGACTACCTCGTGCCCAACACGAAGAGCCCGGTCTTCAAGAACCCCCTGGCGCGCGAGGCGCTGGCTGCGGCGACCAACCGCGAGGCGTACGTCACGGCCATCGGGGGTGCGACCGCGGCCGACCCGGCCCGCTCCCTCATCCCGCGCTCGCTCGAGGCCGCGCACGAGGGTGACCCCGTCGGCACCGGCAACCGCGGGGATGCCGTGAGGGCCAAGGCGCTGCTCGCCGAGGCCGGGCTCACCGAACCCGTCGCGTTCACCGTCGCCTACCGCTCCAGCGCCACGGCGGACAAGGCCATGGCGGCCCTCGTGGCCGGGTGGCGCCTGGCCGGCTTCGAGCCGACGACCAGACCGATCACCGACGACTACTTCACTGCGATCAGCAGCCCGGCCGCGGCGAGCGAGGTGGACGTCTTCTGGAGCAACTGGGCACCCGCCTGGGCGTCGGCGTCCACCATCCTTCCCCCGTTGTTCGACAGCTCGATCAACCTCACCGCCGCAGGCCCCGGACGGGACTACGGCTACTGGGCCGACCCCGCCCTCAATGCGCGGATGGCCGAGATCCAGCAGATCGCCGACCGCGCCGAGCGGGAGGCCGCCTGGGCGGTCGTCGACCAGTCCCTTCTCGAGGACGGGGCCTACATCGGCCTGGCCGAGCGTCGCGCGCTCTACGTCGCGGGGTCCGACGTCCGCAACCTGTCGGCGAACACCATCGCCGGCGGGGTCATCGAGTTCGCCGACATCGCGGTGGCGCCGTGAAGGGCCTCCTCGACGGACTCGACCTGAGCGGGCGGCGTCCCCGGCTGCTCTTCGTGCACGCACACCCTGACGACGAGACCCTGGCCACCGGCGTCGCGCTGGCGCACCACGTGGCTCGTGGGGACGACGTCCACGTGCTGACGTGCACCCTGGGCGAGGAGGGCGAGGTCATCCCCCAGCACCTCGCCCACCTCGAGGGTGCCGAGGGGGACCCTCTTGCAGCCCACCGTCGGGCCGAGCTCGAGGGCGCCATGACCTCACTGCGCGTCACCCACCACCTGCTCGGCGGAGGCTCACCGGGCGCACCGACCACCTACCGGGACTCGGGCATGGTGGGGTCCGCCGCGGCGTCTGCACCCGCGGGCGTGGGCGGGCGCCGACCTCGCCGAGGCGGCAGCCGGCATCCGTGCGGTGCTCGACGCCCTTCGCCCCGACGTCGTGGTCACCTACGACGCGACCGGTGGCTACGGCCACCCCGACCACGTGCGAACCCACGACGCCACCGTGCGCGCCGTCGCGTCGGTGCGCCGCAGGAGTCGAGCCACCGGTGCTGTATGCCGTGCTGACGCCGCTGTCGTGGGCCCTCGAGGACCGCGCCTGGCTCGCCGCGAACGTGCCTGCGGACCGTGAGCTGGTCGTGCCGGGGCCGAACGACCCGCTGCCCTCGTCCGTCGTGCCCGACAGCGTCGTGACGCACGCCGTCATCGACCCGTCCGTCGTGGCGGCACAGGCCGAGGCCCTGACCTTCCACGAGACGCAGGTCGTCGTCGGGGACGGGTGGTATGCCTTGTCCAACCACGTCGTGGCCCGGCTCGCCGGGCGCGAGGGTTTCGCCCGCCTCGACCCCGAGACCGGCCAGCCCGTTCGGCAGGAGGGAGCAGCGTGAGTACGGACCCCCTCGACCCTGCCCGCTTCCGCCAGGCCATGGGTCGCCTCGTCTCGGGTGTCACCGTCCTCACGACGACCACGGCGGGGCACGACCACGCCATGACCGCCGACACCCTCACGTCGGTCTCGCTCGACCCGCTGCTCGTGCTCGTGTGCGTCGAGAACGAGACCCGGTGGCTGGCTGCAGTGGCCGAGTCAGGGGTCTTCGGGGCGAGCGTGCTGGCCGCCGACCAGCGGCCGCTGGCCCAGTGGTTCGCCACCCCGGGTCGACCCCTGCACGGCCAGCTCGACCGGGCCCCCCACCACCGCGGTGAGCACACCGGCATGGCACTCCTCGACGGTGCGCTCATGCAGCTCGAGTGCCGGGTCACCGACACGCACCCGGCCGGGGACCACGCGATCGTCGTGGCGCAGGTCCTTGCCATCACCTTGCCCGACACCGTTGGTCCGGCCCTGGTCCACTTTCGAGGAAGCTACGGGAACATCGCATGACCCATCCCATTCTGGACGACCACGGCCACGACCTGGCCGAGCCGACTCCTTCGCGCCGACGTTGGCCCCTGGCCGTGGGCGCCGCACTCCTGGCCGTCGTGGCCGCCTACGTGGCGGCAGCGGTGGTCCTGGGCGACCGGGTTCCTCGAGGCACGACGGTCGCGGGGGTCGCCGTCGGTGGCCAGGACGCCGACCAGGCGCGCGCGACGCTGACCACGGCACTCGCCGATGCGGCGTCCGAACCGATCACCCTGACGTCCACCGCCGGTGAGGTCGAGAGCCTCCCGAAGGACCTCGGCGTGGCCGTCGACGTCGACGCGACGGTCGACGGCCTCGTCGGCTTCTCGCTGGCACCGGCAGCCGTGTGGCGCACCCTGTCCGGTGGCTCGGACGAGAGCGCCGTCGTCATCGTCGACGAGGACGTGTTCACCCAGACCGTCGACGCGGCGCGGGGTGAGCTCGACGCCGAGCCGGTCGAGGGGTCGGTCTCCGTGGCCGAGGGCAAGGCAACCCTCGAGGAGCCGGTGACGGGCACGAGCACCGACGTCGCAGGAACGGTGGCCGCGGTGCAGCGCTGGTGGCCGGCGCAGACGAGCATCAAGGTGGCTGCCCGCACCCTCGAGCCGAAGGTGTCGGCGAAGGAGCTGGCCCGGGTCAAGAGTGAGTTCGCCGACGTCGCCGTCTCCGCCCCGGTGACGGTGACGGCGGGCGAGAAGTCCTTCACCCTGTCGCCGAAGGCGTTCGCCCCGGCCATCGTCCTCACGCCTGAGGAGTCCGGCACGATCACCCCGAAGGCCGACCCCGAGAAGCTGGCCGCGATCGTCCACGAGGCGGCCGAGAAGTCGGGCACCGAGGTGGTCGCCAAGGACGCCGTCGTGACCTTCTCCGGCAGCAAGCCCAGTGTCAAGGCACACGTGCCGGGCCTGGCTCTCGACGACCCCTCGCTCCAGAGCGAGGTCTGGAAGGCCATCTCGACGCCGACGCGCACCGCCACCGTCGCGACCAGGACCGTCGAGCCGAAGTTCACGACCGCCATCGCCAAGGCCACGCTGCCCAAGGAGAAGATCTCCTCCTTCACGACCAACTACCCGTCGGGGCAGCCGCGCGTGCAGAACATCAAGCTCGCGTCGAGGATCATCAACGGCACGTACATCCCGCCGGGTGGCCAGTTCAGCATGAACGGCATCCTGGGCAAGCGCACCCCCGAGAAGGGCTACGTCAAGGCGGGCATCATCAGTGGCGGCCGCTCCACGAGCGCGTACGGCGGCGGCATCTCGCAGGTGTCGACGACGATCTTCAACGCGGCCTTCTTCTCCGGGATGCAGCTCGACGAGTGGACACCGCACTACTACTACATCTCGCGCTACCCCGAGGGGCGCGAGGCGACGATCTCGTGGCCCGACCTGCACAACAAGTTCACGAACACCACCGACGGTGGCGTGCGCATCGAGGTCATCACGACCAACACCTCGATGACGGTGAACTTCTGGGGCACCAAGAAGTACGACGTCACGGCGACCAAGAGCGAGCGCTACGACTTCGTGCAGCCCAAGAAGTACACCGACGACGACCCCGACTGCCTCGACCAGAGCCCGGTCGTCGGCTTCAAGGTCAACGTCGGCCGCATCGTCAAGGAGGGCGGGAAGGTCGTGAAGACCGAGAAGTTCACGACGAACTACCGGCCCGAGGACGACGTCACCTGCACCAACCCCAAGCCCTCCTGACCACCGGCCCCGGTTCGCTCAGGTCGGCGGCCGGGTGAGGTTGACGTAGGCGTGGTGTCGCTCGAACCCCCGCTGCTCGTACAGCGCCAGCGCCGCAGCGTTGTCGGAGTCGGTCTGCAGGTGCAGTGAGGCGACTCCCGAGTCGGCGGCCGCTCGCGCGAGCGCGGTCAGCAGGCGGGACGCCAGCCCCTGCCGACGAGCAGCCGGGTCGACCCACATCGCGGCGATGCCACCCCACGCCGAGGCCAGCCCGAGGCGACCGATGCCGAGGACCCGACCCCCGGCATCCGTCGCCGTGGCGAACACCTGCGCCGGCGAGCCGGTGAGGACGGCGCGGGCCGCCACATCGTCCACCTCGCGGTAGGCCCGGTAGGCGGCGAGCCATTCGTCGGTCAGCACCTCGCCGACCCCGACTTCTTGCAGAACACCGACCGCCACAGGGTCGTTCGAGGTACCTCGGAGTGGGTCATTCGCAATGAGTCGGGTGGGGGCGGTGAGGGTGACGGTGGGCACGCGCGCGCGGTAGCCGCGGCGCAGCGCCTCCACACCCACGGCATCGGATGCCGGGTCGAACCCGACGGGGCCGGCCAGGGTGAGGTTGGCGGGCAGCCCGCGCACGGCGTACCAGCGCTCGACGGCATCCAGCGCCGCCGGCAGCGCAAGGCCCGGGCTGCCCACGGTCACGACCGAGTTGGCTCGCTGGGTGAAGCCGCGCGAGGCACGCAACACCCAGTCGCCGAGCCGCTCGGTCTCCATCGCCGGCCAGGCCCCGATCATGACGCGCTGCAGGTCCTCGACCGACAGCGCCCGGTGGGGGCTGCCGCGGCGCGAGGGGGTCGGAGGGATCTCCTTCAGCGCGGTCACGAGGTGGCGTGGAACGGTGACCACACCACGGCGGGTGCGGACGACGAGGTGTGCGGCATCCGTCGCGACGAGGTCGCCGACGACGTCGGTGAGGGTCGCACCGGTGCTCGGGTCCGGCACCTCCAGGGCATGGCGCACCACGACACGCGACCCGACGCGTGGGCCACGATCCGGCCCGGCCGCACGCTCGTCCATGGCCCGCATAGTATGTGCGCCATGACGTACGTGATCGCGCAGCCCTGTGTCGACCTCAAGGACAAGGCCTGCATCGAGGAGTGTCCCGTCGACTGCATCTACGAGGGTGAGCGCAGTCTCTACATCCACCCCGACGAGTGCGTCGACTGTGGCGCGTGCGAACCGGTCTGCCCGGTCGAGGCCATCTACTACGAGGACGACGTCCCCGAGCAGTGGGCCGAGTACTACAAGGCCAACGTCGAGTTCTTCGACGACCTCGGCAGCCCCGGCGGCGCCGCCAAGCTCGGCATGATCCCCAAGGACCACCCGATCATCTCCGCGCTGCCGCCGCAGGAGCACGACGAGTAGGGCGGGCCCACCCCTGGTGCTCTCGCTCCCCGACTTCCCCTGGGACTCGCTCGCTCCGACCAAGGAGCGGGCGAGCGCCTTTTCCGATCCCTCCATCGAGGGCTCCGCAGGGGTCGGGCTCGTGGACCTGTCGGTCGGCACACCGGTCGACCCCACTCCGGCGGTCATCCGTGAGGCCCTCGCCGCCGCCTCGGACGCGCACGGCTATCCGCTGACGTGGGGCACGGCCGACCTTCGTGAGGCCGTGGCCACGTGGTTCGCCGCCCGACGCGGGGTGCCCGACGTCGACCCCGCAGGGGTGCTGCCGACGATCGGCTCCAAGGAGCTCGTCGCCTGGCTGCCGACGCTCCTCGGGATCGGCCCCGGGGACGTGGTCGCGTTCCCCCGGGTGGCCTACCCGACCTATGACGTCGGTGCCCGACTCGCGAGGGCCACCCCGGTCGCCGTCGACGCCCTCACGGCACTCGGTCCGCTGACCGCGGCGACGACGCCGAAGCTGCTGTGGCTCAACACCCCGGGCAACCCCACGGGCAAGGTCCTGGGGATCGAGCACCTCGCGAAGGTCGTGTCGTGGGCCCGGGCGCACGGTGTCGTCGTCGCGTCCGACGAGTGCTACGCCGAGCTCGACTGGAGGCCCAGGGAGCCGGGGTCGCGCGAGCCGCCGACGACACCCTCGATCCTCGACCCCCGCGTCACGGGCGGCTCGCACGAGGGACTGCTCAGCGTCTACTCGCTGTCCAAGCAGTCGAACCTCGCCGGCTACCGGGGTGCCTTCGTCGCCGGTGACCCTGCGCTCGTCGGCCGCCTCCTCGAGGTCCGCAAGCACGCCGGGATGATCGTGCCGTGGCCGGTGCAACGGGCCATGCTCGCGGCGCTGTCCGACGCGGACCACGTCGCCGAGCAGAAGCAGCGCTACGCCGCACGCCGGGACGCCCTGCGCCCGGCCGTGGAGCAGTTCGGCCTGCGGGTCGACGACTCCGAGGCCGGCCTGTACCTGTGGGCGAGCGCGGGGGAGGACTGCAGGGTGAGCATCGAGCGGCTGGCCGCGCGCGGCATCCTCGCTGCCCCGGGAGACTTCTACGGCCCGGCCGGGCGGCAGCACGTGCGCATCGCGCTCACGGCGACCGACGAGCGCATCGAGGCCGCCGTTCGGCGTCTCGCATGACCTCCCGCGTCGCCGTGGAGTGGCTCCCGGTTTCTGCCCGGGAGCCCGGACTGTAGGGTCGAAACGTTCCCTGCCCCTCGCGAAGGACAACAGACATGACTGACGGTGCCACCCTGTCCGCTGCCGGTAAGCAGCTCGACCTGTCCCTCGTGCCAGCCACCGAGGGCAACGGCGGCTACGACATCTCCGCGTTGTTGAAGGAGACCGGCAACGTCACCCTCGACGGCGGCTTCACCAACACCGCCAGCTGTACGAGCGCCATCACCTACATCGACGGGGATGCCGGCATCCTGCGCTATCGGGGGTACCCGATCGAGCAGCTGGCCAAGCAGTCGAGCTTCATCGAGACCTCCTACCTGCTCATCTACGGTGAGCTCCCCACGCCGACCGAGCTCGCCGACTTCGAGGGGCGGATCAGCCAGCACACGATGCTGCACGAGGACCTCAAGGGCTTCTTCCAGGGCTTCCCCCGCGACGCGCACCCGATGCCGGTGCTCTCCTCGGCCGTGTCGGCGCTGTCGACCTTCTACCAGGACAGCCTCGACCCCTTCGACAAGGAGCAGGTGGAGATCTCGACGATCCGCCTGCTGGCCAAGCTGCCGACGATCGCGGCCTACGCCTACAAGAAGTCGATCGGCCAGCCCTTCCTCTACCCGGACAACAACCTCACGCTCGTCGAGAACTTCCTGCGGATGACGTTCGGTGTCCCGGCGACCGACTACGAGATCGACCCCGACCTCGTGAAGGCCGTCGACCTGCTGCTCGTGCTGCACGCCGACCACGAGCAGAACTGCTCGACGTCGACGGTGCGCCTCGTGGGCTCCTCGCAGGCCAACCTCTTCGCGTCGGTCTCCGCCGGCATCAACGCCCTGTTCGGGCCGCTGCACGGCGGCGCGAACCAGGCGGTGCTCGAGATGCTCGAGCGGATCGAGAACGCGGACTTCTCCACCGACGAGTTCATGACGAAGGTCAAGAACAAGGAGGACGGCGTCCGCCTCATGGGCTTCGGCCACCGGGTCTACAAGAACTACGACCCGCGCGCCGCGATCATCAAGGACACCGCGCACGAGATCCTCGCCAAGACCGCGGGTGGCGACCACCTCCTCGAGATCGCCATGCGGCTCGAGGAGATCGCCCTCGCCGACGACTACTTCATCGAGCGCAAGCTCTACCCGAACGTCGACTTCTACACGGGCCTGATCTACAAGTCGATGGGCTTCCCGACGAGGATGTTCACCGTGCTGTTCGCCCTGGGCCGTCTGCCGGGCTGGATCGCCCAGTGGCGCGAGATGATCGAGGACCCCACGACGAAGATCGGCCGACCGCGCCAGGTCTACGTCGGCGCGGGTGAGCGCGACTACGTCCCCGTCGCCAACCGCTGACCTCCTCCCAAGGTCTGGGTGGGTGAGGGAGGCGAGGTTGGACCCATCCTGCCCGCAGCTGTGGCCTTCGCGTCGGGGATGGCCGCGATCACGGCCTGCCTGCTCGCGTCCGTGGCCGCAGGCCGGCCGCACGTCGTCGCGGTGCGACCGCTGTACGGCGGAACCGACCACCTCCTGGCCACCGGCCTGCTCGGTACCCGGGTCACCTGGGCGACGGCCGAGCAGGTGGATGCCGCGACCCGCGCCGACACCGGCCTCGTCGTCGTGGAGACCCCGGGCAACCCCTCGCTCGACCTCGTCGACATCGGCGACGTCGTCGCCAGGGCAGGGGACGTCCCCGTGCTCGTCGACAACACCTTCGCGACCCCGGTGCTGCAACAGCCGCTCGCGCACGGAGCAGTGCTGAGCGTGCACTCGGCCACGAAGTTCATCGGGGGGCACGGTGATCTCCTCGGTGGCGTCGTGGCGACCGATGACGAGTGGGCCGTGCGGCTGCGCCGGGTCCGGGCGCTCACCGGCGGCCTCCTGTCGCCCCAGTCGGTCTACCTCCTGCGCCCCCGCCTGCGTGGGAGGCCGGTCCTTCGTCAGGTGAGGTGGATGGTGACTGCCGGAGCGTCTGCGGCAGGTGCGTCGGTGGTGTCCCACTCCCGGGCGGAGTCGTCCATGCTGCGACGCCATTCCCGGTCGCCGACCACGACCCGCACGGCGCCGGTGTCGGTGGCCCGGGCCACGCCCCACGAGCCCACGGCCCACGCGAGGTCCTCGTCGTCGGTGCGCAACGTCACCGTGTCGCCCTCGACCTCGGCCGTGACCCCGAAGTCCTGCTCGATCAACGAGGCCACCGCCTGCGGGTCGCCCGGTGACTGCGGGTCCTCGAGCACGCACACGACCCCGGCGTGCGTCTGCCCGGACAGCGCGGATGCCGTGACCCGCGCCTGAGCCTCGTGCTGCGCGTACGCCTTCCCGGCGGCCGAGCGCTGCACCTCCTGAGCGGCGTCGGTGATCTCCATCGTCGTGTACCCGTCGACCTTGACCAGGGCGTCGTAGAACTTGTTCGTGGAGTACTCGGGGTTGAGGATCTGCTCGCGCGTGCCCCAACCCTGGGACGGGCGCTGCTGGAAGAGCCCCAGCGAGTCGCGGTCGCCGTAGGTGATGTTGCGGACCTTCGACTCCTGCATGGCCGTCGCGATGGCGATGGTGGCGGCCCGCGGCGGCAGGTCACGCTTCAGCGCGATGGCGGTGATCGCGGCGGCGTTGCTCGCCTGGTCGGGAGCCCACTGGAAGGTCGAGCCGGCCGCGGTGACCAGGCACTCCTCAGGGGTCGCCAGCGCCCGGAGGTAGCCGATGCCCGCGTACCCGGCCACCCCCACGACGGCGACGAGGGCGAGCACGACCACCACGCCCAGCCGACGACGGCCCGGCGAGCGGGGCCCTTCCTCGGCGAGGGTGAGGGCGCCCTTGGCGGTGCGCGGCATGTGGTTCGGTGTCCTTCGGTGGTGGGGGCGGCCCGGCCCCGGTGTCAGTCGTTGGCGTGGAGTGCGGAGTTCAGCACGATGCCGTGCCCGTCACGAGGGCGGGCCTGCACGGCCCCGGTCACCGAGTTGCGCAGGAAGAGCAGGTTGCTCTGCCCTGACAGCTCACGGGCCTTGGTGACGCTCCCGTCCGGGAGGGACACCTTGGTGCCCGCGGTGACGTAGAGCCCGGCCTCGACGACGCAGTCGTCACCGAGCGCGATGCCGAGCCCCGACTCGGCTCCGAGCAGGCAACGCTCACCGATGCTCACGCGTTCCGTGCCGCCACCCGACAGCGTGCCCATCGTGGATGCGCCGCCGCCGATGTCGGAACCGTCGCCCACGACGACGCCCTGGCTGATCCGCCCCTCGACCATCGAGGTGCCGAGAGTGCCCGCGTTGAAGTTGACGAAACCCTCGTGCATGACGGTGGTTCCGCTGGCCAGGTGCGCGCCCAGGCGGACACGGTCGGCGTCGGCGATGCGCACACCGCTCGGCACGACGTAGTCGGTCATGCGGGGGAACTTGTCGACGCCGAAGACCTGCACCGTCCCGCGCGCGAGCAGGCGCGCCCGCGTCAGCTCGAAGCCGTCGACGGCGCAGGGGCCCTGCGAGGTCCACACGACGTTCGTGAGCACGCCGAACAAGCCGTCGAGGTTGATGCTGTTCGGCGCGCAGAGCCGGTGGGAGAGCAGGTGCAGCCGCAACCAGCCGTCGGCGGTGTCGGCCGGCGGGGCGTCGAGGTCAGCGGTGACCAACCGCAGCTCACGACGAACCCGGCGCGCGGCATCCGTACCGACGAGCGACTCCAGCCCGGCCGGGGCGTCGAGCTCTCCGGCGCCACCGGGCTCGCCGAGTGCCGGGGCCGGGAACCACGCGTCGAGCACGGTTCCGTCGTCGGTGAGGGTGAGCAGGGCGTGGCCCCAGGCGCTGCGTGTCATGCCGACCAGCCTACGGTGGCGCAGCGATCCGACCGCCCCGGTGATTACGCTGGCCGCATGCCGTCCACCACCCCCGTGCTCGACCTCGCGACCGACGTCACCTCCCTCACCGCCGCCGTCTGCGACGTCGAGTCGGTGAGCCTGGACGAGCAGGCCCTCGCGGATGCCGTCGAGTCGGCCCTGCGACCCCTGCCGCACCTCGCGGTGACCCGCGTCGGCAACACGGTCGTGGCCCGCACCGACCTGGGCCGGGCCGAGCGCGTCGTGCTCGCGGGCCACATCGACACCGTGCCGCTCACCCGCGACCCCGCGAACCTGCCCACCCGTCGCGTCCACGCGCAGGGTGGGGAGGTGCTGTGGGGCCGGGGCACCGTCGACATGAAGGGCGGTGTCGCCGTGATGCTCCGCGTCGCCCACGAGGTGCTCGAGCCCAGCCGCGACATCACGTTCGTCTTCTACGAGGCCGAGGAGATCGACTCCGTGCACAACGGCCTGCTCCACGTGCAGCAGCAGGCGCCCGAACTGCTCGCCGACGCCGACTTCGCCGTGCTGCTGGAGCCCACCGACGCCCGCGTCGAGGGTGGCTGCAAGGGCACCCTGCGCGCCGAGGTGACGACCAAGGGCATCGCGGCACACTCCGCGCGACCGTGGAAGGGCCACAACGCCATCCACGACGCGGGTGAGATCCTCGCCCGGCTCGCGGCCTACGAGCCCGTCACCCGGGTCGTCGACGAGCTCGAGTTCCGCGAGGCACTGGGGGCCGTGCTCATCTCGGGCGGCACCGCCACCAACGTCATCCCCGACCGTTGCGTCGTGACCGTCAACTACCGCTACGCACCCTCCCTCACCGAGGAGGATGCCGAGGCGCACGTTCGCCAGGTCTTCTCCGGTTTCGAGGTGGCGATCGTCGACAACGCGGGAGGCGCCCGGCCCGGACTGCACCTGCCCGCGGCCAAGGCGTTCATCGAGGCGCTCGGCCTGCCGGTCGAGGCCAAGCAGGGCTGGACCGACGTGGCCCGGTTCTCCGCGATCGGGGTGCCGGCCGTGAACTTCGGCCCGGGTGACCCGAACCTCGCGCACATGGACGACGAGCAGTGCCCGGTCGAGCAGTACACGGCGTGCGAGCGGGCCCTGCTGCGCTGGCTCGCCTGACGCACTCACCGCGAGGGGGTGCGTCGCCATACAGTGGCGCCGTGACTGCCACCCCGAAGCCGCCGCACAGCGCCGACCGTGACTACCACCAGGGATCGGTCGTCATGCGCCGCTCCAAGGTGCCCGGCTCGACCACCGACCAGCGGCTGCTCGACAGCCGCGGCTCGGCCGACTGGCTGCACACCGACCCCTGGCGGGTGATGCGCATCCAGTCCGAGTTCGTCACCGGGTTCGGCGCGCTGGCCGAGCTCGGTCCGGCCGTGAGCGTCTTCGGCTCGGCCCGCACCAGGCCCCACGACCCCGTCTACGAGCTCGGGACGCGGGTGGGTGCCGCCCTGGTCGCAGCCGGGTACGCCGTGATCACCGGTGGCGGCCCGGGGGCGATGGAGGCGGCCAACAAGGGCGCCCTGGACGCCGGTGGCACCTCGGTCGGGCTGGGCATCGAGCTGCCGTTCGAGGCCGGGCTCAACGAGTTCGTCGACCTCGGTGTCAACTTCCGCTACTTCTTCGCGCGCAAGACGATGTTCGTCAAGTACGCCCAGGGCTTCATCGTGCTCCCGGGAGGGTTCGGCACCCTGGACGAGCTCTTCGAGGCGGTGACGCTGGTGCAGACCCAGAAGGTCACGAGCTTCCCGATCGTGCTCCTCGGCACCGACTACTGGGGCGGCCTCATCGACTGGCTGCGTGGCACGGCTGCGGTCCGCGGCACGATCAGCGTGGGCGACCTCGACCTGCTCACGCTCACCGACGACGTCGACGACGCGGTCGCGGCGATCGTCGCCGCCGACGAGTCCTCGCAGCGGGGCGACGAGGCCTCCGCGCACCCCGGCCCACCCGAGTAACGCCAGCCCCCGGCCGCCGTAGGATCGGCGCGTGGTCCCTCTCCTCGTCCTCGCGCTCGTCGCCGTCGTGCTCGTCGCGGTGGTGCTCGGCGTCGCGAAGGGCCGGTTGCCCGTCGACCCCCTGGCGGACCCGGTGGGCACCACGCCGGACACCGGGCTCCCCGAGGTGCCGACCGCCTCCGACGTGGATGCCGTGCGCTTCGACACCGAGCCACGCGGCTACCGCATCGACGACGTCGACACGCGCCTCGACGTGCTGCGCGAGACGCTCGCCCAGCGTGAGGTCGAGCTGGCCGGCCTGCTGGACGAGAAGCGCCCGGAAGAGGGCTGAGTCGTGGCCTGCACCATCAGCCGCCGGACGGCGCTCGCACCGGACGTCGCCTTCTCCGCGCTCACCGACCTGGCGGAGCACACCCGGCACGTCCCGCTGACCGACGTCGAGGTGCCGCCGGGGGGCCTCGCGCTCGGCGCCGAGGTCGTCGCGTGGACGCGACTGGGCCCGTTGGCCGCCGCGGACCGGATGCTCGTGACCGCGCTCGAGCCCGGTCGGCACCTGCGCCTGGTCAAGACCGGCCGGTTCCTCCACGGGTGGGCCGACATCTCGGTGCGCCCTGACCCCGACGCCCCGGGTGGCTCGTCGGTGGTGTGGTCCGAGGAGCTCTGGCTGCCCGGGCTGAAGAGGCTGACCCGGCCCATCGGTGACCGTCTGGGCGCGGTGCTCTTCACGCGGGTCGTCGACGGTGTGCTCGCACGGGCCAGCGCACCGGCCGGTCCGCAGCCGGGACCTTCCGCTGACGACGGTGACGTGGCGTGATGCCGTGGCCCGACGACGGCTTCCGCCGCCAGGTGCGGGGGTACCGCAGGTCCCAGGTCGACGAGGTCGTCACCGTCCTCGAGGGCCGGGTGGCCGCGCACGACCGGGCCATCGCAACCCTGCGCGGCGAGCCACCGCCACCGCCACCGCCACCGCCGCCGCCGGCGCCGGAGCCGGCGCCGGAGCCCGGGCGCACCGGGGTCGAGCGAGCAGCGCAGCCCCGCGAGGCCGCCGAGCGTCCCCTGCCGTGGCGTCGCTCCGACCTCGTCGCACCCGCCGTCTACCTCCTCGTGGCCGCGTGGCTGCTCTCGGGCCTGATCGCGAACCTGCGCACCGGCTACCTGTCCCAGGGCGTGCAGGACCAGCAGGCCTTCGAGTGGTACTTCGGGGCCACGGCGCACAACCTCGTGACGTTGTCGAACCCGCTGTTCACCGACCTCCAGAACTTCCCCGACGGCGTCAACCTCATGGCCAACGCCTCGGTGCTCGGGCTCGGCGTGCCGCTCGCCCCCCTCACGCTGCTCGCCGGACCGTCGGCCACCTTCGTGCTCGTCGAGGTGCTGGGGCTGGCCCTCACGGCATCCGCCTGGTTCTGGCTGTTCCGGCGCCGGCTCGTCGTCCACCCGCTCCTCGCGGCCATCGGTGCGGGCTTCGCGGGGTTCGCGCCCGGGCTCGTCTCGCACGCGAACGGACACCCCAACTTCGTCGCCCAGTTCCTCGTGCCGCTCATCGTCGACCGGGTGATCCGGATCGCCGAGGGCACCCGCCCGCGCCGCGACGCCGTGGTGCTGGGGCTGCTCGCCGCGTGGCAGGTCTTCATCGGTGAGGAGGTGCTGCTCCTCACGGCGGTGGGCCTGGCGATCGCCACCCCCGTGCTCGTGGCCCACCACCGCGACGCGCTGCGGCCGCTCGCGCGCGGTCTGGCCCTCGCCGCCGGGCTCTGCGTGGCCATCGTCGCCGTGCCGCTCTGGTGGCAGTTCGCCGGTCCGCGCAGCTACACCTCGATCTGGCACCCCCCGGCGGGCAACGACCTCGCGCAGCTGTGGGGGCGGGCCACGCGAAGCCTGGGGGCCGACCCCTGGGCGTCTGCCGCGCTGTCGATGAACCGCACCGAGGAGAACTCGTTCTTCGGCATCCCGCTGCTGCTCGCCGCGGTCGCCGTGGTCATCGCGCTGTGGCGGCGTCCGGTGGTGCAGGCGCTCGGTGCCGTCGTGTTCGTCACCTGTTGGCTCTCCCTCGGCGAGGAGGTCATCGTGCGGGGGCGGGCGACCGGCATCCCCGGTCCCTGGGCGGTGCTGGAGCACGTGCCGGTCCTCGAGAACGTCCTCCCCACGCGGTTCGCGCTCATCGCCGTGCCGGCGCTGGGTGCCCTGCTCGCGATCGGGGCGGAGGAGGTCCGACGCGCGGTCAGCCGGTCTGCCAAGAGCGCACCCGTCGGCCTCGCCGCTGCCGCGGCGGCCGCGGCGCTCGTGCTCCTTCCCGTCATCCCCACCCCGCTCGTCGTCGACTCCCGGGCCCCCATGCCGCAGTTCTTCGTCGACGGCTCCTGGAAGGACTGGGTCGACGACGGCGGGTCCGTGCTGGCCGCTCCGGCGCCGTGGGTCGGGGACACCCGCGCCCTCGAGTGGCAGGCCCAGGCCCGGTGGGGGTTCCCCGTCGTCGCGGGCTACTTCGTCGGGCCGGACACCACGCCGGAGCGCGGCGGCCAGTACGGGGCCACCCCGACCGGGCTCACCCAGTGGATGGCGGCGATCGCCGAGTCCGGGCAGCCCGCCGTGGCCACCCCGGAACAGGTCGAGGAGTTCCGGACCAACCTGCAGCAGGGTCGGGTCGACGCCATCGTGCTCCCGCAGGGGCGCGCGGGCGAGCCCGCCCTCCTCACCTCGCTGACGGGGGCCTTCGGCGCGCCGGTGACCACGGGCGGCGTCCACGTCTGGGACGTCCGGAGCGTGACCGATGGCGCTGGTTGACGCGTCGCCGGCGGCCCCCGTTCGCCCCAGCCCCTTCACGACTGCCGGTCGGCACGCCCTCGGCGCTCGGGCCCTGGGCCACCCGATCCGCACGATCCTCGTCGTCTACCTCGTCTCCCGCGTGGTCGCCCTGCTGGCGCTGTGGGTCGCGGCCACGTGGTTCCAGAACCCCGCCGGCGTCGGTCACGACGCCCCGGGACTCGGCGACATGTTCGGGCTGTGGGACGGGGTCTGGTACCAGCGCATCGCCGAGGACGGCTACCCCGTGCCGCTCCCGGTCGACGCCGACACCGGCCGGGTGACGTACAGCGCGTGGGCCTTCTACCCGCTCTACCCCTACCTCGTGAAGCTGCTCATGGTCACGGGGATGCCGTTCACCGCCGCGGGCGTGCTCCTCAACATCGTCCTCGGCGGGGTCGCGGCCGTGCTCATCTGGGCGGTGCTGCGCTCGGGGGAGCACGCGGCCAGGCAACCCCAGCGCGACCGGCTGGCCCTCGTGGCGGCCAGCCTGTGGTGCTTCTACCCGACGACGGCGGTCATGCTCAAGCCGTACACCGAGGCGCTCGCCGTGGCGCTCGTGGCGGGGGCCGTGCTCCTCCTCATCCGCCGCAGCTACCTGCTCGTCGCCCTGGTCGCCGTGCCCCTCGGCTTCGCCCGTGGTGTCGCACCAGCCCTCGGGGTGGCCGTGCTGATCCACCTCGCGGTGCGCTGGCGCGAGGACCGGGCCGCCGGCATCCGGCCACTGCACGGCCAGCGGGCGCGTGCGGTGGTCATGCTGGGGGCGGTGGCCGTGAGTGGCGTCGCCTGGCCAGTCGTGGCCGGCCTGGCCACGGGCGTGCCGACGGCCTTCTTCGACGTGCAGGCCGCCTGGGGGCAGCGGCCCGACAAGGGCCCGTTCGTGCTGTGGCTGGAGTGGGCCTGGGAGGGCAAGGGCGTCGCCGGGGTGATCGTGCTCGTCGCGCTGGTGGGCACCTACGTCGCCCTCGTGCTGGGACGTCACGGGAGGTGGATCTGCATCGAGGCGCGGGCCTGGGCGCTGGCCTACCCGCTCTACCTGTTCGCGGTGGTCCGCCCGATCACGAGCATGTGGCGGTTCCTGCTCCTCGACTTCCCCATCGCAGCCCTCGTCGCCTCGGTCGCGATGCGGACCGCCAACGGCCAGGGGGTGGTGCCGCACTGGCGCCGACGGGTCGCCGTCGTGCTCGCCGTCATCATCGCCGGGGTGTTCTGGTGGACGGCCGCGCTGCTCGTCTACACCCCGTGGGGCTCCTTCCCTCCGTGACCGTTTCTCATCGCTGACGGGTGGATTTCGTCACGCCGCGCCACTACGGGATAATGAACCAGCATTCCGGCCCTCCGGCGTCGGACACCACGCGGCGCGCACGACGTAGCCGCGGCGAGGAAGGGATTTGAGCCATGGCGGCAATGAAGCCGAGGACGGGCGACGGCCCGCTCGAGGTCACCAAGGAAGGTCGCGGCATCGTCCTTCGCATGCCTCTGGAGGGTGGGGGACGGCTCGTCGTCGAGATGACCCCCGACGAGGTGCGCGCGCTGGGCGCCGCGATCGACAACTGCGAAGGTCTGAAGTGACCGACGTCTGACCCCGACGCGCCGAGGCCCCCACCACGACCGGTGGGGGCCTCGGCGCGTCCGGGCCCGTGCGCTCGGTAGGGTCGAGCGGTGGCCCGAGACGATGTCCTGCGCAATCCCATCACCTCCGCGTGGAGCGTGCTCCCCGACCTCGGCCCGGCCCTCGCGGCTGCCGGCGCCACCGAGGACCACGACGGCACGGCTCTCGTGGCCGTCATCGGCACCGAGCACGGCCCGGGTGACGCCGAGGCCCGCGCCGCCCTCGACGCCCTGGGCCTCGACGCCGACACCGTGCTCGCGACGTTCGAGCCGCGCACCACGGCTGGCTGGCTCACGACCGTGCCGCTGCCCCCGGGCGCCCACGCCGTGCGCCGCGTCGTGCTCGTCGGCGTCGCCGACGGTTCGGATGCCGCGTGGCGCACCGCCGCCGCCGCCATCGGCCGGGCCACCCGAGGTCGGGCCCTCGTGCTCCACGCGATCGGCGTGAGCGCCTCGGCCGCAGCGCTCACGGCCTACGTCGAGGCAGCCGCGCTCGCCTCCTGGGGGTCGCCCCGCTGGACCCGCGAGGGCCCCACCGTGGTGACGCACCCGGCATCCGAGGCGGTCGTGACCGGAACCACGGATGCCGTGTCGGTCACCCGGGCCGTCGCGCGGGCCCGCGCCCAGCTGCTGGCGCGGGGCCTGTCGATGACGCCGTCGAACACGAAGAACCCGGCCTGGCTGGCCCGGCAGGCCCGCACCGTGGGGCGCGCCAGCGGCCTCGACGTCACGGTCTGGGACGAGCGCCGGCTGACCCGGGAAGGTTTCGGGGGCCTGCTCGCGGTGGGTGCGGGGTCGGCCACGCCGCCCCGGCTGGTGCGGCTCGACCACGTTCCGGCGGGTGCGACGGCATCCACGCCGCGCATCGTGCTCGTCGGCAAGGGCATCACCTTCGACACCGGTGGCCTGCAGGTCAAGCCGGTCGACGGCATGGTCGGGATGAAGACCGACATGTCCGGCGCCGCCATCGTGCTGGCCGTGCTCGCGGCCTGTCGTGAGCTCGAGGTGGACGGTGGCCGTCACCGGCCTGCTGGCGCTCGCGGAGAATGCCGTCGACGGGGCGTCCTACCGCCCGGGGGACGTGGTGACCCAGTACGGCGGGCGCACCGTCGAGATCGGCAACACCGACGCCGAGGGCCGCATCGTCCTGGCCGACGCCCTCGCCTACGCGGACGCCCACCTGGACCCGTCCTTCCTCATCGACGTCGCGACCCTCACCGGAGCGGCCCGCATCGCTCTCGGGCGGGGAATGGCGCCGGTCTTCGCCACGGACCCGGCACTCACGGATGCGCTCGTGGCCGCCGGGGCGACGACTGGTGAGACGCTCTGGCCGATGCCCCTCGCGGACACCTACCGTCGAGCTCTCGACTCCGACGTCGCCGAGATCGCCCACATCGCTGATGGAGTGGGCGGTGGGGCCGTGACGGCGGCCCTGTTCCTCCGCGAGTTCGTGGGCGAGCGCCGCTGGGCGCACCTCGACATCGCAGGAACCGGCCGCTCGGACGTCGACACCGGGATCTCCGCCAAGGGGGCCACGGGGTTCGGGACACGACTGCTGCTGCGGTGGCTGGAGGAGATGGCATGAACGCCGGTTACGGGCTGACGGTGCGCTGGTCGCTGGAGAACGCCCCGCAGGACGCCGCCGAGCAGCTGCGCGAGTACGTCGTGGGCACCTCGATCGCGCGCTTCATGTTCCTCGACGGGCTGGCCTTCAAGGTGTGGCGCATGCGCGAGGGGGAGTGGTTCGAGGGCACCTACGTCTTCGACACCGAGCAGGACCGCACGATCTTCCGGGAGGGCTTCGAGCCGGGGGCGGCGACGGCGCCGGGCAGCGTCATGATCGGGTCCGCCCCGGTGACGATCGAGGCCTGGGAGGTCGTGGCGATCGCCGAAGGTCCCGCCGGGTTCCGCCGCGGGGCCGGCCCCGAGGTCAGCTGAGGAGCGCGGTCAGCGCTTGACCGCGACGAGGAGGCCGTCGCTGACCGGCAGCAGCGTGGTGGTCAGCTCGTCGTGGTCGCGCAGGGCCTTGCCGAGGTCGCGCAGCGTGCTCGTCGTCACGTCGCGCGCCGCCGGGTCGGCCACCTGGTCGTGCCACAACATGTTGTCCATCACGAGGACACCGCCGGAACGCAGCAGTCGCACCGCGTGCTCGACGTAGGTGGGGTAGCCGGTCTTGTCGGCATCGATGACGACCAGGTCGTAGGCGCCGTCGGTCATCCGGGGGAGCACGTCGGCGGCGTCACCGGTGATCACGCGCGTGCGCTGGTGGGCGTAACCGGCCTCGGCATACGCCTCGCGCGCTGCGCGCTGGTGCTCGGCCGAGGAGTCGATGGTCGTCAGCACGCCGTCGTCCGGCATGCCGGAGAGCAGCCACAGCCCCGAGGTGCCGGCGCCCGTGCCGATCTCGACGACGTGCCTGGCCTGCACGGATGCCGCGACGACGCGCAGCATGGCACCGGCCCCCGTGCCCACCGGGGACGCGTCACCGAACTCCAGCCCGCGCCGTCGGGCGGCCTCGATGACCTCCGGCTCGGGCACGAACTCCTCGGTGTAGGTCCAGCTGGCGGGCTTGAGGGTGCTCATGTCCCAACCCTAGGCCCCGCAGGGTTCCCGGTGCCGCAGACGCACGTTCCCAGCGTTCATTCAGGAAATCCGGGAACAATTGTCGGACTGGACGCGTAGCGATGGGTGACATGAACAGCTCGGTGAGGGAAGAAGCGATGACGACGACGGATGCCGTGCTGACCGGCGACCTGCCGGCTGCCGGTTGGGTGCCCCCGACCTGGGAGGAGGTCGTCGAGCAGCACTCCGCGCGGGTGTACCGACTGGCCTACCGCCTGACCGGGAACGTCCACGACGCCGAGGACCTCACCCAGGACGTCTTCGTCCGGGTCTTCCGGTCGCTGCACACCTACCAGCCCGGCACCTTCGAGGGCTGGCTGCACCGCATCACGACCAACGTCTTCCTCGACAAGATGCGCCGCAAGCAGCGGATCCGCTTCGACGCGCTCTCCGACGAGTCCGCGGCCCGGCTGCCCGGTCGTGGACCGGGCCCCGAGCAGGCCTACCACGACGCCCACTTCGACGACGACGTGCAGCGCGCCCTCGACGCCCTGTCGCCCGACTTCCGCGCCGCCGTCGTGCTGTGCGACATCGAGGGACTGTCCTACGAGGAGGTCGCGGCGACCCTGGGCATCAAGCTCGGTACCGTCCGCTCGCGCATCCACCGCGGCCGCGCGCAGCTGCGCGAGTCCCTCGCGCACCGCGCGCCCCAGCCCGCCACCACCACCGCACCGACGAGGAGCACGGGCCGGATCATCCGCCGTCCCGCCGCGGGGATCGTATGACCGACGCCACGCGGGTGCGGTGCCTCGGCGACGAGCTGGCCGAGTACGCCGCGGGGCGCCTTCCGCTCCACCGGCAGTGGGCGTGGGACCGCCACCTCGTGGCCTGCCAGACCTGCGGTCACGCGGTGGGCCAGGAGCGTCGGCTCACCAGTGCCCTCGCCGGAGGTCCGACGATGCCGGGCGACCTGCGCTCGACCCTGCTCGCCCTCGGCAGCACCATGGCGGCCGAACTGGCCCCCCGTGCGCCGTCGGTGGCCCGGCAGGACCCCTTGCGACTGCTCGCGCCGTCCGCCCCGCCCTGCCACCGCAGCCCCTTGCGGGCGACGGTCGTCGCGGCCGCTGCGGCGGGGGTCTCGGCCGCCGCTGCCTGGAGCCTGACGGTCGTTCCCGTGCCGGCGACGGGGCGTCCGGCCCTCGCCACGACCGCCACCCCGGTGGTGTCGCCCTCGGCCGCGCCGCTGCGCGGCGTGAGCGCGGTGGCCACGGTGTTGGGCCGTCCCGGGCAGGGCGTCGTGATCACCCGGCTCGGCCAGCAGGCAGAATCGACGCCATGACGAGCGAGCACGAGCCCGGGCGAGATGACTGGAGCCCTTGGGGCCAGGCGGGAAGCGCCGACGAGACCACCCAGGAGGTCCCGCAGGCCGTGGGCGAGCAGGCGGCTCCTGCACCGGCGTGGCCTGCCCGAGCAGCCCGCTCCCCTACGGCTCCCAGCAGCCTGCCTCCTACCCGGCGCCCCAGACCGAGCCGGCCTGGGCTGCCCTGACGCCCCCCGCGCAGCCCGTCGCCGCCGCTCAGGGGGTGGCGCTGACGCCGCCGGCGACGCCCGCGACGCGGCGCCGCGGACCGGGCTGGGGGGCCCTGATCGGTGTCTCGCTCGCGGTGGCGCTCGTGGCCGGCCTCCTCGGCGGACTGCTCGGTGGCGTCCTGGCTGATCGCGGAGCCTTCGAGCCCACCGGTTCGTCCGGCTCGTCGGCGGCCTCCGCGCCGAGCGTCGGCACCGGTGCGACGACGCGACCGGAGGGTTCGGTCGCCAACATCGCCGCCCGCACGACACCGAGCGTGGTCACCCTGCGCGTCGAGGGTGGTGGCGGCACCGGCACCGGGTCCGGGTGGGTCTATGACGACCGCGGGCACATCGTCACGAACAACCACGTCGTCGCGAGCGCCGCCGATGGCGGCGAGATCACCGTCGTCCTCGCGAACGGGCAGCAGGTGCCCGCAACGATCGTCGGCCGCGACGGCTCCTACGACCTCGCCGTCGTCAAGGTCGACCGCACCGACCTGGAGCCGCTCACCCTCGGTCGGTCCGCGGACGTCGTCGTCGGCGACCAGGTCATTGCCGTCGGGGCCCCGCTCGGGCTCGACTCGACCGTGACCTCGGGGATCGTCAGTGCCCTCGACCGGCCCGTGACCCCCGGCGAGGCCGACGACCAGTCGTTCATCAACGCGATCCAGACCGACGCCGCCATCAACCCCGGCAACTCCGGGGGCCCCCTCCTCGACATGCAGGGTCGGGTCATCGGCGTCAACTCCGCCATCGCGCGGGCACCCGGGTCCGAGATCAGTGGGCAGAGCGGCAACATCGGGGTCGGGTTCGCCATCCCCAGCGACCAGGTGGCCACGACCGTCGAGCAGCTGATCACGACCGGCAAGGCCGTGCACCCGATCATCGGGGTCTTCCTCGACTCGACCTACGACGGGGAAGGCGTGCGCATCGCCGACGAGGGGCCCGCGGGCCAGCCCGCCGTGGCCCCCGACGGACCGGCCGCGGAAGCCGGTCTCGAGGCCGGCGACGTCGTCATCGCCTTCGAGGGCAGGCCCGTCTCCGAGGACGGCGAGCTCGTCGTCCTCATCCGCTCCAGGACCGTCGGCGAGAAGGTCACCATGACCATCGTGCGCGGCGGTGCCGAGCGGGATGTCACCATGGTCCTCGAGGGTTCGGCTGACTGAGGCCCTCGCCAGGGTTCTGCGGTCCAGGAGAGGGACGGGTGGTGTTCGGTGTTCGGCGTCAACGGCTGGGAGATCGTGCTCGTCGCGCTCATCGCGGTGTTCATCCTCGGCCCCGACCGACTCCCCGAGTACGCCGCGAAGCTGGCGCGCGGCATCCGCAAGGCACGGGTCATGGCCGAGGGCGCCAAGGTCCAGCTGAAGGACCAGCTCGGCCCCGAGTACGAGGACATCAACTGGCGGCAGTACGACCCGCGGCAGTACGACCCGCGGCGCATCGTCAAGGAAGCGCTGCTCGACCCCTTGGACGACGCCGTTGCGCCCGTGCGTGACCAGATCGGGTCCGTCAGGTCCGCGGGAAAGGGGCCTCACGGGTGGCAAGGCCGCTGCCGGCGCAGCCGTCGCCGGCGGCGCGGCCGTCACCGCAGCGAGCGCGGGGGGCTCAGGGACTTCCGACGCGGCGCCCGCGGTCTACATCTCCAAGCACCCCGGCCCCACCGCGTGGGACCCCACGCGACCGACGCCCTACGACGTCGACGCCACCTGACCGAGCCGGTTCAGCGACCGGCGGGGGTGAGGCCCAGCGAGCGGCCGGCGAGACCACGCGAGCGGGTTGCGAGCCCTCGGGCGATCCCGCGCAGCGCCACGGCGGCCGGGCTGTCGGGCTCACCGAGCACGACCGGCATCCCCTCGTCGGCGCCGATGCGCAGGCGGGTGTCGAGCGGGATCTGACCCAGGAGCGGCACCTCCGAGCCGATCGCCCGGGTCAGGGAGTCGGCGACCTCCCGGCCGCCGCCGGAACCGAAGATCTCCTGACGGCTGCCGTCGGGGAGCTCGAGCCAGCTCATGTTCTCGATGACCCCGGCCACCCGCTGGTGCGTCTGGAGTGCGATGGCGCCGGCTCGCTCGGCCACCTCGGCCGCGGCCTGCTGCGGGGTCGTGACGACGAGGATCTCGGCGCTCGGGATGAGCTGGGCCGTGGAGATGGCGATGTCACCGGTGCCCGGGGGCAGGTCGAGCAGCAGCACGTCGAGGTCGCCCCAGAAGACGTCGGCGAGGAACTGCTGAAGCGCCCGGTGCAGCATCGGGCCGCGCCACACGACGGGCTGGTTGCCCGGCACGAACATCCCGATCGAGATGACCTTCACGTCGTGCGCCAGTGGCGGCAGGATCATGTCGTCGACCTGCGTCGGGCGCCCCTCGACGCCGAGCATGCGTGGGATCGAGAAGCCGTAGATGTCGGCGTCGACGACCCCGACGCGCAGGCCCTGCTGGGCCAGGGAGGCCGCGAGGTTGGCGGTGACCGACGACTTGCCGACGCCGCCCTTGCCGGAGGCCACGGCATACACCCTGGTGAGGGACCCGGCCCTGGCGAAGGGCACCTCGCGCTCGGCGACCCCGCCGCGCAGCATGGTCTTGAGCCCGGCGCGCTGCTCGTCGCTCATCACCCCGAGGGTCACGGTGACGCCGGTGACGCCGTCGACCTTCTCCAGGGCGGCCGTGGTGTCGCGGGTCAGGGTGTCCTTGAGGGGGCAGGAGGCGATCGTGAGCAGGATCGTCACGGCGACGTGGCCGGCCTCGTCGGCCGCCACGCTCTCGACCATGCCGAGCTCGGTGACGGGCTTGCGGATCTCGGGGTCGATGACCGTCTCGAGGGCAGCGTGCAGGGCGTCGGGACTGACGGGGGACATGGACCCCAGTCTAGGTCGGCGATCCGGGCGTGCGGACCGGGCCCTCCTCGGGCTCGGCGGCGCGGGTGACGACCAGCCCGCGCTCCTCCATCTCGTCGAGGAGGTCACGCAGCTCGCTGCGCACGAAGTCGCGGGTGGCCTGGTCGCGCATCGCGATCCGCAGGGCGGCGACCTCGCGGGTGAGGAACTCGGTGTCGGCGAGGTTGCGCTCGTCGCGGCTGCGGTCCTGCTCGAGGGCGAAGCGGTCGCGGTCGGCCTGGCGGTTCTGCGCGAGCAGGATGAGGGGTGCGGCGTACGAGGCCTGGAGGCTCAGCATGAGCGTGAGGAAGATGAACGGGTACTCGTCGAAGCGCGAGGCAGGCGGTGCGAGGAAGTTCCAGCCCACCCAGATCAGCACGAACAGGGTCATGCCGATGAGGAAGTACGGGGTGCCCATGTAGCGGGCGAACTTCTCGGAGACGACGCCGAAGGCCTCCTCGGTGAAGGCCGACGGCACGGTGAAGCGTCGGCCGCCCTCGCGGGGCTGGTCGATGCGGGGGCGGCGCTCGCGCTCAGCCACGGGTGGCCCCTTCCGGGGTGACGCTGTCGTGCCGCTCCTCGCGCCAGTCCTCCGGGAGGATGTGGTCGAGCACGTCGTCGACGGTGACCGCGCCGAGCAGGTGGCCCTCGGCGTCGACGACCGGGACCCCGACGAGGTCGTAGGTCGCGAGCATGCGCGTCACCTGGCCCAGCGTCGCGTCCGGGAGCAGCGGCTCGACGTCCTTGTCGAGGATGCCACCCACCGGGTTGTGCGGGGGCTCACGCAGGAGGCGCTGGATGTGGACCATGCCGAGGTAGCGCCCGGTGGGGGTCTCCAGGGGGGAGCGGCACACGAAGACGGTGCAGGCCAGTGCGGTCGACAGCTCCTGTCGGCGCACCACGGCGAGCGCCTCGGCGATGGAGGCCTCGGGGCCGAGGATGACCGGCTCGGTCGTCATGAGACCGCCGGCGGTGTTCTCGTCGTAGGTGAGCAGCCGTCGCAGGTCGGCGGCCTCGTCGGCGTCCATGCGCTCGAGCAGCTCCTCCTGGCGCTCCTTGGGCAGCTCGGCCAACAGGTCGGCGGCGTCGTCGGGCTCCATCGCCTCGAGGACGTCCGCGGCGCGGTCGATCGGCAGTCCGGCGATGATCTCGACCTGGTCGTCCTCGGGCAGCTCCTCGATGACGTCGGCGAGCCGTTCGTCGCTCAGCTCGGCGGCCACCTCGCCTCGGCGCTGGGGGGAGAGGTCGTGGATGACCTCGGCGAGGTCGGCGGGTTTGAGGTCCTCGTTGGCCTCGACGAAGCGGGCCGCGCTCTGCGCGCCGGTGGACTCGCGCAGCCCGACGACGTCCTCGATGGCGACGAGCCGGGTCTCGCCGCGGCGGCGGGCCAGCCGTCCGAGCCCGGCACGGGGGGCTCCGGTGCGCACGAAGGCGCGGGCCACGCTCCAGCCGCGGGAGCCGTGCTGCTCGATGCCGACGTCCTCGACGGTGGCGTCGACGAGGGCGCCTTCCTCCGTGCGCACCTCCACCGATCGCTCGAAGAGCTCGGCGACCACGAGGGTCTCGTTCCCGCGCTGCTCGAAGCGGCGCATGTTGACCAGCCCGGTCGTGATGACCTGGCCACCCTCGACGGAGGTGACCCGGGTCATCGGCACGAAGACGCGCCGGCGACCGGCCACCTCGACGACCAGGCCGATGACCCGCGGGCGGCTGCGCGCGACGTTGAACGTCACGACGACGTCGCGAACGCGGCCGACCTGGTCCCCGAGAGGGTCGAAGACGCTCAGCTCGGTCAGGCGGCCGACGAAGGCGCGGGTCGGCGTGCTCACGGCGACAGGCTATCGGGGCCGGTCGCCGGGACCGCGCATCACGTCGCCGGGCTGTTGCGCCGTGCTCCCGCGCGGCCGCGCCAGTGCCATGGCCGCCACCGCGCGGTCGTCCCGGCGGCGGGGCGGACTGCGGCGACTCCGGAGTCCGAGGTGTACGCGCCCGGACCCTCGACGAGCCGTCCGTGGGGGGTGATGACGTGGATGGTGCACCCCTGCGCCCACCGTGTCGCCGTGTCTCCGACGGCGTTGAGGCGCTCCGGCCGCAGCACCTCCACCGCGGCATCCCAACCGTCGTCGGCGGGCGTGAGCTCCTGGGCGCTCGCGTGGACCGTGAGCAGCAGACCGCCGGAGTCCTTGCTGCGCAGGACGAGCTCGACCTCGTCCGGCAGCCAGGGCAGGCTCTGCTCGCCGGCTCCGGAGACGACGTAGGCCGCGGGCCCGGTGCCGCGCTCGTCCCCGTCGTCGTGCCAGACGTGCCACACGGGGTGGGTGCCTGCTCCGGGGACGCGGATCCAGATCAGGCCCGACTTGCTCGCGGCCTCGTGGATCAGACGCGTGACGTTGGTGGCCGGGAGGGCCTGCGTCGGGGCGTCGTCCGTCACACCGTGAACTCTCTCACAACGCCCCGTGGGCAGGCGCTGCTAGCGTCCCCGCAGACCCGCTCGCCCGACCTCGTGGACAAGGGACCCAGCATGCGCAGCGCCAAGGACTTCTTCACGCCCCTCGCGGTGGGCGCACCCCTGCCCGTGCGGGAGGTGCCGGCGCGGCCGAGCCGGATGATCCACTTCTTCGACCCCAGCAACCCGCGGATGGCGGCCAAGGTGCCCCAGCTCGTGGGCACGGTCGACGTCCTGCTGGGCAACCTCGAGGATGCCGTCAAGGCGGAGAACAAGGATGCCGCGCGCGCCGGTCTCGTCGAGATCGCCCGCGCCACCGACTTCGGTGAGCACACCCAGCTCTGGACGCGGATCAACTCCCTGGACTCGCCGTGGGTGCTCGACGACCTCACGACCCTCGTCACCGAGGTGGGTGACCGCCTCGACGTCGTCATGGTGCCGAAGGTCCAGGGCCCCGAGGACATCCACTACGTCGACCGGCTGCTCGCCCAGCTCGAGGCGAAGGCGGGGCTGACCCGGCCGATCCTCGTCCACGCGATCCTCGAGACGGCTCGCGGCGTCGCCGACGTCGAGGAGATCGCGGGCGCGAGCCCCCGGATGCAGGGCATCAGCCTCGGGCCCGCCGACCTCGCGGCCGACCGCCGGATGAAGACGACCCGGGTGGGTGGCGGTCACCCCGGCTACCTCGTGCGCGCGGACCCGGTCGGTGGGGACATCGCGGGGGAGCGTGCGACCTTCCAGCAGGACCTGTGGCACTACACGATCGCCCGCATGGTCGATGCGTGTGCGATGCACGGGATCTTCCCGTACTACGGGCCGTTCGGGGACATCGCCGACGTCGTCGCGTGCGAGGACCAGTTCCGCAACGCGTTCCTCCTCGGCTGCGTCGGGACGTGGACCCTGCACCCCGCGCAGATCGCCATCGCCAAGTCGGTCTTCAGCCCCAGCGCGCAGGACGTCGCGCACGCGCGCCGGGTCAAGGAGGCCATGGGCGACGGGACGGGCGCGGTGATGCTCGACGGGAAGATGGAGGACGACGCGAGCCTGAAACAGTGCCTGGTCATCCTCGAGCTCGCCGACCGGCTCTCGGCCAACGACCCCGAGCTCGCCGCGTTGTACGCCGAGGACGCGGCCACTGCGAACGGTGGGGACCGCTGATGACCGCCGTCACGGCGTACCGGCCGCGTCGTTCGGTGCTCTACATGCCGAGCAGCAACGAGCGCGCCCTCGAGAAGGCCAAGACGCTGCCGGTCGACGGGCTGATCCTCGACCTCGAGGATGCCGTGGCCCCCGACCACAAGGTGGCTGCCCGCGAGAATGCCTGTGCCGCAGCCAGGTCGGGTGACTACGGGCAGCGCGAGGTGACGATCCGCATCAATGCCAGCGGCACCCAGTGGCACGACGACGACCTCGCCGCTGCGTGCGCCGCCGGACCGGACGGCATCGTCGTGCCGAAGGTCGACTCGGCGCAGGAGGTGCTCGAGCTCGTGGCGGCGATGGAGCGGCACGGGGCGCCGGAGCACACCCGGCTCTGGGCGATGGTCGAGACGCCGCGGGCGGTGCTCGGCGTGGGCGGGATAGCGGACGCGTCCCCGCGCCTGGCCGTGCTGGTCATCGGCACCAACGACCTCGTCAAGGAGCTCGGCGCCCGGCACGTGCCGGGGCGTGCCCCGCTGCTGACGGCGCTCTCGCTGGCGCTGCTCGCGGCGCGGCGGGCCGGCGTGGCCATCCTCGACGGTGTCTACAACGACGTCGTCGACCTCGACGGGTTCATGGCGGAGTGCCGTCAGGGCCGCGACATGGGGTTCGACGGCAAGACGCTCATCCACCCCGGGCAGGTGGGGCCGTGCAACGAGGTCTTCGCGCCCTCGGAGGCCGAGGTGCAGGACGCCCGCGACATCGTCGCGGCCTGGGAAGAGGGCGCCGGACGTGGCGTGGTCACGCACCGGGGACGGATGGTCGAGCACCTGCACGTCGAGATCGCCCGACAGGTGATCGCGACCGACGAGGCCATCCGCGCCCGCGACTGAGGCCACGCCCACCACTGGCGAGGTGTCGTGACCGCGTGGCGCCGTGGCGGCGCCTTCCACCGTTCGGTGGCATCGGTGGTGGATGATGTGCAGGGTCCGAGGAGCCTGCACGTCAGGAGCAAGCGATGAGCGGTCGCCCGAGCGCGCGCACCGGCAGGGTGCTGGCGGTCGCCCTGAGCGCGGCTGCCGTGCTGGCCGGGTGCGCGGGTGTGGGTGCCCCGTGGTCATCGGGCACATCGCCGTCGCCCGGGGCCTCCGACGTCGCGGGTGGGCCGACGGCGACGACCACCGCGGCGCCATCGGTGACGGTTGCAGCCCCCGCGCCCTCGGTCACCCCGACGCCGAACCTGTCGTCGAGCACTTCGTCCCCGTCGTCGACGACGACCCCGCCGACGCCCACCCCGACCCCGAGTCGCACGGCCACGCCGACACCGACGCCGGCGGCCACCGCGGCGGTCAGCCCGCAGCCCTCGGCGACGACGTCCCCGAAGCCGGCCACGAAGCCCTCCGCGAAGGCGAGCCCCACGGCCACCCCCTCCCCGAAGCCGCGCACCACCCTGAAGTACGGCGACCGCGGGCCCAAGGTGCTCGCCCTGCAGCAGCGGCTGAGCGACCTGGGTTACTGGCTCGGTGAGCCCGACGGCAACTTCGGGTCCTTGACCCAGCAGGCCGTCTACGCGCTGCAGAAGGCGGCCGGCATCTCCCGGGACGGGACCGTCGGGCCGAAGACGGCGAAGGCGCTGGCTGACGGCATCCGGCCGCGGGCGACGTTGTCCGGCAACGGGGTCGAGATCGTCCTCGACCGCCAGCTGCTGCTCGTCGTGCGTGGTGGCACGGTGCAGACCATCCTCAACACCTCGACCGGCAACCGTGAGAGGTACACCTCGACCTCCGGCAACCCGGCCATCGCGGTCACGCCGAAGGGCAGCTTCACGGTCTACCGCGGCGTCGACGGCCCGCTGACCAACTCGCTGGGCGAGCTGTGGCGGCCGCGGTTCTTCCACCGCGGCATCGCGGTGCACGGTTCGCCGAACATCCCGCCCTGGCCGGCCTCCCACGGGTGCGCGCGCCTCAGCAACGCGGCGATCAACATGATCTGGGCCAAGGACCTCATGCCCATCGGGAGCCGGGTCGTCGTCCGCTGACCGCCTCCGGACCAGGGCGGTGAGACCCAGGCGGCTCGGGCGCGGTGAATTTCTCCGCCGTCGCAGTGACGGCGCAGAAATTCACCCGTGGCGGAGATTTCCCCGCCTTGATCCATCTTCTCCGCCATCCCAGCGATGGCGGGGAAGTTCCCGGGGCAAGCCCTCCGGCGCGGCGTCACTCGCCGGGGTAGACGACCCCGACCTGGCGACGCGTCTCGTCCATCGCGGCCAGGACGCGTCGGGTCGCGTCCCACGGCATCGACCACGTCTGGGTGCGGCCCTCGGCCAGGGCCCGCGCGACCTCCGCGGCCTCGAACCGGAAGCCGTGGTCGCGCACGGGTGAGACGAACTCGTCGAGCACGCTCTCGTCCGAGCCGATGAGCCGCACGCGGCTGTCGACCTCGTAGAAGCGGCCGGACACCTCGAGACGGGCTGCGGTGCCGACGACGCGGGCGGGGCAGGCCGTGGCGGCAGCCATCGAGCACCACAACCGCGCGATCTCGCCGGCCGGGCCCCGGGCGTCGACCGTGGTCGTCGCGTCGACCCCGAGGTCGGTGAGGACCGCGCGAGCCTGCAGGTCGTGCAGCCCGCCGAGCACGTGGTCGGCGAACGAGATCGGGTACACCCCGAGGTCGAGCAGTGCCCCGCCGGCCAGCTCGGGCTGCGCGAGCCGGGCCGGGCCGTCGGGCCACAGCAGCTGCCCGTGGTCGGCCTCGACGACCACGACGTCGCCGAGCGTGCCGGCGGCGACGGTGCGGGCGATGACGTCGTAGTGCGGGAGGTAGCGGCTCCACATGGCCTCGGCCGCGAGCAGCCCGCCCGCCTCGGCCGCGGCGAAGACGTCCTCGGCCTCGCGCAGGCTGCGGGTGAACGCCTTCTCCACGAGCACCGGCTTGCCCGCGCGCAGCGCGAGGATCGCGTGCTCGCGGTGCTCGCTGTGCGGGCTGGCGACGTACACGGCATCCACGTCGGGGTCGGCGACGAGGTCGGCGTACGACCCGTGGGCGCGCTCGACCCCGTGGCGCTGCGCGAACTCCTGGGCCCGCTCCACCGACCGCGAGCCGCACGCGACGACGCGTGAGCGCGTGCCGGTGGCCACGGCATCCGCGAAGGTGTTGGCGATCCCGCCCGGGGCGAGCACACCCCAGCGGATCGCCGGGGCGTCCATCGGGTCGGGCACGGTGGGGGCGGCGAGCGTTGAGCGGAGCGGACGGCATACGGCGTGATCGTATGCCGTCCGCGCGCCTCAGAACCGGGTCGTCGCCTCCGCCACGAGGTCCCCGACGAACTGCCCCGCGTCGACGTCGAGACCGCGGCGGGCGAACCAGGTGGCCATGGTCGTGGCGTCGCGGGCCAGGAAGTCGAAGCCCTGGGGGTTGCCGATGACGTCGACGATCTGCGGCCAGTCGATGAGGACGAGCTGGTCGTCGTGGAGCAGCACGTTGTAGGGCGAGAGGTCGCCGTGGGCCCACCCGTGGTGCGCGAGGGTGAGCATGGCCGTGCGCAGCTGCTCGAAGAGCTCGGCGAGCAGGTCCGGGGCGGGCCTGGTCGACACGAGCCGGGGCGCGGCCACGGCTGCCGCACCGCTGGTGTCGCCGACGAACTCCATCAGCATCTCGGTCTCGTCGAGCTGCACGGGGTAGGGCACGGGCAGCCCGAGGTCCCAGAGGCTGCCCAGGGCGGCGAACTCGGCTGCGGCCCACTGACCGGAGATGAGCTGCTTGCCGAACTCGGTGCGGGTGGCCATCGCCCGCATCTCGCGGCTCTTGCGCACGCGCCGGCCCTCGAGGTAGCCGGCGTCGCGGTGGAAGAGGCGGTGGTCGCCGTTGCGGTACCGCTTGGCGGCCATCGTGCTCACCCGGTCGGTGCCCGGGACCCAGCGGCGCAGGACGTGGACGTCGGCTTCCTTGCCGGTCTTGAGGACGCCGAGGTCGCTCTCGACGGCCCCGAGGTCGGTGATGACCCAGGTCGGGCGGGGTTTCGGCCCGTGGGTGGCGCCGTCCCAGGTGGACCAGCGCTCGCCGTCGGGCGGGGCGTCAGGGGAGGTGTCGGTGGAGAAGAGGGCCTGCCTGGCCGGCAGGTGGAACGGCTGGTGTGCCACGGGGGTGCTCCTGATCGAGGAAGGTGAGGGTGGGCTCGGCGTGGGCCCGGACAGTCGTCGACATGTCGGCCTCCTTCTCGTCTCGGTCAGGTGCTCGTCGGTGAACGACGGCGGATGCCGCGCGCTCGACTCCCAGCGTGCCGCACCACCCCGCCCCGCCGCCACCGGTTTACCTGCGCCGGGGTGGGGGGACTCACACCCGGTGAGGGGTCAGCGCGAGGTGGGCCGACGGCATACTCGGTGGGCAGACCCATCCCGAGCCAAAGGCGGCGATCACGCATGTCCCGACTCCAGACCACGGACGGCCTCACCGAGGAGCAGGACGAGCTCATCAAGCTCGTCCGCGAGTTCGTCGAGGAGCAGATCCTCCCGGTCGCGACCGAGCTGGAGCACCGTGACGAGTACCCGACGGACATCGTCGAGGGCATGAAGGAGATGGGGATCTTCGGGCTGATGATCCCCGAGGAGTACGGCGGCCTGGGCGAGTCGCTGCTCACCTACGCGCTCGTCGTCGAGGAGATCGCGCGGGGGTGGATGTCGGTCAGCGGCATCATCAACACGCACTTCATCGTCGCGTACCTGATCCTGCAGCACGGCACCGAGGAGCAGAAGCAGCGCTACCTGCCCCGCATGGCGACCGGCGAGGTGCGAGGTGCGTTCTCGATGTCCGAGCCCGGGCTGGGCTCCGACGTCGCGGCCATCCGCACCAAGGCCGTGCAGGAGGGCGAGGAGTGGGTCGTCACCGGCCAGAAGATGTGGCTGACCAACGGTGGCTCGGCCAACCTCGTGGCCGTGCTCGTGCGCACCGACCTCGGTGAGAGCGACAGCCCGTACAAGAACATGAGCACCTTCCTCATCGACAAGGAGTCGGGCTTCGGCGAGACCGCCCAGGGTGTGACGGTGCCGGGCAAGATCGAGAAGATGGGCTACAAGGGCGTCGACACGACCGAGCTCATCTTCGAGGGCCACCGCACGACCGAAGCGCAGCTGCTCGGCGGGGTGCCCGGCAAGGGCTTCTACCAGATGATGGACGGGGTCGAGGTGGGCCGGGTCAACGTCGCGGCCCGCGCGTGCGGCCTGTCGCGGCGGGCCTTCGAGCTCGGCATCGCCTACAGCCAGCAGCGCGAGACCTTCGGCAAGAAGATCGCCGAGCACCAGGGCATCCTGTTCCGCCTGGCCGACATGGCGACCATGGTCGAGGCCAGCCACCAGATGATGGTCAAGGCGGCCAAGCTCAAGGACGCCGGCGAGCGCAACGACCTCGAGGCCGGCATGGCGAAGTACCTCGCGTCGGAGAACTGCGCCAACGTCGTCGAGCAGAGCTTCCGGATCCACGGCGGGTACGGCTACTCCAAGGAGTACGAGATCGAGCGCCTGTACCGCGAGGCGCCGATGCTGCTCATCGGTGAGGGCACGGCCGAGATCCAGAAGATGATCATCGGCCGCCGCCTGCTCGAGGAGTACCAGGCCGCTGAACAGGCCCCGTAGGCCACCTAGGCCCGCATGGGAGCCTCGGCGCCCGTTCGAGCGCTCAGTGGATGTAACAGGCGTACCAGTCGGATGGTGCCCCGTCGTAGAGCTCCGCGACGTTGAAGGCAGGCCGCCACGTTGCATCACCTAGTGCATCGCACGACGCCTCTGCCGCGGTCATGTCCGTTGCGGACACAAGGGACACCCGGACGCTGTAGGGAGCACCGGCACAGGATCCGTCAGAGGAAAAATGGAACTCCGCATTGTCGGCGACGTTGATGGGGCCAGTCTTGAGCAGGTCCCTATAGCCGGCCGGGGAGTCGAGGCACGGCCGGGTGACGGCCGTGGTGACGCTGTAGACCAGGACGTAGCCGATGTCTTGCGCCACGTTCTTCTTGATCGAAGGGCTGATGCCCGTCAGCCCGTCCCCGGGGGAGGGGTTGGTCTTGCTCAGGGCCGACTTCACGCACCATGACGCGGTGCTCAACGTGTACGTGGCCGCGCCCGGTGCGGTGATGGCGAACTCGCTGCCGGTGATCGTGACGACGACGCTGACACCGCTGTTGGTCGCTGTGTCCGTGACCGAGATGGTGGCCGGGCTGTCGGCCGCTGAGACCTTCACCCCACCGTTGGTTGGGCACTGGGCCGCGGTGCCCGGTCCGGCGTTCGCCACCGGCACCGCGAACGCGGTCAACGCCACCACCATCGACAACGCCAGCAGGATTCTTCGTACCATCGTCTGCTCCTCACACGGGGGACGCAACCTAGATGGCGACGTGGTCGTCACGGTCATGGGGCGAGCAAGAGGTCGCCGTCCATAGCCCAATGGGATGATGGTGGCGCCGCTCCGGGGTCCTCGTACGGCTGGCCCAGATGCTCGATCTGACTGAGGACCCGCCGTTGAGCGCAAGCCGAGCTGGGGTGCCGAGTTCGGCGACGTTCAGAGCCGGGCTGCGGGTCCTCGACCGTGCGCCCGCGACTCACCCACGCGTCCACGCGCTGTCGTGTCTTGATGATCTCCGTCAGGTGGTCCACGCCCTGGAACGTAGAGCAGGGTCGGGCCGTACGACGCACGACACCATGACCACCGGATGTGCCATCGCCGCTGTCGCTGCGGCGCTAACATCGCGGTACCGACCTGCCAAGCGGGCGGGTCCGTCGTCGAAGGGAACCACCGATGCAGTCGATCGCTCTCAGGACGTCCACCGCAGCTCGCCGCCGGAGTACTCGCGTTCGTCGTGGCGACGCCAACCGCCAACGCGGAAGGCCCGAACGAGAGGGCCTCGTGCCTCGGCAAGGTGTTCCAAGCGCAAGCGGTGGAGGCGCCCCAGACGGTTTCCGACCGGATTCTCTTCATCAGGTAGAACTTCCTCGGCGACACGCCGTTCGGCCAGGTCCTTCTCCCGCTGGCTCAGAACAGCACCTGCCCCAGTTGAGACGTCAACCGGAGTACCGCGTCTGGCCGTTACTACCTGTCGACCTGTCGGACGAGTAGCCTCGACAGATGGCACGAAGGTTCCGGTGCGCGCTCCTGGGGCACCGCTCGGGTGGGGCATACCGTCGGCGGAGTGGCCATGCGGACTTGCCGTCGCTGCCATGAGGTGGAGTCCGTCGACATCAAATACCCGAAGGACCAGATTCCCTATCAGGGTCGGGGGATTGCCCTAGCCAACCCCTCGACCACGACGTGAGGTCTGCGTGACCCCAGACCTGCGGCTGCGGAGATTTCCTCGGCCGACGGTGGTGAGCCGGGGGAGTGCTGAACCTGTCCCCGCACCCCTGCCCGGCACGGCAGGTCAGAGGCATGGAATGACGATGATCATCTTCGGCCGCCGCCTGCTCGAGGAGTACTAGGCCCGCTAGTAGGTGGGGGCGGCTGGCTGGCCCAGGAACTGCTCGTAGGTGCGCCACCCGCCGTCGTGGTAGGCCTTGGCCAGTGACGTCCCGACGTACCTGAAGTGCCAGGGCTCGAAGCCCACCCCGGTCACCGACGTCCGGCCCTTCTCGTAGCGCAGGATGTACCCGTACCGCCACGCGTTCTCGGCCAGCCACTCGCCCTGGGGGGTCTCGTCGATGCAGTCGTTGATCGTGCAGCTGGCACGACCGATCGGCAACAGGTCGACGGTCAGGCCGGTCTGGTGCTCGCTGAAGCCCGCCCGCAGGTACCAGCGGTCGGTCCACTCCCGCCCCCGACGAGCGAGGTACTTCGCGTAGAGCGCCTCCTGCGTCTCGAACGACCGGTATGCCGTGTCGATGCCGATCCGCCCGGCCCCTGCCTCGACCGAGGCGGTCGCCATCGCCGCGAGGGCCGTGGCCGCCTCTTCCCGCAGACGATGACCGTCCGCGTGCTGCATGTCGGGCACGGTCAGACCTGCGGGGTCGAAACGCCTGGGAGACAGGCCATTCTGCTTGTTGACGAGCACCCAGGTGCTGGCCGGGTCGGTGATGCTCCGGCACTCCTCGTACCGGTCGACGCTGCTGCGGACGGACCGCTCACCACCGATGATCGTGACCGCGGCAACCGTGGGTGCGAGGACGGCATCCCGGCTCGCGGTGGGTAGGCAGTAGGGGAGCGCCCAGACCAGGGGTGCCCCCGCGCCACCCGCGAGCACCGCGCCGGTGAAGGCGTCGGTGGCACGGCCCGGGTTGGCCACGAAGCCCGTGGCTGCGCCTCGCGCCACCCCACGCGTAGGCGGTGCGCGGTCGCGGCCCGGCCGTGGGTCGAGCCGCTGACCCTGGCGATCGTCGCCGCGGGAAGCGCAGCCGTCAGTGACTGCTCCACCTCGGGGGCGATCGTGCTCTCGGCCCCGATCAGGGTCACCTCCTCGGGCGCGAGGGTGCGCAACAGGGCCAGGTCGGCTGCGGTGGGTGCGACGGCATCCTCGGTGAGGACGAGCAACGGGGCTCCTCGGCCGGCTGCGACGGCGGATGCCGTGGCGAGGTCGGCGGTCCGGCCCGCCGAGGCGACCCAGACCTCGGATGCCGTGGGGAACGCGGTTCCGGTGATCTCGCGTGCCGCGTCCGCAGGGTCGGCGGTGTCGACCCTCGAGACGCGGGCGGTGAGGCGGGCCGCCGCCTTCGCGACGGCATCCGAGATCGAGGCACCGTCCCCGACCAGGACGATCTCGGTGGGGGCGAGGCGCTCGAGCTCCTTGGTGACGGCGGGCGGGAGCCGGTCGGACTCGGTGAGCAGGACGATGCCCTCGCGGGCCGCGGCAGCCGGCACCGCCGCCCAGCCGAGGTCGAGGGCGTCGTCGGCGACGAGGTAGACGACAGGGACGTCGCGGCCCGTCGCGATGGTCTCGCGGCTCGCCGCGACCGACAGGGCGTACCGGTCGTCGGCGGTGAGGCGGTCGACGTCGGGCAGGGTGCCGGCAGCCCGCGTCCGACGGGGTCGTCGAGGGCGTCGGGGTCGGCGTCGGCGATGGTGTCGCGGAGGCGGCGGTGGGCGTCGCCGGGCTGCTGGGCGCGGGGTCGCCCGTCGTCGCGGCCCGTGGAGCCCCGTCGTCGAGGAGCCGCATCGCCACGACAGCGGCGAGGAGACCGGCGATCGCCAGGGCCAGGGCCACGCCGAGGACCAGCGGCAGTCGGGTCGTTCGATGCCCGCCACCACCGGGCCGGGACGACGGACGCGCACGCATCCCCCCAGCATCCCCGAAGCAGGTCCCGGGCGTGCGGTCGAGGTGCCGGGGCGGGGGATAATGGCGGACATGACGAGCCAGCCCATGCGCCCCGGCCTGCGGGCCGCACTGTCCCTGCAGTACCCGATGTCGCTGGGCCTGTACGACTCCTACGAGGAGGCGCAGAAGGCCGTCGACTACCTCTCCGACCACGAGTTCCCGGTGCAGGACCTGCTGATCGTCGGCACCGACCTCAAGCAGCTCGAGCGGGTGACCGGCCGCCTCACCCGTGGTCGGGTCTTCGGTGCGGGTGCCCTGTCGGGCGCGTGGCTGGGGCTGTTCGTCGGCACGATCTTCGCCCTGTTCGACCCCAGTGGGTTCAACATCCTCAACGTGCGTCAGCACGATCGCCTTCGGTGCGCGTCTTCGGCATGGTCTGGGCCGCTGTCGGCTACCGCTTCACCCGCGGCGAGCGCGACTTCACCTCGGTCAGCCAGGTCGTCGCCGCGAAGTACGAGGTGCTGTGCGAGCACAAGCACGTGCAGCGCGGCCGGGAGCTGCTCACCGAGATGGACCCCATGCGGGCGGCCCAGCAGGAGGTCCGGCGGGCGCGCGAGGCCGAGCAGGCCCGCCTCGACCGGGCGTAGCAGCCGTCTCGGCAGGGGCTGACAGGCCCGCACGCACAGGACATAGGTTGGGGCCATGTCTGACACCCGGCCGACCCTCGAGCCCTTCGAGGGCGACTTCACCCGCATCCTGTGCGTCGTCGCGCACCCCGACGACATCGAGTACGGCACGGCCGCCGCCGTCCACCGCTGGGTGGGCGAGGGCGCCCACGTCAGCTACTTCCTGCTCACCCGGGGGGAGGCGGGCATCGACACGATGCACCCCGACGAGGCCGCCGTCGTGCGCGAGGCGGAGGAGCGCGAGAGCGCTCGCCGGGTGGGGGTCGACGTCGTCGAGTTCGGTGGCCTGCGCGACGGCGCGATCGAGTACGGCGTGGCGCTGCGACGCGAGATCACCCGCGCCATCCGGCGCGAGCGCCCCGACCTCGTCATCACGGGCACGTGGGACGAGCGGTTCGCCGGGGGCATGGTCAACCAGGCCGACCACCGTGCCGTGGGCCTGGCCACGTTGGATGCCGTGGCGGATGCCGGCAACCGCTGGCTGCACACCGACCTCGCCGACGAGGGGCTGGAGCCGTGGGGTGGGGTCAAGGCCCTCGCCGTCAACGGCAGCAACAGCCCGACGCACTACGTCGACGTGTCGGGTGAGCACTTCGAGGCAGCCGTGCACTCACTCGAGGCGCACGACGCCTACAACTCCGCGCTGCCCGCCGACTTCCCGGCGCCGCGCCAGCTGCTGGGCATGGTCCTCGGTGGGGGCGGCCAGGCAGCGGGGGTGGAGCACGCCGCCCTCTTCGACGTCATCCGTCGCGGCTGAGGCGGGCGATCCAGGCCTCGACGTCGGCCGAGCTGCGCGGCATCCCTGCCGACAGGTTCTCGCAGCCGTCAGCCGTGACCACGACGTCGTCCTCGATCCGCACCCCGGTCCCGCGGAAACGCTCGGGGGCCAGCAGGTCATCGGCCTTGAAGTAGAGCCCGGGCTCGACGGTGAGGACCATGCCCGGCCGCAGCTCGGCATCCATGTACTCCTCGCGGGTCGCGAGTGCGCAGTCGTGGACGTCGAGCCCCAGGTGGTGGGACGTGCCGTGCACCATCCAGCGCCGGTGGTACTGCCCGTGGTCCTTGTCGAGGGTGTCCTCGACCGAGACCCCGTCGGGGAGCAGGCCCCAGGCGTGCAGGTGCTCGGCGATGACCCGGATCGCTGCGGCGTGGACGTCGGAGAACTTGTTGCCCGGCTTCACCGCCGCGATGCCGGCCTCCTGGGCGGCGAACACGGCGTCGTAGATCTCGCGCTGGGCGTCGGTGAACGTGCCGGAGACGGGGAAGGTGCGGGTGATGTCGGCGGTGAAGAGCGAGTCGACCTCGACGCCGGCGTCGATGAGCACGAGGTCGCCCTCGCGCACCTCCCCGGTGTTCTTGATCCAGTGCAGCGTGTTGGCGTGGTCGCCGGCGGCGCAGATCGAGTCGTAGCCGACCCCGTTGCCGCGGTGCCGGGCGTGCAGCGCGAACGTCCCCTCGAGCCAACGCTCGCCCCGCCCTGACTCGGCGGCCGCCGCGAGCTCGGCGACCATCGCGTCGAAACCGTGGTGTGTCGCGTCCACCGCTGCACGCATCTGCTCGATCTCGAAGTCGTCCTTGCACATCCGCAGGTGCGAGATCTCGTGGGCGAGGGCGTCGTCGCTCTCCTGCAGCCCGTCCTGCACGGCACCGTTCTCGACGCGTGCGGCATCGAGCGCGGCCGTGAGCGCGGGGTCGGCATCCCGCACGAGGCGCACGGTGACCTCGCCGGCATCCTTGGCCGCGGCGGAGGCGAACTCGTCGATGTGACGCGCCGCCATGCCGAGCTCGAGCTCGACGTCGGCGATCGTCGGCCGGGCGCCCACCCAGAACTCGCCGTAGCGCGAGTCCGCGAAGAACTCGTCGCTGTCGCGGTCAGCGAGCGGGCGGAAGTAGAGCACGGCCTCGTGGCCGGAGTCAGCGCCGTCGGGCCCGGCGACGGGTTCGAGCACGAGCACGGCATCCGGCTCGCGGTCGGCCCCGAGGCCGGTGAGCCACGCGAAGGCCGTGTGCGGGCGGAAGACGTAGTCGGTGTCGTTGCTGCGGACCTTGAGCCCGCCGGCAGGGACGATCAGCCGTTGGCGGGGATAGGCGGCGCTGAGCACGGCGCGTCGTGCCGCAGCCGGGGCGGCGGACGGGCTCGGCCCGGTCACGGTCGGGCGTCGCGGCGCCCATCCTTCGCGCACGAACGCCCGGAACTCGTCCGTCGTGGCACGGGCGCGGTTGTCTGCCTGCTTCTGCTGCTCGCTCACCCGGCCATGCTCCCATGACGGCGACACCGAGGGCTCCTCGCCGTAGCCTGCTGCCATGGGCGAGTGCCATGGATGAGCATGCCGACGTGACGCTCGCGGACCGGTTCCGCAGCCACTTCGGCCACACCGACCACCTCTACGGCGTGCTGCTCGCCGAGATGGCCGACGACTGGGACGTCGGCGGCGTGACGTGGGAGCTGTTCGAGGGGTGGCAGGACGCCCCACCGCAGCAGATGCCGCAGCTGCGCCTGCTCGCCGGGCTCTTCCGGATCGTCCTGCGAGGGGACGCGCCCCACCTCGAGGGGTTCTACCCCGCCCTGGGCGGTGACCTGGACCCGCACGAGGCCTGGGCCGCCGTCCGCCCGGTGCTCGCCGCGCACGTCGACGAGCTGCGGGACAGCCTCGCCGAAGCACCCCAGACCAACGAGCCCGCGCGCTCCCTGGCCCTGCTCATCGGCCTCACCGAGGCGGTGCGGCGATCAGGTCTGCGTCGCGTGCGGCTGCTCGAGCCCGGGGCGTCCGCGGGCCTGGGGTTGCTCGTCGACCGGTACCGCTTCGTCGGCGACGGGTGGGAGGCCGGGCCTGCGGACGCACCGCTCGTCGTCGGCGGTTGCGGCGCCGCGGGGTTCGACCCGCTGTCGTTCGAGATCGTCGACCGGCGGGGCTGTGACGTGGCCCCGGTCGACGCGGCGAGCCCTGAGGGCGGCATCTACCTCACGTCCTTCGTCTGGCCGTGGCAGCTCGACCGGCACGCGCGGCTCTCCGCGGCGCTGCAGGTCGTGCGCGAGCACCCGGTCGTCGTCGACCGCGCTCCGGCATCGCAGTGGGTGGCCGAGCGGTTGAACGACGGCGTCGCCGACGACGTCCTCACCGTCGTCTGGCACTCGGTGACGCGCATGTACTGGCCACCGGAGGAGACGGCGGCCGTCGGCGCCGCCGTGGAGGCCGCACGCGTCCGGATGCCGGTCGCGCACGTCGCGCTGGAGCACGAGTGGGCGCTCGGGCAGGGTGCGAGCAGCCCGGGACTGCCGTTGCTCGAGCTCGACGGCGAGGTGCTGGGCGTCGGAGACCACCACGGACCGCCCGTACGCTTGTCCTGATGACCGAGCCGCTGCACCCCCACGACCCACGTCGGGTCGATGTCCGGCGTACGCGAAGGCCGTCACCCGAGGTCATCGCGCGCCGCCGCCTCGTGGTCGGCGGCGGAGCCGTGCTGGGCCTCGGCGCTCTCGGGTTGGGGGTGCGCGAGCTCGTCACCGAGGATGCCGTCGCCGCACCGGCGGCGGCGACCACCGTGGCGCCGCGCACGTCGCCGGCGGCCGACGCCTCGGGTTCGCCGACGGCATCCCCCAGCGCCAGCCCCTCGGTCGCCGCCAGCGGCGCACCGGCAGCGGTCGAAGCCCCGAGGCTCGCCGGCCGCCTCGAGGAGTACCTGGCCGGCCGGAGTGGGCGCCTGGGCCTCGAGCTCGTCGACCTGCGACGGGGTGAGGTCTTCCGCCACGAGGCCACGGAGGGCTACTGCTACAGCACCATCAAGGTGCTGATCCTCACCACGGTCCTGCGCCAGGCCCAGGAGGCCGGGGTCGAGCTCACGTCGAAACAGCGGGGTCTCGCCGAGCGGATGATCACCCGCAGCGACAACGGGGCCACGGAGACGCTGCTCGCCCAGGTGGGCCGCGACGAGGTGGAGCGCGTCGCCGCGCTCGTGGGGATGTCGAAGACCGAGATCGACGAGGGCTGGTGGGGGTTCTGGCGCACGGTCCCGGGGGACCTGTCGCTGATGGTCGACGCGGTGCTCTCCTCCGACCGGGTGCTCGACGGCGCGCGGCGCACCGTGGCCCGCCTCCTCATGGCCGACGTGGTCTCCGACCAGCGGTGGGGGGTCTTCGCGCCCGAGTCGCGCGGGGTCCACGTGGCCGCCAAGAACGGGTGGGGCCCGCTTCCCGACGGTTACCGGCTCAACTCGACCGGCTGGGTCATCGCCGACGACCGCGAGTACGTGCTCAGCATCCTGTCCCGCAGCACGGCCGGGTTCAGCCATGGGCGCCGCACCATCAACGAGGTCGCCGACATCTGCCACGCCGCGGTGGCCGACGGACTCGCCTAGGGGCAACGGCCCGCGCGGACACCGCGTGGCCGGCATCCGCTCTGGGTCGAGGTGATACCGCTCGGCAATCGGTGCATCTGGGCTTCGACTCGGCCACCGTGAACTCGGATCGAGGTGATACCGCTCGTCAATCCGTGCATCTGGGGTTCGACTCCAGTGGTGATGTCGGGGGTGGTCTCCCGGCCCTATTCGACGTCGACCCAGCCCAGGGTGCGCTCGACGGCCTTGCGCCACCCGGCATACCCGTCGCGACGCTGTGCGTCGCTCCACTGCGGCTCCCACCGCTGCGCCTGCGCCCAGTTGGTGCGCAGCTCATCGGTGCCGGACCAGAAGCCGGTGGCCAGCCCAGCGGCATACGCCGCTCCCAGGGCGGTCGTCTCGGGGACGACGGGCTTGGAGACCGGCACGCCGAGGATGTCGGCCTGCAGCTGCATGCACAGGTTGTTGGCGGTGATGCCCCCGTCGACCTTGAGGGTGGTCAGGGTGACGCCCGAGTCAGCGGCCATCGCGTCGACGACGTCTCGCGACTGGTAGCAGATCGCCTCGAGGGTGGCCCGGGCGAGGTGGGCGTTGGTGTTGAAGCGGGAGAGGCCGACGATCGCGCCCCGGGCGTCGCTGCGCCAGTAGGGGGCGAACAGGCCGCTGAACGCCGGCACGAAGTAGACGCCGCCGGTGTCGGGAACCGAGGCAGCGAGCGGCTCGACCTCGGAGGCCCCGGAGATGATGCCGAGCTGGTCGCGCAGCCACTGCACGGCGCTGCCCGTCACGGCGATCGACCCCTCGAGGGCGTAGACCGGCTTGGCGTCGCCGAAGCGGTAGGCCACCGTGCTGAGCAGGCCGTTGCTGCTGCGCACGAGCTCTTCGCCGGTGTTGAGCAGGAGGAAGTTGCCGGTGCCGTAGGTGTTCTTCGCCTCGCCGGGCTCGAAGCACACCTGTCCCACGGTCGCGGCCTGCTGGTCCCCGAGGACACCGGTGATCCGCACGCCCGTCGCACCGCCGCGATCTCCGGTCGTCATTCCGTATGCCGATGCGTCGCTGCTGCTGTGGATGCTCGGGAGCATGGCCCGGGGGATGCCGAAGAAGCCGAGCAGCTCGTCGTCCCAGTCCAGGGTCGTGAGATCCATGAGCATCGTGCGGCTCGCGTTCGTCACGTCGGTCGCGTGGATGCCGCCGTCGGGGCCGCCCGTGAGGTTCCACACGACCCAGGTGTCGGGGGTCCCGAAGATGGCGTCGCCGCGTTCGGCGGCAGCACGCAGGCCCTCGACGTTCTCCAGCATCCACTGGACCTTGCCGGCCGAGAAGTAGGTGGCCGGGGGCAGGCCCGCCTTCCGCCGGATCACGTCGCCCCGGCCGTCGGCGTCCAGGGCCTTGGCGATGGAGTCGGTGCGGGTGTCCTGCCACACGATGGCGTTGTGCCACGGCCGACCCGTGCGGCGGTCCCAGACGATCGCGGTCTCGCGCTGGTTGGTCACGCCGATCGCCGCGAGGTCGGAGGTGGCCAGGCCCGCCTTCGTCAGAGCGCTGCCGATGACGCTCTGGGTGCGGTCCCAGATCTCGAGGGGGTTGTGCTCGACCCAGCCGGCGCGGGGGAGCAGCTGCTCGTGTTCGAGCTGGTGGCTGGCGACCGGCAGACCGTCGTGGTCGAAGACGATGAACCGGCTGCTCGTCGTGCCCTGGTCGACTGCTCCGATGAAGTCCGCCATGGCCCAACCCTAGGACCCGGCAGCGTGCTGACTCGGGACCCGGCCGAGCACCGACGGGGTTGTCCGCTCGTGACGGGCGTGTGTCCGCGTCCTGAGCGGACAACCCCGTCACGACCCCTTGCCTGTGGATGACCGACCGGCACCGGCGCGAGGACTGGCGAGGATGGGGTCATGGACGAGCGGCTCGCAACAGTGGCACGCTCCCGCGGCGGGGTGTTCACGAGCGCCATGGCGACGGCTGTCGACGTGGACGACTGCGCCCTGGCCCGGTGGCGGCGCACGCAGGAGGTCATCCGGGTTCGTCGCGACGCGTACGTGCTCGGCGAGCTCTGGTCGACCGCGACACCCGAGCAGCGCCTCGCCCTGCGCACCCGCGCGGTGCTGGCAACACGGCCGGATGACGTCGCCAGCCACCAGTCGGCCCTGGCGCTCCACGGGCTGCCGATGCACGGCCTCGATCTCGTCACCGTCGACGTCCTGTCGAACGTCACCAGGGTGCGCCTGGCCTCAGGGCTGCGCATCCACGCACAACGGCCCGACGCGGGGCATGTGGTGGTCGACGGCTACCGGGCCGTCGACATCCCGGTGGCCATCTCGCAGGTGCTCGTGAGGTCGGGCCTCGGTGCCGCCCTGGTTCCCCTCGATGCGGCCCTGCACCGCGGCCGGTGCCACATCGACGAGGTGTCGACCGCACTCGACGCGCAGTGCACGACCGCTCGGCTGCGGGCCCGAGGGCACCAGCTCGTGCTGCGAGCCGACCCGGCCTGTGAATCCGTCGGAGAGACGCGGACCCGTCTGCTGCTGACCGACCACGGGCTGCCGGTTCGTTCCCAGGTCGAGATCTGTGACGAGGTCGGTGGGCTCGTCGGACGGGTGGACCTCCTCGTGGGCGAGCAGGTCATCGTCGAGTTCGACGGAGCCGTCAAGTACGAGGGAGTGGAAGGCCGTGCTGCCCTCGTGGCAGAGAAGCGCCGAGAGGATGCCCTTCGGGCGCTCGGCTACGTCGTGGTGCGTGTGACCTGGGCGGACCTCGCCAGTCCGGGACGGGTCATCGCGCAGATCCGCAGGGCGATGGCGGGGTTGTCCGCTCCTGACGGGCGTGTGTCCGCGTCCTGAGCGGACAACCCCGTCACGGCTGCGCTTGAACCTCTGACTCCCGCCGCCCCCTCGTCCGGCGAGCTGAGCACGGCGTGAGCAAGGGCACCCGCTGCGCGGCTGTCGGATGCCGGTCGCTCACGGGAGGATGGGCGCCTGACACGTCGAGCGAAGGAGACATCGGTGCAGTTCGGGCGCAGCTATGAGGAGTTCGAGGTCGGGGCGACCTACAAGCACTGGCCCGGCAAGACGGTCACGGAGTACGACGACCACCTGTTCTGCCTGCTCACGATGAACCACCACCCCCTGCACCTGGACAGCAACTACGCCCGGGAGACGACGCAGTTCGGGCAGAACGTCGTCGTCGGGAACTACGTCTACTCGATCCTGCTCGGCATGAGCGTCCCGGACGTCTCGGGCAAGGCCATCGCCAACCTCGAGATCGAGAGCCTGCGCCACGTCGCCCCGACCTTCCACGGCGACACCCTGTACGGCGAGACCACGGTGCTCGACAAGTGGGAGAGCACGAGCAAGGACGATCGCGGCGTCGTGCACGTCGAGACGATCGGCTACAACCAGGACGGCAGGATCGTCTGCGTCTTCCGGCGCAAGGTCATGGTGCCCAAGGACAGCTACCTTGCGGCCCGGGGCGGCGAGCAGCCCGGTCGCCCGACGCCGGTCCCGGACAAGAACTGGCCCGGACCGGCATCCGACGCCTGAGCACGGTGGTCACTCGGTGACCACGCTCGCCGCAGGGGTGCGACTCAGGCGGGCACGAGCAGGGCGACACCGATGACCATCGGCAGCGACACCACCGAGGAGATCGTGGTGACGACCGTCAGGGTCTTCAGGGTGCCCTTGGTCGAGAGCCCCAGCAACGACTTGAACATCCAGAAGAAGTTGCTGTTGACCTGCAGGGCGAACAGGGCGCCTGACGCGATGGCCAGGCCCACGGCGACGGGCGCGACCGCGATCGAGCCCATGATCGGGGCGATGATGCCGGCCGCCGTGATCGCCGCGACCGAGACCGACCCGATGGCGAGGTGCAGCACGGCCGCGATGAACCACGCCAACAGGATGCTGAGGATCACGGGCGCTCCGGCATCCGCTGAGAACAGGGCACCCAAGGTGCTGTCGAGGCCGGTGGCCTTGATGACCGCGCCCAGGGAGCCACCCACCCCCGTGATGAGCAGGATCTCGCCCGTGGTGTGGAACCCGACCCCCATCGCGTCGTTGGTCCGCTCGAGGCCCGACGAACGGCGCGACAGGAGGTAGGCCCCGAGGAGCCCCACGAACAGGGCGATGTTGGCGTTGCCGAGGAACTCGATGAACGGCGTCGAGAACTCGAACAGCTCGGCGAAGGCCCCGAAGGCGATCATGAGCAGCGGCACCAGGATCGGGAGCATGAGCACGCCCAACGACAGCGTGCTGTCCGCGTCCTTCGTGGCGCTCGTGTCTGCCGCCTCAGCCGCCTCGGCCGCTTCCTGCTCGGCCATCGCCTCGTCGACCTCCTCGTCGCTCTCGGGCTTCCAGTAGGTCGAGCGGAGGACCTGTCGCATGAGCAAGGTCGTCAGGACCGCCGTCACCGGTCCGATGACGAGGCCGAAGAGCAACCAGGTGCCGAGCTTGATGCTGAGCAGGCCGGCGATCGAGATGGCGGCGAGGCCCGGAATCACGAACACGTAGCCGCAGAAGATGCCGGTGCCGAGGGCCGAGGCCATGAGCGGCATGCCCTTCGGCCCGATGAAGGGTGCGGCCGAGCGGGCGACCGGGGAGGCCAGGACCACCTGGACATCGACGTAGATGGACGGCATGAGGGTCGAGAGGAGGACCGTCAGGGCGTAGGGGAGCCGGTTCCCGCCGAACCTGCTGACCAGCGCCACGACGAGTTTTCGGAACGCCCCGGTTCCGTGCAACAGGGCACCGATCAGCACGCCGAACCCGATGAGGAGACCGACCTCGGTCATGATCTCGCCGAAACCGAACGTGATGGCCTCAGCCGTGGCGGCGAACCCGACGCCGGACGCGAGCCCGAGGTAGAGCGACGCGAGCACCAGCGAGATGACCGGGTCCACCTTGAACCGGATGATCAGGGCGATGACGAGGATGATGGCGATGGCGGTGTGGAGAGCGACCACGACGACGTCCTTCCGAGGGCTTCGCACCAGACCGGCCGACGCTGGCCACCCGGCGGATCATCCAGGCATCGCCACGCTACTTTCGGTCAGGCCTCTGCGCCACTGCTACCGCGGATTGACGCAGGCGGGCAGTGCCGCCACCAGCATCGCCGGCCCGGCCGAGGTCGGCTGCGCCACTACGCTGGGCCGGTGCTGATCGACCTCCACACCCACTCCACCGCGAGCGACGGCACCGAACCACCTGCGGTCGTCATCGCCCAGGCGGTCGCCGCCGGCCTCGACGTCGTCGCGCTCACCGACCACGACACGACGATGGGCTGGGACGAGGCGGCGGACGCGGCCCGGCGCCACGGCATCCGCCTCGTGCCCGGCATCGAGGTGTCGTGCAGCCGGTTCCACCAGAGCATCCACCTGCTCGCCTACCTGCCCGACCCGACCAACCCGGACCTCGTCGACGAGCTCGAGCGCGCCCGGCACAGCCGCAACACCCGGCTCGACGCGATGGTCGCGAGGATGGCGGCCGACGGCATCCCCGTGACGATCGAGGAGGTCCGGGCCCAGGTCGAGCCCGGTGCCACGCCCGGTCGCCCCCACATCGCCGACGCACTCGTGGCCTCCGGGGTCGTGGCCCATCGCGACGAGGCCTTCGCGCGCTGGCTCGGCGGCCGCAGCCCGTACTACGTCGAGCACTACGCCCCCGACCCGGTGCGCGCGGTCGAGATCGTGCGGGCGGCCGGCGGCGTACCGGTGATCGCCCACCCGCGGTCGGTCAACCGCGGGCGCGTGGTGTCCGACGCCCTCATCGAGGAGATGGCCGCGGCCGGACTGGCCGGCCTCGAGGTGGACCACCGGGACCACACGCCGGATGCCGTGGCGCACCTCGGCGACCTCGCGCGGGCTCTCGGCCTGGTCGCCACCGGCTCGAGCGACTACCACGGCACGGGCAAGCTCAACCGGATCGGGGAGCACACGACGGCCCCGCAGGTGCTGGAGGCCATCGAGGGCCTCGGGACCGGCGCCGCCGTCGTGACCCCGTGATCCCGTGGCCTGACTCGGGAGACGGTGGGCGTCAGGCGAGCTCGTCGAGCACCGCGGCCAGCACCTCGTGCATGTCGCCGATGACGGCGTAGTTCGCCTTGGTCACCATCGGGGCGTCCGGGTCGGTGTTGACCGCGATGATCGTCTTGCTCGACGCGCAGCCGGCCCAGTGCTGGATGGCGCCGGAGATGCCACACGCGATGTACAGGTCCGGCGCGATCCGTGAGCCGGTCTGGCCGACCTGCTCGTGGTGCGGGCGCCACCCGAGGGACGTGACGACGCGGGAGACCCCGACCGCGCCGCCGAGGCGAGCGGCGAGGGCGTCGACGCCACCGAAGCCGTCGGGCCCGCCGGCGCCGCGGCCACCGCCGACGACGACGCGCGCCGACGTGAGGCCGGTGGCGTCACCGGTGTCGCGGCCTTCGGTACGCACCACCTGGGCACGCAGGTCCTTGGGGTCGACGGTGATCGCGAGGGGGGAGACCGTGGCGGCGCCGGGGGAGGGGGCCGCGGTCGGCTCGACCGCGTGGCCGGCCATCGTGATGAGCCGGACGCGGCTGTCGACGGTCGCCCGCTCGAGGGCGGCACCGCCGACGACCTGGCGCTGCACGACGAGCGGGGTGAGCGACTCGACCCGCACGACGTTCGCGGCCATCCGCAGGTTGCGACGGGCGGCGACGTGGGCCAGCACCTCGTTGCCCCGGCCCGTGCCGGGCGCCACGACGAGGTCGGAGCGGGCGGCGCGCCCGGCCGACTCGACGACGGCTGCCCAGGCGGCGGCGGCGTAGCGCTCGAGTGCCGGGTCGTCCGCGGTGTGGATGGCGGCGACCCCCGCCTCGGCGCAGTCCGAGACCACCCCTGCTGGTGCCGGCCCCACGACGACGGCGTGGAGGTCACCCGCGCCGAGGTCGCGCGCGAAGGTCAACGCCTCCCGGGAGACCAGCGAGGCCGAGCCGTCCTCGACCTCGACGAGCACGAGGACACTCATCGCGACACCACTCCCAGCTCGCGCAGCACGGAGACGAGGGCCGGCGCGGCGGCGGCGCCCTCGCCGATGACGGTGACCTGGCTCGGCGGCGCCTCGGGCACCGTGAGCACCTGCCGACCGGAACCGGCGGCGGTGCCGGCCCACGCCAGCGTCTCGACCGGTGCCTTCTTGGCCCGCATGCGCCCCATGACACTCGGGTACCGCGGGCTGACGCCACCCTCGAGCACGGTGACGACGGCAGGGAGGTCGACCTCGAAGACCTCGGTGCCGTCCGGCCCCTCGCCGCGCAGCGTGGCCCGCCCGTCGGCGACCTCGACGCTCTGGATGCCGGCCGCCACCGGTCGGTCGAGGAGGTACGCGAGGCGTACCCCCACCTGGAAGTCGCCGGTGTCAGCGGCGTCGTTGCCGAGCAGGACCAGGCCGTAGGTGGTGCCGGCCGCTTCGCGGGAGCGCAGCGCCTGCGCGATGGCGTCGGCGACGTCGGCCGGGCCGAGCAGGTCGGCGTCGGCCTCGACGAGGATGCCGTCGGTCGCACCGACCGCGATGGCGGCCCGCACCTGCTCCAGGCTGTCCTCGGAGCCGACCGAGAGCACGGTCACGGTGCCGTCGGTGCCCTCGGTCAGCTGCACCGCGAGCGCCACCGCGGACTCCTCGTGCGCGCTCGTCGTGTACCCGGCGTACCGGCCGTCGACCCGCAGGCCGTCGTCGGTCAGCACCACCTCGCCGGTGGGGTCGGGGGCGCGCTTGACGCAGACGAGGACGTTGGTCATGCCAGGCCTCGGATGCGGGCGTTCTCCGGGTCGAAGAGCGGCGTCGCGTCAGCCGCCGCGACGGTGACGGGGTAGAGCTCCTCCATGTAGGACACGGCGAGCTCGGTGCCGACGACCGCCTGCTCCGGCGGCAGGAACGCCATGAGGAGGTGCTTGCCCAGGCTCGGTGCGGAGCCGGCCGACGTGACGTAGGGGTGGTGGCCGTGGCCGTCGGTGAGGATGCCGCCGTCCCGGGTGAGGATCGGCTCGCCGCCGAGCATGTAGCGCTTCACGCCGCTGGCCGAGGTGTGGTCGTCGACGGTGAGCGTGCACAGGACGGTCTTCGGGGCCTCCTGTGCCTGGGCGATGACGGCCTCCTTGCCGACGAAGCCCTGGTCCTTCCACTTCGCGCGCGACATGCCGGTCTCCATGAGGGTGCGCTCGCTGTCGAGCTCGGCCCCGTAGGCGCGGTAGCCCTTCTCGAGGCGGCCCGTGGTGCCGTAGACGCCGATGCCGACGGGCACCATGCCGTGCGGGGTGCCGACCTCGAGGAGGCGCTCCCACAGGGCGGCGCCGGCCTCCATCGGGGTGTAGAGCTCCCAGCCGTACTCGCCGACGTAGGAGATGCGCGAGGCCAGCACGTGCAGCGAGCCGACCTCGATCTCGCGGCAGGTGCCGAACGGGAAGCCCTGGTGTGACACGTCGGTGTCGGTGATGGCCGCGACGATCTCGCGGGCCTTGGGGCCCCAGATCCCGATGGTGGTCCAGCTCGAGGTGAGGTCGACGACGACCGCGCCGTCCGGCATCCGGTCGGTGAACCACTTCTTGTCGGCCATGCCGTGGGCGCCACCCGTGACGACGCGGAAGTGGTCGTGGGCCAGGCGCATGACGGTGAGGTCGGAACGGAAGCCGCCGGTCTCGTCGAGGACCGGGGTGTAGACGACGCGACCGATCCTCACGTCGGCCTGGGCGACGATGATGTTCTGGACGGCCGCCATGGCCTGCGGGCCGATGACGTCGAAGACGACGAAGGCTGACAGGTCGACCAGGCCGGCGGTCTCACGCAGCTGGAGGTGCTCGGCGTTGATGATCGGGGACCACCAGCGCGAGTCCCACTCGTTCTCGCGGGGCATGCACGCGTCGCCGAACTTCTCGACCAGGCCCGCGTTGGACTCGTACCAGAACGGGCGCTCCCAGCCGGCCGTCTCGTAGAAGACCGCGCCCAGCTCGGCCTGCGAGGCGTTCATCGGGGCGAGTCGCACGTTGCGGTTGCTCTCGTACTGCTCGCCGGGGTGCACGATGCCGTAGGTCTTGATGAACGACTCGGAGGTGCGGGCCTTGACGTGCGCCCGGGTCTTCTGGTGGGGGTGGAAGCGCGCGATGTCGGAGTGCCCGAGGTCGATCTCGGGGTTGCCGTGGGTCATCCACTCGGCGACGGCACGAGCGGTGCCGGGGCCCTCCTTGATCCAGACCGCGGCAGCCGACCACAGGCCCTTGACCTCGGGGGTCTCGCCGAGGATGGGGTAGCCGTCCGGGGTGAGCGAGAGCAGGCCGTTGATGGCGTAGCGGATCTCGGCGCGCTCGTCACCGAGCAGCTCGGGCATCAGCTCGAGGGCCTGCTCGAGCTGCGGGTCGAAGTCGTCCTCGGTGAACGGCAGCTCGGTGGGGGAGAGCTTGCTCTGCTCGATGGAGGGGATGTCCTCGGGGTCCCAGAGGATGGCGCGGTGGGCGTAGGAGCCGACCTCCATGTCCGAGCCGTGCTGGCGCTCGTAGCAGAAGGTGTCCATGTCACGCACGATCGGGTAGCTGATCTCGCCCGGTCGCTCGGCGAGGACCTCGCAGGGGCCGACCGAGATCATCTGGTGCACGGCCGGGGTCAACGGGATGCGGGCGCCGGCCATCCGGGCGATCTTCGGGCTCCAGACACCGCAGGCGATGACGACCGTCTCGGCCTCGATGCGGCCCTGGTTGGTCTCGACCGCGCGGATGCGGCCGTCGACGACCTCCATGCCGGTGACCTCGACGTTGGGGACGGTCGTGAGGGCCCCCTTGGCGACGGCGCGCTCGCGCATGATCGTGCCGGCCCGCAGGCTGTCGACGACGCCGACGGTGGGGAACCAGGCCGCGCCGATGATGACGCTGGGGTCGAGGAAGGGCACCTTCTCGGCGACCTGCTCGGGGGTGACCATCTCGGCGGGGATGCCCCAGGCCTTGGCGCTGCTCATCCGGCGGCGCAGCTCTTCCATCCGCTCCTCGGTCCGCGCGACCTCGTACCCACCGGACTCGGTGAAGACGTCGAGCTCCTTGTACTGGCGCACCGAGTCCAGCGTGATGTCGGCGAACTCGCGGGAGTGGTCGACCGGGAAGATGAAGTTGCTCGCGTGGCCGGTGGACCCTCCGGGGTTCGGCAGGGGGCCCTTGTCGATCTGGACGATGTCGGTCCAGCCGAGCTCAGCGAGGTGGTAGGCGAGCGAGTTCCCGACGATGCCGGCGCCGATGATGACGCAGCGGGCGGAGGAGGGGAGGGAGGCCATCCGTGGGGTTCCTTTCTGGCGGCATCCGGGGTGCGTATGACGCAACCCGTCGCTCGATGTGCAACACGGCCATCAGTCTGGCAGATGGACCGGGTGCTGCCAACACCCTCCGACGCGGAGCCGCCCGAGCGCCAGACGGCGCTCGGGCGGCCCGAACGGTCGTGCTCAGCCGCCGTCGGGGTCCCCGCCGCGGTCCTTGCTCGCGACGACCACCTTGCGGAGCGGCTCACGCAGCGTCGACTCGAACGTCTCCTCGCGCAGCGACTTCCACAGCGATACGCACAGGCCGATGAGCACCAGCAGGAACGGGAAGCCGACGATGATGACGCCGGTCTGCAGCGCCGACAGCCCGTCGGCGAACAGGAGCACGATCGCAACCGCGCCGGTGGCGCATCCCCAGAAGACCACGAGGGAGCGCCTGGGCTCCTCGGCGCCGTTCTCGCTGAGCATGCCCATGACGATCGAGGCCGAGTCGGCGCCGGTGATGAAGAAGATCGCGATGAGGAAGACCGCGAGCACGACCGTCACCGACGACATCGGGTAGGCGCGCAGCGTGTCGAAGAGCGTGCTCTCCAGACCTGATTCGACCAGGGCCGCCATGTCCTCACCCTTGTTGAGCTGGAGGTCGAAGGCCAGGCCGCCGAGGATCGAGAACCAGACGAACGACACCAGCGACGGGACCGCGATGACGAAGATGACGAACTGCCGGATGGTGCGGCCCTTGGAGATGCGGGCGATGAACATGCCCACGAAGGGGGTCCACGACACCCACCAGGCCCAGTAGAAGATCGTCCAGCCGTTGAGCCACTCACTTCCGCCGAAGACGCCGGTGCGGAAGCTCATCGTCGGCAGGCGCGTGAGGTAGCCGCCGATGGACTCGGTGAACGTCGAGAGGATGAAGACGCTGGGCCCGACGACGAACAGGAAGAACACGAGCAGTCCCGCCGCGATCGCGTTGGCGTTGGAGAGCCACTTGATGCCCTTGTCCACGCCACTGACCGCCGAGATGACGAAGCACAGGGTCAGCACCGCGATGACGATCGCCGCAGCCGTCGTGCCGTAGCCCTCGTTGCCGAAGACGTTGGCCAGGCCTCCGGTGATCTGCAACGCCCCGAGACCCAGTGAGGTCGCGGATCCGAAGAGGGTGGCGATGATCGCGAGGATGTCGATCGTCCGCCCGGCCGGACCGTCGGCGTGGTGGCCGATGAGCGGTCGGAACGCCGCGCTGATGAGGTTGCCGCTGCCCTTGCGGTAGGCGAAGTAGGCGATCGCCAGGCCGATGACCGCGTACATCGACCACGGGTGGAATCCCCAGTGGAAGAAGGTGTACTCCATCGCCAGGTGGGCGGCCTGCTCGCTCCCGGGCTCGGCCATGCCCATGGGCGGGGTGTTGAGGTGGGTCAACGGCTCGGCGACCCCGTAGAACATCAGGCCGATGCCCATTCCGGTGGCGAACATCATGGAGACCCAGGAGAACGTCGAGAACTCCGGGGTGGAGTCGTCGGCGCCGAGCCGGATGTTGCCGTACCGGGTGACGGCCAGGAAGACGCTGAAGATGAGGAAGGCGCCGCTCGTCAGGACGAAGAACCAGCCGAAGTTCGTGGTGATCCAGCTCAGGATGCTGCTGCCCGTCGCGCTGAACCCCTCGTTGTCCAGCGCTCCGTAGAGCAGGAAGAGCAGCGCCAGGCCGGCGGCGGTGCCGAAGACGACCTTGTCCACCCCCTGGCGCCGCCTGCTGCTCCCGCCCTGGTCGGTGCGTTCGGTGCTCAGGGTGTCTGCCATGAACTCTCCCTTGGTCGTGGTTGCTCAACTCGCAACCTGTCGCGTCCTCCGCAACTTCGCTATGAGTGTGACGCCGGTCACGTGAGCCGTCAACCGTCAGGGCCCGACACGCCGGATGCCGGGGCACCGCACGCGCGGTGCCCCGGCATCCGAGGTAATGGGTCGTCAGACGACCGGGTGGCGGCTACTTCAGCCAGGCGTCAACCTTGTCGGGGTTGTCCGCGATCCACTTCTTGGCGGCGTCCTCCTTGGACATCTTGTCCTGCGAGATGTACTTGGCGACGGTGTTCTGGTCCTCGTTGGTCCACTGGAAGGCCTTGACGAGCTTGACGCCCGGGTCGTCGGCCTTTTCAGCCCACTTCGTGGAGTAGAACTTCTTGAGGATCGTGTCGGGGTAGTCGCAGGCGACCTTGGCCGGGTCGGCCTGGCAGCCCTCGGTGTACGGGGGCAGCGCGACGGGTTTCAGCGGGAGCTCGGCGAAGAGCCACTGCGGCTCGTAGAAGTAGCCGATGAGCCACTCCTTGTTCTTCTCGGCCTTCTGGAAGGCGGTGATCGAGGCGGCCTCGCCACCGGAGAAGACGACCTTGAAGTCCAGGCCGAGGTTCTTCACGATCGCCTCGTCGAACTGCACGTAGGACGGGTCGGCCCCGAGGAACTGGCCCATGTCGCCGGACTCGCTCGTCTTGAACTTGTCGGCGTACTTGTTGAGGTTCTTGTAGTCCAGGATGTCCGGGTACTCGGCGGCCAGCCACGGCGGCACGTACCAGTGGATGATGCCCTTGTTCCCGTTCGGGCCGCCGTCGGTGGCCGACCCGTCGCCGCCCATCTCCTTGACGAACTTCTTCTCGAGGTCGGGGTGGCCCCAGTCCTCGATGACGACGTCGACCTCGCCGGTGCCGAAGCCCTGCCAGGAGACGTCCTCCTTGAGGTCCTTGTAGTTGACCGTGCAGCCGAGCTTCTCGCTGGCGACCGTGCCGACGACGTAGGCGCTCGCCTCGTAGCCGACCCAGGGGTTGACCGCCATGTTGATCTCGGCGCAGTCAGCGGCGGCGTTGGAGGCGGCCGCCGAGGCGTTCTCACTCGTCTGGGCGCCGATCTCACCGCCACCGCACGCGGAGGCACCGATGGCCACCGCGGCGGCCACTGCCATGACCTTGAGAGGTCGGTTCTTGCTCACCAGCATGTGCGCTCCTTTGGGTCGTGTGCTGCAGGTGGATCGTGGACGTACCGCGAGCCGTGGCCCACTGTGCTCCTCATCGAGGGCAGCCGGGGATCGGTCGCGATGAATCGTTGCCGAGCTGTTGCCCGGGGCGCGGTTTCGTCGCGTCAGGCGCAACATCACGTCGTGCGCTTCGTCAGCCGGGAGGGGAGGTACTTGGCCAGGTCCGGGGATCTCTCGGCCGCTCGGCGGGTGATCCGGTCGATCATGATGCCGAGCAGCACGATCGTCGCCCCGGCAGCAAAGCCCTTGCCCCACTCCTCGCTGCGCGAGAAGCCGATGACGACGTCGTAGCCCAGCCCGCCGGCGCCGACCATGCCGCTGATGACCGCCATGGCCAGGACGAACAGCAGGCCCTGGTTGGTCGCGAGCAGCAGGGAGGCCTTGGCCATCGGCAGCTGGACCTGACGGATCTGCTGCATCGTCGAGGCGCCGGTGGAGCGGGCGGCCTCCATCGTCGTGGGCGAGACACCCTTGATCCCGTCGGCGACGAGCTTGATGGACACGGGCGCGGCGTACGCCAGCGCGGCGACGATCCCCGTGAACCGGGAGGGGCCGAACAGGGCCAGGCACGGGATCAGGTAGACGAATGCGGGGATCGTCTGCCCGGCATCCAGGATCGGGCGCACAGCCGTGTCGATCCGCTTGTTGCGTGCCATGGCCACACCGACGACGGTCGCCAGGATCATGCACAGGACGGTCGCGACGAGTGTCATCGCCAGGGTGATCATCGCGTTGTGCCAGAGGCCGAAGTAGACCATCCCGGCGATGCAGATCACCGTGGGCACCAGCGCCCGCAGTCCGCCGAGGACCACGGCGATCACGCAGATGCCGACGGCGGCCAGCCACCACGGGGACTGCGAGAGGAAGGCCTGCAGCGGGTTGAGCAGGGCGTAGGTGACGCCGTCCTTGAGGGGGCCGGTGACCGGCGACAGGGTGTCGGTGATCGAGGTGATGACCTCCTGGGACCCCTTGGCGATGGCCCGGCCCCAGCCCCGGTCGACCCACTCCGCGGCCCAGAACATCTGCCGCGAGAGCACCACGGCCACGACGGTGAGGATGCCGCCACCGATGAGGATGGCGCGGTGCACCCTCGGCGGCAGGCCACCACCGCGGGCCACGATGTCGGCCCGCTCGCTGGCGGCCGTCGTCGTGCGGTCGAGCATGATCGCCATCGCGACGATGAGCAGGCCGGGCACCAGGGCGGTGCCGGTGTCGTTGATCCGCAGACCCTCCAGGACGGGCTTGCCCAGGCCGGGCCCGTCGACGAACGAGGCGATGGTGGCCATCGACAGGGCGGCCAGGGTGGTCTGGTTGAGGCCGACGATGATGGTGCGCTTGGCGAGGGGCAGCTGCACCTTCGTCAGGCGTTGCGAGCTCGTCAGCCCGAACGAGTCGGCGACCTCGATCATCGTCGGCGGCACCGCGCGGATGCCGTGCGCGGAGATGCGGATGAGCGGTGGCACGGCGTAGAGCAGGGTGCACACGACGGCGGAGGCGGACCCGATGCCGAAGAGCAGCACGATCGGCAGGAGGTAGACGAACGTCGGCATCGTCTGGAAGAAGTCCAGCACGGGCTCGATGACCTTGGCCGCGCGCGCGTTGGTGCCCGCGAGGACGCCGAGGGGCACACCGATGGCCACGCAGAGCGCGACCGCGATGCCCACCACGATGAGCAGGTCCATGGCTTCCGACCAGTAGCCGAAGGCGCCGAAGGAGAGGAAGGTGCCGAGGACGAGGAGGGCGATGCGCCAGTTCGCGACGACGTATCCCAGGTACGTCGCGATCGCGGTCACGCCCAGCCAGCCGATCTGCGGGACCGGACGGGGGTCTGCCGGGATCGAGATGAGCTCCTGGAGGGCGGTGACCAGGGCTCGCAGGCCGCCGGCGACGGCACCCGTGACGACCATGACCGGGTTGGTCTCCCGGCCGGCGATCATCTGGTCACGAAAGCCCGAAAGGCTGTCCATGACTGCCGTCCGGTCGCGACCCTCGAGCACGAGCGTGTCGTTGCCCTTGGTGAACAGCCAGATCAGGAACCAGGCGAAGAGGATCGCTGCGACCGGTTTCCAGCGTGGGGTGGGCTCCGGGACGATCGGCGGTGCATCCGGTTCGCGGGGCGCACGGATCGGTGGGCGGTCCTGTGGGGAGTCCGCCGGCCGCTCCGGAGCCTCGGTGCTCATGCCTCGTCCTCGGCGACGACGACGCGCAGGATGTCCTCGTCGTCGACCACGCCGACGAAGGCGCCCGAGTCGTCCACGACCCGCACCACGCCCTGGTGGTCCAGGACGATGCGGGCGGCATCGCGCACGATGGTCGACTCCGGCAGGGTCGGCGCATCCAGCCCCTCGCGGTCGTCGGCAGGTGGGCGCATCACCCACTTCAGGGTGAGGACGTGGCTCTTGGGGACGTCGGAGACGAAGTCCTTGACGTAGTCGTCGGCCGGGGCGCCGACGACCTCGTCCGGGGTGCCGATCTGGATGATCTCGCCGTCGCGCAGGATCATGATCCGGTCGCCGAGCTTGAGGGCCTCCGCGAGGTCGTGGGTGATGAAGACCATCGTCTTGCCGACCTCCTTGTGGAGCCGGATCACCTCGTTCTGCATGTCACGCCGGATGAGCGGGTCGAGCGCGCTGAACGGCTCGTCGAACATGAGGATGTCGGGGTCGTTGGCCAGCGCCCGCGCCAGCCCGACGCGTTGCTGCATGCCGCCGGAGAGCTGGTCGGGGAAGTTCTGCTCGTACCCGGCCAGGCCGACGAGGTCCACCATGTTCTGGGCGCGGGCGCGCCGCTGGGTCTTGCTCTCGCCGCGCACCTCGAGCCCGAAGGCGACGTTGTCGATGACCTTCTTGTGGGGGAGCAGGCCGAAGTGCTGGAAGACCATCGAGATCTTGCGGCGCCGCACCTCGCGCAGGGTCTCCTCGCTCATCGCGGTGATGTCGTCACCGAAGAGCGCGACGGTGCCGGCCGTCGGCTCGATGAGCCGCGTGAGCAGCCGCACGAGGGTGGACTTGCCCGAGCCGGACAGGCCCATGACGACGAACACCTCGCCCGGCGCCACGTCGAACGAGACGTCCTTGACGCCGATGACGTGACCGCTCTTGGCCTGCAGCTCCTTGCGGGACAGCTCGAGGTCCGGCGTCCCGATGAGCTTCTCGGCGTTCGGCCCGAACACCTTCCAGAGGTGCTTGACGGACAGGGCTGGCGCTGCGGAGTCCTGGACAGTCATCGGCGCGGCTTTCGGTAGGACGCCGCCGCGGTCGACGGGGGCGGGGTGAGTGGACTGCCGGCGCGGTGGTTGTACCAGGGCGCGTCGGACGGCGGGAGTGGGGTGTTTCCCGCGATGAGGTCGGCTGCCTTCTCGGCGAGCATCATGACCGGGGCGTAGATGTTGCCGTTGGTGACGTAGGGCATCGCGCTGGCGTCGACGACCCGCAGACCCTGGATGCCGTGCACACCCATCGTGAGCGGGTCGAGCACGGACAGCTCGTCGACACCCATGCGCGCGGTACAGCTCGGGTGGAGTGCCGTCTCGGCGTCCTTGCGGACCCAGTCGAGGATCTCCTCGTCGGTCTCCACGCCGGGACCGGGCGAGATCTCACCGTCGTTGAAGGGGTCCATCGCGCTCTGGCCGAGGATGTGCCGGGCCACGCGGATCGACTCGATCCACTCGCGGCGGTCCTGGTCCGTGGAGAGGTAGTTGAAGCGCAGGGCCGGCTTGACCATCGGGTCGGTGCTCGTGATCTTGATCGTGCCCCGGGCATCGGAGTACATCGGACCGATGTGCACCTGGTAGCCGTGTCCCTTGATCGGGCTCGAGCCGTCGTAGCGGATCGCGATCGGCAGGAAGTGGAACATCAGGTTGGGGTAGTCGACGTCGTCGTTGCTGCGCACGAAGCCACCACCTTCGAAGTGGTTCGTCGCGCCGAGCCCCTTGCGGAAGAAGAGCCAGTCGGCGGCCAGCTTGGGCCGGTTGTGGTACTTCAGGCCGGGCGCGATGGACACGGGCAGCTTGCTCGCGTACTGGATGTAGACCTCGAGGTGGTCCTGGAGGTGCTCGCCGACGCCCTTGACGTCGGCGACCGGGGTGATGCCGAGGGCCTGCAGCTCGTCCGCGTTTCCGACGCCGGAGAGCTGGAGCAGCTGGGGGGTGTTGATCGCCCCTCCGCACAGGACGACCTCGCCGGCCCTCACGGTGTGCGTGGCACCCAGCTGCGTGTACTCGACGCCGACCGCGCGGGTTCCCTCGAACAGCACCTTCGTCGTCATCGCGAGGGTGCGCACGTGCAGGTTGGGACGGTCCATGACCGGGTGGAGGTAGGCGCGGGCAGCCGACCAGCGACGGCCACGGTTGATGTTGCGGTCGAACTTCGCGAACCCCTCCTGGCGGTAACCGTTCACGTCGTCGGTGAGGGGGTAGCCGGCCTCCACCGCAGCGGCGAAGAAGGCGCCGAAGAGCGGGTTGGTCGCCGGGCCGCGCTCGAGGATGAGCGGCCCGGTGCCGCCGCGCCACTCGTCGGCTCCGGCCAGGCAGCTCTCCATCTTCTTGAAGTACGGCAGGCAGTGGGCGTAGTCCCAGCTCTCCATGCCCGGGTCGGAGGCCCAGCGCTCGTAGTCCATCGGGTTGCCGCGCTGGAAGATCATCCCGTTGATCGAGCTCGACCCCCCGAGCACCTTGCCGCGGGCGTGGTAGATCCGGCGGCCGTTCATGTGCGGCTCGGGCTCGGACTCGTACTTCCAGTCGTAGAACCGGCTCCCGATGGGGAACGGCAGGGCGGCGGGCATGTGGATGAACGGGTCGATCTTGAGGTCGGCCCGCCCGGCCTCGAGCACGAGCACCGAGGTCCCGGCGTCGGCCGAGAGGCGGTTGGCGATCACGCAACCGGCGCTGCCCCCACCGACGACGATGACGTCGACCCGGTCCGGGGCCGCGCCGAGCGTGGTCCTGGTGAGCGCCTCACTGGCGCGGTCCGGCATCCGGAGCTTCATGCCCACCACCCCGACGGTGCAGGTGCGGCGTTGCGCCACACGTGTTTGGTCTCCTGGTACTCCTCGAGCCCGAGCTCACCGAGCTCGCGGCCGATGCCGGACTGCTTGTAACCGCCCCACTCCGCCTGGGCGACGTAGGGGTGGTAGTCGTTGATCCAGACCGTGCCCATCCGCAGGCGGCGCGCGATGCGGTCGGCCCGGTCCTGGTCGGCCGTCCAGACCGCGCCGGCCAGGCCGAAGATCGTGTCGTTGGCCAGGGCGACGGCCTCGTCCTCGGTCGTGAAGGTCTCGACGGTGAGCACCGGGCCGAAGGACTCGTCCTGGACGATGCTCATGTCGGAGCGGCACTCGTCGAAGACCGTCGGGGGGTAGTAGAACCCGGCGTCGAGGCCGTCGCCGGTGGCGCGCTCGCCGCCGAGCCGCAGGCGCGCACCCTCGGAGACTCCGGCGGCCACGTACTGCTCGACCTTGCGCAGGTGGGCCTCGCTCGTGAGCGGGCCCGACTGGGCGGCGTCGTCGAACGGGCCACCGAGGCGGATGCCGCGGGCCCGCTCGATGATCTCGTCGACGAACGCGTCGGCGATGGAAGCCTCGACGAGCAGGCGGGCCCCGGCAGAGCAGACCTGCCCGGAGTGCAGGAAGACCGCGGTCATCGCGTTGTCCAGGGCCGCCTCGCGGTCGGCGTCCGCGAACACGATGTTGGGGTTCTTCCCACCGAGCTCGAGTGCCACGCGTTTGACCGTGGGCGCGGCGGCGGCCATGAGGTGACGCCCGACGGCGAGGCTGCCGGTGAAGGACACGAGGTCGACGCGGGGGTCACTGGACAGTGGGCCGCCGCAGCCCTGGCCGGTGCCGAGCACGAGGTTGGCGACGCCGTCGGGCACGCCGGCCTCGGCGAGGATCCGCACGAGGTGGACGCTCGAGTGCGGGGTGATCTCGCTGGGCTTGAGGACGAAGGTGTCGCCGGCGGCCAGGCAGGGCGCCACCTTCCAGCTGGCCTGCAGCAGAGGGTAGTTCCACGGGGTGATGAGCGCGCAGACGCCGATCGGCTCCTTCGTGATGGTGCTCTCGACACCCTCCCGACCGACGTCGGCGACGCGACCGGCATCCGATGCCGTCGATGCGACGCCTGCGTAGTGGCGGAAGACGGAGACGACGTCAGCGACGTCGTACTCCGCCTCGACGAAGCGCTTGCCCGTGTCCAGGGCCTCGGCGCGAGCGATCTCCGAGGCGTCGCGCTCGAGGAGGTCGGCGACGCGTGCGAGCAGCGCCCCCCGCTCGGTCATCGGCGTGCGGGGCCAGGGGCCGTCGTCGAAGGCCGTGCGCGCCGCGCCGATCGCGGCCAGCGTGTCGGTGTCGGTCGCCTCGGCCACGGTGCCGACGTGCGAGCCGTCGGCGGGGCAGGTGATCTCCCGGGTGCCACCCTCGGCCGCGGGGCGCCAGCGACCGTCGATGAACAGCTCAGCCACGGCACCTCCCAACAGGTTGCACCATGTGCAACATCGATGTGATGTGCGCATCAGAATGGTGCCCAGCGACGGTCGTGGTCAAGCGCCTTGGCCCGAGCCGGGCCTGCGTGTGGTCCCCTCAGGCGGCGTGGCGGGCAGTCAGCGCTCGGTGGGGACGTGAGCCAGTCGGCTGCTGATCTCGGCGGTCGCGGTGCGCACGAGGGGCACGATCTCGGCGATCCGGGCCTCGTCGAAACGGAACGACGGTCCCGAGACGCTGACCGACGCGACGACGTCGCCGTGGGCGTCTCGCACGGGTGCCGCCACCGCGGTCAGGCCGACGTCGAGCTCGTCGGTGGCCATGGCGAAGCCGCGCTCGCGGACCTCCACCAGCTGGGCGTCCAACGCGGCGCGGTCGGTGACGGTCGACGGGGTGTAGGCGACGAGCTCGCCGAGGACCCGGGTGAGCTCGGGACCGTCGAGGTCGCTCACGAGCGCCTTGCCGTTGCTCGTCGCGTGGATCGGGATGTGCTGGCCGACCCAGTTGTAGGACGACAGGGTGGACGTGCCGGAGACCTGGTCGACGTAGAGGACCGCACCGCCGGAGAGCACCGCGAGGTTGACCGTCTCACCGGTCTCGGAGGCCAGGCGCCGACACACCGGCCGGGCCTCCTGGGCCAGGTCCAGGCGGGCGGTCGTGGCGCCGGCGAGCTTGAGCACGCCGACCCCCAGGCGGTAGTGGCCCCGGTCCTCGACCTGCTCGACGAGGCGTCGGCGCTCGAGCGCGGCGACGAGCCGGCTGGCCGTCGACTTGTGGACCCCGAGCTCACGGGCCAGCTGGGTGACGCCCGCCGTGCCGTGGACGGCGAGCAGCTCGAGGATCGTCACCGCGCGGTCGACGGACTGCACCGTGCCTGAAGGTGCTCGGCTGTTGGTGCGCATGGCGGAACACTATCCACCTCCACGCAACGGCCGTCTAGCGTGGAGCCATGCCGAGTGTCGCGAGCCCGTCCGAAGCAGTCCTCGTCCTGTCCTGTCCTGACCGGCGCGGGATCGTCGCCGCGGTCTCGTCGCTGCTCTTCGAGCACGGAGCGAACATCGAGGAGTCCCAGCAGTTCGACGACGTGCGCACCGACCAGTTCTTCATGCGCATCCGGTTCTCCGTCGAGCCCGGTGGTCCCGACGTCGAGCGGTGGCGAGAGCTGTTCGGTCCGGTCGCCACGGCATACGACATGATGTGGCAGCTGCGCGACGTGACCGAACCCCACCGGGCGCTCATCATGGTCAGCCGGTTCGGGCACTGCCTCAACGACCTGTTGTTCCGGTGGCGGTCGGGCGCTCTCAACATGGACGTCCCCGCGGTCGTGTCCAACCACCGCGACCTCGAGCCGCTCGTGGCCTCGTACGGCATCCCCTTCCACCACGTGCCGGTCACCGCGGACACCAAGGTCGAGGCCGAGGCGCGCCTTCGCCAGATCGTGTCCGAGCACGAGGTGGACCTCGTCGTGCTGGCTCGCTACATGCAGGTGCTCTCGGACGACCTGTCCCGTGACCTGTCGGGGCGGGTCATCAACATCCACCACTCGTTCCTGCCGTCGTTCAAGGGCGCCAAGCCCTACCACCAGGCGTTCGCACGCGGGGTCAAGCTCGTCGGGGCGACGGCGCACTACGTCACGGCTGACCTCGACGAGGGGCCGATCATCGACCAGGACGTCGTGCGCGTCGACCACCGGATGGCTGCCGAGGACCTCGTGCGGGCCGGCGAGGAGGTCGAGTCGCGGGTGCTGGCCCGCGCGGTGCGGTGGCACTGCGAGTCGCGGGTGCTGCTCAACGTCGACCGGACGGTCGTCTTCAGCTGAGGTGAGTCAGGCGTGGCGCTGGGGCAGGTGCAGGTGTGGCAGGTGGAAGCGCAGGTGCGGGAGGTGCCGACGCCCGCGCGGACGGGGGCGCGCTGCGGCCTTGGCAGGCTCGAGGGACGTGGGGGTCAGGGAGGCGGCGATGCCGGGCGTGATCAGGTGCATGTCCCTCAGGAGGGGGCGGCACCGCGCCTGATACGTCGGGTCGAGATTCCGCGGTGGCCAGCAGCGACGGCGACTTCGCCCGGTTCGCGCCCGAGGTGCCCTGGGTGAACCCGCTCAGCACATGATCACGCGACCGCGTCACCCTCGATGACGCGACCGCGTCACAACCGGTCGGAGGACCCTGGTCCACGGACCGTGTCGGCTCGCGCGACGTCGTCGTTTCCGATGCGGTTGCCACTCTCGTCGACGCGAAAACCATCGGCGTCGGTTCGCACGTCGGGGTCGCGACTGTCCGCCAGGCGGAGCTTCTCGTCACGCTCACGGCGGACGGCGTCTGCGTCGTCCGAGCGGTTTCCGGCCTCAGCAGCGAGCCGCTCGGCCTCCAGCTCACGCTGCTGGGCCTCGGCGTGTGCCACCTCCGCGCGGCCCCGGGCCTCGGCGGCACTGGCCTCGCGCTCCCTCAACGCACGGTCGTGCCCCTGCGCCTCCTCGCGGATCTCGGCGGCCTTGGCACGCTCCGACTCGGCCCGCCGCTGTCCCGATCGGGAGGCGAGCAACGCGACGATCGCCGCGACGACGACGATCGCGACGACGATCCAGATGAGGGCGCTGGTTTCCATGGTCTCTCTCCTGACAAGCGGGCTACCGGGGCGGTCCTGCCCCGGCGGACCTCCTACCCGAGAAGGCGCCAGCCCAACCCCACTGCGCGCGGAGAACGCTCAGGAGCCGGCATCCTCTGGCGTCGCCTCGTGTCCGGGCACGCCCGGGGAACGGCGGTCCTGCTTCATCTGGGCTTCGTGGACGTGGCGCTTGCCGCCCATCAGCTCGTCCCGGGCGCGCCGCTCGTAGTCGCGGAACGTGGCGTAGTACCCGTCGTCGAACTCCTCGATGACCTGGAAGGTCCACCGCCCCGCGAGGACGTTGCGGCCGAGCAGCTCGGTCTCGATCTGCTCCGCGAGCGCGTCGTGGCCGGCATCGCGCAGCAGCCCGACCGCGTCGCCCAGCGCAAGGTCGGCCATGCCGATCTTGCGATGGACGTTGTAGAGCTGGCCACGGGCGTCCTCGATGACCTCGAAGGCCTCGGAGAGCTTGCCAACCGCCGCGACCGTTGCGTCGGACGTGCCGGACGGGCGGGTGTGGGCTTCATCGACGGACATGGCTCCCACGGTAGGACGCGGATGCCGTGCCACGGCCTCCGCGTGTCGCCTCTTCTGTGGCTGTTGCCCGGCTCCCGGGCTGCCCGATCAGCACTCGATGACGTTGACGGCGAGCCCGCCGCGCGAGGTCTCCTTGTACTTCACCTTCATGTCGCGCCCGGTGTCGCGCATCGTCTTGATGGCCTTGTCGAGCGAGACGATCTGCTTCCCGTCGCCCCGCAGTGCGATGCGCGCCGCGGTGATCGCCTTGACCGATGCGACGGCGTTGCGCTCGATGCACGGGATCTGGACGAGCCCGCCGACCGGGTCGCAGGTGAGACCGAGGTTGTGCTCGATGCCGATCTCGGCGGCGTTCTCGACCTGGTCCGGGGTGCCGCCCATGACCTCGGCGAGGGCCCCGGCCGCCATCGAGCAGGCCGAGCCGACCTCGCCCTGGCAGCCGACCTCGGCGCCGGAGATCGAGGCGTTCTCCTTGTAGAGCGTCCCGATGGCTGCGGCGGTCAGCAGGAAGCTGACGACCTCGTCGTCGGATGCTCCCGGCACCCAGCGCGTGTAGTAGTGCAGCACCGCCGGGATGATGCCCGCCGCGCCGTTCGTCGGGGCCGTGACGATCCGCCCACCCGAGGCGTTCTCCTCGTTGACCGCAAGGGCGTAGAGGGTGACCCAGTCCATCGCCGCGAGCGGGTCGCCGGCGTGCTCGGAGCGCAGCTGCCGGGCCAGTCGCGGCGCACGACGCTGGACCTTCAGGCCGCCGGGGAGGACACCCTCGGTGCTGCGGCACCCGTTGTCGACGCACTCCTGCATGACCTCCCAGAGGTGCAGCAGGCCGGAGCGCACCTCGGCCTCGGTACGCCACGACAGCTCGTTGGCCATCATGACGCCACTGATCGACAGCCCTGACTCGGCGCAGCGCGCGAGGAGCTGGTTGCCGGTGGTGAAGGGATAGCGCACCGGGGTCTCGTCGGGGACGATCCGGTTGCCGCCGACCTCGTCCTCGTCGAGAACGAACCCGCCACCGACGGAGTAGTACTCGCGCTGCCGCAGCGGTTCCTCGCCCTCGGCCGGCTCGCTCGACGCGTAGGCCGTGAAGCGCATGCCGTTCGCGTGGAAGGGGAGGGTGGCCCGGCGGTGCAGGACGATGTCCGTGTCGACGACACAGCGCACGTCATGGACACCACCCAGACGCAGGATGCCGGAGCGCACCACCTCCTCGAGCCGAGGGGCCGCGCCCCGCGGGTCGATCGTCTCGGGCTGCTCGCCGCCGAGTCCGAGGACGACCGCCTTGACGGAGCCGTGCCCGTGACCGGTGGCCCCCAGCGAGCCGAAGAGCTCGGCGCGAACCCGCCCGACCCGGGTGAGCAGCCCGTCGGCCTGCAACCCGTCGACGAAGGTGTGGGCAGCCCGCATCGGCCCCACGGTGTGGGAGCTCGACGGGCCGATCCCGACGGAGAACAGGTCGAACGCGCTGATGGCCATGACCGGAGCCTGCCTCAGTCGCCGAGCTCCCGGCGGCGCCGGGTCACGAAGTCCTCGAGCTCGGCGCGGATGCCGTCGTCGATGGTCGGCTGCTCGTACTCCTCGAGCCGCTTGCGCCAGATGGCCGCCGCGCGGGTGGCGGTGTCCTGGGCGCCGTTGCGCATCCAGCGCTCGTAGTTCTCCGAGGAGTTGAGGAAGGGCCGGTAGAAGCAGGTGCGGAACCGCTCCATCGTGTGCATCGCCCCGAGGAAGTGGCCGCCGTGGCCGACCTCCTGGTGCGCGTCGAACGCGAGCGAGCCCTCGTCGATCTCCAGGGGGGTGAACTCGTGCTGGAGCATCTCGACGATCTGGCAGTCGATGACGAACTTCTCGAACCCGGCGACGAGCCCACCCTCGAGCCAGCCGGCCGTGTGCATGACCCAGTTGGTGCCCGCGAGGAACGTCGGCATGAGTGTCATGAGCGACTCGTAGCCGGCCTGCGCGTCCGGGACCTGCGAGGAGGTCAGGCCACCACCGGAACGGAAGGGCAGGTTGAAGTGGCGCGCGATCTGGCCCGTGCAGAGCAGCCCGATGCCGGACTCGGGCGTGCCGAACGTCGGCGACCCCGACTGCATGTCGATGTTGGACAGGAACGACCCGAAGATCACCGGGCACCCGGGGCGGATCAGCTGGGCCAGGGCGATGCCGGACAGGGCCTCGGCGATCTGCTGGACCAGGGCGGCCGGGATCGTGACGGGCGACATGGCGCCCATGAGGATGAACGGCGTCAGCACCACCGGCTGCGCGGCCGCGCAGTACTCGAACAGCGCGTCGAGCATGCGGTCGTCCCAGCGCAGGGGCGAGTTGCAGTTGATCAGGCTGATGGATACCGGCCGCTCCTCGATCGCCTCGCGCCCACCGAAGAGGATCTCGGACATCGCGATGACGTCGCGGGCGTTGGGGCCGGAGACGACGTTGCCCATGAACACCTTGTCGGTGAGCGTCATGAGCGACAGCGTCATGTCGAGGTGGCGTGAGTCCAGGGGGGCGTCGTTCGGCTCGCAGACCACGCCGCCGGCCGAGTCCAGCACCGAGAAGGACTGCGACAGTCTCGCGAAGTTGCGGTAGTCGTCGAGGGTGCCGTCGCGGCGCACGTCACCGTCGCGGACGAACGGGGGACCGTAGACCGCGCCGAACGCCATCGAGTCGCCACCGATGTGGATGCTGCGCTCGGGGTTGCGGGCGTGCACGTCGAACTCGCGGGGCGCCTTGGCGACCTGCGCGAGGACGAACTCGGGGTCGAGGAAGACCGTGTTCTCCTCGACGCGCTGGCCGGCTTCCCGGAAGAGGTCGAGGGCGCGGTCGCTCATGAACTCGACGCCGATCTCGGTCACGAGGCGACGCCACCCGGCATCCAGCTTGGCGAGGGCGTCGGCCGAGAGGATCTCGTAGCGCGGCATGCGGTTGGTGAACATCGGGCGTGCCTTTCGGTGGCGATCGACATTGACGGTGAGCCTGCTCACATCCTAGCCTCATCATGTGGGACTCTGGTTCCACATGATGAGTGCAGTTTCCGGCACCAACCGCACCAGACCACGAGAGGACACCGCGTGACAACCCCCACGGTGAGCACCGGCACCCAGTCGATCGACCGCGCCGCCGACCTCCTGGCCCGCGTCGTGCGCGCGCCCGCCCCGGTGACGTTCACCGAGCTCGCCGAGGTGACCGGCCTCGCACGCTCGACCACGTCGCGACTGCTGTCCGCCCTCGAGCGCGCGGACCTGCTCGCTCGCGACGACCACGGGCGCTGGACCCCGGGTGGGCTCTTCGACCACTACGCGACCCGGCGCTCCGACGACGCCCACCTCGTCGAGGCCGCGGATTCCACGATGCGGGCGCTCGGCGACCTCACGGGAGAGACCGTGAACCTCGGTGTCGCCCGGCGCGGCACGGTCGTCCAGGTGGCCCAGGTCGACTCCGCCTACTTCCTCGGCTCGCGCGACTGGGTCGGCACCGACGTGCCGGCGCACTGCTCGGCCCTGGGCAAGGTGCTCTACGCCTACGGCGTGCTGCCCCTCCCGCAGGGCACCCTCGACGCCCTCACCACGGCATCCATCACGACCGGCTCGGCGCTCAAGGCCCGACTTCCCGGCATCCGGCAGGACGGGTTCGCGAGCACCGTCGACGAGCTCGAGCCGGGCCTCACCGGGGTGGCTGCCCCCGTGCGCCACCACGGCACGGTCGTCGGGGCCCTGGGCATCTCCGGCCCCACCTCCCGACTCGCGGCGGACCTGCGGTCCACCGGAACCCTCGTCGCGGCACATGCCAAGGCGCTCTCGAACCGACTCGATCACGACCACCAGGAAGGCGCAGCATGACTCCCGACGAAATCCTTCAAGGGCTGTACGACCAGACGCTCGTCGGGAACGGCCCCGCGGTGCTGGAGCTCACGCACCAGGCACTCGACAGCGGCATGGCCCCCGGCAGCATGTTGTTCGACGCGCTGATCCCCGCGCTCGAGGAGGTGGGCGCCCGGTTCGAACGCGGCGACTTCTTCGTCCCCGAGATGCTCATCGCCGGCCGTGCCATGGCCGGCTCGATGGAGGTGCTGCGCCCGCTGCTGGCCGAGACCGGTGTCGAGACGATCGGGAAGTTCCTCATGGGCACCGTCAAGGGCGACGTCCACGACATCGGCAAGAACCTCGTCAACATCATGCTCGAGGGCGCCGGCTTCGAGGTCATCGACCTCGGCGTCCAGGTGGCCCCGGAGAAGTTCGTCGCGGCCATCGAGGAGCACCAGCCGGACATCGTCGGCTTCTCGGCCTTCCTCACGACGACGATGCCGATGTTCAAGGCGAACATCAACGCGCTCCAGAAGGCGGGCCTGCGCGAGTCGGTCATCGTCATGGTCGGCGGCGCGCCCGTGACCCAGGAGTACGCGGATGCCGTCGGCGCCGACGGGTACGCGTCCGACGCGTCCGCGACGGTCAAGCGCGCCAAGGCGCTGCTCGAGGCCCGCCGGACGAAGGTGCTCGCATGAGCGCGCCCCTGCGTCGCACCGTGCTGCGATCGGCGACCAAGGAGGTCGTCATCGCGGCCGACCAGCCGTTCTGCGTCATCGGCGAGCGGATCAACCCCACCGGTCGCCCCGTCTTCCAGAAGGCGCTGCGCGAGGGTGACCTGTCGATCATCGAGAAGGACGTCGCCGCGCAGGTCGCCGGTGGCGCCAACGTCCTCGACATCAACATGGGTGTCCCGCTCACCGACGAGGCGGACCTGCTCGTGCGGGCGATCCAGCTCGTCCAGCAGGTGTGCGACCTGCCGATCTGCATCGACTCCTCGGTGGTCGAGGCGCTCGAGGCGGGGCTGTCCGTCTACCGGGGGCGGGCCCTGGTCAACTCGGTGACGGCCGAGGACGAGCGGATGGCCGCCATCCTCCCGCTGGTCAAGAAGTACGACGCCGCGATCGTCGCGCTGCCCAACGACGAGCACGAGATCCCGATGGAGCACCAGAAGCGCCTCGAGCTCACGGAGAAGATCGTGCGCGTCGCCACGCAGGAGTACGGCATCGCGATCGACGACATCGTCATCGACCCGCTCGCGATGCCGATCGGAGCCGACCCCACCGTGGGTCGCGAGACGTTGGCGACCATCCGCGGCATCCGCGAGCAGTGGGGGCTCAACATGACGTGTGGTGCCTCGAACGTGAGCTTCGGGATGCCGGGTCGTCACGCGATCAACGGGGCCTGGCTGTCGCTCGCGATGTCCGCCGGGATGACGAGCGCGATCATGGACGCCCGCACGCCGCACGTCGTCGACGCGGTGCGTGCCGCCGACCTGCTGCTCGGCAACGACGAGTGGGGTTCGGCGTGGATCTCGACCCACCGGGCGCGCCAGGCCGCGGAGGCGGCTGTCGCCGCTGCCGCTGAATCGGCGTGAGCGGGGAGCGAGGTCCCGGGTACGCCGTTCGAGGACGTCGTCGACGGGCTGCGCCGTGAAGGGCTGCTCGAGCCGCCGCCCTCGGGACCGGTCGTCGGCGACGCCCACGAGGGCACGGGTCGGGTGCAGCTGACCTTCGCGCCGGCCGGTCGCACCTTCCGGGTGCCGCCCGGGGTGTCGGTCTTCGACGCGGCCTCGTGGAACGGCATCGCGATCGACTCCACGTGTGGGGGCCACGGCACGTGCCGCAAGTGCCTCGTCCGGGTGACGGCAGGTTCCGCGCCCGTGACCAGGCACGACCGTCGCACGTTCTCCGAGGACCAGATCGGGGACGGCTGGCGCCTCGCGTGCCTGGTCAAGGCGACCCACGACCTCGGGCTCGAGGTTCCTCCGCTGGTCACCCGACCCAAGGCGTCGACGGTTGGCGTCGGGCGGCAGGTCATCCTGCGTCCCGGGGTGCAGAAGCGCTACGTCGAGCTCACCGAGCCCACCCTGGCCGACCAGCGAACCGACCTGCAGCGACTGCGCGACGCGGTCGAGGACCTCACCCTCAACCCCGACCTCCACGTCTTGCGGCGGCTTCCGAAAGTGCTGCGGGACAGCGACTTCAAGGTCACTGCCGTGGTGGTGGACGAGGTGCTCATCGACGTCGAGCCCGGCGACACCACGGCGCGGCGGCACGCCATCGCCTACGACCTCGGCACGACCACCGTCGTCGCCACCCTGCTCGACCTCGAGACGGGGACGCCGGTGGCGGTGTCCTCCATGCTCAACAAGCAGCAGCCCTTCGGCGGCGACGTCATCACCCGGATCAGCGCGACGATGATGGACCCCGACGCGCTCGGTCGCCTGACCTCACTGGCGCGCGACACCCTCGCCGAGCTCGCTCGGGAGGTGCTCGAGGAGGGCGGGGTCGTCCCGGACGAGGTCTACGAGGTCGCCCTGGCCGGCAACGCCACGATGACGGCGCTGCTGCTCGGCATCGACCCCGAACCGCTCGGTGTGGCCCCCTTCATCCAGGTCAGCGCCGACTGGCCGGTCCTCTTCGCCAGCGACCTCGGGGTCATGGTGCACCCGGGTGCGCGCGCGACGATCTTCCCCGCGCTCGGTGCCTACGTGGGTGGCGACATCGTGGCGGGCATGCTCGCGAGCGGTCTCGACCGCGACAAGCGCGTGCGTCTGTTCATCGACGTCGGCACCAACTGCGAGATCGCCCTCAGCGACGGTGAGCGCATCGTCACGACGGCGGCACCGGCCGGTCCGGCCTTCGAGGGGGGCGCCATCCGGTGCGGCATGCGCGCCGCCGACGGGGCCATCGAGGTCATCACGATCAACCCCGCCGCCGAGGACGGTGCCAGCTGCGGTGACCCTCGGCGTCATCGGGGACGTCGAGCCACGCGGGCTCTGCGGCTCCGGGCTCGTCGACGCGGTCTCCGAGCTCGTGCGCGTCGGGCTGCTCGACGCCTCGGGGCGGTTCGTGCCCGAGGAGGATGCCGCGCGCGACGTCCCGCTGCTGGCTGACCGGCTGACCACGGTGGGGCAGGGCGAGCGGGTCTTCGTGCTGCACCGGCCGACTCCGGACGCGCCGGTCGCCGAGTCGGTCTACCTCTCGCAGAGGGATGTTCGCGAGCTCCAGTTCGCCAAGGCCGCCATCTCGACGGGGTGGACGCTGCTCCTCGAGGAGCTTGGCGTCACGCCGCGCGACGTGCAGCAGGTCCTGCTCGCAGGGTCGTTCGGGTCCTACCTCTCGCCGGCCTCGGCGGTGCGCATCGGCCTGGTGCCGAAGCTCCCCGTGCTGCGGATCGTCTCCGCGGGCAACGTCGCGGGGGAGGGCGCGAAGATGGTGCTCCTCTCGGCGCGCGAGCGTGCCGGGGCCGAGGCCCTGCTCAAGGAGGTGGCGTACGTCGAGCTGTCCGACCGGCCAGACTTCAACGACCGCTTCATCGACCAGCTCGCCTTCCCGGTCTGACCATGCCGGTCGACGCAGGCACCGCGCACGGCACTGGTCGCCTGTGGTGCCATCGCGCAGCCGGCCGCGGATGCCGTGGCCCGCCACGGTTGGGCCGTCGACATCCACCCCCTGCCGCCGCTGCTGCACAACCGGCCCGAGCGGATCGCGGGTGAGGTGGAGCGCCTCGTCATCGAGCTGCGTGACCGCTATGACCGGGTGGCGGTCGGCTACGCCGACTGTGGAACCTACGGAGCCCTGGATGCCGTGTGCGAGCGCCTTGGCGTGCCCCGGTTGGCGGGGCTGCACTGCTACGACCTGTTCGCCGGGCCGGATGCCGTGGCCGAGCTGTCCGAGCAGGAGCCGGGCACCTACCTGCTCACCGACTTCCTCGTGAAGTCGTTCTCCCGCACCGTGATCCACGAGCTGGGCCTCGACCGGTACCCCGAGCTGCGCGATGACTACTTCCGCCACTACACCCGGGTCGTGTGGCTCGTGCAGACCCGCGACCCGGCCGAGCGTGCCGAGCTGCGGGCGCTGGCCCAGCAGGCGGCCGACCGCATCGGCCTGCCGCTGCAGGTGCGGCACACCGGTGGCAGCGGGCTCGACCGAGCCCTGGCCGATCTCCTGTCGACCTAGCGAGCGGCCAGGGCCGTCGACATCGCGAGCAGGTGGTCGGGGGAGGAGCCGCAGCAGGCACCGATGACGTCGATGCCGAGGTCGCGCAGCTCGATCGCGTGGTCACCCATGGCCTCGGGCCCCACGGTGTAGACGAACTTGTCGCCGTCGAGCGCGGGCAGGCCGGCGTTGGACTGGGCGACGAGCAGCAGCCCCTCGGGCCGCGCGGCCACGAGCTGCGCGGCGATCGTGCGCATGTCGTCGGGCCCCCGGCCGCAGTTGGCGCCCACCGCGTCGACTCCTTCTGCCGCCAGGGCCGCAACGGCAGCGGCCGGCGCCACGCCCATCATCGTGCGCAGGTTGGTGTCGAAGGACAACGTCACGATGACCGGGAGGTCGGGCGCCACCTCGCGGGCTGCGGCGACGGCGGCCCTGGCCTCACCGAGGTCGCTCATCGTCTCGATGAGGATGAGGTCGGCCCCGCCGGCGGCCAACCCTCGGACCTGCTCGGCGAACAGGGCGGTGGCCTCCTCGAACGTCAGCGTGCCGAGGGGGTCGAGCAGCTCGCCGGTGGGGCCGATGTCGCCGGCGACCAGCGCGCCGTACCGGTCTCCGACCCCCCGTGCGACGGCGGCTCCGGCGCGGTTGATCTCCTCGGCCCGGCCGGACAGGCCGTGTGCGGCCAGCCGGGGCTCGGTCGCGCCGAACGTGTTCGTCGTGAGGATGCGGGCGCCTGCGGCCGCGTAGTCGGCGTGGAGGGTCGCCACGGCATCCGGGTTCGTGAGGTTCCAGGACTCGGCGCAGTCGCCGATGGGCAGGCCGCGCTCCTGCAGGAGCCAGCCGTAGCCTCCGTCGAACAGGGCAGGGCGGTCGGCGAGCAGGGTCAGCAGTCGGTTCGTCACCACACCACGGTACGAGCCGGTGGCTGCGCGCGGGCCGGCCGTCTCACCGGGGGCGGCCGCGCGAGGCGATGGCTTCCTCGAGCATGCGACGTCGCCACGCCTCGATGACCTCCACCTGGTTGAAGGTGAAGATGTGCAGCCCCTCGACACCGAGCGCCTCGTTGCTCGCCAGCGCCGCCACCCGGCTGACGAAGCGGTCGGTGGAGAAGCCGGGGGAGGCGATCCGGGCGAAGACCGACTTCTGCTTGCGCAGGAACCGCAGCGACTCCCCGACGCCGATCTTGGTCGCCATTCCGAGCAGCTTGGTGCGCTCCACCGGGCCCGGGACCCCGATGATCAGCGGGAGGGTGACGCCCCGTCGACGCACCCGCTCGGCCCAGGTGGTGAGGTGCTCGGCGTCGAAGGTCATGTTGGAGACGATGTGCGTCGCGTAGTGGCGCTTGTCCCACATCGCCTGCACGGTGACGTCGTCGTCGATCGTCGGGTGCGACTCGGGGTAGCCCGTGATGCCCACGTGGGTGAAGTGGTGACCGAGCTCGTCCAGCTCGCGCAACAGGTCGACCGCCCCGAGGTAGGGCCCGGCCGGCGGGTCCGCGTCGCCGGCCGGCACGAAGATGGCCGAGACGTCGTGGTCCTTCAGGCGGGCGACGACGTCGGTGAGCTCGGCACGGCCCGAGACCATCCGGGCGGCGAGGTGCGGCACCACCCGGTAGCCGGAGTCCGCGAGCGAGGTCGCCAGGTCGAGCGTCGCACCGAGCCCCTTGCCGGGGGCCGCCGTCACCGTGACCGGGACGGACAGCGGGACGTGGGCACGCACGGTGTCGCCGATCGTGGCCGTGGGCATGACCTCGTAGCGGGCGCCCTCCAAGAGGCGGGTGAGCGCTACGGTCGGCAACTCGTTGCTCATCGTGCAACCTGTCTCGTCATACGCACCGGGTGTTGACTCAGCGTAGAGGTCGTCAGACGTCGGCGCTAGCGTTGCCGGACATGGATCCGGGGACCGAGGTGGAGGCGGCGGCGCGTCAGGACGCGCTGCCGCTCACGGGGGTGCCCGCACCGCTGTATGCCGCGAGCCCGAGCAAGCTGCTCGCCTTCCTCGACTGCCCTCGCCGGTACCGACTCCAGTACCTCGACCGCCCGTCCCCGCCGCGCCGGGGGCAGCGGGCCCACACCTCGCTCGGCAACGCCGTGCACCACGCGTTGCGCGACTGGTGGGACCTTCCGGTGCGCACGCCGGATGCCGGTGCCGCGCTGGTCGACCGTGCGTGGATCGACGTCGGGTTCCGCGACGGCGAGCAGTCGCGCGCCTGGCGCGAGCGGATGCGTGCGGCAGTCAGGACGTACCTGGAGTCCGTCGACCCGCACACGGCGCCGATGGGGATCGAGCGCACCGTGTCGTTCGTCAGCGGCGACCTACGGCTCACGGGCCGGGTCGACCGGCTCGACGAGCGGGACGGCGAGCTCGTCGTCGTCGACTACAAGACCTCTCGCGTGCCGTCGTCCGACGACGAGGCGCGCACCTCCCTGGCGCTCGGTCTGTACGCGGCAGCCGTGTGGAAGATGTTCCGTCGTCGCACGCTGCGCGTCGAGCTGCACCACGTGCCCAGTGGCACGGTGGCTTCCCACGAGCACACGCCGGAGTCGCTGACCCGCAAGGTGGAGCAGGCCCGGTCGATCGCCCGTGACGCCAGGCGGGCCGACCTCGACTTCGTCGAGAAGGGCCAGTCCAGCGAGGCGTTCCCGCCGCGGCCGGGCCCGTTGTGTGGCTGGTGCGACCTGCGCGCCCACTGTCCCGAAGGACAGGCGGCCGGCCCGGAGAAGGTGCCGTGGGCAGCCCTCGAGGAGCCGGTCCCCATCGGTGGGTGGGTCACGCGCGATGAGTCGTGACCGGCATCCGGGGCTGTGGCACGCTCGGCGGATGGAGCAACGCCTGTCGTTCGTGACCTTCGCCGTGCGCGACCTCGAGCGGTCCAGAGCCTTCTACGTCGACGGGCTCGGGTGGGTGCCCGAGCTCGACGTCCCCGGCGAGGTGCTGATGTTCATGGCCGGCGAGCGGCTCGTCCTCTCGCTGTGGGACCGGGCCGCGTTCGAGGCGGAGGTCGGCGGCGCCCGCGCTCGACGGGGAGGGCGTCCCGCCCGTGAGTGTCGCGCACAACGTCGCGAGCCCGGCCGACGTGCGGGCCGTGCTGGACCTCGCGAGGGATGCCGGGGCACGCGTCTCGGGGCCCGAGCCTCGCGAGTGGGGCGGGTACTCGGGGTACTTCGCCGACCCGGACGGCTTCCGCTGGGAGGTTGCCTGGAATCCCGGCCCGATCGGCCTGCTCGTCGTGCCTGACACCGACGTGGGTGCCGAGGTCCCCCGGTGAGCGCTCAGAAGGTCGGGAGCGGGCGGTGACGCGCGAGCGGCATCCGGCGACCCGGCACACCGAACGGCTCGTGCTGCGCCAGTGGCGGGAGGCGGACCGCGAGCCGTTCGCGCGGCTGAATGCCGACCCCGAGGTCATGCGCTACTTCCCGGCCCCGCTGGACCGCGAGCAGTCGGACGCGATGGTCAGCCGCATTCACGACCTCATCGAGGCGCAGGGCTGGGGGCTGTGGGCGGTCGAGCGGCGCGACACCGGTGCGATGGTGGGCTTCACCGGGCTGGCGGTGCCACGGCATCCGCTGCCGTTCCAACCGTGTGTGGAGGTGGGCTGGCGCCTGGCCCGAAGTGCCTGGGGCCACGGGTTCGCGACCGAGGCGGCACGCGAGGCGCTGCGGGTGGGCTTCGACGAGCTCGGGCTGGCCGAGGTCGTCTCGTTCACGACGGTCACCAACACGCGGTCGCGCGCCGTCATGGAACGACTGGGGATGGTGCGGGACCCGGCCGAGGACTTCGACCACCCGGCGCTCGCCGAGGGCGAGCCCCTGCGCCGGCACGTCCTGTACCGGTCGGTCAGGCGGTGAGCGAGCGACGCTGGTGGTAGGAGCGCAGGTTGTCCATGAGGACGTCGCGGATGACCTCCGCCTCGGGGGTGTCCTGGGTGTCGACGGTGGCGAGGAGGTCCTCGATGTCGGAGGGGGTGCGGTAGTGCGCCAGGTCGGCGCGCAGGGCGTTGTGGGCGGCGCGGGCCTCGCGGCGCTCGCGAAGCTCGTCCTTGACGGTGGTCCAGATGGTTGAGGTGTTCATGACTCAAGTGTCGGCCTTCGCAAGCCATGCGTCCAATGAAATCGGCACATACGACTCATGCGATACCGTCATGCCATGGACACTGATGCACTGCGCTGGTTCCAGCTCGTCGCGGACGGTTACACGGTGACGGAGGTCAGCGAGGTCTTCGGCGTGAGCCAGCCGGGCGTCTCGCGTGCCCTGGCCCGGCTCGAGAAGGAGGTCGGCACCCCGCTCCTGCGGCGCTCCGGCCGGGTGTTGCGGATGACGCATGCCGGCGCGGCGTTCAAACGGCACGTCGACTCGCTCGTCAACGACCTCGACGACGGGCTGGCCGCAGTGAGCGAGCTCGTGGACCCCGAGGCCGGCGTCGTGACGCTGGCCTTTCCCCTCAGCCTCGGGTCGTGGCTCGTCCCGGGTCTCATCAAGGCGTTCCGCCGCGACCACCCCCGCGTCAAGGTGGTGCTCCTGCGCACGGCAGTCGGTGAGAGCGGGCGGGTGTCGCAGCACCTCGCAACCCGTTCGGCCGACATCGAGCTGACGACCCACCGGGTCTTCGGTCCCGACGTCGAGTGGCGTCGCGTGCTCATCGAGCCGCTCGTCCTCGCGGTCGGGCTCGGCCACCCCCTCGCCGGCCGCGATGCCGTGTCCCTCACCGAGGTGGCCGGCGAGCCGTTCGTCATGCGCCGGGCCCCCTCGGGCATGCGCAGCCAGACCCTCGACCTGTGCCGGGCGGCCGGCTTCGACCCCGAGGTCGAGCTCGAGGCCGATGACCTGCTCACCGTCCGTGGGCTGGTCGCTGCCGGGCTCGGCGTCGCCGTGGTCCCGGCCATGGGGCTTCCCGCACCCACGACCTTCGCCCGCACCCGGCTGCTCCCGATCACCGACCCGGAGGCGCACCGTGAGGTCGGTCTGGCGTGGGTGCGGGGTCGGCCACTGCTGCCCTCGGCCGAGGCTTTCCGTCGCTTCGTCCTCGCAGAGGGGGCGTTGGGCGGCGACGTCTCCCACGGGTGACACAATCGGGGCCACTGCCCGCGGACCCCGGAAGGCTGCCGATGGCGCCCAAGCGCAAGGCCACGATCATCGCCCTCGCCAACCAGAAGGGCGGCGTGGCCAAGACCACCTCCGTCGCCTCCCTCGGCGCCGCGTTCGCCGAGCAGGGCCGACGCGTCCTGCTCGTCGACCTCGACCCGCAGGCCTGCCTGACCTTCAGCCTGGGCGTCGACCCCGACACCGTCGAGTCCTCGGTGCACGACGTCCTCGTCGGGGGCGCCGAGGTCGCCGACGTCATCGTGCGCTGCGAGGAGGGCATCGACCTCGTGCCGAGCACGATCGACCTCGCCGGCGCCGAGGCCGTGCTCCTCTCGCGGCCGGCCCGCGAGTACGTCCTTCAGTCGGCGCTCGATGCCGTGCGCCGTGACTACGACATCATCCTGCTCGACTGCTCGCCGAGCCTGGGCGTGCTCACCCTCAACGCCCTCACCGCCGCGCAGGGGCTGATCATCCCGATGCCGTGCGAGATGCTCGGCCACCGCGGCGTCGGTCAGCTGCTCGACACCGTGCGCGACGTCAAGCGCATCCTCAACAAGAAGCTGCGGGTCATCGGCATCCTCCCGACCCTGTTCGACGGTCGCAGCAACCACTCTCGTGAGGTGCTCGACGACGTCGGTGAGCGCTACGGACTGCCGGTGCTCTCGCCGCCCATCCCCAAGACCGTGCGTTTCGCGGAGGCGCCGGCAGTGGGTCGGTCGATCCTGTCGACCTCTCGCACCTCCAAGGGGGCCAAGGCCTACCGCGAGGTCGCCGCGTCCCTGCTCGAGATGATCTGACCCCAGCCCCGGACCATCGCGGTTCGGCGGTCGAGGCGGCGTGGGTGCGAACGGCATCCGGGGCGGGCACCCGGCATACAGTGCCGGTATGCCGACCACCACACCTGCCCTCATCGCCGACTCCGCGACCTCGGGCTTCCGCCAGGGAACCATCGAGCGCCGCGACCTGCGCCCCGACGACATCCGCATCGCCATCGCCTACGCCGGGATCTGCCACTCCGACATCCACACCGTGCGCGAGGAATGGGGCCCGGCGCACTTCCCGTTGACCGTCGGCCACGAGATCGCCGGCACCGTGCTCGAGGTGGGCGACGAGGTGACTCGCCACGCCGTGGGTGACCGGGTGGGCGTCGGCTGCCTCGTCGACTCGTGCGGCGAGTGTGAGCCGTGCAAGGACGGGATGGAGATGTTCTGCACCAAGCCCGCCGTCGGCACCTACAACGCCAAGGGCTACGACGGCGAGTGGACGATGGGCGGCTATGCCCAGGAGGTCGTCGTCAGCGAGCGCATGGTGCTGCGCATCCCCGACTCCATGGACCTCGACGTCGCGGCACCGCTGCTGTGTGCCGGCATCACGACCTACTCACCGCTGCGGCGCTGGGGTGCCGGCACCGGACGCTCGGTCGCGGTCGTCGGCGTGGGTGGCCTCGGCCACATGGGCGTGAAGATCGCGGCTGCGATGGGCGCGACCGTCACGACGATCTCCCGGTCGGACGCCAAGGCGGCGGATGCCGTGGCGCTGGGTGCCACGGCGCACATCGCCACGAGCGACCCCTCCGCCATGCGCGCGGCCAAGGGCACCTTCGACATCGTGCTCAACACGGTGAGCGCCGACATCCCGATCGCCGACTACGTGCGCCTGCTGAAGCCCGCCGGGGTCGTCGTCAACGTCGGACTGCCGCCGTCCCCGTACTCGATCTCGCCCGGCTCGCTGATCGGCGGCAACAAGGCCGTGGCCGGATCCTCGATCGGCGGGATCGCCGAGACCCAGGAGATGCTCGACTTCTGCGCCGAGCACGGCATCGCCGCCACGATCGAGATCGTCTCGGCTGCTGACGTCGACGAGGTGTGGGACCGCGTCGTCGATGGTGCCGTGCGCTACCGCGCGGTCATCGACACGAGCACGATCAGCCCGGCCTGACACGCAACGTCCGGCAGGTCGGCGGCTCTGACCACCAACCTGCCGGACGTTGCGTTGCGCGTGGTGTCCGACGGGTCTCGTCAGATCGCGGTCTCGCCCGACGGGCCGCCACCGCGGGTACGACGACGGTTGCGGCTGCGACGCGGGCGCTCGGTGCCGTCGGTCGGGGCATCACCGTCACGGGATGCCGGTCGCGAGGAGTCGTTGCGAGTCTCGCCACCGCGCGCGTCGCCACGCGGTCGGTCACCGCCTCGGGAACGCGAGTCGCCACGACCCCGGTCGCCGCCGGACGGGCCCCGACGGCCGGCGCCCTTGCCGGTCTCACCGAGGTCCTCGAGCACCTCGGCGCCCAGGCCCTCACGGGTCTGCTGTGCGCGGGGCAGGCGGCCCTTGCTGCCGACCGGGATGTCGAGGTCGGAGTAGAGGTGCGGGCTGGAGGAGTAGGTCTCCATCGGCTCGGGCATGCCGAGGTCCAGGACCTTGTTGATCATGCCCCAGCGGTGCAGGTCGTCCCAGTCGACGAACGTGACCGCGATGCCGGTGTTGCCGGCGCGGGCGGTGCGGCCGATGCGGTGGAGGTAGGTCTTCTCGTCCTCCGGGCACTGGTAGTTGATGACGTGGGTGACGTTCTCGACGTCGATGCCCCGCGCGGCGACGTCCGTGGCCACGAGGATGTCGACCTTCCCGTTGCGGAACGCCCGCAGCGCCTGTTCACGCGCGCCCTGCCCGAGGTCACCGTGGATCGCGGCGGCGGCGAACCCGCGCTCGGCGAGGTCGTCGGCGACCTTGGCGGCGGTGCGCTTGGTGCGGCTGAAGATGATCGTCAGGCCACGGTCCTTGGCCTGGAGCATCCGCGCGAGCATCTCGACCTTGTCCATCGCGTGGGCGCGGTAGACGAACTGCTCGACGGCCTTGACCGTGTGCGCGTTCTCCTGGTCGTCGCCCATCGCCCGGATGTGGGTCGGCTGGCTCATGTAGCGGCGGGCCAGGGCGACGACGGCGCCGGGCATCGTCGCGGAGAACAACATCGTCTGGCGCGCGGCCGGCGTGAGCGAGAGCAGCTTCTCGACGTCGGGCAGGAAGCCGAGGTCGAGCATCTCGTCGGCCTCGTCGAGCACGACGATGCGGGCGTGGCCGAGGTCGAGGTGCCCCTGCTTGGCGAGGTCGATGAGGCGACCGGGCGTGCCCACGACGACCTCGACACCCCGCTGCAGCGCTTCGACCTGCGGCTCGTAGGCGCGGCCGCCGTAGACGGTGAGCACGCGGATGCCGCGCTTCTTGCCCGCCCGCTCGAGGTCGCTCGCGACCTGGACCGCGAGCTCGCGCGTGGGTGCCACGGCCAGCGCCTGCGGCTTGCCCGCGGCAGGCATCGACGAGAACGCCTCGTCACGGGGGGAGGTGACCCGGTTGAGGATCGGGATGCCGAAGCCGAGGGTCTTGCCGGTGCCCGTCTTGGCCTGTCCGATGATGTCGTGCCCGGAGAGCGCGACCGGGAGGGTCATGGCCTGGATCGGGAAGGGGCTCGTGATGTTGTGCTCGGCGAGCGCCGCGACGATGTCGGCGTGGATCGGGAAGTCGGAGAACGAGGGGGCCGGCGGGGCCGCGGCCGCCGGTGCCTGCTCGGCGGGGGCCTCGAGGAACTCCTCGGGCACTGTGGTGCTGGTGACGTCGGTCAAAATGGACTCTTCCGGTCGGCGGGCGCGGTTGCGCCCACGCAAGGCTGCGGGCCGATCGGAGGTCTTCGGGGAGCGGGCCGCGCCGGCAGGGCCGGGCTCTCGCCACGTCAGGGAACAGTCTTCGTGCCGACCGGGCACCGTGGACAGCGTTCACTCTACCGTTAGGCTCCGAGCCCATGGAGCACACGTCGACCGAGGACCCCGCCTACACCGCCGCCGTGGCCGACCTGCTGGGCGTGCTCGCGTATGGCGAGCTCACGGCGTTCATCAGGATGGCGGTCGACTCCGACCTCGCCCCGACGCTGGCGCTGAAGTCGTCGATGGCCGGGCTCGCCCACACCGAGTTCGTGCAGTACTCGCAGCTCATCGAGCACATGCGCTCGCGGGGGATCGACGCCGAGGGAGCGATGGCACCGTTCGTCACGCCGTTCGCGGCCTACCACGAGCGGACCAAGCCGAGGGACTGGATCGAGGGCCTGGTCAAGGCGTTCGTGGGCGACGGCATCGCCAAGGACTTCTACCGGGAGATGAGCGCGTTCGTCGACGACGACACCCGCGCCGTCATGACCCGTGCCCTGGACGACGAGGGGCAGTCAGGGTTCGTGGTCGGTGTCGTGCGGGACACCCTGAAGACCGACCGCACCGCCTCGGGGCGGCTCGCCCTCTGGGGCCGTCGGCTGCTGGGGGAGGCGCTCTCCCAGGCACAGGCGGTCGCGGTCGAGCGTGACGCGATGTCGGCGCTCCTCGTCGGGGGCGGTGTCGACCTGGCTGAGGTGGGGCAGATGTTCACCCGGCTCACCGACAACCACCAGAAGCGCATGGCCCTGATGGGTCTGACCGCCTGACGGCACTCGAGGCGGATGCCGCGCCGCGGCATCCACCGTGGTGGCACCACGCGCGCCCCCGTCCCGAGGGGGACGAGGGCGCGCTCTGCGTGCGAGGTGCGGGGTCAGACCTGCTTCTTGCCGGTCACGGCCCCGTAGGCGACGACGAAGAGTGCCGCGGCCGCGATGGAGATGAACCAGCGGATCCAGTCGATGCCGCGGGTGTCGCCATCACCGATGAGGCCCCACAGCCAGTAGCCGACGAGTGCGCCGAGGACGCCGAGGATGACGGTGATGATGACGTTGATGTTCTGTCGACCCGGCAGCACCAGGCGTGCCAGGAAGCCGATGACGGCTCCGAAGATGATGGTGCCGATGATCTCAAGGATGTCCATGGAGAGCTCCTTTCGAGGTCCGGGGACCCACGACGTGCGTTGCACGCGACGGCGGGTCGCCGTGCGTCGCGCCCGGACCAACCCGGGGACGCGACAAATCTATTCCACGCACCAGCGTCAGGGCGTGAAGCCGACCCGGCCCTTCTCGGAGTCGCCGACCTGGATCCAGCCGATGACCGAGCCGGGGACGAAGACGGAGCGACCGCGGTTGTCGGTGAGGCGCAGCACGCCGCCGTCGGCGAGAGCCTTCTCCACGGCCGCGGTGACCTCGGCGGTGGGTGAGTCGGTCTCGATCGTCAGCTCGCGAGCGACGTTCTGGACACCGATGGTGACCTCCACGGGCGCACACCTTTCCTTGAGGGTTCGGGTGCAGCCGGGCCGCACCACTGTCGGCTCAGGCTAACCCGCGCGGGGCAGCGGCCATTCCGGCATCCGCCGTGGGCGAACACCGGGCAGGCGTCAGCTCACGCCTCGACCTTGGGGAAGGACCCCAGCCCGCGCCAGGCGAGCGCACTGATCATGCGGGCGGCCTCGGCCTCGGGCACGTCGCCGCCCTGGGCCAACCAGTGGCGCGCGGCGACCTGCGCCATGCCGGCCAGCGCCGACCCCAGCAGCAGTGCGCGCTCGTCGTCGGCCCCGGTGTCCTCGGCGATCACCTCGGCGATGGCCTCGGCGCAGTTCATCTCGACGGCGTCGAGGCGGGTGCGCACCTGGGGGACGCTCGTGAGGTCGGACTCGAAGACCATGCGGAACGCGGCGCCCTCGCTCGTCACGAACTCGAAGTAGGCCGCGACGGTGCGCTCGACCCGGACCTCGTTGTCCCCGCCGACCTCGAGGGCCTCGCGCACGAGGGACTCCAGGGTGTCGCAGTGCTTGTCGAGCAGGGCGAGGTAGAGGTCGAGCTTGCCGGGGAAGTGCTGGTAGAGCACCGGCTTCGAGACGCCGGCGCGCTCAGCGATCTCGTCCATCGCTGCGGCGTGGTAGCCGGACTGGACGAAGACGGCCTGCGCCGCGTCGAGCAGCTGGGCGCGGCGCTCGCTGCGCGGCATCCGCTGACCGCGGACGGGCGTGTGGGTGCTGGTCATTCGTGTCCTTCGATCCGGTCGTGAAGTCAGCATCCTACGGACGGGTAACGAGGTCCACCGGGATGCGCCGCGGGCTGGTTGTTATCGTCGCGCCATGTCGCGTCCGCCGCTCGTGCCCCCGGGCCCCGAGCTGACCGCGTCCGAGCGCACTCGCTACGCCCGGCACCTGCTGCTGCCCGACATCGGCAGCGACGGCCAGCGCCGCCTGCGCGCGGCCCGCGTGCTGGTCGTCGGTGCCGGCGGGCTCGGGTCACCTGCCCTGCTCTACCTCGCGGCTGCCGGCGTCGGGACGATCGGCGTGGTCGACGACGACGTCGTCGACCTGACGAACCTCCAGCGCCAGGTGGTGCACGGGGTGGCCGACGTGGGGCGCGCCAAGACGGCATCCGCCGAGGAGGCCGTGCACGCGATCAGCCCGACGACGCGAGGTCGTCGAGCACACGGCACGGCTCGACGAGAGCACCGCCCTGGCCGTCATCGCCGACTACGACCTCGTGCTCGACGGTGCCGACAACTTCCCCACCCGCTACCTCGTCGGCGACGCGTGCGCGCGACTCGGCATCCCGCACGTCTGGGGGTCGGTCTTCCGCTTCGACGGGCAGGTGTCGGTCTGGTGGGCGGGTGAGGGGCCCTGCTACGCCTGTGTGTTCCCGCAACAACCACCGCCGGATGCCGTGCCCTCGTGCGCCGTCGGCGGCGTCCTCGGTGCGGTGTGCGCGAGCGTGGGCTCGGTCATGGCGACCGAGGCGGTCAAGCTCGTGACGGGCATCGGGGAGCCGCTCGTCGGGCGACTCCTGGTTCACGACGCCCTCGCCCAGACCTGGGACTCACTGCCCGTCACCGCCGATCCCGGATGCCGGGTGTGCGGCTCGGGCGCGGACCTGGGCGCACCGCTCGGGTGGGCGACCGGTATCCGTGCTGGTTCATCGCCGGATGGCAGCGGCGCGGATACCGTTGCGGCAGAAGAGTGTTCGGCCCACTGTCAGCGTGACGCAGCTGAGCGCGGAGCTCGAGGGCGGCGCGTTGCTCCTCGACGTCCGTGAGGCGGGGGAGCGGGCCGTCGTCGCGCTCCCCGGTGGGGAGTGGGTTCCGGTGGGGGACCTGCGCGGTGGAGCCGACGTGCCGGGGGTGGAGCCGGGGGCGAGGGTCTACGTGTACTGCAAGACGGGGGTTCGGTCGGGGGAGGCCGTCGACCTGCTCCGTGCGCGGGGGGTCGACGCCGTGAACGTCGAGGGCGGCATCCTCGCGTGGATCGAGCAGATCGAGCCGGACCTGCCGAAGTACTGATCGCGCCGATGGGGTTCTGTTCGCAGCCCTCGTCGGCGAGACTGCTCTCGTGACCACGGGCGAAGCGCGAGAGCAACTGCTGCAGGTGCAGAACTTCATGCTCTCGACCGACGGGTTCGGCACGGGAGAGGGGCCGAGCTTCGAGCGGCCCTTCGGCCACGCCGACCCCGCTGCGCTGGCGGCGTGGGCCGGCGCGACGGCGAGCTGGCCCAACCGATCCGACCCGGGCGGCACCCGCGGCCTCGACGACTACTTCACGCGCGACTTCGTCAACAACATCGGCGCCGAGATCATGGGCCGCGGCAAGTTCGGCCCGCAGCAGGGACCGTGGGACGACCTCGAGTGGCAGGGCTGGTGGGGTGAGGATCCGCCGTTCCGCACCCCGGTCTTCGTGCTGACCCACCACGTGCGACCCAGCATCTCGCTGTCGGACACCACCTTCCACTTCATCGACGCCGAGCCGCACGAGGCCCTGCGCCAGGCCAAGGCCGCTGCGGGCGGCAAGGACGTGCGCCTCGGCGGCGGCGTGAAGACGGTTCGCGAGTTCCTCGACGCCGACCTCGTCGACACCATGCACGTGGCCGTCGCCCCGGTCGAGATCGGTCGCGGCGGCAAGCTCTGGGACTCTGCCGAGGAGCTGCTCGACCGCTTCCACCTCGAGCGGGTCCTCAGCCCGAGCGGCGTCGTCCACCACCTCTTCTGGCGCCGCTGACGCAGCCCGGCACGCCGGTGTCGGGGGCGCGTGGTGGAATCCCGGGGTGCTCGTCCTTCGCCGCCCCGACCTCGCCGCGGCCGTCGCCCCTGCGCTCGACAGCGCCCAGCGGGCCGCGGTCGAGCAGCGCGCGCCGGTCGTGCGGGTGCTCGGCGCACCGGGCACCGGCAAGTCCACCGTCGCCGTCGAGCGCATCGTCCGGGCCGTGGACGAGGGCGTCGCCGCCGACCAGTGCCTGCTCCTGTCACCCACCCGTCGCGCGGCATCACGACTTCGGGATGCCGTCACGGCGCGGCTCGGCGGCACGACCACCACCCCCTTGGCGCGCACCCACCAGTCCTTCGGCTTCGGCGTGCTGCGGCAGGCCGCGGCACTCGCCGGCGACCCGACCCCGCGGCTGCTGAGCGGCCCGGAGCAGGACGTCATCCTCGGTGAGCTGCTCGCCGGGCACGCCGCTGGTGAGGCACCGGCGCCTGACTGGCCGGCTGACCTGCACCTGGCCCTGCCGACCCGCACCTTCCGCCGCGAGCTGCGCGACCTGCTCATGCGGGCGGTCGAGCTCGGCCTCGAGCCCGACTCGCTGGCTGCCCTGGGGCGCGAGCACGGACGCGCCGAGTGGGTGGCCGCCGCACACGTGCTGCGCGAGTACGACGAGGTGACGGCCCTGTCCGCCGCGGGCGCGTTCGACCCGGCGTGGGTCCTGGGGGCCGCGGCCGACCACCTCGAGGACGACCCCGACGGGATGCCGCACGGGTTGCGACTCATCGTCGTCGACGACGCCCAGGAGCTCACTCCGGCGGGCCTGCGGCTCGTGATGGCCGCCGTTCGTGCGGCTCCCGTCGAGCTCGTCCTGGTCGGTGACCCCGATGCCGCCACCGAGACCTTCCGAGGCGCCGACCCGCGCCTGTTCCTCACGGCGTGGCCGCAGGCGCCCACGTTGACCCTCGACACGTCGCACCGTGCCGGTGCCACCCTGCGGGCTGCTGCCACGCGTGTCGTCGGGCACGTCGGGGTGATCGGCGGTGTGACCCATCGGGCCGTCGAACCCACGAGCCGCCCCGGGGAGGTCGAGGCACATCTCCTGCGCACCGCGGCCCAGGAGGCCGGCTACGTCGCGGGCCGCCTTCGGGAAGCCCATCTGATCGACGGCATGCCCTGGTCCCGGATGGCCGTCGTCGTGCGTGGTGGCTCGCGCACCGCCACGTTGCGACGGGTGCTGCGCGGGTCCGGCGTGCCGGTCGACACGGCGACCGCCGACCTGCCGGTGCACGACGAGGCCGCGGTGCGCCCCTTCCTCACGCTCCTTCGCTGGGCCCTCGACGTCGTCGCGGGAGCCGAGCAGCTCGACCCGGCCGAGGTCGTCGACGTGCTGACGTCTCCCGTCGGTGGGGCGGATGCCGTGATGCTGCGGCGGCTCCGCCGCTCGCTGCGGCGCCTCGAGCTCGACAGCGGCGGTGGGCGCCCGAGCGACGTGCTCCTCGCCGAGGCAGTGCTCGCACCGGGGGCGATGGACCACGTCGGCCCCGAGGGGACCCCCGCGCGCAGGGCGCACCGCGTGCTCGCCGCAGCCGTCGACGCGCTGCGCGAGGGCGACGGGGTGGAGGCCGTGCTGTGGCGGATGTGGTCGGCGAGCGGGCTGGCGCAGCCGTGGCGCGATGCCGCCCTCGGTGGTGGACCTCGCGGGCGGCCGGGCGGATCGCGACCTCGATGCCGTCCTCGGGCTCTTCGATGCCGCAGCCCGCTTCGTCGACCGACTGCCGGGCGCGTCGACAGCAGACTTCCTCGACCACGTGCTCGGCCAGGACGTCGCCGGCGACAGCCTCGTGGCCCGGGCACCGGCGGGTGAGTCGGTCGCGCTGGTGACGCCCGCCGCATCCGCCGGCCGTGAGTGGGACCTCGTCGTCGTCGCCGGGGTGCAGGAGGGTGTCTGGCCCGACCTGCGGCTGCGCGGGTCGCTCCTGGGGTCGACCGACCTCGTCGATGTCGTGGCCGGTCGCAGTGACGACCCCCGTGCGGCGCGGGCCCAGGTTCGTCACGACGAGACCAGGCTCTTCCACGTCGCGGTGACGCGGGCCCGGACGAGGCTCATCGTGACGGCGGTGCGCGGCGAGGACGAGCAGCCGTCGGCCTACCTCGACGTCATCGACCCGTTGCCCGTCGCCCGTTCCTTCACCGACGTGCCGCGCCCGCTGACGCTCCCGGGGATGGTCGGTGAGCTCCGGCGCGAGGTCGCCGGGGACGATCCGCAGCGCCGAGGAGCCGCCGTCACGGCACTGGCGACGCTGGCTGCCGAGGGTGTGCCGGGGGCCGACCCCGCCCAGTGGTGGTCGCTGCGTGACGTCACGGACGACCGGCCCCGGCGGGGGCCCTCGTCGCCGGTGGCCGTCTCCCCGTCGACGATCGACGCGTTCGGCCGGTGCCGCCTGCAGTGGGTGCTGCGCGCCTCCGGAGGCGACGGGCCCTCGATCGGGGCCCAGGACGTCGGCACCCTCGTGCACGACGTGGCCCACGAGCTCGGTGACACCACCGCGGCGACGTATGCCGCTGAGCTCGAGAAGCGCTGGGGCCGGCTCGGACTCGCGCCCGGGTGGCTCAGCCGTCGCGGGCTCGCGCAGGCCACGGCCATGACCGACCGCCTGGCCCGGTACGTGGGCGAGCTCGACGCCACCGGGTGGCGTCGAGCCGACTCCGAGGCGCGGATCTCGGTGGCACTCGGACGCGCTGTCATCAGCGGTCGGGTCGACCGGGTCGAGGTCTCGCCGACCGGCCAGGTGCGCATCGTCGACCTGAAGACCGGCGGCACCAAGCCGTCCCAGGACGAGGTGCGGCGTCACGGACAGCTCGGTGCCTACCAGGTCGCCGTCGAGGGGGGCGGCCTGCCCGAGCTGGGCACCGAGTCGGGCGGCGCGGCACTGCTCCAGCTCGGCAAGGCGGCCAACCTGACGACGACCCTGCAGGCACAGGAGCCCCTCGCGGACGACGAGGACCCCACGTGGGCGAGTGAGCTCGTCACCGAGGTCGCCGCCGAGATGTCCGGTTCGGTGTTCGCGGCGACCCCCGGCCCCCACTGCGGCACGTGCCAGGTCAAGGACTCCTGCCCGGCGTTCGCGCAGGGGAGGCGGCTGTGAGGCGCGACGATCCGGGAACGCACGCCACGGCATCCGGCGTGGTGGCCGAGCCCGCCCGGCGCTGGGGTGCCGTCGAGCTCGCCCGCGCCCTCGGGCTGCACGCGCCCACGGCTGAGCAGGTCGCGGTCATCGAGGCGCCGCTGCGACCGTTGCTCGTCGTCGCCGGGGCGGGGTCCGGGAAGACCGAGACGATGGCCGCCCGGGTGGTCTGGCTCGTCGCCAACGACCTCGTGCGCCCCGACGAGGTGCTCGGGCTCACCTTCACCCGAAAGGCCGCGGGCGAGCTGTCCGAGCGCCTGTCCGCCCGGCTCGCGACGTTGCGCGAGGCGGGCATCTGGGCCCCGAAGGACGAGGACGGCGCAGCCGTGCTCGACGACGTGCCCACCGTGTCGACCTACCACGCGTACGCAGGCCGGATCGTGCGGGAGCACGGGGTACGCCTCGGGGTCGAGGCCGAGAGCCGGCTGCTCAGCGAGGCCGCGGCGTGGCAGGTCGCGCACGAGGCGGTCGTGGCGTTCGACGGCCCGATGGACGGCGTCGAGAAGGCCGAGTCGACGGTGACCACCGCCGTCGTCGACCTCGCCGGTGAGATGGCCGAGCACCTCGTGGGGGTGCAGCAGGTGGCCGAGCACCTCGACGCCGTGGTCGCGGCCCTCGAGGTGGTGCCCAAGGGGGTCACGTCCAAGCGCTCGGTGCCCAAGGAGGTCCGCGACGCCATCACCGTGCTGCGTGAGCGGCGCGCCATCCTGCCGCTCGTGGAGAGCTACCACGCGATCAAGCGCTCGCGCGACGCCATGGACTTCGCCGACCAGGTGCAGCTGGCAGCGCGGATCGCCATGACCGTGCCCCAGGTGGGGCAGGCCGAGCGGTCGCGGTTCCGGGCGGTGCTCCTCGACGAGTTCCAGGACACCTCCGAGGCCCAGCTGCAGCTGTTGGGCGCCCTGTTCGTGGCAGCGGGGGATGCCGTCCCGGTCACCGCGGTCGGCGACCCGCACCAGTCGATCTACGGGTGGCGTGGGGCCAGTTCGACGACGCTGCACCGCTTCCGTGAGGACTTCGTCGACGGCCACGGGCCCACCCCGGTGCGACCGCTGTCGACGAGCTGGCGCAACGACCGCGCCGTCCTCGATGTCGCGAACCTCGTGGCGGCACCCCTGACCCGGGCCACGAAGGTGCCGGTCGAGCCGCTGGCCGCTCGCCCGGGTGCCGGGCGCGGTCACGTCGCCACCGCCCGGCTCGACACGATCGAGGACGAGGCCGGGCACGTCGCCGACTGGGTGGGTGCGCGGCTTCGCAGACCAGGGCGCTCCACGGCTGCGGTGCTGTGCCGCAAGCGTTCCCAGTTCGACCCGGTCATCGAGGCGCTGGAGAAGCGTGGCGTCCCGTACGAGGTCGTCGGCCTCGGCGGGCTGCTGCACACCCCCGAGGTCGCCGATCTCGTGGCGTTGTTGTGGGTCGTCCAGGACCCCTCTCGTGGCGATCGCCTGATGCGGCTGCTCACGGGGCCGTCCTGCCGCCTCGGTGCGGCCGACCTCGACGGGCTGGGCGCCTGGGCGCGCGAGCGGCAGCGCACCGGTCGTGACCGTCGGCGCTCAGACCTCGCCCGCGACGCCAGCGAGCAGGCCAGCATCATCGAGGCCCTCGACGACCTGCCGAGTGCTGCCTGGGTGGGGGTGGAGGGCCAGTCGGTCTCGCCGGTCGCGATCCGCAGGCTCGACGGGCTGGCGGGAGCCGTGCGGCGACTCCGGTCGCTGACCGGGCTCGGCCTGGCCGAGCTGGCCGCCGAGGCCGAGGTCGCCCTCGGGCTCGACATCGAGGTGCTCTCACGCCCGGGATGGAGTCCCGGCGCGGCCCGGGCGCACCTCGACGCCTTCGCCGACGTGGCCGCCACCTTTGCCGCCAGCGCGGACCGGGCCACCCTGGGCGGCTTCCTCGCCTGGCTCGACGCCGCCGTCGACGAGGAGCGTGGGCTCGACCTGGGCTGGATCGAGGCCCGCCCGGATGCCGTGCAGGTCATGACCGTGCACGCCGCCAAGGGCCTGGAGTGGGACGTCGTCGCCGTGCCCGGCCTCGTCGAGGGGTCGTTCCCGGCGCACTCCGGGAATCGCTCCAAGCTCGACGAGCGGTGCGTGGGCCCACTCCGAGCCCAGCGACAAGGGCTGGCTCGCCGGCCTCGCCACGCTGCCCTACGACCTGCGTGGGGATGCCGACGGGCTGCCCCGTTTCGCCTGGTCCGGGCACCTCGGGTGGGACGACGTGGCGGGCGAGCACGAGCGGTTCCGGCGCGCGGTGGCCGACCACGGCATCCTCGAGGAGCGGCGCCTGGCGTACGTGGCCCTGACGCGCGCCCGCACCGACCTGTTGCTCACCAGCCACGTCTGGGGCACCGCGTCCACCCCGCGCATCACCTCCCGTTTCCTCGAGGAGGTGCAGGCCAGCGGGCTGGTCGCGGCGCGCGGCCCGTGGGTCGACCTGCCCCCGGTCGACGACCCGAAGCCGCAGAACCCGCGCACGGCCGACGAGGTGAGCGTGGTGTGGCCGACGCTGGACCACGTCGAGCGTCGTCAGGCCCTGCTCGCCCCGGCCCAGGCGATCTCGGATGCCGTCTCGGCGCCGTCGCGGGCGGTCGCGGCTGCCGCTGCGGGCGGGCCGACGGGGCTCTGGGACAGCGAGATCCGCGTGTTGCTCGCCGAGCGGGCCCGACGTCGCCATGGTGCCGACGTGGACGTCGTGCTTCCCGCCCACCTCTCGACATCAGCGCTCGTCGCGCTCGCCGAGGACGCTGACCGCTTCACCCTCGACCTGCGACGGCCCATGCCGACGCCGCCCGCGCTGTCGGCCCGACGAGGCACCGCCTTCCACGCCTGGGTCGAGGAGCACTACGCCCGGGCGGCCTTCGTCGACGTCGACGAGCTTCCGGGATCGGCCGACGACGGGGACCGCGACGCCGACCTCGAGTCCCTGCGGGCCGGCTTCACCGCGAGTGAGTGGGCTGACCGCACCCCTGTGGAGGTGGAGACGAGTGTCGAGACGGTGCTCGACGGCATCGCGGTTCGCGGGCGGATCGACGCGGTCTTCGAGGAGGTCGGTGCCGACGGGGCGCCGTCGTGGGTCGTCGTCGACTGGAAGACCGGAGCCCCGTCGAGCGGGCGGCGGGCGGAAGCTCGGGCGCTGCAGCTCGCGGCCTACCGGATCGCGTGGGCTCGGGTGCGCGGGGTGCCGGTGGAGCGGGTGCGCGGTGCGTTCTTCCACGCCGCGACGGGGGAGACCCTGTGGCCTCAGCTGCCGGGTGCGGAGGAGATCACGGCTGTGCTTCGCGCCGCTCGTCCGGGGTGAGCTCGTCCTCGGCGTGCTCGAGCTCGAGCCACGCCGGGACCTCGTGGTCCGGGTCCGACGCAGGCGCGGATTCCGAGTCCTCCTCGTCGTCCGAGTCCTCCTCGTCGTCCGCGGCCTCCACGTCCACGCCCTCCACGTCCTCGGTCGGCACGACCGGCACGGCGATCGTGTCGTCGCCCACGGACTCCGGCTCACCGGTGGCGTCGTCCGCCGTGGGTTCGACGTCCTCGGGCAGGTCCTCGCTGGGCTCGACGACCTCGGGCAGGTCCTCGTCGTCCTCGTCGACGACCAGTGCCGGCGGTGGGGTCGAGCGCACCCGGATGCCCACCGGCGCCAAGGACGTGCGGCGGTAGTCGTCGGGCTCCTCGCTCGCGTGCACCGCGTCGTCGAGCCGGCGCAGCTGGGTGGTCAGCACCTCGACCGCGCCGACGTCCTGACGGCCCAGGGCCGACATGAGCGCACCGAGCAGCCCGAGCTCGGCGACGAGGCGGGCGCGCACGAGCAGGTTGCTGTCCGGGCGCTCCACGCGGGCGTGCGCGTAGGCCTCGAGCACGGTCTCGACCGCCTCGGGACTCGCATCGGCGACGAGGGGCGCGAAGTCGTCGGCGGGGTCCGCGACCTTGGCGTCCTCCCAGCCCGTCATCGCGCGAACGGTCCCCGTGGAGGCATCGGAGTCGTCGGTGAACACGGCGAGCACCTGGTCACCGGTGAGGTCGCCGTGCGTCGCGGTCGGGGCGAACCGCCAGAGGGTGACGTCCTCGAGGGCCTTCTCCCAGCGGCTGAGCAGGGAGGTCGGCACCCGGCCGCTCTCCGCGGCGCGGTCGAGCTCGGCGAGCCGGCGGCTGCGATAGGCGTCCGCGTCGTACGAGGGCAGGCCGGCTTCCTCGTACACCGCGGGGTCGGTGTTGTGCAGGGCCGCGATGGCGCGGCCGAGCTCGGCCGCGAGCCCGGGCCCGGCCGGCAGCTCGGCGAAGTCGAGGTTGTGGCCGGGCAGGTACGGGTAGACGGCGGCGCGTCCACCCTCGGCGAGCGCGACGAACCCCTTGGGTGCCGGCACCGCGAAGGGCAGGCGTCGACCGAGCAGCGCCAGCAGCGCGACCGTGCGATCCATCTCGGCGCCGGCGACGTCGGTTCGTGGCGCGCGCACCACCCACCGGCGGTGCTCGGTGTCCTGGATGAAGGCGACGTCGAAGGACTGGTCCGGGGTGCTCGACAAGGCCTCGACGCTCACCGGGTCGAGCCCGGAGACCGCGGAGCTGGCGAGGGCGGCGAGAAAGGCGGGGCTGCGGTCCACGGGCCCACGGTATGCCGTCCGCCCCCCATAGGCTGGGAAGCGTGCCCCGAGCCGACGCAATCCTGCCCGACCTCGCCCTGAGCCGGTCCGTCCTCGACCGTCGCGGCGAGCGGCGCGGCGACCCCGAGCTGCTGCCCCGGCTGCTCGGTGACGAGGCGACCCGCGTCGTCCGGCTCGTCGGCGATCGTGCCGCCGTCGAGCAGGTCCGCGACTCGACGACCCTCGTGCTCACCGCTCCGGTCGACGCAGACCTCACCCGTCTCGCGTTCTACCTCGGGGATGCCGGGGGACACTCGTACGTCGGGGTCGTCGCCGACGACCTCACGGCATCCGTGGCGGACGACGAGTCGTGGCGCACGCTGCGGCAGGTCGGCGCCGTGCTCGACGACCTGGGGGCGCATGCGCTCGTGACGACCCTCGCGCTCGCGAACTGGCACCGCACCCACGGCCACTGCCCGAGGTGCGGCGCCCCGACCGAGCCCACCCTCTCGGGCTGGATCCGCCGGTGCCCTGCCGATGGCAGCGAGCACTACCCGCGCACGGACATGGCGGTCATCATGGCCGTCGTCGATGCCGACGACCGGCTCCTGCTCGCCCGCGGCAAGGGGTTTCGGGGCAACGGGATGTCGGTGCTCGCCGGCTTCGTCGAGCCGGGCGAGAGCCTGGCCGCGGCCGTCGCCCGGGAGGTGCGCGAGGAGGTCGGCGTGGCCGTCACCGACGTGACGTACCTCGGGGACCAGCCGTGGCCCTTCCCGTCATCGCTGATGCTCGGGTTCACCTCGCGCGCCCTCGGCACCGACCTGCACCTGCAGGCCGAGGAGATCGAGGCCGCTCGGTGGTTCAGCCGTGACGAGCTCGTCGCAGCGCTCGCGGACGGGTCGGTCGTCATCTCGGGTCAGCTGTCGATCTCGCGGCGGATCATCGAGCACTGGTTCGGCGGGCCGCTGGACTCACCGGAGATCCCCCTCCGCTGACCGCGTCCTGCCGAGCTCCGGATGCCGTGCGCTCAGGCCAGGCGGGCGCGCACCTGAGCGAGGGTCGGGTTCGTCGCGGCGCTGCCGTCGTGGAAGAGCAGGGTGGGAACCGTCTGGTTGCCACCGTTGACGGACATCACGAACTCGGCGGTCCCGGGTTCACGCTCGATGTCGACCTCGCTGAACGTGATGCCGTCGCGCTGCATCTGCGACTTCAGGCGGCGGCAGTAGCCGCACCAGGTCGTCGTGAACATCGTGACGGTCCCCGGGGCGGGGAGGTGGCTGACGGTGGTGTCGGTCATCGTGGTCCTCTGGCGTGTTCCTGCGTGCGGGCTCGGTGGTGGTGAACGCAGCAGGACCGGCGAACCTTCCCGGCGCCGTCCACAGGCGACCGGGCACCCTCGGCCGGGCGTCGGTGCACGCGCCTAGGATCGAGCCGATGACCAGCCTGCCCGTGCACCCCGGCGCCGACGCGGTCCTCGACGCCCTCGACCCCGAGCAGCGCGAGGTCGCGGCGCACCCCAGCGGGCCGATGTGCGTGCTCGCCGGGGCGGGCACCGGCAAGACCCGCGCCATCACCCACCGCATCGCGTACGGGGTGCTCTCCGGGGTCTACCAGCCGCAGCGGGTGCTCGCCGTGACCTTCACGGCCAGGGCCGCGGGCGAGATGCGCACCCGGCTGCGCGACCTCGGGGTGGGCGGGGTGCAGGCCCGCACGTTCCACGCGGCCTCCCTGCGCCAGCTGCACTACTTCTGGCCGCAGGCCATCGGTGGCGCGTCGCCGGAGGTCATGCCGCACAAGGCCAGCGCTGTCGCCGAGGCCGGGGCCAGGCTGCGGCTGCGCCTCGACGGGCCGGCCGTTCGTGACCTCTCGTCGGAGATCGAGTGGTCGAAGGTGTCGCTGCTGACCCCTGAGTCGTATGCCGCCGCGGCCGGCTCACAGCGGCGCGAGCCCCCGGCAGGGCTGGACGCCACGGCGATGGCGCGGCTGATCGCCGCCTACGAGGAGGTCAAGACCGAGCGGGGGGTCATCGACTTCGAGGACGTCCTGCTCCTCATGGTCGGCATCCTGCGCGAGCACGACGAGGTCGCCCGGGCCGTGCGCAGCCAGTACCGGCACTTCGTCGTCGACGAGTACCAGGACGTCAACCGGCTCCAGCAGACCCTGCTCGACCTGTGGCTGGGGGAGCGGCGCGACCTCTGTGTCGTGGGCGACCCGGCACAGACGATCTACTCCTTCACCGGGGCCTCGCCCGAGCACCTGCTCTCGTTCCGCACCCGGCATCCGGATGCCCGCACCGTCGAGCTCGTGCGCAACTACCGCTCGAGCCCGCAGGTCGTGGGCCTGGCCAACCTGGTCCTGCGTGGCCCCGGCGGCCAGCGGCGCTCGGGTTCGGTCGAGCTGAAGGCGCAGCGCGCCGACGGGCCGGTCCCCGAGCTCGTCGTGGCCGACAACGACCCCGATGAGGCGGCGACCGTCGCGACGCGGATCGCCACACTGCTCTCCGCCGGTCACGCACCCTCGCAGGTCGCGGTCCTCTTCCGCACCAACGGCCAGAGCGAGTCCTTCGAGTCCGCGCTCGCGGAGCGCGGCATCCCCTACCTCGTGCGAGGCGGCGAACGGTTCTTCTCGCGCAAGGAGGTGCGCGACGCGATCGTGCTCATGCGGGGGGCCGCCCGGTCCGATGACGGCTCCGTGCCCCTTCCCGACCTCGCGCGCGACGTGTTGCTCGGTGCCGGGTGGTCCCGGCAGGCACCGACGAGCGGGGGCGCGGCGCGCGAGCGCTGGGAGTCGCTGGCCGCGCTGGCCGCGCTCGCCGACGACCTCCACGCCCTCGACCCCGAGGCTCGGATGCCGGCCCTCGTGCGTGAGCTCGAGGAGCGGGCCGCTGCCAGCCATGCCCCCACCGTCCAGGGGGTGACGCTGGCGTCCTTCCACGCGGCCAAGGGCCTGGAGTGGGACACCGTCTTCCTCGTGGGCTGCTCCGACGGGCTGCTGCCGATCACGATGGCCGACACCCCCGAGGCGGTCGAGGAGGAGCGCCGCCTGCTCTACGTGGGGGTGACCCGGGCCCGCGACCGGCTCGTGCTCTCGTATGCGGGAGCCCGCACCCCCGGTGCGAAGTCGACGAGGCGCCCGTCCCGCTTCCTCGACGACACGGCAAGCGTGCTCGGGGAGGCGGCCCGGTCCCAGGCCCGTCGCCGCAAGGCACCCGGCTCGAGCCCGGGGAGGGCGAAGACTCCCGTTCGGTCCACCTGCCGCACCTGTGGCGTCGACCTCGGGACCGCGAGGGAGCGGACGATCGGGCGCTGCTCCACCTGCCCCCCGACGATGGACGAGCGGCTGTTCGAGGCGTTGCGCGAGTGGCGCCTGGAGACGGCACGAGGCGCCGACGTGCCGGCCTTCGTCGTGTTCACCGACGCCACCCTGACCGCCATCGCCGAGAAGGTGCCGAATGATGTCGCCGGGCTCGCGCGGATCACCGGCGTGGGGCCGGCGAAGCTCGAGCGCTACGGGGCGGCTGTCCTCGAGCTTCTCCAAGAATTTTCTGCCAGCGAATAGCCCAGTGCCGCAGCGGTATTCGCATCGCCGATCGCCGGTGGGGGCATCCGGGCTGATTTAATCCGTTGCCCGTTGCCCGATGGCTCGCCTAACCTGACCTGCGTACCTCGCGCGCCCGTCCGGCGTGCGAACACCGCGAGTTCAGTGAGGAGGGTTGGCCCTGATGGAGACGACGATGACCAAGGACCTGGCGATGAGCGCTGTCCGCGAGTTCTGCGCGCGTCCCTGGCGCAGCGCCAACACCGCTCACGCAGGCACCTTCGGCTCCGACCAGGGGCGCACTGTGTCCTTCGCCGGCCGCACCGATCGTGACGAGGCCCTCGTCTTCGGTATCCGCGCCGCCGCTGGCAACGCCCCGGTCCAGGGGTTCGGGTATCCCCGCCTCGAGGCACCACCTGTCTGACGAACACGACAGGTCGCCTTGAGGCCGCGGATCCCGACACCGGGATCCGCGGCCTTTGTCATTCCCGCCGGAACTGCTCACACCCAGACCACTCGCGAGGCCACCGCCATGACCACCACCGCACAGCGGATCGACACCGACCGCTCACCGAGAACCCCGTGCCGAAACCGGCACACCGAGACCGCGACGAGCCCCACCGGGCCTGCCGACCAAGGAGGTGACAACCCGATGCAACTGACCCAGCTCCTCGACCTGCACGAGGTGTCCGACGAACTCGGCGAGGGAATCCCCTGCCGAGAGAACGACGCCGAGATGTGGTTCGCCGACACCCCCGACGGTGTCGAGTTCGCCAAGGCCCTGTGCGGAACGTGCCCGGCACGTCTCGCCTGCCTCTCGGGTGCCCTCAATCGTGGGGAGCCCTGGGGTGTCTGGGGCGGCGAGCTCTTCGTCCAGGGGGCGATCGTCGCCCGCAAGCGCCCTCGTGGGCGCCCCCGCAAGACCGAGGTCGCCGCCTAGGCGACCCGCACGACACGACCCAACAGGAGATCACGATGTACACCAGGCGAATGCAGCGCATCCGCCGCACCGCGCACCAGCGACGCGTCCACGAGGCGCAGCGTCAGGTGCAGGCAGCGGCCGAACGTGAGCAGATGCGGGCGGTCATCCACACCAGCGTGCGATGACGCCCACCCAGCCGAAGCCCGCACCGCCTCCGGCCGCCGTGTCGGAGGCGGTGTCGCCGGCACTCGCAGCGGTATCACCTCGACCCGCGTAGCCGCGGCGCAGTCGACCTGCTGCACGGGTCGCTGAGCGTTCTGGCGTCGACCTGCTCGCGGCCGACGGTGCTGGCTACCCTGAGGTCATGCCTTCGTTGACGATCGCCCAGGACCCCACGGCCGACCGCGTCCTGTCCGAGGACCCGTTCGCCCTGCTCACCGGCATGCTGCTCGACCAGCAGTTCCCCATGGAGCGCGCCTTCGCCGGGCCCGCGAAGGTCCTCGAGCGGTTCGGCACCCTCGAGCCCGCAGCCATCGCCGCTGCCGACCCCGAGGCGTTCGCCGACCTGTGTGCCACCCCACCCGCGATCCACCGCTACGGCCGCTCGATGGCAGGCCGCATCCAGGCCCTGGCTGCCGTGGTGCGCGACTCCTACGACGGCGACGCCTCGGCGATCTGGAGCGATGCCGCCACGGGCAAGGAGCTCGTCACCCGGCTCAAGGCCCTGCCGGGCTTCGGTGAGCAGAAGGCGAAGATCTTCACGGCCCTGCTCGCCAAGCAGCTCGGCGTCACCCCTGCGGGCTGGCAGGAGGCGTGCGGCGCGTACTCGGAGGCGGGCTCCTACCGCTCCGTCGCCGATGTCGTCGACGCCGAGTCGCTGCAGAAGGTGCGCGACTTCAAGAAGGCGGCCAAGGCCGCTGCGAAGGCCGGGGCCTGAGCCCGGTGGGCGAGCCCGACGGAGGTTCGCCGACCTCGGATGCCGGGCGGCCGGCATCCGAGATCGTCTGCGCGTCGTGTGGGGCCGTGCCCCCGGACGAGGATGCCGTCTCCCTCGCCCGCATCACGTGGGCCCGCGGCGTGGAGAACGGGCGCGACACCTGGACCTGCGACACGCTGCAGCCGGCGGTTCCTGCGCAGCATCGAGGGCAAGCTGGACTCCGCCTGGTGGTGAAGCCCGAGCCGCTCAGCTGGGCGAGGGCGGCAGCCGCGACTCGTCGATGCCGGGCAGGTGCGCGCAGACGAGCTCGCGCAGCGGGACGGTGCCGCCGATCTGGCTGAGCACGCCGATGCCCCCGAGCCACACGCGGTGGATGAGGAGGTACTCCGGGGGCAGGTTGAGCTTGAGCCCGATGAGGAACTGGGGGCGGCGGGGGTCCTGCAACGTGGCGGCAGCACCGCGCAGCCACTCGCGCGTCGGCGTGAACTCGTCGTGCAGCAGGGGCTCGACGAGCGGGGTGAGGTACTCGAGCAGCGCGTCGGGCTCGATGGCGATGCCCCGGCGGATGAAGCCCTCCTCGCGGAGCACCGCCTCGAGCGCCACGCCGTCGCCGGCCAGTGCTTCGGTGAGCACCCGCCCGAGCGAGGCCGGAAGCCCGTGGGGGAGCCGGTTGACCGCGCCGAAGTCGAAGACCGCGAGGCGGCCGTCGTCGGTGAGCCGGAAGTTGCCGGGGTGGGGGTCGGCGTGCAGCAGGTGGGCCCGGTTCGGCGCACGCAGGAGGAACTCCAGGTAGAGCGTGGCCGCCTCGTCGCGCTGCTCGGGGGTGCCGTCGGAGATCACCTTGGCCAACGGTGTCCCGTCGACCCACTCGGTGACGATGACGTGCGTGGAGTCGACGAGCACCTCGGGGACGAGGACGTCCTCGTCACCCCGGAAGGCGGTCGCGAAGTGTCGCTGGTTGCGGGCCTCGAGGTGGTAGTCGAGCTCTTCGCTCATCCGCGCCTTGAGCTCGTCCATGATCGGCTTGATGTCGATGCCCGGCACCCAGGACCCGGCCATGCGGGCGACCCGGGAGATCTGGTTGAGGTCGGAGAGCAGCGCCTCCGCCGCTCCCGGGTACTGCAGCTTGACGGCGACCTCACGCCCGTCGCGCCAGACTCCCTTGTGGACCTGGCCGATGGACGCGGCCGCAGCCGGCACGTCGTCGAACTCGATGAGCTTCGTGGTCGCCCAGCGCGGGCCGAGCTCGCGGGCCAGGATCTCGTGCACCCGGTCGGCGCCCATGGGCGGCCCGGACTCCTGCAGCTTGGTGAGGGTGGCGCGGTAGGGCGCGGCGAGCTCCTCCGGCATGGCCGCCTCCATCACCGACAGGGCCTGGCCGAACTTCATCGCACCGCCCTTGAGCTGGCCCAGGACCGAGAACAGCTGCTCGGCGGTGCGGGCCTGCAGCTCGGCGGCCACCGCCTCGGCGGGCCGTCCACCGACCCGCTTGCCGACCCCGAGGGCTGCCCGGCCGGCATGCCCCAGGGGCAGCCCGACGAGCTTGGCGGTGCGGGCGATGGAGCCCCGCGGGATGTCGGTCACCCAGCCATTCTCACCCGTGCGCACCCACAGTCGGGACGCACGTTCCACAGACGGTGCGCCAGGGTGACGTCGGACAGGCCGATCTCGGTCGAGATCCCGCCCAGTGAGGCGTCGCCGCGCAGGGTCGTCAGGATCGTGACGGTGGCCACCGCGCAGGCCAGGACGACGGTCGCAGCGGGTACGTCGGCCGGCCCGGTCCCGGCCCGGTCCCGGTCATCGGTGGTCCCGGCCAGGCGCCCTCCGCGCAGCGCAGGCACGCCGTTCGACCGGGGAGGACGAGGGGCCCGACGACCACCCGGTCGGTCCCGACCACCACCGGGAGGTGCGGGATGCCGCGGGCCTGCCACGGTGCGCCGGCCCACCGGGGCGCCCGCCCCTGCGCCACGACGACGACCAGGGCCGGCGCGGCCTCGCCCACCGCGAGCGCGAGCTCGGCGCCGTCAGCGGCGTGTGTGCCCCCGAGCACCAGCACCTCGCACCGGCGCAGCTGCGCCACGAGCTCGTCGGCGACCGCACCCCAGCCGTCGACGACCACCTGTGCCACCCCTGACCACCCCTGCATGGACACCCCTCGTCGCGCCGCCCCTGTCGGTGCCATCCTGCCCTGCGCGCGTGCCTGCGAACGGTCGTCCACAGGGGGAGACGTCGAACGGCCCCGGTCGCCGAGGACCGGGGCCGTTCGCGCAGTCGGTCAGGCCTTGCCGAGGATGCGGTTCAAGTTGGTGCCGCACACGGGGCAGACACCCTTGGCCATCCGGCGGCCGTTCTCGGAGACGACGACCTTGCCCTCGGCCTCGCGCTTCTCCTTGCACTTCACGCAGTAGAACTCGCCCTTGTAGGTCTCGTCAGCCATGAGTTTCTCCTTGTCGTCGACACCCGGCTGCGCAGCCGCGTCGATCAGGTGTTGCCGCGGGGGCGGCCTGGTCGAAATCCACCCTAGCCACGCCGGGCACCCCTGAGGCCGGGACGCGCTGGACCTGCGGCGCGTTCACCGCACCGTGTACCCCACCGGCACCATCTGCCACATCAGGACCGCCCGGGCCCTACGCTCGGGTGCGTGAGCAGCGAGGACGTCGAGGTCCGCCGGAGCCGCCGCCGACGCCGCACGGTCAGTGCGTACCGCGAGGGGGAGCGCACCATCGTGCTCATTCCGGCCTCCTTCAGCGCCGACGAGGAGGAGCACTGGGTGGGCCGGATGCTGGCCCGGCTCACTGCCGGTGACCGTCGCCGTCAGGGGGGCGATGACGAGCTGGCGGCCCGGGCGGCGCACCTGTCGCGTCGCTACCTCGGGGGACACGCTCGCCCCACGAGCGTGCGCTGGGTCTCGACCATGGGGCGTCGCTGGGCCTCGTGCACCCCCGGCGAGGGCACCATCCGCGTCTCGGACCGGTTGCGCGACGTACCGACCCACGTCCTGGACTACGTGCTGCTCCACGAGCTCGCCCACCTGCTCGTGCCGGGCCACGGGCCGGCGTTCTGGCGCCTGCTCGCCTCGTACCCGCGGCTGGAGCGGGCCCGGGGCTTCCTCGACGGCTTCGCGCACGCCGAGGGGCTCCCGCCCGGGCCGGACGAGGACCCCGTGGACGGAGTCGCCGACGACTCGTCAGCGGTGCCCGAGGGCACGCAGGGCGAGTGACACCAGCGGCGTCAGCTCGTCCCGCGTCCCGGACGGCAGGGCGTCGATCGGCCACCAGCGCACGTCGAGCGACTCCTCGCTGACGAGCCCCACCGCCTCGGCGGGGGCGACCGCGACGTAGCGGACGTCGAGGTGCTGGCGGCACCGGCCGAAGTCGCCGACGAGGACGTGCCGATCGAGCTGCACGGGGTTCGCCAAGGGCTCGATCGAGGCGAGCCCGGACTCCTCACGTGCCTCGCGCCGGCCGGCTGCCCACAGCGAGGGGTCCTCGGCCTCGAGGTGCCCACCGAACTGGAGCCACTGGCGGGCTCGTCGGTGCAGGGTGAGCAGCACCCGTTCGTGCCCCTCGTCCACCACGAGGCAGGATGCCGTGAGGTGGGCCGGCGGCCCCGCCTTCGCCACCCCGTCGGGGTGCGTCGCGAGGTGGTCGAGGTAGTCGCGACGAAGGCCCTCCTGCACGGCATCCGGCGCCTGCCAGCGAGAGAGGACCGACACGGCATCCGCGTGGAGATGGGCGTATGCCGTGCCCGTTGCGGTCTCGAGGTCGGCCGCGTCACCGCTCACGCGGGGTCCTCACCGCGCAGCAGGGCGTCGAGTGCGGCATCCATGTCGTCGGTCGTGGGGCTCTCGGTCCGTTCGACGTAACCCAGCGGGTCGTCGAGGTCGGCGGTGGCCGGCGCGAGGTCGGGGTGGCGCCACGCGGCATCCCTCGTGCTCGGGCCGCCCGCGTCCTCGAGCGCGGAGAACAGGTTGGCGGCGTCGCGCAGCCGGCGGGGTCGCAGCTCGAGGCCCACGAGGGCCTCGAAGGCCTTCTCGGCGGGGCCGCCGGTGGCCCGACGGCGTCGCACGGCCTCGCCGAGCGCGTCGGCCTGGGGGAGGTGGTCGCGGGTGGCCCGGTCGGTCACGACGTCGACCCAGCCCTCGACGAGGGCGAGCCAGGTCTCGAGACGAGCCAGCGCGGCCTGCTGCGCGGGGGAGGGCTGCGGGGCGAACATCCGGCCCTGGAGCGCCTCCTGGACCGCCTCGGGGTCGGAGGGGTCGATGGAGCGGACCGCCTCCTCGATGCCGCTCGTGTCGATCGTGATGTCGGCCGCGTAGTCGCGGACCGCGGCGAGGAGAGCCGGGGCCAGCCACGGCACGGCACCGAACAGCCGCACGCGGGCGACCTCGCGCACGGCGAGGTAGAGCCGGGCCTGCGGCTCGTCGACCTCGAGGCCCTGCGCGAAGGCGCGCAGGGCGGCGGGCATGAGGGCGACGGTCGGAGCGGGGACGAGGGGCAGCGACACCTCGCAGCCGGTCAGCACCTCACCCGCGAGGGTGCCCGTGCCCTGACCGAGCTGCATCGAGAACATCGAGCCGTGCATGCGGCGCAGCATGGGCCCGGCCTGGTCGAGCATCCCGGCCGGCAGGCCGGAGTCACCGAGGTCGCCGAGGCCCTCGAGCTGCTCGAGCTGGGACGCGAGCGCGGTGCCGACGGCGTCGGTGACTCCTGCGGCCACGGGCTCCACGAGGTCGGTCCACACCGGCATCGTCGCCTCGACCCACTCGGCACCGCTCCAGGCGACGCCCTGAAGGCTCGTCGTCGTGAGGTCGGTGACCGCATCGAGCCACAGGCCGGCCACCTGCACGGCCTCGGCCGCATCGCGCTGGTCGGCGCTGCTGACGAGCGTGTCGCCCTCGGCCGCCACCGTCTTGCGGGCGATGTCGGTCGCGAGCTCGACGTTGACGGCGTGCTCGCTCTCGGGCGCGGAGAACATCGCCTGCACCTGGCCCATGACCATCGCGAGCATCTGCGGGTCGATCTTGTCCAGACCCATGCCCTGCATCATCGATGCGAGCTGTGGGTCGACGGGGGCACCGCCGGTGAGCTCGCGCAGCAGCTTCTCGATCTCCGGGGGCAGCCCGGGTGCGTCGTCGTCGTGGGGGTCGTTCACGCGGGGCTCCTGGCGATCGGTGAGAGGATGTCGTCTCGACACAAGCCAACCACGATCAGGCGCAGATGGTTCCCGCCGAACCGTCCGCCGAGGAGCTCCATGACGACCGACCACGACACGGTCGCCCTCGTCGCGCTGCGCGACCAGCCCTTGTCCGTCGACGAGGTGCTCGATGCCGTGCGCCATCCGAGCTGTGGCGGTGTCGCCCTCTTCGTCGGCGTCGTGCGCGACCACGACCACGGCGAGTCCGTGACGGCCCTCGACTACGAGGCGCATCCCAGCGCCCTCGAGACCATGGCGCGGGTCTGCGCGGACGTCGCCGGCCGCTCGCAGTCCCGCCGCGTGGCCGCGGTGCACCGCACCGGCGCCCTGCAGGTCGGCGACCTCGCCGTCGTCGTCGCTGCGGCAGCCCCCCACCGTGGACAGGCCTTCGACGCGTGCCGCGACCTCATCGACACGCTGAAGTCCGAGACACCCATCTGGAAGCACCAGAGCCTGCGCGACGGCTCCACCGAGTGGGTGGGCCTGCCGTGACGCAGTCGGACCACGACCTGGTCGTCGGCCCCGGGTCCGGTGATGCCCGCGTGCGCGGAAACGAGCGTCCGGGCCGGGGTGGGCTGCGGCCGGGGATGGTCTCTGCCGCGCTGCTCACCGCCACCTTCCTGGCCATCGTCGTCGCAGCGGCGCTGACCTTCGTCGGGCTGCCCTACGTCGTGATGTCACCGGGCCCCGCGACCAACATCCTCGGCGAGAGCGACGGCGAGCCGCTGCTCACCGTCGAGGGGGCGTCGACCTACCCCACGAGCGGCTCCCTCGACTTCACCACGGTGAGCGTCACGGGCGGGCCGGGGGTCAAGGTCACGGTCTACGACCTCATCGGCGCGCGGCTCTCCGACGCCGACGAGGTGCTCCCCGTCGAGCAGGTCTTCCCCCCCGAGGCCAGCCAGGAGCAGGTCGAGGAGGAGGGCGCCGCCGAGATGGCGGGGTCGCAGAGCGTCGCCACCGCGACGGCGCTCCGTGCGCTCGGCCGCGAGGTCGACGAGACCGTCGTCATCGGCGGCGTGCTCGAGGACGGTCCGTCCCAAGGGGTGTTCGAGACGGGTGACGTCCTCGTCACGGTCGACGGCGACCCCGCGACCTCGGCGGATGCCGTGCGCGCTGCGGTTCAGCGTCACGAACCGGGCGACACCTTCCCGGTCGTCGTGGTGCGCGACGGTGCCGAACGCACGGTCACGGCGAAGACCGCGGAGTCCGACGGGAGGACGGTCATCGGGGTGGGCCTGCGGGCCGACTACGACCTGCCGGTCGAGGTCACCCTCAACACCGGACGCGTGGGCGGACCCTCCGCCGGCCTGATGTTCAGCCTGGCGATCTACGACGTGCTGACGCCGGGAGAGCTGACCGGTGGCGAGAACATCGCCGGCACCGGGACGATGGAGGACGACGGCACCGTCGGGCCCATCGGCGGCATCCGGCAGAAGCTCGTGGGCGCCCAGCGTGCGGGCGCCGACTACTTCCTGGCCCCCGCGGACAACTGTGCCGAGGTCGAGGGCCACGTGCCCGACGGGCTGGAGGTCCTCCGGGTCGCAACCTTCGACGACGGTCTCGCCGCGGTCAACGGCATCGCGGCGGGTGACCTGTCGGGCCTGCCCACCTGCGGCTGAGGCCCCTGGGGCTGACGTCCCGACTACGGGGTGAGGGTCGCGCGCAGGGCGTGGACCAGCCCGGGGGCGATGTCCTCGCCCAGGGCGACCCGGTCGTCGGCGTCGTGGGCCCGCTGCCGGAGGAGGCACCGGGCCGACCCGTCACGGGTCACGGCGACGAGCAGCCGCACGTCGGCACGGCCGGGGTGGTCTGCGACGGCCTGCAGGGCGGCCGCATCGTCGTCGGGCAGGTCGCGCTCGGCCTCCGGGGGCACGACGATCCGCTCCACGGCCAGCGCACACCCGGTCACCTGGTCGGGCCAGGCGATCTGGGCGAGGAGGTCCTCGAGCCCGGGCCCGGTGGGCAGGTCCTCCTGCTCGACGGCGCTCAGGGCGCCGGTGACGGCATCGTGGGAGGCGAGCCCCTGCGCCAGCTGGGGCTCGTGGGCGAGCAGGTCTGCGGTCGGGACGAGGGCGAACAGTCGCACGGGCTGGTCCCAGCCGGCCCGAGCGACGTGTCGCTCGGTGTCGAGCGCGGCCAGGGTCAGGGGATCGGTCACGGGCTGGGGGGCGGCGGTGTCGGGCTCGGTCGGCGGGGTCACCGGACCATGGTGCCCGATGGAACCTCCAGAGTGCCGGGGTACGTTGTCGGTCCAGCGTCGGCGTGGGGCACCCCCGCGAGATGAGGACAAGGGAGAGCAGTGAGTCGCTCGGAGTGGTTCGACGGGCCTACGGGTCCTGGAGATGGTTCGCCGCCCCCGCAGGGTGTCCCGGGTGACGAAGGCGGCGCCGGACGGCCCGCTGGCACTGCCACACGCAGGAAGCGCGGTCCCCTCGGCCCCACCCTCGCGGTGCTGGTGGGGCTGGTCGTCATCGGTGGCATCGTCGCCGACGTCCTCACGGACATCTGGTGGTACGACTCGGTCGGCTTCCGCGGGGTGTTCGTCAAGGAGATCGTGGCCAAGGCCGGCCTGTTCGTCGTCGCGGGGCTGCTGACCGGCACGGCCGTGGCCGTCAGCCTCGTCGCGGCCTACCGCACCCGTCCGCTCTACATCCCGATGACCCAGGCCCAGCAGGTGCTCGAGCAGTACCGGCAGGCCATCGAGCCGCTGCGCCGCCTGGCCGTGTGGACGATCCCGATCGTCCTCGGCCTGCTGGCCGGCTCCGGAGCGATGGGCGCCTGGCGCACGTTCCTGTTGTGGGCCAACCGCGAGCCCTTCGGCCTCGTGGACCCGCAGTTCGGCATGGACGTCGGCTTCTTCGTCTTCACCCTGCCGTGGCTGCGCTTCGTCGTGAGCTTCGCCACGGTGGTCCTCGTGCTCGCCTTCGTGGCGGGGGCGTTCACCCACTACGTCTACGGGGGTCTGCAGCTGCCCGGCCGCGGGCCGACCACCCGCGCCGCCTACGTGCACCTCGGCATCCTCGGTGCACTCATCGCCCTGACCCGCGCGGCGTCGTACTGGCTCGACCGCTACACGCTCGCGACCCAGAAGGGCACGTTGCTCACGGGCATCACGTACACCGACGACAAGGCGGTGCTGCCGACCAAGGCGATCCTCGCCGTCGCCGCGCTGATGTGCGCCGGGTTCTTCCTCGCCGCGATCTGGAGCCGCAGCTGGCGGCTGCCACTCACCGGTGTGGCCCTGCTCGTCGTGACGGCGGTCGTCGCCGGTGGCGCCTACCCCGCCCTCATCCAGAGCCTGCGGGTCAAGCCCTCGGAGAAGTCCCTCGAGGCGCCCTACCTGGAACGCAACATCACGGCCACCCGCACGGCGTTCGGGCTGGACCGGGTCAAACGCATCCAGAACCCGGCACCGGCGACGGCCGAGGACAAGGACGTGCTGCGCGCGGCGGCCAACGACATCCCGGGCGTGCGCGTCATCGACCCCAACGTCGTGGCTCCCACGTTCCGCCAGCTCGAGGGCCAGCGCGACTACTACGCGTTCCCCGACACCCTGGACGTCGACCGCTACACGATCGACGAGCAGACCCGCGACGCCGTCGTCGCGGTGCGCGAGATCAACCTCGACGGGTTGCCCGACAACCAGCGCAACTGGCTCAACGACCACACCGTCTACACGCACGGCTACGGCTTCTACGCCGCGTACGGCAACCAGCGCACCACCGAGGGTGACCCCGTCTTCTTCGAGGGTGGCGGGCGCACCTCGCTCGGCGACTACGAGCCCCGCATCTACTTCGGCGAGCTCTCGCCGAGCTACTCGGTCGTCGGCGCCCCCGAGGGCGACTCGCCGCGCGAGTTCGACTTCCCCGCAGGGGGCGACGGAGACGTCGCGGTCAACAACACCTACTCCGGCGAGGGCGGTGTCGAGATCGGCTCGCTGCTGCGCCGGGCCGCCTACGCGGTCAAGTACCGCGAGGCGAACTTCCTGCTCTCGGATGCCGTGAACGAGTCCTCGCGGATCCTGGACTACCGCACGCCCACCGAGCGCGTCGAGCGCGTGGCTCCGTGGCTGCGGCTCGACGGCAACGTCTACCCGGCGGTCGTCGAGGGTCGCGTGCAGTGGATCGTCGACGGCTTCACGACCTCGGCGAGCTACCCCAACAGCCGCCTCATCGAGCTGGCGGACGCGACCTCGGATGCCGTGACGCAGCGCTCGACGGTCGTCACCGTCGGGGCGGGCCAGGTCAACTACGTCCGCAACGCCGTCAAGGCGACCGTGGACGCCCACGACGGCAGCGTCAAGCTCTACGGCTGGGACACCAAGGACCCCATGCTCAAGGCGTGGAGCAAGGCGTTCCCGGGGTCGGTGCGGCCGATCTCGGAGATCTCCGGCGACCTCATGGCCCACATCCGCTACCCCCAGGACCTCGTGAAGGTGCAGCGCGAGCTGCTCAACGAGTACCACGTGACCAACCCCGACGAGTTCTACTCCAACTCGGACAAGTGGCGCGTGCCCCGCGACCCGTCGCAGGTCTCGCAGGACCAGCCCGTGGTCTTCCAGTCGATCGCGATGCCGGGGGAGGACGAGGCGGCCTTCTCGATCACGACGCCGTTCGTGCCCGCGAGCAACAACGAGGCGGGCCGAGAGATCCTTCGTGGCCTGCTCGCCGTCGACGCGGATGCCGGGTCGGAGGCGGGCAAGCCCGCCGAGGACTACGGGTCGCTCCGTCTGCTCGAGTACGGCTCGGCGACGCCCGCCGGACCGGGTCAGGTGCTCAACCAGATCCAGAACTCTCCGGTGCGCTCGCAGAACGCCGCCGAGCAGCTGTCGCTGGCGCAGTACATCACCAACAACTCCGGTGGCGGCAAGACGCTGACGTTCGGGAACCTGCTGACCTTCCCGCTCGAGGGCCGGATGTTCTACGTCCAGCCGATCTACGTCCAGGCGGCGGCCGGCTCCGGGTCCTTCCCGCAGAACAAGATCACCGTGGCCGTCTACGGCACGACGGTGGCCTGGGGCGACACCCTCGAGCAGGCCGTGAGCGGGCTGTTCGGCCAGGGTGACGGCAGCGAGGCGCCAACCGATCCGGGTCAACCGACCGAGCCCGGAACCGGGGAGCCGGCGGAGCCCACGGGCTCTGCGGCCACCCAGCTCGCCGCTGCCCTGACGGAGATGCAGGCGGCCTACGCGGCCGGCCAGGAGGCGCTGAAGACCGGTAACTTCACCGCCTACGACCAGGCGCAGAAGCGGCTCGACGCGGCGATCAAGCGGGCGGCGGTGCTCGCGCCGCAGCTCGACCCCGACGCGGCACCGGCCACACCGAGCCCGTCGCCGTCACCCACCAGCTGACCACGTCGGCGCGGCGCACCCCAACGAGAGTGCACAACACGCCGATCGCAGCAACGTGCGATCGGCGTGTTCTGCACTCTCGATGGCAGCCCCACCGATTTGGTGCGCCGCGCACTCGTCACGTACGGTTGGGACTACCGAGCACGCTGGTTTCTCACGGTGTGCACCCGACGCGGGGTGGAGCAGCTCGGTAGCTCGCCGGGCTCATAACCCGGAGGTCGCAGGTTCAAATCCTGCCCCCGCTACCAGATGTCGACAAGGCCCGGATCACACGGTGATCCGGGCCTTCTCGCGTCCACCGGGGCCCGCGAAGGTGACCTCGACCACGTTGCCGTCGACACGGCATACCGCACACGGATGCCGTGTTGGACCGGACGTGAGCACCCCCCACCGCGTCGTCGTCATCGGTTCCGGCTTCGGAGGTCTCTTCGGTACCCAGGCGCTGAAGCGCCGGGACGACGTCGAGATCACCCTCATCGCCAAGACCACCCACCACCTCTTCCAGCCGCTGCTCTACCAGGTCGCGACCGGCATCCTCTCCGAGGGTGAGATCGCCCCGAGCACCCGCGAGGTGCTCGCCCGGCAGAAGAACGCGCGGGTCGTGCTCGGCACCGTGACCCACATCGACCTGGCAGCCCGCACGGTCACCTCGGAGGTCCTGGGGCGCGAGCAGGTCACCCCCTACGACACCCTGCTCGTCGCTGCCGGCGCCGGTCAGTCGTGGTTCGGCAACGACGGCTTCGCCCGCCACGCCCCGGGCATGAAGTCCATCGACGACGCCCTCGAGCTGCGCGGCCGCATCTTCGGCGCGTTCGAGCTGGCGGAGCTGGCCGAGACTCCCGCCGAGGCCGAGCGCGCCCTGACCTTCGTCGTCGTCGGTGCCGGACCCACCGGTGTCGAGATGGCGGGGCAGATCGCCGAGCTCGCCCACCGCACGCTGAAGAACGACTTCCGCCGCATCGACCCGACCGACGCGCGGATCATCCTGCTCGATGCGGCCCCCACCGTCCTGCCGAGCTTCGGTGAGCGACTCGGTGGTGCAGCCAGACGCCGCCTCACCGACATGCGGGTGGACGTGCGGCTCGGTGCGATGGTCACCGACGTCGACGCGACCGGCATCACGGTGCGCGAGCCCGACGGGTCCTCGACCCGCATCGAGGCCCTCACCAAGGTGTGGGCGGCCGGCGTGCAGGCGAGCTCACTCGGACAGCAGCTGGCCGAGCAGTCCGGTGCCGAGCTCGACCGTGCCGGCCGGGTCAAGGTGCTCCCCGACCTCACCCTCCCCGGCCACCCCGAGGTCTTCGTCGTCGGCGACATGATCGCCCTCGACGACCTTCCCGGCGTGGCCCAGGTCGCGATCCAGGGCTCGCGCTTCGCCGCGAAGCAGGTCACGCGGCGCCTCGACGGCAAGGAGCCCGAGCCGCGCTTCGAGTACTTCGACAAGGGCTCGATGGCCACGATCTCGCGGTTCAGCGCCGTGGCGTCGATCGGCCGGTTCCGCTTCTCCGGGTTCATCGCCTGGCTGCTGTGGCTGGCCATCCACCTCGTCTACATCATCGGCTTCAAGCACCGCGTGACGACCCTGCTGCACTGGACCGTCAGCTTCCTCGGGCGCGGTCGCGCCGAGCGCGTCGCCACCGAGCAGCAGGTCTTCGGTCGGCGGGCGATGGACGCCCTCCCGGATGCCGAGCAGCCCTCCATCCCGGGCAACCCGGCCGACGCCGATGTCGCAGGGGTCGCCGAGCTCGAGGAGCGGCACCGCGCCTCTGCCTGAGACGGGTCGCCACGTAGGGTGACGGCCATGCCGCTGGACTACCCGATCCACCGCCGGACGCTCGCCAACGGGCTGCGCGTCGTGGTGAGCCCCGACCACACCGTCCCGAACGTCACGGTCAACCTCTGGGTGGGTGTCGGCTCGCGCCACGAGTCACCCGGCCGCACCGGCTTCGCCCACCTGTTCGAGCACCTGATGTTCCAGGGGTCGCGCAACGTCGCGAGCGGCGAGCACTTCGAGGCCCTCATGGCGCAGGGCGGACGGCTCAACGCGACGACGTGGTTCGACCGCACGAACTACTTCGAGACGGTGCCCACGGGTGCGGTCGAGCTCGCGCTGTGGCTCGAGGCCGACCGGCACGGCCACCTCCTGGACGCCGTGACCCAGGAGAACCTCGACAACCAGCGCGACGTGGTCAAGGAGGAGAAGCGCCAGCGCTACGACAACCAGCCCTACGGCAACGCGCTCATCGACGTCTACGCGGCCGTCTTCCCGCAGGGCCACCCCTACCACCACCCGACCATCGGCTCGATGGAGGACCTGGATGCCGCGAGCCTGGCCGACGTCCACGCCTTCTTCCGCGCCCACTACGGGCCGGACAACACGGTGCTCACGTTGTGCGGCGACATCACGCCCGAGCGGGGTTTCGAGCTCGTGGAGCGCCACTTCGGCGCCCTGGCGCCGAGCGCCGAGCCGCGCCGTCCCAACCACTCGCAGCTCGAGCCGCTGACCGAGCCGGTGCGCGTCGAGCGCCGGGAGAGCCTGCCCAACGACCGGCTGCACATCGCCTTCCGGCTCCCGGTCGACGAGACCGACGAGTTCCTCGCCGCGGCCGTGGCGATGGACTGCATCGGTGGGCTCTCGACCTCACGCCTGGTCCGCCGGCTCGTGCGGCGTGACCAGATCGCCCTGGGCGCCCACGCCACGGCATGGGGCTTCGTCGACGGAGCCTCGCTCGGGTTCGTCGTGCTCGACGTCGCAGCGGGGCAGGACCCGGATGCCGTGGAGGCCGCCTTCGTCGAGGAGCTCGAGGCCTTCCTCGAGCAACGGCCCCACTCGCCGTCGAGCTCGAGGCGTCGCTGGCGCAGTCGGAGCGGTCGTGGCTGTCGGCCCTGGCCAGCCAGGAGGAGCGGGCCGACGCGATCAGCCACCACCTGCTGCTCCACGACGACCCGAACGTCGTCAACACCCACCTCGACCGGCTCCAGGAGGTCACCGCCGAGCAGGTGGTGGCCGCTGCCCGCCGCTGGCTGCGACCGGAGAGCCGGGCGGTGGTCGCCTACCTCGGGGCCCAGGACGCCGCGGACACCGGTGAGACACGAGGAGGAGGTCGCATGAGCATCGCCCGACCCGAGGTCGCCCCACCCCAACCGTGGACCTTTCCCACCCCGACCGAGCACGTGCTCTCCAACGGGGTGCGCGTGCTGCTGCACGACCTGCCCGGCCAGTACGTCCTCTCGCTGCGCGTCGTCGTGCCCCTCGCCGTGTCGGCCGAGCCCGCGGGCCGGGAGGGCATCGCCTCGATGACCGCCCGCCTGCTCGACGAGGGCACTGCCGCGCACACCTCTGACGAGTTCGCCGAGCTGATGGAGCGCCACGGCATGGTGCTCGGCGCGGGTGTCTCCGACGGCGGCCTGCTCGTCGACGTCGACGTGTCCCAGCGCCACCTCGAGACCGCGGCGGGCCTGCTCACCCAGGCCCTGGCCGAGCCCGCCTTCCCCGAGGACGAGGTGCGCCGCATCCTGCGCAACCGGCTCGCGGAGATCGAGCAGGAGCGGGCCTCGTCGGCCCACCGTGCCGGCAAGGAGCTCGCCCGCACGCTGTGGGACCCCGCAGACCGCGCCAGCCGCCCGACGGGTGGCACCCCCGAGTCGATCGGCGCGCTCACCCGCGAGGACATCGCCGAGTTCCACGCCACCCATGTCGGCCCGACAGGAGCCACCGTGGTGCTCGCCGGTGACCTCACCGACGTCGATGCCCTCGCGGTGCTCGAGGCGACCGTGGGCACGTGGTCCGCGCCCCGTCACGAGCTCGCCCCGCGGCCCCGCCCTCCCGTGCCCGCATCGGATGCCGCGCGCGTCGTCGTCGTCGACCGTCCCGGCTCCGTGCAGACCGAGATCGCCGTCGGGCGACCCGGCCCGGACCGGTCCACCCCGCACGGCTGGGCGCCGCACCCCGTGCTCTCGTTCGTCCTCGGTGGCTCCCCGAGCGCCCGGGTCGACGCGGTGCTGCGCGAGGAGAAGGGCTACACGTACGGCATCCGGTCCACGTTCCGGCCCAGGGTCGCCGGCGGCACGTTCGTGACGTCCGGCTCGGTGCGCTCGGACGTGACCGGCGAGGCCGTGGAGATCCTGCTCGGCATCCTCGACACGGCCCGCGAGGGCTTCACCGACGCCGAGCTGCGATCGGGTGTCGACTACGTCGCCATGACCGCTCCCGGCCGCTACGCCACCGCGGATGCCGTGGCCGACGAGAGCGCGGCCCTCGCCCTCGAGGGACTGCCGGTCGACTTCACGACGCGCAACCTGCGTGCCGTCAGCGCGCTCACCCGAGCGGACCTCGACGCGGCCTACGCGCGGGTCGCCACGGGGGAGTGGACCGTCGTCCTCGTCGGTGACGCCGACCAGATCGTGCGCGCCCTGCAGGGGCGGGTCGACGGCCCGGTGAGCACGGTTGCCCTCTGACCTCGAGCCCGACGGGCCGCGCGCGTCGGATGCCGGCGTCTCACGCTCGGTCGTGATGGCCTCGCCCATCGGCCGGCTCGAGCTCGTCGAGGCGGGCGGGGCGCTCGTCGCCATCCGCTTCGACGCACCCGCCGACGGCTCCCCGGGGCACGACCGGGGCGGGTCGGCCGTGCTCGGCAGGGCCCACCGCCAGCTCACGGAGTACTTCGAGGGTCGGCGCCGGGTCTTCGACCTCCCGCTGCGCCCCGTCGGCACCATCTTCCAGCGCCGGGTCTGGGAGGTGCTCGCGACCCTGCCGTGGGGGACGACCACGACCTACGGGGCGATCGCGGCACGGTTGGGGCTGCCGCCGGGAGCCTCGCGGGCGGTGGGTGCGGCCAACGGGTCCAACCCGATCCCCGTCGTCCTGCCCTGCCACCGCGTCATCGGTGCCGACGGCACGCTGACCGGCTACGCGGGAGGCCTGGAGCGCAAGGCACTGCTGCTCCGGCTCGAGGGCGTCGCGAGCGAGGCCGACCAGGACTCCCTCTTCTAGCGCGTCAGGGGGTGCCGATGCGCCGCAGGACCTCGTCGTGGAGCAGGCCGTTGGTCGCCACGGCGTTGCCCCCGAAGGGCCCGTCGACCCCGGCGAGCGAGGTGAAGCGCCCGCCGGCCTCCGTGACGATCGGCACCAGTGCCGCCATGTCGTGCAGACCCAGCTCGGGCTCTGCGGCGATGTCGACCGAGCCTTCGGCGAGGAGCATGTAGGACCAGAAGTCTCCGAAGGCGCGCTCGCGCCAGCAGTCCCGGGCCAGGTCGAGGGCCTGGGCCTCCCGACCGACCGCCGACCACGAGGTCCAGCTCGAGCACGAGATCGACGCGTCCTCGATGCGCGAGACCGACGACACGTGGATCCGCTTGGCCGAGGTCAGGCTCTTCCCGGCCCAGGCGCCTGACCCCAGAGCAGCCCACCACCGGCGCCCGAGGGCGGGGGCGGCCACGAGGCCGATCACGGGGACGCCGTCGTCGACGAGCGAGATGAGCGTCGCCCACACGGGGACGCCCCGGACGTAGTTGTGCGTGCCGTCGATCGGGTCGACGACCCACTGGCGGGGGCTGGAACCAGTCGGTGCGAACTCCTCGCCGATGACGGCATCCCGCGGGCGTGTGCGCCCGAGCTGGCTGCGGATCAGCTCTTCGGAGTCACGGTCGGCGTCGCTCACGAGGGTCAGGTCGGGTTTGGTCTCGACCCGGAGGTCCTCGGCCCGAAAGCGCGCGGTCGTGACCCGCTCCACGGCATCCGCGAGGACGTGGGCCAGCCTGAGGTCGTCGTCGTAGGCGCGCACGGAGCCCAACCTAGCGGCCCGGCGCCGAAGAATCTTCGGCCCTGCACCGATCCGGTAGCGCTTCGGTCACAATCCAATCTCGGCGGTACCTAATGCTTCCGTTGGGGGTGTTCATGGTCTTTCATGGTGCACGCACGCCCCCTTGGGGTGCTGCATGGTGGGACGCGCCCGATCGGGGGCCTTTCACGACCTGGCCACCCGACCACCGGGTGGCGACATCACTTCACGTAGGAGGACACCCATGCGAGGAACCACTCGCACGGTCGCGGTTGCGGCAATGTCTGCAGTCGCCCTGCTCGCCGCTGGTTGCGGTAGCGGCGACGACAGCGGCGACACGGACAGCACGGCAGCAGGAAGACGGGCGGCGAGATCACCGTCCGGGGCTGCAACCCGGAGAACCCGCTCGTGCCGAGCAACGACCACGGAGACCTGCGGCGGCAACGTCATCGACGCCCTCTTCTCCAAGCTCGTCCACTACGACCCCGAGACCGCCAAGCCCGAGAACGACGTCGCCGAGTCCATCGAGACGACGGACAACCAGACCTTCACGGTCAAGCTGAAGAAGGGCTACAAGTTCCACGACGGCACCGAGGTCAAGGCCAAGAACTTCGTCGACGCCTGGAACTACGCCGCCTACGCCCCGAACGCGCAGGGTGGTGGCTACTTCATGGAGCCCATCGAGGGCTTCGGCGACCTCCAGTGCACCGGCACCGACGAACCGCGACGACCCGTGCGACGGCGCCGGCAACGCCAAGGCCGACAAGCTGACCGGCCTCGTCGTCGTCGACGACCACGACCTTCACGATCAAGACCACCGAGAAGGTCTCGAACCTTCCCGGTGCGCCTCGGCTACTCGGCCTTCGCGCCGCTGCCCGACGTCGTTCTTCACCGACCCGGTGGCCTTCGGCGACAAGCCGGTCGGCAACGGCCCCTTCAAGCTCGACTCCTGGACCAAGGAACAGTCGATCGTCCTGTCGAAGTTCGCCGACTACGCCGGCGAGTTCGGCGGCAAGCTCGACAAGGTCACCTTCAAGATCTACCAGGACGCCGACGCGGCCTACAACGACGTCCTCGCCAACAACCTCGACATCACCGACGCGATCCCGCCGAGCGCGCTGATCGACGACAAGTACAAGACCGACCTGCCCGACCGCAACGCGCAGAAGGAGGCCGGCGGCATCACGTACGTCACAGATCGCGCCGACCGCAGGTCGACCCGACTCGCCGACCCGAAGATCCGTCAGGCGATCTCGATGGCCATCGACCGCGAGACGATCATCAAGCAGATCTTCAACGGCGCCCGCGTGCCCGCCACCGGCTGGGTCTCCCCGGTCGTCGACGGCTACAAGGCCGGCCAGTGCGGCGAGTTCTGCACCTTCGACGCCGCCAAGGCCAAGGCCCTGCTCGACGAGGCCGGCGGCTTCAAGGGCCCGGGCTGACGATCACCTTCCTACAACGCCGACGGCCGCCCACAAGGAGTGGACCGAGGCCACCTGCAACAGCGTCAAGCAGACCCTCGGCGTCGAGTGCACCACGGTGAGTCAGTCGACTTCGCCACCTTGCTCGTCCGAGATCGGTGACCGCAAGATGAAGGGCATGTTCCGCACCGGCTGGCAGATGGACTACCCGTCGATCGAGAACTTCCTGACGCCGATCTACGCGCACGGGTGCGTCTCCAACGACATGGACTACTCCAACCCCGCCTTCGACACGCTCCTCGTCGACGCTGCGGCAGCCACCGACCCGGCAGCAGCCGAACGCGAAGTACCAGGAGGCCGAGGCACTGCTCGCGGCCGACATGCCCGTCCATCCCCATGTGGTACGGCAAGACCACGATGGGCTGGTCGGACAAGGTCACCGGCGTGAAGATCACCGCCTTCGGCACGATCGACCTCGCGTCGATCTCCCTGAAGTGATGCTAGCGGGCCCTCTGGGGTCCGACTCCGCACGACGTCGTCGGCCTGCCAGCAGCTGCTGGCAGGCCGACGACCGTGTGGGCACGGTCCGCCGACGCGGTCGACCGGGCCGTCGGGTGCCGGACCGTGCCCATGTGTGGGCTAGGTTCAGTCCCGGGTACATCCAAGACGACGCCGTCCGACTTCGCACCGACGGCTCCACATGCAAGGAGGTGACGTGGGCACCTACATCATTCGTCGACTGCTGCAGATGATCCCGGTGATCCTGGGAGCGACGTTCCTCATCTTCACGATGGTCTTCGCACTCCCGGGCGACCCGCTGGCCGGCAAGTGCGGGGAGCGGCCCTGCCCTCCCGCCTACGCCGCGGAGTTCCGGGAGCGCTACAACCTCAACGACCCGCTGCCCGTCCAGTACGCCAAGTACGTCGGCAACCTCGTCCAGGGCGACCTCGGGGAGACGACCAACGGCATCCCCGTGCTCGACCAGCTCAAGGCGCGCTACCCGGTCACGGCGAAGCTCGCCCTCATGGCCATCGCCTTCGAGGCGGTCATCGGCATCTTCGTCGGCGTGCTCACCGGCATCCGAAAAGGCGGGTTCCTCGACAACCTCGTCCTCATCTCGACGCTGGTCGTCATCTCGATCCCCGTCTTCGTCATCGGCGGTGTCAGCCAGTACTTCCTCGGCGTCAAGCTCGGCCTGTTCCCGGTCACCGTCACCTCGAGCGACCCCTCGTTCTACGAGCTGATGCTGCCGGCGATGGTGCTCGGCTCGCTGTCGCTGGCCTACGTCTCCCGCCTGATGCGCACGAGCCTCGTCGAGAACCTGCGCGCCGACTACCTGCGCACAGCGGTCGCCAAGGGCCTCACCCGCCGCCGCGCGGTCGGCCTGCACGCCCTGCGCAACTCGCTCATCCCCGTCATCACCTTCATCGGCTTCGACTTCGGCGCCCTGCTCGGTGGCGCCATCGTCACCGAGGCCATCTTCAACATCCCCGGCATCGGCGGCTACCTGTTCCGCTCGATCCGGGCTCGCGACGGCGCGTCCGTCGTCGGCACGGTCACCGTGCTCGTCATCGTCTACCTGTTCGTCAACCTGCTCGTGGACCTGCTCTACGGCCTGCTCGACCCGAGGATCAGCCATGACTGAAGCCGCAACCGTCATCGTCTCCGAAACCGCCACCCCGGACGGACCCTCCGAGGGTTCGCGCTCGCTCGCCTCGGACGCCTGGCGGTCGCTGAAGGGCAACCCGGTCTTCTGGGCCTCAGCCGTGCTCATCACGATCTTCGTGACGCATGGCGATCTTCCCGAGCCTGTTCACCAACACCGACCCCCGAGAGGCCGTGCTCGCGGAGTCGCGCTCGCGACCCGGTGACGGGACCTGGTTCGGTCGCGACATCCAGGGCTACGACATCTACGCCCGCTGCGTCTACGGAGCCCGCGCCTCGATCCTCGTGGGCGTGCTGACCACGATCCTCACCGTCGCCATCGGCGGGTTCATCGGCGTCATGTCCGGCTACCTCGGGGGAGCGTGGGACGCCACCATGTCCCGCATCGGTGACATCTTCTTCGCCATCCCCCTGCTGCTCGGCGCGATCATCTTCCTCGTCTCGCTGCCGGAGTTCTTCAACTCCAACGAGTTCCTCGCCGGGATGAAGGTCGTGCTTGCCCTGGCGGTGCTCGGCTGGCCGAGCATGGCTCGCCTCATGCGCAGCAGCGTCATCCAGGTCAAGCCCAACGACTACGTGCAGGCGGCCCGGGCCCTCGGCGCGAGCCCGGGGCGGATCGTGCGCTCGCACATCCTGCCGAACTCGGTCGCCCCGATGATCATCGTCGCGACCATCTCGCTCGGTGGGTACATCGCCGCCGAGGCCACGCTGTCCTTCCTCGGCATCGGCCTGCAGGCGCCGGCGGTCTCGTGGGGCATCGACATCAGCTCGGCGATCGTCGGCCTGCGCACGACCCCGCACATGCTGTTCTTCCCCAGTCTCTTCCTGTCGCTGGCCGTGCTCGGCTTCATCCTCCTGGGTGATGCCGTGCGTGACGCCCTCGACCCGAAGAACCGCTGAGCCGACGGAGACCTCCATGACCACCACGCAGGACACGAAGACGTCGGACGTGACGTACACCCCGGTCGACGGGCTCCTCCTCGAGGTCGAGGACCTCTTCGTCGAGTTCCACACCCCGGACGGCATCGCGACGGCCATCAACGGGGTCACCTTCGACCTCCGCCAGGGCGAGTCGCTCGCGATCCTCGGCGAGTCCGGGTCGGGCAAGTCGGTGACGGCGCAGGCCATCATGGGCATCCTCGACATGCCGCCGGCCGTCATCCCCAACGGCCACATCCGGTACTGCGGCCAGGACCTGCTCTCGATGCCCGACGAGCAGCGCCGCAAGACGCGCGGCCCCGAGATCTCGATGATCTTCCAGGACGCGTTGTCGTCGCTTGAACCCGGTGTTCCCCGTCGGGTGGCAGATCGCGGAGATGTACCGGGTGCACCGCGGGATCAACAAGAGCGATGCCCTGGAGAAGGCCATCGGCCTCATGGAGCGGGTCTCGATCCCGGCGGCGCGCGAGCGGGTCAAGGCCTATCCCGCACCAGTTCTCCGGCGGCATGCGCCAGCGCATCATGATCGCGATGGCCATCGCGCTCGACCCGGCCGTGCTGATCGCCGACGAGCCCACGACGGCCCTGGACGTCACGGTTCAGGCCCAGATCATGGCCCTGCTGCAGGAGCTGCAGGAGGAGCGCCACATGGGCCTCATCCTGATCACCCACGACCTGGGCGTCGTCGCCGACGTCGCCGACCGGATCGCCGTCATGTACGCCGGCCGGCTCGTCGAGACCGCAGACGTCCACGACCTGTACGCCGCCCCCGCGCACCCGTACACCAAGGGCCTGCTCGACTCGATCCCGCGCCTGGACCAGAAGGGCCAGACCCTGTCTGCCATCGGCGGGTTGCCCCCGAACCTGTTGCGCATCCCGCCGGGGTGCCCCTTCAACCCACGCTGCCACATGGCGCGCGACCGGTGCCGCACCGAGCTCCCCCCGCTGCGCGAGGTCGCGCCCGGCCGGTTCTCGGCCTGCCACTACGCCGAGGAGGTCATCGATGCCTGAGGTCATTCTCAGTGCGCAGGATCTGGTCAAGCACTACCCCATCAAGGCCGGGGTGCTGCGCCGCACCGTCGGTCAGGTCAAGGCCGTCGACGGGGTGAGCTTCGACCTCCACAAGGGTGAGACGCTCGGCATCGTCGGTGAGTCCGGGTGCGGGAAGTCCACCCTCGGCCGCCTGCTGATGCGTCTCGAGGAACCGACCTCGGGCAAGGTCACCTTCGGAGGGGCCGACTGGAGCGGCGCCAAGGGGCGTGACCTGCGGCGGATGCGCCGCGACATCCAGATCGTCTTCCAGGACCCGTACACCTCGCTGAACCCCCGCATGACCGTCGGTGACATCGTCGGCGAGCCCCTCGAGATCCACAGCGACGTCGTGCCCAAGGGCGGGCGCCGCCAGCGGGTGCAGGAGCTGCTCGACCTCGTGGGCCTGAACCCCGAGCACATCAACCGCTACCCGCACCAGTTCTCCGGCGGGCAGCGGCAGCGCATCGGCATCGCCCGAGGCATCGCGCTCAACCCCAAGGTGCTCGTGTGTGACGAGCCGGTCTCCGCGCTCGACGTCTCCGTGCAGGCGCAGGTGGTCAACCTCATGGAGAAGCTGCAGGCGAGCTCGGCCTCGCCTACGTCTTCATCGCCCACGACCTGTCGGTCGTGCGCCACATCTCCGACCGCGTCGGGGTCATGTACCTCGGGCGACTGGCCGAGCTCGGTGAGGAGGACGAGGTCTACACCCGGCCGACGCACCCCTACACGCAGGCCCTGCTGTCCGCGGTCCCGGTGCCCGACCCGACGCTGCGCGGCAAGCGCGAGCAGATCGTCCTCGTCGGCGACGTGCCGTCCCCGGCCAACCCCCCGTCCGGATGCCGTTTCCACACCCGCTGCTGGAAGGCCCAGGACCGCTGCACGACCGAGGAGCCCCAGCTCGAGCTGAGGCCGGACGGCGCGGGCGGCCACCTGTCGGCCTGCCACTTCGCCGAGGCCCGCACGATCGTCGAGACGGTCGACGTCTCGGATGCCGTGCCCGACCCGCGCTTCGCGGACACCGACCTCCGCGACGACGTGATCGCGGACGACGACCCGGCCGACCTCCAGCAGATGATCGACCGCTCGCAGGCCGAGTCGGGTGGCCAGGCCCATGCGCCGCAGGACACCAGCCGCCTCATCGACGAGCAGCCGGGCGACAACCGACCGCCACCCGCCTGACCCCGAGCGACTATTGCAATCCACCCACCGCGCGGGTCCTCCAGGGGGCCTGCGCAGGTGGGTGGAATGCAATCAGTCGGTGGGTGCCGACCGGGCACGCAGGAGACGGCGCAGCGAGTCCAGGCGCGCTGCTCCGGCGGGCCCGGCATCCCCCGCCGCCACCCACGCATCGAGCCCGCACTCGGGCTCGTCGTGGGTGCAGCCCCGCGGGCAGGTTGCGGTCCCCGGCTCGAGGTCGGCGAAGTGCTGGATGATCCGGCCCAGGTCGACGTGGGCCAGGCCGAAGGACCGCACGCCCGGGGTGTCGATGACCCATCCGTCATCGTCGGGAAGGGCCAGGGCCACGGCTGAGGACGACGTGTGCCGACCTCGCCCGGTGACGTCGTTCACCACGCCGGTCGCACGCAGGGCCAAGGGCACCAAGGCGTTCACGAGTGTCGACTTGCCCACGCCGGAGTGACCGACGAGCACGCTGACGCGGCCGGACAAGGCCGCTCGCAGCTCGTCCAGCCCGTCGGTGCCGGCCGCGCGGCGGGCCGTGACGACGTGGCGAACCGACAGCGGTGCGTACTGGTCGAGGAAGGGGGCGGGGTCGGTGAGGTCAGCCTTCGTGAGCACGAGGAGCGGCTCCATGCCGGCGTCGTACGCGGCCACCAGGCACCGGTCGATGAGTCGGGGGCGAGGCTCGGGGTTGGCCAGCGCCGAGACGACGACGAGCTGGTCGGCATTCGCCACGAGGACCCGCTCGACCGGGTCGGTGTCGTCGGCCGTTCGGCGAAGCACGGTCTCCCGGGGAGAGACTCGCACGATCCGGGCGAGGCTCCCCTCCGCGCCGCTCGTGTCCCCGACGAGGTGCACCCGGTCGCCGACGACGATGCCCTTGCGGCCGAGCTCGCGGGCTCGCATCGCGAGCACCACGTGTCGGTCGAGACCGTCGCCGACGAGGGTCGTGTAGCGACCGCGGTCGACGGTCGTGACCTGACCGGGGACGGCATCCTCGTGGGCGGGGCGGTCCTTGCTGCGTGGGCGAGAACCCCTGCGGCTGGGGCGAATCCGCACATCGGACTCGTCGTAGTCCCGCGAGGAACGAGCCATCAGGCGCCCGCCGGGACGCGCTCGGCGAGCATGCGGCTCCACAGCGTGGTGAACTCGGGCATCGTCTTCGCGACGGTGCCGACGTCCTCGACGACGATTCCCGGCACCGCGAGACCGAGAACGGCGGCCGCCATGACCATGCGGTGGTCGGCATAGGTGTGGAACCTGCCACCCCGAAGTGGCCCGGGCGTGATCCGCAGGCCGTCCTCGGTCTCGACGACGTGGGCTCCGATGGCGCTGAGCTCGGTCCGCAGGGCCGCCAGCCGGTCGGTCTCGTGGCCCCGGATGTGGGCCACCCCCCGGATGACGCTCGGCGCCTGGGCCAGCGCACACAGTGCTGCCACCACCGGAGTGAGCTCGCTGGAATCGTGGAGGTCGACGTCGATGCCGCCGATGCCGTCGCCCGCGGTCACGGTGAGCCCGCTGCGGTCGAGCACGACCTCGGCGCCCATCATGTCCAGGACGTCGCGGACGAAGTCCCCTCCCTGAGTGGTGTACTGGGGCCACCCGGGCACCTGGACCCGTCCACCCGTGACGAGCGCGGCAGCGAGGAACTGCGCGGCGTTGGACAGGTCGGGCTCCACCACGACGTCGAGGGCGTTGATCTCACTCGGTTCGACCCGCCACGTGTGCACCTCACTGTCGTCGACGACGACCCCCGCGTCGCGCAACGTCTCGACGGTCATCTCGATGTGCGGCAGGCTCGGGACGGTCTTCCCGTCGTGGTGGACGGTGACGCCCTCGTCGAAACGTGCTCCCGACAGCAGCAGCCCCGAGACGAACTGGGAGGACGCGGAGGCGTCGAGGGTCACCGCGCCCCCGCGCACCCGACCCCGTCCGTGGACCGTGAACGGAAGACGGCCGCTGCCGGCATCGTCGAGGTCGACCCCGAGGGCGCGCAACGCCCCGATGACCGGAGCCATCGGGCGCTGGCGGGAGTGGGGGTCGCCGTCGAAGCGAACCGCCCCCGTCGCCAGCCCGGCCACCGGTGGGACGAAGCGCATGACGTTGCCCGCGAGCCCGCAGTCGACCTCGCCACCTGCGGCGACCGGGCCGGGGGTCACGACCCAGTCACCGCCCTCGACGTCGTCGATCAGTGCCCCCAGGGTCCTCAGGGCACCAGCCATGAGGGCGGTGTCGCGGGACCGGAGCGGTGAGCGCAGGCGTGAGACGTCATTCGCGAGCGAGGCGAGCACGAGGTAGCGGTTGGTGAGCGACTTGCTCCCGGGAAGCAGGACCCGTGCATCGACGGGCGCGTCGGCGGTAGGTGCAGCCCAGTCAGCTGAGGGCATGCTGCGCCTGGACCGCCTTCAGCTTCGCCTCGCGGGATGCGGCGCGCGTCGCGTGCCGAGCCTCTCGTCGGGTGGTGCGCACTGCACGGTGTGCGCTGTCGCTGGCCAGGTGTGCGCGGTACGCGAGACCGGGCTTGCCCTCGGTGTCGACCGCCGCGAGGAGGAGGCCGCCGAGGAGTCCGAGGTTCTTGAGGAACTGGACCTTCTGCTGGGCCCGCACCTCGGGATCCTGTTCGTTCCAGAACGAATGCGCGGCGACCGTCGTCGGCACGAGGGTCGCCGCGAGCACCGCCGAGGCGAGCCGGGGGAGGTGGCCCAGTGCCAGCAGTGACCCGGCGCCCACCATCGCCATGCCGTTGGCCCGGATGAGGAGTTCGGGGTCGTCGGGCAGGCCCAGACGCGGCCCCACCGTCTCGAGCAGCGGAGTGGCCGTCTTCGCCTTCACCGCAGGATGTTTGAACTGGTCCAGGCCGCCGGCGATGAACATCGCTGCGAGCAGGGGTCGGGCGACACGGCGCACGAGGGTCATGGGGTCTCCGGTCAGTTCCAGCGGTCAGGACGTCGTCTCCCTAAGGTAGTTCCTCAAGGGCTCCGTGCGTAGATTGGGTGCATGTGTGGGCGGTATGCCGCGACGGCCAACCCTGACGAGCTCGTCCTCGAGTTCGAGGTGGATGAGGATCGCACGGGCGAGCCGACACGCAGCGTGCTCGTCTCGCCCCAGGAGCCACCCCCCGGGAGGCCCGACCACAACGTCGCGCCGACCAAGCAGGCACCGGTCGTCCTCGCCCGCCCGCCCCGGGAGGACCCCGACGCTCCGCCCGTGCGTCAGCTGAGACTCCTCACCTGGGGCCTGGTGCCCAGCTGGTCGAGGGACACCCGTGGCGGTGCCCGGATGATCAACGCCCGGGTCGAGTCCGTGGCCGACAAGCCGTCCTTCGCCCGCGCCCTGGCAACCCGACGCGCCCTCGTTCCCGCGCAGGGGTGGTACGAGTGGCAGGTCTCACCGACGGCCCTCGACGCCAAGGGCAAGCCACGCAAGCAGCCGTTCTTCACGTCCCGTGTCGACGGCGGCAGCGTGGCCATGGCGGGGCTGTACGAGTTCTGGCGCGACAAGGCGGTTGCAGACCCCGATGACCCGCTGGCCTGGCTCACCACCTTCACCGTCATCACCGGTCCAGCCGAGCCCGGGCTCGACCTGATCCACGACCGCCAGCCCCTCGTCATCGAGCCGGAGGACTGGGCCACGTGGCTCGACCCCGGCACCGGGGCAGCCGACGTGCTCGGGCTCCTCGAGCCCGCACCGGGCGGCCGCTTCACCACCCACCCGGTCTCCACCGCGGTGAGCAGCAACCGCTCGAACGGGCCCCACCTGCTGGACCCCGTCCCCCCCGAACAGCTCGTCGGCGTCGTCGACCCCGTGACCGGTGAGGTCATCGGAGGGGCCGGGTGACCGAGGCGCAGGGTGCGGACGGGTCCATCCGGCTCATCGACACCCCCGACGGGCCGGCGCGGGTCACCGCGAGCCGGCCACCCGGCATCCCTCTGGGTCTTCTCGTCCTCGGGCACGGTGCGGGAGGTCTGCGCTGGACCGACGACGTGCTGGCCACGCGCGTCGCAGCTGTCGAGGCGGGCTGGGCGGTGGCCCTCGTCGACCAGCCGTGGCGGGTGGCTGGTCGACGCATCGGCGGGCCACCGGCATCCCTCGATCGCGCGTGGCTGGCAGTCCTCGGCACGCTGGAGGTGGATCGGCCGGTGGGTCCGCTCGTCGTCGGAGGGCGCAGCGCCGGAGCCCGGGTCGCGTGCCGCACGGCCGCGACGGTCGGGGCCGGGGCCGTCCTGGCGCTGTCCTTCCCCTTGCATCCGCCCGGCCGCCCCGACCGCTCGCGTGCGGACGAACTGCGGATGCCCGCGGCGGACGGCATCTCGGTCCATGTCATCCAGGGCATCAGCGACGCGTTCGGGACCCCCGACGAGGTCCGTGCCGAGCTGGCGCGCGGCTCGACGCTGGACGAGGTGCCCGGGACCCACGCGCTGGAGCGTGCAGCGGCGCTGGTGGCAGCCGCGGCGGTCGCCCGGTTGCCCCTGACCTGACCTGCCCCGCTGGGCGACAGGGGAATGCACCGGGGACCCGTGGCGTTGACCGACCTGTTCCACACCCCCGCCCGAAAGGTTCGACATCGTGCTCGTCCTCGACACCACGGCCCCCCGCCGGGCCCGGATAGGCTGGGAAGTGATGACAACACCAGCCACGCCCGTCGATGACAGCCCCGCCGACCAGATCGACGTCGCCACCGAGACCACCGCAGAGCGTCGGGCGCGCTTCGAGCGCGAGGCGCTGCCCCTGCTCGACCAGCTGTACGCCGCCGCGATGCGCACGACGCGAAACCCGGCCGATGCCGAGGACCTGCTGCAGGAGACCTACGCCAAGGCGTATGCCGCGTTCCACCAGTACCAGCCGGGCACCAACCTCAAGGCGTGGATGTACCGCATCCTCACCAACACCTACATCAACACGTACCGCAAGAAGCAGCGGGAGCCGTTGAAGTCCGACGCGGCCGAGGTCGAGGACTACCAGCTCGCGCGCGCCGAGTCGCACACCGCGGCCGGGCTGAAGTCTGCAGAGACCCAGGCGTTGGAGCACCTTCCCGACTCCGAGGTCAAGCGGGCGCTGCAGGAGCTCCCGGACGACTTCCGGATGGCGGTCTACCTCGCCGACGTCGAGGGCTTCGCCTACAAGGAGATCGCCGAGATCATGGGCACGCCCATCGGCACGGTGATGTCCCGCCTGCACCGTGGGCGGCGCCAGCTGCGCGCCCTGCTCACCGACTACGCGCGCGAGCGCGGCTTCGGGACCCAGGAGGAGTCATGACCCAGGACGCCCACGCCGGTCACGGCGACTGCTCGGAGGTCCTGCACCGGATCTTCGAGTACCTCGACGGGGAGATGAGTGCCGACGACGTCCGCCGCGTCGCCGCACACCTCGGCGAGTGCCAGCCGTGTCTGGCCGAGCACGACCTCGACGTCGCGCTCAAGCAGGTGGTCCGCCGCTCCTGCCAGGGGGAGACGGCGCCGGCCGCGGTCCGCACCCAGATCATGGCTCGCATCACCATGATCCAGTTCGAGAGCGACCGCTGACCCAACATTGAGAACACCCGGCATGCCTGTGGCGTGCCGGGTGTTTCGCTGTGCGGTCTGGCGCTCAGGCGTTGGGCTTGCGGCCGTGGTTGGCCTTGTTGCCCTTGCGCGAGCGACGCTTGCGGGCGCGCTTGCTCATCAGGCTGCCTTTCGTCGGGGGGAGGTCGTGCGCGTGACGGCCACGACGGACGGTCACGTTCAGGGTTGATTGTCGCACATCGGCAGACATGCGAGACTCGCTCCAGCGGCGGGCATGCCCATTTCGGTCCTCAAGCGCCGTTGAACCGGGGACCGGCGCCTAACGGAAAGGACAGCCATGACCAGGCTTCGCACCACCATCGCCGCCACGCTGCTCGCGGCCGTGGCGCTCATCGCGCCCGCAGCATCCCATGCAGCAGACGACCTGGCGGACCTGCAAGCGCATCCGCCCACCCTGGTGGACCTCGGTGACGACGACCTGGTCGTGACCGATCCCGGCAACGGGCTGATCTCCCTGCTGGGCTGGGGCTGGGGCGGCTGAGCACCAAGCCGTCGATGTCCACCGATGGCTCCTCGGGTCCGCGCGGGGCCACTCGACGGGCTGGGCGTCCGAGCCTTGTCAATGTCTTCGTCCTCGCCGTCTTCATGGGTGGAGTCGGGTTCACCGCGGCAGCCATCCGGCTCGACGGCCTCGTCGTCGACGTGGCGCTGGCGGTGCTGCTGCTGCTCGCCGTCCTCACGTGGTGGCAGGGGAGCATCGGGCTGACCACCAACAGCGTGAGCCTGTCGTTCTCGAGCATCGTCCTCGTGGCATCCATGGCGCTCGTCGGGCCGGCGGGAGCGGGCATCGTCGGCATCCTCGTCGGCCCGATGCAGCGCGAGAAGCAGCCCTGGCGTGCGCGCCTGTTCAACACCGGGATGTTTGCCATGCTCGGCGTGAGCGGAGCAGTGGTCTACCGGGCGGCCGGTGGGGTTCGTGATGCCGAGGGCCTGATGGGCACCTGGGAGATCGTGCGCCTCATCGGGATCCCCATCCTCCTCGCGGACGCAGCCCAGGCCGTGGGGAACCTGGTCCTGATCGCCGCCGTGGTCCGTCTGGCACAGGGGGTGCCGATGTTGACCCAGGTATGGCGACTCCTCGTGACGAGCGGTCCCAACCAGCTCGGCTACGGCGTCATCGCCTTCATCCTCGTCGTGCTCTGGGAGCCCGTCGGGCTCGGCCCGGCGGGTGTCGTGCTCGTGCTGCCGCCGCTCCTCGTCGCGCGCTGGGCCTTCGCGCAGTACACCGAGGAGGTCAAGGGCCATGAGCTGGCCCTGGGCGTGCTCGTGGCCGCGGTCGAGTCCAAGGCACCCCACCTGGCCGGTCACAGCGCACGCGTCGCCCAGCTGAGCGTGCACATGGCCGAGCACCTGGGGCTGCGTCCAGCCGTCGTCGCCGACATCCGCGCCGCGGGCATGCTCCACGACCTGGGCCTGACGACCCTTCCGACGGCGGTCGTGCGAGGTGAGCTCGTCGGGATGGGTGGCCTGCTGCGGGAGTACCCCGAACGCGGCGCCCGACTGCTCCAGGAGGTCGGTTTCCTCGCGGGGTCCGTGGATGCCATCACCCATCACCGTGACGCGGCGACCCCGGGTGTCGAGAGCGCAGCCCTGGGACTCCCGGCGCTGGTGGTCGGCCTGGCCGACGAGTACGACCTCCTCACCGAGGTAGGCAGCCCTGACGGTGCAGTTCTGAGCCACGACGAGGCCATCGAGGTCCTGCGCACCCTCCCGGCCGGCCGCCGCGATCTGCTGCGGACGCTCGAACAGGCGCTGGCGCGGCGAGCGAGCGTGGGCGCGGGATGAGGTTCTCCCGACCTTCCGTCGACCGACCGCGCGCCGGGGCACTGCTCGGCCTCGGGGTGCTCACGCTCGTGGGTGCTCTCTCGACGGCGTGGACCAGTGAGGGATGGTTGTCGGGCCTGTACTACCGGACGATCATCGTGTTCGTCGTCGCGCTCGTCGCCGGCGAGCTGGTGCGTCTGCGGATGCCGAGTCGTCGCGAGGCTGCGCCACTCGCGTCCGCGTCGGCGCTGGCACTCGCCTTCGTCGGCGACATCGCGGGAGAGCCGACCTTCGACGTGGAGGCCGGAGTCGTCGTGCTGGTGGTCGCGAGTGGGTTGGGCTTCGCCGGGATCGTGCGGCACCTCCTGGGCCGCGCCGTGCGGATCGACCAGATGGCGGCCCGGCTCGTCGGCGTCGGCGTGGCCGCCTGGCTCGCCCGCGGTGTCACTCCCGGAGGCATCCCGTTGTGGGACCTCGAGAGCGGGGGGCAGGTGGCCCTGTGGGTCGTGGCCGGTGGACTCCTCGCCGTGGCGGCCGTGGGGCTCGCCGTCGAGATCGCGTTGTCGTCGGCGGTACGGTCCGAACGTCAGAGGACGACGTGGGCCTCGGCGTTGCGTGACGAGATCGGGGAGGTCGCGCCGCTGACGTACGCCGTGATCACCGCCGGGCCCATGGTGGCCCTCATGGCACCGGTCCTGGGGTTGTTGGCCCTCCCGGTGGCGTTGTTCCCCTTGGCCATCACCTACGTGGCCGTCGACCGCGCCTCGAGGAACCGTGAGATCTACCGACAGACCATCGCGACGCTGTCGGGTCTGACCGAGGCCGGTGGCTACACCCCGTCCGGTCACGCCGAGCGAGTCGCCACGCTCAGTGTGCGCATGGGCCGGGTCCTCGGGATGACATCGCGAGAACTGCGTGACCTCGAGTACGCGGCCCTCCTGCACGATCTCGGGCAGATCTCGTTGCACGAACCCATTCCGGGCGGCGCCACCGTGCTGGCCGCGCCGAGTGACCAGCGCGAGATCTCGGCAGAGGGTGCGCGGATCATCCGCCGTGCCTCGGGGTTGGGGGACGTGGCCGACATCGTCGAGGCGGTGCCCACGCCCTATCGACTGGTCCGCGAGCTCGGCGAGGACGTCGCCTTCGCCAGCAGGATCGTCAAGGTCGCGAACGCCTACGACGACCTCACGGGAGGGCGGACGGGCCCGGCGGACATGGATGCCGCACTCGAGCGGATCCAGCTCGGGCTGGGGTACGAGTACGACCCGGACGTCGTGGCAGCGCTCGCCGTGGTCACGTCGGCCACGGCCCCCGCCAAGGTGAGCCTCCGCGCACTCTGACCCGCGTTACCATCTGAGGTCGAAGTCGTGCCCGCCCGTCGGCCCAGCCTGCGCTCAGCCTGGTCCACCCGCCCCGGAGAGTGCTCTTGCTGTGGATCGCCTGACGCCCGTCGTCTTCACGGACGCGTGGGGGTCGCTCGTGTCCATCGCGAGCCTGCAGGGCCGCGACATCCCGAGCGCGCAGCCCGAGTCCGAGCTCTGGATGGGCGCTCACGAGGGCGGACCGAGTGCCACCGACCGCAGCGGTGGTGTCGACCTGGCCACGCTCATCGCCGCTGATGCCATCGGGGAACTCGGTGCTGACTGCGTCGACCGTTTCGGGCCCCGGCTGCCGTTCCTCCTCAAGGTGCTCGCGCCCGGTCGAGCGATCTCGATCCAGGCCCACCCGACGGCAGAGCAGGCGTGCACCGTCCGGTCCGCCACCGGGGACGCCGTGTACGTCGACGACTGGGCCAAGCCCGAGCTCCTGCTCGCGCTGGCGCCCTTCGAGGTGTTCGTCGGGATGCGCACGTACGCCGAGGTGGTCGAGCTCGCCGGGCGCCTGCGGGTCCCTCGGTTCACCTCCCTCGTGGAGCGGGCAGCGAGTGCTCCGGACCCGGTTCACGCGGTGCTCGCTCACGTGCTCGCGACCCCGGCCGACGACGTCGACGAGTTCGCGAGGACCGTCGTCGCCGCCTGTGTGCGGTTGGAGGCCACCGGTGACGAGCTGGGCATCGCGGCTGCCGCGATCGTCGGTGTGGCGGAGGACCACCCGGACGACATCGGCCTGGTGGTCCTGCTGCTCATGCACCACCGGGTGCTCCAGCCGGGCGAGTACGTCGACGTCGCCGCCGGCGTCCTGCACTCGTACGTGCGCGGGCTGGGCATCGAGGTGCTCGCGAACTCCGACAACGTCGTGCGTGCCGGGTTGACGAGCAAGGAGGTCAACGTCGCCGAGCTGCTGCGGATCGTGGACCCGACCGCGGCCGGCATCGCCGGCCGCGGCCGCACCGTCGAGCCGGGGCTCGATGTCTTCGACAGTGCCTCGGACCGGTTCGTGCTGCACCGGGTGACCCCCGGGCGGGTGCTTCCCGGGGGAAGGGGTCCGCGCATCGCGTTCTGCCTCCGGGGCCGGGTCACGCTGAGCTCGGCCACGCGGGTCATCGAGCTCGGTGATGCCGAGTCGGCGTTCCTCGCTGCCGGCGAGGGCGTCGTCGACCTCGGGGGATCCGGCGAGGTCTACGTGGTGAGCGTGCCGCCGCCCGCCTTCTGACGGGCGGCGGCCGCGCCGTCAGGCCTTCTTGGTCTCGGCGAAGATGCGGGCGATCTCGTCGATCTTGGCCAGCAGCTCGTCAGCCTTCGCGGCGTCGAGCTCACCCTTGGTGCCGGAGGCGCCGGCGAGCTTGGTGGCCTCGTTGACGAGGGTGTGCAGCTCGGGGTACTTCTCGAAGTGCGGGGGCTTGAAGTAGTCGGTCCACAGCACCCAGAGGTGGTGCTTGACCAGCTCGGAGCGCTGCTCCTTGATGAGGATCGCGCGGGTGCGGAAGTCCGGGTCGTCGTTGTCCGCGACCTTGGCGATGATGGCCTTGATGGACTCTGCCTCGATGCGGGCCTGCGCGGGGTCGTAGACGCCGCAGGGCAGGTCGCAGTGTGCCGAGACATCGGTGATGCGGAACAGGGACAGCATGGGTCTCTCCTGGAAAATCGGGGAACTCGCGGTCCCGGTCAACCTACCCCAGCCGACGCCAGAGGATCCCGACTGCGACCGCCAGGACGTCCGCCTCGGCGAGTGACCCCACATCGAAGGACGTCACTCCCTCGGCCGCGTTGTCCGAGTCGATCCACCAGCGTCGGGGGTCGTCAGGGTCGCGGCCCGTGACCCGCTTGACCGCGAGGGGGCGAGGTGCGCCGGCGGCATCCTCGGGAAGGCGCACGACGGCCACCTGACCGGGCCGGGGATGCCGGCCACGCAGGACGAGGAGCACGTCACCGTCGCGGTACGTGGGCACCATCGATCGGCCCCGCACCCGCACGAGAGCGGGCCACGGCATCCGGCGCTGGCGAGTCACCGCTGCTGCGTGGCGTCCCGCGCGTTGTCGATGGCCGCCTGGGCGGCCTCCTCGGACTCGGCGTCGGCCTTCGCGATGGCGGCGAGGGCCTCGGCGTTGCCCGTGACCGTCGCGACGATGGCCTCGGCGTGCGCGGCCTCCTCCTGACGCATGCGCGACAGGAAGGCCCGGGTGCGGGCGTGCTGGGGGTTGTCGATGACGTTGGCCGGCGGGCCCTCCTCGACGACGACGCCCGCGTCCATGAAGACGACGCGGTCGGCGACCTCTCGGGCGAACCCCATCTCGTGGGTGACGACGATCATCGTCATGCCACCGTCGGCGAGGTCGCGCATGACCTTCAGCACCTCACCGACGAGCTCGGGGTCCAGGGCGCTCGTGGGCTCGTCGAAGAGCATGAGCTTGGGGTCCATGGCCAGGGCGCGCGCGATCGCGACCCGTTGCTGCTGCCCACCGGAGAGCTGCGAGGGGTAGGCCGACGGCTTGTCGCCCAGGCCCACCTGTTCGAGCAGCTGAAGGGCCCGTGTCCTGGCCTCCGACTTCTTGACGCCCTTGACCTGGATCGGGGCCTCGACGACGTTCTCGAGGACGGTCTTGTGGGGGAAGAGGTTGAAGCGCTGGAAGCACATGCCGATCTCACGGCGCTGGGCCGCGATCTGCTTGTCGGTGAGGTGGTGCAGCGTCCCGGCGCGGTCCTCGTAGCCCATGAGGTCGCCGTCGACCCAGATGCGGCCGCCGTCGATCGTCTCGAGCTGGTTGATGCACCGCAGGAAGGTCGTCTTGCCCGACCCGGACGGGCCGAGCAGCACGACGACCTCGCCACGCCGCACGTCCATGTCGATGCCCTTGAGCACCTCGTTGCCGTGGAACGCCTTGGTGACGTTGACGGCGTGCACGAGGGGCACGGCATCCGCCGTGGTGCCGGTGCCGGACTCGTGGGCCATCAGTGGTCCGCCCCGATCTTGGTGAGCTTGTGCTGGGTCTTCTTGGGGATCGCGCCGAACCCGCGGCCGTAGTAGCGCTCGAGGCGTGACTGACCGACCATGAGGATCGAGCAGACGATGAGGTACCAGAGGGTCGCGGCGACGATGCCGGGCATGATCTGGAAGCTGCGCTGACCGAACTGGTAGCTCTGGTAGAAGAGCTCGACGATGACGGGCACGGCGGCGAGGAGCGAGGTGTCCTTGACCATGGCGATCGTCTCGTTGCCCGTCGGCGGGACGATGACGCGCATCGCCTGGGGGAGCACGACCCGCCGCATCGTCTTGCCGGGGGGCATGCCCAGCGCCTGGGCGGCCTCGGTCTGACCCTTGTCGACCGACAGGATGCCGGCGCGGGCGATCTCTGCCATGTACGCGGCCTCCGACAGGCCCAGGCCCAGGATGCCGACCCAGATGGTGCTCGAGATGCTGTTGTAGTCGAGCGTGAAGAACGTGAAGTTGCTCTCGAGGCCCAGCAGGTTCCCGAGCTGTTGCCCGAACGGCACCCCGATGTCGAAGACGGGGTACAGGAACCCGATGCCCGTGCCGAGCAGCACGAGCAGGACGTACCGGGGGATCGCCCGGAAGAACCACGTGTAGACGAACGCGACCCCGCGCAGCACCGGGTTGGTGGACAGCCGCATCACGGCGAGCAGGACCCCCAGCCCGATGCCGAGGATCATCGCCCCGACGGTGCCGAAGATCGTGCCCTTCCACAGGCCCTCGATGACGGGGCTCTGCTGCATGATCTCGAACGCGAACGGGAAGTTCCACTTCTCGTTCGTGAGGAACGAGCTGACCATCATCGCGGCGAGCACCGCGATGACGACCATGGCCACCCACCGCCAGGGGTGCCGGACCGGCCGGGCCTCGATGCGGCCCGGCCGGTCCTGCGTGGTCGAGGTCATGAGGTCAGGAGACCGTCGGGTTCACGGCGAAGTCGTTGATCGCGCCGCCCTCGGTCTTCCACTCCGTGAGGATCTCGAGGTAGGTGCCCTCGGACTCCAGCTGCTTGAGCGCCTCGACGATGGCCTCACCGAAGGCCGTGTCCTCCTTCTTCAGGACGTAGCCGTAGGGGGCCGAGTCGTACTGCTCGCCGAGCAGCTCGAGCTCACCGCCCGTGAGGTCGACCGCGGCGATGGCCGGCGGGAGGTCGACGAGCATGGCGTCGGCCTTGCCCGACTGCACGCTCGCGGTGACCTTGGCCTGGTCGGCGTCGACGAGGACGATGATCTCCGGCTTGCCGGCATCCGTGCACGCCTTCTGACGGGCGGGGAGGTCGACATCGGCCTGCACGGTGCCCTTCTGGACACCCACGGTCTTGCCGCACGCGTCGTCGGGGTTGATCGCCTTGGGGTTGCCCTTCTGGGTCACCCACTGCGTGCCGGCCTTGAAGTAGCTGACCATCGTGGCCTGTGCCATGCGCTCGTTGTTGACGGTGAAGCTGGAGACACCGACGTCGTACTTGCCGCTCTGGACGCCGAGGATGATCGCGTCGAAGGCCGAGGGGACCCACTCGGTCTTGACGCCGAACTTGGCCATCACGGCGTCGAAGAGGTCGACGTCCATGCCGACGACCGTCTTGCCGTCGGCGTCGAGGAACTCGTTGGGCTGGTAGGTCGCGTCCGTGCCGATCTTGATGACGCCGGCCGCCTTGATGCTCTCGGGAAGCTTGGCGACCAGGGCCTCGTCGACGGCGGGGGCGCTCGCGGAGGCGTCGGGGGTCGTGCTCGCGTCGCCCTCGGAGAGCGAGTCGGAGCCACAGGCGGACAGGGCGAGGGCGGTCGAGGCGACGGCGGCCAGTGCCAGCGCGCGGGTGCGGAACATGTGCGTCCTTTCACGGGGGCGTGCCGGTTCGAGGATCGCCGGCACCGGGGTACGAGGGCGATCCTGCCACCGAGAAGCGCCGCGCATGTCACGCCGCGATAACAAGTCGGCCTACGGATTCCGCGGAGATCGACGCGACCGGGGTCACACGTCGGGCCCTGTCCTGCGTCGCGAGCGCGTGCCATGATGGCGCCCAGCGCAGCCACCCCCGCGCCCTGCGAGCCGTCCGAGAGCTCACCCCCTCCTCGGATGCCGCGCCGCCCACCCCTCGCTGTGGGCCCTGTCACCACCCGCGTCGTCCTGGACGCGTCATCCCCGAGGAGCTGCCTGAGATGGCTGCGTCGCCCCACGTCCCCTTCTTCGACCCGGAGAGCCCGGTCTTTCGTGCTCACGAGGGCGGCAAGCTGGGGGTACACGCGACGAAGCCGCTGCGCGACCGCGACGACCTCTCGCTGCTCTACACCCCCGGCGTCGCCGAGGTGTCGCTGGCGATCGCCGCGGACCCTGCACTGGCCGCTCGCTACACCGGGCGGGGCAACACCGTGGCCGTCATCAGCGACGGCACCGCCGTGCTCGGGCTCGGTGACATCGGCCCGCTCGGGGCGATGCCGGTCATGGAGGGCAAGGCGGTGCTGTTCAAGCACTTCGCCGGGATCGACGCGGTGCCGGTGGTCATGGAGACGGGCACCGTCGACGAGCTCGTGGAGGCGATCGCCCGCATCGCCCCCTCGTACGGCGGCATCAACCTCGAGGACATCTCGGCGCCCCGCTGCTTCGAGATCGAGGAGCAGCTCAAGGAGCGGCTCGACATCCCGGTCTTCCACGACGACCAGCACGGCACCGCCATCGTCGTGCTCGCCGGCCTGCTCAACTCCATGAAGGTCCTCGACCGCCACCTGCCCGAACAGCGGGTCGTCGTGTCCGGGGCCGGTGCGGCAGGCGTCGCCGTGACCAGGCTGCTCCAGCGGGCGGGCGTGCGTGACGTCGTCGTGTGCGACTCACGCGGCATCATCTCGTCGGCTCGTCAGGACCTCACGGGCCACAAGAGCCGGCTCGCGGCGTCGACCAACCCCCGGGGCATCTCCGGCCGCATCGGCAGCGCGCTCGCGGACGCGGACGTCTTCATCGGTGTGTCCGGAGGCACCGTCCCCGAGGACGAGGTCGCCCTGATGGCTCCCGGCGGCATGATCTTCGCGCTCGCCAACCCCACCCCCGAGGTGCACCCCGACGTGGCCCACCGCCATGCCGCCGTCGTCGCCACGGGTCGTTCGGACTTCCCGAACCAGATCAACAACGTGCTCGCGTTCCCCGGCATCTTCCGCGGGGCGCTGGACTCCGGGGCGCCGCGCATCACCGAAGCCATGAAGCTCGCGGCCGCGCACGCCATCGCCGACCTCGTCGACGAGCCGACGGCCGAGCAGATCGTGCCCTCGGTGTTCCAGGAGGGCGTCGCCGAGGCCGTGGCGGCCGCGGTGCGGGCCCTGGCGCCGTCGGCGAGGTGAGTCGGCGCGGACGGTGCGCACACGGCATCCGCGGATGCCGTGTGCGCCCTCAGCGAGAGCGTGCGGCGAGCTCGGTCGCCCAGTCGGTGCAGGCAGCGTAGGTCGGGAGCAGGCCGGATGCCGCTGCGTCACCGAGCGAGGGGGCGGCGGCATCCTTGGCGGAGAGCAGCGGAGCCAGCCCGTCGGGCAGTGCGAGCCCCACCTCGGGGTCGAGCGGGTGGATGCCGTGCTCGCCGGTGGGGTTGTACGCCGCCGTGCACAGGTAGACCGCCGTCGTGCCGTCCTCGAGCGCGCAGAACGCGTGGCCCAACCCTTCGGAGAGGTAGATCGCGCGCCGGTCGACGGCGTCGAGGGTGACCGCCTCCCAGCGGCCGAACGTCGGGGACCCGACCCGCACGTCGATGACGTAGTCGACGAGCGAGCCGGAGATCGCGGTGACGAACTTGCCCTGCCCCGGCGGGACGTCGGCGAAGTGGATGCCGCGAACGGTGCCCCGCCCGGAGACCGAGACGTTGGTCTGCACGATGTCCGGACGGTGGCCCAGGTGCTGCGCGAGGTGGTCGCCCCGGAAGGACTCGAGGAAGACGCCCCGGTCGTCCGGGAACTGCCTCGGGGTGACGACGAAGGCGCCCTCGATGGACAGCGGTTCGATCTGCATCAGGTCCCGGACCGCCCACGCGCCAGGCAGGTGTGCAGGTAGGTGCCGTAGCCCGACTTCACGAGCTCGTCACCGAGCCGGGCGAACGTCTCGTCGTCGATCCACCCGGCGCGCCAGGCGATCTCCTCGACGCAGCCGATCTTGTACCCCTGCCGAGCCTCCACGACGTGCACGAACTGGCTCGCGTCCATCAGCCCGTCGAAGGTGCCGGTGTCGAACCAGGCGGTGCCGCGGGGCAGCACCGTCACGGTGAGGTCGCCTCGGCGCAGGTAGATCTCGTTGACGGCGGTGATCTCGAGCTCGCCGCGCGGGCTGGGGGTCAGGGTGCGGGCGATCTCGACGACGTCGTTGTCGTAGAAGTACAGCCCGGGGACGGCGTAGTCCGACCTCGGGTGCTCGGGCTTCTCCTCGATGGAGAGCACCGTGCCGTCGGGGGCGAACTCGACGACCCCGTAGGCCGAGGGCTCACTGACGTGGTGGGCGAAGATGTGGCCACCCCGCACGTCGGTGAGGGAGCGCAGCGCGGTGCCGAGCCCGGTGCCGTGGAAGATGTTGTCGCCGAGCACGAGGGCGACGCTGTCGGTGCCGATGAACTCCGCGCCGATGACGAACGCCTGGGCCAGCCCGTCGGGGCTGGGCTGCACGGCATACGAGATCTCGATGCCCCAGGCGCTGCCGTCGCCGAGCAGGCGCTGGAACTGGTCGAGGTCCTGCGGGGTGGTGATGATCAGCACCTCGCGGATGTCGGCCATCATCAGCGTGGACAGCGGGTAGTAGATCATCGGCTTGTCGTAGACCGGCATGAGCTGCTTGGAGATGCCCCGGGTGATCGGGTGCAGCCGGGTGCCGGAGCCGCCGGCGAGGATGATGCCCTTCATGGGCCACGAGCCTAGTGTCCCGGAGCGACCTCGGCCGGCCACTACCCTTGCCGCCATGAAGGTACTCGTCACGGGTGGAGCCGGGTTCATCGGCAGCAACTTCGTCCACCTCACCCTCGCCACCCGTCCCGACGCCCGGGTCACCGTCCTCGACGCCCTCACGTATGCCGGGTCGACCGCGTCGCTGGAGGGGGTCGCCGACCGGGTCACCTTCGTCGAGGGCGACGTCGCGGATGCCGGCGTCGTCGACCCGCTCGTGGCCGATGCCGACGTCGTGGTGCACTTCGCGGCCGAGTCCCACAACGACAACTCGCTCGACGACCCCAGCCCGTTCGTGCGCACCAACCTCATCGGTACCTTCACGCTGTTGGAGGCGGCCCGGCGGCACGACGTGCGCTACCACCACATCTCCACGGACGAGGTCTACGGGGACCTCGAGCTCGACGACCCGAAGCGGTTCACGGAGGACACCCCCTACAACCCGAGCTCGCCCTACTCCTCCACCAAGGCCGGGTCCGACCTGCTGGTGAGGGCCTGGGTGCGCTCGTTCGGACTGCGAGCGACGATCTCGAACTGCTCGAACAACTACGGGCCGAGGCAGCACGTCGAGAAGTTCATCCCGCGCCAGATCACGAACGTGCTCGACGGCATCCGGCCCAAGCTCTACGGCGCCGGGCTCAACGTGCGCGACTGGATCCACGTCGACGACCACAACGAGGCCGTGTGGACGATCATCGACAAGGGCGTCATCGGCGAGACCTACCTCATCGGGGCCGACGGCGAGGTCAACAACCGTGACGTCGTGCAGATGATCCTGACGCTCATGGGGCAGGAGCCCGACGCGTACGACCACGTGACCGACCGGGCGGGGCACGACCTGCGCTACGCCATCGAGGCGGGGCGACTTCGGACCGAGCTCGGCTGGGCGCCGCGCTACGAGGGGTTCCGCGACGGGCTCGCCGCGACGATCGACTGGTACCGCGAGAACGAGGCGTGGTGGCGCCCCCAGAAGGACGCGACCGAGGCGAAGTACGCCCGCACCCAGCAGGTCGTGACCCGCTGATGGCGCGGTGGTTCGTCGCCGGTGCCGCCGGCATGCTCGGGCAGGACCTGTGCGAGGTGCTCGTGACGGCAGGGCACGAGGTGACCCGGGCCGACCTCCCCGGGCTCGACATCCTCGACCCGGGCCAGTGCCTGACGCAGGTGGACGGGCACGACGTCGTCGTCAACTGTGCGGCGTACACGGCCGTGGACGCCGCAGAGGCGGACGAGGCCAGCGCCTTCGCCGTCAATGCCGTCGGCGCCGCGAACCTCGCCCGAGCGGCCCGGGCCGCCGGCGCGGCCATGGTGCAGCTCTCGACGGACTACGTGGTCGCCGGTTCGGGGGACGAGCCCTACGCCGCGGACGCGCCGGTGGCGCCGGCCTCCGCCTACGGCCGCACCAAGGCCGCGGGGGAGTGGGCCGTGCGTGCGGAGTGCCCTCGGTCATGGGTCGTGCGGACTGCCTGGCTGTACGGGGCCGGGGGCAAGAACTTCCCGGCGACGATGATGCGCCTGGCGGGCGAGCGGGAACGGCTGACCGTCGTCGCCGACCAGGTCGGCCAGCCGACGTGGACGGTCGACCTCGCGGAGGGGATCGTGCGGATCGTGGACGCGGGGGCGCCGTTCGGCACCTGGCACGCCACGTCGTCGGGGCAGTGCTCCTGGTTCGACCTCGCTCGGGCCGTGTTCGAGGAACTGGGGCTGGACCCGCAGCGGGTGTCGCCGATCGCCACGGCGGACTTCCCGCTGCCGGCGCCACGTCCGGCCTACAGCGTGCTCTCCCACGACATGTGGTCGGCCGCCGGGCTGGAGCCGCTGCCGCCGTGGCGCGATGCCCTTCGCCGGTCGGCGGCCACGGTCCTGCGGCCCTGACGCCGCAGGCGTCGTAGGGTCGACTCATGCTTGCCGCGACGTGTGTCAGCCAGTCCGCTTCCGACCCCCTGTCGGGTCTCGTGCTGGGGGAGCGCCCCGATCCGAGCGTCCCGGACGGCTGGACGACCGTGCGCCTGCGCACGGCCGCGCTCAACCACCACGACGTGTGGTCGCTGCGCGGGGTGGGGTTGCCGGCCGACCGGCTGCCGATGGTGCTCGGCTGCGACGGCGCCGGGATCGACGCCGACGGCAACGAGGTGCTGGTGCACGCGGTGGTCTCGTCGCCGGGGTGGTCAGGTGACGAGACCCTCGACCCCCGGCGCAGCCTGCTCTCCGAGGTCCACGACGGCACCCTGGCCGAGGTCGTCGCGGTGCCGGCGCGCAACCTCGTTCCCAAGCCCTCGGCGCTGTCCTGGGAGCACGCGGCCTGCCTGCCCACCGCGTGGCTGACGGCCTACCGGATGCTCTTCACGAACGCGGACGTCCAGCCCGGATCCACCGTGCTCGTGCAGGGGGCTGCAGGCGGGGTGGCGACCGCCCTGGTCCAGCTGGGGTCGGCCGCGGGTCTGCGGATGTGGGTCACGAGCCGCGACGAGGCCCGTGGCGAGCAGGCCGTGGCCCTGGGGGCGGACCAGTCGTTCTCGAGCGGCGCCCGGCTCCCCGAGCGGGTGGACGCCGTCATGGAGACCGTCGGCGCCGCGACGTGGTCGCACTCGGTCAACAGCCTGCGTCCCGGGGGCACGGTCGTCATCTCCGGGGCGACATCCGGGGACGCCCCGGCCAAGGCCGAGCTGACGAAGATCTTCTTCAAGCAGCTGCGGGTCGTCGGGTCGACGATGGGCACGCGCGACGAGCTCGAACGGCTGTCGCGGTTCGTCGTCGACGCCGGCATCGAGCCGCTCGTGGACTCCGTCCTGCCGTTGGCGGACGCGCGGGAGGGCTTCGCGGCGATGGTGGCCGGACGAGTGACCGGCAAAGTGGTCTTCACGATCTGAGCTGCTGGTTATCCTGCCGTGCTACTCGGCGGTAACATGAGGGGCCACACCCATCGCCTTCGACCAGGGAGCCATCGTGAACGCGACGTCCACCGAGAACACGGTGACCCTGCACGGGCACACCTTCTCCTACGGCGACAGCGGCACGGGCCCGGCCCTGCTGTTCATCCACGGCATCCTCGGCAGCCAGCGGCAGTGGGCCCACCTCGTCGACCGGCTCGACGAGGACCATCGCGTCATCGTCCCCGACCTGTTCGGCCACGGGGACTCGGCCAAGCCGATGGGCGACTACTCCCTCGGGGCGCACGCCGCGACGCTTCGAGACCTGCTCGACCGGCTCGGGATCGACCGCGTGACGCTCGTCGGGCACTCGCTCGGCGGAGGCATCGCCATGGTGTTCTCCTACCTCTTCCCCGAGCGGGTCGAACGACTCGTCCTCGTCTCCAGTGGCGGTCTCGGGCGCGAGGTCAGCCCGTTGCTGCGTTCGGCGACGCTCCCCGGCGCCGAGTACGTGTTGCCGGTCATCGCCTCCGGGTGGATGCGCGACCGCCTCGCCTCCGCGGGTCGGGCCCTGCAGAAGGTGGGCGTCAAACCCGGCTCGGACATCACCCAGGTCTGGGAGGGGTTCACCTCGCTCGGCGACGCGGACACCCGCCGGGCCTTCCTGGCGACCACCCGTGCGGTGATCGACCCGGGCGGCCAGAGCGTGACCGCCCACGACTACCTGCCCGACGCTGCACCCACCCCCACGCTCGTGGTCTGGGGCACCAAGGACCGGATGATCCCCGCGTGGCACGCCGCCTCGGCAACCGCCTCGATCCCCGGATGCCGGGTCGAGCTGTTCCAGGGCGCCGGCCACTTCCCGCACCTCGACGACCCGGACCGGTTCGCCGACCTCGTGCGGGAGTTCGTCACCACCCCCGTCTGAGCGGGACTGGTCAGGAGATCTGCAGCCAGGGGCTCCAGCCGTGGTGGAGCACCAGCCACGCGATGAGGCCGTAGCCGGCCTGCCCGGGGTGGTGCGGAACCCGGCTCGCGGCCAGGTCGGTGCGCCACTGGTCGTGGCCCATGAGCGGGGTGAAGGAGTCGACGAAGGGGACGTCGCGGCGGCCGCAGACATCGGCCTGTGCCTCGACCAGCACCTCGAGGCGCGAGTTGACCTCGGGGTCGTCGGTCGGCGGCGGGCTGACGACGAAGGCGCCGACGCCGGTCGTGGCGGCGTCGTCGAGCAGGTTGGCCAGGTTGAGCCGGTGGCGGGCCAGCGAGATGCCGCCGAGGACGTCATCGGTGCCGACGGAGACGACGATGCGGCGCTCGGTGCGCCCGGACCACCGGGAGGGGACCTCAGTGGTCCACCGGTGCAGGACGTCGGCGGAGGTGTCGCCCCGCACACCGAGGTTGTAGGCGGTCAGCTCGAGGTCGGGGTTCTGGGTGCGTCCGACCACGCGGGTCACCCACCCCTGACCCTTGGGGTCCCCGACACCGGCCACGAGCGAACCGCCGAGGAAGACCAGGGCGAGGTCGCGCGGCCCCTCCGAGACCACCTGGGCGTCAGCGCTCGGGCGGAACTCGATGGGCGGGTGCCCCTCGTCGGGCTGCTCGTACGACATCAGTGGCTCACTCGTCCTCATCGTCCAGGCGGGCAAGCCAGGTGGCCAGCCGCTCCACGGGCACCTCGAAGTCGGGGTGGAGGTCGACGAACGTGCGCAGCTGCTCCGCGAGCCAGTCGAAGGTGACCTCCTCGTCACCCCGGCGGGTCTGCAGCTCCTCGATGCCGCGGTCCGTGAAGTACACGCTGTGAGGCTACCCGCCCGAAGGCGAGGGGCGACCGCCGGGCCGCGCACGGCATCCGGCGTGTCGGCCCTGAGCGGGACGTCAGCGGTCGAAGGCGCGGGCGATGAGGTCGGCCTGCTCGATCTGGTGCTTCTTGGACGAACCGGTCGCCGGTGAGGCGGATGCCGTGCGGCAGACCACCCTCGGCACCCGGTTCTCCCCGAGCGCCTCCAGCGCCTCGGGCAGGTTGAGCGCGAGGAAGGGCCAGGCGCCCTGGTTCTTCGGCTCGTCCTGCACGACGACGACCTCGGCGTTCGGGTACTTCGCCAGCTGCTCAGCGAGGTCGGCCGCCGGGAGCGGGTAGTACTGCTCGAGGCGCAGGATGGCCGTGGACGTGTCGCCACGTTCCGTCCTCGCCGCGAGCAGGTCGTAGACGACCTTGCCGGCGGCGATGAGCACGCGGGTGACCTCACCGGTGGTCGCACCCTCGCGATCGGCCATCACCGGCTCGAAACCACGCGTCGTGAAGTCCTCGGCGGCCGAGCTCGCGGCCTTCAGGCGCAGCATCGACTTCGGGGTGAACACGATGAGCGGGCGTCGGGGGCGGGCGTAGGCCTGCCGGCGCAGCAGGTGGAAGTACGACGCCGGGGTCGACGGGTAGGCGACGGTCATGTTGCCCTCGGCGCACATCGTGAGGAAGCGCTCGATCCGCGCCGAGGAGTGGTCGGGGCCCTGTCCCTCGTAGCCGTGGGGGAGCAGGAGCACGACCGAGGAGCGCTGGCCCCACTTCTGCTCCGAGCTCGAGATGAACTCGTCGACGATGGTCTGGGCGCCGTTGAAGAAGTCGCCGAACTGCGCCTCCCACAGCACGAGGGCGTCGGGACGCTCGACCGAGTAGCCGTACTCGAAGCCCATCGCCGCGAACTCCGACAGCAGGCTGTCGTAGACCCAGAACTTGCCCTGGCCCTCACCGAGGTAGAGCAGCGGAGTCCACTCGGCGGCGTTCTCCTTGTCGATGAGCACCGCGTGGCGCTGCACGAAGGTGCCGCGACGGCTGTCCTGGCCCGCGAGGCGCACCGGGGTGCCGTCGATGAGGATCGAGCCGAAGGCGAGCAGCTCGCCGGTTCCCCAGTCGATGCCGCCGTCTCGCGTGCTCGCGGCCCGCTTCTCGAGCATCTGCTTGAGCTTCGGGTGGACCGTGAAGCCGTCGGGGATGTCGACGAAGGCGTCGCCGAGGCGCTGCAGCATCTCCGGGCTGATCGCGGTGTGCGTGGAGGAGTGCTTGGTGCGGTCGGCTCCGCGCGACTGCGCGGCCGGCGGCTCCAGGCCGGTGTGGCCCTCGACGTCGGTGCCGGAGTACGCCGTGTCGGCCGGCTCCTGCTCGGCCTCCTTCAGGGCTGCCTTGGTCTCGACGAAGACGCGCTCGAGCTGCTGCTGGTAGTCCCGCAGCACGACCCCGGCGTCCTCGACGGTGATGTCGCCGCGGCCGATCAGGGACTCGGTGTAGAGCTTGCGGACGCTGCGCTTGGCCTCGATGAGGTTGTACATCAGCGGCTGGGTCATCGACGGGTCGTCGCCCTCGTTGTGACCGCGGCGCCGGTAGCAGACCATGTCGATGACGACGTCCTTGTGGAACTCCTTGCGGAAGTCGTAGGCGAGCTCGGCGACCCGCACGCAGGACTCGGGGTCGTCGCCGTTCACGTGGAAGATCGGCGCCTGGATCATGCGGGCGACGTCGGTGGAGTACGTCGAGGAACGCGAGGAGCTGGGCGAGGTCGTGAAGCCCACCTGGTTGTTGATGACGACGTGCACGGTGCCGCCGGTGCGGTAGCCGCGCAGCTGCGAGAGGTTCAACGTCTCCGCGACGACCCCCTGGCCCGCGAACGCCGCGTCGCCGTGGAGCAGCAGGGGCAGCACGGTGAAGTCCTCACCGGCGAGGTTGAGGCGGTCCTGCTTGGCCCGCACGATGCCCTCGAGCACCGGGTTGACGGCCTCGAGGTGGGAGGGGTTGGCGGCGAGGTAGACCTTGGTCGTCGAGCCGTCCTCCCCGGTGAAGGTGCCCTCGGTGCCGAGGTGGTACTTCACGTCACCGGAGCCCTGCACCGAGCGGGGGTCCTGCTTGCCCTCGAACTCGCGGAAGATCTGGCCGTAGGACTTGCCCGCGATGTTGGCGAGCACGTTGAGGCGGCCGCGGTGCGGCATCCCGATGCAGACCTCGTGGAGGTCGTCCTCGGCTGCGCGCGAGAGCACGCGGTCGAGCAGGGCGATGACGGACTCGCCACCCTCCAGGGAGAACCGCTTCTGGCCGACGAACTTGGTCTGCAGGAACGTCTCGAAGGCCTCGGCGGCGTTGAGGCGCCGAAGGATGCGCAGCTGCTCCTCGCGGGTGGTCTTCGCGTAGCCGACCTCGATCTTCTCCTGGATCCAGAGGCGCTGCTCCGGGTCCTGGATGTGCATGTACTCGACGCCGATCGTGCGGCAGTACGAGTCGCGCAGGATGCCGAGGATCTTGCGCAGCTTGAGGAACGGCTGGCCGCCGAACCCTCCCGTGGCGAAGGTGCGGTCGAGGTCCCACAGGGTCAGGCCGTGCGTGGTGACGTCGAGGTCCTCGTGCCGACGCTGCTTGTACTCCAGCGGGTCGGTGTCGGCCATGAGGTGGCCGCGCACCCGGTAGGCGTGGATGAGCTCCTGGACGCGGGCGACCTTGTTGATGTCGTCGTCGTGCGAGGTGTCGACGTCCTGCACCCAGCGGATCGGCTCGTAGGGGATGCGCAGGCTCTCGAAGATCTCGTCGTAGAAGCCGTGCTCGCCGAGGAGCAGGGCGTGGACGATGCGCAGGAAGTCACCGGACTGGGCACCCTGGATGATGCGGTGGTCGTAGGTGCTCGTCAGCGTGAGGATCTTGCTCACGGCGTTGCGGTTGAGCGTCTCCAGGCTCGCGCCGGCCCACTCGGCCGGGTACTCGAGCGCGCCGACGCCGATGATCGTGCCCTGGCCCTGCATGAGGCGCGGCACCGAGTGCACCGTGCCGATGGTTCCCGGGTTGGTCAGCGAGATCGACGTGCCCTGGAAGTCCTCGACGGTGAGCTTGCCGGAGCGGGCCTTCTTGACCATCTCCTCGTAGGCGGTCCAGAAGTGCGCGAAGTCCATCGTCTCCGCGGCCTTGATCGACGGCACGAGCAGGCTGCGGGTGCCGTCGGGCTTGGCGAGGTCGATGGCCAGCCCGAGGTTGACGTGGGCCGGCGTCACGAGCACGGGCTTGCCGGCCTCGTCGTGGCCGAAGCCGTTGTTCATCGCGGGCATCACGCCCAGGGCCTTGACGAGCGCGAACCCGATGATGTGGGTGAAGCTCACCTTGCCGCCGCGACTACGGGTGAGGTGGTTGTTGATGACGATGCGGTTGTCGATGAGCAGCTTCGCCGGCACGGCGCGCACCGAGGTCGCCGTCGGGACCTCGAGCGAGGACTCCATGTTCGTCACGACCCGGGCGCTGGCGCCGCGGATCGGGGTCTGCGAGGAGTCGGTGAGCGGGCCCGACGCCTTGGGAGCGACCGCCTCACGGGGCTTGGGGGCGCTCGCGGCGGCAGCGGGCTCCGACCGCACCTGCGCGGGGGCTGCGGCCGGAGCCGGGGCGGGGGCGCTCGCAGGCGCAGGGGCGGGCGCGGAAGCCGGGCTGGGCGCTGGCGCTGCAGCGGGGGTCGTCCTGGCCGCGGGGGCGGGTGCTGCCGCCGTGGTGGGGGCCTTGACGGCCGGGGCGGAGCCGTTGGCCGCGGGAGCAGTCGGAGCGGCTGGAGCAGCGGGAGGCGCGGGCGCCGCAGCAGCGCGGTTCGCGGCGGCTGCGGCGCCCCGGCCCAGGGCTGCCTCGCCGGGCTCGTAGTCCTTGAAGAAGTCCCACCAGGCGCGATCGACGCTGTTCTTGTCCTTCTGGTACTGCTCGTACAGCTCGTCGACCAGCCACTCGTTGGGTCCGAAGGAGGTCAGGGGGTCGCTGGACGGGGACTGCTCGGCCACGGAGGATGCGCCTCTTTCTGGGCTCGTCTTTGAGGGGTCGGTTCGGCCTAGGGTATCCCCGCTCGTGGTGCCGGAACCGCCCGGATTGGTGAGCGGTTGGTGAGCGGTTGACGACGTGCGACGGCCGGTATGCCGCGCGTGCGGCATACCGGCCGTCGTCAGCGACGTCCGCCCGTCCTCAGCTGATGTCCGCGCGGGTCGTGCGCCAGATGCCGAAGCCCGAGAGCAGGGCGGCGTAGGCGGCGAGCACCAGGGCGGCCGCCCACCAGTCGAGCCGCACCTCGTCGGGGCTGTTCTGCACCGCGTCGATCACCGCGTTGGTCGCCGAGGAGGGCAGGTACTGAGCGATGTTCTCCCGGCCGAACTCCCAGAAGGTCATCGCGAAACCGAGCAGCGGCTCGACGATCCACGCGACGCCGATGCCGATGAGCAGAGCGGCGACCTGGTTGGGGATGAGGATGCCGATGCCCAGACCGATCAGGGCCCACAGTCCCAGCACGAGGAGGCTGAGCGCGAGCGTGCGCAGGATCGCGGTGGAGGGGAACGGGTCCACGTCGCGCAGCGTGAGCACGACGGCTCCCACGCTGACCGAGCCGATGAGGCTGATCAGGCCGTACAACGCCCCGATGCCGAGCAGGGCGACGACCTTGGCCATCATCGCGCGCAGTCGCCGCGGGGTCGCGAGGAAGGTGCCGGAGATCGTCTTGTGGCGGTACTCGGCGCCGATCTGCAGGACACCGATGGTGAGCAGCAGAAGGTAGCCGATGCCGAGCCCGCCGACGTAGACGGTGTTGACGATCTGCGTGGGGTCCCCGGTCGGTACCCCGCCAGGACCTCCCTGGCCGGCCAGGTCCCCGGTGAGGAGGAACCCGAACAGGGCGGCGAAGGCGGCCCCTGAGAGGAAGATGCCGATCGCCATGCCCCACCACAGGCGGGTGGAGAAGAACTTGCGGAACTCGCTGCGGATCGCGGGGATCACAGGTTGCCCCCTTCCTGCCCGACCACGGCATCCCGCTCGGCGGGTGCACCGCCACCGGAGGCCTCGTTGCGGTTGGTGCCCTCGGTGAGCTCGAAGAACAGGGCCTCGAGGTCGGCCTTCTGTGGCTCGCAGCCCGTAGATCGGCAGGCCAGCCCGCAGCGCGACGTCACCGATGAGGCGGAGGTCGGTCGTGTCGGCGATCAGCGTGCCGTCGTCGCCCGGAGTGCTCGTGACGTCGGCGACGCGCAGCGCACCGGCGAGGCGCCCGGCATCCGACGTGCGCACGACGGCACCCGGGGTGCCCTCGAGCTCGGCGACGGTGCCGGCCCTGACCAGCCGGCCGTTGGCGATGATGACGACCTCGTCGACGGTCTGCTGGACCTCCTGCAGGAGGTGGCTCGACACGAGGATCGTCTTGCCCTCGCTGCTGAGGTGGCGCAGGAACCCGCGCAGCCACCGGATGCCCTCGGGGTCCAGCCCGTTGGACGGCTCGTCGAGCACGAGCACCTTCGGGTCGCCGAGCAGGGCGGCCGCGAGGCCCAGCCGCTGGCGCATCCCCATGCTGTACTCACCGGCGCGCTTGCGCGCGGCGGCCGGGATGCCGGTGAGCTCGAGCAGCTCGTCGACGCGGCGGTGGGGGACCGACCCGGCGTCCGCCAGGACCCGCAGGTGGTCGCGGCCGCTGCGGCCCGGGTGGAAGTTCGTGGCCTCGAGCGCCGCCCCCACGGTGCCGAGGGGGTCGGGGAGGTCGACGTAACGCTGGCCGTCGATCGTGGCGGTGCCGCTCGTGGCGTGCACCAGCCCGAGCAGCATGCGCAGGCTCGTGGTCTTCCCGGCACCGTTGGGGCCGAGGAAGCCGGTGATCCGGCCCGGTTCGACGTCGAAGCTGAGGTCGTCGACGGCCACGAACGACCCGAAGCGCTTGCTGAGCCCCCGGATCTCGATTCGTGCACCGTCGGTGGTCGTGGCGCTCATCCGCGCACTCGTGGTGTCATGCCCCGATCCTCTCAGGCTCACCCGACGTGAGGGTCAACCCGCCGGTGGATCCGGGTCCGCCTCGCGGTGGACCGGGGCGACGAAGCCCTGGTCCGGGGATGCCGTGCGACGTCTCGGGATTCCGGGCCGGCGGCACCGCTCACCTACGATGTTCCGACTATGACCGAATGGTTGCTGCTGCTCCTCGGCGTCGTCCTCACCGTCGGCACCGCCTTCTTCGTGGCAGCCGAGTTCTCGCTCGTCGCCCTCGACCGCCCGACCGTGCAGCGCGCCGTCGACGCCGGCGAGAAGGGTGCCCGCTCGGTGCTCACCTCGCACCGGCAGCTGTCGACCCAGCTCTCCGCGTGCCAGCTCGGCATCACGCTGACCACGCTCATCCTCGGCTTCATCGCCGCGCCGTCGCTCGGTGTGCTGCTGGCCGGCCCGCTGCAGAGCCTGGGGCTCTCCGAGTCCGCGGCCGGCTCCACGGCATCCGTGCTGGCCATGGTCATCGCGACGCTCTTCTCGATGATCGTCGGCGAGATGGTGCCCAAGACCCTCGCGATCTCGCTGCCGCTGGCCACCGCGAAGATCTCGGCCGCGCCCGTGCGGTGGTTCGGCATCTCGATGAAGCCGATGATCGCGCTGCTCAACGGCGTCGCGAACCGCACGCTGCGTGCGCTCGGCATCGAGCCCCAGGAAGAGCTCTCCGCCGCCCGCAGCCCCGCCGAGCTCGCGTCCCTGATCCGCTCCTCCGCCGAGGCGGGCACCCTCGACCTCGGCACGGCGAGGCTCGTCACGGCATCCCTGGGTTTTGCCGACCAGACCGCGGCCGACGTCATGACGCCGCGCTCGCGGGCGACGTCCATCGACCGCATCGCGACCGCCGCCGACCTCGTCGCCCTGGCCCGCGGCACCGGCCACTCGCGCTTCCCCGTCGTGGGCTCCGACTGGGACGACGTCGACGGCATCGTGCACGTCAAGAAGGCGATCGCCGTGCCCTACGACCGCCGTGGCGACGTCCCCGTGTCGGCCCTCATGGTGCCCGCGGTGCTCGTTCCCGAGACCCTGCGCCTGGACCCGCTGCTCGTCCAGCTGCGGGAGGGCGGCATGCAGCTCGCCGTCGTCGTCGACGAGTACGGCGGGACGTCCGGCATCGTGACGCTCGAGGACCTCGTCGAGGAGATCGTCGGTGAGGTGAGTGACGAGCACGACCGCTCGCAGACGACGGCTCGCGCCCTCAAGGACGGCTCGTGGACCGTGCCGGGGCTCTGGCGGCCCGACGAGGTGCGCTCACGGGTCGGCGCCACCGTGCCCGACGGACCGGCCTACGAGACCATCGGCGGCTGGATCATGGCCGAGCTCGGCCGCGTGCCCACCGTCGGTGACGAGGTGGTCATCGACGGCTGGACCGCCCGGGTGCTCGACATGGACGGGCACCGGGTCGACCGGCTGCGGCTGCGGCCCCCGGTGGTCCCACCGAGCGAGGATGCCGTCCGCTCCCGGACGGACGCCGCCCGCACCGACGCGGGGGGTGCGTCATGAGCCTGTCCACGATCCTGCTCACCGTCGGCCTGCTCGCCGCGAACGCCTTCTTCGTCGGGGCCGAGTTCGCCGCGATGTCGGCTCGCCGCAGCCAGCTCGAGCCGCTCGCCGAGCAGGGCAGCAAGGCGGCGCGCACCGCGCTCGACGCGATGCAGCACACCGGCATCCTCCTCGCGACCTGCCAGCTGGGCATCACCGTGTGCTCGGTGCTCCTCGGCGCCATCTCCGAGGCGGCACTGCACCATGCGCTCACGCCGATCTTCGAGGGCTTCGGCATCTCACCGGTCGTCGCCGACGTCGTGGCCCTGGCCCTCGCGCTCGGCCTCATCGTGTTCCTCCACGTCGTCTACGGCGAGATGATCCCGAAGAACATCTCGATCGCCCGCCCGGAGCGGTCCGCGATCGCGCTCGTGCCGCCGCTCGTCATGGTGTCGAAGGTGGTCGCACCGGTCATCCACGCGATGGACTGGCTGTCCAAGGCGCTCATCCGGCTCTTCGGCGTCGAGCCCAAGGACGAGCTGGCCTCCGCCTTCACGGCCGAGGAGGTCGCCCACATCCTCAACGAGTCGCGCGACGAGGGGCTCGTCGAGGACGACCACTACGAGCGCCTCGGTGCCGCGCTCGAGTTCAGCGACAAGGATGCCGCCGACGTCGGGGTGCCCGTGTCCTCCCTCGTGACCGTCGGCCCGGGTGCGACGCCGTCCGACATCGAGCGGCTCGTCGCCAAGCACGGTTTCTCGCGCTTCCCGGTGCTCGACGAGGCCGGGGACCTCGGCGGCTACCTGCACCTGAAGGACGTGCTCTACGCCGACGAGTCCGAGCGGCACGAGCCGGTGCCCGCCAAGCGCGTTCGCCGGATGGCCAACGTGCGTCGTGAGGACGAGGTGGAGTCGGTGCTCGGGGTCATGCAGGCCACCGGATCGCACCTCGCACGCGTCGTGGCGGCCGACGGGTCGGTCGTCGGGGTCGTCTTCCTCGAGGACGTCCTCGAAGAGCTCGTCGGCGAGGTCTCGGACGCGTCGCAGCGCTGACCCAGCGGCTGGCGCCCCGCTGGTTGTGTGACGCCGGAGACAGCTGGCGCCGGCTCCTCGGTCCGGGAGAAGGATGGGGTGGGGGCGAGAGGAGGCCTCACGATGGCCGAGGTGACACGTCGGTGGCAGGTGGATGCGCGGTGGCGGTCGGGAGCCGGTGACGCTGTTCGGCCTGCTCGTGTTCGTGGGCGTCGGCGCCGTCTACGGCGGTGTCGGGCCGATGCGCGACGGCATGGGGATGCCGACCACGAGTGGCTGCATCGCCTGCCGTCGACACGTGGCTCTGGCCCCGCGTGGCGCTCCTCGTGACGGTCAGCGGTGCCGCAGGTCGCCGCGGCCTGGTCGGTGTGGCGGCGCGACCCACGGGCCGGCGCGGTGGGGGTTGTCGTCGGTGCCGCTCTGGTGGTCTGGATCGTTGTCCAGCTCGCGCTGCTCCAGCGGTACTACGTCCTCCAGCCGTCATCGCCGGCATCGGCCTGGCGAGTCCCCGTCCCGACCATCCCGGGGGCGGCCGCCATCGTCGGGTTGTAGTGCCTGTCGCACAGCCGCTGGCCCTGTGGCCCCGTGGAGCTGGCTTCCATGCGGCAGCGTTCGCACCTCATGGCCCACGACCTTCCCCTCTCGAGCCCGGGGAGCTGTGCAGGTGGCACCTGCGACTCCGCTGGGGGTTCCTCATGGTACTGGGAGGGAAGCAGGTGGGGCTGGGGGGTCAGGGGCGCGGCTGGGCGCGCGAACGGCATCCCAGCCCTCGAGGTCGAGGCTCACCGACCCGGAACGGCGTGAGAATCCCCTGATGCTCCGGCCGTCGAGACGTGACAGCACGTGGCCGGCGGGGGTCGGTCGGAACGGTCGCCGACACGAGGAAGGACAACGCCCGCTGTCCCTGTCGTCGCAGGTCAGCGGGCGTTCTGCGGTGGTGCCCCCGGTAGGATTCGAACCTACGCCCCCGCCTCCGGAGGGCGGTGCTCTATCCCCTGAGCTACGGGGGCCGGTCAAGGCCCGCGCTGGGTTTTCGGGTGAGCTAACCCAGCGCCCGGCGAGGTTACCAGCCTACTGTGGGCCGTATGCAATCCGGCAGGGGAGCCGAGGCCCAGGCACCGCTGGTCCTGGTCTGCGACGACACCGAGCCCATCAGGCGGCTGCTCCGCATCAACCTCGAGCTGGCGGGCTTTCGCGTCGAGGAGGCGGCCGACGGCCACGAGGCGATGGCCCGCCTCATCGACCCCCTCGCACAGCGACCCGCCGTCATCGTGCTCGACTCCCAGATGGCGCCCTACGACGGCTGGTGGGCCATCGCCGCGATCCGGTCGCACCCCCGGCTCGACCCCGTGCCGGTCGTGCTCCTCACCGCCGCGGTGATCGCCCACGACGCCCCCGAGGCCAGCGACGCCGGATTCGACGCCTTCGTCACCAAGCCGTTCGACCCCGACGAGCTCGTCGGGGCCGTCTCACGGCTCGCGGAGCGGGGCAGGGTCACCCAGCACCCTCGATAGAATCGGGCAGGTGACCCCCGAACAGCTCTCGGCCGCGATCCGCGCCGCCCTCCAGTCCGCCGTCGATGCCGGTGATCTCGCGATCACCGTGCCCGCGGAGGTCAGGGTCGAGCGACCGCGCAACCGCGACCACGGGGACTGGTCGACCAACATCGCCCTCCAGCTCGCCAAGGGCGCCGGCATCCCCCCGCGCGAGCTCGCGACCGCGCTCGCGACCCACCTCGCGTCGGTGGCCGGCGTCAAGGCCGTCGACGTGGCCGGCCCCGGCTTCCTCAACATCACCCTGGATGCCGCGAGCGCGGGCGAGCTCGCCCGCTCCATCGTCGAGGCCGGCTCGACCTACGGCCACGGCCGCTCCGAGGCGGGCCGCGTCGTCAACCTCGAGTTCATCTCGGCCAACCCCACCGGCCCGCTGCACATCGGCCACACCCGCTGGGCCGCCCTCGGGGATGCCATGCGCCGCCTCCTCGTCGCGGCGGGGGCCGAGGTCGCTGCCGAGTACTACATCAACGACGCCGGCGCGCAGATGGACAAGTTCGGCGCCTCCGTCCTCGCCCGCGCGCAGGGTCAGGAGCCGCCCGAGGACGGCTACCCGGGCGCGTACGTCGCCGACCGCGCCGCCGAGGTGCTCGCGCAGCGCCCCGACCTCCTCGACCTCGACCACGCGGATGCCGTCGCGCTGGCCCGCGACCTCGGCTACACGTCCCAGCTCGCCGCCATCCGGCGCACCCTGGACGGCTTCGGGGTGCACTTCGACGTGTGGTTCTCCGAGCGAGGGCTGCACGACGGTGGCGCCGTCGAGCAGGCCGTGGCGCGGCTGCGCGAGCAGGGTCACGTCTTCGACGACGGCGGAGCCGTGTGGCTGCGCACGACCGACTTCGGCGACGACAAGGACCGGGTCCTCATCCGGGCCGACGGCAGCCCCACGTACTTCGCCGCCGACGCCGCGTACTACCTCAGCAAGAAGGACCGCGGCTTCGACGAGAAGGTCTACCTGCTCGGCGCCGACCACCACGGCTACATCAACCGGCTCAAGGCCATCGCCGCCTGCGCCGGCGACGACCCCGAGCACAACATCGAGGTCAAGATCGGTCAGCTCGTCTCGATCGCCGGCGAGCGCATGGGCAAGCGCCTGGGCAACGCCATCTACATGGACGAGCTGCTCGAGTGGATCGGCTCGGATGCCGTGCGCTACTCCCTCGCGCGCTACCCCGCCGACAGCCCGCTCTCGCTCGACGGCGAGGAGCTGCGCAAGCAGACCAACGACAACCCGGTCTTCTACGTCCAGTACGCCCACGCGCGGACCTCCAGCGTGGCGCGGCTGGCGAACGACGACGGCGTGCTCCGCGAGGACGGCTTCGACGCCGGACTGCTCGCCGACCCCACCGAGGCGGCGCTGCTCGCCGTCCTCGGCGACTTCCCGCGGGTCGTCGCCCAGTCGGCGCACCTGATGGAGCCGCACCGCGTCGCGCGCTACCTCGAGGAGCTCGCCGGGCGCTTCCACAAGTGGTACGACACCTGCCGGGTGCGCCCGATGAGCGTCGACGAGGAGGTCACCGACCTGCACCGCAGCCGGCTGTGGCTCAACGACGCCACCCGCCAGGTGCTCGCCAACGGCCTCGACCTCCTCGGCGTCAGCGCCCCCGACCGGATGTGAGGGGCTGACCGATGCGTTCACACGAGGCAGGGGTCCTGCACGCCGAGGGCTATGGCGGCCCGCCGCTCTACCTCCCGATGCCGGCCGACGTCATGGAGCTGCTGCCGCAGCTGTGGGCCCGCACCGTCACCCGTGACGACGAGGGCCGGCTCATGGTCGGCGGTGTCGACGTCGTGACCCTGGCCGCGGAGCACGGCACCGCGGCGTACGTGCTCGACGAGGACGACTTCCGTTCTCGGGCAGCCGATTTCCGCGACAGCTTCGCCACGGCATTCGAGGGCCTGGCCGGCGCGGACGTCTACTACGCCGGGAAGGCGTTCCTGTGCACGGCGGTCGCCCGATGGGTGCACGAGGAGGGCCTCTTCCTCGACGTCTGCACCGGTGGCGAGCTGGCCGTCGCGCAGCGAGCGCAGTTCCCGGGGGAGCGGATCGGCTTCCACGGCAACAACAAGACGGTCGCCGAGATCCGCGAGGCGCTGACCTACGGCGTGGGCCGGATCGTCGTCGACTCCTTCCAGGAGATCGACCGGATCGCCGACGTCGCGGCCGAGCTCGGCGTCGTCGCTCCCGTCATGGTGCGCGTCACCGTCGGCGTCGAGGCGCACACGCACGAGTTCATCGCGACGGGGCACGAGGACCAGAAGTTCGGCTTCAGCCTTGCCGGCGGCCAGGCCTTCGAGGCGGCCAGCCGCATCCTCGCCCGCCCCGACGTCTTCGCCCTGAACGGCCTGCACAGCCACATCGGCAGCCAGATCTTCGACACCGGCGGATTCGAGATGGCGGCCCACCGGCTCGTCGCCCTGCACGCCCGCATCGCCGGCGAGCACGGGCACCACTGCCCCGAGATCGACCTCGGCGGTGGCTACGGCATCGCCTACACCTCACAACACACCCCGTTGCCCGCGAGCACGCTGGCCCAGGAGATGGCCGGCATCCTCGAGCGCGAGTTCAAGAGCGTCGGCGACGGCGACCTGCGTGAGCTGCCGCGGGTGTCGGTCGAGCCGGGTCGCGCCATCGTCGGCCCGAGCACGTTCACCCTGTACGAGGTCGGCACGGTCAAGCCGGTCGAGGTCGGTGGTGGTCACACGCGCACCTACGTGAGCGTCGACGGCGGGATGAGCGACAACGCCCGCCCCGCGCTCTACGAGGCCGACTACTCCTGCACCCTGGCCAACCGACGCTCACAGGCCGGGCCGCTGCTCTCCCGCGTCGTCGGGCGGCACTGCGAGAGCGGCGACATCGTCGTGCTCGACGAGTACCTCCCGGCCGACGTGCGACCGGGCGACCTCATCGCCGTTCCGGGCACCGGGGCCTACTGCCGAGCCCTGTCCAGCCAGTACAACCACACCCCTCGCCCCCCGGTCGTCGCCGTCCGTGGAGGACGGTCACGCGTGCTCGTGCGGCGTGAGACGATCGATGACCTGCTCGCCCTCGACGTGGCGGACGCGTGAGGAACGACAGCGAGGAGATGGACCCCACCATGGCGCTCACCACCATGGCGCACGAACCCGGTGCCCCCCTGCGCATCGCGCTGCTCGGCTGCGGCGTCGTGGGCTCGGCCGTCGCGAGGCGGCTGGTCGAGCACGCCGACGACCTGGCAGCCCGGGTGGGCGTGCCGCTCGAGCTCGTGGGCATCGCCGTACGCCGCCCCCAGCGGCCGCGGCCCGACGTGCCCGTCGACCCGTCGCTGTTCACCGCGGACGCTGACGAGCTCGTCACCCGAGCCGACATCGTCATCGAGGTCATCGGCGGCATCGACCCCGCGCGCGGCCTCATCCTGCGCGCCATGGAGCACGGCGCCTCGGTGGTCTCCGCCAACAAGGCACTGCTCGCCGAGGACGGCCCGACCCTGTACGCCGCTGCGGATGCCGCTGACGTCGACCTCTACTACGAGGCGGCCGTGGCCGGGGCCATCCCCATCCTCCGGCCCATCCGCGAGTCCCTCGCCGGTGACGACGTCCGCAAGGTGCTCGGCATCGTCAACGGCACGACCAACTTCGTCCTGGACAAGATGGACACCAGCGGGGCCGGCTTCGCCGAGACCGTCGAGCAGGCGCAGGCCCTCGGGTACGCCGAGGCCGACCCCACGGCCGACGTCGAGGGCTTCGACGCCGCCGCCAAGGCCGCCATCCTCGCCAGCCTGGCCTTCCACACCCGGGTCTCCAGCGCCGACGTGCACCGCGAGGGCATCACCGAGGTCACCGCCGGCGACATCCAGGCCGCCCGTGAGATGGACTGCGTCGTCAAGCTGCTCGCGATCTGCGAGCGGGTCACCACCGCGGACGGCGCGGATGCCGTGAGCGTGCGCGTCCACCCGGCGATGATCCCCCGCAGCCACCCGCTCGCCAGCGTCCGCGACGCGTTCAACGCCGTCTTCGTCGAGGCGACGGCCGCCGGGCCGCTCATGTTCTACGGCCGCGGCGCGGGTGGCGACCCCACGGCATCCGCCGTGCTCGGCGACGTCGTCGCCGTGGCCCGGCACAAGGTGTCCGGCGGTCGCGGACCGGGCGAGTCGGCGTACGCCGACCTGCCCGCGGTCGACATGGGTCAGGCCCTCACGCGCTACCACATCAGCCTCGACGTCGCGGACCGGCCGGGGGTGCTCGCGCAGGTCGCGACGTCCTTCGCCGAGCACGGCGTCTCCATCGAGACCGTCCGTCAACAGGTCGCGCCGGGGTCGGGGGAGCGGGCCAAGCTGATCGTCGTGACGCACCGCGCCTCGGATGCCGCGCTCGCGGCCACCGTCGACGCCCTCGCCGAGCTCGACGCGGTCGACGACGTCGCGTCCGTCATGCGTGTGGAAGGGGACTGAGCCGTGGCTCACCTGTGGCGCGGCGTGATCCGCGAGTATGCCGACCGCCTGCCGATGCTCGCGGGCGCACCGGTCGTGACCCTGCAGGAGGGCGGCACCCCGCTCATCCCGTGCGAGGGGCTCTCCGAGCTGACCGGTGCCAACGTCCTCGTGAAGTTCGAGGGGCTCAACCCGACGGCATCGTTCAAGGACCGCGGGATGACGACCGCGATCTCGATGGCCAAGAAGCACGGCGCCAAGGCCGTCATCTGCGCGAGCACGGGCAACACGAGCGCCAGCGCCGCGGCGTACGCGACCAAGGCCGGGATGACCTGTGCCGTGCTCGTGCCCGACGGCAAGATCTCGATGGGCAAGCTGAGCCAGGCCGTCGCCCACGGCGCCACCCTCATCCAGGTCGAGGGCAACTTCGACGACTGCCTCACGGTGGCCCGCAAGCTCGCGGAGGCGTACCCCGTCGAGCTCGTCAACTCGGTCAACCCGGCGCGCATCGAGGGGCAGAAGACCGCGGCCTTCGAGGTCGTCGACGCCCTCGGCGATGCCCCCGACATCCACATCCTGCCCGTCGGGAACGCGGGGAACATCACGGCCTACTGGCGCGGCTACACCGAATACGCCACTGCGACAGCGGGTCTCGGCGGGGTCGAGCTGGCACCCGTCGCGACGCGCACCCCGCAGATGTGGGGCTACCAGGCTGCCGGCGCCGCCCCCATCGTGCTCGGTCACCCGGTGGACCACCCCGAGACCATCGCCACCGCCATCCGCATCGGCAACCCGGCGTCCTGGAAGCAGGCCGAGGCCGCGCGCGACGAGTCCGGCGGCCGCATCGAGATGGTCACCGACGACGAGATCCTCGAGGGCCATCGCGTGCTGTCCTCCACCGAGGGCATCTTCGTCGAGCCCGGTTCGGCGGCCAGCATCGCGGGCCTGCTGAAGGCGCACCGTGCCGGCATCGTGCCGGCCGACGCCACGATCGTGTGCACCGTGACGGGGCACGGGCTCAAGGACCCGCAGTGGGCGTTGCGCACGTCCGACGGCGAGGACGTCGCCCCCGTGCGCGTGCCGGTCGACGCGTTCAGCGTCGCGGTGGCCCTGGGTCTCGACGGGTGAGCACCGCGCGGCTTCGGGCCGGCGTCGAGGTGGAGGTGCGCGTGCCGGCGAGCAGCGCCAACCTCGGCCCGGGCTTCGACTCGATCGGCTGCGCGCTCGGGGTGTGGGACACCGCTCGGGTGAGCGTCACGGCATCCCCGGGCCTCGTCGTGACCGTGGCGGGTGAGGGTGCGGGTTCCGTGCCCCTGGACGGCACGCACCTCGTGCACCGGGCGATGCACGTCGCCTGGGGCGAGCTGGGGGTCCAGCCGCCGCAGGGGCTTCGAATGGACTGCACGAACGAGGTGCCGCACGGCCGGGGGATGGGCTCGTCGGCGACGGCGATCGTCACCGGGATCGTGGCCGCGCAGGCACTGGCCGACGTCTCCGACGGCGCGTCGGGTGAGGACGTCGACCTCACCTTCGCGAACTCGTTGGCGTCCCGGCTCGAGGGGCACCCCGACAACGCCTCGGCGAGCGTGCACGGTGGGTTCACCCTCTCGTGGTCCGACGACGAGCAGGCATCGACGACCACGGTGCACCTGCCGGTCCACCCGGACGTCGTGCCCGTCGTCTTCGCCCCCGAGGTGCAGCTGTCCACCGCCAAGGCCAGGTCGGTGCTGCCGCAGCAGGTGCGTCTGGCGGATGCCGCGGCCAACTCGGCCCGCGCCGCGCTGCTCGCGCACGCCGTGGGGTTCGCCCCCCAGCACCTGCTCGCCGCCACCCGCGAGTGGTTGCACCAGGAGGCGCGCCGGCCCTCGTACGCCGCGTCGATGGCCCTCGTGGACCGGCTGCGCGCGGACGGACACGCGGCCGTGATCTCAGGGGCTGGCCCCTCGGTGCTCGTGCTCGCGGTGCGCGAACACGTCGATGCGGTGCGCGCCCACGGTGAGGACGGGTGGCGGGTCCTGACCCCCGGCATCCCGGATCGTGGAGCGCGGGTCACGGTGCTGTCACGAGGTTGAGCGCTCGGCGCTGCCGACGAGTCGTCGGTGCTACTGTGACGGTGCGACCGCAGCCGATGCCGGGCTTCCCTCCCGTTGCCTGCCGCGAGTCGACCACACCACGATCTGGGCTTCCCTTCAGCATGCGCTGCGGACCCGACGTGGGCTCCCGAGATCGGCCGTATCGAGGCCATCCACGAGCGAGGGAAAGGATCCTTCGTGTCAGACACCACCACTCTTGAGGCATCGACGGCGGGCGCGAGCCCGCGTCGTTCCGGAGCGCTCACCGCGATGCGGTTGGCAGAGCTCCAGGGCCTGGCCTCGAGCATGGGCATCAGCGGTACCACCAAGATGCGCAAGGGCGACCTCGTCGCCGCCATCAAGTCCCGCCAGAACGGCGAGAGCGGGCCGGCGAGCACCAGCGAGCCGCGTCGCGCCCGTCGCGCGACCAGCACCGGTCGGGGCGTCGAGCCCGCGGCGTCCAGCCCGCAGGCTGCCCCGGCAACAGAGGCGCCCGTCGTGGAAGCCCCTGCGCAGGAGCGCGCGGATCGCGGCGAGCCCAGCGAGCGTTCCGAGCCCGTCGAGCGCCAGGAGCGCGCCGACACGCGCACCCGTGAGCGCGCATCGCGCCAGGAGCGTGCCGACCGCCGCGAGGCACAGACCGACCGCCGCGAGGCACAGACCGACCACCCGGGCGCCGAGCAGGTCCAGGGGGACGCTGACGTCCAGGGCAACGACGGTTCGCAGGCCCAGGGCACCCAGGGCCAGAACGCCCAGAGCCAGGGCGGCCAGAACCGGTTCGACGACGAGGACGGCCGCGGTGGACGTCGTCGCCGCAACCGTGGCCGCAACCGCGACAAGCGGCGTCCGGGCACGGGTGTCGACCAGGCCGAGGCACCCTCGGACGCCTTCGTCACCGAGGACGACGTCCTGGTGCCCGTGGCCGGCATCCTCGACATCCTCGACAGCTACGCGTTCGTCCGCACGACGGGTTACCTGCCCGGCAGCAGCGACGTCTACGTGCCCCTGCAGATGGTCAAGCGTCACGGCCTGCGCAAGGGTGACGCCGTCACCGGCTCGATCAAGGCCTCCCGCGAGGGAGACGACGGTCAGCAGCAGAGCGTGGGCGGGCGCAACAACCGGGCGAAGTACACCCCGCTGGCCCAGCTCGACACGGTCAACGGCATGTCGCCCGAGGACGCCCGCAGCCGCCCCGAGTTCGGCAAGCTGACCCCGCTCTACCCCCAGGACCGCCTGCGGCTGGAGACCGAGCAGGGGCTGCTCACCACGCGCATCATCGACCTCGTGGCCCCCATCGGCAAGGGTCAGCGGGGGCTCATCGTGGCGCCCGCCAAGGCCGGCAAGACGATGGTCATGCAGGCGCTCGCCAACGCGATCACGACGAACAACCCCGAGTGCCACCTCATGGTCGTCCTCGTCGACGAGCGTCCCGAGGAGGTCACCGACATGCAGCGGGCCGTCAAGGGTGAGGTCATCTCCTCCACCTTCGACCGTCCGGCCGAGGACCACACGACCGTCGCCGAGCTCGCCATCGAGCGAGCCAAGCGACTGGTCGAGATGGGTCACGACGTCGTCGTGCTCCTGGACTCGATCACCAAGCTGGGTCGGGCCTACAACCTGGCGGCTCCCGCCAGCGGGCGGATCCTGTCCGGTGGCGTCGACTCCGCGGCGCTGTACCCGCCGAAGAAGTTCTTCGGGGCCGCCCGCAACATCGAGGACGGTGGCTCGCTCACCATCCTCGCCACCGCGCTCGTCGAGACCGGGTCGCGCATGGACGAGGTGATCTTCGAGGAGTTCAAGGGCACCGGCAACATGGAGCTCAAGCTCGACCGCCAGCTCGCGAACCGCCGGATCTTCCCCGCGGTCGACATCAACAACTCGGGCACGCGCAAGGAGGAGATCCTCCTGGCTCCCGAGGAGCTGCGGATCATGTGGAAGCTGCGCCGGGTGCTTGCCGCACTCGACTCGCAGCAGGGCATCGAGCTGCTCCTGGACCGCCTGCGCAAGACCAAGACGAACTACGAGTTCCTCACGCAGGTCCAGCAGACCGCCACGATCAAGCTCGAGGACGAGAACGACTGACGTCGGTCGCCGCTCGGACCTGACGACGCACGCCGCCCCGGGAGGGCTTTCGGGGCCCACTGCCCGTCGTCAGGTCCGTCCTCTGGGCGTCTCGAGGCTCGCGCGCCACAGCGAGGCACATCCCGGGGAAGCTGCGGTTCACGAATCCTCGGGGTTCGTAGATCCGGGTGCCACCCGGCGTCGCGAAGAGGTCCACGCGCGTGACGTCGGTGCTCGACGAGAACCAGCGCAGCAGGTCATCCGTGACCAGACCAGCCAGGCCGTGCCCGCGATACCTCGGGAGGGTCGCGACATTCGAGATGAGCCCGACCGACCCGTTGGGGGTTCCCGGACCGGGGATCAGTGAGGTCACCTCACCCACGATGCCTGAGGCGACCTTGCCGTCGACCTCCGCGACGACGACCCGCACTCCCGCGGTGCCGATGCGGCGGGTGAACCACGCCAGTGCGGCGTCACGCCACGCATCGTGCTCGAGCTGCTCGGTGCGGGTGCCCATCGCCTCGAACATCAACGCTCGAAGCGTGACCAGCGCCGCGGCATCCTGAGCGGTTGCCTGACGGATGACCACGCCGGATGCCGGGTCGCCGCCGGGTTCGTGGCTCACCTCGGAGGGCCGAGCTCGAGGCGGCGCCGCATCTCCGCACGCCCCTCGGGGGAGTCGGGAAGGTCCCACCACGACTCCACCCACCACGTGGCACCGGCATCCGCCCACTGCTGCACCGGGGGACGGACCGTGCCGAACGAGCCGTGGCTGTCGCCCTCGACGACGACGTCGTAGCCCGCCATCGTCTGCCCGGCATCCGCCCGCAGTGTGCCGATGCGCTCGACGAGCTCACGCAGGGACGCAGGCGTGAGGTGCGACCCCGGGTTCTCGAGGCTGCCCCCGGCGACGGCCGGGAAGACGCCCTGCCACCGGGCGGCCCGCTCGAGCGATCGCTGACGGGTGCGGCCCGGCACGAGCATCCCGACGCACCACACCGGCGGGTGGGGCGTCTGGACGGGCGGCGGCGGGACGAGCTCGGTGACGGGGGACGCCGAGAAGTGTTCCCCGGCATACGAGAAGGGCTGCCCGCCCATGAGGCCGGCGTAGACGGCGAGCACCTCGTCGAGCTTGCGCGCGCGCACGGCCCGGCCCTCGTCGGCCTCGAAGGCCAGCCAGTTGCCGTGCAGCGCGCCCAGGCCGACCCCGAGGGTCACCCGACCGTCGGACAGCCGGTCGACCGACGCGACCTTCGACGCGAGGTCCCACGGGCGGTGCCTGGCGGCCGGGGTGAGGAGCGTGCCGAGGCGGATCCGCTCGGTGGCCATCGCGGCGGCCCCGAGGGTGACCCAGGCGTCCTGACCCCAGACCGCCTCCCAGGAGAAGACCTGGTCCCACCCGGCATCCTCGGCGACGACGGCGAGCTCGGTGAACTCCCGCTCGGTGGCATACGTGATGACGGCTCCGAACCTCATCCCGGCACCGTACCGACCACAGCCGACAGAAGGAATGCCGGAGGCGCCACCGCCGTTTAGGCCACTGTGTGCCACCTCTGGCACACTTGATCGCTGGACCGGTTCACGGCATTCGATGCGTTTCCTGAGCGCCCTCACCACGAGGGGCGCAGTCGGGGCGCCAAGGGTTTGCAGCACGGTGCTGAGCCCGCCGACCCGGACACCTCCAAGGAGAACATCGTGAAGAAGGACATCCACCCCGACTACGTCGAGACCACGGTCACCTGCACCTGTGGCGCGACGTTCACCACGCGCAGCACGGCCAAGAACGGCGTCATCCACGCCGACGTCTGCTCGCAGTGCCACCCGTTCTACACGGGCAAGCAGAAGATCCTCGACACCGGTGGCCGCGTGGCCCGCTTCGAGGCTCGCTACGGCAAGAAGGTCGCCAAGTAGCTTTCCCGGTGCGCCGGTCCGTCCCCTCGCCGGGACGGGCCGGCGCACTCGTCTTTCCCGAGTCCCTCGACCCACCGCCACGCACAGACAGCCCGCAGCCCAGGAGGCCCCCGTGCTCGAGTCCGCCCAGGCCCTCGTCGCCGAGCACGCGGCGCTCGAGCGGGAGATGGCCGACCCCGTCGTCGCCTCGGACCCGGACAGGAGCCGTGAGCTGAACAAGCGGTATGCCGCCCTCGGCCCGACCGTCGCGGCGCACCACGCCTGGGTCAGCGCCAAGGACGACGTCCAGGCCGCCCGCGAGCTGGCCGCCGAGGACCCCGCGTTCGCCGAGGAGATCCCCGCCCTCGAGGCCACCCTGGCCGCCGCCGAGGACCGCCTGCGCCGGCTGCTCATCCCGCGCGACCCCGACGACGACCGTGACGTCATCCTCGAGGTCAAGGCCGGCGAGGGTGGCGAGGAGTCGGCCCTGTTCGCCGGTGACCTGCTGCGCATGTACCTGCGCCACGCCGAGCGCCGGGGCTGGCGCACCGAGGTGCTCGACGCGACCGAGTCCGACCTCGGCGGCTACAAGGACGTCCGCGTGGCCGTCAAGGCCCGCGGCACCGCTCAGCCGGGCGAGGCGCCCTGGGCGAGGCTGAAGTTCGAGGGCGGGGTGCACCGCGTGCAGCGCGTGCCCGTCACCGAGAGCCAGGGCCGCATCCACACCAGCGCAGCAGGTGTCTGGGTCATGCCCGAGGCCGAGGAGGTCGAGGTGACGATCGACCCCAACGACCTGCGCATCGACGTCTTCCGCTCCAGCGGCCCCGGGGGCCAGAGCGTGAACACCACCGACTCGGCCGTGCGCATCACCCACCTGCCGACCGGACTCGTCGTCTCCTGCCAGAACGAGAAGAGCCAGCTGCAGAACCGCGAGGCCGCGATGCGGGTGCTGCGCGCCCGGTTGCACCAGATCGCCATGGACGAGCGCCACGCCGCCGACGCCTCCGTGCGCAACAGCCAGGTGCGCACGGTCGACCGCTCCGAGCGCATCCGCACCTACAACTTCCCCGAGAACCGGATCAGCGACCACCGCACCGGCTTCAAGGCCTACAACCTCGACACGGTCCTCGACGGCGAGCTCGACCCGATGATCCAGTCCTGCGTCGACGCCGACGAGGCCGCGCGCCTGGCCGTCATCGCCGACCGGTGAGCGACCTCCACGCGCTGGTCCGCGAGGCGACTGCGCGCCTCGAGGCTGCCGGCATCCGCTCTCCCGAGGCGGATGCCGTCGAGCTCGCCGCCTTCGTCCTCGGCACGGATGCCGGGGACGTGCGGCGTGCGATGGTGCTGCGCACGGCGCCGGATGCCGGGTTCACCGCCACGTTCGAGACCCTCGTCGAGGAGCGGCTCACGCGCGTCCCGCTCCAGCACCTCACCGGTCGGGCGCACTTCCGCCGGCTCACCCTCGCGGTCGGACCGGGCGTCTTCGTCCCTCGACCCGAGACCGAGGTGACGGCCGGGATCGCCATCGACGCGGCATCCGAGGTGGGGGCGGGTGTGGTCGTCGTGGACCTGTGCACCGGGTCCGGTGCCATCGCCCTCGCGGTCAAGGACGAGCTTCCCGAGGCGACGGTGCTGGCCGTGGAGCTGTCGGACCTGGCCCATGGCTGGGCCGTGGCGAACCGCGACCGCCTCGGGCTCGACGTCGAGGTGCGCCTCGGCGATGCCACCACGGCGTTCGACGAGCTGATGGATGAGGTCGACGTCGTCGTCAGCAACCCGCCGTACATCCCCGTCGGCGCCGTGCCCCTCGACCCCGAGGTGCGCGACCACGATCCGGCGGTGGCGCTCTACGGGGGGTCGACCGACGGGCTGGCCGTGCCGCTCGCCGTCGCCGCGCGTGCCGCCGCGCTGCTGCGCGACGGTGGGGTGCTCGTCATGGAGCACGCCGACAGCCAGGGTGAGATCTTGCCCGCGGCGCTGCGCGAGACGGGGCAGTGGGGCGTCGTCGTCGACCACCTCGACCTCGCGGGGCGCCCCCGCACGACGGTCGCCGTGCGCAGGCGGGCACAGGGGTGACGCGCCCTCGTCGGGGGCCTGCCCGGGTAGACCGCCGCCGAACCCTAGGCTTGCCCTCATGAGCCCCGTCTTCGACTGCACCACCGAGCCCGGACGGGCCGACGCCATCCCCAAGGCAGCAGCCGGCGTGCGCGACGGCAGCCTCGTCGTGATGCCCACCGACACCCTCTACGGCATCGGCGCGGACGCCTTCTCCCCGGATGCCGTGCGCGCGCTCCTGTCCGCGAAGGGCCGGGGCAGTGACATGCCGCCACCGGTGCTCGTGCCGGACGCGCGCACCGTCGACGGCCTCGCGACCGAGGTGCCCGACTACGCCCGCGCCCTCGTGGCCGCGTTCTGGCCCGGGCCGCTCACCATCGTCCTGCGCGCGCAGCCCTCGCTCATGTGGGACCTCGGCGAGACCGGCGGCACGGTCGCCCTGCGGATGCCGGACGACCCGGTGGCGCTCGAGCTGCTGCGCGAGGTGGGGCCGATGGCGGTGAGCAGCGCGAACCGCACCGGCCACCCGGCATCCCGCACGGTGGTCGAGGCCGCGAGCCAGCTCGGTGCGGCGGTCGAGTTCTACCTCGACGGCGGCCCGGTCACCGGTGGCCTGGCGTCGACGATCGTCGACTGCACCCGCGACGAGCCGGTCGTCCTGCGGGTCGGTGCCCTCGCCGCCGCGGACGTCATGGACGTCGTCGAGCGCTCGCGCGCCGACGCCCTAGAGTTGTCGCGCCCGGAGCCGGACGAGCAGGACGCGGCTGACGAGCCGGATGCGCCGGACGAGCAGGACGCGGCTGACGTGCCCGAGACGTCCACCGCGAGCGAGACCTCCACCGCAAGTGAGCAGCGAGAGAGCAGCGACGATGACTGACACGTTCTACGGATCCGACTTCGGCGCCCTCGACGCCTTCGACCCCGAGATCGCGGGGGTCCTGGTCGCCGAGCTCGACCGGCTGCGCGGGGGCCTGCAGCTCATCGCGAGCGAGAACTTCTCCAGCCCCGAGGTGCTGACCGCGCTCGGCTCGACGCTGTCGAACAAGTACGCCGAGGGCTACCCCGGCCGCCGCTACTACGGCGGCTGCTCCGAGGTCGACCGCGCCGAGACGCTGGCGATCGAGCGCTGCAAGTCCCTGTTCGGCGCGGACCACGCCAACGTGCAGGCGCACTCCGGCGCGAGCGCGAACCAGGCCGTGTACGGCGCGTTCCTCAAGCCCGGCGAGACGATCCTCGCGATGAGCCTGCCCCACGGTGGGCACCTCACGCACGGCACGAAGATGTCGTTCTCCGGCAAGTGGTTCGACGCCGTGCACTACGGCGTCGACAAGGACACCGAGGACATCGACTACGACGAGGTCGAGCGGCTGGCCAAGGAGCGCCGGCCCAAGGTGATCCTGGCCGGCGGGTCGGCCATCCCGCGGCTCATCGACTTCGAGCGCTTCCGCGCCATCGCCGACGAGGTGGGCGCGATCTTCTGGGTCGACGCCGCCCACTTCATCGGACTCGTCGCCGGCGGCGCGATCCCGAGCCCGGTGCCGCACGCCGACGTCGTGTCGTTCACGACGCACAAGGTGCTGCGCGGCCCGCGCTCCGGTGCGATCGTCTGCAAGGCGGAGCACGCCACCGCCATCGACCGCGGCGTCTTCCCGATGATGCAGGGTGGCCCCCAGATGCACACGATCGCGGCGAAGGCGGTCAACTTCAAGGAGTGCGCGACCCCCGAGTACGCCGCGTACACCCGCCAGGTGGTCGCGAACGCGAAGGTGCTCGCCCAGACGTTGGGGGAGCACGGCATCCGCCCCACCACCGGGGGCACGGACACCCACCTGTCCCTGCACGACCTCCAGCCCGTCATGGTGACCGGCGTCGACGCCGAGGCCCGCTGCGACGCCGCCGGCATCACGCTCAACAAGAACGCGATCCCGTTCGACCCGCAGTCGCCGAACATCGCGTCCGGCGTTCGGGTCGGGACGCCGTGTGTCACCACCCAGGGCATGGGTGAGGACGAGATGCGCACCGTCGGTGAGCTGATCGCCCGCGCCGTCGTGCACGGCGATGCCGACCCCGACCACGCGGTCTCGCGCGAGGTGCGGGCCCAGGTGAGCGAGCTCGTCGGGCGCTTCCCGGCCTACCCGCGTCCGGGTGCGGCGCAGGCCTGAGGCCTGAGGTTCCGTGTCCCACCCGAGTCGAGGCATCGACCGGCCGCTCCTGGCCCGGCTGAACAGCCGCGGGTTCCGGCTCGTCATGCTCCTGGACGGCATGGCCGTCCTCGGCCTGGCCGTGGGGACGATGTTGTGGCGCTACGGGCTGCCCCCGTGGCCGACCTACCCGAGCGGCGCGTATGCCGTGTCGTTCACCGTCTCGACGTTCATCTTCATCTCCGCCTTCTACTTCGGCGGCCTGTACGAACGAGAGCCCCGGCTCGGGGGAGCCGCGGTCCTGCCGCGGGTCGCGGCGCTCTCCCTGGCTGCGGGCAGCCTCATCGCCCTGCTCAACCTCGTCCTCACGAGCCTGGCCAACCAGCGAGGGTCGCTGACCCAGCGGGTGCTCCCGTTCCCCATCCCGAACCTGCTCGCCGTCATCGTGCTCGCCGCGATCGCGGTGACCATCAACCGGGCGGTGGTGCATGCGCTGCGCACCCGACGGGAGGGGCCACCGCGGGTCGTCCTCGCGGGAGAGCAGGGGGACCTCGAGCTGGCCCGACGACACCTCGCGGCCGTCCCCGCCAGCCGCCTCGTCGTCGTCGCCGAGGTCGACGACCCCGACGGTGTCGTCGACGTGGCCCGCGACCTGCGCGCCACCGACGTGCTGCTCGTGACGGGAGCCTGGCTCGACGGCTGGTACCCCCGCACCATCGGCCGCCTCGACCAGCTGGGCATGACCACGTTGCTGCGCGTCACCGGGCGCGAGACCCTCTTCGGTCTCGATCGCCTCCGGGAGATCGGGGGGATGCCGTTCGTCCTCCTCCTCGCGCAGACCATGCCGAGCTCGCAGCGGCACTTCAAGCGGATCATGGACCTGCTCCTGCTGGTGGTGACGGCCCCGGTGTGGCTGCTCCTGCTCGGTGGGGTGGCGCTCTACCAGCTCGCGGTGGCCGGGCGGCCGGTGCTCTTCACCCAGTCGCGCGTGGGGGTGGGTGGGGAGCCGTTCGACATGGTCAAGTTCCGCACGATGCGCACCGACGCCGAGGCCGACGGAGTGGCCACGCTCTCGACGGGGGAGGGGGACCCGCGGGTCATCCCCGCGTGCCGGTGGGTGCGGGCGACGCGAGCCGACGAGCTGCCCCAGATCCTGCACATCCTCTCCGGGAAGATGTCGATCGTCGGGCCACGACCCGAGCGGCCCGAGCTGACCGTCGGGTTCGAACGGGACATCGCGGGGTACACCCGACGGCACGAGGTGCCGCCGGGCCTGACCGGCCTGGCCCAGATCCACGGGCGCTACCACACCGATGCCGAGTACAAGCTGGGCTACGACCTGCAGTACCTCGTCAACTGGTCGCCGGTGCTCGACCTCGAGATCATCGCCCGCACGATCTGGGTGATCCTCACCCGTCGGGTGTGAGTGTTTTTGGGGCCGACTCCCTGCTTGTGATAACTTTCACAAGCCGTCCCGGAGACCCATCCGTCACGACCCCCGAAGAGGCCGATCGCCGATGACCGACCGCTCCACGAGCACCGAGCCGCACGCCGGCGCCCCCTTCGGGGCCATGCTGCGCGGGGCCCTGCTGCCCTCGCTCGTCGCCGGCCTGCTGACCACGGTGGCCGTCGTGGTCGTGCGCGGGGGAGACGCCCTGGCGGGCGCCCTGATCGGGCTGGTGGTCTCGGTCGGCTTCTTCGGCTCCGGCATGTTCCTGCTGAGCCGGCTGGTGCGCAGCACGAGCCCGCACGCGTTCTTCGCGGTCGCCATGGCGGTCTACCTCGGCCAGGTCATCGCCCTGCTCCTCGTCATCATCGCGTTCAAGGACGCCGACTGGGTCGACGGCAAGGCGCTCGGCATCGTCGCGCTCGTCGTGACCATCGTCTGGCAGCTCTTCGCGATGCGGGCCCTGCGTCACGCCCGGATCCCCGTGTACGACCCACCCGTGGTCGACGGGGACGCCCGATGAGACACACGATGAGACGCATCGAAACCCTCACGACCTGCGTCGCGGCCACCCGCACGGGTCCGGTAGCGTACGTCCCGATCCCCCGGGTGCCCGTCGATGGCGCCTGTGCAACCCCCGAGGAGAGGCTGTGAGCCTGAGCGTGGTTCCCGCACACTGGCTTCAGGGCGGCATCGCCGCAACCGACGGCGAAGAAGGCTTCCAGGCCCCGGGCACCGAGGACTTCTGGTGGCCCATCTTCGGCAGCGACACGAGCAACTGGGCGTTCACCCGCCCCTCGTTCGTCATGATGGCGTCGGTCGTCATCATCGGGTGGTTCTTCATCACCGTCGTCGGCAGGCTCTCGATCGTGCCGACCAAGCGGCAGTGGGTGGCCGAGCAGGGCTACGACTTCGTGCGCAACTCGATCGCCCGCGACGTCATCGGCGCCAAGGACTTCCGGCAGTTCCTCCCGCTGCTGCTCACGCTCTTCACGCTGATCCTGTTCAACAACGTCATGGGAGTGCTGCCGTTCGTGCAGTTCCCCACCATGAGCCGCATCGCGTTCCCGATCGTGCTGACCCTCATCGTCTACATCGTCTACCACACCGTCGCGATCCGCCGGAAGCACGGCGTCCTGAACTACCTGAAGTCGCTCGTCCCCCCCGGGCTGCCCGGCTGGCTCAAGCCGATCATGTTCTTCCTCGAGTTCCTCACGTACTTCTTCATCCGCCCGCTGACGCTGGCCCTGCGACTGTTCGGCAACATGCTCGCCGGGCACCTCATGCTGCTGGTGTTCATCCTGGGCGGCGAGTACCTCCTGCTGCACGGCAGCACCATCTTCATCCAGTTCTCGGGCCTCCTCGGCCTCGGCTTCGGAATCGTCATGACCTTCTTCGAGCTCCTGGTGCAGTTCCTCCAGGCGTTCATCTTCACCCTGCTCTCCGCGCTCTACATCTCGGACGCGGTGAGCGAGCACCACTGATCTCCCGGACCCGTCCGGTTGCACGACCACCTGAAGAACACTCCGACGCCGGGAGCCCCCGGCGCCACCGAAAGGAAAATGCAATGACTGGTGACATCACCTTCCTCGGCTACGGCCTCGCGGCCATCGGCCCCGGTATCGGTGTGGGTCTGATCTTCGCCGCCTACATCAACGGCGTCGCGCGTCAGCCCGAGGCCCGCGGCATGCTCCAGACCATCGCCTTCACCGGTATGGCGCTCACCGAGGCGCTCGCGATCCTCGGTCTCGTGTTCGTCTTCGTCTTCGCAGGCTGACGTACCGACCTCCCCGTCCGATCGACAGATAAGGAAGCGACGTGGTTCTCGCATCCGTGAAGGCCTCCGAGGGTGTCGGCTGGCCCGAGGCGCTGCCTCTGCTGCCGCACCCCGCCGAGATGATCGTCGGCCTCATCGCCTTCGGCATCCTCTACTGGCTCTTCTCCACCAGGATCGTCCCCAAGATGGAGACGATGTACGCAGAGCGTGCCGCGGCCATCGAGGGTGGCATGCAGCAGGCCGAAGAGGCCCAGGCAGAGGCTCAGGCCGCGCTGGAGAAGTACAACGCGCAACTGGCCGAGGCTCGTACCGAGGCCAACGAGATCCGTGAGGACGCGCGTGAGCAGGGCGCCACGATCGTCGCGGAGATGCGCAGCCAGGCCCAGGCCGAGGCTGCCCGCATCTCCGAGTCGGCCAAGCGCCAGGTCGAGGCCGAGCGTCAGCAGGCCGTCGTCCAGCTGCGCCAGGAGGTCGGCACGTTGTCGACCACCCTCGCCGGCAAGATCGTCGGTGAGTCCCTCGAGGACGAGGTGCGCCAGAAGGGCATCGTCGACCGCTTCCTCGCCGACCTCGAGGCCGGCGACATCGTGCCCGAGAAGGTGGCCCCCGCGGGTCAGGACGCCTGATGCGCGGCTCGTCGCGGGGTTCGGCAACTGCGGTTCAGGCGGCGTTCGACGCCGTGCTGGCGCAGGGGTCGTCCTGGGCACCGCTCGCCGAAGAGCTGTTCGCGGTGACCGCGGTCGTCGACGGCAGCGCCTCGCTGCGGCGGGCCCTCGCGGACCCGTCGCGCGACACGGCCGAGAAGCAGGGCCTGGCGCGTGCGGTCTTCGGAGGCAAGGTCGGTGAGACCACCACCGACCTGGTCAGCGAGGTCGCCGGTCAGCGCTGGTCCGCCGAGCGCGACCTCGGCGACACCCTCGAGGCGCTGGCGGTGCAGTCCCTGCTCGCCACCGCCGAGCGGGCCGGGCACATCGACCGGGTCGAGGACGAGCTCTTCCGCTTCGACCGGATCGTCGCCGGCGACCCGGCACTGCGGGACACGTTGTCCAGCCGCAACACCGACGCGGCGGGCAAGGTGGCCCTCGTGAACAGCCTGCTCGAGGGCAAGGCGGCACCCGAGACGGTCCGCCTCGCCGAGCAGGCGGTGCGCGCCCCGCGCGGACGCCGGCTCGACCGGGTCATGGAGGCCTACCTCGCGCTGGCCTCCACGCGTCGCGACGAGCTCACCGCACTCGTGACGGCCGCGACGCCGCTGACCGAGCAGCAGAGCGCCCGCCTCCGAAGCGCGCTCGAGGCGCACTACGGCAAGGCAGTCAGCCTCCAGGTCGTCCAGGACCCCACCGTCCTGGGCGGCATCCGGGTCCAGGTCGGCGACGAGGTCGTCGACGGCACCGTGCTGCGGCGCCTGGACGAAGCACGCCGGCACGTGACCGGCGGCTGACCGCGAACTCATCGCACGGCATCCCACGAACACCTGAAGACACCGCACCACCGACCACAGACTTCGGCCCCAGCAGGGGCCGGTGACCGAGGAGAAGATCAGAACATGACGGAGCTCTCGATCCGTCCGGATGAGATCCGGGACGCCCTGGACAGCTACGTCCGGTCCTACGAGCCCGGAGCGGCCTCGCGCGAAGAGGTCGGCCGCGTCACCGACGCCGGTGACGGCATCGCGCACGTCGAGGGCCTGCCCTCGGCGATGACCAACGAGCTCCTCCAGTTCGAGGACGGCACGCTGGGCCTCGCGCTCAACCTCGACGTCCACGAGATCGGCGTCGTCATCCTCGGTGAGTTCTCCGCGATCGAGGAGGGCCAGGAGGTCAAGCGCACCGGCGAGGTGCTGTCGGTGCCCGTCGGGGACGCGTTCCTCGGCCGTGTCGTCAACCCCCTCGGCACCCCGATCGACGGCCTCGGCGAGATCGTCAGCGAGGAGCGACGCGCCCTGGAGCTCCAGGCGCCCAACGTCGTCCAGCGCAAGTCGGTGCACGAGCCGCTGCAGACCGGCCTGAAGGCCGTCGACGCCATGACCCCCATCGGCCGCGGCCAGCGCCAGCTGATCATCGGTGACCGCCAGACCGGCAAGACCACGGTCGCGGTCGACACGATCATCAACCAGAAGGAGTTCTGGGACAGCGGCGACCCGAACAAGCAGGTGCGCTGCATCTACGTCGCCATCGGCCAGAAGGGCTCCACGATCGCGGCCGTGCGCGGCACGCTCGAGGAGGCGGGAGCGATGGAGTACACGACCATCGTCGCCGCCCCGGCTTCGGACTCCGCCGGCTTCAAGTACCTCGCGCCGTACACCGGTTCGGCCATCGGCCAGCACTGGATGTACCAGGGCAAGCACGTCCTCATCGTCTTCGACGACCTGTCCAAGCAGGCCGAGGCCTACCGCTCCGTGTCGCTGCTGCTGCGCCGCCCGCCGGGCCGCGAGGCGTACCCGGGTGACGTCTTCTACCTGCACAGCCGGCTGCTCGAGCGTTGCGCGAAGCTCTCCGACGAGCTCGGCGCCGGCTCGATGACCGGCCTGCCGATCATCGAGACCAAGGCGGGTGACGTCTCGGCCTACATCCCGACCAACGTCATCTCCATCACCGACGGTCAGATCTACCTCCAGTCCGACCTCTTCAACGCCAACGTCCGCCCGGCGATCGACGTCGGTGTCTCCGTCTCCCGAGTCGGTGGTGCCGCGCAGATCAAGGCGATGAAGTCCGTCGCCGGTCGACTCAAGCTCGACCTCGCCCAGTACCGCGCCCTCGAGGCCTTCGCGATGTTCGCGTCCGACCTCGACCCGGCGTCGCGTGCCCAGCTGGCCAAGGGTGCCCGCCTCGTCGAGCTGCTCAAGCAGCGTCAGGCGTCGCCGTTCCCGGTGGAGGAGCAGGTCGTCTCCATCTGGATGGGCACGACCGGCAAGCTCGACGACATCGCGGTCGAGGACATCCGCCGCTTCGAGGGCGACTTCCTCGACCACCTCCGTCGCAGCCGCAACGAGCTGCTCGCGGCGATCCGCGAGACGGGCAAGTTCGAGGAGGAGACCGAGCAGGCCCTCGAGTCGGAGGTCTCGACCTTCAAGACCAAGCTCTTCCAGGGCTCCGGCGCCGACGGCATCCAGGCCGGCTCCGAGGCCGAGGCCGATGCTGCTGCCCGGGCCCAGGAGTCCGAGCAGGAGAAGATCGTCAAGCAGAAGCGCTGACCCGGCAGGTCGGGGGCGCGGAGCGCGCCACCGACCGCCGGTTCCGGTCACGAGGCACACGAGCAGTAGAACCAGGAAGGCGGAAACGTATGGGAGCGCAGATCCGGGAGTACCGGAACCGCATCCGTGCCGTCAGCTCGACGAAGAAGATCACCCGAGCCATGGAGCTCATGGCTGCCTCCCGCGTCGTCAAGGCGCAGCAGGCGGTGCGTGAGTCCAGCCCGTATGCCCGGGCGCTGACGCGTGCGGTCTCGGCGGTCGCGACGTTCTCCAACGAGGACCACCCGCTGACCTCCGAGAAGGAGGACGTCAAGCGCGCGGCCGTGGTCATCATGACCTCGGACCGTGGTCTGGCCGGGGCGTACAGCTCCTCGGCCATCAAGGAGAGTGAGCGGCTCGTCGCCGCGCTGCGTGAGGAGGGGAAGGAAGTCGTCCCCTACCTCCTGGGCCGCAAGGCGATCGCCTTCTACAAGTTCCGCCACCGTGAGTTCGCGGCGGAGTGGAGTGGCGCCTCCGAGCGCCCGAGCTTCGAGACGGCCCGCGAGGTGGGTGAGCGGCTCGTCGCGGACTTCACGACCCCGACCGAGGAGGGCGGCATCGACGAGGTGCACGTCGTCTTCACCCGGTTCGTCTCCATGGTCACCCAGGAGCCCGAGGTCATCCGCCTGCTGCCGCTCGAGGTCGTCGAGGGCGACGAGGCCCCCGATGCCGATGACCTCCTGCCGCTCTACTCCTTCGAGCCCGGCGCCGAGCAGGTGCTGGACGCACTGTTGCCGAAGTACGTCAACGCCCGGCTCTTCAACTGCATGCTCCAGGCCGCGGCATCCGAGCTGGCAGCGCGCCAGCGGGCGATGAAGTCGGCGACGGACAACGCCGAGGAGCTCATCAAGAAGTACACCCGGCTGGCCAACCAGGCCCGCCAGGCCGAGATCACCCAAGAGATCAGCGAAATCGTCGGCGGCGCCAGTGCCCTGGCCGAGAGCAAGTGAGTGAGAGAGAGACCATGACTTCAACCCTCAGCGAGCGCAGCGAGACCCACGCCGTCGGCGGCGTCGGCCGCATCTCGCGGATCATCGGCCCGGTCGTCGACGTGGAGTTCCCCGTCGACGGCATGCCGGAGCAGTACAACCTGCTGACCACCCAGGTCGAGATCGGCGGCGAGACCAAGAAGCTGAACCTCGAGGTCGCCCAGCACATCGGCGACAACATGGTTCGCGCCATCTCCCTGCAGCCCACCGACGGCCTCGTGCGCGGCACCCCCGTGCAGGACACCGGCGGCCCGATCACCGTGCCCGTCGGCGACGTGACCCTCGGCAAGGTGTTCAACACCACCGGCGAGGTCATGAACCTCAAGGAGGGCGAGACCTTCCACGCCGAGGAGCGCTGGGGCATCCACCGCTCGGCGCCGCCGTTCGACCAGCTCGAGTCCAAGACCCAGATGTTCGAGACCGGCATCAAGGTCATCGACCTCATGACGCCCTACGTCCTCGGCGGCAAGATCGGCCTGTTCGGCGGTGCCGGCGTCGGCAAGACGGTGCTCATCCAGGAGATGATCGCCCGAGTCGCGCGCGACCACGGTGGTGTCTCGGTGTTCGCCGGCGTCGGCGAGCGCACCCGTGAGGGCAACGACCTCATGGTCGAGATGGAGGAGGCCGGGGTTCTCGGCCAGACCGCCCTCGTCTTCGGTCAGATGGACGAGCCGCCGGGCACGCGTCTTCGCGTCGCCCTGTCGGCGCTGACGATGGCGGAGTACTTCCGCGACGTCCAGGGCCAGGACGTGCTGCTCTTCATCGACAACATCTTCCGGTTCACCCAGGCCGGGTCCGAGGTCTCCACGCTGCTGGGCCGGATGCCGTCCGCGGTCGGCTACCAGCCGACCCTGGCTGACGAGATGGGCACCCTGCAGGAGCGCATCACGTCCACGCGTGGACACTCGATCACCTCGATGCAGGCGATCTACGTCCCCGCCGACGACTACACCGACCCTGCGCCGGCCACGACGTTCGCGCACCTGGACGCGACGACCGAGCTCTCCCGTGAGATCGCCTCGCTCGGTATCTACCCGGCCGTGGACCCGCTGACCTCCACCAGCCGGATCCTCGACCGTCGCTACATCGCCGAGGACCACTACAACACCGCGGTGCGGGTGCGGCAGATCCTCCAGCGCAACAAGGAACTGCAGGACATCATCGCCATCCTCGGCATCGACGAGCTCTCCGAGGAGGACAAGATCCTCGTCAACCGGGCCCGCCGCCTGCAGCGCTTCCTGTCGCAGAACACCTACGTCGCGAAGCAGTTCACCGGCATCGAGGGTTCCACGGTGCCGCTCGTCGACACCATCGAGGCCTTCACGAAGATCTGTGACGGCGACTACGACCACGTCGGTGAGCAGGCGTTCTTCATGTGTGGTGGCCTCGACGACGTCGAGCGCCAGTGGGCCGAGATCCAGAAGAACCTCTGATGGCTCTCACGGTCGAGCTCGTCTCCGCGGACCGCAAGGTCTGGGAGGGGGAGGCGAGCCAGGTCAGCGCTCGTTCCATCGACGGCGACCTCGGCATCCTGCCCGGGCACCAGCCGCTGCTGTGCGTGCTCGGTGAGGGCGAGGTGCGGATCAACGGTGAGAACGGCTGGCGGTCGGCCACCATCGACGGTGGCTTCCTCTCGGTCGACCACGACCGGGTGACGATCATCGCCGAGTCGGTCGACGCCTCCGGCATGAGTTCCTGACATCAAGGGCCGGGGACCGCTCGCATGACGCCTCTCGTCGTCGCCGAGCTGGTCCTCGCCCTCGTCGTCCTGGTCGTCGTCGGCGCGCTCACCTTCGTGTGGGCGCGCCGACGCTACATCTCCGGCGATGGTCGGCCCGTCATGCTCTGCGCCCGGCGTGAGGCCGACGGCTCCCGCTGGCGGCTCGGCCTGGCGCGTCTGAGCTCTGAGCACTTCGAGTGGTTCAGCATCGTCGGGCCCTCGCTGCGCCCGGAGGTCTCGTGGCTGCGGGGGCAGCTCGACTTCGGTTCGGCATCCCCGCTCACCGACCCCATCCCGGGGCTCGCCGACCCGGTTGCGGTCGTGGGACGGGCCGGGGCGAGCACGTGCGAGTTCGCCTTCGTGCCAGCCGCGTACACCGCGGTGCGGGCCTGGCTGGAGTCGAGCCCGCCCGGCTACAACGTCAACGTCGCCTGACCTGCGTCAGGGGGTTGCGCCGGGCGGCTGCTCGCGGCCTCCGCCGGGCGCCCAGAGCACGTCGCCGCCGGGCAGGTTGGCGCACCGGGCCAGCACGAACAGCAGGTCCGAGAGCCGGTTGAGATAGGTCGCCGTCGTCGGGTTGACCCCACCGTGACCACGGCCGTCGCCGGGCTCGGTGCCGTAGGCCTCGATCGCCGCCCACACGGAGCGTTCGGCCCTCCGGACGACGGTGAGCGCCACGTGCAGGTGAGCGGCGCCGGGTGTCCCGCCGGGCAGGATGAACGAGCGGAGCTTCTCGAGCCCGGCCAGGTAGTGGTCGCAGTCGCCCTCGAGCTCGGCGACCCACTCCTCCTTGACCCGCAACGGCGGGTACTCGTAGGTCTGCTGGAGCGGGGTCGACAGGTCGGCGCCGATGTCGAAGAGGTCGTTCTGCACGCGGATGAGCACTGCGCGCACGTCCTCGGGGAGGTCCCCGCAGGCGACCGCCACGCCGATGGCTGCGTTGGCCTCGTTCGCATCCGCGTAGGCGGCGAGGCGCACGTCGGTCTTGCTCGTGCGGCTGAGGTCCCCGAGAGCCGTGGTGCCGTCGTCGCCGGTGCGCGTGTAGATCCGGGTGAGGTTGACCATGCCCTCAGCCTCTCAGACGGGCCCTCCGGTCGGTGCGCCGGCCACGTCACACGCCTCCCTGTGGGACGCCTGTGACCGATGGGGCAACCGGCATGGTCTGCGGAATCCGTATGCGGGTTCTGGCATCGAAGTGGACATTGGCCGTTCTCTGCCGCTGAGATACCCGTTTGGAGGAGGGCACGGAGTCCGGAGAGTAGGTCTAATGGATCAACGCAAACCGAAGGGCGGGGGTGGACCCGTGGCAGACCAGGCGTCGAGCATCGTCACCATCACTGAGCACCAGGACGACCAGGGGTGGCACGTCGCGCTGCGCGGACGGGTCGACGTGCGGACGGCGGCCGACCTGCGTCTGGCGCTGCACCGGCTCATCGCCTCCGGCACGAGCCCGCTGCTGCTCGACCTCGCCGAGGTCCATGTCGGGGACGCCACGGGGCTCGGCCTCATCGTCGAGTGCCAGCGACGCGCTCGACGGGCCGGTCGGCAGGTGCACGTCGTCGCCGCGGATGCGCGCACCCAGCGTCTGCTCCGCCGGGCGCGACTGGGTTCCCTGCTCGGGCCGTCCCTGGACTGCTCGGTCACCGACGAGCCCGTCCTCGCGGTCGCCGCCCGCTGATCCCCGGCGGATCGCAGCGAGCACCCGGCCGGCGCGGAGCGGGGTGTGGGCACTCTCACCGTGCTGGCGGCTATCCCCTCCCCGCAGCCGCGGCTAGCGTTCGACGCATGCCCGAGAGCACCGATGCCAGCAGGCCCCCGCGCGACCGCCCGTGGGTGATGCGCACGTATGCCGGGCACTCCAGTGCCGCTGCGAGCAACGCCCTCTACCGCCGCAACCTCGACAAGGGGCAGACCGGGCTCTCCGTCGCCTTCGACCTCCCGACGCAGACCGGCTACGACCCGGACCACGTCCTGGCCCGGGGAGAGGTCGGCAAGGTCGGCGTCCCCATCTCGCACATCGGCGACATGCGGGCGCTCTTCGCCGACATCCCGCTGTCGCGGATGAACACCTCGATGACGATCAACGCCACCGCCATGTGGCTGCTCGCGCTCTACCAGGTGGCAGCGGAGGAGCAGGCCGAAGCGGCCGGCGAGGACCCGGCATCCGCCGTTCGTGCCCTGGCGGGGACGACCCAGAACGACATCATCAAGGAGTACCTGTCGCGCGGCACCTACGTCTTCGCGCCGGGGCCGTCGCTGCGGCTGATCACCGACATGGTGACGTACACGGTCACCGACATCCCGAAGTGGAACCCGATCAACATCTGCAGCTACCACCTGCAGGAGGCCGGCGCGACGCCCGTGCAGGAGATCGCGTACGCGATGTGCACCGCGATCGCCGTGCTGGATGCCGTGCGCGACTCCGGTCAGGTCCCTCCGGAGCGTTTCGGCGAGGTCGTCGCCCGGATCTCGTTCTTCGTCAACGCCGGCGTGCGCTTCGTCGAGGAGATGTGCAAGATGCGCGCCTTCGTCCAGCTCTGGGACGAGCTGACCCGCGAGCGCTACGGCGTCACCGACGACAAGGCCCGCCGGTTCCGGTACGGCGTGCAGGTCAACTCCCTGGGCCTGACCGAGGCCCAGCCCGAGAACAACGTCCAGCGGATCGTCCTCGAGATGCTCGCGGTCACGCTCTCCAAGGACGCCCGCGCCCGCGCCGTGCAGCTGCCCGCGTGGAACGAGGCGCTCGGTCTGCCCCGGCCGTGGGACCAGCAGTGGTCGCTGCGGATCCAGCAGGTGCTGGCCTACGAGTCCGACCTGCTCGAGTACGACGACCTCTTCGAGGGTTCGCTCGTCGTGTCCGCCAAGGTCGCCGAGCTCGTCGAGGGCGCCCGCGCCGAGATCGACCGGGTGCAGGCCATGGGCGGCGCGGTGCCGGCCGTCGAGGGCGGCTACATGAAGTCCGAGCTGGTGACCTCGCACTCGCGGCGGCGCCAGCGCATCGAGCTCGGCGAGGACGTCGTCGTCGGGGTCAACCGCTTCGAGACGACCGAGCCGAACCCGCTGACGGCCGACCTCGACGCCGCGATCCAGTCGGTCGACCCGGGGGTCGAGGCCGCGGCGGCAGCGGCGGTGCGGCGGTGGCGCGAGGAGCGTGACGCCGATCCAGCGCGACGGGAGCGGGCGGCATCCGCCCTCACGCGGCTCAAGACCGACGCGGCCGGTGACACCAACCTCATGGCCGCGACCCTGGAGTGCGCCCGCGCCGGGCTCACGACGGGGGAGTGGTCGGGTGCGCTGCGCGAGGTGTTCGGGGAGTTCCGTGCCCCCACCGGCGTCAGTGGGTCGGTCGGTGTCGGTGCAGGGTCTGCGGCGCTCGTCGACGTGCGGGCGAAGGTGTCCGGCACGAGTGACGAGCTCGGCGAGAAGCTGCGCGTGCTCGTCGGCAAGCCCGGGCTCGACGGTCACTCCAACGGTGCCGAGCAGGTCGCGGTGCGGGCGCGTGATGCCGGTTTCGAGGTCATCTACCAGGGCATCAGACTGACGCCGGAGCAGATCGTCGCGGCCGCCGTGGCCGAGGACGTGCACCTCGTCGGCATCTCGATCCTGTCGGGCTCGCACATGGAGCTCGTGCCCGAGGTGCTCGACCGCCTGCGCGAGGCCGGCGCGGGCGACGTGCCCGTGATCGTCGGCGGGATCATCCCCGAGGCGGATGCCGTGCGCCTGAAGGCCCTGGGGGTCGCGGAGGTCTTCACGCCCAAGGACTTCGGGCTCAACGACATCATGGCGCGCTTCGTCGAGGTGATCCGCGCGTCGCGCGGGCTCGGCGCCGACGCGCCGACGCCCGCCCACGCCTGAGGCGCGGCGGGCGTCGCCGGGACGGCGCGAGGGTCGCTCAGGCGGTCACGGACGACGACAGGGCCGCTGTCAGCTCACGGGTGAACGCCGGGATGTCGTCGGGGTTGCGGCTCGTGATCAGGTTGTCGTCGACGACGACCTCCCGGTCCTCCCAGGTCGCACCCGCGTTGCGCAGGTCGGTCTGCAGGCTCGGCCACGAGGTGACCGTGCGACCGCGCACGACGTCGGCCTCGACGAGGGTCCAGGGCGCGTGGCAGATCGCGGCCACCGGCTTGCCGGACTGCACGAACTGGCGCACGAACGCCACGGCATCGGTGTCGGTGCGTAGGGCGTCCGGGTTGGCGACGCCGCCCGGCAGCACGAGCGCCGCGTACTCGGCGACGTCGGCGGAGCCCACGGTGACGTCGACGTCGAAGGTGTCGCCCTTGTCGAGGTGGTTGTAAGCCTGCACCGTGCCCTCCTCGGTGGAGATGAGCACAGGCGTGGCGCCGGACTGCTCGACGGCCTCCCAGGGCCCGGTCAGCTCGACCTGCTCGATGCCCTCGGGGGCGACGAGGAAGGCGACCTTCTGCCGCCCGCTCGTGTCGGTGGTGGTGCTGGTGTCGGTCATGGTGGGGTCCTCTCGGTCCGACGGGGCCGGCGCCCGTTCGGCGCCGGTTTGCGACAACCGGAGCCCTACCCACGTCATTCCCCGGTATGCCCTTGGGCACCATCGACCAACAGGTCGATGGTGCCTGACGGGTGAGAGGCCCTTGGCGCGGTGGGGCGCGTAGCATGCCGGGCATGGCTCTGCACTGTGCCGCGACCCTGGTGCTCGTGCCGGTCGGCACGGCGCCGGACGACGCGGCCGGCACCGGTGCCGTGGTGGTGGGTCCGCTGGACCCGGGAGCCGACGTCGTCGAGGACCTCCTGGCCCTGGCCGACCTGCACCGGGGTGAACGGGTCGTGGTGCCGCTGGCGCCCGAGCAGCTGACCGCTGTGCACGAGCACCTGGGCCGAGCGCCCCGCTCCGCCGCCGACGTGGTGGTCGTCGAGATCGGCGACGACGGCTGGGCGCTGGTCCCGACTCCGGACTGACCATTCGGGCAGGCCCGGCATCCGCTCAGAACAGGCGGTGCTCGCTGTTGTCGACACCCTTGAGCTCGTCGTAGTCGAGCACGACGCAGCGGATGCCGCGGTCCTCGGCGAGCGTGCGAGCCTGCGGCTTGATCGCCTGGGCGGCAAAGACCCCGCTGACCGGGGCCAGGTGGGGGTCGCGGTTCATCAGCTCGAGGTAACGCGTCAGCTGCTCGACACCGTCGATGTCGCCGCGCCGCTTGATCTCGATGGCGACCGTGCCGCCCCGACCGTCCTTGCAGAGGATGTCGACCGGCCCGATGGGGGTCATGTACTCGCGGCGGGTCAGCGTCCAGCCCTCACCGAGGGTGGTGATGTGCTCGGCGAGCAGCCGTTGCAGGTGGGCCTCGACGCCGTCCTTGACCAACCCGGGGTCGACCCCGAGCTCGTGGGCGCTGTCGTGGTGCACCTCGTGGATCTTCACCCGCAGGCGGTCCTCGGACTTCGCGTGCTGCACGACCCACACGGCCGTGACGCCCTCGACCGCCTCGGCCTCGTCCGGCTCCACCTCGGCCATCGCGCACGGCGGCGACATCCAGTTCAGCGGCTTGTAGGAGCCCCCGTCGGAGTGCACGAGCACCGAACCGTCGGCCTTGACGAGCAGCAGGCGGGTCGCCAGCGGCAGGTGGGCGGTCAACCGCCCGTCGTAGTCGACGCTGCACGTCGCGATCACCAGTCGCACGATCGACCACCCTACCCATTGCCCGCAGGGTCGGCCGGAGTGCACACTGCTGGTGAGGTGAGGCCGATGCGGGCAGCCCTGCTCCTGGGTTTCCTCGTCGTGCTGCCCGGGCTCTGGTTCGTCGCGACGGGCGAGGGGCTGCGCTGGTTCGCCGGGGGAGAGCGTCCACGGATGCTCCGACCCCTGCTCGCCCGCCTCGACCCCCACCTGGTCCGGCTCGAGAAGGGGCGCCGGCGACTGCTCGGGCGCCGTGACCCCGAGCCCGTCCCGCCCGTCCTCATCACCCTCGAGCTGCGCCGCCTCGAGGGGGAGATCCGCAAGGTCGAGACGGGCGATGCCCCGCACCAGGCGGCCCGGTTGCGGGCGGTCCTCGCGGCCTACGACCAGCTGCTCCTCGAGCTCTGCGAGCGGGTCGACCTCCCGACCGACGTGGGGATGCCGCCCCTGCCGTCGCGCGACCGGCTCGCCATCGAGGCCGAGCTCGTTGCCGCCGGGCACGACTGGTGAGTGACGCGCGGTGGCGCGCCACGGCATCCGGCGTGGTGGGGGTGACGTGCGTCCCACCCGTGCGCACACGGGGCCCGGGTAAGGAGCGTCACGCCGCCGAGGGGTCGTGACGCCTGCAACCCTCTGACAGGATCGCGGGCATGACGCGTGACTTCTCCTCTGTTGGTGTGATCGGGCTCGGGACGATGGGTGCGGGGATCGTGGAGGTGTTCGCCCGCAACGGGATCGACGTCATCGCGGTCGAGGTCGACGCCCCCGCCATCGAGCACGGCAAGGCCGTTCTCGGCGGCAGCACCGGTCGGGCGCTGGCCCGCGGCAAGATGACCCAGGAGGAGCACGACGCGCTCCACGCCCGGGTCACCTTCACGAGCGACCTCGGTGACCTCGCCGCCTGCCAGCTCGTCGTCGAGGCCGTGCCGGAGCACCTCGACCTCAAGAAGGAGCTGCTCGGCAAGGTCGACGCGGTCGTCTCGGCCGACGCCATCCTCGCGACGAACACGTCGTCGCTGCCGGTCACCGAGATCGCCGTCGCGACCTCGAACCCCAAGCGCGTCGTCGGCATGCACTTCTTCAACCCGGCGCCCGTGCAGCAGTTCGTCGAGGTGATCCGCACGGTCATCACCGCCGATGACGTCTTCGAGGACGTCAAGGCACTCGCGGAGCGGCTGGGCAAGAAGCCGGTCGTCGTCGGCGACAAGGCCGGCTTCATCGCCAACGCGCTGCTCTTCGGCTACCTGAACCACGCGGTGTCGATGTTCGAGAGCCGCTACGCCACGCGCGAGGACCTCGACGCGGCGATGCGCTTCGGCTGCGGCTACCCGATGGGCCCCCTCGCGCTGCTCGACCTCATCGGCCTCGACACCGCCTACGAGATCCTCGACACGATGTACAAGCAGGGCCGCGACCGCCTGCACGCCCCGAGCCCGGTCATCAAGCAGATGGTCAGCGCGGGGATGCTCGGGCGCAAGAGCGGCCGGGGGTTCTACACCTACGAGCAGCCGGGCTCGCCGTCGGTCGTGGCCGACGCGCACACGCCCGCGGGTGGACCGCCCGCGGGTGTGGAGCTGCGGCCGGTGGCCTCCGTGGGCGTCGTCGGGTCGGGCACGATGGCGACGGGCATCATCGAGGTCTTCGCCAAGGCCGGGTACGCCGTGACCTTCGTCGCACGTGGTGAGGACAAGGTGTCCGGGGTGCAGGCCGCGCTCGCGCGCAGCACCTCGCGGGCGATCGAGAAGGGCCGGATGACCGCCGAGGACGCCGAGGCGATGCTCGGGCGGGTGACCGGGGCAACCGAAGCGCGAGGCGCTCGCGGACGTCGACCTCGTCGTCGAGGCGATCGCCGAGGACCTCGAGATCAAGCAGCAGCTCTTCCGAGACCTCGACCGCATCTGCAAGCCGGGCGCCATCCTCGCGACGACCACCTCGTCGCTGCCGATCATCGACTGCGCCAAGGTGACCTCGCGGCCGGAGGACGTCATCGGCATGCACTTCTTCAACCCCGCCCAGATCATGAAGCTCGTCGAGGTCGTGCACACCGTGACGACGGCCCCCGAGGTCACCGCGACGGTCCAGGCCCTCTGCGCCGAGGTCGGCAAGGTGGCCGTGACGTGCGGCGACCGCTCCGGGTTCATCGTCAACGCCCTGCTCTTCCCCTACCTGAACGACGCCGTGCGGATGCTCGAGGCGAACTACGCCTCGGCCGACGACATCGACACGGCGATGAAGGCGGGCTGTGGCCTGCCGATGGGCCCGTTCGAGCTGCTCGACGTCGTCGGGCTCGACGTGTCCCTGGCCATCGAGCGTGAGCTGTACACCGAGTTCCGCGAGCCGGGGTACGCCCCGGCGCCGTTGCTCGAGCACCTCGTGACCGCCGGGTACCTGGGGCGCAAGAGCGGGCGCGGGTTCCGCACGTACGCCTGACCCGGCATCCGGCAGGTCCTCGTGCCCTCGTGGGGTTCGACCCGGCGGGTGAACCATCCCAAAGTTGGTTCACCCGGGTCGAGAAGAGGCAACACGCGGATGCCGGGCGCTCGCCGCCTGCGTGTTGCCTCCTCTCGACGTCGGGGAGGGTGGGGCGGCGCGGCTGATCAGCCGGCGATGCGGAGGGTGGCCGGGTCGAGGTCGAGGGCTCGCGCGAACCGGTTGAGCATGAGTGCCTTGCGTTGAGGGTCGGTGTGGTCCTCGGCGAAGATCTCGAGCACGAGCCAGCCCTCGTCCGTGAGAAGCCCGTTGCGGTGGGAGTCGCGGCTGCGAGCCCTGATCCCTGAGTGCACGAAACCTTGGTACTCCCCGATGACACGTTGGGCCCGCCAGAGCAGGTCGCACTCGGCCAGCCATCCACCATCGGCGGCGTGGACGTGGCCGTTGACCTCCGGCTCGGGGAACCCGGCATCGACGAACACCAGGCGCGACCTGCTCTCCATCGGCGAGCGCACTCCCGGGCGCACGAGCTTCAGGGATGCCGTCAGCAGGGCCTTGTTTCGCGGCCGGACGCGTGCGGCGAGCGCGTCCGCCAAGGGCTGCACGGCATCCGTGATCGGTGAACCCGGCGGGACCCTCGAGGTGCGGGTCGCCACGACGTCCCCGGCCACGACGAGGTCATCACGCCCGAGCCCTCGCGGCACGACCTCGCCGAGGTCCACCCACGTGTCCAGCAGGGAGGTGACCGGCAGGCCGTGCACGGTCGCGGACGATCGACGCTCGCCGCCGCGGTGGCTGATGCACCCGTGGCGCTCGATCCGCCCGCGCGTGGTTTCGCGCATGACGTCGAGCGCCACCTGTTCCTCGAGGGGCAGGGGCAGCGGCAGGCCCCAGAGTTGAGCCGCCGTGATGTGGGAGAAGGTGACATCGGCTGGAAGGGCTGCCAAGTACGCCTGGGCCCGGTCCCGGACGTTCCTGGGCTCGGCCACCGAGCGAACCGACCGGGTGGTCCGCACGAGCTGGGGCAGCCGCCACTGGTGGTCCGAGAGCCCCAGGCGGCGGGCCGCCGCCAGGGACAGGGGTCCAGGCGGGAGCGGTGGGAGGTCAGGCGGCATCCGACGACTCTGCCGCCCGAAAGGGGCTGATCCGAGTTGTCCACAGGCCAATCCGGGGCGGTCCCAGCTGTGAACCATCCCAAAGTTGGTTCACCCGGGTCGAGAGGAGGCAACACGCGGATGCCGGGCGCTCGCCGCCTGCGTGTTGCCTCCTCTGGACTGGTGGATAGGTTGAGCGGATGAGCGCAGCACTCCCGCAGCGGGCCCGGGTCGTCATCATCGGCGGGGGCGTCATCGGCGCCTCGATCGCCTACCACCTGGCCCACCTCGGCATCACCGACGTGCTCGTGCTCGAGCGCGACCGCCTCACGTCAGGCACCACGTGGCACGCCGCCGGCCTGATGACCTGCTTCGGCTCCACGAGCGAGACGAACACGAGGCTGCGGCTGTACTCCCGCGAGCTGTACGCCCGCCTCGAGGCCGAGACGGGGGTCGCGACGGGCTTCAAGCCGGTCGGTCTCATCGAGGCCGCAGCCGACGGCGACCGGCTGCAGGAGTACCGCCGGGTCGCGGCCTTCCAGCGATACCTCGGCCTCGACGTCGAGGAGATCGGCCCGCGCGAGATGGCCGAGCTGTTCCCGCTGGCCCGCACCGACGACCTCCTCGCGGGCTTCCACGTGCCGGGCGACGGTCGGGTCAACCCCGTCGACGTCACGATGAGCCTGGCCCGCGGGGCGCGCGACCTCGGCGTCCGGGTCGTCGAGGGGGTGAGGGTCGAGCAGGTGATCACCCGGCCCCGCGGGCTCGTCGAGGAGGTGACCGGCGTGCGCACGGATGCCGGTGACGTCGAGTGCGATGTGGTCGTCAACTGCGCCGGCATGTGGGCGCGCGAGCTCGCCGAGCGCAACGGCGTCGTCGTGCCCAACCAGGCCGCCGAGCACTACTACCTCATCACCGAGCCGATCGACGGGATGAGCCCGGACGCACCGGTGTTCGAGGACCCCGCGTCCTACGGCTACTACCGCGAGGAGGGCGGCGGGATGATGGTCGGCCTGTTCGAGCCGGCCGCCGCCGCGTGGAACGTCGACGGCATCCCGCCCGACTTCTCCTTCGGTGAGATCACCCCCGACTGGGACCGGATGGGCCCGTTCGTCGAGCGGGCCATCGCCCGAGTGCCCGTCGTCGAGACGGTCGGCATCCGCACCTTCTTCTGCGGCCCTGAGTCGTTCACGCCGGACCTCGCGCCAGCGGTCGGTGAGGCGCCCGGCATCCACGGCTACTTCGTGTGCGCCGGGCTGAACTCGGTCGGCATCCTCTCCGCCGGGGGGATGGGCCGCATCGTCGCCCAGTGGGTCGCGGACGGCCACCCCGACGTCGACGTCACCGGCTTCGACGTCGCCCGCTTCCGGGACTGGCAGCTGCACCCCCGCCACCGGGCGGAGCGCACCGCAGAGATCCTCGGAACCGTGTATGCCGCGCACACACCGGGCATCGAACTCGCCTCTGCACGAGGGGAGTTCACGTCGCCGGTGCACGACCGACTCGTGGCCGAAGGCGCACGGCTCCGCGACGTCAGCGGCTGGGAGTCAGCCGCCTGGTATGCCGGTCGCGGGCTCACCGCGACGGCCGAGCCCGGCTGGGGTCACCAGCCGTGGTTCGCGCAGTGGGAGGCCGAGCACCGGGCGGTGCGCGAGGCCGTCGGGCTCATGGACATGTCGTTCATGGCGAAGTTCGCCGTGCGCGGCCCGGACGCCGGAGCCGTGCTCGATCGCCTCAGTGCCGGTGCCGTCAACCAGCGTGACGGGGTCATCACCTACACCCAGTGGCTCGGCGAGGACGGTGGTATCCGGGCCGACCTCACGGTCACGCGGCTGGCTCCCGACGACTTCCTCGTCGTCGTGTCCGACACCGCGCACGGGTCGGCGCTGGGCCAGCTGCGGCGAGCCGTCGGTGACGCGGACGCCAGCGTCGAGGACGTCACGACCGACCTCGGCCTGCTCACGGTCCAGGGGCCGGCGTCACGAGCCACGCTGGCCGATGCGTCACCGGGTGCCGACTGGTCGGGGGAGGCGTTCCCGTTCCGGGCCGCGCGCCGGGTCGAGATCGGCGGAGTCGACGTCCTGGCCATCCGGATCACCTACCTCGGCGAGCTCGGCTGGGAGCTCTACGCCCCTGCGGCGCAGACCGCGCAGGTCTGGGATGCCGTGCTCGCGGCGGGTGCGGCGCACGGCATCCGGCCCGTGGGTCTGCGCGCCCTGTCGAGTCTGCGCATGGAGAAGGGCTACCGCGACTTCGGGCACGACATCGACAACACCGACGACGTCTACGGGGTCGGCCTCGGTTTCGCCGTGGCACTCGACAAGCCCGGTGGGTTCACCGGGCGCGAGGCCACCGTGGCCGCCAAGGAGCGTGGGACACCGCACCACCGGCTCGTGCAGGTGCTGCTGGATGACCCCGAGCCGCTGCTCTTCCACGCCGAGCCGGTGCTGCGCGACGGTGTGGTGGTGGGGGAGGTGCGGTCGGCGTCCTACGGATGGACCCTGGGCGGTGCGGTCGGGCTCGCGTTCGTGGGCGGCGACGGACCGGTCACGCCCCAGTGGCTCGCCGAGGGGACGTGGGAGGTCGACGTCGCCGGCACCCGGCATCCGGCGTCGGTGTCGTTGCGTCCGATGTACGACCCGACGAGTTCGCGGGTCACCGGCTGAGCCCGACGGAGGGGGGAGCCCTCGGAGGTGGGACCATGGACGGCATGCCCAGAGCCAACCGCCGCCGCCGTGACCTCGAGTCGCGGCCGATGTCGGGCTCGGGTGAGGTGGGCACCCAGACCTACTCGGGGCGCCCGTGGTACGTCCGGCCGCTCTCGGGGGCGTCGTCGACGCGCGAGTACCGGTGTCCGGGGTGCCACCAGGGCATCGTCGTCGGCACCCCGCACGTCGTCGTCTGGCCGGCGCAGGGCGTCGGGGGCATCGACGAGCGTCGGCACTGGCACACGCGGTGCTGGGCCGCGCGCCACGCCGCCCGCCCCTGAGCAGCAGGTCAGGCGCGGTTCTGCCGCGGGACCAGGACCTCTTCGTAGAGCAGGAGCAGCCCGGCGGCGACGGGGATCGCGAGCAGCGCCCCGAGCACGCCGAGCAGCGCACCGCCGGCGAGCGCGGCCACGATGGTGACCGGCCCCGGCACGGACACCGTGCGCTGCATGATGCGCGGCGCGACGAGGTAGTTCTCGACCTGTTGGTAGACGAGGTAGTAGATGCCCGCGATCAGCGCCTTGTTGGGCTCCGCGAAGAACGCGACGATGCACACGAGCACGGCGCCGAGGGTTGCGCCGATCATCGGGATGAGCCCGAGGAGGCCGACGGTCACGGCGAGGACCGCGGCGTACGGGATTCCGACGATCGTCATCATGACGTAGGACAGCACGGCGTTCAGCGTGGCGATGGCGACCTGCCCGTTCGCGTACGACCCCACGCGCCGCATGATCTCCTCGGACAGCGACTCGACCCGGGCCCGTCGTGACGTCGGAACCACGGCGTACGCGCCCTGCTTGACGCGGGGGAGCGAGGAGAGGAAGTACAGGGTGAGCACGAGCACGGTGAACACCTGGAAGGCGCCGTTCAGCACTGCCCTTCCAGCGCCGAGGATGCCGCCGAGCACCCCCTGCAGGAACTTCTCGTCGGTCATGCGCGCCTCCATCTCCTCGCGCACCTTGTCGATGACGTCGTAGCTCCTGTCGAGCTCGCGGACCCAGCGGGCGTCGAGCAGCTCTTCGACGTATCCGGGAGCCTGCTGGGCCAGCTCGGCACCCTCGACGACGACCGGGGGGATGACGACCGCGAGGATCACGGCGAACACGGCCACGAGCCCGGAGAACACGATCGCCACCGACCCGGCCCGACGCAGCCCTCGTGCGACGAGGCTGTCGACGATCGGGGCGAGGGCGAGGGCGAGGAAGAGCGAGACGACGAGCAGCGTCAGGATCGTGGTGAGCCGGCCGACGAGCTGCCAGAGGCCGACGGCGAGCAGCGCGCCCGTCGCCCCGAAGAAGCCGATGTAGAACGGCGAGTGCCGGTTGAGCGGTCGCCCCACGACGCCGTACACGGCGGGCTGCTCGCGGGAGGAGGCCACGGCATCCGGTGGTGGGTGAGCCGGGTCGGCCCCGGCCGGCGCGGATGCCGTGGCACCGGTCGCGTCGTCGGCGTCACGTCCAGCGGGCTCGACGTCGGTGACCTGCGCGGCGATCCGGTTGCTCTCCTCGAGGGCCGCGAGCTGGCGTCGACGGAACTCGCCCCACCGGGTCACCGGGGACCACAGCCTCGACACGTTCACGTCCCACCTCCGCGGCCAACCCTAGTGCCGATGCGGGTGCTGAGCCCTCGGCCACGGCAGACGACCTGGGTGAACCTGCCCCGGGTCGGGCAGGCTCAGGCGTTGCGGAAGCGGTTGATCTCGCTCTCGAAGCGGGCCCGCTTCTCCGGGTTGCTCACCCCGAGGCCCTCCTCGGGCGAGAGCGTCAGCACGCCGACCTTGCCCTGGTGGACGTTGCGGTGCACGTCGAGCGCAGCGGTGCCGACGTCCTCCAGGCGGTAGGTGCGGCTCAGCGTCGGGTGGATCAGGCCGCGGTCGATGAGCTCGTTGGCCTCCCACGCCTCGCGGTAGTTCGCGAAGTGCGAGCTGACGATGCGCTTGAGGTTCATCCACAGGTAGCGGTTGTCGTACTCGTGCATGTAGCCCGAGGTCGACGCGCAGGTGACGATGGTGCCGCCCTTGCGCGCCACGTAGACACTCGCACCGAACGTCTCGCGGCCCGGGTGCTCGAAGACGATGTCGACGTCGTGCCCGCCGGTCAGCTCACGGATCTTCTTGCCCAGGCGCTGCCACTCGCGCGGGTCCTGCGCGGTGCCGTCCTCGTTCCAGAACCGGTAGGCCTCCGCCGAGCGGTCGATGATGAGCTCGGCGCCCATCGCGCGGCAGATCGCGGCCTTCTCGGGGGAGGAGACCACGCAGATCGGGGTCGCGCCGCCGGCCAGGGCCATCTGCGTCGCGTAGGAACCGAGCCCCCCGGAGGCGCCCCAGATGAGCACGCGGTCACCGAGCTTCATGTGCGCGCCGTTGCGCGAGATCAGCTGGCGGTAGGCGGTGCTGTTGACCAGCCCGGGGGATGCCGCCTCCTCCCACGACAGGTGGGTCGGCTTGGGCATCAGCTGGTTGGCCTTGACGATGGCGAGCTCGGCCAGGCCGCCGAAGTTGGTCTCGAAGCCCCAGATCCGCTGCTGCGGGTCCATCATCGTGTCGTCGTGACCGGCCGCGTCCTCGAGCTCGACGGACAGGCAGTGGGCGACGACCTCGGTGCCCGGCTTCCACTTCGTGACGCCGGGGCCCACGCGCAGCACGACGCCCGCGAGGTCGGACCCGACCACGTGGTAGTCGCGGTCGTGGCGCTGGGCGAACTCCGAGGTGCGGCCGTAGCGCTCGAGGAAGCCGAAGGTCGAGACCGGCTCGAAGATCGAGGTCCACACGGTGTTGTAGTTGATCGCGCTGGCCATGACGGCGACCAGGGCCTCGCCCGGCGCGAGCTCGGGCACGGGGACCTGCTCCACGTGCAGCGACGTGCGCGGGTCCTTGTCGCGGCTCGCCAGCCCGGCGAACATCTGCGCCTCGTCCTTGTGCACGGTCGCGGCCCGGTAGGTCTGCGGCACCTCGATCCCGGCGTAGGTCTGCTCGGTGCGGTCCCCGGAGAGGATGGCCTCGCGGATCTGGTCCATGCGGTCGTGCTCCTTTGGCGGCGAAGGCGAGTCGGTGCGGCAGGCGCTGCTGCGGCGCGTGCGTGCCGTGGCGGCGGACACCTGCCCGGCGAACCTAGCCGTCGCCCCGCCCGCGTTCACGTCGCTATGACCGTGCCCACAGCGTGATCCGGCTCACGGGCGCGCGAGGGCACGGCCAGCCAACCGGCATACAGTTCCGTCGTGTCCCCGATCACGCTGACCCGCCGCCGGGCGTTGCTCGGTGGGGTCGGCCTGCTGGCCTACTCGGGGACCGCCTACTGGAGCATCACCGAGCGGATCATGCGCGCGGAGGTGCCGCTCTACAGCGAGACCGTGGCCTTCGGCGGTGGCGGGAGCCGCGAGCTGGTTCCCGTCGGACGGCTGGATGCCGTGGTGCCGGGCACGCGCGTCCTCGCCGACCGCGCCCAGACCGCTGCGCTCCTCGAGGCGGAGCAGGCATGGCTCGACTCGAGTGCGCCGTGGGTGCGGGCAGCGCTCGACGACGGCGACGACGTCCTGCGCTCGGCGCTGCTCGACCTGCGGGCCCTGTCCGTCGGGCTGCGGGTGTCCGTCGCCGGTTGGACCGACCGGTGGCGCTACGCCTGGCCGCGCGACGTCTCGTTCGTGGCGGCCGCCCTCGCCCGGGCGGGCCACCACGACAAGGCGGCCGACCAGCTGCGCTGGCTGCGCGGGGTCCAGCGCAAGGACGGGGGCTTCGAGGCGCGCTACGACCCGAGTACCCGGCGCACCCCGGACGACCGCATCGCCCAGCTCGACGGCACCGGCTGGGTCGTGTGGGCCGCGGCGCAGATCGCGACCGCGGCTCCCGAGCGGGCCGTGGAGCTGCTGACCCCGCTCCGGCCGCTGCTGGTGCGCAGCGCCAACCGCCTGCTGGGCTCGCTCGACGAGACGACTGCGCTGCCTCCGGCGTCGTCCGACTACTGGGAGATCGCCGAGGACACCCTGACCCTCGGGACGGCGGCCGCGGTGCTCGCGGGCCTTCGGAGCGGAGCCGACGTCCTGCCACTCGTCGGGGAGCACGCGCTGGCGTCGCGCGCCCGAAGCTCCTCGGACACCCTCGCGACGCAGGTGCGCACGCACTTCGGGCCGAACGGGTACCCCCGACTGCTCGGGGGCTCCGCTGCCGACGCCGCCGTGACCTTCCTCGTCGCCCCCATCGGCCCGACGGTCGGCGACATCGAGGTCCTGACGGCCATCGACCGCGCCCAGACCTCGATGCTGCGCCCGGCCGGTGGGCTCGCACCGGGGGCCTCCTGGAAGAACGACGGCATCAGCTGGACGCCGACGACCGCGCTCTTCGCCGCGGCCTGGGCGGCCAACGGCTACCCGACCAAGGCCGAGATCCTCCTGCGGTGGCTCGGTGACCACCGCACCGCCGCCGGGTCATTCCCCGAGAAGGTGCTCCACGACGGCCGGCCGGCGGCCGTCGCCCCGCTCGCGTGGACGGCATCCCTCGTCGTCATCGCCAAGCACGAGCTGGCGCGGTCGTGATCCCCCGCGCGCTGCGCGCCGCGCTGGCCGTGGTCGTCTCGACCCTCGCCCCGGCGATGGCTCCGGCGGCTGGTGCCACGGCATCCGAGGACGCTCCGCTCGTCATCGTCGGCGCGCCCGGGCTGGCGTGGTCCGACCTCGACCGCGACGACCTGCCCGCGCTGACCGCGATGGCCGAGAGCGGCGCCGTCGGGTCGCTGACCGTGCGCGGCGTGCGCAGCCGGTCGTGTGCCGTCGACGGCTGGCTGACGCTGTCGGCCGGGCGCCGGGCGGGTGACCTCCCCGGCCCCTGCCGCGACCCGCTGCCCGTCGTGGGCGGGCAGGTGCCGCGGTGGGCCGAGTACCTCGCCGCCGCAGCGGTGGACTCCGTACGACGCGGAACCGGGGCTGCTCGGGGAGGCGGTCACGGCATCCGGCGGGTGCGTGGAGAGCGTCGGCGCGGGTGCGGCGATCGCGGGCGCCGACCGCAGCGGTTCGGTGGGTGACACGCACTCGGATGCCGTGCCCGCCGCCTTCTCGTGCCCCGTCGTGGTCGTCGACGGCGGCGTCCTCCCCGAGGCGGGGCCCGAGCGGACCGCTGCCGTTTCAGCGCTCGATGACCTCGTCGCGGAGGTGCTCGTGTCGGCGCCGGGGGCCGACGTCGTCGTGGCGGGGATGGGTGACGGGAACTCGCCGGTGCGCCCTCGGGCGGTGTTGGCGAGCGGGCCGTCGTTCGGGGAGGGCCTGCTGACCTCGGGCTCGACGAGGCAGCCGGGTGTCATCCAGCTGCAGGACCTCACGGCGACCGCGCTCGAGCGGGGCGGGGCGACCGGTGAGTCGGTGAGCGGGCGTCCGGTGACGGTGGTGCCCGCAGCGCCGGGGTCCGGGTCGGCGGCCGAGCGCGTGGACGAGCGGGTCGGGTTCGAGACGCGGGCGGCCACGCTGCGGTCGGTGAGCCCGCAGGTCACGGTCTGGCTGGCGGTGGCCTTCGCCGCGTGGGCCGCTCTCGTCGCGGGGTCGTGGTGGCGCAGAGGGGTCGGCGCTGGGCTCCCGCGCGCGCTGGAGGTTGCCGGGGTCGCCGTCGCGACCGTGCCGATCTCGACGTTCGCCGCGAACCTCGTGCCCTGGTGGCAGGTGCCGGCACCTGCGCTGGTGTTCGTGGCCGTCCTCGCGGCGGTGGTCGCGCTGGTGACGGCGGGCGCCGTGGCGGCGGGGCGACGGCATCCGCTCGGTGGTCTGCGGTTCGTGGCCGTGGTGACGGTGGTGGTGCTCGGTGGGGACGTGCTGCTGGGTTCGCGCCTGCAGCTCGGGTCGGTCTTCGGGCAGAACCCCGTCGTCGGGGGGCGGTTCTACGGCTTCGGGAACACGAGCTTCGCGCTGTTCGGGCTGGCTGCGCTCGTGCTCGTGGCCTGGGTGGCGGGGTCGCGGTGGCGCTCGCGGACGGTGATGGCGGGGTTGGCGCTGGGGCTGCTCGGGGTGTTCCTGGCGATCGAGGCGCTGCCGACCCTGGGCGCCGACTTCGGGGGCCCGCCGGCGCTGCTGCTCGGGGGCCTGGTCGTGGTGGCGACGGCGGCCGGGGTGCGGCTGACCGTGGGGCGGGTCGTGCTGGCGGTGCTCGGCGCGGGCGCGCTCGTGGGGGTCGTGGCCTGGCTGGACTGGAGGCGGCCGGCGGCCGCGCGCACGCACCTCGGCGAGTTCGTCGAGACGGTGGTGACCGGGGAGGCCGGGGCGGTGATCGGGCGCAAGGTCGCCCAGAACCTCGCCAACCTGGGGTCGCCCCCGCTGCTGGCCATCTCGATCGCGACGGTGGTGCTGGCCCTCGTGGCCTGGCGCACCGGGTGGCGGCCGGTGGAGGCCGGGGTGCCGGTGCTTCGTGGTGCCGCGGTGCTCGCCGTGGTCGGGTTCGCGGTCAACGACTCGGGGCTGGTGATCCCGGCCTTCGTCGCACTCGTGCTGGCGCCGCTCCTGGTCTCCGCTGGTCCGCGACCGGTCGAGCATGACCCGCGCGACTCGGCGGCCCACCCAGATGGGTGATGGACCGACGCCGCACCTTGTGCCACGCTCGAAGCATGTCGAACATGATGCCGGGGTCGACACCGTGGCGGCCCACGAGTTTTGCGTCACCGCTGGCGCTGGTGGGTCTGTCCGTGGCGTTCCTCGTCCTCGGGTGGTGGGCCAACGAGCAGGCCCAGTGGTGCGGGCCACCGACGTGTGGGTCTACAACGCGCTCGCCGCGATGGCGTTCCTCGTCGGGGTCCTGTTCCTCCCGTTCGCGGGCGCCGGCTTCTACCGGGTCATTCACAACCGGCGTGCCCTCAAGCACTGACCGGGTCCGGGCTCAGGCCGGCTCGACGAGCTCGACGAGGATGCCGCCCGCGTCCTTGGGGTGGATGAAGTTGACCCGGCTGTTGCTCGTGCCGCGGCGCGGCGCGTCGTAGAGCAGCCGCATCCCGCGCTCGCGAAGGGTGGCGCTCACGGCATCCAGGTCGGCGACCCGGTAGGCGAGCTGCTGGATGCCGGGCCCGCTGCGGTCGAGGAACTTCGCGATCGTCGACTCGGGGGTGAGCGGCGCGAGCAGCTGGATGCACGAGCCGGAGTCGCCGACGCCCATCATCGCCTCGCGCACGCCCTGCTCCTCGTTGGTCTCCTCGTGGAGCATGCGCATGCCGTAGGTCTGCGTGTAGAAGGCGATCGCCGCGTCGAGGTCGGGCACGGCCACGCCGACGTGGTCGATCGCGGTGAACAGGTCGGTCGGCAGCGCAGTCATGAGCCCACCCTAGAAAGCACGGATGCCGGTCGCCCCTCGTCCGTGGCGAGCGTCACCTGCCGCGGGGCCCCAGCCCGTGGTGAGGGTCACGGGGCGCGGGGGTCGGCACGGCATCCGCCCGTCGCTAGAGTCGAGCACGATCCCCGAGTACCCGACTCCCGACCACGGAGGCACGACCATGTCCACCGACCCGACCGTCATCGTCGCCGGCGCCCGCACCCCCATGGGGCGGATGAGCGGCTCACTCAAGGGCTTCAGCGGCTCCGACCTCGGTGGTTTCGCCATCAAGGGCGCCCTCGACAAGGCGGGCGTCGCGCCCGAGGACGTCGACTACGTGATCATGGGCCAGGTGCTCTACGCCGGCGAGGGGCAGATCCCGGCGCGTCAGGCGGCGGTCAAGGCCGGCATCCCGATGAACGTCCCGGCCCTGAGCATCAACAAGGTCTGCCTGTCCGGGATCGACGCCATCGCCCTCGCCGACCAGCTCATCCGCGCGGGCGAGTTCGAGATCATCGTCGCCGGGGGCCAGGAGTCGATGACCAACGCCCCGCACCTGCTCGAGAAGAGCCGTGACGGGTTCAAGTACGGCAACGTCACCCTGCGCGACCACATGGACTTCGACGCCCTCTCCGACGTCTTCACCGCCCAGGGCATGGGTGGGCTCACCGAGTCGGCCAACACCGGCGAGCGCGCCGTGACGCGCGAGCAGCAGGACGAGTTCGCCGCCCGCAGCCACCAGCTCGCCGCACGCGCCTGGAAGGACGGCGTGTTCGACGACGAGGTCGTCACGGTGCAGATCCCGCAGCGCAAGGGTGACCCGATCGAGTTCCGCACCGACGAGGGCATCCGTGCCGACACGACCGCGCAGTCCCTCTCGGGCCTGCGACCGGCGTTCGCCAAGGACGGCACCATCACCGCCGGCTCGGCATCCCAGATCTCCGACGGCGCCGCCGCCGTCGTCGTCATGCGCAGGTCGAAGGCGGAGGAGCTCGGGCTGACCTGGCTCGCCGAGATCGGCGCCCACGGTGTCGTCGCCGGGCCCGACTCCACGCTGCAGAGCCAGCCCGCCCAGGCCATCCAGGCGGCCTGCGCCAAGGAGGGCATCGCCCCCGCCGACCTCGACCTCGTCGAGATCAACGAGGCGTTCGCCGCCGTCGGCCTCGTCTCCGCCAAGGAGCTCGGCCTCACCGAGGACCAGGTCAACCCCAACGGGGGCGCCATCGCGCTGGGCCACCCGCTCGGGATGTCCGGCGCGCGCATCACCCTCCACCTCGCCCTGGAGCTGCAGCGCCGCGGAGGCGGTGTCGGCGCCGCCGCCCTGTGCGGTGGCGGCGGTCAGGGCGACGCCCTGATCGTGCGGGTCCCGGCGCGGGCCTGACGGAAGGCCTGACCCGATCGGGCCGCGCTCCGTCGACGTCCCCTCCCTGATCGCCCAGGCGAGGGAGGGGCGTCCGCGCGCGGTCGCGCGGCTGATCTCCCTCGTCGAGGACGCCCATCCCGCCCTTCGCGAGGTCATGGCCTCACTGGCCCCGGATGCCGGTCGCGCGCACGTCGTCGGCGTGACCGGTGCGCCCGGGGTCGGCAAGTCGACGACCACCAACGCGCTCGTCAGTGCCTACCGGCAGCAGGGCGCCCGCGTCGGTGTGCTCGCCGTCGACCCGTCGTCGCCGTTCTCCGGTGGCGCCCTGCTCGGCGACCGCATCCGGATGTCCGAGCACGCCGCGGACCCCGAGGTCTTCATCCGTTCGATGGCCTCGCGCGGACACCTCGGAGGGCTGTCGTGGGCGGCACCCCAGGCGCTGCGGGTGCTCGACGCAGCCGGGTGCGACATCGTGCTCCTGGAGACCGTCGGGGTCGGGCAGTCCGAGGTGGAGGTCGCCGCGACGGCGGACACGACGCTCGTGCTCGTGGCACCGGGGATGGGTGACGGCATCCAGGCGGCGAAGGCCGGCATCCTCGAGGTCGCCGACGTCCTCGTCGTGAACAAGGCCGATCGTGAGGGGGCCGATCGTGCCGTGCGCGACCTGCGGCACGCCGTCGCGCTGGGCGACCGGAGCGAGCCGGGGGCGTGGCGCACTCCCGTCGTGCGCACGGTGGCCACGAGCGGGGAGGGGGTCGGGGAGGTCGTGGCGGCCATCGAGGAGCACCGGGTGTGGCTCGGGAGCGAGGGGCTGGCCGCTCGCCGGGTACGGCGGGCCGCGCGCGAGGTCGAGGGGCTCGCCCTGGCGGCGCTGCGCGAGCGGGTGGGCGGGCTCACCGGCGACGCCCGCCTCGAGTCGCTGGCGGCCGAGGTCGTCGCCGGCCGCACCGACCCCTATGCCGCTGCCGACCTGCTGGTGCAGTCGCTGACCTGAGCGGTGCCCGACGGTGACCGGCAGGGTTCGTCGTCGGGCAGGATGTCGGGGTGCCCCCGACCTCGACTTCTCGACGAAGCCGACACTGCGCGGGCAGCGGGTGACGTTGCGGCCCCTCCAGGCGCAGGACGTCACCCGGTGAGCAGGTGGATCGCCTCGGAGCGATGACGTGCAACCTGCGAGTGCTGATCGGTCCGGCTGGGCGCGATCGTGGGCTCGGCACCGAGGCCGTGGGTCTGGTGACGGCCTACGGCATCGAGGTCCTGGGCCTGCGGCAGATCACGCTCGAGGTCTTCGAGTTCAACCCGCGCGGACGGCGGGTGTACGAGAAGGTCGGTCTATGTCGAGACGGGCCGGCGTGAGGACGCGCTCGTCGTCGACGGGGTGGGGGTCGCGGCGATCGACATGGCCGTGTCGGCCGCCTCGTGGAATGGCTTCCCCGCGGGGCCGACGGGCCGACGGGCCGGCGGGGCCGGGGGGTGACCGGCGATGACCCGGCTCGCCCAGACCTGGGCAGCGGTGCGCTACCGCCGCAGCCAGTCGCTCGTGCTCGTCATCGTCTCGGCCCTGGTCACGACCTGCGCGGTCTTCGCGCCACTGTTCGTGCGCACCCTCGAGCAAGGACTGCTCCAGGCTCGACTCGTCGAGAGCGACCCCGCCGACACCAGTGTGCTCATGCGGGCTGTGCACGCACGGTCGCAGACCCCGACGTCACCCCTGCCGACCTCGCGGCCGTGATGCCGCAGGAGGCCACCAGCTGGTTCGGAGACGGGGTCGGCATGACCACGGCGCAGACCAGGGTGCAGCCCCAGCCGGGGAAGGACACCTCGCCGCTGCGGATCGTCGCCCGCGACGACGTGTGCGCGCACCTCGAGCTGGCCAGCGGCACCTGCCCGACCGCGGCGGGCGAGGTTCTCGTCTCCGTCGCGGACGCGAAGGCCTGGGGCGTGGTCCGAGGGCACCCGCTTCGACGTCGCCGACCCGTCGCGCACCGACCGGCACCGACCCGGATGCCGTGGCACCGGTCCCGCTCACGGTCACCGGCGTCTATCGGGTGCTCCCGGACCCGGACTACTGGCTGCGGACCCGCTCGACGGCAAGTCCGGCTTCCCCCTCGGCCAGGGTGACTCACATCGTGCCCGCCGTGGACGACTTCGTGACCAGCGAGGAGACGTTCGCGACGCGGCTGGTCCGAGGCGTCGGTGCCTCGCTGGAGTTCCCGCTCGACCGGTCGACGGTGACCCTCTCGACCCTGCCCGTCATCAGCGACTCGTTGGAGGGGATCGGCCGGGCCGACGAGAACGTCACCGTGTCGACGCCCGTGCCCGACCTCGTGGCCACCGTCGTGGCGGGCCGGTCGATCGTGCGGACCCTCGTGCCGCTCCTGCTGGCCCAGCTCGCGCTGCTCGCCGTCACGGTGCTCGCCCTGATGGCGCACGCAGCCGTCGAGCAGCGTCGCCCCGAGATCGCCCTGGCGCGCTTGCGGGGGCGCAGCCGCGACGGCGGCGGCCGGGTCGTCATGGCCGAGCTCGCCCTCACCGTCCTGCTCGGCGCACCGCTCGGCGTCGCCCTGGCACTGGCGGTCGGGGACGTGGTGCGCCGCACCGTCATGCCGGCGGGCGTGCCGTTCGAGCTGCGCTGGCCGGTGGCTGGCAGCGGCAGCCCTCGCGGTGCTCGGCTCCCTCCTGCGGTCCACACCGTCTCGCGCCCGGTGCTCCGCGAGCCGGTGGGCGCCCTCTTGCGCCGGGTGCCACCGCCAGGCGACTCGGGGTCTCGGGCTGCTCGACGTCGTCGTCGTGGTCGTCGCGGCCCTCGGCGTGCGTCGCCGTCGTCAGCGGGGACGTGGAGGGGCCCACCGCCCTCCTGACGCCGATGCTCCTCGCCCTGGCCGTCGGCCTGCTCGGAGCGGCCCTGCTGCGCCGACTGGCCGCTCGTGCCGGCCAGCGCGCCCTGGCGAGCGGGCGGCTCGCCACCGGCCTCGCGGCACTCTCGCTGGCCAGGCGCCCGCCCTGCGGCACGTCCTCGTCGTCGTCACGGCGGCCTGCGCGCTCGCGACCTTCGCGGCCAACTGCGGTGCTCGTCGGGTCGCACAACCGCACGGCCCGTGCCGAGCTGGAGACGGGGGCCCCGGCCGTCATCGCGACCGACGCGACCTCGCCGGCCGCGCTGGCTGCTGCCGTCGACGGGCTCGAGGAGGAGCACCGGGACGTGGCGACACCGGTCGTCATCATCCGCCCGCGAGACCCCAGCGCCGTGCCGACCCTGCTCGCCCGCCCCGCCGAGCTGAGCGAGCATCGGGTATGCCGTGCCGACCGTGGGCCTCGAGGAGCTCACACCGCCGGTCGCGCCGAGCATCCAGCTCGAGGACGGCGAGATCACGGGAACCCTGACGTGGGAGCTCGACGAGTTCCGCACCGGGGACGAACCGGTCGGCAAGGCCCCTCAGTCGTCGACCGGCATCCCGGGTGGTGACCTCTCGATCGACCCGGAGCCCGTCCAGATCGGGATCACCGTCTCGACTCCCGACGGGGAGTTCCTCGACCGCGACCTCGCCCAGGTCCCGCAGTCCTCGGCCGGGACCTCGGAGATCAGCGCACCCGTGCTGTGCCCGCAGGGCTGCCGCCTCGCGGGGTTGTGGGTCCGCGGGACCGATCCGCTGGGCCGAGCACGTCACGGGCCGTGCCGTGCTGTCCGACCTCGTCCTCGGTGGGCGCCCGCTCGAGCTCGGCGGAGCGGACCGGTGGCTCCCGGCGCAGGGCGCCGATGGCGAGGGGACCCAGGAGCTGTCCGGGGCCGGGGACGAGCTCGTCATCGACTTCGACACCACCGGACGACGGGTGTTCTCGCCCGTGGCCGACGTCCCCACCCCGATGCCCGTGGTCCTGGCGGGGGAGCCACCCGCCGACGCCACCGAGGACGGGTTCACCCTCATCGGGCTCGGTGGCCGGCCGGTGGCGTCCGAAGCGGTCGCGACCGCCGATGCCCTCCCGGCGCTCGGGGGGAGCGGCGCGCTGGCCGATCTCGATGCGCAGCTGAAGGTCGGGGGAGCCGCACCGCCCGGGTCCGACCTCGAGGTGTGGCTGGGAACGCCAGGACGCGGAGGTGCTGTCGGCCGTCGAACGGTCGCTGGCCGCGGCCGGCATCCCGGTGAGCGCCGGCGACGACGGTCGAGCAGGCCACGGGGCGGTACGACGCGTCGGCGACGGGGTGGGGCCTGCTGCTCGGCGTCTTCACCGGGCTGATGGCCCTGCTCGTGGCCGCCCTCGTCGTCGGCCTCGTGGCCGTGACGTCCTGGCGCGGGGTGGCCCGCGACCTCGCCGGTCTCGTCGTGGCGGGGACCCCGCGGGAGGTGCTTCGCTCGGCCGTGCGTCGTGAACAGCTCGTGACGGTGGTCGCGGGCGTCCTGCTCGGCACCGCCTGCGGCGTGGCCGGTTCCGTGCTCGCCCTGCCTCTCGTGCCCCTGTTCGACCGGCCCGCGGCGGTCCCTGCCCCGGACCTGACGCCCGCGTGGGGGGTCATCGCCGCGACGGCGCTCGTTGCGCTCGTCGTCGTCGGTGGCGTGGCCCTGCTCGCAGCCCGGGGCATCATGGCCCGAGCCGTCCCTGAACGTCTGCGGGAGTCGCTGTGAGCGGGGTGCGCGTCGTGACGCGCGGGCTCGTGCACATCTACCACGCCGACGGGCACGACGTCGCGGCCCTGTCCGGCATCGACCTCGTCGTCGCGGCGGGGGAGCGGTTGGCCCTGCTCGGGCCGTCGGGCGCGGGCAAGTCGACCCTGCTGACCCTCTTCGGCGGGCTGCTGCGGCCGAGCGCCGGGCGCATCCTCGTCGGTGAGCGTGAGCTGAGCCAGCTCAGCGAGTCCGAGCTCGACGAGGTGCGCGGAACCGAGATCGCCATGGTGCTGCAGGGTGCGGCGCGCAACCTGCTGCCGTACCTGTCGGCGCGTGGCAACGTCGCCTTCGCCCAGGGCGCGGCACGCCGGCGCGGGCGACCGGTGCCCACCGTCGACGAGGTGCTCGACCTCGTCGGTTTCCCGGCCGCGTCGGCCGACGGGCCGCTCGACCACCTCACCCCGGGAGCCCTCCAGCTGCTCGCCGTCGCCGTCGCCGTGTCGTGCCGCCCCGGCCTGCTGCTCGGTGACGAGCCGACGAGCCAGCTCGACCACGGGGCGCGCGACGTCGTGCTGGATGCGCTCGCCCAGGTCAACCGCCAGTGGGGCACCACCGTCATCGTCGTGACGCACGACCCGGACGTCGCAGCGGCCATGCCGCGCACGATCACCATTCGTGACGGCCGCGTCGGGGCCGAGGGCCGGGAGGGCGAGGAGTTCGCGGTGGTCTCGGCCGACGGCTCGGTGCCCCTGCCCCCGCACGCCCTCGCGGCGATCCCGCCGGGATCGCTCGTTCGCCTGCACGAGGAGGACGGCCGCTGGGTGCTCGTCGTCGAGGAGGAGGACCCCCATGAGTGACGAGTCGGATGCCGTGCCGACGGTCTGGTGCTCAGGTCTCGTCGTGCACTTCGGAACGACGACCGCACTCGACGGGGTCGACCTCGAGGTGCGGCCGGGTGAGCTCGTGGCCGTGACCGGTCACTCGGGGGCGGGGAAGAGCACCCTGTTGTCGGTGGTGGCCGGGATCGTCCGACCCGCTCAGGGGCAGGCCCTGGTGGGCGGTTCCGTGGTCGACGGCCTGGCCGCTGCGGTCGCCGCCGGGGTGGCCCTCATCCCCCAGGGCAACGGCCTGGCCGCGATGCTCAGCGCCCACGAGAACGTCCTGCTGCCGCTGCTCGCGCGTGGCGTGGCTGCCGGTGAGGCGCCGGGCCAGGCTGCTGCTGCGCTGGATGCCGTGGGGCTGGGTGACGTGCACTCGCACCTCGTCGAGGAGCTCTCGGGTGGTCAGCAGCAGCGGGTGGCCGTGGCCCGGTCCCTGGCCGTGCGCAGCACCGTGCTGCTCGCCGACGAGCCGACCTCCGAGCTCGACCACGTCAACCGGGAGGTCGTGCTGCGCCTGCTGCGCGACCGGGCCCGGGCGGGGGCGGCCGTCGTCATGGCGACCCACGACCCCGAGGCGGCCGCGGCCGCCGACCGCGTGGTGCACCTCGACGACGGCGTCCTCACGACGCCCTGACCCGGCATCCGGGAGTTCGGGTCAGGCCGGGGCGGGGTCGGGCTCGGGCAGCGGGATCGCCGACGGCACGCCCGCGGTGATGCGGCTGCCGTCGGTGCGCGTGCCGCCGGTCTGGGGACGCTTGGGCAGGAGGCCGGGTATCCGGGGACCGTGGCCGTCGAGCGCCACGACGACGGGGTGGTCCTCGCCCACGGTGTACGTCGTGCCACCGACGACGACCGGGACGGGCAGGTCGCCGTCCTCGACCGTCAGGCGCAGCGAGTCCGCGCTGAGCACGACCCGCAACCGGGTGCCGCGCCAGGTCAGCCGGAAGGTGAGCGCGGACCACCCGTCGGGCAGTCGCGGGTCGAAGGACAGCCGGCCGTCGTGGTCGCGCATCCCGCCGAACCCGTTGACCAGCACGCACCACACACCACCGGTCGAGGCGATGTGCAGCCCGTCGACGGTGTTGTCGTGGGAGTTCGCGAGGTCGACGAAGAGGGCGTCGAGGAAGTAGCCGTACGCCACCTCGTGATAGCCGACCTCGGCCGCGACCACCGACTGGACCACGGCGGACAGCGTGGAGTCACCCGTCGTGATCGGGTCGTAGTACTCGAAGTCGTTGCGCTTGTCCTCCGCCGTGAAGCGGTTGCCCTGGAGGAACAGGGCGAGCACGACGTCGGCCTGCTTGAGCACCTGGAAGCGGTAGATCACCAGGGGGTGGTAGTGCAGGAGGAGGGGCCGCAGATCCTCCGGGGTGCGGCTGAGGTCCCAGACCTCGCGGTCGAGGAAGAAGTCGTCCTGCGGGTGGATGCGCAGACCCTCGTCGAAGGGGATGTGCATCCCCTTGGCACAGGCCGCCCACTCGGTGACCTCGTCCTCGGTGAGCGAGAGCTTCTGCGCCAGCCGGGCGTACGCCTCGGGCTCCTGCTCCTGGGTCCACCGCACCCACAGCACGGCCTGCTCGAGGTTGTAGCGGGCCATGACGTTGGTGAACAGGTTGTTGTTGACGACGGTCGTGTACTCGTCGGGGCCGGTGACTCCGTGGATGTGGAAGGAGCGCTCGCCGTTGCTGCGCCAGAAGCCGAGGTCGGCGTACAGGCGCGCCGTCTCGACGAGGATGGCCAGGCCGTCGCGGACGAGGAACCCCACGTCGCCCGTTGCCGTGACGTACTGCACCAGCGCATGGGCGACGTCGGCGTCGATGTGCACCTGGGCCGTGCCGGCGGCGTAGTAGGCCGAGGCCTCCTCACCGTTGATGGTGCGCCACGGGAAGAGCGCGCCGCGCTGGCTCAGCTCGGCGGCGCGCTCGCGAGCCGCGGGCAGCATCTGGCTGCGGAAGTGCATGAGGTTGCGCGCGAGCTCGGGGCGCGTGTAGGTGAGGAACGGTGCGACGTACACCTCGCTGTCCCAGAAGTAGTGACCTTCGTACCCGGAGCCGCTCACGCCCTTGGCCGCCACGCCGTGCCCGTCGGCGCGGGCACTGGCCTGCGCGAGCGTGAAGATGTTGAAGCGGATGGCCTGCTGAACGGCCTCGGTCGACGCGTCGTCGGAGGTGATCTCGACGTCTGCGGACGCCCAGAACTGGTCGTACCAGTCACGCTGCTCGGCCAGCCAGTGGTCGATGTCGTAGCGGCTTGCCCGGTCCAGGGTGCGGCGGCACCGGTCGGAGAGCTCGCGCGCCGGCAGGCCACGCGAGGTGTGGTAGGCCACGGTCTTCTCGATGCGCAGCGTGCTGCCCTCGCGGGCGTCGACGCGAAAGACCATCTTCGTGAGGTCGGGCTCGTCACCCATGACGACCTCATAGGGATCAGGGGTGTGCACGGTGTGGTCGGCCGCGACCGCCACGGTCATCCGCGAGTTCGCGCACTGGTACCCGAGCATCATCCGGTCGTCCTTGGCCATCTGGATGCGCGGCTCGAGGACCCGCCCCACGAAGGCAGCCGCCTTGCGCGGGTCGAGCAGGTCCAGGCTGGCGTCCGAGTGCACGTGGTACTCGTCGACCCCGTCCTGGCGGTTCAGCAGCTGCGAGGAGACGACGACCGGAGCGTCGCCCGACATCATGGTCACGTCGAGCGTCAGCACGACGAGGTGGCGCTGGGTCATCGAGACCATCCGCGTGGAGTCGATCTTCACCCGCTTGCCGGAGGGCGTGCGCCAGATGACCGAGCGGCGCAGCACCCCGTCGCGGAAGTCCAGGGAGCGCTCGTAGGCCTCGAGGTCAGCGGAGCCGATGACGAGCGGCTCGTCGTCGACGTAGAGCTTCATGAGCTTCGCGTCGGGCGCGTTGACGAGGGTCTGCCCCGTGCGGGCGAAGCCGTAGGCCGCCTCGGCGTGGCGGATGGGCCACGTCTCGTGGAAGCCGTTGATGTAGGTGCCGTGCTCGAACGCGCGGCGGCCCTCCTCGGGGTTGCCGCGCATGCCGATGTAGCCGTTGGCGACCGTGAAGAGGGTCTCGGTGACGCCGAGGTCGGCGCGGTCGGGGTCGCACTCCACGAGGCGCCACGGGTCGACCGGGAAGCGACTGCGGTCGAGCGGGTCCGCCGGGGTCCGTGCGGTGCTCATGCGAGCTCGGCGAGGTCCGAGACGACGAGGTGCGCCCCGGCATCCGTGAGGGTCTGTGGGCCGGCCCCGCGGTCGACGCCGATGACGAGCACGAAGCCGCCCGCGGCGCCCGCGCGGACGCCGGAGACGGCATCCTCGACGACGACCGAGCGGTCGGGTGTCGTGCCGCACGCCGTGGCCGCGTGGATGAACGTGTCCGGCGCAGGTTTGCCGGGCAGCCCGAGCTCGGTCGCGACGCGCCCGTCGACGACCGTGACGAAGCGTCCCGCCAGGCCCGCCGCCTCGAGCACGGCCGGGGCGTTGGCCGACGACGAGACGACCGCGAGCGGCATCCCCAGGTCGCGCAGCACGTCGAGCAGCGCCACCGAACCGGGGAAGGGGGAGACCCCGTCGCGCTCGAGGACCGCGTTGAACGCATCGTTCTTGCGGTTGCCGAGGCCGCACACGGTGTCCTGCTCCGGTGAGTCGCCGGGGTCGCCGTGGGGCAGGTCGATGCCACGCGCCGTGAGCAGGTCGCGGACCCCGTCGTAGCGCGGCTTGCCGTCGACGTGGGCGAAGTAGTCGTCGTCGGTGTAGGTCGAGGTGTCCGCGGCCGGACCGCCCCACGTCGAGAGGAAGGCGTTGAACATCTCCGCCCACGCCCGCATGTGGACCTCCGCCGTGGGCGTGAGGACGCCGTCGAGGTCGAACAGGACTGCGTCGTGGTCGGACCACGTCACCGGGTTCTTTCCGCTCATGAGGGGCAACGCTAGGGACTGCGAGAGCGCTTGCGCAATCCATGGAGGGCTGCTTCCCGAGGGTTGGCCGGGTGGTGTGCCGGCTCGCGGGGCTACCGTGCTCGGTGTGAGCCTGCCCGTACGCCTTCCGTTCGACCCGATCGCCCGGGCGAGCCAGCTGTGGCGCGAGCGCTGGGGCCAGGGGTCGCGCGCGCAGTCGATGGCCACGGCCACCTCGATCATGCGGGTCCAACAGCTGCTGCTCGGCCAGTTCGACGCCATCGCCGGGAGGCACGGGCTCACCTTCGCCCGCTACGAGGCCCTGGTGCTGCTCGCGTTCAGCCGCGACGGCGCCCTGTCGATGTCGCGGATCGGTGAACGCCTCATGGTTCACCCGACGAGCGCGACGAACATCGTCCAGCGGCTCGTCGCGCAGGGTTTCGTCGAGCGGGTGCCCAACCCCGCCGACCGCCGTGGCGCCTTCGCCGTCATCACGGATGCCGGTCGCGCGGCGATGGAGGCCGTCACCGCCGACCTCGAGGCGGCTGACTTCGGCCTCGGGATGCTCGATGCCGAGCAGCACGACACGCTCTTCGGCCTGCTGCGCCAGGTGCGCGTGGAGGCACGGGACTTCGACGACTGAGCGGGTCCTCAGGGGCCCCGGGACTGTGAGACGGCCGACATCGCCGCCGTCGGGGGATTTGTCGGGAGGCCGGGGCGTTTGTCATGGTTGAAGCACGCCCCGGCCCGTTCCGTGTGGCGAGGACACCCCTGTCAACCCGAAGGACACCCACCCCATGACCACGATCGTGAAGCGCGTCGTCGGTGCGCTCCTGGCCGTTCTCGGCCTCGGGCTCATCGTCATCGGCGCCTGGTTCGCGACCCAGCTGGGGTCCTCCGGGACCGCGCAGTTCACCGCCCGGCCCGCCACGAGTGACCCGGTGCTCATCCGCCCCGGCGTCCTCAACCGGGTCGACTCCGACGTGGTCGTGACCGCGACCCCGGCGCCCGGCGCGACCGTGTGGATGGCCCTGGCCAACCCCTCGGACGCCAGCGCGGTGCTCGGCGACGCCCGTCACGTCGCGGCCACCGGCGTGGGTGTGCGCGACTGGGTGCTGCTGACCCGCACCGTCGGAACGGGTGAGGCTCCTGAGCTCGGCGCGGCCGACCTGTGGCGCCAGCAGGACTCCGCCGAAGGCCCCGTGACCCTCACCGTGGAGCAGGACGAGGCGCCTGAGACCCTCGTCATCGCCACGCAGGGCGGCGAGCTCGAGACCGTGACCTTCACCGTGGTGGACAAGACCTGGTTCGTCGAGGCCGTCGTGGCCGTGCTGGCCGGCCTGTTCCTCCTGCTCGCCGGCCTGGCCCTGCTGTGGCCCCGCAGCGGCCGGGCCGAGGAGCCCGTCGCAGATGCCCAGCCGACCCTCGAGGAGGTCACGCGATGACCCGCCGTCCCGCGACTGTCGTCGCCGCTGCCGCCCTGGCCAGTGCCCTGCTCCTGGCAGGCTGCGGCACCCAGGACACGCTCGTCGGGCTGCGCCCGGCGCCGCCGGAGCAGTCCGTGTCCGCACCTCTGGACGACGAGGGGGCGGCGGCCATCGCCGCCCGGGTGCTCGCCGAGGCCGAAGCGCCCGTCGAGGGTGATGCCAAGGCCGCGGCCACGGCTCGAGCAGCCTTCCTCGCCGGCGACGCACTGACGATGGCCAACGCCGAAGCGGCCCGTGCGGGTGCCCCCGCGACGACCCCGGAGCTGGCCGTTGCACCCGAGCCCACCGTCGTCGCGCAGTCGCAGGGCCGCGCCTGGCCGCGGGCGATCATGGCGTCGACCCTGGACGAGGCCACCAACACCCAGATGCTGCACGTGCTCATCTCGCAGGAGCCCGACCAGCCGTTCCGGGTCGTCTCCAGCGTCCCGATGTTCGGCGGTGCCACCCTCCCCGCCGTGGCGCCGGAGAACGCCGGCTCCCCGTTGGTCGAGATCACCGACGGTGAGGGACTGCCGGCAACCCCCGAGCAGCTCGTCGCCGCCTACGCCGCAGCCCTGGCCTTCCCGAAGCCCAAGGCCACGAAGTCGGTCTCCGTCGACAACCCGTTCGCGACGTCCCTGAAGACGACGGCCACGGCCCAGGCCAAGGCGCTGGGCAAGCTCGGCACCCTCACCCAGGTCCACGTGCCCGAGCTGAAGAACGCCGTCTCCTTCCGGCTCGCCGACGGGGGAGTGGTGACGTTCGGGCTGATGAAGCGCACCGACACCCTCGGCGTGAAGCCGGCCACCAAGGAGCTCGTGCTCCCCGCGGAGTACGTCAAGCTCACGGGCAAGAAGACGGTGAAGAAGTCGCTCACGCTGAACAACCTCGAGTCCTTCGTCATGGTGATCCCGCCGAGCGGCCCGGCCGAGGTCATCGGCGGAGCCGAGCTGCTCGTGTCCGGTAAGGGCCTGTGATCTCGCGGGCCCGCGCGTTTGAGAGAATCGGCGCATGAGCGAGACCACCCCGCCCGCGGGCACCCGCGGCGCCGTCGACCTGTCCTCCGTTGCCGGCCTGACCGCACCCACCGCCGCGACGGCGGGGAGCGGGATGCCGGCCGGTCCGGTCCCCGGTCAGCCCGCCGCGTCGACTCCCGCGGTGCCCGCAGGGCTGGTCGTCGACGTCGACGCGAACAACCTGCAGGAGGCGCTGAACCGCACCCTCCAGGTGCCCGGCGTCCTCGTGCTCTGGGGGTCGGCCTACGCCGCGACCCGCGAGCTGCTCGACACCGTCGTCAGGGTCGCAGCCTCCCTCGAGGGCCGGGTCCTCGTGCTGAGCGCCGACCTGTCGGCCTCGCCCGAGCTGCTCCAGGTCTTCCAGCCGCTGCTCGTCCAGGCCTTCGGGCAGCCCAGCGTCCCGGCAACCTTCGGCCTGCTGCAGGGCCAGCCGGTGCCGCTCTTCCCCGGCATCCAGCCCGAGGCCGAGGTCCGGGCGGTCATCGACCAGCTCCTCCAGGCGGCGGTGCAGAACGGCATCACCGGGCGTGTCGAGATCGAGGCGCTCGCCGGGGCCGAGGACGACTCCCTGCCGCCGCTGCACGAGGCCGCCTTCGACGCCATCGAGCGCGGCGACCTCGCCGGAGCGGCGGCGGCCTACGAGCAGGCCCTCGCCGAGAACCCCAAGGACCACGACGCCGAGCTCGGCCTGGCCCAGGTCGGCCTCATGCAGCGCACCCAGGGAGTTGACCTCGCCGCCGCCCGCGCCGCCGCCGCCGCTGACCCGAGCGACGTCGAGGCGGCGGTGGTCGTCGCCGACCTCGACGTCCTCGGAGGGCATGTCGAGGACGCCTTCACCCGTCTTCTCGACCTCGTGCGCACCAGCGCCGGAGACGACCGCGACCGCGCGCGCACCCACCTCCTCGAGCTGTTCTCGGTCGTCGGCAACCACGACGAGCGCGTGCGCAAGGGACGTACCGCGCTGATGAGCGCGCTCTTCTGATTCTGGTGGTCCCCACCCTGCTGGACGACCACGTCCGCTTCCGCCTCGACGAGCCAGACCCGGCCGTCACGGCCGTCGTCCTCCAGTGCGAGCGCGCCGTGCCGGGCCCGCGCGAGTTCGTCCGCGACGAGTCGGGCTGGTTCCTCGACCTGCCGCAGCCTCAGCTGCATCGCATCGAGTACCGCTTCGCCGTCGGCCGCGGCGACGGGGTCGAGGTGATCCTCGACCCGGCGAACCCGATCACGGTCCGCACCGCCTTCGGCGACCGGTCCGTCGCCGAGCTGCCGGGCTACACCCCGCCGTGGTGGCTCACGGCCCCAGCGGTCCCCGGGCGCCTCGACCCCCACACCCTCACCGGTGAGACCACCCACGAGGTGCCCGTCACCGTCTGGATCCCGGAAGACCTTGCGGACACCGAGCCCGCGCCGCTGCTCCTCGTGCACGACGGGCCGGAGTACGACCAGCTGGCATCGATCACCACGTACAGCGCGGCCCTGATCGCCACGGGGATCCTGCCGCCACACCGGGTCGCCCTGGCCCATCCCGTCATCCGCGACGCCTGGTACTCGGGCTCGCCGCAGTACCTCCGGACGATCGCGGCGACCGGGCTCGACGGTCTGGCCGAGCGCTATGCCGTCCAGGGTCCGGTCGTCGTCGCGGGGGCCAGCCTGGGGGGCCTGACCGCCGTGCTCCTCGGCCTCCTCGCGGCGCCGAGGGTCGGTGGGGTCTACGCGCAGTCCGGGTCGTTCTTCCAGGTCCGCCACGACGACGACGAGAGCGGGTACCCCTTCTTCGGGCGCATCGCCCGGCTCGTGCAGACGGTGCTCGACATGCGCGACACCGAGCACCCGCTCACGGTCGGCATGACGTGCGGCACCCTCGAGGAGAACCTCGCGAACAACCGCGACATGGCGGCGGCGCTGCGCCGTGCCGGCCACGCGGTCGAGCTGACCGAGGTGCCGGACCTGCACAACTACACCGCCTGGCGTGACGCCCTCGACCCCGGCCTCACCCACGTGTTGCGCACCGTCTGGGGCGGGCTCGCCTGAGGATTCTGGCGGATGCCGTCGGGCGCAGACGGTTTTGACCTGCGGCCAGTGCTTGCGGGCCGGGGTGCCGACCGGCAAGGTGTGGTCGCATGGAGACGACCGCTGTGCGGCTGCAGGTGCCCGGGCACGACGCCGACCTCGAGGTCGTCCGCTACGGCGCCTGGGGGCGCCCCGTGCTGCTCTTCCCGTCCGAGGGCGGCTCAGCCCGCGACGCGGAGGGCAACGGCATGCTGGATGCCGTGCGCTCCCTCATCGAGGAGGGTCGCGTCAGCCTGTTCTGTGTGGACTCGATGGACGGCTGGACGTGGGCGGCGAACGACGTGCCCACCGAGGAGCGGGCCCGCCGGGCGCAGACCTACACGGCCTGGCTCTCGCAGGAGGTCCTGCCCTGGATCCTCGACCAGGTGGGGGGTGGGCAGGAGGTCATCACCGTCGGGGTCTCGCTCGGTGCGTACCACGCGGTGCACCTGACCTTCCAACGGTCCGACGTCGCACCGATGGCCATCGGACTCTCCGGCAACTACGACCCCACGAGCTGGAACGGGTGGGGCGAGCTCGGCGACGCGACGTACTTCGCCAACCCCACGGCCTACGTGGCGAACATGGACGGCGACCACCTCGACTGGATCAGGTCACGCGTCTCGGTGCTCCTCGTCGTGGGCGAGGGTCCCTTCGAGGTCTCGCCCACCCGCTCGCTGCCGGCCACCCGTGAGTTCGCAGAGCTGCTCGCGCGCAAGGGAATCCGCCACGAGCTCGACGTGTGGGGCCACGACAGCGCCCACGACTGGCCCTGGTGGCAACGCCAGCTCGCCCACCACCTCCAGCGCTTCGTCTGACGTGACGCCCGCGGTCCGCCGCAGAGCCGCCGTGGTGAGCCACGGCATCCGACCCGCAGTTCCTCGACAGGAGTAGGAGACCACCCATGGCACAGAGGACCGACCACCTCGTCGGGTTGTTGCTCGGGGCGGAGGAGGACTGGCCGACGGCGTTCGAGGCACTCGCCCGCCGCCTCGGAGTGCTGCAGGCGCCCGGGGGCGGCACACACACGCTGACCACGGAGCGGCTGACCATCGAGCCGTTCAACCTGCGGGACAAGGCCCGTCACGAGCTCGTCATCGACCGGCTCGCCCACTGGTACTACCACCCGCGCGAGTGGCTGAAGAAGGTCGCGCTCATGGACGACGTGTACCTGCTCAACAGCCCGTTCACGTTCCAGTCGATGGAGAAGCACTCGGCCTACTGCGCCCTCATCCGGCTCGGCATGAACGTGCCCGAGACGGTGCTCGTGCCCTACAAGCACCCCGTCGACAACGCGCGGTGGGCCTACACGTCGGCGCGCTACAACCAGTCCTTCGACCTCGACGAGGTGGCCGAGCCGCTCGGGTACCCGCTGTACATGAAGCCCTTCGACGGCGGTGGCTGGCGAGGGGTCTCGCAGGTCAAGGACCGGGCCGACCTGCACCGCTCGTACGACGACTCCGGCGAGATGCTCATGCACCTGCAGTCGTCGGTGCCGGACTACGAGCACTTCGCGCGGTCCCTGACGATCGGGCCCGAGACGATGGTCATGAAGTTCCGTCCCGACGAGCCGATGCACGACCGGTATGCCGTGGCGCACGGCTTCCTGTCCGAGGAGGTCGGGCGCGAGACCAGGACCATCTCGCAGACCGTCAACGCGTTCTTCCGCTGGGAGTTCAACTCCTGCGAGATGCTCGTGAAGGACGGGATGGTCTACCCGATCGACTACGCGAACGCCTGTCCCGATGTCGCGGTCACCTCGCTGCACTACTACTTCCCGTGGGCGATGAAGGCCCTGCTGCGGTGGTCGACGTTCTGCGTCGTCACCGGGCGGAAGGCGCGCACCCAGGTGGACACCGGCCCGTGGTTCGCCATCGCCGACGACGACGAGCTCGACTACCAGGCCAAGCTCGAGGCGTACCAGGCCCTGGCCGACGACCACTTCGAGGCGGAGCGGTACGGGGAGTTCTGCGACAGCACGCTGGCGCACGTCGACGAGATGGTGCTCGAGTGGATCGACGGGCCCGACTTCCGCTCGCTGCTCCAGTCCACGATCCAGCAGACCTACCCGCCGCACGAGTGGGAGCGCTTCGAGGCCCACTTCGGCGGGCTGCTCGGCATGTGGGTCTCCGACGAGCGCCGCATCCGCGGAGCGGGTGACGGGTCAGCCTGACCCCGGGCGTCGAGGGGAGGCAACACGCAGGCGGCGAGGGTCCACCATCCGCGTGTTGCCTCCTCTCAGCTGCCCAGGGCCGCTGAGACGACGTCCTTGGCCTCGGCCTGGACCTGGGCGAGGTGCTCGGGCCCTCGGAAGGACTCCGCGTAGATCTTGTAGACGTCCTCGGTGCCGCTCGGCCGGGCAGCGAACCAGGCCGACTCGGTGACCACCTTGAGGCCGCCGATCGCAGCCCCGTTGCCCGGCGCCGCGGTCAGCTTGGCCGTGATGGGCTCGCCTGCGAGCGACTGCGCGCTGACGTCGTCCGGCGACAGGGCGCCGAGCTTGGCCTTCTGCTCGCGGTTGGCCGCCGCGTCGATGCGGGCGTACGCCGGCTCACCGTGCCGGGCGGTGAGGGCCCGGTAGTGCTCGCTCGGGCTGATGCCGGTGCGGGCCAGGATCTCGGAGGCGAGCAGGGCGAGCAGGATGCCGTCCTTGTCGGTCGTCCACACCGACCCGTCGTGGCGCAGGAACGACGCACCGGCCGACTCCTCCCCGCCGAACGGCCCCGAGCCGTCGAGCAGCCCGGGCACGAACCACTTGAACCCGACCGGCACCTCGACGAGGCGCCGCCCGAGGTCGCCCGCCACGCGGTCGATCATCGAGCTCGAGACGAGCGTCTTGCCGATGAAGCCGTCCGCGCGCCACTGCGGCCGGGCCCCGCCGTAGAGGTACTGGATCGCGACGGCGAGGTAGTGGTTGGGGTTCATCAGCCCGGCATCCGGGGTGACGATGCCGTGGCGGTCGGAGTCGGCGTCGTTGCCCGTGGCGATGTCGTAGACGTCGCGCTGCGCGATGAGGCTGGCCATGGCCGAGGGTGAGGAGCAGTCCATCCGGATCTTGCCGTCCCAGTCCAGCGTCATGAACCGCCACGTGGCGTCGACCAGCGGGTTGACGACGGTCAGGTCGAGCCCGTGCCGTTCCCCGATCGCGCCCCAGTAGTCGACCGCTGCGCCGCCGAGGGGGTCCGCGCCGATGCGGATGCCGGCCTCCCGGATCGCGGCGATGTCCAGCACGTTCGGCAGGTCGTCGACGTAGGTGCCGAGGAAGTCGTAGGTGCCGACCGCCGCACGAGCGCGCGTGAACGGCATCCGCTTGACTCCCTCGAGCCCGCCGCGGATCAGCTCGTTGGCGCGTGCCGCGATGACCTTGGTGGCGTCGGAGTCGGCCGGTCCGCCGTGGGGCGGGTTGTACTTGAACCCGCCGTCGGCAGGTGGGTTGTGTGACGGGGTGACGACGATGCCGTCCGCGAGGCCCACGCCGGCCGGCATCCCGTCGACCCCGGTGACCTTGCCACGGTTGGCTCGCAGGATGGCGTGCGAGACCGCCGGGGTCGGGGTGTACCGGTCGTCGGCGTCGACGAGGACGGTGACGTCGTTGGCGACGAGCACCTCGAGCGCCGTGGCCCAGGCGGGCTCGGACAGCCCGTGGGTGTCGCGGCCGATGAACAGCGGGCCGTCGAAGCCCTGGTCCCGGCGGTACTCGCAGATCGCCTGCGTCGTGGCGAGGATGTGCGCCTCGTTGAACGACGTCCGCAGGCTCGACCCGCGGTGCCCCGAGGTGCCGAACGCCACCTGCTCGTCGACGTTGTCGGGGTCGGGCTCCCGGGTGTAGTAGGCCGTCACGAGGGCGGCGACGTCGACGAGGTCCGAGGGCTGTGCGAGCTGTCCGGCACGGGGCGCGTTCATGATGCCGATCCTGTCAGAGGTGTCTACGAGATCACACCCCGTGGGAGGCCGTTCCGCCGTTTCGGACATACCCACAGGGGTATGCGTCGAAGCATGTCCTCCACCACGAAACACCTCGTGGTCCTGGGAGCGGGCACGGCCGGCACGATGGTCGTCACCAAGCTCCGCAAGCGTCTCCCGGCCCCCGAGTGGTCCATCACCGTCGTCGACAGGGACGACATCCACGACTACCAGCCGGGCTACCTGTTCATCCCCTTCCGGATGAACAAGCCGAGCCAGGTGCGCAAGAGCAAGCGGCCCTTCCTCAGCGATGGTGTCGACGTCGTCATGGCCGAGATCGAGAAGGTGGACCCCGAGGCCCGCCAGGTCCACCTCGCCGGCGGGCGCACCCTGACCTACGACCAGCTCGTCATCGCGAGCGGCACGACGCCGCGACCCGACCAGACCCCGGGCATGCTCGGCGAGCAGTGGCACCGCGAGGTCGGTGAGTTCTACACCTACGAGGGGTCGATCGCCCTGCGCGAACAGCTCGACTCCTTCACCGAGGACGACCTCTACGACGGGGTCGAGGCAATCATCTCGGCGAGCGACTTCATCGAGCTCACCGAGGGTGCCCAGCTGCTGTTCATCTGACCCACTGCCCTGGGGCGGTGGACAGCGCGGGGTAGGGGCCCGGCGGGAGACATCTCCCGCCGGGCCCTCCCACGTGTCAGGTGCGGGATGCCGGGGCCCTGAACTTCTCCGCCGTCACCGTGACGGCGGAGAAGTTCAGGAGTGGCGGAGATATATGCCCGACTCGGGAGAAGTTCTCCGCCCTTACCGGGGTTCGGCGACCTCGACGACCTCGACGACCTCGGCCACCTCGGGGGCCGGTGCGAGGTAGATCGCGGCGAGCCGGGCGACACGCACCGTGACGGAGAACGGCTGGTCGTGCCACGCCACCTGCTCCGCCTCGACGATGGTGCCGGCCGTGCTGGGGCTGCTCGCCTCGTCGTAGCCACTGGTGTCCAGGACGACCTCCCAGCGGCCCGTGCGCGGCACCCCGATGCGCACCCACTCCTTGTCCTCGCCGCCGTAGTTGACCACGGTCGCGACGACGTCGCCCTGCTGGTCGGCGCGCTCGAAGCGCAGGTAGGACAGCAGGTTGCCCGTGTTGTCGTCGGCGTCCAGCCACCGGAAGCCCGCGGCCTCGGAGTCCATCGCCCACAGGGCCGGGTGGGTGCGGTAGAGGGCGTTGAGCTCCTTGACCAGCGCGTGCACGCGGTAGTGCGCGGCGTGGTCGAGCAGCCACCAGTCCAGGGAACGGCCGTCGGCCCACTCGCCGGGCTGGGCGAACTCGCTGCCCATGAACAGCAGCATCTTCCCGGGGTGGGACCACATGTAGGCCAGGAACGCGCGCAGCGTCGCCAGCTGCTCGTCGCGCGAGCCGGGGATCTTCGTGAGCATCGAGCCCTTGCCGTGCACGACCTCGTCGTGGCTGATCGGCAGCAGGTAGTTCTCACTGAAGGCGTACATGAGCGAGAAGGTCAGCAGGTTGTGGTGGTACTGCCGGTGGATCGGCTCCTCCTGCAGGTACCGCAGGGTGTCGTTCATCCACCCCATGTTCCACTTCAGCCCGAAGCCCAGGCCGCCGGACGACGTCGCCTTCGTGACACCGGGCCAGGAGGTCGACTCCTCGGCGATGGTGACGATGCCGGGGACCCGCTTGTAGGCCGTCGCGTTGGCCTCCTGGAGCAGGCCGATGGCCTCGAGGTTCTCGCGGCCGCCGTGCACGTTGGGGATCCACTCGCCGTCCTTGCGCGAGTAGTCCAGGTAGAGCATCGAGGCGACCGCGTCGACCCGCAGGCCGTCGATGTGGAACTCCTCGAGCCAGTAGATCGCGTTGGCGACGAGGAAGTTGCGCACCTCGAGGCGCCCGAAGTCGAAGACGTGCGTGCCCCAGTCGGGCTGGTCGCCGCGCCGCGGGTCCGGGTGCTCGTAGAGGGCCAGGCCGTCGAAGCGGGCCAGGGCGAACGCGTCGCGCGGGAAGTGCCCGGGCACCCAGTCCAGGATGACCCCGATGCCGGCCTGGTGCAGCGCGTCGACGAGGTAGCGGAAGTCGTCAGGGGTGCCGAACCGGGCCGTCGGGGCGTAGTAGCCGGTGACCTGGTAGCCCCAGGACGGTCCGTAGGGGTGCTCCATGACCGGCAGCAGCTCGACGTGGGTGAACCCCAGGTCGCTGACGTAGTTGACGAGGTGCTCGGCCATCTCGCGGTAGGTCAGGCCCTGGCGCCACGACCCCAGATGTACCTCGTACGTGCTCATCGGCCCGGTGTGGGGGTTGGACCGGGCGCGCCGCTCCATCCACTCGGCGTCGGCCCACTCGTGGCCGGAGGCGTCGACGACGGACCCGGTGTTGGGCGGGCACTCGGTGCGGCGGGCCATCGGGTCGGCCTTGGTGCGCACGACGTCGTCGGCACCGCGGATCTCGAACTTGTAGATGTTGCCGACCCCGACGTCGGGCACGAACAGCTCCCAGACACCGGAGCCACCGAGCAGGCGCATCGGGTGGATGCGGCCGTCCCAGTCGTTGAAGTCGCCGATGACGCGCACCGCCTTGGCGCGCGGTGCCCACACGGCGAACGACACGCCCTGCACGGACCCCATCGGCCCGTCGTAGCCGTGCAGCCGCGCCCCGAGCACGGTCCACAGCAGCTCGTGGCGGCCCTCGTTGACCAGGTGCAGGTCGATCTCGCCGAGCGTGGGGGCGAACCGGTAGGGGTCGTCCTGCACGTGCTCGATGCCGTCGGCCCACGCCACGGCGAGCCGGTAGTCCATCGTGCGGGCGGCGTCGGGGCGCACGGCCGTCCACACGCCCTCGGCCTCGTGCTCGAGGTCGAGGGTCACGTCGTCCTCGAACCGCACCTGCACCGACCGGGCCAGGGGCTTGAGCACCCTGATCCGCAGACCGCCGGGCTCCAGGTGCTGACCGAGCAGGTCGTGTGGCTGCTGATGGCGTCCCTGGACGAGCGCGGTGATGGCGCCGCCGACCTCGGGGCTGGGAGTGGGGTTCACGTCGGCTCTCCTTGACTGGTCGGTTCCTGCGAGAAGTGTGCCGTGAGGCGGCGTACGGCGCCGAGGGGGATCTCGACCCACCCCGGGCGGTTGCGGGCCTCGTAGACGACCTCGTACATCGCCTTGTCGAGCTCGAAGGCGGCGAGCAGCGCCCCGAGGTCGCGCGGGTCGGCTCCGGCCCGCGCGGAGTAGCCGTCGAGGAAGGCCTGCTGGGCCGAGCCGACCCACGCCCGCGCGGACTCGCCGCGCGACTGCTCGAGGGTGCCCCCGACGTAGTCGAAGCTGCGCAGCATCCCGGCGACGTCCCGCACGCACTGGTCGGGCAACGAACGCTCCGAGAGCGGCCGCAGGGGCTCACCCTCGAAGTCGAGCAGCACCCAGCCCCGCTCGGGCGAGTGCAGCACCTGCCCGAGGTGGTAGTCGCCGTGGATGCGCTGCAGGGGCGGCCAGTCGCAGGCGGCGGCGGCTCGCAGCACCATCTCGATGGGGCCGCGCACCTCCTCGAGCTGCGGGGCCTCGAAGACGGCCGCATCGAAGCGGGTGCGCATCTCGTCGATGATCGCGCCGGCCTGCTCGCGGCTCGTCGGCTCGCTGCCGAGCACCTCGGCCAGCGTGCGGTGCACCTCCGCGGTCGCCTCGCCGAGCGCGCGGGCCGGGCCGGCGAAGTCGGTGCCGGCCTCCACCGCCCGAAGGGCCACGCGCCAGGCGTCCTCGACCCCGGGCAGGAACTCCTGGGCGAAGGCGAGATGACCGGATGCCGGGGGCTCGTCGTCCGCTCCCGGGTTCCGCCACTGCCCGGTCACCGCACCCACGACCGCGGGGACACGGAGCGAGCCGGCATCCACGAGTGCTCCCTGGAGGACGACGTCGGGGTTGTCCCCGGGCGAGAGCATGCGGAAGACCTTGACGATCAGCGGGGTGTGGTGGCCGTCGGGAAGGTCGCAGTCGAGGATCACCGAGGTGTTCGACTGCTCGCCACTGAGCACGCGTGAGGTGCGCACCCGAACCTGGTGGCTCCAGCTCGGTTGCGGCACACCGACAACCGACTCCTCCACGGCATCCGAGGCCTTGGACGACTGGGCGCTCACGCGACCCTGGACGAGCTCGAGGAGCTGCGCCGCGTAGACCGGGTCGTGGGGGGCGTCGTAGACCCAGCGGTGGCCGAGCGCGGAGTGCTCCATCGTGCCGACGAGGGCGTGGTCGGCGCTGCCGAGCGGCTCGCCGCGATAGGTGAGGGGCACCTGGTAGACGACCGGCTCTGCGCCGGCCTCGTCGACGACGACGAGGGTCTCGACGCCGACCTCGCCGGCGGGGTCGTCCAACCGCCACGACGCGAGGAGGCGCAGGCGGGGCTGCTGGCCCTTGGCGGCGTACCAGCGCTGGGCGCCCATCCAGCCCGAGACGAGCTCGAGCTTGCTCGGGCGCAGGGTGGCGGTGGAGATGATCTCAGCCACGCGGCTCACCCCGCGGCTTGTCGAGGGCCAGCCAGAAGAAGTCGCGCGAGCCCAGGGTGATCGTGACCGTGCCGTCGTCACCGATGTCGGGGAACCCGCCGCCGCCGAAGAGGTCTCGCGTCTCCCACCCCCGCAGCTCGTCGGGCAGGGTGACCACCGTCGCCTGCGGGCGGGACGAGAGGTTGTTGACGCAGAGCACCGCGACGGCCGAGCGGTCCTCGGTGTCGCGCGCGTGGCGGTCGACCCGCACGAAGGAGAGCACGCGGTCGTTGCTCGCCTCGCACACCTCGAAGTCGCCGAGGCCGAAGACGGGGTGCTCCCGGCGCACGGCGAGCATGCTGCGAACCCAGTGCAGCAGTGAGGAACCCGACGCCATCTGGGCTTCGACGTTGGTGTGGTTGTGGTGGTAGACGAGCGAGGTGACGACGGGAAGGTACAGCTTGCCCGGATCGGCGGTGGAGAAGCCGGCGTTGCGGTCGGGAGTCCACTGCATCGGTGTGCGGACGGCATCCCGGTCGTCGAGCCAGATGTTGTCGCCCATGCCGATCTCGTCGCCGTAGTACAGGCACGGGGAGCCGGGCAGCGAGAGCAGCAGGGCGTGGATCAGCTCGATCTCGGGGCGCGAGTTGTCGAGCAGCGGCGCGAGGCGGCGACGGATGCCGACGTTGGCGCGCATGCGGGGGTCGGGGGCGTACCAGCCGTACATCGCGGCGCGCTGCTCGGGCGTGACCATCTCGAGCGTCAGCTCGTCGTGGTTGCGCAGGAAGGTGCCCCACTGGGCCCCGTCGGGGATGGCCGGGGTGTCGGCGAGCACCTCGATGATCGGCGCGGCCCGCTCCTCGCGCAGCGAGTAGTAGAGCATCGGCATCACCGGGAAGTGGAAGCACATCTGGCACTCGGGCGCCTCGGCGGTGCCGAAGTAGTCGACGACGTCGGCCGGGGGCTGGTTGGCCTCGGCGAGCAGGACCCGGCCGGGGTACTCCTTGTCGACCATGGCCCGCAGCTGCGCGAGGAAGGCGTGGGTCTTCGCGTGGTTCTCGCCGTTGTGGCCCTCCTCCTCGTAGAGGTAGGGCACGGCATCCAGCCGGAAGCCGTCGATGCCGAGGTCCATCCAGAACCGCACGACGTCGAACATCGCCTCGTGGACGGCGGGGTTCTCGAAGTTGAGGTCGGGCTGGTGGCTGAAGAAGCGGTGCCAGAAGAACTGCCGGCGGATGGGGTCGAAGGTCCAGTTCGAGGTCTCGGTGTCGACGAAGATGATGCGGGCGTCGGTGTACTTGTCGTCGGTGTCGGACCAGACGTAGAAGTCGCCGTACGGCCCGTCGGGGTCGCTGCGCGAGGCCTGGAACCAGGGGTGCTGGTCGCTCGTGTGGTTCATGACGAAGTCGGTGATGATCCGGATGCCGCGCGCGTGGGCCTGGTTGATCAGCTCGCGGAACTCGGGCAGGGTCCCGAACTCGGGCAGCACCTGGGTGTAGTCGGAGATGTCGTAGCCGCCGTCGCGCAGCGGACTCGAGTAGAAGGGCGGGAGCCACAGGCAGTCGACGCCGAGCCACTGCAGGTAGTCGAGCTTGCCGACGACGCCCTGGAAGTCCCCGGTCCCCGAACCGGTCGTGTCGTGGAAGGCGCGGGCGAGCACCTCGTAGAAGACCGCGGTGCGGAACCACTGCGGATCGTGGCGCAACCCGCCGGAGGCAGAGGCGCTCGTCGGAAAAGCGGTCAACGGTTCTCCTGCGGGTCAGCGACGGTGGTGAGGGCAGTTCGCGTCCTGCACAACCGGCTCGGAAGGCGATCACGCAAGGCGTCCGGGGCCGAGTCTTCCACGTCTCGGGGTGGCCCACCCCGTGCCGGGACGGTGCCGTCGGGTCCGGAGTGAACACGTCTGCGAAAACGCTTCGATCCCGGTACCGTGGGGCGGCGCGACACCACGTGATCACCTCGGTGACCGGTGCCGCGCACTGGCTCCGCTCAACGTCGAGGTCGTCGCCACCCCACCCCCGCCCGTTGCACCTTCTTCGCCCCCGAGGATCACGCTGTGACCGACGCACTGAACGCCCCTGCCTCCTTCGCGCAGACTGCCACGCCGGCCGAGGCGGCACCCGTGGCCTCGGGCACGACCGACTCCTCCGCAGCGGCGGGCACTGACGCCTACCGTCACGAGACCGGCCCGAGCTGGGAGCCCACGAGCCCGTTGGCGCTCGGCCCCGTCATCTCGCCGCCGCACACCGTCGAGGGTTTCGTGAAGGCGTTCCTGCACGAGCTGAACTTCGGCCAGGGCGTGCCGCTGGCGACCTCGTCGCAGACCGACCAGTACCTCGCCCTCGCGCGCACGGTGCGTTCCTACCTCATGGCTCGCTGGCTCGAGACCGCGCGCAAGCGCCGGGCCTCGCAGCCGCAGAAGATGGTGGGCTACCTCTCCGCGGAGTACCTCCTGGGCCGCCAGCTCGACAACGCGCTGTCCGCGACCGAGCTGCGCGAGGTCGCGACCGACGCCATGAAGGCGTGCGGCATCGACATCGAGGACCTGCGTCAGCAGGAGGTCGAGCCGGGGCTGGGCAACGGGGGACTGGGCCGCCTGGCCGCCTGCTTCATCGACTCGCTCGCGACGCTGGCCGCGCCGAGCATCGCCTACGGCATCCGCTACGAGTTCGGGATCTTCCGCCAGACCTTCGTCGACGGCCGCCAGGTCGAGCAGCCCGACGCCTGGCTGAGCAGCGGTGACCCGTGGGGCGTGCCGCACCCCGAGCTCGAGGTGCCCGTCAACTTCGGTGGTCACACCGAGCGGTACGTCGGCGAGGACGGCCGCGAGCGCAGCCGCTGGGTGCCGGGCTGGGGCGTCATCGGGCTGCGCTACAACTACATGGTTCCCGGGTACCACAACGGCGTCGTCAACACCCTGCGGCTGTGGCGCGCGCGCGCGACGGACGCCTTCGACCTCACCATCTTCAACGCCGGCGACTACGCCGAGGCGGTGCGCGCCCAGACCTTCGCGGAGAACATCTCCAAGGTCCTCTACCCCGAGGACTCCACCCCGCAGGGCAAGGAGCTGCGCCTGCAGCAGCAGTACTTCTTCGTCGCGTGTTCCATCAAGGACTTCCTCACGCACACCATGCCCAAGGGCTTCGACGTGCGTGAGCTGCCCGAGCGGATCATCTTCCAGCTCAACGACACCCACCCCGTGATCGCCATCCCCGAGCTGATGCGCATCCTCGTCGACGACCACGACCTCGAGTGGGACGAGGCCTGGGCGATCACCCGCCAGTGCTTCGCCTACACCTGCCACACCCTGCTGCCCGAGGCGCTCGAGGTCTGGCCGGTGAGCCTGCTCGAGCGGCTGCTCCCGCGGCACATGGAGATCATCTACCGCATCAACGAGGAGTTCATCGACGAGCTGCGTGAGGCCTACCCCGGCGACGAGCTGCGGGTGCGCCGGATGTCGATCATCGCCGACCACCCCCTGCGCTCGGTGCGGATGGCGCACCTGGCCACCGTCGCCTCGGTGAAGGTCAACGGTGTCGCGGCCCTGCACTCCCAGCTGCTCAAGGACAAGGTGCTCAACGACTTCTCCGAGCTGTGGCCGGACCGCTTCACCAACGTCACCAACGGGGTGACCCCGCGCCGGTTCATCCGCCAGAGCAACCCCGCGCTCACCGACCTCGTCACCCAGACGATCGGCAAGGGCTGGGTCGCCGACCTCGACCGCCTCGCCGAGCTGCAGGCGTACAGCGACGACCCGGAGTTCCGCGAGAAGTTCCGCGCGGTCAAGGCCCAGAACAAGGCCCGCATCACCGACGTCCTCAAGCGCCGCGACGGCATCGTGCTGCCGCAGGACCACCTGCTCGACGTCATGGTCAAGCGGCTGCACGAGTACAAGCGCCAGTCGCTGAAGATGCTGCACATCGTGACGCTCTACGACCGGATCATCTCCGGCGAGGTCGACCCGGCGAGCGTCCTGCCGCGCACCGTCGTCTTCGGGGCCAAGGCCGCACCCGGCTACCACATGGCCAAGGAGACGATCTTCCTCATCAACTCGATCGCCAAGACCGTCAACGCGGACCCCCGCGTCGACGGGCGCCTGTTCGTCGCGTTCCCGCCGAACTACAACGTCACCCTGGCCGAGAAGCTCATCCCGGCCGCGGACCTCTCGGAGCAGATCTCGCTCGCGGGCAAGGAGGCGTCGGGCACGGGCAACATGAAGTTCGCGCTCAACGGGGCCCTGACGATCGGCACCGACGACGGCGCGAACGTCGAGATCCGTGAGCTCGTCGGTGACGACAACTTCTTCCTGTTCGGCATGGACGAGCCGGCGGTGGCCGACCTGCAGGCCCGCGGCTACCGCCCGGGTGACTACTACGAGTCCGACCCCGACCTCAAGCGCGCCATCGACCTCATCGCGAGCGGGCACTTCACCGACGGCAACCGGGATGCCGTGAGCGCCTTCGTCGGCGACCTGCTCTCCAACGACAGGTTCCTCGCGCTCGCGGACTACGCGTCCTACCTCGAGGCGCAGGACCGGGTCGAGGTGGCCTACGGCGACCAGGAGCAGTGGTCGCGGATGGCGATCCTCAACGTCGCCCGGTCGGGGTTCTTCTCCTCCGACCGTTCCATCCGCGACTACGTCGACCGCATCTGGCACATCAAGACCAACGCCTGACCGCAGCGCCCCCTGAGCGCGACGCGCCCGGCATCCCACCTCGGATGCCGGGCGCTCCCGTCAGCCGCGGCGGACGTGGATGACGTGCACCGGGGTGGTCTCCGGGCCCAGGCGCACGAACGGGTGCGCACCCCAGCCGAACTGCTCGTCCGTCAGCAGGTCGTGGGCGACGAAGTCCTGGCCCCAGTCGAGCCCGAGGGCCGGCAGGTTCAGGTGCAGGTGCGTGCCCCGGGTCGAGTGCGGGTCGAGGTTGGCCACCACGAGGATGACGTCCTCACCGCCGTCGGCGTAGGCGCGCCGCTTGCTGAACACGAGGAGGTTCTCGTCGTCGCAGCCGTGGAAGGTGATGTTCCGCAGCCAGCGCAACGCCCCGTGGTTGGCCCTGATCGCGTTGATCGTCGTGAGCAGCCCGGCCAGCGACTGGCCCTCCTTGGGCCCACCGACCTCGTAGTCGCCCCACCGGCGGTCCTTGAACTCGTACTTCTCGTTGTCGATCTGCTCCTCGGCGCCGGGTCGGGCGACGTGCTCCATGAGCTCGTAGCCGGCGTAGATGCCGTAGGTCGGCACGAGCGTCGCGGCCAGCACGGCGCGCACCACCCACGCGCAGCGTCCGCCGAACTGCATGTACGGCGTGAGGATGTCGTGCGTCGTCGGCCAGAACGAGGGCCGCATGTAGGTGGCGGCGTCGCCGGACAGCTCGACGAGGTAGTCGCGCAGCTCGTGCGGGCTGTTGCGCCACGCGTAGTAGGTGTAGCTCTGCTGGAACCCGACCTTGCCGAGCGTGTGCATCATCGCGGGCTTGGTGAAGGCCTCCGCCAGCCAGATGACGTCGGGGTGGTCCTTGGCCACGTCCTCGATGAGCCACTGCCAGAACTCGACCGGCTTGGTGTGGGGGTTGTCGACGCGAAACACCTTGACCCCGTGGTCGATCCACACCTGAACGACCCGGCGGACCTCGGCGTAGATGCCGGCGGGGTCGTTGTCGAAGTTGACCGGGTAGATGTCCTGGTACTTCTTCGGTGGGTTCTCGGCGTAGGCGATCGTGCCGTCCGCCCGCGTCGTGAACCACTCGGGGTGGCTGGTCACCCACGGGTGGTCGGGTGAGCACTGCAGCGCGAGGTCCATGGCGACCTCCATGCCCAGCTCGGCCGCCCGCGCGACGAAGGCGTCGAAGTCGTCGAACGTGCCGAGGTCGGGGTGGATGGCGTCGTGCCCGCCATCGGCGGACCCGATGGCGTACGGGCTGCCCGGGTCCTCCGGGCGGGCGTCGAGGGTGTTGTTCGGGCCCTTCTTGGCGGCCTGCCCGATCGGGTGGATCGGCGTGAGGTAGACGACGTCGAAGCCCATGTCGGCGATCGCCGGCAGCCGCTCGGCGGCCGTGCGCAGCGTGCCGGTGCTCCACCGGTGTTCCTTGTCGTCGTACGTCGCCCCCTCGCTGCGCGGGAAGATCTCGTACCACGCGCCGGCCAGCGCCAGCTCGCGCTCGACGAGCAGGGGGAGGTCGGCCGACGGGCTGACGTGGTCGCGCAGCGGGCGGCGTGCGAGCTCGGCCGCGACGGCCGCGTCGGTGCCCGCGCGCAGGCGCACCGCTGGTGCTGCCGTGACGTCACGCAGACCTCGGATGCCGTCCGCCAACACCACCTTCGCGGCCTTGTCGCGCTTGACCTCCGAGCGGGCCCGCTCGAGGACGAGCGCGCCCTCCTCGAGCATCAGCTCGGTGTCGACGTCGGCCTGGACCTTGATCGTCGCGTCGTGCACCCAGGTGCCGTACGGGTCGGACCAGCCCTCGACCCGGTAGGACCACCACCCGGTGCGATCGGCGGCGACGACCGACTCCCACGCGTTGAGCCCGGGGTTGGTGCACTCCATCACCTGGACGTGCTCGACGCCGTCGGGGTCGGTGAGCACGAGCGAGGCGTTGACCGCGTCATGACCCTCACGGAAGACGGTCGCGGTGACCGTGAACTCCTCGCCGACCACCGACTTCGCGGGGCGGGCGCCGTGGTCGACGCACGGGGCGACGTCGAGCACGGGGATGCGGCCGATCGGGTGCTGGGGAGCGCTCGTGCGCGGGGGTGGGGTCACGCCTGCAACCTACCGGGGACCTAGGGTGATCCGCATGAGTCGTTTCGTCTGGGCCGCCTGGGGTCTGCTGGTCGTCGTCCTGGACCTTCCCCTGCTCGGCTGGGACGTCCTGCCCGACGTCGTCGGGTACATCTGGATCGTCGTCGGCCTCGCCGGTGCCACCCACATCGCGTTCGTGCGGGCCCGCGCGGCGGCCGCGGCCGGCGTCCCCGTCGCCCTCGTCACCGGAACGCCCCTCTTCGTCGGTCAGGACGGCATCATCTGGGGTGCGGTGTTCATCGAGATCCTCCTGACCGTGCTGATCCTGCACCAGCTCGCCACCGCCATCAGCGACCTCGCCCCGGAGGGTGACCAGGACGCGCGACGGTGGGCGCGCGGCATCCGCATCGGTGCACCGGCCGCCGGGCTCGTCCGCCTCATCGGCCTGGTCGGGCTCGCGACGGCCGTCGGGCCGCTGTACCCGCTCGGCTACCTCGGGCTCGTCGCCGTCGGCATCATCACCGTCGTGCTCCTGCACCGGGTCAACCGGGCCGGCTGGCTCGACCCCGCCGAGCCGGACCCGGTCTGACCCGAGCGCGTCAGCGCAGGAAGGGCACGGCGCGGTCGAGCAGGCCGCGCTCCTTCAGCTCGGCGCGCAGGGGGATCTCGTCGTCGATCCAGCCGCTCTGCTTGATGCCCCAGAACGACGCGTGGTCCGGGCCGTAGCCGAGCAGCTGCTGCTGGAGCGGCGTGAGGCCCGCGAACCACTCGGAGGACTGGTCGGCGACGGCCTCGTCGAGCGGGCGGATCCAGCGGTAGGTGTAGCCGATGAACATCAGCTTGCGGATGCGCTCGCTGCTGTTCATCGAGCGCGAGTGCCACAGGCGGCGGTCGAAGATGAAGGCGTCACCCGGGTTGAGCAGCACCTCGACGGCGCCCTCGGGCTCGATGATCGGGTCGCCCTCCTTCTCGGGGCGGCCGGCGAGCGTGTTGTTCTTGTGGCTGCCGGGGATGACCTTGGTGTTGCCGTAGCCCGGCTCGGACAGGTCGGTGAGGGCGTAGCAGATCTTCGTCATGAACATCGGACGCACGTCCATGTCGATGTCGGAGTTCTGGCGGTAGCCGTCCTGGTGCCAGTTCCAGAAGGGCGGCTCGTCCTTCGGCGGGTTCACGTCGATGTGGTTGTGGTGCGTGTAGATGTTCCAGCCCATCGTCCCCCAGATGTACGGGAAGGTCTGGGGCCACGTCAGCAGCTCGACGAAGCGCGGGTCCTTGTGCAGCCAGCCCATGACGTGGATCGAGCGGTCGGGGCGCAGCTCGCCGGCGGCCTCCTCCTCCGCGTAGATCCGGTCGACGGAGTCCTCGAAGTACGCGCGGTCCTCCTCGGGCAGCGCGTTCGGGATGACGACGAAGCCGTCGCGGTCGTACTGCTCGCGGATCGCCGGGTCGAGCGGCTCGAAACCGGTCGGTGCGGACACGGTGGTGGTCATGCGGTGAGGCTCCCAACTGGTGCCGATGGTGGCGGGGGCACCAACTCCCGTGGCGGCCCCCACGGTCTCCCGGCGGGCCTGCCCTTGCTGACAGCCTAAGCCGCGGACCTCAGGTGGTGTCGGATGCCGCGTACACGCGCAGGCTCGTGGCGCCGACGGTGACCGGGCCGGGCGGCATCGGGTCGCCGCCGTCGCGCGGGCGCGGCCACGTGCTGTCCCACAGCAGCCGGTATGCCGTGGCACCGGGGGCGGTCGGGAGGGTCACCTCGACGTCGTCGACGCTGCCGTTGACGACGAGCAGGGCGGAGTCCCAGCCCATCCAGGCGCCCGCGACGTAGAGCTGGACGAGCCGGTGGCCCTCGGCCCAGCGGTCGCCCATGGGAGCCCCGTCCGCGGCGTACCACTCCATGTCCCGGGTGCCGTCGTCGTGCACCTGACGGCCGAGTGCCCACACCCGCTGGCGCAGGGTCGGCAGCGCCTGGCGCACCCGGATGAGGTGGCTCGTCGTGGCGAGGAGCTCCTGCTGCCAGGGCTCGAGGTCCCAGTTGATCCACGACGTGCTGTTGTCCTGGCAGTAGGGGTTGTTGTTGCCGCCCTGCGAGCGCCCCAGCTCGTCACCGGCGTTGATCATCGGGATGCCGGTCGACAGCAGCAGCGTGCCGAGCAGGTTGCGGATGGCCAGGGTTCGGGCGGCGAGCACCGCCGGGTCGTCGGTGGGCCCCTCGACCCCGTGGTTCCAGGAGCCGTTGCCGTCGCTGCCGTCCCGGTTGTGCTCGCCGTTGGCCTCGTTGTGCTTGTGGTCGTAGGCGACGAGGTCGGCCGTCGTGAAGCCGTCGTGGGCCGCGACGAAGTTGATCGAGGCGGTGGGGCCGCGGTCGCGGTGGCCGAACAGGTCGCGCGAGCCGGCGAGCCGCGTGGCGAGCTCCTGGAGCCCGTTGCCCGGACGGTGATGGAGCTGGGAGTGCACGTCGCCCACCCAGAAGCGGCGGACGGCATCCCGGTAGCGGTCGTTCCACTCCATGAAGGGCGGGGGGAACTGGCCCGGTGCGCCAGCCGTGCATGCCGACGTCCCACGGCTCGGCGATGAGCTTGACGGCCGAGAGCACCGGGTCGGTGCGCACCGCGACGAGGAAGGGGTGGTCGGGGTCGAACTCGTCACCGCGGCCGCGCCCCAGCGCCACGGCCAGGTCGAAGCGGAAACCGTCGACGTGGTACTCCTGCACCCAGTAGCGCAGCGAGTCGAGCACCATGCGGCACACGACGGGGTGGCGCAGGTCCATGGTGTTGCCGCAGCCGGTGACGTCGATGTCGCGCCCGCGCTCGTCGAGGCGGTAGTAGGCGCGCTGGTCCAGGCCGCGCCACGACAACATCGCGCCGGTGCGGTCCTGCTCGGCGGTGTGGTTGTAGACGACGTCGAGGATGACCTCGATGCCCTCCCGGTGGAGCAGCTTGACCATGCCCTTGAACTCGTCGACCACGCCCTGGGGGTCGCTCGCCGCTGCGTACGGGGCGTGCGGTGCGAAGAAGCCCAGGGTGTTGTAGCCCCAGTGGTTGGTCAGGCCACGGCGCACGAGGTGCGGTTCGTGGGTGAAGGCGTGGACGGGCAGCAGCTCGACGGCCGTGACACCGAGGTTCGTGAGGTGGGCCACCGACGCGGGGTGTGCCAGCCCGGCATACGTGCCACGCAGCTGCGGGGGGACGCCGGGGTGGAGCGCGGTCTGGTTGCGCACGTGCGCCTCGTAGATGACGCTCTCGCTGCGCGACCGGTTGGGCGCGGCGTCGCCCTCCCAGTCGAAGCGGTCGTCGATGACGACACCGCGCGGCATGTTGGCGCGGCTGTCGAGGTCGGAGATCAGCTCGCCGTCGCCGTGCCAGCCCTTGGTGACGACGTGGCCGTAGACCTCCGGGCCCCAGCGGACCTTGCCGTCCAGGGCCTTGGCATAGGGGTCGAGGAGCAGCTTGGCGGGGTTGTGCCGCAGACCCTGGTCGGGGTGCCAGTCGCCGTGGGCGCGAAAGCCGTAGCGCTGCCCGGCCGCGACGCCCGGCACGAAACCGAACCACCAGCCGTGGGCGCGCTCGACCAGGGGGACCCGGCGCTCGCTCGTGCCGGCCGTGTCGCCGGCGTCGAACAGGCACAGCTCGACCGCGTCGGCGTGGCCGGCATAGACCGCGACGTCGGCCCCGCCGTCGACCAGCGTCACACCGGGGCGCGGTGCCAGGTCGCGAGTGAGCGGACCTGGCAGAGCGGTGGTGGGGTGCGACCAAGGCGACATGGAGGGGAGCCTAGTAAGTGGTTACGGTTGACCCATGACCGATCCCACGTCGCTGCCCAACTTCCCGCCGCCCGCGAACGAGCACCCCCTGCGCGGCCGCGTCCTCGACGTCCTCGTCGACCTGGGCCTGGCGCCCAACCTCGACACCGACGGCGATGTCGCGTTCACCGTCAACGAGCAGCAGCTCTTCGTGCGGTGCACCGAGGGTGAGGTCGAGATCATGCGCGTCTTCGGCCAGTGGCAGATCCAGGAAGCGATGCTCACCGACCGGGTCAAGCTCTACGAGACGTGCAACGAGCTCAACCTCAACATGAACTGCCTCAAGAGCGGCGTCGCCGGCTCCACCCTGGTGATGACGAGCGAGCACCTCGCCGTTCCGGGTACCGACGTCGCCTCGCTCGTGCAGGTCTCGATCCAGGTGATCCTGTCGGGCGTGCACATCTGGCACCAGCGCGTGCTCGGCATCGACCCCAACGCGCCCGAGTCGGATGCCGGGAGCCCGTCGTGAGCGACCTCGTTCGCCTCGAGGTGGCCGACGGCATCGGCACGATCCGCCTCGACCGACCGCCGATGAACGCCCTCAACGCCGAGATCCAGCACGGCCTCATCGCCGCCTGCCGTGAGGCGGCGCAGCGCAAGGACGTCGCCGCGGTCATCGTGTGGGGCGGCGAGAAGGTCTTCGCCGCCGGTGCGGACATCAAGGAGATGGAGACGATGTCGTACACCGACATGGTCGACCACTCGGCGCTGCTCCAGGACTTCACCCGGGCCCTGGCGAGCCTTCCCAAGCCGACCGTGGCGGCCATCACCGGCTATGCGCTCGGTGGCGGGTGCGAGGTCGCGCTCGCGTGCGACTTCCGGTTCGCCGCTGACGACGCCGTGCTCGGCCAGCCCGAGATCCTGCTCGGCATCATCCCCGGGGCGGGCGGCACGCAGCGCCTGGCCCGGCTCGTCGGCCCGTCGCGCGCCAAGGACCTCGTCTTCTCCGGCCGGTTCGTGAAGGCGGCCGAGGCGCTCGAGATCGGTCTCGTCGACAAGGTCGTGCCGGCATCCGAGGTCTATGACGCGGCGCGCGAGGCCATGTCGCGCTACGTCGGCGGCCCGGCCTACGCCCTGCGCGCGGCCAAGGAGGCCATCGACCTCGGCGTCGAGACCGACCTCGACAGCGGGCTCGAGATCGAGCGGATGCTGTTCTCGGGGCTGTTCGCGACCACGGACCGCGCGGTCGGGATGCGCCACTTCGTCGAGAAGGGCCGCGGTCCGGCGCCCTTCGAGGGCGCCTGACCGACCCCACCGCGGACGTCGGAGGCACGGGGCAGATCTGACCTGTTGGTCGATGTCGACCCGGGGCCGACGGGGTTGGCGGGCGGCAGGGGTGGCGGGCATCACGCCGACGCGATGGTGAACAAGCGCTCAGCGCCTGAGAGAATCGACGCCACGCCCGAGCCGGAGTGCCCGGGCCCACCCGCCGCCAGTCTGAGCGGCCACCCAGCCACCCAGCGAGAGATGAGGACGAGGCACGCATGAACATCGTCGTCTGCGTCAAGCACGTGCCGGACGCCCAGTCCGAGCGCACGTTCCGTGAGTCCGACAGCACCATCGACCGCGAGGGCGTCGACGGGCTGCTCTCCGAGCTCGACGAGTACGCGGTCGAGGAGGCCCTGAAGCTCGTCGAGGCCGCTGGCGAGGGCGAGGTCACCGTCGTCACCGTCGGCCCGGCCGGTGCCGCCGACGCGATCAAGAAGGCCCTGCAGATGGGCGCCCACAAGGGTGTCCACGTCAGCGACGACGCCATCCACGGGTCGGATGCCGTGGCCACCTCGCTCATCCTCGCCGAGGCCGTGAAGAAGGCCACCGACGGCGCCCCCGAGCTCGTGCTCACCGGGATGGCCTCGACCGACGGTGTCATGGGCGTCGTGCCCGCCATGCTCGCCGAGCGCCTCGGCCTGCCCCAGGTCACCTTCGCCTCCGAGCTCACCGTCGCCGACGGCACGGTGACGATCCGACGCGACGGCGACACGGCATCCGAGACGATCGTCGCGAGCCTGCCGGCCCTGGTGTCGGTCACCGACCAGATCAACGAGCCGCGCTACCCCTCCTTCAAGGGGATCATGGCGGCCAAGAAGAAGCCCGTGGAGCAGTGGGGCCTGGCCGACCTCGGCATCGACCCCTCGCTCGTCGGGCTGGATGCCGCGTGGACCACCGTCGTGTCGTTCGCGAAGCGCCCCCCGCGCGCCCAGGGCCAGATCGTCACCGACGGTGGCGACGGCGGCACCCAGCTGGCGGAGTACCTCGCCGGCCAGAAGTTCCTCTGAACCGGCCGACGACCAGACAAGGTAGGACTGAACCCCATGGCTGAAGTACTCGTTCTCGTCGACCACGCCGACGGGCGCCTGCGCAAGGCGACCGCCGAGCTGCTGACGATCGCCCGCCGCCTCGGCGAGCCCTCCGCCGTCCACATCGGCCCCGGCGCCGACCGCGCCCAGGTCACGCTGGCCAAGTACGGCGCGCACAAGGTGTACGTCATCGACGACGCCGACGCTGCGGGCTTCCTCGTCGCACCGCAGGCCGAGATCCTCGCCGCGCTCGTCGAGAAGGTCGCCCCGGCTGCCGTCATCATCCCGAGCAACGCGTCCGGCAAGGAGATCGCCGCGCGCCTGGCGATCAAGACCGGCTCGGGCCTGATCACCGACGCCGTCGACGTGCGGGCGGGGGAGAACGGCATCGAGACCACGCAGTCCGTGCTCGCGGGTTCGTACACCGTCACCGCGAAGGTCACCACGGGTACGCCGATCATCGCCGTGAAGCCCAACTCGGTTCCGCTGGAGGCCTCCCCGGCGCCCGGTGTCGTCGAGGCCTTCGCCTTCACGGTCAGCGACGCCGCCAAGGCGGCCAAGGTCACCGACAGCCAGCCCAAGAAGGCCACCGGCCGCCCCGAGCTCACCGAGGCCGCGATCGTCGTCTCCGGCGGGCGCGGCACCGCTGGTGACTTCTCGCCCGTCGAGGAGTTCGCCGACTCGCTCGGCGCCGCCGTCGGCGCGAGCCGCGCGGCCGTCGACGCCGGCTGGTACCCGCACGCCAACCAGGTCGGCCAGACGGGCAAGCAGGTCTCGCCGCAGCTCTACGTCGCGGCCGGCATCTCCGGGTGCGATCCAGCACCGCGCCGGCATGCAGACGTCCAAGACGATCATCGCCATCAACAAGGACGAGGAGGCGCCGATCTTCGAGCTCGTCGACTTCGGCGTCGTCGGCGACCTGTTCGCCGTGCTCCCGCAGGCCACGGCCGAGGTCAAGAAGCGCAAGGGCTGACCCGGGCACACACCGACCACCGCTCACGAGGCGGTATGCCGCGCGAGCGGACGATGGAGGGGCGACCGAATCGGTCGCCCCTTCGGCGTCCCCCGGCATGCGGCACGAAACGTAGAATGGTCGGTTGTGACCCACTACCTCGACCACGCGGCGACGACCCCGATGCTGCCCGCCGCGCTCGAGGCGCTCACCGAACAGTCGGCCCGGGTGGGCAACCCGTCGTCGTTGCACACCTCGGGACGCGCCGCCCGCGCCGTCGTCGAGGAGGCCCGCGAGCGGATCGGCGCGGCCCTGGGCGCGCGGCCGTCCGAGGTGGTGTTCACCTCGGGAGGCACCGAGGCCGACAACCTCGCGGTCAAGGGCACCTGGCTGGCCCGCCGCGCGGGTGACCCTGCGCTGAGCGGGGTGGTCGCGAGCGGCATCGAGCACCACGCGGTGCTCGACCCGGTCGAGTACCTCGAGGGCTCGCGCGGCGTCGCCGTCACCTGGCTCGAGCCCGACCGCTGCGGGCACATCTCCGCCGACACCCTGCGCGAGGCGCTCGCCCCCGGTGGCATCGCCGTCGCGAGCGTCATGTGGGCCAACAACGAGGTCGGCACGATCCAGCCGGTCGCCGAGCTCGCCGCCGTCGCGCGCGAGCACGGGGTGCCGTTCCACACCGACGCCGTGCAGGCCGTCGCCCACCTGCCGGTCCGGTTCGACGACAGCGGCGCAGACCTCATGACCATCAGCGCCCACAAGATCGGCGGGCCCGTCGGGGTCGGCGCCCTGCTGGCCCGCCGCGACGCCCCGATCGTGCCCATCGCCCACGGTGGTGGGCAGGAGCGACAGGTGCGCAGCGGCACCCTCGACGCGGCCGGCATCCACTCGTTCGCCGTGGCTCTCGAGGAGACCGTCGCGAACCGGGACGTCGAGTCCAAGCGTGTCCTCACCCTGCGTGACCGGCTGCTCGACGGCGCGCTCGCTCTCGGCCTCGGCATCACCGTCAGCGGCTGCTGGACCGCCGGGGACGCCACGAAGCGACTGCCGGGCAACGCCCATCTCCTCGTGCCCGGCTGCGAGGGTGACTCCCTCCTCTACCTCCTGGATGCCGCCGGCGTCGAGTGCAGCACGGGGTCGGCCTGCCAGGCCGGCGTGCCGCAGCCCAGCCACGTGCTGCTCGCGATGGGTCACACGGAGGCGCAGGCGCGCGGTGCGCTGCGGCTCTCGCTCGGCCACACCTCGACCGAGGCCGATGTCGACGCGTTCCTCGCCGCCCTCCCGGGTGTCGTCGAGCGGGCTCGACGGGCGAGCGGCCTGATCTGATGCGCGTCGTCGCCGCGATGTCGGGCGGGGTCGACTCGGCCGTCGCCGCCTCGCGCATGCTCGAGGCGGGTCACGAGGTCGTCGGGGTGCACCTGGCCCTGTCGCGCTCCGCGGCGACCCTGCGGGAGTCGGCGCGCGGTTGCTGCACCATCGAGGATGCCGGTGACGCCCGCCGCGTCGCCGACCGGCTCGGCATCCCCTTCTACGTCTGGGACCTCGCGAGCCGCTTCGAGCGCGACGTCGTCGAGGACTTCGCCGCCGAGTACGCCGCGGGCCGCACGCCCAACCCGTGCCTGCGCTGCAACGAGCGGATCAAGTTCGCCGGGCTGCTCGACAAGGCGGTGGCCCTGGGGTTCGACGCCGTGGCGACCGGGCACTACGCCCGCATCGTCGAGGGGGCGGCCGGGCGCGAGCTGCACCGCGCCGTGGACCCCGCCAAGGACCAGTCGTACGTGCTCGGCGTGCTCGACACCGAGCAGCTCGCCCGCTCGTTCTTCCCCCTCGGCGACTCCACCAAGACGCAGGTCCGCGAGGAGGCCGCCGCCAGGGGGTTCGCGGTGGCCAAGAAGCCCGACAGCCACGACATCTGCTTCATCCCGGACGGTGACACCCGGGGCTGGCTGAACCGTCGCCTGGGGGAGCGGCCGGGAGAGCTGGTCGACGCGGTGTCGGGGCAGGTCGTCGGCGAGCACTCCGGGGCGCACGGCTTCACGGTGGGGCAGCGCCGCGGGCTCGGCATCGACCGGTCGGCGCTCGACGGCGACCCGCGCTACGTCGTCGGTATCGATGCGCCGAGCAACCGGGTGCTCATCGGCACCGGTGACCTGCTCGGCGTCGACGTCATCGAGGCCGACCACGTGCGGTGGTGCGGGCCGGCGCCCTCCGGCCGGGTGCACGTCGGCGCCCAGGTGCGGGCACACGGCGAGGAGGTGCCGGCCGCGGCCGAGGTCGTCGAGGGTTCGGGGTCCGCGACCCTTCGGGTCCAGTTGGAGCAGCGCGTGCGCGGGGTCGCCCCGGGCCAGTCGGTCGTGCTCTACGAGGGCACCCGGGTGGTCGGGTCGGCGACCATCAGCGAGACCGGGCGCGCCTGACGAACGCGTGCCACGGCATCCGGCGTGGTCGCAGAGACCTGCGGCTCGTTTTCGCCCGGAATAGTTGATGCATCAACTAGTGTTGATGCAGTAGCCTCCGAAACGGGGGATCCAGAAGCACCGAGGAGCTGATGACCATGCCAGCCGTGACCGTCGACGACATCCTGACCCTGCCGCGCGTGTCCCAGCCGCTACCGGATGCCGTGACGCGCCCCGTGCGCTCGGTCACGACCGCGCCCAGCGGCTTCGAGGGCGAGGGCTTCCCCGTGCGGCGTGCCTTCGCCGGGGTCGACCTGTCGGCGCTCGACCCGTTCATCCACATGGACCAGATGGGTGAGGTCGAGTACGCGCCGGGTGAGCCCAAGGGCACCGCGTGGCACCCCCACCGCGGCTTCGAGACCGTCACCTACATCATCGACGGCGTCTTCGACCACCAGGACAGCCATGGCGGCGGTGGCACGATCACCAACGGCGACACCCAGTGGATGACGGCCGGCTCCGGCCTGCTGCACATCGAGGTGCCGCCCGAGTCGCTGGTGCTCTCCGGGGGCCTGTTCCACGGGCTCCAGCTGTGGGTCAACCTGCCGGCGTCGATGAAGATGTCGCCCCCGCGCTACCAGGACATCCGCGGCGGCGAGGTCGGCCTGCTCTCGACCCACGACGGCGGCGGGCTCGTGCGCGTCATCGCCGGTGAGGTCGACGGCCACCAGGGCCCCGGCATCACCCACACCCCGATCTCGATCGTGCACGCCACGGTCGAGGCCGGTGCCCAGCTGCGCCTGCCGTGGAACCCGCAGTTCAACGCCCTCGTGTACGTCCTCAACGGCATCGGCACGGTCGGTCCCGACCGCCGCCCGATCCGACAGGGCCAGCTCGTCGTGCTCGGCGCCGGTGACGTCATCGAGGTCGGCGCGAACGAGCAGCAGGAGAGCCGCAGCCCGAGCCTGGACCTCTACATCATGGGTGGGCGCCCGATCAAGGAGCCGGTGGCCGCCTACGGTCCGTTCGTCATGAACACCCGCGCCGAGCTCGTGCAGGCGTTCGAGGACTTCCAGGCGGGGCGGCTCGGGACGATCCCGTCCGAGCCCCACCCCGGTCACAGCCTGCGCTGACCTACGTCAGCCTGGTCGGCGACCGAGCAGGATGACGGTTGCGACCCCGGAGGCACGCTCCCCGATGCGCTCGGCTGCGGTCGAGCGTTCCTCGGGGGCCAGCCGCACGAGGTCCATGGCATCGACCCACACCTGGCTGCGCCAGGACTGGGCGAGGGTGCCGAAGGCCCACTCGTCGAGCGGCCCGAGCAGCAGGTCGAGGGCCGAGGCCAGCGGCGACCACTGGGCGACGACCTCGCGCTGCACCTCGTCGGTCGTCTCGTCGATGATGGTGTTGACCAGCTCGTGGTCCTCCTGGCGCAGCAGTCGGTGCTCCTCGTCCAGGGTGTCCCAGTCGTCGAGCACGTCGACCAGGGCCAGGGCCAGGTCGTGGTTGATGTGGGCGTTGATGCCGAGCATCAGGGCCTGCAGCGGGTGGCAGTCCGGGTCCGAGCAGGCGTCCAGTGCTCCCCGCCAGACCTCCGGGCAGCCGCGCGCCGGAACCTCGGCGACCGTGGCCTCGAGGCCGTCGGTGGTCGCCGTGACGGTCGTGACCGTGGTGACGGTGAAGGTGGCATCGTTGCCGCGGCCGTGGGCGTCGACGGCATCGAAGTAGTAGTCGGCGAAGCGGTCGAGCAGCCGGGTCACCCACGGGCCGTCGTGGAACGCCCCGTTGCGCACGCGTTCGTGCACCCGCCTGGTCATGACGAGGTAACACTCCGAGAACACCGCTCGGCGGTCGCCGGACGCCGTCCACACCTGGGTCAGCGACTCCAGCCGCTGCTCGGCGCTCGCGGGGTCGCCCATGCCTCGCATCGTAGGTGCGCAGGCGCCGCCGCCACCAGAGAACGGAACTGCGGGCGTCCCCCGGGTGGCCTATTGGTCGATCTGGGGACGGAGGGCCGCGGCGACGGTCTGCAGTGCGGCATCGGCCTGCGTCTCGGGCAACCCCGCGTAGCAGAGGACGAGCCCGCGTACCGGCCTGGCCACCGCGTAGGCCGACAGCGGGCTCGCCGCCAGGCCGAGCCCTTCCAGCCTGGTGACGACGTCCAGGTCGTCGACGTCGTCGGGCAGGCGCAGCACGACGTGCAGCCCGGCCTCGACTCCTTCGAGCACGACGCCCGGCAGGTGTCGGGATGCCGCCGCCACGAGGGCCGCCCGCCGCGCGGCGTACGTCCGGGTCACCCGCGCGTGGTGGGCTGCCAGCGAGCCGGATGCCACGAACTCCGCGAGGGCCGTGCCCGTGGCCTCGTTGACGACGAGCCCGCGGCTCTCGAGCTCGAGGCGCAGCTGCTCGCGCAGCCGCTGTGGTGGCGCGATCCAGGCCACGCGCAGCGACGGGGCGATGAGCTTGGATGCCGTGCCGATGTAGACGACGTGGTCCTGCGCGCCGGGCAGCGACCGCAGGGCCGGGAGCGGCGAGACGTCGTAGCGGAACTCGCCGTCGTAGTCGTCCTCGAGCACGAGGGAGTCGGTGCGGCGCGCCCACTCGAGGAGGAGGACGCGGCGCGTGACCGGCATCCGGGCTCCCAGCGGGTACTGGTGCGACGGCGTGACGTAGACGGCACGCGCGCCGCGTGGCAGGAGGGCCGGGTCGAGCCCGTCGCCGTCCACGGGCACGGCCGCCACCCGGACACCCTCGGCCTCGAACGCGGTCCACGCCTCGACGTAGCCCGGGTCCTCCAGGGCCACGGTCGCGCCGACGAGGCCGAGCGCGATGGGCAGGGCGCGCAGCGAGGCGCCGACCCCCGGAACGATCAGGAGGTCGTCGGGAGCCACGGCCACCCCACGGCTGCGGCGCAGGTGCTCGGCGAGCACGTGGCGCAGGCGCTCGTGGGCGGGCCCGGCACCGGCATCGTTGCCCGGGACGGCCGACCCGGCAGCCCGCCACGCGCGCCGCCACGCGGCGGCGTCGAGCAGGGAGGTGTCCGGGCGGCCGGGGCGCAGGTCCCAGCGCGGCGGCGTCGCCGCCTCGTGCCGGATGCCGGCCCGCTCACCGTCCGCCGTGGGCACGTGGGTGAGGGCCCCGGCGGCGGCGGCCCGATCGGCCCCGGGTGCGACCACCGCCCCCGACCCCGCACGGCTGACGACGAACCCGGCGGCGACGAGCTCGTCGTAGGCCGCGACGACCGGGCCCCGGGAGAGGCCGAGGGCGCTCGCGAGGGACCGGGTCGAGGGCAGGGCATCCCCGGGCCGGAGGCGCCCGGTGCGCAGCTCGGCGACCACGGCATCCGCGATGCGGTGGCGCAGCGGCGCGCTGCCGTCGGTGACGGCGAGGGCGAGCTCGACGGGGCGGGTGGTGCGCGGCATCCCGGAACTATACTGGTCCTGTGATTTCGGGACCGACTGGATCTCGGCATGGGCCACTTTGATGCGGTGGGATGGTCCGATGATGCCCCTGTCGGGGCCCCGAGAGAGGATGACGCGGTGAGTGGGCTGGAGATGCGACCTGGGTGCGAGTGCTGCGACGTCGACCTGCCCGCGGCCGAGGTCGGCGCGGTGGTCTGCTCGTTCGAGTGCACCTTCTGCTCCGGGTGCGCCGAGCACCTCGAGCGGGCCTGCCCGAACTGCGGCGGCACCCTGATGCCCCGTCCGACCCGCGTGGGCGAGTCCCTCGTGCGTCACCCCGCGTCGACGACCCGCGTCGTCTCGGCGGGGGAGTGCCCCGGGCCGGGGTACGCCGGGCGGGCGAGCGTGGATGCCGGCGCCCCGCCGGAGCGGCTGCGTCGCCTCAGCGAGCGGGCCCGCACCGAACGCGCGGAGCTCGACGCGCTGCTCGACGAGGTGCTCACCGGCACGTTGTCCACGGTCGTGGACGGGCGGCCGTGGGTCGTTCCCATGCTCTTCGCGCGCGACGGCGACCGGGTCCTCCTGCACGGCTCGACGGGTGCGGGCGCGTTGCGTCACGTCGCGGCGGGCGCCCCTGCGGCCCTCTGCGTCACCGTCGTCGACGGCCTCGTCGTCGCGCACACGACGTTCGACTCCTCGGCCAACTACCGCTCCGCCGTGATCCACGGCGAGCTGACCCCGCTCACCGGCGACGACCGCACCTCCTCGCTCGAGCGCATCTCCGAACGGCTCATCCCCGGCCGCACCGCGGAGGTGCGGGCGATGACCGCCAAGGAGGTCGCGGCAACGCTGTCGATGTCGCTGCCCATCGCCGACGGCCGCTGGGTGCTCAAGGTGCGCTCGGGTGGCGCCTCGGCGCCTGACGAGCAGACCGACGCGTGGTCGGGGGTCGTCCCCCTGCGGGTCGTCGCGGGTGAGCCCGAGCCGGCGCCGTGGTCGGTCGAGGCAGGAACGCCGGTGCCGGCATCCGTCACGGCGTTCGCCGAGCGGGTCGGCCGATGACCGTGCCCGTACGCGCCACCGGAATCGGCTCCTGGCCCGGAACGTCGGTGCGCGAGGCCGTGCGCACCGTGCGTGACCTGCTGCTCGCCGGTGACGGCGAGGGACTGCCGCACCTGCCCGAGACCCCGGCGCGCGGTCCGGGCGCGGACATCATCGGCCGGGCCGCCGGCCTGCTCGTCGACCTGCCCGTCGACCTGCAGCCCAGCGGGTGGCGGCTCGTCGACCGCCCGGGGCGCGATGCCGGCCGCACGGCGTCCCTGCACCGCGAGGACCTCGACGAGCTCGCCGAGGCGTACGACGGCTACGTGGGGCAGCTGAAGGTGCAGGTTGCCGGCCCGTGGACCCTCGCGGCCTCGCTGCGACTCAACCGCGGCGAGCGGGTCGTGTCCGACCCCGGCGCCGTCAGTGAGCTCATCGCGTCGCTCGCGGACGGCATCCAGGGTTACGTCTCCGACGTGCGGCGGCTCGTGCCCGGCGCCGACGTCGTGCTCCAGGTCGACGAGCCGTCGCTGCCGGCCGTGCTCGAGGGTTCGCTGCCGACGTCGTCGGGCTACGGGCGGGTGCGGGCCATCGACCCGCACGACGTCATGCGGGGCCTGGAGCGGGTGCTCGCGGCACACACCGGCGACACCGTCGTGCACTGCTGCCACCCCGCTGCACCGCTGCCGCTGCTGCGCGCCACGGGTGCCGGGGCGCTCGCCATCGACGTCACCGCCGCCACCCCGGCCCGCTGGGAGTCGATCGCGGCCACCCTCGAGGCCGGCACCGGGCTGTATGCCGGGTGCCTGCCGACCGACGGCACGGGCACCGACCAGGGTGCGCGGGCGCTCGTCCTCGAGGGCTTCGAGCGGGCCGGGCTGTCGGCGGCGGCGCTCACCGGGCTCGTCGTCTCACCGGCCTGCGGGCTGGCCGGGCTCACACCCGAGGGGGCCCAGCGCGTTGTCCGGATGGCGCTCGACACCGCGCGCCGTCTCGGCGAGGAGGTCCCGGCGTGAAGGCCCAACCGCGTGTTCCCTGGCAGGCCAAGTACCTGGCGCTCGTCCTGATCTGGGGGTCGAGCTTCCTGCTCATGAAGATCGGGCTCGAGGCCATGGGGCCGGTGCAGATCTCCGCACTGCGCATCCTGTCCGGGGCGGTGGTGCTGCTGGCCCTTCTCTTCGCTGGTGGGGGCCGGTTGCCGACGGGGTGGCGCGTCTGGGGGCACCTCCTCGTGTGCGGGTTCTTCCTCGGCGCGTTGCCGTTCACCCTCTTCGCCCTCTCCGAGACCCGGATCAGCTCGGCCCTGGCGGGCATCGGAAACGCCACGACACCGATCGTGGCCGTGCTCGCGACCATGGCGATCCTGCCGGGGGAGCGCGTCACCGGGCGTCGGTTGGCCGCCGTGCTCATCGGGTTCCTCGGCGTGGTCACGATCATGCAGCCGTGGACGGCCACCGACCGGCCCGACCTCGTCGGGTTCTCGATGGCACTCATCGGCGGTGCGAGCTACGGCATCGGCTGGACGTACAACCGCCGTTTCCTCAGCACGGTCGACCTCGGCGGGCTCTCGCAGCCGACCGCCACCTTGACCAGCGGCCTGGTGCTCATGGTGCCCTTCGTCATCACGTGGGCCCTGCTGCAGCCCGAAGGCCTCGCCGCCATCTGGGCGTACGACGCTGCGGGTGCCGGTGACTGGCCGTGGCTGCCCGCTGGTGTGCACGCTGGCCCTGGGCGTCGTCGGAACCGGCTTCGCCTACATGCTCCAGTTCGACGTCGTGCGCGGGGCCGGGCCGGTGATCGGCTCGACGATCACCTACCTCATCCCCGTCGTCTCGGTGGCGCTCGGCGTGCTGGTGCTCGGTGAGCACCTCGGGCCCTGGCAGCTCGTCGGCTTCGCGATCGTGCTCGGTGCGGCCCTGGTCATCAACCAGCGCCCGGCGAGCCGACCGACGTCGGAGGCCACGGCATCCGACGTGGCCGAGGTGCCGACGACGGCCCGGTGAGGGCGCTCACTCGGCGGGTGCGTGCACCTCGCGGCGCAGGATCTTGCCGGTCGGCCCCTTGGGCAGCTCGGAGACGACCCACACCGTGCGCGGGTACTTGTAGGCCGCGATGCGCTCCTTGGCGAAGTCGATGATGTCCTGCGGGGTCGCGGTCGAGCCCTCGCGCAGCGCGACGGCCGCACCGACCTGCTCGCCGTAGAGCTCGTCAGGGATCCCGACGACGGCGACCTCGAGGACGTCGGGGTGGGTGTAGATGCACTCCTCGACCTCGCGCGGGTACACGTTCATGCCGCCGCGCAGGATCATGTCCTTCTTGCGGTCGACGATCGTGAAGTAGCCCTCGTCGTCCATCGTCGCGAGGTCGCCGGTGCGGAACCAGCCGTCCGGGATGGCCTCCGCGGTGGCCTCGGGCTTGTTCCAGTAGCCCTTCATGACGTTGTCGCCGCGGATGGCGATCTCGCCGACCTCGCCGACGGGAACCTCGTTGCCGTCGAGGTCGACGCACTTCATCTCGCAGCCGGGGATGGCCACGCCGATCGTGCCCGGCTTGCGCTCCATCGTCGGCATGTTGAACGACGCCACGGGTGAGGTCTCGGACAGGCCGTAGCCCTCGAGGATCATGCAGCCGAACTTCTCCTCGAAGGAACGCATCACCTCGAGCGGCATCGCCGAACCGCCGGACGCGCAGGTGCGCAGTGACGACGCGTCCATGCCGTCGGATGCCGGGTGGTTGAGGATCGCGGCGTACATCGTCGGAACCCCCTGCATGATCGTGACCCGCTCCTTCTCGATGACCTCGATCGCCGCGGCCGGGTCGAAGCGCGGGATGAGGGCGAGCGAGGCGCCGGCGACGGTCGCGGCGTTGAGGCCGACGACGAGACCGAAGACGTGGAAGAGCGGCAGGCAGCCCATGACGATGTCCTCGGTCGTCATCTGCTGGATCACCTGGGCCGAGCGCATCGCGTTGAGGTGGATGTTGGAGTGGGTGAGCTCGGCGCCCTTGGGCCGGCCGGTCGTGCCGGACGTGTAGAGGATGATCGCGGTGTCGTCGTCGGCGCGCTCGTGGGGCTGCGCGATCGGGTCGCCGCCCTCGAAGGAGCCGGCCACCGGGCCCATCGGGCCGCACTCGATGATCCGCGTGCCGCTGTTCTGCGCGCCCTTGGTGGCCTCGGGCACGAAGTCGGGCCACACGAAGGCGAGCTTGGCGCCGGAGTCGGTGAAGAAGTAGTCGATCTCGCCGGCCTTGAGCAGCGGGTTCATCGGCACGACGGTGCCGCCCGCGAGCAGGACGCCCCAGTAGATGACGGGGAAGGCCGGCACGTTGGGCAGGATCAGCGCGACCCGGTCGCCCGGCTCGACCCCGTTGGCGCGCAACGTCCCCGCGATCGTGGCGGCCATGCCGTGCAGCTGCGCGTAGGTCACCCCCTGGCCGTTGATCCGCAGCGCGTCCTGCTCGGGGTACGTCGTTGCGGTGCTCGTGAGGTTGGTCGCGAGGTTGGTCATCGGGGGCTCCTTGGTCCGGCGTCACTGGCGGCGGGTCCATGTTCGCACGAGGCTAGGGTGTGGCCGTGGCGAGTTGGCAGATGCGTGGTGTCGCGCTCTACGTGCGCCTGACGCGCAAGAAGCGCTACGCCACCCGCGAGGCGGGCATCGCGTTCCTGCACTCCGCGAAGGGCCCCTCCGACCCACCGCCGAAGGTGCTGGCGGCGTGTGAGGTGACGACCCACCAGGTGCAGGGGCGCGACGTGCACGTCCTGCGGCGGCGAGGCGCGACGGCATCCGAGGGGGTGGTCGTCTACCTCCACGGAGGCGCGTACACGAACGAGATCGTCGAGCAGCAGTGGGCGTTCGCCGCGGCGCTCGCCGAGCAGACGGGGCTGGAGGTCCACGTCCCGATCTACGGTCTCGCACCCCACAGCACGGCTGTCGAGGCGGTCGCGCTCGTGGGGGAGGTCGTGGACACCGTTGTCGCACAGGGCCGCCCGTGCGTGCTCCTCGGCGACTCGGCCGGCGCCGGGCTCGCCCTCGTGGCTGCCCAGCAGGCTCGGCCGCAGGTTCGCGAGGGCCTGGTCGGGCTTCTCCTGATCGCGCCCTGGATCGACCTCACGATGTCCAACCCCGCCGTGGACGCCGTCGAGCGCACCGACCCCTGGCTCACCCGGGCGGGCCTGCACCCGATCGCGCAGTCGTGGGCCGGCGACCTCGCGCTCGACGACCCACGCGTCAGCCCGCTGTTCGGGGTCCTCACCGACCTGCCTCCGGTCGAGGTCTGGGTCGGCACGCGCGACATCACGCTGCCCGACTGCCGCGAGCTCGAACGCCGGATGCCGGTCGGCGCGGCCTTTGCGCTGCACGTCGAGGACGGTGCCATCCACGACTACCCCCTGCTGCCGACCCCCGAGGGCCGGGCGGCCAGCCGGGAGATCGCCGACTCGGGCTCGTGGCGCTGGTCGGTGCTGCCGGGTCGGCTCGCGGGCGTCGCGCATGATCACCGTCGAGGAGTACCTCGCCTACTGCGACAAGGCGCTCGACGGCTACGCGGCCATCGCCCGCCAGCTCGGTGACGACCTCGTCAACGAAAGGCCGGCCGACGTGCCCGGCGCGAACACGGCATCCGGTCTCATCGCCCACGCCGCGGGCGTCATTTCTCGGTGGGGGAGCACGGTCAACCTCGGGATCGTCGTGCCGCGCGACCGCGATGCCGAGTTCGCCGCCATAGGCACGGTGGACGACGCGCTCGCACTGCTGGATGCCGCGCGCGCCCGCCTCCACGCCGACGCGCGGGCCGCGTCGCCGCGGCATCCTCCCGTGAACCCGCCGCCGCCGGAGGACCACCCGGGCTTCGACGCCACCCAGGGGGACGTCCTGCTGCACGTCTACGAAGAGCTCGCGCAGCACCTCGGGCAGCTCGAGGTCACCCGTGACGTGCTGCTCGCGCGTCGTGCCTGACTGTCGGTGCCCTGCGGCAGGATGAGCGGGTGAGCCAGACGCCGACCGACCCTGCCACGCCGCTGCCCGAGGGGGACGTGCCCGACGAGATCCGGCACGAGTGGGTCACCCTCGCCGAGCAGGCGCGCGCGCACCAGTTCGCGTACCACGTCAAGGACTCGCCGACGATCAGTGACGGTGAGTACGACGCCCTCATGCGGTCGTTGACCGCGCTCGAGGACGAGCACCCCGCACTGCGCACCCCGGACAGCCCGACCCAGCAGGTCGGCGGCGCGATCTTCTCCACCGACTTCCAGGCGGTCGACCACCTCGAGCGCATGCTCAGCCTCGACAACGCCTTCGACGCCGACGAGGTTCGGGCCTGGGCGGCTCGGGTCGAGCGCGATGCCGGGGGTGCGGCCCACCACTTCCTCTGCGAGCTGAAGATCGACGGGCTGGCCATCAACCTCCTGTACGAAGGGGGCCGGCTCACCCGTGCGCTGACGCGCGGTGACGGCCGCACCGGTGAGGACGTCACCCTGAACGTCCGCACCATCGCCGGCGTACCCGAGCGGCTGAGTGGCGACGACGTGCCCGACCTCGTCGAGATCCGCGGTGAGGTCTACTTCCCGCTCGCGGCGTTCGCCGACCTCAACGCCAGCCTCGTCGCCGCAGGCAAGGCGCCGTTCGCCAACCCGCGCAACACGGCGGCCGGTTCGCTGCGCCAGAAGGACCCGCGGGTGACCGCGACCCGCGACCTGCGCATGCTCGTGCACGGCATCGGCGCGCACCGAGGCCTCGAGCTGACGAGGCAGAGCGAGGCCTACACCCGCATGCGGGAATGGGGGCTGCCCGTCTCCGACGAGCTGCGGGTGCTCGACACCGTCGACGAAGTCCTCGCGTTCATCGTGCACACCGGTGAGCACCGGCACGACAACGCCCACGACATCGACGGGGTCGTCGTCAAGGTCGACGAGGTCTCGGTGCAGCGCCAGCTCGGGTCGACGTCGCGGGCGCCGCGGTGGGCGATCGCCTACAAGTACCCGCCCGAGGAGGTGAACACGCGCCTCCTCGACATCGCGGTCAACGTCGGGCGCACCGGTCGGGTCACCCCGTACGGGGTCATGGAGGCTGTCGTCGTCGCGGGGTCGACGGTCACCCAGGCCACCCTGCACAACGGTGACGAGGTCAAGCGCAAGGGTGTGCTGATCGGCGACACCATCGTGCTGCGCAAGGCGGGTGACGTCATCCCCGAGATCCTCGGCCCGGTCGTCGACCTGCGTGACGGCACCGAGCGCGAGTTCGTCATGCCGACGCACTGCCCGTCGTGTGGCACCGAGCTCGCGCCCGAGAAGGAGGGCGACAAGGACATCCGCTGCCCCAACTCCCGGTCCTGCCCGAGCCAGCTGCGTGAGCGGCTCTTCGCGCTGGCGTCGCGCGGCGCCTTCGACATCGAGGCGCTGGGTTGGGAGGGTTCGATCGCGCTGCTCGAGTCGGGGGTGCTCGAAGACCCTGACCCCGCAGACCCCGACCTCGCCGGGCCGACCGAGGGGCGGCTGTTCTCGCTGACGCTCGAGGACGTCGCCCGCGTGCCGCTCTACACCCGGGTCGCGAAGAGGACCGACCCGCCGGAGGAGGTCGTCGACGGTCGCGTGCTCTCGGCGAACGGCCACAAGCTCGTGGCCAACCTCGAGTCGGCCAAGGAGCAGCCGCTGTGGCGGGTTCTCGTCGCGCTGTCCATCCGCCACGTCGGGCCGACGGCCGCGCGGGCGCTGGCCGCGCACCTGGGTTCGATGGATGCCGTTCGCGCCGCCTCGGTCGAGGAGCTCGCCGCCGTCGAGGGGGTCGGACCGGTCATCGCCGAGTCGGTGCGCGACTGGTTCGACCGGCCCGGCAACGAGTGGCACGTGGCGATCGTCGACCGCTGGGCGGCCGACGGGGTGCGGATGGTCGACGAGCGTGACGAGTCGGTGGCGCAGACCCTGGCGGGGCTGACCGTCGTCGTCACCGGGTCGCTCGAGGGGTTCTCGCGCGACGAGACCAAGGAGGCGATCCTGTCCCGCGGCGGCAAGGCCTCGGGGTCGGTGTCGAAGAAGACCGACTACGTCGTCGTCGGCGAGAACGCCGGGACCAAGGAGGACAAGGCGCGCGAGCTCGGGCTGACGATCCTCGACGAGGCCGGCTTCCGGCGCCTGCTCGAGACCGGCAGCCCCGACTGACTGACGCGGCCGCGGCGACGGTCGGCGGAAAGTCGGGCGTGGACGCGGCGTCGTCCGCAGCGTGAGGGTGCTCGTCGTGTCCACCACACCCGGCGTGTCGCTGCGACCACGTACCGACGAAGACCTCGACATGCTGTACGAGATCGCCTCCGAGCTCGACACCTGGGAGGAGCGGACGCCACAGGCGCCACGACCCCTGACGAGGGACCGCTTCGACGCCCAGCTGCGTGAGCGCAGCCGAGGAGGGGTGTCCCGGCGCCCCCGTCTCCCTGGTGGTCCACGTCGAGGGCGTCGGCGTGGGCGTCGCGACGCTGTTCGACGTCGACCACCTGGCCGCTCACGGGCCGAGGGCGGGGATCGACCTGGTCGGCACCGCGAGGGGTGGTGGCATCGTGCGACCGGGTGGGCACCCAACTCGAGGAGGGCGGGCCTCAGGCTCCGCTGCGCAACGGCCGAGGTGCGTTGAGGTCGAGCACGACCGCGACCACCCGGGTGACGAACACGAACGCGACCGCCGCCCACGCCGTGAGCGTCGTCAGGGCACCAACCTCGTGGAGGAGCACGACCAGAGCCGCTCCGGCGAGGGCCGGCAGGGCGTACAGCTCACGACGCAGCACCTCGGGCACCTGCCCGGTGAGCACGTCGCGCAACAGCCCGCCGCCGACGCCGGTGATCCCGCCGATGAGCGTGGCCGCGAGGGCCCCGGCCTGCGCGTCGAGCGCCACGAGGGCGCCGCTGACGGCGAACACGGCCAGCCCGGCGGCATCCAAGAGGCGCACCGTGAACGAGACCCGGTGCCAGCGCGCGTCGGGGTGGCGCACGGACACCTGCTGCCAGGTCCCGTGGAGGAGGAAGACGGCCACACCGGCGACGACGGCCGCCGCGAGCAGGCGCCAGTCGCTGACCCCGACCGGCGGGGTGATGCCGAGGAACAGGTCGCGGATGATGCCGCCGCCGAGCCCCGCGACCCACGCGAGCACGAGGACCCCGAACACGTCGAGCCCGCGCCGCACCCCGACGATCGCACCGGTGAGGGCGAACACGAACACCCCGACGAGGTCGAGCACGAGCTGCATCGAGGCGGTGTCCGTGAGCACGGGCCCAGTCTCTCAGGGCCGGCGCTGGCCCATAGACTGGCCCGCATGGCCGAACTCACCCGTGACGACGTGGCGCACCTCGCCGGTCTCGCCCGCATCGACCTCTCCGACGCCGAGCTCGACCGCATGGTCGGCGAGCTGGGCGTCATCCTCGAGGCGGTGGCCACCGTGCAGCAGGCGCCCATCGCCGACATCGAGCCGATGAGCCACCCGATGCCCATCGTCAACGTCACGCGCCCCGACGTCGTGCGCCCCTCGCTCAGCCCGCAGGACGCCCTGTCCGGAGCCCCCGAGTCCGAGCAGCAGCGCTTCGCCGTGCCGCGCATCCTCGACCAGGAATGACCACCCGGATGCCGGCCGCACGGCATCCGCTCGCACCTCACCACCGCGCCCCGCACCCCAGAGGAACCTAACGACGTGACCACCGACCTGACCCGGTCCACCGCTGCCGACCTCGCCGACCTGCTGTCGCAGGGGAGCGTGTCGGCCCGTGAGGTGACGCAGGCCCACCTCGACCGCACGGCCGCCGTCGACGGCGCGGTGCACTCCTACCTCCACGTCGACGCCGAGGGTGCGCTGGCGCAGGCCGACGCCGTCGACCGCCGTCGCGCCGCAGGCGAGTCGCTGCACGCGATGGCCGGGGTGCCGATCGCCGTCAAGGACGTCATGACGACCCGTGGCCTGCCGACGACGTGCGGCTCGAAGATCCTGCAGGGCTGGGTGCCGCCGTACGACGCGACGCTGGTGACGCGCCTGCGCGAGGCCGGCATGCCCATCCTCGGCAAGACGAACATGGACGAGTTCGCGATGGGCTCCTCCACCGAGCACAGCGCGTACGGCCCGAGCCACAACCCGTGGGACCTCGAGCGCATCCCCGGTGGCTCGGGTGGCGGGTCGGCCTCCGTCGTCGCCTCGTTCCAGGCCCCGCTGGCCATCGGCACCGACACGGGCGGCTCGATCCGCCAGCCGGCGGCCGTCACCGGCACCGTCGGAACCAAGCCCACCTACGGCGGGGTCTCGCGCTACGGGCTCGTGGCGCTCGCCTCCTCGCTCGACCAGGCCGGGCCGTGCACCCGCACCGTGCTCGACGCGGCGCTGCTGCACGAGGTCATCGCCGGGCACGACCCGATGGACTCCACGTCGATCGACGCCCCCGTGCCGCCCGTCGTCGAGGCCGCTCGCCGCGCCGACGTCAAGGGCCTGAAGATCGGCATCGTGCGCGAGCTGACCGGCGAGGGCTTCCAGGCCGGGGTGCAGGCACGCTTCGACGAGGCCGTGCAGCACCTCGTCGATGCCGGCGCCGAGGTCGTCGAGGTGTCGTGCCCGAGCTTCACGTACGCGCTGGCCGCGTACTACCTGATCCTCCCGAGCGAGGCCTCGAGCAACCTCGCGAAGTTCGACGCCATGCGCTACGGCCTGCGCGTCGCACCCGACGGGGTGGAGGCGCCGAGCGCCGAGCAGGTCATGGCCGCCACGCGCGACGCCGGCTTCGGTGACGAGGTCAAGCGCCGCATCATCCTGGGTACGTACGCCCTGTCCAGCGGCTACTACGACGCGTACTACGGCTCGGCGCAGAAGGTGCGCCGCCTCATCGCCGATGACTTCACCGCGGCCTTCGAGACCGCCGACGTCCTCGTGAGCCCCACCGCCCCGACCACTGCCTTCAAGCTCGGCGACAAGCTCGACGACCCGATGGCGATGTACCTCAACGACATCGCGACGATCCCGGCGAACCTGGCCGGCATCCCCGGCATGTCGGTGCCCAGTGGCCTGGCGAGCGAGGACGGGTTGCCCGCCGGCTTCCAGATCCTCGCGCCTGCGATGCAGGACCACCGCCTGTATGCCGTGGGCGCGGCCCTCGAGGCACGGCTCACCGCCGCCTGGGGTGGCGCACTCCTGGACCGGGCTCCCTCGCTGGGCGCCACCGCCGGCACGACGACGAAGGAGGCCTGAGCCATGACCACCCAGGCACACGCCGAGGCGACCCTGCCCTTCGACGACGCCATCGCGGCCTTCGACCCCGTCATGGGGCTGGAGGTGCACGTCGAGCTCAACACGGCCACGAAGATGTTCTGCGGCTGCCCGACCGAGTTCGGCGCCGAGCCCAACACGCAGACCTGCCCGGTCTGCCTCGGGCTGCCCGGCGCGCTGCCGGTCGTCAACGCGATCGCCGTCGAGTCGGCGATCCGCATCGGGCTCGTGCTCAACTGCGAGATCGCGACGTGGTGCAGGTTCGCCCGGAAGAACTACTTCTACCCGGACATGCCGAAGAACTTCCAGACCTCGCAGTACGACGAGCCGATCGCGTTCGAGGGCTACCTCGACGTCGAGCTCGACGACGGCACGGTCTACCGGGTCGACATCGAGCGGGCCCACATGGAGGAGGACACCGGCAAGTCGCTGCACGTCGGCGGCTCCACGGGTCGCATCCACGGCGCGACGCACAGCCTCGTCGACTACAACCGCGCCGGCATCCCGCTCATCGAGATCGTCACCAAGCCGCTCACGGGGGCGGGGGAGCGCGCGCCCGAGATCGCCCGCGCGTACGTCGCGACCCTGCGCGACCTGCTCAAGGCCCTCGACGTCTCCGACGTGCGGATGGAGCAGGGCTCGATGCGTTGTGACGTGAACCTCTCGCTGATGCGCAAGGACGCCGAGGTGTTCGGGACGCGCTCGGAGACCAAGAACGTCAACTCGCTGCGCTCGGTCGAGCGGGCGGTGCGCTACGAGGTGGGCCGGCACGCCGCGGTCCTGACGTCCGGCGGCACGATCGTGCAGGAGACGCGGCACTGGCACGAGGACACCGGCGTCACCACGTCGGGGCGCGTGAAGTCCGACGCCGACGACTACCGCTACTTCCCCGAGCCCGACCTCGTGCCGGTGGCCCCGTCGCGTGAGCTCGTCGAGGAGCTGCGCGGCACGCTTCCCGAGCCGCCCGCCGCCCGCCGCAAGCGACTGCAGGGTGACTGGGGCTTCGCCGACCTGGAGATGCGCGACGTCGTCAACGCCGGGCTGGTCGACCTCATCGAGGAGACCGTTGCGGCGGGCGCCTCACCGGCGGCCGCACGCAAGTGGTGGTCGGGCGAGGTGGCGCGGCGCGCCAACGCGGAGGGCCAGGACGTGCCGACGTACGCCGCAGGGCTCGGGGTCGGCCCGGCATCCGTCGTCGAGCTCGAGGGCCTCGTGACCTCGGGCCGGCTCAACGACGGCATGGCGCGTCAGGTCTGGGAGGGTGTGCTCTCGGGGGAGGGCGCACCGACCCAGGTCGCGGACGCCCGTGGGCTCGAGCTCGTGCAGGACACCGGCGCGCTCGAGGCGGCGGTCGATGCCGTCATCGCAGCGAACCCCGATGTCGCGGACAAGATCCGCGACGGCAAGGTCGCGGCCGCGGGCGCGCTCATCGGCCAGGTCATGAAGGCCATGAAGGGCCAGGCGGATGCCGGTGCGGCCCGGGCGATCATCCTGGAGCGCCTCGGCCAGTCCTGACCTGACACAGGGCGGGGGGCGTCAGCGGCGGCCGCCGCCGAGCATGCCTCCGAGCAGGTCGGTGATGATGCTGCCCGCGTCCATCCCGCCGGGGGCAGCCGCGCCACCACCGCCGGGAGCCGTGGTCCCACCACCGGTGGCGCCACCGAGCACGTCACGCAGCAGGTCGTCGAGCGAGCCGGGGCCGCCACCAGCGCCGCCGCCCGTCGACCCCGGCAGGCTCGGGGAGGTGTCGGCCCGCTGCGGAGCAGCCGCGCCCCCTCCTGAGCCACCGCCACCGAGCACCTGCTTGGCCAGCCACGACAGCACCATCGGCGCGAGGATCGGCAGCAGCTTCTTCACCAGGGCCCCGCCCATGCCGGAGCCGCCCGTCGGCGGAAGCTCGCCGAGGGTGTTGACGACGTCGTCCTGGCGGTCGCCGAAGATGTGGTTGGCGATGGCCTGACCGTCGCTCTCGTCGATCGCGGACAGGTCGGCACCGCCGCTCAGCAGGTCGTCCTGGTGCTGGCCGAGGGCTTCGAGGATCGACCCGGCGCCGGAGGAGTCGCCGGCGTTCGCCTGGAGCCCACCGAGCAGGGCGGGCAGAACGGATGCCGCCGCAGCGCGCACCTCGTCGGGGGAGGCCCCGACCTGCTGGGAGATGGCGTCGGCCGGGAGGGCTCCGAGGATGTCGTCGAGTGCGGACATGGGGATCCTTTCTGCGGCGGCGGAACGGCTCCGCTCGTCCTGTCAAACCTAGTCACGCGACGACCCGATCGGGGCACGCATGGAGGGACAGTTTCCGGCGGATGGGTGCATGATCGGGGACATGACCCGTGCAGCGCAGGACCGAACCCTTGTCCTCCTCCGCCACTCGAAGGCCGAGCAGCAGAACTGGGACAACGACCACGAACGCGAGCTCACGGCACGGGGCCGTCGGGACGCGGCCGCTGCCGGACGGTGGCTGGTCGAGCACGGCATCGGGATCGACGAGGTGTTGTGCTCGACCTCCGAGCGCACGCAGCAGACGACCGAGGGCGTGTGGTCCAGCGGCTGCCCCGAGGGTGAGGTGCACCTCGACCGGCGCATCTACCTCGCCTCACCCGAGCGCCTGCTCGAGGTGATCCGCGAGGCCGACGAGGACGCCGACGTGCTGATGGTCGTCGGGCACGCGCCCGGCATCCCGTCCCTCGCCGAGCTGCTGTGCGACGGCGAGGGCAGCGTCGAGGGCCACCGCAAGATGGCCGAGGGGTTCCCGACCTCAGCGGTCGCCGTGCTGCACTACTCCGGACGCTGGGCCGACCTCGGGTTCGGCGAGGCCACGCTCGAGCGGTTCCACGTCTGCCGCGACGAGGCCTGACCGACCTCGACGGCGCTAGGTGGCGGAGGGTTTGTCGGCGCCCACTGCCACGGGCTCGGATGCCGTTGGCGCACCTTCCGGGGCCGGGCTCGCCTCGCCCGGCACCTCGTCCGGCACCTCGGTGCCCCAGCGGCGGAGCACCTCGATCACGGTCAGGGCCACGGCCACGAGCACGGCGATGATGACCACGTCGCCCGCGCTGGGCCGGTCGCCCACGAGGATGGCGAGGACGGCCAGCCCCCCGACGGCCGCGCGCAGGCCGGTGATGTTGTGCGCCGCGAAACGGGAGACCGTGGCCAGGGCGCCGGTCGGCTGGCGGGTCGTGCCGGCGATCCGGGCCGGCAGCGTGCGCACCGCCCGAGCGGCGCTCGACGGTCCGGCCAGCCAGGCACCCAGGGCGATGAGCAGGAAGAGCACCGCCGAGGCCCGCACCCACAGGCGCAGCGGCATCGAGACCGAGTCGAACAGCACCTCACCGGCCTCGGGCACGAGCAGCGCCTGCTCGAGGTCGCCGAGGTAGAGGGCCCGCAGCACCTGCACCCCGAGCAGCAGCAGGACCAGCGTGCCGACGACCATCGACGCACCGATGACCAGGGCTCGCCGGCGTGCCGGGGCGAGGGCCACCCCGGCCGCGAGCAGCAGGACGGCCGTGATGGGCAGCACCGTGTGGAGCAGGTCGAGCATCCGCACCGCGGCCTGGGCGTTGCCCAGGCTCGCGCTCTCGAGCACCACGAACTGCGCGTTCACGGCCGGGATGCGGTCGGCGAACGGCACACCGCGCTCGATCAGCACGGGCTTGATCGCCGTGATGAAGGACGCAAGGTTGACCGAGACGCGACCGTCGACGACGGACACCCCCGCGCTCGTCTCGCCCGTGAGGGCAGCGACGAGGCTGGCGTGGGCCTCCCGGTTCGCCGCGGTCCATGCGTCCTCGAAGGCGTCCGAGGCGACGAGCCGCTCGACCTGCTCCGAGGTGAACCCTCGTACGGCGTTCGAGATGGGGACGGCGAACGCCGTGAGGTCCACCGGCAGGTTCTCGGTGACCCCCTCCACCCTGGGTCGCGCGGCGATGGCGGCGAGTGTGCTGGCGGTCAGCTCTTCGACGCGCAGGGCCTCGAACACCCCATCCGTGATCCGCCGGGAGATCTCGTCCTGGATGGCGGGGTCCTCGGCGAGGGGCGCCACCATCGCGACGTACTCGTCGGTGTCGAGCAGGGTGGCGTTCGACCACGTGGCCAGCGCCGACAGGGGAGCGAGCAGTGCGGCGACGAGCATGAGGACGATCGATCCCGCCCAACGGCCCCGGGTGGAGCGTTCAGCATCCCCCGTGGGCGGCGCGGGACTCTGGGCTGCGACCTGGGCGCGCAGCCGCTCGAGCTCGGCACGTTCGTCGGTGCTGAGGGGCTGGGTGTCTGCCGCCCCGGTGGCTTTGCTCATGGCCGTCCTCCACCGCGGCCTCGGGGTGACGGCCATGCCGGCCGACACCGTGCCGCGTCAAGGCCGAATCTAGGGACGACCCGCCCGGGGATCGTCACCCAGCGCGGGTGACCCCTCGTCCCGCAGGCGGCGATGCGCGTCGATGGTGCCGTGCCTGACGGCGAAGCGGACCACGAGGTACATGAGCGCCAGGGGAATGGCCAGGTACAGGAGGAGGAACAGGATCTCCGCGGGGTGAGGGCTGAACACCCGTCGGACCCTATCGGCTTCGCCCGCAGTGCGCGCCGACAACTGACGGCCCGCCCACCTCATGGTCAGCCGTCGGACACGCCGGTCGCCTCGCGGACCCACGCCCAGAAGCGCTGACGATCGCTCCTCCGAGGGGCGCGTGCGGCGCATGATGCTCGTCGGGCGGGTGCGGCGGTCGTGCCACAACAGGCCGGATGCCGGTGCCGGCTCGCTCGCGACCACCCACGTCGTCGTGTCGGTACCTTCTCCGGCGGTGCGCAGGGAGGGCCCGAGGAGGCTCGCGAAACGCGGCAGCGACGTCTGGACGCCGGGGGTCGCCGCCCACCCCGGGTGGGTGGCGGCCACGTCGACCCCCGCGAGGCCCCAGCGGTCCGCGAGCACGGGGAGCAGCTCGATCTGCCCTCGCTTGCTGCGCGCGTAGGCCGTTGCCCCGGCGTACTCGCCGCGCAGGAACTCGGGGTCCGACACGGGAAGGGCCTGGCTGTACATGCCACCGGACGTGACGAACACGACCCGGCCCTCGTCGGCCGACAGCAGGGGCAGCAGCAGCTCGGTCATCAGCACCGGTCCGAGCACGTGCAGGGCCATCGTCATCTCGTGCCCCTGGGCGGACTCGGTGCGCGTCGGGGGCAGGGCGCCGGCGTTGTGCACCAGCGCCCGCAGCGGGATGTCGGCCGCGAGGAAGGCGGCACTGAACCCCCGCACCGAGTCGAGGTCGGACACGTCGCAGATCCACACGCGGGCCGCCCCGGCCCGACCCACGGACGCCTCGATCTCGGTGGCGACGCGCCCACCACGGCCGGCGTCACGCACGACGAGGTGCACGGTGGCGCCCAGGGCAGCGAGGTCGTGGGCCGTGCGCTCCCCGAGGCCGGACGACGCTCCCGTCACCGCCACGTGATGCCCCGAGAGGCACCCCGGGCGGGGGTCGGCCGGCCACGTCGGAAGGCGCCGGCGCACGGCATACCCGAGGCGGGTGAAGCCGGGGGCGATCGTGCGGTCGAGGGCGGTGTCCAGGGCCGAGGAGGCCGCAGTTCCGAGGGTGCCGCTCACATCAGGGCCTTCATGGCGGCCGTGGCGCCCCGCAGGTAGCGCTCGACGACGACCCGTTCGTCGGGGTCGAGGGACGAGTCGATCTCGGCGAGCCCGCGGAACATCGGCGCGAGCCGGGTGAAGACCTCGAGGCGGCCGGAGTCGGTGATGACGACCTCGGTGCGTCGCCCGTCGTCGGGGTGGGGTCGCCGCTGCGCGTGACCTCGGCCGACGAGCCGGTCGACGATCCCCGAGGATGCCGCGGACGTCACCCCGAGCTCGCGAGCCAGCTCGACCGGGCCCATCGGAGCCGACATCAGGTGGCGCAGAGAGTGCAGCTCGGAGACCGAGAGCCCGGCCCTGCGGGCCACCTCGTGAGGCACCTGTCCGGCGACGTCGACGAGCTCCTGGAGGGCGTCGAGCGACGTGGACGAGCGGTAGCCGGGCGCGACGGAGGTCACGTCCGGGGCAACCTTAGACAAAGTTGCGTCACGAGCGTCGGGTTCCGTAATCTCACTCACCTACTTAGCAACATGGTGAATCACCACCTGAAGCACCACCGTACCAAGGGAGAGCAGCAATGGGCAGCGTCGCGCACCTCATCACGCGAAAGTGGGTGGCCGGGCTCATCGCGCTGGTCGCCATCTTCGGCGCGGGCGCCGTCATCGGCATCGTCGGCCAGGCCGAGGGTCCCCCGACCGCCGTCGCGGCCCTGCCCGACGGCACCGACAGCAAGGCCGCCGCCGAGCTGCGCGCCGAGCTGCCCGAGGCCGAGGGGTCCGCAGCCGTCGTGCTGTACAGCAGCGACGACCCGCTCACTCCCGAACAGCTCGCCGTCGTCGAGGAGCAGTCGCGAACCCTGCCAGGCGCCACCGGCGCCCCGCCCGTGGTCGCCGAGGACGGCACTGCGGCAACGGTCTTCATCCCGGTCAACACCGAGTGATGCCGTCGAGACCGCCGAGGTCGTCGGCGACCTCCGGGAGGCTGCCACCGCCGATCTTCCCGACGGGATGACCGCCCAGGTGACCGGCCCCGCCGCCATCCAGGCCGACCTCGCCGCCGTCTTCGATGGTGCCAACTTCCGCCTGCTCGCCGCCACGGCATCCGTCGTCGCGATCCTGCTCGTCATCACCTACCGCAGCCCGGTGCTCTGGCTCGTGCCGCTCACGGTCGTCGCGGTCGCCGACCAGCTCGCCGCGGTGGTCGCGACCCACACCCTGGCAACCTTCGACGTGCTGTGGGACGAGTCGACGATCGGCATCCTCTCGGTGCTCGTCTTCGGCGCCGGCACCGACTACGCGCTGCTGCTCATCAGCCGCTACCGCGACCAGCTCCGCGTCACGCAGGACCGCCGTGAGGCCATGGCCATCGCCCTGCGCCGCACCACCGAGGCCGTCGTGGCCAGCGCGAGCACGGTCGTGCTCGGTCTGCTCACCCTCCTGCTCTCCCTCTTCCCGGCCACGCGCGGCCTGGGCCTCGCCTGCGCCGTCGGTGTCATCGTCGCCGCCTTCTTCGCCCTCGTCGTGCTGCCCGCCACGCTCGTCGTCTTCGGGCGCTGGATCTTCTGGCCGAAGGTCCCGACGGTGGGCCAGGTCGGCCTGGCCGATGCCAACTCGCTGTGGCGCCGCATCGGGGATGCCGTCGCGAAGCGCCCCGCTGGTTTCGTCACCGCCACCGTGCTCGCCCTCGCCGTCATGGCGAGCGGCATCACCCAGATCCAGACCGGCCTGGACGGCGCCGACCAGTTCCTCCAGAAGCCGGAGGCGATCGCCGCCGGTGAGCGGCTGGCCGAGTCCTTCCCGGCCGGTGCCGCCGACCCCACGATCGTCGTGACCCGTGGTGACGGCGAGGCCGTGGCCGCGACCGTGGGCGGAGTCGACGGGGTCAGCGCCGTGCGCGTGGCCGCCTCCGGCAACGGCGTCACCGAGGTCGACGCGGTCGTCGACGCCGAACCGGGGTCGGACGAGGCCGAGGCGACGGTGCTCGCCGTGCGCGATGCGCTCTCCGGCCAGGCCGACACCCACGTCGGGGGCACCGAGGCCGAGGCCATCGACGCCTCGACGTCCGCCAGCCGCGACCGCACGGTGATCTTCCCGATCATCCTCGGGCTCGTCCTCGTCTCGCTCGCGCTGCTGCTGCGCTCGGTCGTCGCCCCGGTCGTGCTCGTCGCGACGGTCGTCGCCACCTACCTCGCGAGCCTGGGCCTGTCGTGGGTGCTGTTCACCCAGGTCTTCGGGTTCGAGCGGCTCGATGACGGGGTGCCGCTGCTCGCCTTCGTCTTCCTCGTGGCGCTCGGCGTCGACTACAACATCTTCCTCGTCACCCGGGCGGCGGAAGAGGCCAAGGGGCACGGCGCCCGCAGCGGCATGCTGCGCGCGCTCGCGGCGACCGGTGGTGTCATCACGAGCGCCGGCATCCTGCTCGCCGCGGTGTTCGCCGTGCTCGGCGTGCTGCCCCTCGTCGTGCTCGCCCAGCTCGGCGTCATCATCTGCGTCGGCGTGCTGCTCGACACCCTCGTCGTGCGCACCGTCCTCGTGCCGGCCATCGCGCTCATCCTGGGCGACCGCTTCTGGTGGCCGCGGCGCGTCGACACCGGGGCCGTGGAGCCGCATGCGGCCGACGCCGCGGACCGTGCGGCCGGCCCGGTCCCCGTGGGCGGGGCGTGACGCTCGCGCGGCTCGGCCTCGGGGCTGCGGGCGCGCTGCTCATCGCGCTGTATGCCGTGCTGGCGGTCCGCTGGACCGGTGCCGGCTCGGCGTGGGCAGCAACCCTGCGGCGCCCGTCGTGGCAGCCACCCGACATCGTGTTCGGTGTGATCTGGCCGCTCAACTTCGCCGCGATGGCCGTGGCGGGCGTGGCCGTCGTCCGCACCGCTCCGCTGCCTGACGTCGTGCTGTGGCTGGCCCTGTTCGGCGCCTCGGTGGCCCTCGCCCTCGGGTGGGCCCGGTCCTTCTACGTCCACCACCGGCTGGGCCGGGCCGCCCTGCTCCTCCTCGGGGCCGCGACCCTCACCTGGGGACTCGTCGCACTCACGGCGGGGCTCACTGCGTGGGCTGCCTGGGTGCTCGTGCCGTATGCCGTCTGGCTGACCGTCGCGTCGAGCCTGGCCGTGGGCTACCACCACCTCGGTTCCCGCGCCGGGGCCGCGCGATCGTGACCGTCCTCACGCGGCGGACCGCCATCTTCTGTCCGAATGGTGCATCCACGAGGGGTGTTGCCTCCGAACCACTGGTAGCGAGCACCGCCCACGACCCGAATCCGCGAGAGAGGAGCACACGATGCTGCTCCTCACGCGACCCCCGGAGACGAGGCGCTCTATCGTGGAGGCCGTGAGCACCGGGGAGCAGGTCGACGTCCACGACATCGGTGTGCGCCTGCGCGCCGGTTCTCGTGAGGCGTTCGCCCAGGCGTACCGCGAGTGGTCCTCCCTCGTGCACACCCTGGCCCTTCGCTCCCTCGGCAACCACCACGACGCGGAGGACGTCACCCAGCAGGTGTTCGTCGCGGCCTGGAACAGCCGACACACGCTCAAGCCCGACCAGGGCTCGGTCGCTGGCTGGCTCGTCGGCATCACCCGCCACAAGGTCGCCGACGTCCACGCGAAGCGGGCCCGACTGGCTCGCGATGCCCAGGCCGTCGCCGCGAACACCCTGCCCGACGAGAACGAACCGCCGCCTGACGACCTGCTCGCGACCCGGCTCGTGCTGCACGACGAGCTGGGGCGGCTGGGTGACCCCCGCGCCACGATCGTGCGCATGGCCTTCCTGGAGGACCGCACCCACGAGGAGATCGCCGAGCGGCTCGCGATGCCGCTCGGCACCGTCAAGAGCCACGTCCGACGAGGACTGCTGCACCTGAGGACCCGCCTGGAGGAGGTGGACCGTGAACCATCCTGACGACGACACGCTGGCCGACCTGGCCCTCGGCGAGTCGGCTCCGACCGACGTCGCCGAGCACGTCCGGGGCTGCACCCAGTGCTCTCGCGAGGTGGCCGCGCTGCGCTCCACCGTGCGGGCGCTGCGTGACCCCGTTCCCGCGCTCGCTGCGCCGTCACCGGCCGTGTGGGATGCCGTGCTGGCCGAGATCGATGCCGAGCCGGCTCCCGTGGTGCTCACCTCCACCGAGGCTCGGCCCAGCCCGGTCACGAGCCCCGAGGTCCCGACCGACGAGCTCACCGCGCGCCGCGAGACCCGGCGCCGACGCGGCATCCCCCTCGCGTGGGTGGCGGGCGCAGCCGCCGCCGGGCTGGTGGTCGGCGTGGCCGGCGCCCGGCTGCTCGACGGCGAGGACCCGGCATCCGCGCCGGTCACGGTGGCCAGCACCGACCTCGGCACCCTGGACACCGGGCAGGTCAAGGGCTCGGCGGACGTCGTGCGCCAGGACGACCGGCTCGACCTCGCGGTGCGCACCGAGCCGATCGACGCCGGCGACGGCTACCTCGAGGTCTGGCTGATCAACGAGGACCTCGAGCGCATGGTGTCGATCGGCGTGCTGCGCCCCGACGCGCCCGAGCAGACCTTCGCGATCGCCCAGGACCTCATCGACCAGGGCTACGTCATCGTCGACATCTCCCGTGAGGGGTTCGACACCGCGCCCCAGCACTCGGGTGACAGCGTCGTGCGCGGCACCCTCGCGACCTGATCGGCACTTCCACGCGGACGCCCGGACGCCCGGGCCCTGCCGCCACGACGCTCCCTAGGATGGGCGCATGACCTCGACTCCCGACATCAAGCCCCGCAGCCGCGACGTCACCGACGGCCTGGAGAAGACCGCTGCCCGCGGGATGCTGCGTGCGGTGGGCTCGGCGACGACGACTGGGTCAAGTCGCAGATCGGCGTCGCGAGCTCGTGGAACGAGATCACGCCGTGCAACCTGTCCCTGGACCGGCTGGCCAAGGCCGTCAAGGACGGCGTGCACGCCGCGGGTGGCTACCCGCTGGAGTTCGGCACCATCTCGGTGAGCGACGGCATCTCGATGGGTCACGAGGGCATGCACTTCTCGCTCGTCAGCCGCGAGATCATCGCCGACTCGGTCGAGACCGTCATGATGGCCGAGCGTCTCGACGGCTCGGTCCTGCTCGCCGGGTGTGACAAGTCGCTGCCCGGCATGCTCATGGCCGCCGCCCGCCTCGACCTGTCCTCGGTCTTCCTCTACGCGGGGTCGATCCTGCCCGGCATCGCCAAGATGTCCGACGGGTCCGAGCGCACCGTCACGATCATCGACGCCTTCGAGGCCGTCGGGGCGTGTTCGCGCGGCCTGATGTCCCGCGAGGACGTCGACGCGATCGAGCGCGCGATCTGCCCCGGCGAGGGGGCCTGCGGCGGCATGTACACCGCCAACACGATGGCCTCGGTCGCCGAGGCGATCGGCATGTCGCTGCCCGGCTCGGCGGCCCCGCCGGCCACCGACCGCCGCCGTGACGGGTTCGCCCGCAAGTCGGGGGAGGCCGTCGTCGAGCTGCTGCGCCGCGGCATCACCGCCCGCGACATCATGACCAAGGAGGCGTTCGAGAACGCCATCGCCGTGGTCATGGCCTTCGGCGGCTCGACCAACGCCGTGCTCCACCTGCTCGCCATCGCCCACGAGGCCGACGTCGAGCTGACCCTCGCCGACTTCTCGCGGGTCGGCGCGAAGGTGCCCCACCTGGCCGACGTCAAGCCCTTCGGCTCCTACGTCATGACCGACGTCGACCGCGTCGGTGGCGTGCCCGTCGTCATGCGTGCCCTGCTGGATGCCGGTCTGCTGCACGGCGACTGCCTCACCGTCACCGGGAGGACGATGGCCGAGAACCTCGCCCACATCAACCCGCCGGACGTCGACGGCAAGGTCGTGCGCGCGATGTCCGAGCCGATCCACCGCACCGGTGGCATCACCATCCTCACGGGCTCGCTGGCCCCCGAGGGAGCGGTCGTGAAGTCCGCCGGTTTCGACTCCGACGTCTTCGAGGGCACCGCCCGCGTCTTCGACGGCGAGCGCGCCGCCATGGATGCCGTCGAGGACGGCACGATGGCCGCCGGCGACGTCGTCGTCATCCGCTACGAGGGCCCCAAGGGTGGCCCGGGCATGCGCGAGATGCTCGCCGTCACCGGGGCGATCAAGGGTGCCGGCCTGGGCAAGGACGTCCTGCTCCTCACCGACGGCCGCTTCTCCGGGGGCACCACCGGGTTGTGCGTCGGTCACGTCGCCCCGGAGGCCGTCGACGAGGGGCCGATCGCGTACGTGCGGGACGGCGACGGCATCCGCCTGGACGTCGCGCAGGGTCGCCTCGACCTGCTCGTCGACGACGCCGAGCTCGAGCGCCGTCGCGCGGAGGGGGTCACCCACCCCGAGCCCAAGTACACCCGTGGCGTCCTCGCGAAGTACCGGCGGCTCGTCGGCAGCGCGAGCCAGGGCGCCGTGTGTGACTGAGCCGCCGGGGGAGGGGCCGGCCCTCGAGCTGGTCGGCCTCGTCAAGGAGTTCCGCGGGCGCCGTGTCGTCCACGGACTCTCCCTCGCGGTCCCGCGCGGCTCGCTCTACGGGCTCGTCGGCCCCAACGGCGCCGGCAAGACGACGACGTTGTCGATGGCCACGGGGCTGCTGCGCCCCGACGGGGGCACCGCGCGCGTGCTCGGTCACGACGTGTGGGGTGACCCGGCATCCGCGAAGGCCGTCATGGGCGTGGCGCCCGACGGCATGCGGCTGTTCGAGCAGCTCTCGGGGCGTGAGCTGCTGACCTACGTCGGTGCCCTGCGCCGGATGCCGCGCGAGGTCACCGCCGCGCGCGCCGACGAGCTGCTCGCCGTGCTCGACCTCGCCGACGACGCGCGCACCGTCGTCGCCGACTACTCGGCGGGCATGGTCAAGAAGGTGAGCCTGGCTGCGGCGCTCATCCACGCGCCACGCCTGCTCGTGCTCGACGAGCCGTTCGAGGCGGTCGACCCCGTCTCCGGCCAGACCATCCGCACGATCCTGCGCCGCTACGTCGCCGGTGGCGGCACCGTCGTCATGTCCAGCCACGTCATGGAGCTCGTCGAGGGGCTGTGCGACCGGGTGGCCGTCATCGCCGGTGGGCGGGTGCTCGCCGAGGACACCGTCGGCGGGCTCACCCGTGGGGGCTCGCTGCACGACCGCTTCCTCGAGCTCGTCGGCGCGTCCGACGCCGGCGGCGACGGGCTGTCATGGCTGGGTTGAGCCGGCCGCTCGAGGCCCGGCGACGGCGGATGCCGTGACCCTGCTCATCGTTCGCCTGCGCCTCGCGATGTGGCGCACCGCGATGAGCCGCAGCACCCTGCAGCTCACCTCGTCGATCGTCGGAGGGCTCGCTGCCCTGGTGGTCGTCGGCATCCTCGGGCCCTCGCTCGTGCTCCTCGCGGGACAGCCGTTGCGCGTCACCGCGCTCGTCGTGCCGTTGTTCACCGTGATCACGCTGATGTGGGCGGTCCTCAGCCTCATCGCGACCGGCGTCGACGCCATCCTCGACCCCGCACGGTTCTCGGTGCTGCCCCTGCGCGCCCACGAGCTCGCGCGCGGCCTGCTCGCGGCGGCGCTGACCGGCATCCCTGCCCTGATGCTGTGCGCCCTGGCGGTGGCCCAGGTCGGCGCGTGGGCGGCAGCTCCGGCGACCGCGGTCGCGGCCCTGGTCGCGGCGGTGCTCGGGGTGCTGACCGCCGTGCTGCTCTCGCGCGCCGTGACGAGCGCGTTGGCCCGGGTCATGACCAGCCGGTTCGGGAGGATCCTCGGGGCCTTCGTCGTCTCGCTGGTCACCCTCGTGCCCCTGGGGTTCAACCTGCTGCTCACCACGGGCACGCTCGCAGCCGACCTGACCACGTTCGACGCGACGAGGTCCGCGCAGGTCGCGTCCTGGACCCCCGTGGGCTGGGCGTGGGGGCTGCCGTTCGACGTCGCCACCGGACGCTGGGGGGCCGCGGCTGCGCACCTCGGGCTCGCGCTCGGGTTCCTCGGGTTGCTCTGGTGGGTGTGGGTGGGCCAGCTGGGTCGCACGCTCACCTCACCGCTCACGAGCTCGGGCGGGCAGCGCATCGGGGCCGGGCGCTTCCTGCCGGCGCTGCTCGGAACCTCGCCGACGTCCACCATCGCTGCCCGCCGGATCCGGGCCTGGTACCGCGACAGCCGGCTCGTCTCGATCGCGCTGCGGACGGCCGTGCTGCCGGTGTTCTTCGTCATCCAGTCGCTCATCATGGACACCCCGGGGCTCGCGGGCGTGGGGGTGGTGACCCTGGCGGTCTTCGCCGGGCTCACGCTCATGAACGACCTCGCGTTCGACGGACCCGCCTGGTGGCTGCACGTCGCGGTCGGCGTGCCCGGCTGGCAGGACCGTCTGGGGCGCGTCCTCGCGACCACCGTCGTCTTCGGGCCGGTGGTGCTCCTGACGTATGCCGTGAGCCTGGCCCTCGGCGTCGTGACCCGCCCGCTGCCCTGGCTCACCGTCACCGTCGTCGCGTTCTTCGCCAGCCTGGGCCTCGCCGTCCTCGTGGGGGCCTACCTGCCGGGGACGGCGCCCCGCACCGGCGGCAACCCCTTCGCGGCCACGTCCGGGGGAGCGGCCCAGGGGTGCCTCACGGCGATCGTGTCGTTCGTCGGCCCGGTGCTGCTCACCGCGCCCGTGGCCGTCCTGGTGTGGTTGACGTCGGGGACGACCGTCGGACGGTGGGCGGCGCTCGCCGTCGGAACCGTCTACGGGCTGGTGCTCCTCGCGGTCGGTGTCCTCGTCGGCGGCGCGCGCCTGGACGCTCGGGCGCCAGAGCTGCTCGGCCAGCTGGAGTCCGCCCAGATCTGACGTCGCGGCGCCCCGAATCAGGAGAGCGGCAGATGCGCGCGGGCTCTTGGCTGCCGGGATGACCATCTGTTGACGGGGTTGTCCGCCCAGGACGGGCATATACGCGCGTCGCGAGCGGACAACCCCGTCATCGGGTGACCGTGGGTGGGCCCCGCCTTGTGGGGCGCGCTAGTCGCGGCGAGGATGAGCCACCCCGCCCGGCACCTGGCCGCGCGCTCGGACCCAGGAGGACGTCGGCATGAGCCGTTGGCACCCGCAGGCGTGGGCCATCAACACCGAGGTCGAGCGGCCGGACCCTTCCCTCGTGGCCCAGCTGGCCCGGTTCCCCACGACGCAGATCGCCGACGGTGGTGGGCCGATCGCGGTCGTCGGCCCGGGCGTCGGTCCCATGGTGTCGGCCACCGAGATCTGCGGGCCGGCGGTCACGCTCTGGTTGGCGCCCGGGGACATCCTGTTCATGCTGAAGTCGCCCGACCTCGTGAAGCCCGGGGACGTCCTCGTCATCGACGGCGGGGGCCGCCTCGATGCCGCGATCATCGGCGACGTCATCGGTGGGCGGCTCCTGGCCGCCGGCTGCGTGGGCATCGTGGCGGACGCGGCCGTGCGCGACCTCGAAGGGCTCGAGGAGCTGGGGTTGCCGGTGCACGCGCGCGGTGCCCACCCCGCGACGGGCTCCAACGTCGGGCCCGGCGCGCTCAACGTGCCCATCCAGTGCGGTGGGGTGAGCGTGCTCCCGGGTGACGTCGTGCGGGCCGACCGCAGCGGGGTCGTCATCGTGCGAGCAGGTGGGCTGGCCGAGGTCGTCGAGCGTGCGCGTGCCGTCGGCGCCCGCGAGGACGAGTGGCAGGCGGCGTTCGCCCGGGGCGAGGGCGTCGACGCCGTGCTCGGCATCGACGCGCTCATCGCCGAGAAGGCCGCCGCGGCCGGTGCCACGGGTGGGCCGGAGGCGTGACGGGCGCGGCGAGCGTGAGCCAGGTGAGCACGCAGGAGGCGAGCACCCGGCATCCGACGATCGGTGGGCTGCCGGTCGAGGTCGAGCACACGGCGAACCCGCTGTCGGATGCCGCACGGTCCGAGCGGATGCGCGAGCCGGGTTTCGGACGGGTCTTCTCCGAGCACATGCTGACCATCCGCTGGACGCGCGCGGGTGGCTGGGAGCAGGCCCGCCTGGGGCCGTACGGCCCCCTCGTCCTGGACCCTGCGACCTCGGCCCTGCACTACGGGCAGTCGGTGTTCGAGGGCTTCAAGGTCTACCGGGGCGCAGACGGGTCGGTCGCGGCGTTTCGGCCCGAGGCCAATGCCGAGCGGTTCCGGGCGTCGGCGCGCCGCCTCTGCCTGCCCGAGCTGCCCGTCGACGTCTTCGTCGAGGCCGTCGACCTCCTCGTGGCCCACGACCACGAGTGGGTGCCGAGCGTTCCGGGGCAGACGCTCTACATCCGCCCGCTGCTGTTCGCCAGCGAGCCCGAGCTCGTCGTGCGGCCGTCGGAGGAGTGCCTGTTCGTGCTCACCGCCTTCGTCGCGGCCGACTACTTCCCGCGCGGGCTCACGCCCGTCTCGGTGTGGGTGGCCGACCACTTCGTGCGCGCCGCCCCCGGCGGCACCGGTGCCGCGAAGTGTGCGGCCAACTACGCGGCGGGACTGGCGGCGCAGGCCGAGGCGGCCGAACAGGGGTGTGACCAGGTGGTCTTCCTCGACGCCGTCGAGCGGCGCTGGGTCGAGGAGCTGGGTGGCATGAACCTGCTCTTCGTGTACGGCGGGGACGTGCCGCGCGTCATCACCCCCGAGCTCACGGGCACCCTGTTGCCGGGGATCACCCGCGACTCGCTGCTCACCATCGCCCGGGACCTCGGGTTCGAGGTCGAGGAGCGCCGCATCTCCATCGACGAGTGGGAGGCGGATGCGCGCTCCGGCACGCTGACCGAGGTGTTCGCGTGCGGGACCGCCGCCGTGCTCACGCCGGTGGGTCGGGTGCGGCGCGACGGCGCGCAGTGGACGATCGGCGGCGGTGGCACCGGACCGGTCACGGCGGCCCTGCGCGAGCGGCTGCTCGCCGTGCAGACCGGGGCTGCCCCGGACGCCCACGGATGGCGCCGCGAGATCGAGCCCTACGCCGTCGTCAGGCCCTGACCTCCGCCGCGGGGACGGGCTCGGGGTCGGTGCGGTCGTGCTCGGCGCGCACCGCACCGACCGGCGCGAACCGGTCGTGCATCGTGACGAGCAGCGAGAGCAGCAGCACGAAGAACAACGTGTCCGTGGCGTCGAGAGCGCCCGGGCCGAGGATCAGTCGGGCCAGGATCACGAGCCCGGCGTTGACGACGACACGCACGCCGAAGTCGCCGGCCAGGCCCTCGCGCGTCCCCGTCCGTCGGGCGAAGGCGAGCGAGATCCCCGCGTTGATGACGACGTAGGCCGCGATCCCCATGAACATCCGCAGGTCGGAGACCTCGAGACCGGGCAGGATCCGGGCGTAGATCGTCGACAGCAGCCCGATGAGGACGACCTTCTCCAGCGTCGACCACGACAACACCCGCACGTTCGCTCCGGTCCAGGCGTCGCGCTCGGCGGCGGAGTCCATCTCCTCCGGCAGCGGGTCGGCGGCGATGCGCCAGGCCCAGTCGGGCGTGACGAGGCGCGGGCGCACGACGAACCAGAGGATCGCGAGCCCGGCGAGCACCGCGGTGATGACGAGCGGCGCGAACCACGGCACGTTCTTCCACGTGTCGGTGAAGTCGAGCTGGGCGATGTGGATCCAGTACTCCTGCGGCAGCTTGATGAAGATCCAGATCCCCGCGGCGGTGAGGATCCAGAAGCGGCGGCTGAACCGGCGCGGGTCCCAGCGCAGCCGGACGATCTCGTAGGCGATGAAGAAGTACTCGAACGTGTTGCAGAAGATCAGCAGCAGGGCGCGCTCACCGGTCAGCTCGAAGGCCATCACGCCGATCATCCGGTAGAAGAAGAGGAACCGGGAGATGCCGACGGCGGCGGTGTTCGTCCAGTTCTGCAGCGACGACAGGAACGCGATGGACAGGTAGTAGACGTCCATCGCCTTGTCGTAGTTCTGGTACCCCGGTGGGTTGAAGCCGAAGGTCTGGAAGATCGTCTGGTCGACGGCGTCGAGCACGAGGCAGGCGAGGATCGCGGGAAGAGGAAACCTCGGGATCAGGAGCGGCACGAGGAACCGCAACCCGACGACGGTGACGAAGACGACGGTTGCCTCGGTGGTCATGGCGTGCTCCTGGTGCGTTGGCCGTCGACGTGTCGGCGGTTCGCCCGTGAGGCTAGCGGAGGGAGCGGCGGGGGTGCCCCGGCATCCGGCACAGCTCACCCCGCACGGGTGAGACCGGGTGAGGGACGTCACCTTCCCGGATCGTGGGATCGCCCGTCTCGCCGGTTGACACGGCTGATGCACCGGGGGACAGTTCAGGGGTGGCCCGAGTCCTCGTACTTTCACGGCGCGTCTGACCGATCAGGCAGACGCGCTCCCTCCGTCGTCCCCCATGGGACTGGAGGGTTTTTTTGTGCACGGATGACGGCCGCGAGCAAGCGGCGAACCCAGAGAGCGGTGAACGGCAGTGAGCGAAACCAGGCCGGCGAACCCGGTTGTCCCCGTGGGCCACAGTGCGCCCGCAGGCTCCGGAGGCCGCAGCGCCCCGAGCCCGGCGCAGGTCGCGCAGCAGGCGCGCGCCCGGACCCCGATCGAGGTGACGGGTGCGCAGAGCCTGGTCATGTCGCTCGAGGCCATGGACGTCGACACCGTGTTCGGCATCCCCGGCGGGGCGATCCTGCCGGCCTACGACCCGCTGCTGGACTCGGTCAAGGTGCGCCACATCCTCGTTCGCCACGAGCAGGGCGCGGGCCATGCCGCCGAGGGCTACGCGGCGGCGACCGGCCGGGTCGGGGTCTGCATGGCCACGTCCGGTCCGGGTGCCACCAACCTCGTCACGCCGCTCGCCGACGCGCACATGGACTCCGTGCCGATCGTCGCGATCACCGGTCAGGTGGCCTCGGCCTCGATCGGCACCGACGCCTTCCAGGAGGCCGACATCCGCGGCATCACGATGCCGATCACCAAGCACAACTACCTCGTCACCAACGCCGACGACATCCCGCGCGTCATCGCCGAGGCCTTCCACATCGCCTCCACCGGGCGTCCGGGCCCGGTGCTCGTCGACATCTCCAAGGACGCGCTCCAGGCGCGCACGACCTTCTCGTGGCCGCCGCGCATCGACCTGCCCGGCTACCGCCCGGTCACCCGACCGCACGGCAAGCAGATCCGTGAGGCCGCCCGGCTGATCGCCGAGGCGGAGCGCCCCATCCTCTACGTCGGCGGCGGTGTCATCCGCGCGCAGGCCAGCGAGGAGCTGCGGCGCTTCGTCGAGCTGAGCAACATCCCGGTCGTGACGACCCTCATGGCGCGCGGGGCCCTGCCCGACAGCCACCCGCTCCACCTCGGGATGCCGGGCATGCACGGCTCGGTGTCGGCCGTCACCGGTCTGCAGAAGAGCGACCTCATCATCGCCCTCGGTGCGCGCTTCGACGACCGGGTCACCGGGCAGCTGAAGAGCTTCGCGCCGTTCGCGAAGATCATCCACGCCGACATCGACCCCGCCGAGATCGGCAAGAACCGCAGGGCCGACGTCCCGATCGTCGGGGACTGCAAGGCCGTGCTCGTCGACCTCACCGAGGCCGTCGACTCCGAGATCGACGCCGGCCGCGGCGGCGACTTCACCGCGTGGCGTGAGCGGGTCGCGGGGTGGAAGGAGTCCTTCCCGGTGGGCTACACCGAGCCCGAGGAGTCATCTCTCGCACCGCAGTACGTCATCGAGCGACTGAGCGCCATCGCCGGGCCGGAGGCCATCTACGTCGCGGGCGTCGGCCAGCACCAGATGTGGGCCGCCCAGTTCGTGCAGTACGAGCGCCCCAACGCGTGGCTGAACTCCGGAGGCCTGGGGACCATGGGGTATGCCGTGCCGGCCGCCATGGGTGCCCAGGTCGGCGAACCCGACCGCACCGTGTGGGCCATCGACGGCGACGGCTGCTTCCAGATGACCAACCAGGAGCTCGCGACCTGCGTCATCAACAACATCCCGATCAAGGTCGCGATCATCAACAACAGCTCGCTCGGCATGGTCCGCCAGTGGCAGACGCTCTTCTACAACGAGCGCTACTCCAACACCGACCTGCACACCTCGGTCGGCTCGCGCGTCCCCGACTTCGTCAAGCTCGCCGACGCCTACGGCTGTGCCGGGTTCCGGTGCGAGCGGCCCGAGGACGTCGACGACACCATCCGCGCGGCGATGGCGGTCAACGACCGCCCGGTCGTCGTCGACTTCGTCGTCCACCGCGACGCCATGGTCTGGCCGATGGTCGCCGCCGGCGTCAGCAACGACCTCATCCAGGTCGCCCGCGACACCGCGCCGCAGTGGGACCGCGAGGAGTCCGAGGCGGTCGAGCAGGGTCTCGATCCCGACCACGACGGGGTCCCCTCCGGATCCCACGAGAACTGAAGGGGCGTGACCGCCATGTCCAAGCACACCCTGTCCGTCCTCGTCGAGAACAAGCCCGGCGTGCTCGCCCGCATCGCCGCCCTGTTCTCCCGGCGGGGCTTCAACATCGACTCCCTCGCCGTGGGCGAGACCGAGTACCCGGACGTGTCCCGGATGACCGTCGTCGTCGACGTCGACGAGCTGCCCCTGGAGCAGGTGACCAAGCAGCTCAACAAGCTCGTCGAGGTGCTCAAGGTCGTCGAGCTCGAGCCGACCTCTGCCGTGCAGCGCCAGGTCATGCTCATCAAGGTCCGCGCCGACGCGGGCACCCGCAGCCAGGTGCTCGAGATGGTGCAGATGTTCCGCGCCAAGGTCGTCGACGTCGCCACCGACTCGCTGACCATCGAGGCCACCGGCACGACCGACAAGCTGCGCGCCCTGCTCGACGTCCTGGAGCCCTACGGCGTCAAGGAGCTCGTGCAGTCCGGCATCGTCGCCATCGGCCGCGGACCGCGGTCGATCACCGACCGGAGCCTGCGCAGCGCCTGAGACCCTGCCGCGCCCCATCCGTGACACGGCATACAGTGCGACCCGAACTCAATCACCACCACCACAAGGAGAGGCCGAGACGATGGCCGAGATGTTCTACGACGACGACGCCGACCTGGCGCTGATCCAGGGCCGCAAGGTCGCTGTCATCGGCTACGGCAGCCAGGGCCACGCCCACGCGCTGAACCTGCGCGACTCCGGGGTCGACGTGCGCGTCGGTCTCGCCGAGGGCTCGAAGTCCCGTGCCAAGGCCGAGGCCGAAGGGCTGCGCGTGCTCACGGTCGCCGAGGCCGTCGCCGAGTCCGACCTCGTCGTCATCCTCACGCCCGACCAGGTGCAGCGCACCGTGTACGCCGACGAGATCAAGCCCAACCTCGCCGAGGGCGCGGCGCTGCTCTTCGGCCACGGCTTCAACATCCGCTTCGGCTACATCCAGCCCGAGGCCGGCTCCGACGTGCTCATGGTCGCCCCGAAGGGCCCCGGCCACCTCGTGCGCCGCGAGTTCGTCGACGGTCGCGGTGTGCCGGTGCTGCTCGCGGTCGAGCAGGACGCGTCCGGCTCGGCGTGGGCGCTCGCGCAGTCGTACGCGAAGGCCATCGGCGGCCTGCGCGCCGGCGGCATCAAGACGACCTTCACCGAGGAGTGCGAGACCGACCTGTTCGGTGAGCAGTCCGTGCTGTGCGGTGGCGCCTCGCAGCTCGTGATGTACGGCTTCGAGACCCTCGTCGAGGCCGGCTACCAGCCCGAGGTCGCGTACTTCGAGTGCCTGCACGAGCTCAAGCTCATCGTCGACCTCATGGTCGAGGGCGGCATCGCCAAGCAGCGCTGGTCGGTGTCCGACACGGCCGAGTACGGCGACTACGTCTCGGGCCCGCGCGTCATCGACCCGTCGGTCAAGGAGAACATGCAGGCCGTGCTCGCCGACATCCGCAGCGGCGCCTTCGCCAAGCGCTTCATCGACGACCAGGATGCCGGGGGCCCCGAGTTCGCCGCCCTGCGCGCCAAGGGTGCCGCTCACCCGATCGAGGCCACCGGCCGCGACCTGCGCAAGCTCATGGCCTGGGTCGACTCCGACCGCGACCAGGACTACGTCGAGGGCTCCGCCGCCCGCTGACCCCGAGCGAGGACTTCACGCCAGTCGAGTGAGCGCAACACGCCGTGAGCGAGCAATCGCACCCGGCGTGTTGCGCTCTTTCGACGTGTGCGACGAGGGGAAGTGCGCCCCGCCTACGATCGGGGGGTGGAGTCGTGGGTGGAGGGCTGGCCGGTGTGGCTCGTCTTCGGGGTGCTGTGGCTCGGCGCCTTCGCCCGCGGCAACGCCACCTACTGGGTGGGCCGTGGCGTGCGGGCCGGGGGTGGACGCTCGCGCTTCTCCGAGCAGCTCGACCGCCCGATCGTCCGCCGCGCCGAGGGGTGGGTGCAGCGCTTCGGCGCGCCTGCGGTCGCGCTGGGTTTCCTCACCGTGGGGGTGCAGACCGCGATCAACGCCTCTGCTGGCATGCTCCGGATGCCGCAGCGCCGGTTCCTGCCCGCTGTCACCGTGGGTGCCCTGCTGTGGGCGCTCGTGTACACGACAGTGGGGTTCACGGTGCTCGACGCCTGGTTCGGTGACCTCGCATGGTGGTGGGCCCTCGTGGCGCTGGGGGTCGTCGTCGTGATCGTCGCTGGTGTCGCGCCGCCTCGAGCGCGCTCCCGCTGACTCGACCAGCGCCTGAGTCGCACCCGGCTCCTGGGTCGAACCCCAGGTGCACGCATTCACGTGCGGTATCACCTCGACCGCGGGCGCGCTGTTGTCGGTGGCCCTCCGTACGGTGAGCCCATGCTGCAGTGGAACGAGATCATCGAGGCCGTCACTGCTGCCCTCGGGGGCGACAGGGAGCGTGGCAGGGCCCTGCTCCAGGAGGGATGGGCTCGAACCGACGAGGCCCAGAACGCGCAGCGCTGCGTCATCGCGCACTACCTCGCGGACGTCCAGGACGACCTCGCTGACGAGGTTGCCTGGGACGAGGCGGCCCTCCATGCCTTCGCCGGCGTGTCCGACGCCGACCTCGCGCCCGTCGGCATCGAGCGCGCTGCGGCGATGGCGCCGAGCCTGCACCTCAACCTCGGTGACGGCTACCTGAGGCAGGGCAGGGTCGCGGATGCCGGGGCACAGCTCGCGCTCGCACGCGCATCGCTCGACACGCTGGGCGCAGACGGGTACGGAGACCTCGTGCGTCGCGGGGTGGACGGGCTCGCCGAGCGGCTGGCCGCAGCGACGGACTGAGTGCGGATCGCCGCTGGGTCGAACCCCACGTGCACGGATTCACGTGCGGTATCACCTCGACCGCGCCGCCGGGCGGAGCCCTCCCGTGTGTCACAGGGTGGGCGATGGTGTCCACATGCTGGGCCGCCCGTATCATGGAACTCCCGGCCCAGCGGCGTGCCGGAACGCCCCACCGACAGACGGTGAGGGGCGTGGCCCACCCGGGCACCGGCATCCCGCACACCGACGGATGACCGACCGCAGCAGCACCGAAGGCAGGAACCTTTCGTGAGCAAGCCCGTCGTCCTCATCGCCGAAGAGCTCTCCCCGGCAACCATCGACGCCCTCGGCCCCGACTTCGAGGTGCGCCACGTCGATGGTGCAGACCGTGCTGCGCTGCTCCCGGCGATCGTCGACGTCGATGCGATCCTCATCCGGTCCGCGACCAAGGTCGACGCCGAGGCCCTGGCCGCCGCGAAGAGCCTGAAGGTCGTCGCCCGGGCCGGCGTCGGGCTCGACAACGTCGACGTCGCCGCTGCCACGAAGGCCGGCGTCATGGTCGTGAACGCCCCGACCTCCAACATCACGTCGGCCGCTGAGCTCGCCGTCGGCCTGCTCCTGGCCTGCGCCCGCAACATCGCGCCGGCCAACGAGGCACTGAAGAACGGTGCCTGGAAGCGCAGCAAGTACGGCGGTGTCGAGCTGCTCGAGAAGAAGGTGGGTGTCGTCGGCTTCGGCCGCATCGGCCAGCTCGTCGCCGAGCGGCTCAAGGGCTTCGGCGTCGAGATCCTGGCGTACGACCCCTACGTCTCGGTGCAGCGCGCCGGCCAGCTCGGTGCCCGCCTCGTCACCCTCGACGAGCTGCTCGCCGAGAGCGACTTCATCACGATCCACCTCCCGAAGACCCCCGAGACGATCGGCCTCATCGGCGCCGAGGCACTCACCAAGGTCAAGCCGAGCGTGCGGATCATCAACGCCGCCCGCGGGGGGGTGCTCGACGAGCAGGCCCTGGCCGATGCCATCGCCGAGGGCCGTGTCGCCGGCGCCGGGATCGACGTCTTCGCCACCGAGCCCTGCACCGACAGCCCCCTGTTCGAGCACGAGTCGGTCGTCGTCACGCCGCACCTCGGCGCCTCGACCGAGGAGGCCCAGGAGAAGGCCGGCGTCGCCGTGGCCAAGTCCGTGCGTCTCGCCCTCGGCGGCGACCTCGTGCCGGATGCCGTGAACGTGTCCGGTGGCGCCGTGGCCGAGGAGGTGCGGCCCGGCATCGACCTCGTGGAGAAGCTCGGCCGCGTGTTCACGGCCTTCGCGGGTGCGGTCCCGGTGCAGCTCGACGTCGAGGCGCGTGGGGAGATCACGAGCCACGACGTCTCGATCTGGCGGCTGTCAGCACTCAAGGGACTGTTCACCGACATCACCGAGGACCCGGTCACCTACGTCAACGCCCCGCTGATCGCCAAGGAGTTCGGGTGCGAGTCCCGGCTCCTGACCGAGGAGACCTCGGAGGACTTCCGCAACGTCACGACGCTGAACGGCACGATGGCCGACGGCTCGACGCTGTCGGTGTCCGGGACGCTCACCGGCCCGAAGATGGTGCAGAAGCTCACCGGCATCAACGGGTACGACCTCGAGATCCCGCTGAGCGTGCACATGGCGTTCTTCTCCTACGTGGACCGCCCCGGCATCATCGGCGCCGTCGGCAAGATCCTCGGTGACGCGAACGTCAACATCGCCGGGATGCAGGTCTCCCGTGACGACGAGACGGCCAAGGCCCTCGTCGCGCTGATCCTGGACAACCAGATCCCCGACGACGTCGTGTCGGCGATCGAGGCCGAGATCGGCGCCGAGACGGTGCGGGTCGTCGACCTGGTCTGATCCGCGACCGACCCGACGACCGGGCCGCCCACCCCGACGGGTGGGCGGCCCGGGTCGTCGGGCAGGGTCACGCGGTTCGGGCGACCTGTGCGCGCGTACCCGCCGCGTCCGGGCGGGCCAGGAGCAGCCCGACGGTCAGCATGAGCGCACCCGTGAGGACGATGCCGATCTCCTCACCGAGCCAGACAGGTTCGGTGTCGCCGACGACCGACTGGGCGATGCCCTCGACGAGCAGGTAGGTCAGTGCCCACGCGACCACACCGCCGAGCGCACCGAGGATTCGGAGGGCGACGTGTCGCCCCGAGAGCAGTGAGGCCCCGAGACCGGCGAGGCCGAGACACATGAGCCCGACGGCGCTGAGGTACAGGAGCCCTGTGGCGGTGTCGGCTGCTCCGGTGGTGGCGCCGTCCGTCGCGGCGATGACGACGAACTTGACGACCCAGCACAGGCCCCCCGCGGCAAGGATGGCGGCGGAGGTGCGGAAGGATTTCGATGAAGTGTTCATCCCTCGACGCTAGGGATGTCGCAGCCCCGCCCGCATCGACCGTCGGACGGGTTCGGGCTCAGCCGGAGGGTGGATTCGCACGATGTCCCCTCGGGTCTACCTTGGGGCGATGAGCACCGTCCGCACGCGGGTCTGGGATGCCGTCGTGCTCATCGTCGTGCTCGTCGTGCTGTCCGAGGTGCTGACCACCGACCAGGACGTCCCCCTCGCGCTGAGCGTCCCGGTCGCCCTCGCGATGACGGTGCCCCTGCTGTGGGGCCAGCGCCACCCGGTGCCGGTCGTCGCGGTCGTCCTCGGCGCCTGGGTCGTCCAGTCGCTCGCTGGGGACTGGCAGCAGGAGCCACAGTCCGAGCTGCTCCCCGTGTGCGTCGCGTTCTGGTGCCTCGGCGCGCACGTCGAGGGGCGCAGGTCGCTGTGGGCGCTGGCGGGCGCCCTGGCAGCGCTCGTCGTCCACGAGCCCGACGACGTCGTGGTGCTGGGCCCACTCATGGTGGGCGTCTATGCGGCCGGACGGCTCATGCAGTCCCGGGAACGACTTGCTGCCGCGTTGGAGCACGAGCGCGCGCAGGCCGAGCGCTACGCGGTCGCCGAGGAACGGGCGAGGATCGCTCGTGAGCTCCACGACGCCGTGGGCCACGCCATCGCGACGATGACGGTCCAGGCCGGGGCAGAACGGATGGCCCTGGGCGACCGGCAACCCGAGACGTCCCGGGTGCTGCAGCAGATCGAGGTCACCGGTCGGGAGACGCTGCAGGAGATGCGCCGGCTGGTCGGGGTCCTCCGGGCAACGGGGGACCCGGCCGACCTCGCTCCCCAGCCGGGCCTCGCCCGGCTCGCCGCGCTCGCCGAACAGATGGAACGATCCGGCCTCGCGGTGGACCTGCGGCTGACGGGTGAGCTGGTCGACGTCCCGACGGGTGTCGACATCTCGGCCTACCGGATCGTCCAGGAGGGCCTCACCAACGTCCTGAAGCACGCGGACGCAACGCGCGCCCGCGTGCGGGTCGACGTCCTGGCCGGCGACGTCCGGATCGAGGTGACCGACGACGGGCAAGCGCCGCCCACCGTTGCGGACCGGACGGGGCACGGTCTGTCGGGGATGCGCGAACGAGTGCTGGTCTTCGGGGGTTCGTGCGAGGCAGGTCCGGGGCCGGATGGTGGCTGGCGCCTGCGCGCGCGGCTTCCCCTGGGGACGGCCGAGTGAGCGTGCGCGTGCTCGTCGCGGACGACCAGCCGTTGGTCCGAGAGGGGTTGCGGAAGATCTTCGAGGCAGATGCCGAGATCGACGTCGTCGGGGCGGTCGCCGACGGCCGCGCCGCGGTCGACCATGCCGCGCGCAGCCACCCGGACGTGGTCGTGATGGACATCCGGATGCCGGTCCTCGACGGGATCGCGGCGACCCGCGAGGTCCGTCTCCAGGTCGACCCACCTCGGGTCCTCGTGCTCACGACCTTCGACCTCGACGAGTACGTGTTCGGTGCCCTGCAGGCGGGCGCGAGCGGGTTCCTGCTCAAGGACGCGGCGCCCGAGCAGCTGATCGCCGCGGTGCACACCGTCGCGCGCGGTGACGGGCTCCTGGACCCCGCCGTGACCCGCGCGGTGATCGAGCGCTTCGCGCGAACGCCTTCTCCGGACCCGGCGGCATCAGGCCGGGTGGCGAGCCTGTCGGCCCGTGAGCACGAGGTGCTGCTGCTCATTGTCGCGGGCCTGTCGAACCGGGAGATCGGTGAACGGCTGTTCGTGAGTGAGGCCACCGTCAAGACCCACGTCATGGCCGTGCTGCGCAAGCTCGGCGTGCGCGACCGGATCCAGGCGGTGATCTTCGGCTACGAGGTCGGGCTGGCGCACCCCCCTGGGCCTCGACGGTCGTGAGTGGCGTGAGTCGCCGGGGTTGACACCCGCTCCTGACGTGGAATCCGTACCCTTGATCAACTCATGGCGAGGAAATCCATCGTGGTTGTGACATGTGATGAGGGTCTCGTGCGGTGGAGCGTCCGGATGGTGAGAGGGCCCGACCGGCCCCCGGCCATCGCCCTACCCTCGAAGGGACAGCACGTCAGCCGCGCCGAGAAAGGGCCCGACACCGATGAACGAGAACAGCACCCTCGACGAGGCCACCCTCGCGCGCCAGGCCCTGCAGGAGTCCATGGACCTGCGCGACCAGGGCCACAGCGACGACTGATCGTCCGAGCAGGTACCGGCCGTCTCGCCCATCCACGGGCTGGGACGGCCGTTCGCATTTCGATACGCATTCCTAGGCTGGAGACCATGAGCGAGCGCGACACGCAGACCCTCGACATCGCCGTCATCGGCGGCGACGGCATCGGCCCCGAGGTCGTCGCGCAGGGCCTGAAGGTCCTCGAGGCGGTCGTCGGCTCGCACGGGCCGAAGGTCACGACGACCGAGTACGACCTGGGCGCCCGGCGCTGGCACGCCACCGGCGAGACGCTCCCCGACTCGGTGCTCGAGGAGCTGAAGGGCCACGACGCCATCCTGCTCGGCGCCATCGGCGACCCCACCGTGCCGAGCGGGGTCCTCGAGCGCGGGGTGCTGCTGCCACTGCGCTTTGCCATGGAGCACTACGTCAACCTGCGCCCGGCCAAGCTCTACCCCGGTGTCCTCAGCCCGCTCGCGGTCGAGCGGGTCGCTCCCGACGGCATCGACTTCGTCGTCGTGCGCGAGGGCACCGAGGGCCCCTACGTCGGCAACGGCGGCTCGCTGCGCACCGGCACCCCGAACGAGATCGCGACCGAGGTCAGCGTCAACACCCGCTTCGGGGTCGAGCGAGTGGTGCGCGACGCCTTCGCCCGCGCCCAGGCCCGCCCCCGACAGCACCTGACGTTGGTCCACAAGCACAACGTCCTCACCCACGCCGGCCACCTCTGGCGCCGCACGGTCGAGGAGGTCGCGGCCGAGTTCCCCGAGGTCGAGACGGCCTACCAGCACGTGGATGCCGCGACGATCTTCCTCGCGACCGACCCCGGCCGGTTCGACGTCATCGTCACCGACAACCTGTTCGGGGACATCATCACCGACATCGCCGCGGCCATCGCCGGCGGCATCGGCCTGGCCGCGAGCGGCAACATCAACCCCGAGGGTCGCTACCCGAGCATGTTCGAGCCGGTGCACGGCTCGGCCCCCGACATCGCGGGTCAGGCCAAGGCCGACCCCACGGCCACGATCCTGTCGGTGTCCATGCTGCTCTCCCACCTCGGCCTCGCCGCACAGGCCGAGCAGGTGGAGCGGGCCGTCGCCGCCGACCTCGCGGATCGCGGCACGACGCCGCGAAGCACGGATGCCGTCGGCGACGCCATCGTCGCCCGCCTCTGACCCGTGCCGGGTCAGGTGAGGTAGCGGGGCGGCGGAAGGTCGGGGAGTCGTCGGCGATCGCCCTCGTCCACGGCTGACGGACCACCCGGCCCGGTGACGTCAGAGGCGAGGATGCCGTGCAGGTGCTCGTCGTGGTACCGGCCGTCGGGGTACCGGTAGGACTGCCGCAGGGTGCCCTCGTGCATGAACCCGGCTGCCGTCGCCACCGCGCACGAGCCCGGGTTCTCGACCGCGTGGTAGAGGTAGAGGCGGTGCAGTCCGAGCCGCGAGAACGCGAACCCGCAGGCTGCCGACGACGGCCCGGGTCGCGTGACCCCGGCGCCGGCCCCACGGCGCGACCCAGTAGCCGATCTCGGCGTCGCCCTGGTCGGCGTCGATCCTGTGGACGGACACCGAGCCGACCAGTCGGTCGGCGGCATCGGCCACCGCCCACGAGGCGTGGCTCCCATCGCTCCAGTCGTTGCGCGCGGCCATGTACTCGACAGCAGCGTCGGGGACGGCCGGGCCGGGGTTCCAGCGCATGATCTCCGCGTCCGCGAAGGCGGCGACGAGGTCGTTCTCGTCCTCGGGGACGTACTCCCGGAGCACGGTTCCCGCAGCATCGACCCTCACGAGTCGGTCGGCTGGGGAGGCGGGGGAGGCGGCCACACCGCCAGCCTAGATCGACGGCATCCGCGGGCGGTCGAACGGGGCGAGCGGTCAACCGAACTGGGCCCTCGCGCGTCACAAGGGTGTCCGTTCGACCAAGGGAGAAAGCCATGTCGCACCGTCCGACCACCACCCCGAGCCGCGCTCGCCGGGGCGCCCGTGCCGTCGCCGCTCTCGCAGCCGGCGTCGCCCTCATCGCCTCCCCGGCCGCGGTCGGCGCGGGGACGGCATCCGCAGCCCCGTACTGCGGCATCACCTGGGGCTCACTGCCCAAGACCTCCGCACCCTTCGCCGTGGGGAGCGTCGACGGGGTGCGAGCCGGCAGGCACGCCTGCTTCGACCGGCTCGTCATCGACACGACCGGTCGGGCCCCGGGCTTCGACGTGCGCTACGTGAGCACCGTGACCGCGGACGGATCGGGCTTCCCCGTCCCCGTCGCCGGCGGCGCCCGCCTGGCGGTCGTGGTGCACCAGGGTGCGACGACGCATCCCGTCGATGCCCTCGGTCGTGGGCTTCACGACGTTCCGCCAGGTGAAGTGGGCGGGCTCGTTCGAGGGCTACACGACCGTCGCTCTCGGCGTGCGGGCCCGGCTGCCGCACCGTGTCTTCACGATCCACGACGCGGCGACGAACCGCAGCCGGGTCGTCGTCGACGTCGCCCACCGCTGGTGACGGCGGGCCCGGTCGGCACTGGTCGGGAGCGGTTCCGGGCGGTTCGGGGCCGCCCTGACCACGGGTAGCCTGTCGCCAAGCACTGACGCTTCCCGAGGAAAGGACCCGCGAGTCCCATGAGCCTGACCTTCGACCTGCACCGCAACCCCACCCCGGCGAGCGACGAGCGACGTGCCGCGATCCACGCCAACCCCGGCTTCGGCGTGTTCTTCACCGACCACATGCTTCGTGCCGTGTGGACCAAGAGCGGCGGCTGGGGCGACGGGCGCGTCGAGCCGTACGGCCCCATCCAGCTCATGCCGAGCGCCGCGGTCCTGCACTACGCGCAGGAGATCTTCGAGGGGCTGAAGGCCTACCGGCACGCCGACGGTTCGGTCTGGTCCTTCCGCCCCGAGGCCAATGCCGAGCGGATGCAGCGCAGTGCGCGCCGTCTGGCGCTTCCCGAGCTGCCCACCGACGACTTCGTCGCGTCGCTGCGTGCCCTGCTCGAGGTCGACGAGCGGTGGGTGCCGCCGGCCGGCACCGGGGAGACCAGCCTGTACCTGCGCCCCTTCGTCTTCGCGAGCGAGGCCTTCCTCGGGGTGCGCCCGGCCAACGAGGTCACCTACTGCCTCATCGCCTCCCCGGCCGGCGCCTACTTCGCCGGTGGCCTCAAGCCCGTGACGCTGTGGATCTCGCAGCACTATGCCCGCGCGGGTGCCGGAGGCACCGGTGCGGCCAAGACCGGCGGCAACTACGCGTCCTCGCTCGCCGGGCAGCTCGAGGGCATCGAGCACGGCTGCGACCAGGCGGTCTTCCTCGACTCCTCGACGCAGACGTACATCGAGGAGCTCGGCGGGATGAACCTCTTCTTCGTCACGAACGACAACCGTCTGGTCACCCCCGAGCTCACCGGCTCCATCCTCGAAGGTGTCACCCGCGCCTCGATCCTCGAGCTCGCCAAGGAGCTCGGGCTCGAGCCCGAGGAGCGCCGCATCCCCATCGAGGAGTGGAAGGACGGCGTCGCCAGCGGCGAGATCCGAGAGATCTTCGCCTGCGGCACCGCAGCGGTCATCACCCCTGTCGGCGAGCTGCGCTGGGAGGGCGGCTCGACCCCGTCCACGGCCGGCGAGGGTGGCGGCGAGGTCACCAACGCCATTCGCACGGCGCTGCTCGACGTGCAGTACGGCCGCGCCGAGGACACGCACGGCTGGCTCACCCGCCTCGCATGACCGGCCCGGGCGGGCCCACCGGCTCCGGGCTGGCCGAACCAGCTCCCGCGGGTGGTCGCCACCGACCTCGACGGGACGCTGCTGCGCAGTGACGGGACCATCTCCGAGCGCACGAGGTCGCTGCTGGTCGCCACCGAGGAGGCCGGCACGACCGTCCTGTTCGTCACGGCGAGGCCGCCGCGCTGGGTGGAGCCGCTGGCCGACGCGGTCGGGTCCCACGGTGTCGTCATCGCGGGCAACGGTGCCTTCGTCGTGGACCTGGCGCGCGGTGAGGTGACGTCCTCCGGCTGCTTCGCGGCCGCCGACCTGTTGCCGCTGGTCGCGGACCTGCGGACGCAGTTCCCGGACGCCGGTTTCGCCCTCGAGCGCCGCGCGGGGATGACGGTCGAGGCCACGTTCGCCTCCCCACACGGCGAGGACCACGACGCCGCCTCGGTCGTCGCGAGCCTGGTCGACGTCCCCGACCTCGACGAGGACCCCACGGGCAAGCTGCTCGTCGTCGCACCCCCTGGTGCCGGCGGGCCGGGCTTCATCGCCGCGGTCCAGGCCGTGGTCGCCGACCGTGGCCACGTCGCCTACTCCGGCGTGGCGCGCCTGGCCGAGATCTCGGCGCCCGGAACGACCAAGGCCGCCAGCCTCGCCGCCTGGTGCTCGGCCCGCGACATCGACGCAGCCGACGTCTGGGCCTTCGGTGACATGCCCAACGACCTGCCGATGCTCCAGTGGGCGGGCACGTCGTTCGGCGTCGAGGGCGGGCACCCCGACGTCATCGCCCTCACGACGCACACGTGTCCCGCCAACGACGCTGACGGGGTCGCGTCCGTGCTCGAGCACGCGCTCGCAGGTGGCAGGGGCCATGCGGTGACGGCCGTGTCGTGGTCAAAGGTTCACACAAGGACCATTTCGCGGCTATCCTCGCTCCCGTGACCCCGGAGCAGTCGTCGCCGCCGCCCACGCGGCTCCCGGATGCCGTGCTGCGACCCGCTGTCGGCAACGTCTTCGAGACCACCGTCGAGCAGCTGGCCACCGCGATCCGGCTCGGCGTCTTCGTCGTCGGGGAGCAGCTGCCGCCCGAGCGAGACCTCGCCGAGCGCCTGGCCATCTCCCGCAACACCCTGCGTGAGGCCATCGCCGCACTCCGGGATGCCGGGCTCGTCGAGACCCGCCGTGGTCGCGGTGGCGGAACGATCGTCACGGATGCCGGCCACACGCCGGGTGACGCCCGCCCACCCGCCGCTGCGAACGGCATCCGACGCGGTGCTGCCCTCGAGGACGCACTGGACTTCCGACGGGTCGTCGAGCCCGGGGCCGCGCGCCTCGCCGCCACCCGCACCCTGTCCGGTGACCAGCGTGACTGGCTGCTCGAGTCGTGCCGGGCGGTGCGCGACGCCGACCCGGCAGCCCACCGGATCGCCGACTCGCGCCTGCACCTGGCGATCGCCACGGTCACCGGTTCGCCCATGGTCGTCGAGGCGGTGACCCGCGCCCAGGCGGCACTGGGGGAGCTGCTCGGGGCGATCCCGGTGCTGCGCATCAACATCGAGCACTCGCACGAGCAGCACGACACCATCGTCGCGGCCATCCTCACCGGTGACCCCGACACGGCCCGCACGACCATGGAGGAGCACTGCGACGCGACGTCGGCGCTCCTTCGTGGACTCATCGGATAGCGCGAAGAAGGGGAGCACCATGACGAAGAGCCATCCCGCAGGCCCGCCGAAGCTCACGGTCGACCAGCTGCGCGCCGACGTGCTGTCCGGCGACGTCGACACCGTCATCGTCGCGTTCACGGACATGCAGGGACGCCTGCAGGGCAAGCGCCTGCACGGGCACTTCTTCCTCGACCACGTGCTCGACCACGGCACCGAGGGCTGCAACTACCTGCTCGCCGTCGACGTCGACATGAACACCGTCGACGGCTACGCGATGTCGTCGTGGGAGCGCGGCTACGGCGACATGTTCTTCGAGATGGACCTCGCGACGCTGCGGCGCACCCCCGGACACCCGAACTCGGTCACCATCCAGAGTGACCTCACGTGGCTCGACGGCACCGGCGAGGTGGCCCAGTCGCCGCGCACCATCCTCAAGAAGCAGATCGCCGCCGCTGCCGACGACGGCTACGGCGCGTTCGCCGGCACCGAGCTCGAGTTCATCCTCTTCGAGGACTCCTACGACTCAGCCTGGGACCGGCGCTACCACGGGCTCACCGGTGCCAACCGCTACAACGTCGACTACTCGATCCTCGGTGGCAGCAAGGTCGAGCCGGTGCTGCGCGAGATCCGCAACGAGATGTACGCGGCGGGCATGACGGTGGAGTCGGCCAAGGGCGAGTGCAACTTCGGCCAGCACGAGATCGGGTTCCTCTACGACGACGTGCTGCGCACCTGCGACAACCACACGATCTACAAGACCGGGGCCAAGGAGATCGCCGCCCGCCACGGCCAGTCGCTGACCTTCATGGCCAAGTACGACGAGCGCGAGGGCAACTCGTGCCACATCCACCTGTCCCTGCGCGGCACCGACGGCGAGATCGTCTTCGCCGATGACGACCGCGACGGCGGGCGCAGCGAGCTCTTCGACCAGTTCCTCGCCGGGGTGCTCGCCACGATGCGTGAGCTGTCGTACTTCTATGCGCCGAACATCAACTCCTACAAGCGGTTCGCCGCGGGGTCGTTCGCGCCGACCGCCGTCGCCTGGGGCACCGACAACCGCACGTGCAGCCTGCGCGTCGTCGGCCACGGCGCGGGGATGCGCGTCGAGAACCGGGTGCCCGGTGGTGACGTCAACCCCTACCTCGCGGTGGCGGCGATGATGGCGGGCGGTCTGCACGGCATCCGGGAGGGGCTCGAGCTCGACCCCGCCTGTGTCGGCAACGCCTACGTCGGCGACTACGAGCACGTGCCGTCGACCCTGGCGGAGGCGCGTGACCTGCTCGCGGGCAGCGCCATCGCCCGGGCCGCCTTCGGCGACGAGGTCGTCGACCACTATGTCAACGCCGCGGACGTCGAGCTCGCGGCATTCAACGCCGCGGTGACCGACTGGGAGCGCGTCCGCGGCTTCGAGAGGCTGTGACCTGCACCCCATGACCACCACCACGACCCGCACCACGACCCCGGCCGCGTCGCGGCACGACGTCATCAACCCCGCCACCGAGCAGGTCGTCACGACGATCGACCTCGTCGGCGTCGAGGAGACCGACGCCGCGGTCGCGCGCGCCGTCGAGGTCGGCCCGGCCTGGCGTGCCGTCAGCCCCGCGGACCGCGCGATGCTGCTGCGCCGCTTCGCCGATGCCGTCGAGGGCGCCACCGACGAGCTCGCCGCCCTCGAGGTCGCGAACTCCGGCCACACCATCGGCAACGCGCGCTGGGAGGTCGGCAACGTCGTCGGTGTCCTGCGCTACTACTCCGCCGCCCCCGAGCGCCTGTTCGGGCGCCAGATCCCCGTCGCCGGTGGTCTCGACGTGACCTTCAAGGAGCCGCTCGGCGTCGTCTCCGTCATCGTGCCCTGGAACTTCCCGATGCCGATCGCCGGCTGGGGCCTGGCGCCGGCCCTCGCCGCCGGCAACACCGTGGTGCTCAAACCCGCAGAGCTGACGCCCCTCACGGCGATCCGGCTCGGCGAGCTCGCCCTCGAGGCCGGCATCCCGCCCGGCGTCCTCACCGTGCTGCCCGGCAAGGGCTCGGTCGTCGGCGAGCGTTTCGTCACCCACCCCGACGTGCGCAAGGTGTGCTTCACGGGGTCCACCCCCGTCGGCCAGGGCATCATGCGCAAGGCCGCCGACCAGCTCAAGCGGGTCACCCTCGAGCTGGGCGGCAAGTCGGCCAACATCGTCTTCGCGGATGCCGACCTCGACGCCGCCGCGTCGAGCGCACCGATGAGCTTCCTCGACAACGCGGGCCAGGACTGCTGCGCCCGCACCCGGATCCTCGTGCAGCGCACCGTCTTCGACACCTTCATGGAGCGCTTCGAGCGCGCCCTCGGCGAGGTGGTCGTCGGCGACCCGGGCGACGAGGCCACCCACATGGGGCCGCTGATCTCCTCCGGCCAGCGCGACACCGTGCGCGGGTTCATCGAGGGCGCCTCGGATGCCGGGCACGCGCCGGTCGACGTCGCCTTCCGCGGCACCGCGCCCGAAGGTGCCGGCTGGTGGTACCCGCCGACCGTCGTGCTGCCGCAGGGCACGCAGGACCGGGTGTGGCGAGAGGAGGTCTTCGGGCCCGTCGTGTCCGTCATGCCGTTCGACGACGAGGCCGACGCGGTCGCCAAGGCCAACGACACGGCATACGGGCTGTCGGGCTCGATCTGGACCCGTGACGTCGGCCGTGCGATCCGCGTGGCCCGCGGCGTCGAGGCCGGCAACCTCTCGGTCAACAGCCACAGCTCGGTGCGCTACTCGACGCCCTTCGGCGGCTTCAAGGCCAGCGGCATCGGCCGTGAGCTCGGCCCCGACGCGCTCGACGCGTTCACCGAGGTCAAGAACGTCTTCATCAGCACCGAGGCATAGGAGAGCACCATGGCAGGCAGGCTCGAGGGCAAGGTCGCCGTCATCACCGGGGGGTGCTCCGGCATCGGGCTGGCGACGGTCCGCCGGTTCGCGCAGGAGGGGGCGACGGTCGTCATCGGCGACCTCAACGACGAGCTCGGCGCGCAGTACGCGGCCGAGGTCGGCGGCACGTACGTCCACACCAACGTCGCCGACAAGGCCGACGTCGACAACCTGTTCAAGGTCGCCCACGACACCTACGGCCGCATCGACGTCGCGTTCAACAACGCCGGGATCAGCCCACCCGAGGACGACTCGATCCTCGACACCGACCTCGACGCGTGGGACAAGGTGCAGCTGGTCAACCTCACGTCGGTCTACCTGTGCTGCAAGGCGGTGCTGCCGTACATGCTCGAGCAGAAGTCCGGCTCGATCATCAACACGGCGAGCTTCGTGGCCGTCATGGGCGCCGCGACCTCGCAGATCTCCTACTCGGCCTCCAAGGGCGGGGTGCTCGCGATGACCCGCGAGCTCGGCGTGCAGTTCGCGCGCGACGGCATCCGGGTCAACGCCCTGTGCCCCGGGCCGGTCAACACGCCCCTGCTCAAGGAGCTCTTCGCCAAGGATGCCGAGCGGGCCGCCCGCCGTCTCGTCCACGTGCCGATGGGCCGGTTCGGTGAGCCGGAGGAGATGGCCAACGCCGTGCTGTTCCTCGCCTCCGACGAGTCGAGCTTCATGACGGCGTCGACCTTCCTCGTCGACGGCGGCATCTCGGGCGCGTACGTCACGCCGCTCTGACCGGGGTGGGTGCGATGGGTGAGCAGCAACCGGTCATCGGCGTCTCCTGCTACGTCGAGGACGTCGACCGCGGCCCGTGGGCGTCGCAGCGCAGCGGGGTGCTTCCGCACCGCTACATCCACCACCTGGAGCGCGCAGGGGCGCTCGCGGTGATCCTCCCCCCGCGCCCGGACGCGGATGACGACCTGGCTGCCACGGTGCTCGGACGGCTCGACGGGCTGGTCATCGCCGGCGGCGCCGACGTGGAGGCGCAGCGCTACGGCGCAACCCCGCACGTGACGTCGCAGGACCCGCGCCCCGACCGTGACGAGTGGGAGCTCGCGCTCGCCCGGGTGTCGCAGCACCGGCAGATGCCCGTGCTCGGCATCTGCCGCGGCATGCAGGTCATGGCGGTGGCGGCCGGCGGCTCGCTGGAGCAGCACCTGCCCGCCGTCGTCGGGCACGAGGCGCACTGCCCGCGGCCGGGGTCCTACTCGTCGCACTCGGTGACCCCTGTCGACGGCAGCCATCTGGCGGCGATCCTCGGCAGCGAGGCGCTCGACGTGCCGACCTACCACCACCAGGCGGTGCGGCCGCAGTCCTTGGAGGGCACGGCATACGAGCCGTCGGCCTGGCACGCGGACGGCACGCTCGAGGGGATGGAGGACCCGGCATCCCCCTTCCGGGTGGCGGTGCAGTGGCACCCGGAGGCAGGGGATGACCCGCGCCTGTTCGAGGCGTTGGTCGCTTCTGCGAGACAGTTCGCCGTGCGCGGGTGACAATCACCCGGTGACCAGGCTCAACAGACTTGCCATCGCCGCGGGCGCCGCCAGTGCCCTCGGAGCGCTCGCCGCTGCCGGCCGCGGGGTGAACGCGGCCATGGGCGGGCGCCCGACGGGTGCGCGCCTCGAGCGCGTCCAGCGCTCGGCGTCCTACCGCGCCGGCGCGTTCCACAACACCAGCCGCGGGACGTCCTCGATGCCGTCGGGTCAGCGCGAGGTCCTGCGCCGCTTCCGCGAGAGCGCCGAGACCCGCAAGCCGGTCAAGCCGATCCCGGTCGTCAGCGCCTCGCACGAGCCGCGCCCCGAAGGTCTGCACATCACCTGGTACGGCCACGCGTCGTGCCTCGTCGAGCTCGACGGTGTCCGGATCCTGCTCGACCCGGTGTGGAGCGAGCGGTGCAGCCCGAGCCAGCACGTCGGGCCCAAGCGCCTGCACGCGGTGCCCGTGCCGCTCACCGGGCTCGGCCGGGTCGATGCCGTCGTCATCTCGCACGACCACTACGACCACCTCGACATGGACACCGTGCGCCAGCTCGTCGGGCTCACGGATGCCGTCTTCCTCGTGCCGCTCGGAGTCGGCGCCCACCTCGATGCGTGGGGGGTGCCCGCCACCCGGATCGTCGAGTGTGACTGGGAGGACGGGCACGACGTCGGGGGAGTGCGCGTCACCGCCGTCGAGGCCCAGCACTTCTCGGGGCGGGGCCTGCGCCGCGACGGGACGCTGTGGGCCTCGTGGGTGCTCGCCGGTGAGGGCGGGCGCGTGTTCTTCAGCGGTGACTCCGGCTTCTTCGACGGGTACACCCGCATCGGCGAGGTGCACGGGCCCTTCGATGCCGCCCTCATGGCCGTGGGGGCCTACGACCCCGCGTGGCACGACATCCACCTCGACCCGGAGGAGGCCGTCGAGGCCACCCGGCTGATGGGGGGCGCTCTGCTGCTCCCGATCCACTGGTGCACGTTCGTCCTGGCCCCACACCCCTGGGCGGAGCCGGTCGAGCGGCTGCTCGCGGCGGCCTCGGATGCCGGGGTGGCGGTCACGGTGCCCAAGGTCGGGCAGCGGGTCGATCCGAGCGCCCCGCCGCCGGCGGATTCCTGGTGGGCGGCCCTCGGCGCTTGACGCGATGGTCAGCCCCTTCACCGCAAAAGGTAAAGGAATGGTCAGAATTCGGAACTGATCGTCCTGTCCGGGCGATTCGTCGTGGTCCACTGTGCCCGCACGAACGACCCCGGGGGGTCCCACCCACACCACCCTTCCCGACAGGATGCGCCAATGTCACGACGTCCACATCACGCAGCGCGAACAGCGCTCGCAGCCCTCGCCGCTGCCGCCCTCGCGGGAGGTCTGGTCTCGACGACCGCCACCGCCGCCGGGGCTGCAGAGCCCGACCCGAGGGCGAAGGTCACCGCGCCCAAGGCGAAGCCCGACAAGGACCTCGTCAAGCGCAAGGCGGGCAAGGACAAGCTGGGCCTGCACGACCGGGCCCTGCTGGAGACAGGCACGCTCCGACGGGGAGAAGCGGGTCACCCTGCTCATCGCCACCGAGAAGGGCGCCACCAAGAGCGTCGCGGCGTCGGTCAAGGCCAACGGCGGCTTCACCGGCATGACCAACGACCGCATCGGCTACGTGCGTGCCACGGTCCCGACCGGGTCCGTGGAGAAGGTCGCCGGGCTGGCCAAGGTGCTGGCCGTCGACCTCAACGAGTCGATCCCCCTGCCCGACCCCTCGGTCGAGGCCGCGGAGCGCGCGGGGGCCACGGCATCCGTCGACGCCCCCGGGCCGTCGACGCCCGAGGTGAACCCGTACATGCCGACGAACGAGACCGGCTCGGTGGACTTCAAGGCCGCCCACCCGACCTGGGACGGTCGCGGTGTCACCATCGGCGTCATCGACTCGGGTGTCGACCTCGACCACCCCGCGCTCCAGACCACGACCACCGGTCAGCGCAAGATCGTCGACTGGGTGACCGCGACCGACCCGCTGTTCGACGGTGACGGCACGTGGCGGGCCATGCTCACCGACGTGACCGGCCCCACCGCCGCCTACGCCGGGGTCGACCTGGACGCTGCCGTCCACCGGCACGTACAAGATCAACCGGTTCAGCGAGAGCATCACCGCCCCCAGCGAGCCCGGCGGCGACGTCAACCGCGACGGCGACACCACCGACCGCTTCGGGGTGCTGTTCAACCCGACGACCAACGACATCTGGGTCGACGCGAACCAGAACTTCACCTTCGAGGCCGGCGAGAAGATGCGCCCGTACAAGGAGAACTTCGACGTCCGCCACTTCGGCACCGACAACCCTGCGACCGACATCGTCGAGCGGATGCCGTTCGTCGTCGAGTACCGCAAGGGCGTCGACGTCACCCCGGCCGGCCTGCCCGGCGACGGCCGACTTCGTCAACATCGGCATCGTCGAGGACGCCCACGGCAGCCACGTCGCCGGCATCGCCGCGGGCAACAGCCTGTTCGGTGGCGCGGTCGACGGCCAGGCGCCCGGCGCCCAGGTCGTGTCCTCGCGAGCCTGCACCTGGGGTGGCGGCTGCACCGCCGCGGCCCTGACCGACGGCATGGTCGACCTCGTCGCCAACCGCGGCGTCGACGTCGTCAACATGTCGATCGGCGGCCTGCCGGCCCTCAACGACGGCAACAACGCCCGAGCGCGCCTCTACGACGCCCTCATCGACGAATACGGCGTCCAGCTGTTCATCTCGGCGGGCAACAGCGGCGCCGGGATCAACACCATCGGTGACCCGTCCGTCGCGACGAGCGTCGTCAGTGTCGCCTCGTCGGTGAGCAAGGAGACCTGGCTGTCCAACTACGGCTCGGTCGTCTCCACGCCGTTGACGCTGCACAACTACTCCTCGCGCGGCCCGCGTGAGGACGGCGGCTTCAAGCCCAACATCATGGCTCCCGGCTCGGCGGTCTCGACCGTGCCGCAGTGGCTCGTCCAGCCCGGCGTCGCGGAGACCGGCTACACCCTGCCGGTCGGCTACGCGATGTTCAACGGGACGTCGATGGCCTCCCCGCAGGCGGCTGGCGGTGCAGCCCTGCTGCTCTCGGCCGGTTTCGCCACGGGTACGCCGATCACCCCGGCCCAGCTGCGCGAGTCGATGTACACCACGGCTGACTTCGTCAAGGGGGTCGAGGCGGTGTCCCAGGGCACCGGCCAGCTCGACGTGCCGACCACGTGGAGCGTGCTGCGCGACCGCCCGGCCACCCGCACCTTCACGACGGATGCCCCGGTCTGCACCGTGATCTCCGACTTCCTGGCCACCCCCGACCGCGGCACCGGTGTCTACAACCGCTGTGCAGCGGACGACGGCGGCCACAAGGTCGGCCAGAGCAAGACCTACAAGGTCAAGGTGACCCGCACGTCGGGTGCCTCCGGCGAGGTCGCCCACCGCGTGCGTCTCATCGGCAACGACGGGACGTTCACCGTTCCGTCGACGGCATCCCTGCGCCTGGACCGCGCGCAGACCATCAACGTCGTGGCCAAGCCCCGCACGGCCGGTCTGCACTCCGCGATCCTCGTCGTCGACGACCCCCGCACCGGCGTCGTCGACCACCGGGTCATGCTCGCCGTCGTGGCGTCCGAGGACCTCAAGGCCCCGGCCTACTCCCTGAGCAAGACCGGAGAGGTCGAGCGCAACCTCGTCCAGCGCCACTTCGTCACCGTCCCCGAGGGCACCAAGGCCCTGCAGGTCAACCTCGGTGGCATCGCGACGAACAGCCAGGTGCGCTGGATCGCGTTCAACCCCTACGGCGTCCCGGTCGACAACACCGCGACGACGCAGTGCTACACGAACTTCCCCGGCTCGCCGTGCAACGCGAACTCGCGTGCGTACAGCAACCCCATCCCGGGTGTCTGGGAGCTCATCGTCGAGTCGCGGCGCACCTCGCCGTTCCTCGACAACCCGTACCGCCTCACGGCTGCGGCCCAGGGCGTCACGGTCGACCCGGAGATCCAGACGGTCGCAGCACCCATCGGCGTGGCCACCCCGGTCACCTGGACGGTCCGCAACGACTTCGGTCCGGTGACGGTCACGCCGCAGGGCGGCAACCTCGGGTCAGCGCTCAGCGAGCGCCCGAGCATCGCCGACGCGGCATCCCAGGAGTTCGAGGTCGCGGTCCCGGCAGGCGCGCAGCGTCTCGACGTGACCATCGGCAACCCCTCGGACCTCTCCGCCGACCTCGACCTGTCGGTGTACAACGCCGCTGGTGCGCTGGTCGGTCAGGATGCCGACGGTGACTCGGAGGAGTCGGTCTCGATCGCCAGCCCGGCGCCCGGGACGTACACGGTGGTCGTCGACGGGTACTCCGTGCCCGCCGGAACGACCGAGTACGACTACCTCGACGTGTTCTTCTCCTCCGCACTCGGGACGTTGACGGTGCCCGGCACCGCCCTCACCCTCGGCGGTGGGGAGTCGGCCACGGTCACCGGGACCCTGACGGCGGCCGCTCCGGCAGCCGCCGGGCGCCAGCTGTTCGGTGAGATGAACGTCGTCACGCCGGCCGGTGCGGTTCTCGGAACCGGGTCGGTGCTCGTCTCCGCACCCTGATCTCCCCGACCTTCCCTACGAGCAGCCCGGCAACACGCCGTGTGAGCGGCCTGACTGGCGGCTTCTCGTAGGGAAGGTGGGGACGGCGGCGACCCTCTCAGGAGGGTCGCCGCCGCTGTGCGTCCCGCCGTCCGCCGCCGCCAGCATGTGGACGCCCCGTATGCCGGGTGGTCGCCGTCGTGCAACAGTGTGCTCGTGACGCTTTCTGTGGCCACCGCCACGCTCATTATCGGCTAGCGCGACGAGAACTCCTCGTCGCGCAGACCTCCCGCACCCGGGGGGTCTTTTGCTTGTCGGGAGCGTCGCGGGCGCGGCGTGACCGGGGAGCGAAGGTCGTCCGCCCCCACCCCCGGGCGGCACGACAGCAGCGCTGGCCCGAGAATGGACACGAGCAGCACACGTCATCGCCCCGGCCCGCAAGGGCCGGGGCACACGACGCCGGGTGAACCGGCATACCGATCCGGGTGAAGCACCGCATGAGCGACCTCCACGTCTACGACACGACGCTGCGCGACGGCGCCCAGCAGGAGGGTCTCAACCTCTCCGTCGCCGACAAGCTCGCCATCGCGTCGCACCTCGACGACCTGGGTGTCGGGTTCATCGAGGGTGGGTGGCCGGGGGCCAACCCCAAGGACACCGAGTTCTTCGCGCGAGCAGCCCGCGACCTGACGTTGCGCAACTCCACCCTCGCAGCCTTCGGTGCCACCCGCCGGGCCGGGGGCCGGGCGGCGACCGACCCCCTCGTGCGGGCCCTGCTCGACAGCCAGGCGCAGGTCGTCACCCTGGTCGCGAAGTCGCACACCGGCCACGTCGAGCGTGCCCTGCGCACCACCCTCGCCGAGAACCTCGAGATGATCCGCGACACGGTCTCCTTCCTGCGGTCCGAGGGTCGCCGGGTCTTCCTCGACGCCGAGCACTTCTTCGACGGGTACGCGACCGACCGCGACTACGCCCTCGAGGCAGTGCGGGTCGCCGCCGAGTCCGGTGCCGAGGTGATCGCCCTGTGCGACACCAACGGCGGGATGCTGCCCGACCAGGTCGCCGACGTCGTGCGTGACGTCGTGGTCAGCACCGGCGCCCGGATCGGCATCCACTGCCACAACGACACCGGCTGCGCCGTCGCCAACTCGATGGCCGCGGTCGACGCGGGCGCCACCCACGTGCAGGGCACCGTCAACGGCTACGGCGAGCGCACGGGCAACGCCGACCTGCTCACCGTCGTGGCCAACCTCCAGCTCAAGAAGGGCTTCGAGCTGCTCGAGCCCCACCGGCTCCAGGAGTCGACCCGCATCGCGCACGCCATCGCAGAGGTCACGAACGTGCCCGCCTACTCCCGCCAGCCCTACGTCGGGTCGAGCGCCTTCGCGCACAAGGCGGGCCTGCACGCGAGCGCGATCAAGATCGACCCCGACCTCTACCAGCACATGGACCCCAAGCACGTGGGGAACGACATGCGGATGCTGGTGTCCGACATGGCTGGTCGGGCCTCGATCGAGCTGAAGGCTCGCGAGCTCGGCTTCCACCTCGACCCCGTCGACGAGGGGGATGCCGCCACCCTCGCCAGGGTGCTGCGCGCGGTGAAGGACAAGGAGCTGCGTGGCTACACCTTCGACGCGGCGGACGCGAGCTTCGAGCTGCTCCTGCGCCGTGAGGTCGACGGTGCCCTCCCCGTGTTCTTCGAGGTCGAGTCCTGGCGCGTCATCACCGACGCCCGAGGCGACGACGACGCGCTCTCCGAGGCGACGGTCAAGCTGAGCGCCGCGGGGGAGCGGGTCGTGCAGACCGGCGAGGGCAATGGTCCGGTGAACGCCCTCGACCATGCACTGCGCGCGGCCCTCGCCGCTGCCTACCCGGAGATCGGCCACCTCGAGCTCATCGACTACAAGGTGCGCATCCTCGATGCCGCCCACGGCACGGATGCCGTGACCCGCGTGCTCATCGAGACCTCCGACGGCACCACCTCGTGGATGACCATCGGGGTCGCCGCGAACATCCTCGAGGCGTCGTGGGACGCCCTCGTCGAGTCGGTCACCTACGGGCTCGTGCGCGCCGGCGTCGCCCCCCGCTGACGCCGCGCCCAGACCACGTCGGCCGTCAACGGCACCGGCAAGGGCAAGGGCAACGGCACCATCGAGTGGCCGTTCAGGGGCAGCAGCGCCCTGCGCTGACCTGCGTCACACCCACGACCCCAGGGTCATCCAGTTGAGTGAGCGCAACACGCCGGCGGCAGTTTCTGCGTCCGACGTGTTGCGCTCACTCGTTCGCCTGACGGGTCACCCGCCGTGCCTCCTGGCAGCGGTACCCTCGCCCGCGTGGGGACGCCGTGGGGACAGCAGCCGTATGCCGTGCGCCTGGACTGGGGCCTGCGCGGCGCACGGGAACTCCTGGCTGGTGGCGTCGAGGTCGTCGTCGTGGTGGACGTTCTGTCGTTCACGACATCGGTGACCATCGCCGTCGACCGGGGGACCCGGGTCCATCCGTTTGCCTGGCGGTCGGCGGCTGCCGCAGAGCGTGCCCGCGAGGTGGATGCCGTGTGCGCCGTCGGGCGGACCGCCGCCGGTCCCGGTCAGGTCAGCCTGTCACCCGCGAGCATCCTCGCGGCACCGCCGCCCGAGCGGCTCGTGCTGCCCTCGCCCAACGGGTCGGCGATCTGTCGTGCCCCTCCTGCTGAACGGCTGGTTCGGTCCAGTCGAGTGAGCGCAACACGCCGCTGGCAGGTTTTCGCCGACGGCATGTTGCGCTCACTCGTTCCGCAGGTGAGTCTCTCGCTGTGCCTCCGCGGCATCGAGGACTGCCAGGAGGCGCAAGCGCAGCTCGTTGGACCGCGCAGCGAATGAGCGCTGGGCCTCGACGTACGCCGCCTTCCCCTCAGGGGTCTCGATGCGCACCGGGTCGTGGCCGAGCTCGCGCAGGTCGTAGGGGGAGGCCCGCATGTCGAGCACCCGGATCTCCCGGGCCAGGTCGAACGCGTCGGCCACGAGGTCGCTCGGCACGAGCGGCGTCAGCTTGAACGCCCACTTGTAGACGTCCATGCCGGCGTGCAGGCAACCGGGCTGCTCCATCGCCACCTGGCTCTCGCGCGTCGGTCGCAGGGCGTTGCGCGGGCTCGCCGAGTCGGTGAAGAACCGGTAGGCATCGAAGTGCGAACACCGGATGCCGTGTCCCTCCACCACCGCGTCGGTCCCCTCACTGCCCAGGCGCAGCGGCCACCCTGCGTGCCGCACGTCGTCAGCGGGGATGCCGTGCACCATCGCCCACTCGTGCAGCCCGAAGCAGCCGAGCTGCGCCGGGCGCGACACGGTGGCGGACAGCAGCTGCCGAACGAACGCGACTGCGGGCCCGCGGGCGGCGAGGAACGCGTCGAGGTCCAGGCGCACGGCATCCGACTCGGTGCGGTAGTGCGCCCACTGCGCGCGGGGGAGGTGCGCGGCATCCGCGAGCACGACGTCCGCCCCGGGGTGCCAGCGCCGCAGCCGGGCGGGGGAGTTGTTGTAGTAGCGGAAGAGGAAGTCCTCGACGGGGTGGGTCCGACCGCCCGACCACCGCTCGCGGTGTGCTGCCGTCGCGGCATCGACGCGCTCCTCGTGGGCCGCCTCGAGGGCGCGCCACTGCTCGGGTTCCAGCACGCGGGGAGTCACCTCACCACGGTACCTACGGCCGCGACGGTCGACCCCTTCGGGGAGGGGCCGTACTGGTTGTCGGGGCGGCTGTCGAGCACGGCCATGACGAGCAGCGCCACGACGCCGACGACGGGGACGAGGACGAGCAGCAGCCACCAACCACTGCGCCCGATGTCGTGCAGTCGGCGGGCCCCGACGGCCAGGTGCGGAAGCATCAGGGCCAGGGCGGTCAGCGTCGTGACCCAACCGGACGTGGACCCGGGCAGCGGCTCCGAACCGATCGCGGCGTCGATCGCGGTCGTGGCGGTGAGCACCAGCACGAAGAAGAGGTACCACCACCAGTACTCGCTGCGGCGCGCCCGCCCCGAGAACGTCGCGTACTTCGACAGGACGGTCCTGACGGCCGTTGCGAACGACATCATGCGGGTCTCCTGGGGCGGGGTGGCCGAGTGCGCGCTCAGGTTAGCCGTCGAGGGTTGGGAACCCGGGCGGGCGTGCCGCACGCTGAAGGGACAATGGTGCCCGGTGCACCGGGCGCGCCCTTCCCGGCGGCCACACCCGCCCCACCCGATCGACTTCCGAACCGACGAGGACCTCATGACCCGCTCGACCCTGCCGATCCTTGCTGCGGCGAGCGCGATCGTGCTGACCCTGTCGGCGTGCAGCGGCGACCCTGCGCAGCCCGCACCGAGCACCGCGGCGGCCACGTCCGCCGCCCCGGCCCCGTCACCCACCACCTCGGATGCCGTGGCGCCCGCTCAGCTGTACGTCGCCCTCGGCGACTCGCTGGCTGCCGGGTACCAGCCGGGTGGTGCGGAGCTGCGCGACACGGCCTACCCCGCCCTCACGGCGAGCCGGCTGGAGGCCGCGGGCGCCCAGCTCGAGGTCGAGAACCTCGGGTGCAGCGGCGAGACGACGACCTCCCTGATCGAGGGTGGGAAGTGCACGTTCGACGAGGGCAGCCAGCTCGAGCAGGCCGAGGCGGTCCTGGCCGAGCGGGCCGGGGAGGTCGCGCTCGTGACGATCGACATCGGGGGCAACGACCTCCTGCGCTGCGTCCGCGGTGGGGCTGAGATCGACACGGCGTGTGTCACCGAGGGGGTGCAGACCGTGGAGAAGAACCTCCCGACGATCCTCGAGCGGCTGCGCACGGCGGCCGGCGCCGACGTGCCGGTGCTCGTGCTCGGCTACTACAACCCGTGGGTCGCGGCCCAGACGCTCGACCAGCCGGTTGCGGGAGTCGAGGAGGCGGCGAAGGCCTACGCCGACCTCAGCGACGGCATCGAGGCGGCCGCGAAGGGCGCGGGGGCGACCTTCGTCGGGCTCGACGAGGCGTTCGCGACCAACGACACGACTCCGACCCAGCTCGGCGGGCGCAGCGTCCCGGAGAACGCCGCCCGGGTCTGCACGCTGACCAACCTGTGCACCGGCCGCGACATCCACTTCTCCGACGAGGGTGCCGCCACGGTGGCCCGCGTCCTCGCCGAGGCGGCGACGGAGGCCGGGGTCACGCCCGCGGGCTGACCCAGGCCGTCGCCTCGCCCGGCAGGATGCCGTCGACGACAGGTCGGGATGACACCAGGACGTCGACGTCGCCGAGTGCGTAGGGCTGAGCGCCGAAGGTCGTCACGACCTCCCAGGCGTCATGGCGTCGGAACCGCAGGACGTCCGGGTCGCCGGTGTCGACCCACGTCAGGTCCTCCCCTGCGACGAGCTCGCGCCGCAGCGCGAGGGCTTGGCGGTAGAACGTCAGGGTCGAGTCGGGGTGGCCCTCCTGCCGGGAGACGGCGTGCACCGCCATCCAGCTCGGCTGCGGCAGGTGTGGTGGTGCCGTGCCGAACCCGAAGGACGGGCCGTCGGTGCTCCACGGCAGGGGGACGCGGCAGCCGTCCCGACCGACGTCGAGCCCCTTGCGGCGGCTGAAGGTCGGGTCCTGGCGTTGCTCGTCCGAGATCTCGGCGACCTCGTGCAACCCGAGCTCCTCCCCCTGGTAGAGGTAGGCCGAACCGGGCAGGCCGGCCATGAACAGGGTCGCCGCGCGGGCGCGTCGGGCGCCGACGACCCGGTCGAGCACCTGCTCGGCGTCGCCGAGGAGCCATGCCCGGCCGTGTCGGTCGGACGGCCGGCCGGCGCCCTCACCCACCCGCCCGGGGCGGGGGAGCCCGTACCGGGTGGCGTGCCGGACGACGTCGTGGTTGGAGAGCACCCACGTGCTGGAGGACCCCGAGCGGGCGGCGAGGGCCAGGTTGTCGGTGACGATCGTGCGGAACTGGTGGGCGTCGAAGTCGGCCTCCAGCAGGTCGAAGTTGAACGCCTGGCCCAGGCCCTTCGGGCTGGCGTAGAGCGGGAACCTCGACGGGTGCACCCACGCCTCGGCGACCGCCGTGCGGGGCGGGTCGTACTCGTCGAACACCTCGCGCCACGTCGCGTAGACCTCGTGCACGTCGTCGCGGTCGAGGAGGGGGTGGTTGCCGTCGAACGGGATGTCCGCGAGCTCGGCCCGGGTCGGCAGGGGCTCGCTGAGGTCCTTGGTCAGCATGTGGGCGACGTCGACGCGGAAGCCGTCGGTTCCCCGGTCGGCCCAGAAACGCAGCGTGCGCAGGAAGTCCTCGCGCACCTCCGGGTGCGACCAGTCGAGGTCGGGCTGCTCGACCGCGAAGAGGTGCAGGTACCACTGGCCGTCGGGTACGCGCTCCCAGGCGCCGCCCCCGAAGAACGACTCCCAGTCCGTCGGTGGCTGCGCACCGTCCGGCCCGGTGCCGTCGCGGAAGATGTAGCGGGCCCGCTCGTTCGACCCGGGGCCGGCGGCCAGGGCCTCCTGGAACCACTCGTGCTGGTCCGAGGTGTGGTTGGGCACGATGTCGATGACCACCCGGATGCCGCGCGCGTGGAGCTTCACCACGAGTTCGTCGAAGTCGGCCAGCGTGCCCAGGCGGGGGTCGACGTCGCGGTAGTCGGCGACGTCGTACCCGCCGTCGGCCAGTTCCGACGGGTAGAACGGACTGAGCCACACCGCGTCGATCCCGAGCTCCGCGAGGTAGTCGACCTTGTCGATGATGCCGCGCAGGTCGCCGAGGCCGTCACCGTCGGCATCGGAGAAGCTGCGCGGGTAGATCTGGTACACGACGGCCTGTCGCCACCAGGTGGTGTCGGTCGCCGTGCGGGGTCCGGGGGTGCTCATGCTCGTCGTCACAGCGTCCATCATCAGCCCTTGGAGGCCGTCCGCGACGGCTCCCTGCACATCGTGCAGCGACGTCGGCCCGCCGGGGCGACGGGCAACGACCCGGGACGCGCGCCTAGGCTGCACCCATGCGCATCGCGAGGTTCACCACGGGCGAGGACCCGGCATACGGGCTCGTCGACGGGGCAGGCGAGAAGATCGCCGAGATCACCGGCGACCCGCTCTACCAACGCATCGAGCTCACCGGCGCCGTGCACGAGGTGGCCGACGTGCGGCTGCTCGCGCCGGTCATCCCGCGCAGCAAGGTCATCGGCATCGGGAGGAACTACGCCGAGCACGCCCGCGAGATGGGCGGTGAGGCGCCCGAGACCCCCCTGATGTTCCTCGTGCCGAACACGGCGGTCATCGGCCCCGGCGACCCGGTCGTGCTGCCGCCCCAGACCCGCGAGGTCGGCTACGAGGGCGAGCTCGCCGTGGTCATCGGCCGCCTGTGCCGCAACGCCGACGTCAGCGACGCCCTCGACTTCGTGTTCGGCTACACCATCGCCAACGACGTGACCGCCCGCGACCTGCAGCGCAGCGACGGCCAGTGGGCCCGCGCCAAGGGCTTCGACACGTTCTGCCCCCTCGGGCCCTGGATCGAGACCGACCTCGACCCGTCCGCGCAGCGCATCGTCACGATGCTCGACGGAGAGATCGTGCAGGACGGCCCGACGTCGGACATGGTCCATGACGTCGCGAGCCTCGTCGCCTTCGCGTCGCAGGCCTTCACCCTGCTCCCCGGGGACGTCATCCTCACCGGCACACCGGCCGGCGTCGGACTGGTGGATGCCGGTCAGCGCGTGGACGTCGACATCGACGGGATCGGCGTGCTCAGCAACCCGTTCGTGCGTCACTAGGCTGTCCCCACCATGACCGAGAGAGAGCAGTCCGTGTCCGAGACCTCCGCCGCAGCACCCGTCGGAGCCCTCACCGGGGCCGTGCGCCTTCGTGTCGCGCCGTCGCCCACCGGCGACCCCCACGTCGGCACCGCCTACATGTCGCTGTTCAACCTGGCGTTCGTGCGCCAGCAGGGTGGTCGGTTCGTCCTGCGCATCGAGGACACCGACCGGGCCCGCTTCCGCGAGGACTCCGAGCAGCAGGTGTTCGACATGCTGACGTGGCTCGGGCTCACCTGGGACGAGGGCCCCGACGTCGGCGGCCCGTTCGCGCCCTACCGGCAGAGCGAACGGCTGGACACCTACCGCCCCTACGTCGAGCGGCTGCTCGAGCAGGGGCACGCCTACCACTGCTGGTGCACCACTGAGCGACTGGCGAAGATGCGGCAGGACCAGCAGGCCGCCAAGCAGCCGACCGGCTACGACCGCACGTGCCACGGCCTCAGCCAGGAGGAGCGGCGGGCTCTGCCGGGCTTCTCCGAGACCCCGGTCGTGCGCATGTTCGTGCCCGACGACGCACCCCTGGTCTTCGACGACCTGATCCGCGGCACCGTGTCCGCGCCCCGACCCGACGACCAGGTCATCCTCAAGGCCGACGGGTTCCCGACCTACCACCTGGCCGTCGTCGTCGACGACCACGAGATGGGCATCACCCACGTCGTGCGCGGCGAGGAGTGGATCTCCTCCACGCCCAAGCACGTCCTGCTCTACCAGTGGCTCGGGCTGGAGCCGCCGAAGTTCGCCCACATGCCCCTGCTGCGCAACCCCGACTCCTCGAAGATCTCCAAGCGCAAGAACCCGGCGGCCCGGCTGACCTGGTTCCGCGAGCAGGGTTACCTGCCCGAGGCCCTGGTCAACTTCCTCGCCCTGCTGGCGTACCCGCCGGCCAAGGGCCCCGACGGCCAGGACGTCGAGGTCTTCACGTTCGACGAGTTCTCCGCTCGCTTCGCCTGGTCCGACGTCAACCCCGTGGGTCCGATCTTCGACCTCAAGAAGCTCGACTGGCTCAACGGTGTGCACCTGCGTGCTCTCGACGTCGACGACTTCACCTCGCGCCTGCTGCCCTTCCTGGAGGCCGACGGCATCCTCAGCGGCAGCCCGTCGCTCGGTGAGCTGGGGCGCCTTCGTGAGGTCGCGGCGCTCATCCAGACGCGCATCGTGCACCTCACCGAGGCCGGTGCCCTCGTCCGTCCGTTCTTCGTGCCCGACGACATGGTCGAGATCGCCGACGATGCCCGGGCGCAGCTGAACGAGGATGCCGGGCGCGTGCTCGACGCTGCCGCCGCCGCCCTCCAGGCGCTCCCGGACGAGCACAGCGGGGTCCTCGGGTCGACGGCATCGTGGACCGCAGAAGCCGTCGAGGCGGCGCTGCGCTCGGCCGTGGTCGACGGGCTCGGTCTGAAGCCCCGGGTCGCCTTCGGCCCACTGCGCACCGCGGTCTCGGGCCAGCGGATCTCGCCGCCGCTGTTCGAGTCGATCGAGATCCTCGGCAAGACCGCGACCCTCACCCGGCTCGACGCCCTGCGCTCGACGCTCTGAGGGTGCGGACCTCCACGGCCCCGACCTGGGCCGGGGTCACCGGCGTGCTCTTCGACGCCGACGACACCCTCTACGACACCCGTTCCGCCATGCACCGTGCGGGGGCGGCAGCGGCCGCCGCCCTCTGGCCGACCGCCGACCCCGACCGGGTGGTGCGGGCCGGCATCCGCTTCCGTGACGACCCCGAAGGCCACTTCGCGGCCTACACGCGTGGAGAGGTCGAGTTCGCGGAGATGCGTCGCGCCCGCATCGCCGAGCTCGCCACCTGGCTCGACCAGCCCCTCGACGACGACCTCTGGGGCGCCTTCGAGGCTGCGTACGAGCCGGTCTTCCTCAGCGCCCTCACGGCGTTCGACGACGTCGCCCCCGTCGTCGCGGCCCTGCGGGGGAGCGGTCGCGCCGTCGGGGTGCTCACGAACTCCTCCGGCGCGTACACCGCAGCCAAGATCGGCGCCACGGGCCTGGCGCACCACTTCGACATCGTGTGCAGCACCGACACCCTGGGTACGGCAAGCCCGACCCGCGAGCGTTCCACGAGGCATGTCGCCGCCTGGGCACCGACCCGGCGCACACGCTCTACGTCGGGGACGAGCTGCACACCGACCCGCTCGGGGCCGCGGATGCCGGGATGCCGGCCGCCTGGCTCGTCCGGGACGGCGCACCGGACACCGCGGGTGCCCACCTCGTCGCCGGCCGCGGAGTGCCGGTCGTCACGGACCTGCACGAGGTGCTGGCGCTCGTCGGCTGCGATTTGGGTGCCGGGGAGCGCGCCCGGTAGGATCTTGCCTCGGTTCGCCTGACGTCCACGCCTTCCCGGCCACGACGGTGGGCATACCCCATGGGGTATGGTGTAATTGGCAACACTGGTGATTCTGGTTCATCCGTTCTAGGTTCGAGTCCTGGTACCCCAGCTTTCGCTCACGGCTTCACGCCGGAGGCGATTCGGAGAAAATCCCCGCCTTGGCGTAAGGTTCTTCTCCGTTGCCCAGCCGCTCTCGAGCGGCCGGGCGCAGGTCACGGCCCCGTTGTGTAGTGGCCTAGCACGCCGCCCTCTCAAGGCGGTAGCGCGGGTTCGAATCCCGTCGGGGCTACAACGCCAAACCCCCTGGTCAGCCAGGGGGTTTGGCCTTTTTCTAGCCCGCAGACAGGGGGACGATCTCGGCTCGGGTACACAACGGGTACACAGCAGCGCGAGCGGCGGCGTCGAGACGGTTGGCTACCTTCGTCGAGCTGATCTGGGCAGGCCTGGGCGAGTTCATGGACCTGCCGTTGGCTGGGTTCTCCCTCGCCGGCATGTGGTCAGACTCGACTACAGGCGGTCTCTCGCGTGCGGCTCACTCGTCGCGAAGGGGTTCTGCTCACCCTCGGCGAGGACGCCGACGGACGGTTTCCCCTCACCCTCGAAGGTGTACGCGCCACCCTCGATGCGCTCGATCAGGCCGCGGGTCCACTCCGCGCCCGCGTCCGCCGAGTGCACCCAGAGGTGCATGATCTCGCCGATGTGGCCGAACTGTCCGGGCCCGTTCTCGGGTGTGTAATAGACGGTGACGCTCTTGCGCCACGCCTCGAGCCCCTCCACCCGCTGCTTGAGCAGCGCGACCGCCTCCTCGCGCGGCAGGTGGACGATGAAGCCGATACCGGACGAGATGACGTCCATCCTCTGGTCGTAAGAGACCAGGGCTTCGCGCAGGAGGGAGAGAAACTCCTCGGTGCCCCGTTCCGTGATCTCGTACTCGGTTCGCGGCGGGCCGCCCGCCGTGGACGGGGCGATCTCGTGGGCCAGCAGCAGGCCTTGCTTCGCCATCTGCTTGAGCGCGTGATAGATCGAGCCGGCCTTCGCGCTCGACCACTCGTGCGCCCCCCAATACTCCAGGTCGTTGCGTACCTGGTAGCCGTGCGCGCGGCCGTGCTGGAGGACGGCGCCCAGGACGAGGAGACGGACGGCGGACACGAAGAGGGCCTTTCCGTTCTATTACACTTTGACTAGTGTAGCGGGTATGGCCGAGAAGACGATCCCCCTGCTCCCATGTCAGACCATCCAGCCGGTCATCGACTTCTACACCGCCCTCGGCTTCGAGGTGACCTTCCTGCAGAAGAGCCCCAATCCGTTCGCGGTCGTCAAGCGGGGCGACATCCAGCTGCAGTTCTTCGGCATGAAGAAGTACGAGCCCAGCGAGTCGTACAGCACCTGCTACGTCCTCACCGATGACGTGGACGGGCTCTACGAGGCCTTCCGGGCCGGGCTCCAGGCCGTGTACGGGAAGATCCCGAGCCGGGGCATACCGCGGATCGGGCCGCTCAAGGACATGTCCTACGGGGTGCGGCAGTTCCTGATGACCGACCCCGGAGGCAACTGCATCCGGGTCGGGCAACCCACCAGCGAGGACCAACACCACCGGCTCGCCCCCAAGGAGACCTTCGCGCGGGCCCTGCACAACGCCACGCTCTTCGCCGACTCCAAGGAGGACCCGGCGGGCGCCGCGAAGATCATCGATCGGGTGCTCGCGCTCGAGGACGAGCAGCCGACAGCCGTACAGCTCTTACGCCTCCTCGTCCTGCGCGGCGACGTGGCCGGGCGGCTCGGCGACGAGACGAAGGCCGTGTCCGCGCTGGAGAGGGCGGCCGCGGTCCCACTCACCGACGAGGAGACGGGACGAGGTCCGCGACGACCTGGTGCGACTGAAGGACCTGACGGGCTAGCCCAGACCGGCCTGCTGGGCCCCCGATACGGGCCCGACTCGGCTGAGGACTCAGTAGCAGTCAGCGCGAAGAAGGTCGCTGAGCTGCCCAGTGCCGACGATTGGTCTCGGGATTGGCGGGTCGGGTTGGTGTCATTGGATGATGGTTTGAAGGATCGTGCGCGCCAGCCAGCGCTCATATTGCTCTGGGGACCATTGGTAGTCGCGCATCAGCATGTCGGCGACCTGGGGGCTGTAGAGCACGTAGAGCGTTGCGGCCGCCTCTTCGGCGGGCACGCGCAAGCCCTGGGGGCCGGCCAGAACGGTGGCTGCTGAGGTCATCTCCCGCCGTCGCGCCGCCTTGACCGCCTCGAACATCTCGGCGAGTTCGGGATCGGAGGCAGCCGCCTCGGTCGCCACCCGTGCGATCGGGGCCACCCGTTCGATGATCGAGCGGCTCAAGGCGGCATCCAGCGCTGCGCGACGATGGGCGTCGGGCTCGGCACCGACCGCCTGTGCCTGGGGCCGCTCGCCGATGGGCCCAGGTTCGTCATCCCCGGTGATCGTGCTCTCGATCAGCTGGCGCAGCAGCTCTCGCTTGCTGCCGAAGACGGCGTACACGGTCTGCACGGCCACGCCTGCTTGGTCAGCGATCGCTTGCAGGCTCGTCGCGGCGTATCCGCGGGCAACGAAGAGCTCGTAAGCCGCGTCCAGGATCGAACGGCGGGTCTGACGCGCCTGGGCCCGGCGCCTGTCAGATGTGTAGGCCCTTCTCTTGACAGCCACATGAGTAGAGTAGCACTCTAGTTAATGAAGTGATGCTCCGATGAAATAGTCGGCGCAGGGGCAACTTGCCCGAGATGCACCAGTCACCCGAGGGGGAAACCGACGATGACCGACAGTGGAACCACGTCGCAGGCAGTGCTAGCGCCAGGTACGTACCGCATCGACCAGGACCAGTCGCAGGTGCGCTACACGGGCAAGCACATGTTCGGACTGGGCACGGTCCATGCGACGTTCACCATCGAGCAGGGCCAGATCGAGGTCGCCGACCCCATCGAATCCTCCAGCGCCACCGTCATCGTGGACGCGACCAGCTTCCACTCCGACAGTGCCCGACGCGACAAGGATGTGCGTTCCGCTGGGCTGCTGGACGTGGCGAACCACCCGAGGATCACCTTCGCGAGCCACGAACTTCGACGCAGCGGTGACGGGTGGCTCGCCATCGGAACCCTGACCGCGCACGGCCGCACCGTCCCGGCCCACGTGCTGTTCGACCAGGTTCGGCAAGAGGCCCGCGACATCCGCATGCACGGTCGAGCCGAGCACCTGGACCGCACCACGTTCGGCATCACGGGCTCACGGGGATTTGCTGGCCGCCACCTCGACATCGATCTCGACGTTGTCGCGGTCGCCGTCTGAGACGGACCGACGGTCGGCAATCCGACCCGAAGTGGGCCTGACCACCCAGGAGAGTTCGAAGCGCGATGCATCATGCCGCCGCGTGCAGCTGACCGCTGACTTCGCGCTCATCCGTCTATCGAGGGCAGAGGCCGGCGCTCTGTGCAACCATTTGGCCGTGGAGGCGAACATGGGCCCACCTCAGCAGTCGGATCGGTGGGATCTTCAGCGTCGCGTCCACATCGACCTGCCGCGGGTCCTGCCAGAGGACATGGGGACGACTCAGTAACGTCGAGCCGTCACCCGACCCGCAGGAAGGCAGGGATGCCAACTCCGAGTTGATGCTGCGAAATGCTGGGGTTCTCTGGCCCTGATCGGCCAGGGGTACCCTCTGTCGGCGGTGCGTCATAGCGGCACCAGTCGTCGGGTCTCGATGAGCACGAGCCCAGGCTTGAACGGCTGTGGTGGCCAAGGTGGTGGTCCCGGAGGCACCTGGGGTGGTAGGCAGGGCCGGTGCGGGCTCGTTGGGCGATGGCAGTGGGTGGCTTCACCGCGCTGTTGATCACCCCGGCGTTCGCACTGTCCTACTTCAGCGCGTACGCCGTGCCGGGGGAGTCCCCGAGACCGTGGCTGGCTGCGCTGCAGGACCCGCTTGTCGAGGCCGGCTTGGTGGTGCCCGGCTCCACCAGCGTCTACGACCAGTACGGCGTGCTCTACCTCGCGGCCTGGGTGTTGGCCCTGGCCGGTTCGGTGGCGTTGGTGCGTCCTCAGCTAGGCCTGGCCACGCCGCGTCTGCGGCGTGCCTGGGTCGGCGTGATCGGGTGCCTGGCTCTGGTCGCGGTCGGGATCCTGGGGGACTACGCGATATCCAACGACGTCGTTGGCGGTGTCGGGTTCGTCCTGACCGGCCTGGGATTTCTGGGGGCGACGGTCGCGTTCGCGTTCCTGGGATACGCCCTTCGTCGCCCCATCGGCGCCACCCGGCGGGTGGCATGGTCTGTCGGGGTCCTGGGCTTGGTCTCAGTGGTCGGGGGCATGGCCCTGGTGGGCCACATCCCTTCCGGTCCCGGCGTCGGGTTCGCAGTGGCCGCGATCGTCGTCGCGGCCAGTCACCGCGCGAGCCGAGTCGCCTCCGGCAGGACCTGACTGGCTCGGCACTCCGGCAGCCGTCACCGACGCGGCTCGCTCCCCGGTCGCCCGCGGCACAGGGCAGCATGAACGAGAGCGCTGACCCACGTCACACCGCCGCCAGGAGCCGTGCCTTCTCACGGCTGACTCGTTCACATCTGGCACGGCACCGCTCGGCAACCCTCAGTGGCCTCAGTCGCGGGTGGCGAGGTACACAAGGAACGAGTCTTCGGCCGTTGCGGGGAGGTTGTTGGACTCCGCGTACCTCAACCCCAGGGAAGCCGGCACTTCTTCGCCGTGCGCGGGCAGACCATGAACATCGTCGCCGCAGCTGAGTAGGTCCAGCCACCATCGACGACCAGCCGCGCCAGGCGTGGTCGGGTGATCGGGGTCAAAGTCGCATCAGCGTGGGACACGAAAGCCTCCTGGTTGGTGACGTGGTTCCTCGACAGCTCCACTTCACAACCGGAGGCCTTCACCTGTCAGGCCGACTCACCGCCGCTGGGCGGGACAACCTCCCTGGACATCACAGCTGGGACGGCTCGCGCACGATTCGCGGCATTTGCGGACGTTTCCGCGCGGCAAGCCATCCATCGCCGCAGCCGCCGAGGCAGCACCATCAGGCTCATGGGGACAACCGGCTCGATCTTCCTACTCGCGCGGCAGTCGAGCCCGGCGGGCTTGGACAAAGCCCACGGCGAGTGCCCCCGCGATGAGGAGCATCAAGGCAATGAATCGTAGGTCTCGGGTCGCGAGGGCCCACACCAGTCCCGCCACAGCGAGCGCCGACGGGATGAGCAGGATCAGCAGTGCGCTCTTGTCCACCTTCGAGGCCATGACGTCCATCATGGCCGACGACCCGGAGGAGGGCCGATCGGAAGCGTCCGCCCAACGTCACCAGCGGATCGCGGCAAAGTCGGATGGGCGGACCCACGGACATGCAGAAGTCAGCTCGCCCCGGTCGGCTCATGCTGCGCGGACCATGGAATGGACCCGATTGCCTGTCGGTGGGTCCACCCCGCCCGCCGGGACCCCGGAATCCGACGTTTCGGCGGTCGTCGAGAGGCCAAGACATGCGCGGGATCGCGCGATTTCGTGTGCGTGTTGCGGCCTCTCGTCTTGCAGACCGGGAACGTCCGACCATCGGCATTATGTGGGTGATCGGTGTCAAGAGGCTTCGGTGTCCTCCAGGCCGGTGATGAGCTGGTCGAAGATCTCGGCTCGTCGGACTTGGCCTTTGCTGCAGGCGTCTTGCGTTGGCGAGGAGGAGTCGCTGGGCTACTTCGGGAGCCGGTCGACGGTGCACGGTCTCGCAACCACGACGATCCAGTGGTGGCGAAGTGTCGACGACGTCTACGCCTATGCCAGCGCACCCTCGATGACCCACCGGCCGGCGTGGCTCGCCTTCCACCGGGCCGCGCGCCAGGACCCTTCAGCCGTGACGATCTGGCACGAGACGTATGCCGTGTCGGCTGCCGAGAGCCTGTATGTCGGGCCGGCACCCTTCGGGCTCGCCGACGTCGCCGGGACGGTGCCGGTCGGTCGGCGCGGCGAGACGGCCCGCGAGCGGCTGGGCACCTCCAACGCCTGAGCGACCTGAGCGCTCAGGCGGTCAGCCGGTCTGTCGCACCGACGCCGCCCAGCTGCACACGCGGGCGTCCATCTCCGAGTCGCCGGTGGCCGCGTGCACGAGCCAGGCGTCAGCGAGATCGGCCTCCACCGGCCAGCGGTTCTCCCAGGTCACGAGGCGTTCGGCCAGCAGGTCGAACACGTCGTCGCAGAGGACGGGGGCGAAGACGGTGACCGGGGTGGTGGCCCGGGTCAGTGCCGCGGCGCGCCGGGCTGCCATGACGCCACCGCCGACGACGATCGCCCGGCGTCCCGCCCTCGGGAACCCGAGCAGACGGGTGCGGTCTCGAGCGATGCGCTGGGCAGTGGTGAGGGACACGGGCGACCTCCTCGCGCGGCATACGGCTTCGGATGCCGTCACGATGTCGCCTCGGTGTTGCCGGTGCTGCGTCGTCGTGTGAACTCCGTGTTTCGTCACCCGCGCCCCGGACGTGGTCAGGCGTTGTTCTGCACGTCCTGTTGGGCTGCGTGGCGGGCCAGCACCTCGGTGAGCTTGGTGGCTCCGGCGATGACGGTCGCGGCGTGCAGCCTCCCGGGCTGGCGCGAGAGCCGCTCGATCGGGCCGGAGATGGACACGGCGGCGATGACGCGGCCGGAGGGGGAGCGGACCGGGGCGGAGACCGAGGCGACTCCCGGCTCGCGCTCACCCACGCTCTGGGCCCAGCCGCGGCGGCGCACCCCGGAGAGCGCGGTCGCGGTGAACGCTGCCCCTTGAAGGCCTCGGTGCAGCCGGTCGGGCTCCTCCCAGGCGAGCAGGACCTGGGCGGCTGATCCGGCGCGCATGGACAGGGCGGCGCCGACCGGGATCGAGTCGCGCAGGCCGACGGGGCGCTCGGCAGCCGAGACGCACACGCGGTGCTCGCCCTGGCGTCGGAAGAGCTGGGCGCTCTCGTTCGTGTGGTCGCGCAGCGCACCGAGCACGGGACCGGCCGCCGCGAGCAGGCGGTCCTCGCCGGCGGCCGCGGCGAGCTCACCGAGGCGAGGGCCGAGGATGAAGCGGCCCTGCAGGTCGCGCGTGACGAGTCGATGGTGCTCGAGGGCCACGGCGAGCCGGTGCGCCGTGGGGCGCGCCAAGCCGGTGGCCGTCACGAGCTGGGCCAGGGTCGACGGGCCGGCTTCGAGGGCGCTGAGGACGATCGCCGCCTTGTCGAGCACGCCGACGCCACTTGTGTTGTCCATGTCTTGATATTAGCGTCTCATTGCCTGAGACGCACGTTCATCGGACACCTCCCCGTGCGAATCTCGGAAGGCAGCGACGACGCCTCATCGGGCGTCCGCGTGCGTCGAAGTCGTGCGACCGCCGAGCGGGCGGTCACGTCGTGGAGGTGGAGCAATGGCCGGAACACTGGCCGAGAAGGTCTGGGAGTCACACGTGGTGCGCCGCGGGGAGGGCGAGCCCGACCTGCTCTACATCGACCTGCACCTGCTCCACGAGGTGACCAGCCCCCAGGCGTTCGACGGGTTGCGCCTCACGGGTCGCGGGGTGCGCCGCGCCGACCTGACGCTCGCGACCGAGGACCACAACGTCCCGACCACGCCCGGCCCGATCACGGACCCCGTGAGCCGCACCCAGGTCGAGACGCTGCGGCGCAACTGCGAGGAGTTCGGCATCACCCTCTACCCGATGGGCGACGCCGAGCAGGGCATCGTCCACGTCGTGGGGCCGCAGCTCGGGCTCACCCAGCCCGGCATGACCGTCGTCTGCGGCGACAGCCACACCTCCACCCACGGCGCCTTCGGTGCGCTCGCCTTCGGCATCGGCACCTCCGAGGTCGAGCACGTGCTCGCCACCCAGACCCTGCCCCTCAAGCCGTTTCGCACCTTGGCCATCACCGTCGACGGCGAGCTCGCCGAAGGGGTGACCGCCAAGGACATCGTGCTGGCCGTCATCGCGCGCATCGGCACCGGCGGAGGCCAGGGCTACGTCCTGGAGTTCCGCGGCAGCGCCATCCGGGCGCTGTCGATGGAAGCGCGGATGACGGTGTGCAACATGTCGATCGAGGCCGGCGCGCGCGCCGGCATGATCGCTCCGGACGAGACCACCTTCGAGTACCTGAAGGGCCGTGACCACGCGCCGACCGGCGCTGACTGGGATGCCGCCGTGGCCGCCTGGCGTGAGCTGCGCAGTGACGACGACGCCGTCTTCGACGACGAGGTCGTGCTCGCGGCCGACACCCTCACCCCCTTCGTCACGTGGGGCACCAACCCCGGGCAGGGTGCCCCGCTCGGCTCGGCCGTCCCCGACCCCGAGCTGATGCCCGACGAGAACGACAAGGCCAACGCCCGCCGCGCCCTGGAGTACATGGGGCTGGAGGCCGGGACACCGCTTCGCGACGTGCACGTCGACACCGTCTTCCTCGGGTCGTGCACCAACGGCCGCATCGAGGACCTGCGTGCCGCGGCATCCGTCATCGAGGGGCGCAGCGTCGCCGACGGTGTGCGGATGCTCGTCGTCCCGGGCTCGGCCCGCGTGCGACTGCAGGCTGAGAGCGAGGGACTGCACGAGGTCTTCACCGCCGCGGGTGCCGAGTGGCGCCTGCCCGGGTGTTCGATGTGCCTCGGGATGAACCCCGACCAGCTCGCACCCGGTGAGCGCAGCGCGTCGACGTCCAACCGCAACTTCGAGGGACGCCAGGGCAAGGGTGGTCGCACGCACCTCGTGAGCCCGCTCGTGGCGGCCGCGACCGCCGTGCGCGGGACGCTGTCGAGCCCTGCCGATCTCGAGCCCGTGAGCAAGGGGAGCATGTGATGGACGCGTTCACCACCCACACCGGCATCGGGGTGCCGCTGCGCCGCAGCAACGTCGACACCGACCAGATCATCCCGGCCGTCTACCTCAAGCGGGTGACCCGCACCGGCTTCGAGGACGGGCTGTTCGCTGCCTGGCGCGGCGACGAGACCTTCGTGCTCAACGACCCGGACTACGCGGCCGGCTCGGTGCTCGTCGCCGGGCCCGACTTCGGCACGGGGTCCTCGCGCGAGCACGCGGTCTGGGCGCTGATGAACTACGGCTTCCGCGTCGTCATCTCCTCGCGCTTCGCCGACATCTTCCGCGGCAACAGCGGCAAGCAGGGGCTGCTCACCGCTCAGTGCAGCCAGGACGACGTCGAGCTGCTCTGGAAGCTGCTCGAGAACCACCCGGGCACGTCCGTCACCGTCGACCTGCACTCGCGCACGGTCACTGCCGGCGACCTCGTGGCTCGCTTCGAGGTGGACGACTACACCAGGTGGCGCCTCCTGGAGGGGCACGACGACATCAGTCTGACCCTGCGTCACGAGGGTGACATCTCGACGTTCGAGAGTTCGCGGCCGAGCTGGAAGCCTTCTGTCACCGCCTGATTGGTGAGATCGCCTCTCTCGCAGCGGCTTTGCGCCAGCGCTCGTCGTGGAGGTCGCCAGTCGCGGTGGGGCAGGTGGGGCACAAGTGACGTGAGAAGCGTGCTGCGCGCTCGCTGATTCCGTTGTGGGACAGGGCAACACGCCGGGTCCAAAGGTGGACGATGCCCGGTGCCGGGCATACCGTCGAACAGGACCGGTCATTCGCCGGCCACCACGGAGCCGTCGGAGCCGGCGGCGCCCTCACGAGTTGGAGTGTGTCCACAGTGAACAAGGCAGACCTGGTCAAGGAGCTGGAGAAGAAGTTCGGCAGCCGGAAGGCGGCCAACGACGCACTGGAGGCAGTGCTGGACACGATCATCCGGGAGGTCGTGCGGGGCGGCAAGGTCTCGATCACGGGCTTCGGGACCTTCGACCGGGTCGAGCGCGCAGCGCGCACCGGGCGCAACCCGCACACGGGCACCTCGGTGCGGATCCCCAAGGCCAAGGCGCCGCGTTTCCGGGCAGGAACCTCGTTCAAGACCTACGTCAGGAAGCCGAGCACCCTGCCGAAGAACGCCACGGCCACCGGCCGCGCGGCTGCCGGCTCTGCAGCCGCGGCTGCCACCGCCGCCGCCTCTGCGGCAACGGCACCCGTCAAGGCAGCAGCGCGCACAGCGGCAGCGGCCACGGCGCCGGCGAAGGCGGCCGCTCGCAAGGTGGCGGACACGACGACGGCGACCGCGCGCAAGGCGGCCGGCGCGACGATGGCAGCGGCTGAGAAGGCCGCGGGTGGGGGCAGGAAGGCCCCGACGAAGGCCGCGGCCACGAAGAGCACTGCCAGCACGACGGCATCCGCCAAGGCTGCTCCCTCGAGGGCGGCGGCGAAGAAGGCTCCGGCCAAGGCCGCCACCAAGGCGGCGGCGACCAAGACGGCGGCGAAGAAGGCTCCGGCCAAGGCCACCACCAAGGCGGCGCGACCAAGACCGCCGCGAAGAAGGCTCCGGCCAAGGCCACCACCAAGGCCGCTGCGACCAAGACGGCGGCGAAGAAGGCTCCGGCCAAGGCCACCACCAAGGCCGCAGCGACCAAGACCGCCGCGAAGAAGGCCCGGCCAAGGCCACCACCAAGGCCGCTGCGACCAAGACCGACCGCGAAGAAGGCCCCCGCCAAGAAGTCGACCGCCAAGTAGGCGTCAGAGCGCCGAGTGGCTCCCCTCATGCCCACTTCGTGCGACGTGCCCACCGTTCTCGCCCGCGATCCGCGTGAGAACCGCAGGCACGTCGCACGAGGTCGGGGGCGGGGACTCGCCGTGGTGACGCTCCAGCCGTCGCCGCCACGCGGCATCTGTGTTTGGCTTGGCCCATGACCTCCTCCCTCGTCGTCGACGGCGGCTCCCCGCTCATCGGCGACATCGAGGTCAGGGGTGCCAAGAACCTCGTCTCCAAGGCCATGGTCGCCGTGATGCTCGCGGAGGAGCCCTGCCGGCTGCGGGGTGTCCCGGAGATCTCCGACGTGCAGGTCGTCAGCGGGCTGCTCGAGCTGCACGGCGTCGTCATCGACAGCACCGACCGCGACGGCGAGCTCCTCCTGGACCCGACGAACGTCGAGCAGGCGCACATCGCCGACATCGACACCCACGCCGGGTCCTCCCGCGTGCCGGTGCTGCTGTGCGGGCCGTTGCTCCACCGCCTGGGCGAGGCGTTCATCCCCGACCTCGGTGGCTGCCGCATCGGCGAGCGCCCGATCAACTACCACCTCGACGTGCTGCGCACCTTCGGGGCGGAGGTCGAGAAGCGCCAGGACGGGCTCCGGCTCACGGCTCCCCACGGGCTGCACGCCGCTGACATCAACCTCCCGTACCCGAGCGTGGGGGCCACCGAGCAGGTGCTCCTCACCGCGGTGCGCGCCAAGGGCCGCACGACCCTGCGCAACGCGGCGATCGAGCCCGAGATCATGGACCTCATCGCCATCCTGCAGAAGATGGGCTCGATCATCTCGGTGCAGACCGACCGGGTCATCCTCATCGAGGGGGTCGACCGGCTCGGCGGGTTCGACCACCTCGCGATCCCCGACCGCATCGAGGCCGGGTCCTGGGCCTGCGCTGCTCTTGCGACACGCGGTGACATCTACGTCCGCGGTGCCCAGCAGCTGCCGATGATGCCGTTCCTCAACGTGTTCCGACGCATCGGCGGCAAGTTCCAGATCGACGACGACGGCATCCGGTTCTGGCACCCCGGGGGCACGCTCAACTCCATCGCCATCGAGACCGACGTGCACCCCGGCTTCATGACCGACTGGCAGCAGCCGCTCGTCGTCGCGCTCACCCAGACGAAGGGTCTGTCGATCGTCCACGAGACGGTCTACGAGAACCGGCTCGGCTTCACCGACGCCCTCGTCGAGTCCGGCGCCGAGATCCAGACGTTCCGCGAGTGCCTCGGCGGCTCACCGTGCCGGTTCGGCCGCGCGAACTTCCAGCACTCGGCCGTCATCTCGGGACCGACGCCCCTGAAGGCTGCCGAGATCACCGTCCCCGACCTGCGCGGGGGCTTCAGCTACGTCATCGCCGCCCTGGCGGCGGAGGGTCGCTCGACGGTGCACGGCATCGACCTCATCCACCGGGGGTACGAGCGCTTCTCGGAGAAGCTCGGGAACCTGGGCGCGGTCTACAAGCTGCCCTGACCACGCGCGGGCTCAGCGGACGTCCTCACCGGGCCCGATCCCGACGATCCACACCCGGCTGGCCGCCAGGCCGCTCTCGTCGAGCTCGATGCTGACCCGCTGGCCGACGCGCAGGTGGCGCAGCCCGCTCACGGCCGCCGCGTGCGGGGGGAGCTGCACCTCGAGGCCGTCGTCGAGCAGGGCGGCGCCGGAGCCGTCGTCCGCGATGCGGTGGATGGTCGCCTGCACACCGGGAACCGTAGCGCGTGCCAGGGCCAGGGCGCTGTGCGGACCCACCCCCAGGGCCACCGCAGCCGCCAAGGACGCGGCGTCGTCGACGTCGACCCGCAGGCCGGGCAGGTCGAGGTCGAGCCGGACGTGACCGAGCCCCTCGTGGGCAGCGGCGCTGCCCGGGCCGAAGGCCGTCCGCACGTCGAGCGGGGAGCCGTCCGTGGGCACGGTGAGCGTGAGCATGGCCGTGCCGTCGTCGCCGGCATCGGGAACGACACACGCCGGATGCCGGGTGGCCGCCTCGAGCGCGGCGCCCACCTCCTGCGGCCGCAGGGCCGGGTGGTCGCCGAGCACGACAGCGATGCGGTGGGCGCCGCACGCCGCCGCCGCACGGCATCCGGCCGCGACCGCGGCATCGAGGCCGAGCCCGGGGTCAGGGACGAGCCGGGCACCGTCGACGGCGACCCACTGCGAGACCGCCGGGTCGGACGTCACGACGAGCACCGGCATCCTCGGATCGGCGGTTCGCAAGGCTGCCACGGTGTCGCGCGCGAAGGCGTCGGCCAGACCCGAACGCGCAGCCCGCGGCAGGGCCAGTCGGCTCTTGGCCAGCGGCCCGCCCTTGACCGGGACGACGGCCGCCCATTCCACCCGGGGTTCGCGCACAGGCCGATCCTGCCAACACGTGGCGTCATGCTCGACATCGCCGCTTGCTCGGACCACAATGCGGTGACCCGCCCGCACGGAAGGCAGCGCGTGACGACCCCGACGGACCATTCCCGGCCCTTTGCCTATCGCTTCGTCATCGCCGTGCTGCGCCCGTTGCTGATGCTCTTCACCCGCCGGCAGTGGTCGGGGCAGGAGAACCTGCCGACCGAGGGCGGCTTCGTCGTCGTGACGAACCACTACTCGCACCTCGACCCCTTCGTCATGGGGCACTTCCTCGTCGACCACGGCTTCTCGCCGCGCTACCTGGGCAAGGTCGAGGTGTTCCGCATCCCGGTCGTCGGGTGGATCATCCGCAAGGCCGACCAGATCCCCGTGCACCGCGAGTCGGGCAGGGCCGTGCACGCCTACCGGTCGGCCGTCGACGCCGTGCGCGCAGGCAAGGTCGTCGCGATCTACCCCGAGGGAACGCTGACCCGCGACCCCGACCTCTGGCCGATGCGCGGCAAGACCGGTGCGGCCCGGGTGGCTCTCGAGACCGGCTGCCCGGTGGTGCCGATCTCCACGTGGGGGGCTCACGAGATCCTCGGCCCCTACTCCCGCCGCCCGCACCTGCTGCCGCGCAAGACGATGGTCGTGCACGCCGGGCCGCCGGTGGTGCTCGACGACCTCCAGGGTCGCCCGGCGTCCGCCGAGATGCTCCACGCGGCCACCGAGCGCATCATGGACGCGCTCGTTCAGTGACCTGGAGGCCGTGCGCGGTGAGCGCGCACCCGGCATCCGCTTCGACCCCCGGACCCACGGTGTGACCCCCATCGGCAAGCCACGACCCCTCAAGGAGGCCTCATGACGAGCGCAGCGGTGTACGGCACGGGAAGCTGGGGCACGGCCTTCGCGTCCGTGCTCGCGGATGCCGGCACGACGGTGACGATGTGGGGGCGGCGGGCCGAGGTCGTGGACCAGATCAACGCCGGCACCAACCAGGACTACCTGCCCGAGCTGCGCCTGCCGAGCACCATCCGGGCGACGACCGACCCCGCCGAGGCCGGTCACGGGGCCGACATCGTCGTGCTCGCGGTGCCGTCGCAGACGCTGCGGGCCAACCTCGCCGTGTGGGGGTCGGCGCTGCCGTCAACCGCTGCGGTCGTCTCGCTCATGAAGGGTGTCGAGCTGGGCACGACGCGGCGGATGTCCGAGGTGATCGCCGAGGCGGGCGGCGTCGAGCCCGAGCGGGTCGTCATCGTCTCCGGGCCGAACCTCGCGCGCGAGATCGCCGTGAAGCAGCCGGCGGCCTCGGTCGTGGCGTCGTCGAGCCCGGCGATGGCCGAGCTCGTCGCGGCGGCGTGCGCCGCGCCCTACTTCCGGCCCTACACCGGCGCCGACGTGGTCGGCACCGAGATCTGCGGCGCGGTGAAGAACGTCATCGCGCTCGCCGTCGGCATGGCCGAGGGGCTCGGCATGGGCGACAACTCCAAGGCGTCGATCATCACGCGAGGCCTGGCCGAGACGATGCGCCTCGGCATGGCCCTCGGGGGCGAGGCGCCGACGTTTGCCGGGCTGGCGGGCGTGGGCGACCTCATCGCCACGTGCATGTCGCCGCTGTCGCGCAACCACTCGTTCGGGGTGCGCCTGGGTCAGGGGCTCGCGGTCTCGGAGGTCATCGCCGTCACGAAGCAGACGGCCGAGGGTGTGAAGTCGTGCACCTCGATCCTCGAGCTGGCGCGCAACACCGGGGTCGACGTGCCGATCATCGAGCAGGTCGACGCGATGATCCAGCGCGACCGCAGCGCCCAGGAGGTCGTCTCGGCCCTGCTGTCGCGTCCGCGCAAGGCCGAGACCGCCTGAGCGCGCGAGGGCTCAGGCGCGGTCGAGGGCCTGGGCCAGGTCGTTCCACAGGTCGTCGACGTCCTCGATGCCGACGGACAGCCGCACGAGGTTCTCGGGGACCTGGGGTGGCTCGTTCGGGATCCGGCGACGGCGCTCGAGCTGGCTCTCGACCCCACCCAGGCTCGTCGAGTGGACCCACAGCCGCGTGGCCTCGCAGACCCGCTGCGCCGCCTCTGCACCACCGGCCACCTCGATCGAGAGGATGCCGCCCCAGCCCGGATGCCGGACACGCGTCACTCCCGGGTGGGTCGCCAGTCGCGCGGCGAGGTCGCGGGCGCTCGTCTGGGCCCGCTCGACCCGCAGGTGCAGGGTGCGCAGGCCGCGCAGGGCGAGCCAGACCTCCATCGGCCCGGCGATCGCGCCGTTGATGGTGCGGTGGGTGAGGAGGCGCTCGTGGAGGGCGCGACCGGCATCCGACGTGGTGGTCACGACCGCGCCGAGCAGCACGTCGCTGTGCCCGGAGAGGTACTTGGTCACCGAGTGCACGACGAGGTCGGCGCCGTCCTCGAGCGGGCGCTGCAGCAGGGGGGTGGCGAAGGTGTTGTCGACGACCGAGAGCACACCGCGCTCACGGGCGGCGGCGAGGAGCGTCGGGAGGTCGGCGACCTCGAGCAACGGGTTGGTGGGTGACTCCAGCCAGAGCAGGTCGGCGCCGTCGAGTGCTGCGATCACGGTGTCGGTGTCGGTGACGTCGACCCGCCGCACGGTCGCCGACCCGTCGGCCTCACGGGCGGCCAGGGTGGCGACGACGCCGTTGTAGGCCGCGTCGGGTGCGACGACCGTGCCGCCGTGGGGGAGGAGGGACAGGGCGGCCGAGACCGCGGCCATGCCCGAGGCGAAGACCAGGGCGTCCCCGCCCTCGAGGTCGCCGAGGGCCTCCTCGAAGGCGCTCCACGTCGGGTTGCCCGAGCGGGCGTACATGACGTCGCCGCCGGCGTGGTAGGTCGAGCTGAGCACCAGGGGTGCCCCCACCTGCTGCCCGGGAGCGGCGGCCTCGCGCCCCAGCGCGACGACGCGCGTCGCGGGGGAGAGTCGGTCGCTGCTCGGCTGCTGCTCGAAGGGGTGCTCGGGAGTCGTCGTCACGGCGTCAGGGTATGCCCGCGAGTGGGGCGCGCGCCGAGGGCCGCACCCGGGGCCGGCATCCGGGATGGGGTGCGGCCAGCGGATAGAGTCGCTGGCGATGAGCACCGACCCGACCCTCCCTGCCCGTTCCGGCGACGGGGACGCGCCCCGCCGGATTCGCGTCGCCCTCGTGTTCGGGGGGCGCTCGTCGGAGCACGCGGTGTCGTGCGCCACGGCATCCAGCGTGTTGGAGGCCCTTGACCGAGACCGGTACGACGTCGTACCCGTCGGCATCGCCAGGGACGGCCACTGGGTGCTCGCGCCCGACGACCCGGAGGTGCTCCGCCTGGCGACCGGGCACACGCCCGAGGTGGCCAGCGGCGCCCCGAGCGTCATCGTTCCCACGAGCGCGACCGACCGTACCTTCGTCGTCCAGGAGCCCGGGCAGCCGCCCCGCACCCTCGGCGAGGTCGACGTCGTCTTCCCGCTGCTGCACGGCCCGTTCGGCGAGGACGGCACGATCCAGGGGCTGCTCGACCTCGCCGACGTGAGGTACGTCGGGTCCGGGGTGACGGCATCCGCGGCGATGATGGACAAGCACGTCATGAAGGTCCTGCTGTCCTCTGCGGGGCTGCCCGTCGGGCCCTACGTCGTCATCACCGACAAGGAGTGGCGCCGTGACCCCGCGGCCGCGATGGATGCCGTGCACGGGCTGTCGTGGCCGGTGTTCGTCAAGCCGGCGCGGGCCGGTTCGAGCATGGGCATCACGAAGGTGTCGGAGCCCGAGGCGCTCGAGGCGGCCATCGAGGCGGCCCGCGAGCACGACCCCAAGGTCGTCGTCGAGGCCGCGGTCGTCGGGCGCGAGATCGAGTGCGGGGTGCTCGAGGGGCGCGGCACCGACGTGACGCGCACCAGCGTCGTGGGGGAGTGCATCGTGGTGCAGAACCACGAGTTCTACGACTTCGACGCGAAGTACCTGTCGGCGGCCGACGTGCGGCTGGTCACCCCCGCCGAGGTGTCGGACACCGTCTCGGAGCGCATCCGCGAGATGGCGGCGCGGGCCTTCGACGTCGCCGGGTGCGAGGGACTGGCCCGGGTCGACTTCTTCCTCACCGAGCGCGGTGACGTGCTCGTCAACGAGGTCAACACGATGCCCGGCTTCACGCCGAGCTCGATGTACCCGCGGATGTGGGCGGCGAGCGGGCTGAGCTATCCCGAGCTCATCGACGAGCTCATCGCGCTGGCGCTGGAGCGGCGTACCGGCCTGCGCTGAGGCCGGGACACCTGCTGACGGGGTTGTCCGCTCGAGACGCGCTTACACGCCCGTCCCGAGCGGACAACCCCGTCACCAGTTGGTGATCCTGGACGTAGAAGACCTCGTCGACACCGGTGGCGCTGCAGCGGGCGGTCCAGACGGGGTCGGTCGGCGCTGCGGCTTCGCCCTGCAGCGCGAGCAGTTCCCCGTGGGCGTCGACGTCATCGGGCGTCGCTCTGCCTTCATGCCAGAACCCAGACGCCGCCATCGCAGCGGAAGAGTCGATGGACGTGACGTCAGAGGGCGGGAGTCAGGTGGGGCAGTGTCGCCGTGAGGCCCTGGTCGATGAAGCCGAGCATCCACGTGAAGCTGTCATCGACGTCGGTGTCGAGCTGGAAGCTGCCGGTTGACTCCAGCGCCACGAATCCGTGCAGGAAGCTGCGCAGCATCCGCAGCGCGTGGATCTCCTGGGCGGGGTCGAGCTGGTACCCGTGCAGCATGGCCGCCCAGGAGGCGAGGACTCGATCGACGGCGGGGATCAGCGGGTCGTCCGGTCCCGGTGACGCTGGCGGCGTTGCCCGCCGCGTACCTGCCGGGGTGCTCGAGCACGAATGTCCGCATCGCGTGTGCGCCCGGCGACGAGGGCCTCCTTGCCGGCCCGTCCCTGGGTGGCGTCGCGGATGGCGTCGGCGAGCTCGGTCATGGCCAGGACAGCGATCCGGTGGGACAGGTCGGCCTGGCTGGCGACGTGCTTGTAGAGCGAGGGTGTCTTGACTCCGAGCCGTTCGGCCAGCAGGCCCATGCTGAGCCGGTCGAAGCCGATCTCGTCGACCAGGGCGGCCCCGGCCACGGTGACCGAGGCGGGGTCCAGCCCGGCCCTAGGCATTGGTCAGCACCTTGGCCAGGAACGGCAGGGTCAGTGCGAGGACCTCGTCTGGCATCTGGGCGTGCGGGTAGTGGCCGGCGCCCTCGAGGACCACCAGCTCCCCGAGGCCGGCGGGAAGATCGGCCATGATCTTCTCGCCCTCGGCGCGGGGGTCGGCCCAGTCGGGGTCGAGGCTGCCCTGGACGATCAGGACCGGGCAGGTGACGTTGGGCAGCTGCGCGCCTGCGTCGGTCGGTGCGCTCTTGCACATGGACTGAAGGGCCTTCATCCGGCCCGGCTCGCTCATCGTGGCGTCGATCCGCCCCAGTTCGCCGGCCCAGTCGGCGGGCTTGGTGGGGTAGGCCAGGTCGAGGTACTTCTTCCAGGCTGACAGGCTCCCGAGCATGGTCATCGCGAGCCGCGTGGAGCCGGCCCGGTAGCGCTTGACCCGCAACAGCCCGCCCAGGGAGACCGACTGCTTGCGGGTGAAGGGGGCCAGCTCGACGACCCCGGTGATCACCTCAGGCGCTGTGGCGGCCGCGATGGTCGCCGCCCCGCCGCTGATCGACTGCCCGATGATCACGGCCGGGCCACCCAGGTGACGCACGACGGCCACCAGGTCACCGGCGATGTCGGTGCGGCTGTACCCCTCCCAGCCGAGGCTGGACTCGCCGCAGCCGCGGATGTCGACGTTCGCGACCCGGTAGCCGGCCGCAACCAGCGCCGGTGCGACGAAGCGGTAGGAGTGCCGGCTGTCGCCCATGCCGTGCGCCAGGACGACCAGGGGTCCTTCGCCGGTCACGTCGTAGGCGATGGTGTTGCCGGCGATGTCCAGGTACTCGATCATCTGGTCCTCCAAGTTAGCTAATGACGATAGCCAAAAGCTAACAGAGTTAGCGGACAGCGTCAACAGGCGACACGTCAGCGGCAGGCGAGGCCGTTGGCCGGCAGGGCGCTCGCGGCAGCCGCGAACGCCGGCAGCAACAGCCCCTCGGGGGCGTAGTTGCTCGGCACGAGCACCTCGAGTGCCGGCTCGGTGCCGAACGACGTGAACCGGATGCCGTCGCTCAGCTCCTCCGGGATCCACCCCACCCCGTCGACCTCCAGGCACTCGATCTCGGTCGGCCCCGGTGCTGCCACGCCACAGCGGGCGATCACGGCGGGGTCACCCCAGGCCGCGACGGCGGGTGAGGTGGGCGCGGTGTCCTCACGCGGCATCCCGGAGACCTCGGACGGGAAGAACGGCCCCGGCAGCTCACGCAGGCGGGCGTCGAGCCACCCGCCGGCACGGCTCACCTCGACCGCCGAGGAACACCCGGACAGCACGACGGCGGCCCCGCCGAGCGCGGCCGCCGTCGTGCGAATGCGTCGCGTGATCAGACGTGCACCACGGTGCAGGTGAGGGTGCGGGTGATGCCCTCGACGTCCTGGATCTTGGCGATGACGAGCTTGCCGAGCTCGTCGACCGTCGTGGCCTCGACGCGAGCGATCACGTCGTAGGGACCGGTGACGTCCTCGGCGAGGGCGACGCCCTCGATCTGGGCGATCGACTCGGCGACGGTCGCGGCGCGGCCGACGTCGGTCTGGATCAGGATGTAGGCCTGTACCACTGGAGTGCCACCTCTTCGTTGGTCGAAGCTTCGTTCGTCGGGGCCGGTCGGCCCGTCTCGGTCGGGGCGCGCCCGTCGGGACCGGCGCGCCCCAGACGCTACCGTGCGAGGGGTCCCCACGTCTTCGGGAGGGTAGGTCACGGTGCGGTTGCGAGACACCAGCGAGGGTGAGCTGCTCGAGCAGATCTTCCCCGTGTATGCCGGAACACCGCTCCCGGCGTGGGGCTCGGTGCCCGTCGGCCCGGGTGACGACGCCGCCGTCGTCGGCGCACCCGGGGGGTCGGTCGTGGCCACGACGGACTCGATGGTGCGGGGGCTGGACTGGCGCGACGAGTGGTCGTCCGCGTCACGACGTGGGGGTCAAGGTCGCGGCGCAGAACCTCGCCGACATCGCCGCCATGGGAGCGACGCCGACGGCCCTGCTCGTCTCGCTGGCCGCCGACCCCGACCTCGAGGTCGCCTGGGCGGTCGACCTGGCGCGCGGTATCGCCTCGCTCGCCCACCGGGCCGGGGCTCCGGTCGTCGGTGGCGACCTCTCCGGGGCGCCCCCGGGGGTGGTCGTGGTCTCGGTGACGGCGCTGGGCGACCTGCGAGGTCGCGCCCCGGTGCTGCGCTCCGGCGCGCGTGCGGGTGACGTCGTGGCCGTGTGCGGGACGCTCGGCTGGTCAGGTGGAGGGCTGGCGCTGTTCCAGCGCGGTGAGCGGGGCGAGTCGTCGGATGCCGGGTCGTCCCGCGCCGCTGCCGTGCTCGCTCTGCTGGGTCACCACCGCGCACCCGTGCCGCCGTGGCAGGCCGGGCCGCGGTGCCGCGGCAGCGGGGGCCCACGCCCTCATCGACGTCTCCGACGGACTGGTGACCGACCTCGCCCGGGTGGCACGCGCGAGCGGGGTGCAGGTCGACCTCGACGCGACGGTGCTGCGCGACCACTTCGCCGCGGGGCCGCTGACCCTCGCGCTCGGGTCGGACGAGGCCTGGCACCAGGTGCTGGCCGGCGGCGAGGAACACTCGCTCGTCGGGACGTTCGCCGACGAGGCGTCCCTGCCGGCGGACGCCGAGCACCCCTGGGTCGTCATCGGCCGGGTGCTCCCGGTCGGGCCGGAGGGCCCGCGGGTCACGGTCGACGGCGCCGTGCCCGACGACGCGCGAGGCTGGGACCACTTCGCCCGCTGACCCGCTGAGCCGGCCGCACGGCATCCGAGCCTGCCTCGAGGGCAAGCGAACGGGCGGCCCCCGAAGGGAGCCGCCCGATTCATGCTGGGTGAGGGGACCTCAGCGCTTGACCTTGCCCGCCTTGAGGCAGGAGGTGCAGACGTTGAGTCGCTTCGGGGTGACACCGGCCTCGCCCACGAGCGCCTTGACGCGCTGGATGTTGGGGTTCCAGCGACGCTTGGTGCGACGGTGCGAGTGCGAGATGCTGTGCCCGAAAGAGGGTCCCTTGCCGCAGACGTCGCAGTTGGCAGCCACGGGTGTACTCCTGAGATGGTGTGATTGGTGGTCTTCGGCGGCCCGCACGAGCAGGCGCGCAACCGGACAAGAGTAGCCGAGCCACACCCGAGCAACCAAAACGCCTCCCGCGGTGCGTCGGTGCAGGCGGTTAGGGTGAGGCCGTGCCCGACGTCCTCACCGCTGCCGACGCCCGCCACTGGGCCCTGCTGACGCGTGCGGCGCTCGCCGCGAGGCGCACCGAGATCGACGCGCTCAACGTCTTCCCGGTGCCCGACGGCGACACCGGCACCAACCTCTACCTCACCTTCGATGCCGCGATCGACGAGGTCGTCGCCGTCCACGAGGGCGCCGGCATCCTCGGTACCGCGAGCCTGGTGCGCGAGTGCCACACCCTCAAGCGGGCGATCCTGCTGTCCGCGCGCGGCAACTCGGGCGTCATCGTCAGCCAGATCGTCGGCGGCGTCTGCGACGTCGTCATCGAGGCCGAGGTGGAGGAGATCGACGCAGCCCTCCTTGCCGCCGCGTTCGCGCGGGGCGCCGCCGCGGCCAGGGCGTGCGTCGCCCACCCCCAGGAGGGCACCATCCTCACCGTCGCGGATGCCGGGGCCGCCGCCGCGGTCACCGTCGCCGCGCGCGGTGGCTCGCTGGCCGACGTGGCGCAGGCTGCCGTCGATGCCGCCCGCGACGCGCTGGCTCGCACCCCTGACCAGCTCGAGGCGCTCGCCCGTGCCGGGGTGGTGGATGCCGGGGGCGCGGGCGCCGTGCTCATGCTCGAGTCGTTCCACCGCGTCATCACGGGGCGCTGGACTGACCGTGACGACAGCTTCCTCGCCGGTGGCCCGGCCCTGCACCGACGCCACGAGTGGCGCGCCGACCCCGGCGGCACCCTGCCGACCCCGGATGCCGTGAGCGACACCCCCGCGCCCGCCACCGGCGCCACCGGTGCCGACGCGGCGTCCCGCGCGGCACTGCCCGGTCACGACCCGCTCGACCGCGAGGGCGACCTGCTCGGCGACGGCCCGGCCTACGAGGTCATGTACCTCCTGAACGCCACCGACCCCGCAGCGGTCGAGACCCTCACGCGCACCCTCGACGGCCTGGGCGACTCGCTCCTCGTCGTCGGCGGCCCCGACCTGTGGAACGTCCACGTCCACGTCGACGACCCGGGCGCCGCGGTCGAGGCCGGCATCGCGGCGGGGCGCCCCGAGCGCATCCGCATCTCGCACTTCGCCACGCAGGTCGCCACCCGCGAGCACCACGCGCCGATCGCCGTCGTCGCGTGCGCAGCAGGCCCGGGCATCGCGGCCCTGCTGCGTGAGGCCGGGGCCGTGGTCGTCGAGTCCGCACCCGGCCGACGCGCCTCGGCGGGCCAGCTGCTCGCGGCAGCCCGCGCCACGGGCGCTCCTGCGGTCGTGCTGCTGCCCGGGGACCGCGACACCCTCCTGGCCGCCGGCGTCGCCGCCGAGGCCGCGTCGGGAGAGGGCATCGACGCCCACGTGGTGCCCGCCCGCACGACCGTGCAGTCACTCGCCGCCCTGGCCGTGCTCGACACGACAAGGGGGGTGCACGCCAACGTCGTCGCCATGACCGGCGCGGCCGTCGCGACCCGCCACGGTGCCGTGTCGGTGGCGACCAAGGAGGCGCTCACCTGGGCCGGGGTCTGCCACCCCGGTGACGTCCTCGGCATCGTCGACGGCGACGTCGCCTTCCTCGGCACCGAGATCGAGGTGTCCGCCCGCGACGTGCTCGACCGGCTCCTGTCGGCCGGGGGAGAGCTGGTCACCCTCGTCGTCGGCGCGGATGCCGTTGCCGGCCTGGGCGAGCGCACGGCCGCCGCGCTCGAGCGCGACCGCCCCGAGCTCGAGGTGATCGTCGTCGACGGGGGGCAGCCGATCTACCCGCTGCTCATCGGGGTGGAGTGAGTTGGCGGTGACCTGACGTGGCGACCGAGTCGAGCAAGCTCGCGCCGATCATCGCCACCGCCGCGAAGAAGTTCGCGACGGCCCGGGACATCCACACCGTGGGTGACCTCCTCGCATTCTGGCCCCGGCGCTACCGCACCCGCGAGAGCGACCTCGGGTCGGTGACTCCGGGCGAGTTCCTCGTCGGGGTGGCCGAGGTCAAGAGCGGCCACCACCCGCTCCATGAAGGCCCGCAAGGGCACGATGCTCAACGTCGTCATCACCGACGGCACCCACGACATCGACATCACGTTCTTCAAGGCCTGGGGGCACGAGAAGGCCCTGGTGCCGGGCGCCCGCGGCATCTTCGCCGGCGTCGTCGGCACCTACAACAACCGGCTCCAGCTGACCCACCCCGGGTACACGATGCTCGACGACTTCGACGCCGGCGACCGCAAGGACCTCATCCCCATCTATCGCGCCGTCGGGTCCCTGCACACGTGGACCGTCACCGAGAGCGTGCGCCGGGTGCTCGACGTCCTGGACGAGGTGCCGGACCCTTTGCCCGCCGACGTCCGCGCCGCCCGGGGGTTGCTGTCGCGCACCGACGCCCTGCGCGGCATCCACACCCCGAACTCCTGGGAGGAGGTCGAGCAGGCCCGGCGCCGGCTGCGGTTCGAGGAGGCGTTCATCCTCCAGGTGACGCTGGCGCAGCGGCGACGCACGGCATCCGCGCAGTCCACGAGACCGCGTCCGGCGAGGGCGGGTGGCATCCTCGAGGCGTTCGACGCGCGGTTGCCCTTCGAGCTGACCGCCGGTCAGCGCGAGGTCGGCGGGACGATCGCGCAGGAGATGGGCCGCGAGGTGCCCATGCACCGACTGCTGCAGGGTGAGGTGGGATCCGGCAAGACGGTGGTGGCGTTGCGCGCGATGCTCGCCGCCGTGGATGCCGGGGGGCAGGCGGCGCTGTTGGCCCCCACCGAGGTGCTCGCCGGCCAGCACCACCGCACCATCAGCACGATGCTGGGCGACCTCGCGGCGGGCGGGATGCTCGGCGGTGCCGACCACGCGACCCGCGTGGTGCTGCTCACCGGCAGCCAGTCGGCGGCCGCGCGACGCCGCACCCTGCTCGACGTCGCGAGCGGTGACGCCGGCATCGTCATCGGCACCCACGCACTGCTCCAGGAGAACGTCGACTTCTTCGACCTGGCTCTCGTCGTCGTCGATGAACAGCACCGCTTCGGCGTCGAGCAGCGAGATGCGCTGCGGGGCAAGGGAATCGTGCCCCCTCACGTGCTGGTGATGACGGCGACCCCGATCCCGCGCACCGTCGCGATGACCGTGTTCGGCGACCTCGAGACCTCGACGCTGCGCGAGCTGCCCGCCGGTCGCGCCCCCATCACGACGCACGTCGTGCCCGAGGACCGGCCGGAATGGATGGCGCGCACCTGGTCACGGGTGGCCGAGGAGGTGCGAGGCGGGCGGCAGGCCTACGTGGTGTGCCCGCGGATCGGCGACGACGGAACCGGTGACGGCTCGATCGACGGGCTCACCGATGGGGCCGACCTGCGTGACGAGGTGGACCGGGCGGACGACGACGACCGTGGGGCCCCGGCGCCGGCGCCGCCGCGGCCACTGAAGAGCGTGTATGCCGTGCACGCGGCCCTCCTCGAGCTGCCGGCGCTGGAGGGGTTGTCCATCGGGGTGCTGCACGGCCGGTTGAGTGGCGAGGACAAGGACGCCCTGATGGCCCGCTTCCAGCACGGCGACCTCGACGTGCTCGTCTCGACGACCGTCATCGAGGTCGGGGTCGACGTGGCCAACGCGAGCGTCATGGTCGTCATGGACGCGGACCGGTTCGGCGTCTCCCAGCTGCACCAGCTGCGCGGGCGGATCGGACGTGGCGGCCACCCGGGCCTGTGCCTGCTGGTGACGGGCACCGACGCCGAGCCGGCGATGACCAGGCTCACGGCGGTCGCCGCGACGACCGACGGCTTCGAGCTGGCCCGCCTCGACCTCTCGCAGCGGCGCGAGGGCGACATCCTCGGCGCGGCACAGCACGGCCGGCGCACCCAGCTCGAGTTCCTCCACATCCTCCAGGACGAGGACGTCATCGTGGCCGCCCGCGAGGACGCCTTCAGCCTCGTGGCCGACGACCCCGACCTCGCGGAACACCCCGAGCTCGCAGCGGCCGTGCGGGCGCGGGTCGATGCCGAGCAGGCCGCCTACCTGGAGCGTGGCTGATGACCCGGATCATCGCCGGGACGGTGGGGGGTCGCACGCTGCGCACCCCGCCCGGCTCGGGCACCCGGCCGACGAGCGACCGCGTGCGCGAGGCCCTGTTCAGCGCCCTCGACGCGCGCGACGCCGTGCGCGGAGCGCGGGTGCTCGACCTGTACGCCGGGTCGGGGGCGCTGGGACTCGAAGCGGCCAGCCGTGGCGCGGCATCCGTCCTGCTCGTCGAGTCCGACCGGCGCGCGACCGAGGTCATCACCGGCAACGTGCGCGAGCTGGGCCTGCGACCCGGCGCAGGTGCGAGTGACGCGGTCGTCGGTCGAGGCGGCCCTGGCCCGCGAGCCGGGGGAGTCCGAGCGCGCCGACCTGGTGTTCATCGACCCGCCGTACGACGTCGACGAGAGCGCGCTCGGTGCGGTGCTGGAGCGGCTGGCGGCCACCTGGCTGGCCGCGGGTGGGCTCGTCCTCGTCGAGCGCTCGAAACGCAGCCCGGAGCCCACGTGGCCGACCGGCCTCGACCGGGTGGGCAGACCCCGCAAGTACGGCGACACGACGATCTGGTGGGCCGAGCGCGCACCCTGACGCCACGGCATCCGAATGTGGAGCAGTGCGAGGCCCATCTGACGCTAGAGCGCATTTCCGGCAGCACAAACGGCGACGATGGGCAGATGACCGACATCGACATCCCCCGACCCACCAGTGGCGACGTCATCGAGCTGATCCTCGACGACCACCGCCTCTTCGAGAACCTGCTGCGCGAGTGCCGCCGCACCGACGCCGACCGCACCGCCGCACGCGACGCGCTCGCCGAGGTGCTCGTCGCGCACGCCGTGGCCGAGGAGGAGAAGGTCTACCCCGAGCTCCGACGCGCGCGGGCCATCGGCGCCCACGAGGAGGAGCACGGCGAGGAGGAGCACGCGGAGATCAACGAGGCGCTGCTCGCGTTCCTCGAGGCCAAGGGCACCGACACGCAGAAGTACGACGACACGCTCGAGGAGCTCGCCACCGCGGTGAACCACCACGCGGGCGAGGAGGAGACCTCCATCCTCAACCCGGCGCGCGAGGACATGTCGATCGACCGCCGCGAGTCGCTCGGGGTGGCCTGGGCCACGCGCCGCAACCAGCTGCTCGAGGAGGGCTGCGGTTCCGCCGCGCAGGTCCGGGCACTGCTGCGCGAAGCCGTGGACGAGGGCGTGCTCGCCCCGGAGGATGCCCGCGAGAAGGCCGACGCCATCAAGGCGGCTGCCAAGGAGGAGGCCAAGGAGGTCGAGGAGGCCGCCAAGAAGTAGCGCGGCGTGTGGGTAGCGTGGGGTCCGTGACCGACACCGTGCGCCGGGCCGTGTGCCCCGGTTCCTACGACCCCGTGACGCAGGGCCACCTCGACGTGATCGTGCGGGCCGCCGCCATCCATGACGAGGTCGTCGTCGCCGTGCTGCACAACCCGGCCAAGGCCGGGACGTTCACGGTGCCGGAGCGGATCGCCTTCATCGAGCGTGCCGTGGCGGCGCGCGACGTCGCCGGTTCGGTGCGGGTCGAGGCCTTTGCCGGACGGCTGCTCGTCGACGTCTGCCGCGACCTCGACGCCTCCGTGATCGTCAAGGGGCTGCGCGGCTCCACCGACTTCGAGTACGAGCTGCCGATGGCGCTGATGAACCGACACCTCACCGGCATCGAGACGGTGTTCGTCCCCGGCGACCCGGCGCTGGCCCACGTCTCGAGCTCGCTCGTCAAGGAGGTCGCCCGCTTCGGCGGCGACGTGTCCGGCCTCGTGCCGGACGAGGTCCGCGACGCCCTCGTCGAACGCCTGCGTGCCGACGGCTGACGCGCCGCCGCGCGACTCCGGCTTCCGCCCGGACATCGAGGGGCTGCGCGCGGTCGCGATCCTCACGGTCCTGACCCACCACGCCGGGATGCCGTTGCACGGAGGGTTCATCGGCGTCGACATCTTCTTCGTCATCTCCGGCTTCCTCATCACCGGGCTGCTCGTCAATGAGCTGTGGAGCACCGGGACGATCTCCTGGTCGCGCTTCGTCGGCCGGCGCATCCGGCGGTTGCTGCCGGCCGCGGTGCTCGTCCTCGTGGCCACCTCCTTCGTGTCGTTCTTCGTGGTCCCCGGGCTGCGGCGACGCGAGATCGGCGTCGACATCGCCGCGTCGGCGGCGTACGTCGTCAACTGGGTCTTCGCCCGCCGCGAGGTCGACTACCTCGCGTCGGACGCGCGACCCTCGCCGGTGCAGCACTTCTGGTCGCTGGCCGTCGAGGAGCAGTTCTACGTGCTCTGGCCGGTGCTGCTCATCGTGCTGGCCCTGGTGGTGCGGCGCCCGAGTCGCCGCGTGGTGCTCACCGCGCTCGGGGTGCTCGTGGCCACCTCGTTCGCCTGGTCGATCTGGTTCTCGGACACCTCGCCGCGACCGGCCTTCTTCACGACGACGACCCGGGTCTGGGAGCTCGGTCTGGGGGCGCTGCTCGCCGTCGCCCTCGCTGGGAGGCCGCGACCGGCATCCCCGCTTCGTGGGTCGGCGGCGCTCGGCTGGGCGGCGCTGGTCACCCTGCTCGCCGTGGCTGCCCTGCTCCCCGAAGGCATCGACTGGCCGGGTGCGTGGGCCCTGCTGGCCACCGTGCCCACCGCGGTGCTGCTGTGGGTCGGGTGGCAGGGAGGGGCCGGTGGCCCCGTTCGGGTTCTCGGCTGGCGCCCGATGGTGTGGATCGGCGGGTTGTCGTACTCGATCTACCTCTGGCACTGGCCCTTCATCGTGCTCGGGGAGTGGACCGCGGATGCCGTGGGCACCACCCTCCCGGGCTGGGGCAAGGCCGCCCTCGCCGTGGCATCGATCGTCCCGGCCTGGTTGTCGTGGCGCTTCGTGGAGACCCCGATCCACCACGGGCCGTGGTTGCGCGAGCGGCCGCGGGCCCTGCTGGCCAGCGGGTTGGCGCTCTCGGCCGTCGGGGTGCTCGCGGCGCTGCCCCTGCTGCCGCTGCGCTCACCGTTCGTCACCACGCCGCCCGGTGGGGTGGTGCCGGCGCTCTCCGAGCTGGGCGCAGCCACCGTCAGACCCGGGCAGCCGGTGCCGGACCTGGACGACCCCGGCGTGGGTCACGCCCGACCCGCTCGTCTCCGGTGAGGACCGGCCCGCGGCCGACGTCGACCGCTGCCAGGTCGACCACGCGGCCACCGAGCCCGTGCCGTGCACCTTCGGCGACCCCGAGGGCGCGACGACGGTCGCCCTCGTCGGTGACTCCAAGGCGATGCAGTGGCTGCCCGCACTGGAGCAGGTGGCGGCGAGCCGTGGGTGGCGGATCGTGACCTGGGGCAAGTCGGCGTGCGCGTTCGCCGATTCACCGGCGGCGGAGGCGGGCGCGGCCTACCCGGAGTGCGACGCCTGGAACGAGAGGGTGCTGGACGAGCTGCGCGCCGATCCGCCGGACGTCGTCGTGACCTCGGGGGTGGCGCGCAGTGCCTGGACGGGGTCGGCCACCGAACGGGACCTGCTCGTCGAGGGGTACGCCGCCCGGTGGCGCTCGCTGGCCGAGGAGGGCGTGCCGGTCGTGGTCGTGGGGGACAGCCCCCTGTCTCCCGACGACCTCGACATCTGCGCGGCACGCCACCCCCGCGAGCTCAGCCGGTGCTCGTTCGAGGCCGGCCCGGCCGTGGCCGGCAGCGGGTTGCCCGTCCAGGCGGATGCCGTGTCCCTCGTCGGCGTGGATGGGGGCGTCGGTGGGGGCGTCGGTGCCGGTGTCGAGCTGCTCGACCTCACTGCGTGGATCTGTCCCGACGGGCGGTGCCCGGTGGTCATCGGCAACGTCGCCGTGCACCGCGCCGGGGACCACGTGACCGCGACGTACGCCGCGACCCTGGCGCCCCAGGTTGCTGCGGCGGTCGAGGAGGCACTGGCGCGATCGCGATGACCCCTTCGCGCCGCCGGTTTGGGTGCACGGGCCGCGACCGGTAACCTTGTCCCTCGGTCTGCGTCCGTGAGGCGTGGCCGAACCACACCGACAACACCCAAGGCTCATGACTCGACTCGACCCCCGGTCCGAGATGGTGCTCGACACCAAGCTCGTCGGCCGTCGTCCCGGGACGATGAGTGAGCTGACGCGTGAAGTCGGTGCGCCGAGCGACTTCGGCACGGTCGTCATGCGCATCGAGCAGGGCCAGCCCCTGACCCTCGACCTGCGCCTGGAGTCCGTCGTCGAGGGAGTGCTCGTCACCGGTTCGGTCCGCGGAACGGCGACCGGCGCCTGCGTGCGGTGCCTGGACCCTGTGACCCATGTGGTCGACGGGGCCTTCCAGGAGCTGTTCGTCTACGCCGAGCGCCACGCCCACCACCACGAGGTGGGGGACGAGGACGCAGCCGAGGAGCCGCGAGTCGAGGACGGCCTGATCGACCTCGAACCGCTGCTCCGGGACACGGTGGTGCCTGCACTGCCGTTCCAGCCGGTGTGCCGGCCCGACTGCCCCGGGCTGTGCTCCGAGTGCGGCATGCCGCTCGCGGAGGACCCGGATCACCAGCACGACCTGATCGACCCCCGATGGGCGGCCCTCTCGGCCCTGACCGAGAACCAGCCCACGCCGACAGAGAAGAGGACCTGACGTGGCCGTTCCGAAGCGGAAGATGTCGCGCTCCAACACCCGCTCGCGCCGCGCCAACTGGAAGGCGACGGCCGTCACCACGACGACCTGCCCCCAGTGCAAGTCGCTCATGCAGCCGCACGTGGCGTGCCCGTCGTGTGGCACCTACAAGGGGCGCCACTACGGCGTCGCCGAGCGCACCGAGCACCAGGGCTGATCGCTTCCCCATGGGGAAGGCGGCGTCCGCGCCCGGTGCACTGACACCACCGCGCCCCGTCGCCGAGCTGCTGGACCACCTCATCGAGGTGACCAGCGGCCCGGTCGACGAGGCGCTGCTTCAGCGTGCGCTGACGCACCGTTCGTACGCCTATGAGGCGGGCGGACTGCCGCACAACGAGCGCCTCGAGTTCCTCGGCGACTCGGTGCTCGGCCTCGTCGTCACGACCACGTTGCACGACGGACACCCCGACACCAGCGAGGGCCAGCTCGCGAAGCTGCGCGCCTCCGTGGTCAACATGCGGGCCCTCGCCGAGGTGGGGCGCACCCTCGGCCTCGGCGACTACGTCTTCCTGGGGCGGGGTGAGGAGACCACCGGGGGGCGCGACAAGGACTCGATCCTGGCCGACACGGTCGAGGCCGTCATCGGCGCGGTCTACCAGAGCGGCGGCATCACCTCGGCGACCGAGCTCGTGCACCACCTCGTGGACCCCCTGCTGGCCCAGTCCGCGACGCTCGGCGCCGGCCTGGACTGGAAGACCAGCCTGCAGGAGATCGCCTCGAAGCACGGACTCGGCTCGCCCGAGTACTCCGTCGTCGAGGAGGGGCCGGAGCACGCCAAGTGCTTCCGGGCGCAGGTGTACGTCGGCGGGGTGCCGCTCGGCCACGGAGAGGGCCGTACGAAGAAGGTCGCCGAACAGCAGGCGGCCGCGCTGGCCTGGGGGAGCATCCACGAGGCCCACGACGCCCACGACGCACCCGAGGCCGCGATCGAACCCTCGCCCGACCTTGTCGGACCCTCGCCCGACCTTGCCTGAGCGGGCCTGAGCATGCCGGAGCTGCCCGAGGTCGAGGTCGTCCGCCGGGGTCTGGCCGACCACGTGACGGGCCGCACCATCACCTCCGTCGAGCTGCGTGGCCACCGGGTCGCCCGGCGCCACCTCGCCGGCCCCCAGGACCTCGCCGACCGACTGGCCGGCCGCCGCATCGCCGCGGTCCGGCGCCGGGGCAAGTACCTCTGGCTCGACCTCGAGGACGCCCTCGGACTCGTCCTCCACCTCGGCATGAGCGGCCAGCTGCTCATCGAGCCGTCCGAGGCCCCGGACGAGAAGCACCTGCACGCCCGGTTCCGGTTCGCCGACGGTGGCCCCGAGCTGCGCTTCGTCGACCAGCGCACCTTCGGCGGTCTCGCGCTCGCCGACCTCGATGACACGGGCGTTCCGACGTCCGTCGCGCACATCGGGCGCGACCTGCTCGACCCGCAGTACGACCGAAGGGCCGTGATCGCCGCCGTCAAGACGCGCGACAGCGCCATCAAGCGGGTGCTTCTCGACCAGCGGGTGGCCTCCGGCATCGGCAACATCTACGCCGACGAGGCGCTGTGGCGTGCGGGGGTACACGGCGAGCGGGTCGCCCACACCCTCACCAAGCCCGTGATCGGCAGCGTGCTGGACCACGCAGTCGACGTCATGCGCGAGGCGCTCGACCAGGGCGGCACGAGCTTCGATGCCCTCTACGTCAACGTCAACGGCGCGTCGGGCTACTTCGACCGTTCGCTCGCGGCCTACGGCCAGGAGGGGCGACCCTGCCGACGCTGCGGCACGCCGATCCGTCGAGAGCACTTCATGAACCGGTCCTCGTTCTCGTGCCCCCGCTGTCAGCCCCGGCCCAGGCGCCGAAGCCACGTCACGTGACGCGTCAGGGGCTCGGGAGCTCCTTGAGCGCGACGGCCTTGCCGGTGTGCTGCTCGGACAGGTCGGCCAGCGCCTGACGCACCGTCTTGGCGAACAGGTGCGAGCCCTTCAGGCTCGGGTGGATGCCGTCGCTCTGCAGCTGACCGCTCGTGCCGGACAACGCGGCATCCCAGTCGGCCAGGCGCACGTTCGGTCGCCCCTTCACGAGCTCGCGCAGTGCCGCGTTGTCACTCTTGGCGCGCGCGAACCGGCCGTGGATGGTGGCGATGACGACCATCCGGTCGGGACCGATGGCGTCGAGGGTCTTGCGTGCCACGGGCAGGTCCGTGCCCATGTTGGTGCCGAGCACGAGGACCACCGCCCGGCGCAGCGAGTCGCCGCGGGCCGCGACGTACTTCGGGGCGGCCGTCCAGCGCCGGTTGGACTTCGCGTCGACCCGGATGCCGGGCAGGTAGTAGCGCAGGGCGTGGATCGACCCGACGGCCATCGAGTCGCCGAACACGTCGATCTCCTTGCCGGACGGCATCGTCCAGTCAGCGACGGCCGGGGCCACGACAGGGGCGGATGCCGTGGCCGTCACCGTGGGTGCGCCGGCGGTGGCCTCCGGGCCGGCGGCTGCCGTCGTCGCGGAGGCGCTCGGCGACGGACTGGCTGCGGCTGACGACTGCGCCAGGGCCGCCTCGTTCGCGGTGATCAGCTCTTGCGTGGACGTGCGGTCAGGGGCGGTGACGAGCACTGCGGTGAGGACCATCACGAGCACGAGGAGCAGGCCCCACAGGACCCGGGCACCCCGAGTGCCCATGGCGCGCAGGCGGGCGAGGGCACGGCCGGCCGAGCCGCCGAATCCGTGCCGACGCACCGGGGTCTCGATGAAGCGGTGGCTGAGGTCGGCGATGACGAGCGTCATGACGACGCACCAGGCGCGGGTGGCGAGGTACGCCGCCCCGCCGGGGGCGACCGGCAGGTCGGCTCCGATGATGAGGAAGACCGGCCAGTGCCAGAGGTAGATGCCGTAGCTGCGGGCTCCGACCCACCGCGCTGGGGGAAGCTCGAGCAGCGACTGGAGGCGCCCGGGCCGTTCGACGACGACGAGAACCAGCACCGTCGTCGCGAGCGAGGCCAGCAGGATGCCGCCGCGGAAGGTCCACGGTGAGGCCTCACCCGCACGCACGAGGAGGACGAGCAGCGTGGCCAGGGCCACCCCGGCCACCTGTCGGCGGTGTGCAGCCCACCACGGGGTGCGGGTCCACGCCCGGTGCGGCGCGGCCCACGCAAAGGCGAGGGCGGCACCGAGCATCAGCCCCATGACGTGGGTGTCGGTGCCGTAGTAGGCGCGGGTGGGGCTCTCGGGGTCGACGCGAGCGGCCATGAGCACGGCCGAGAGCACCGCGAGGCCGAGAGCCGCGGCTGCGCGGGACTCGTACCCGCGCGTCACGCGCAGCAGGAGGAGCACGGCGATCGGCCACAGGAGGTAGAACTGCTCCTCGACCGCGAGCGACCACAGGTTCATGAACAGGGTCGGCGACGTCGCGGCGAAGTAGTCGCTTCCGGCGGCGATCTCGAGCCAGTTGGACGTGAACGTGAAGGCGCCGAGCACCTGCCGCTCGATGCCGACGAGCAGGTCGCCCTCCGACAGGCGCGCGAGGAGCACGGATGCCGGGACGCACACCAGGAGAGCGGGCAGGAGTCGGCGGGCCCGCCGGGTCCAGAACGCGGGCAGGTCCAACCGTCCGGTGGCCGAGCGCTCGCGCACGAGCAGGGTGGTGATGAGGAAGCCCGAGACGACGAAGAACACGTCGACCCCCAAGAAGCCGCCCGGGAGCCACGAGGGGTCGAGGTGGAACACGAGCACGGCGATGATGGCCAGGGCGCGCAGACCGTCGAGGCCGGGCAGGCGCCCGGGATCGGGGGCTGCCCCGCCGGCGCGCATCTGGGCGGGCGTCGCGACCCGCGCGCCGGTGCCCTGAGCCATCACGGTGCTCATGGGTGCCACGGTAGGTGCTGCTGGTGACAGTGGGGCGGAGGCGCGCTCGTGGGACGACGCCTACGATCGACACCCATGGGAGGCGTGAGGGAGCGGCGGATGACGGTGTTCGTGCGCGGGCAGGTGCAGGGGGTGGGTTTTCGCTGGTGGACCAGGGCCCGGGCCCTGGAGCTCGGTCTCGCCGGGTACGCCCGCAACACCGCGGACCGGCGGGTCGAGGTGGTCGCCGAGGGCCCCGAGAGCGCGCTGCACACCCTGCTCACCCTGTTGTCGGAGCCGGCCTCCACCACCCGCAGGCCGGGACGGGTCGACGCCGTGTCGACCCCGCTGTGGGGCCAGCCACGCGGCGAAGCCGGTTTCCGCGAGCGGTGAGCCGGCACCGGAACGCGGCGTCCCGGCATCCGGGGGGTGGACGGGGGAGCGACGCGGATGCCGTGGCTTCCTACGATGGCCGCGTGAGCGACACCCCTCCCGACCTCGCACGGCTGCGCTCGAGCATCGACAACATCGACGCGGCGCTCGTGCACCTGCTCGCCGAGCGCTTCAAGGCCACGCAGCAGGTCGGTGAGCTCAAGGCTGCCATCGGGCTGCCGCCCGCGGACCCCGCGCGGGAGGAGCGCCAGATCACCCGGTTGCGCGGTCTCGCCGACGAGGCCGGGCTCGACCCGCAGTTCGCCGAGAAGTTCATCACCTTCGTCATCGCCGAGGTGATCCGCCACCACGAGGCGCTCGCCTCCGAGCCCGGCACGGCCCACAACTCCCCGGATCCGGCGTAGCGCGGCGGTAGAGTCGGGCGGCATCCGGCCCTGCCGAGCCCGCGCCACCCGACGAGAGCTGCGAAGACACCGTGTACCTGAAGACGCTGACCCTCAAGGGGTTCAAGTCCTTCGCCTCGGCGACGACGCTGCGCCTCGAACCGGGCATCACCTGCGTCGTCGGCCCCAACGGCTCCGGCAAGTCCAACGTCGTCGACGCCCTGGCCTGGGTCATGGGCGAGCAGGGTGCCAAGAGCCTGCGCGGCGGCAAGATGGAGGACGTCATCTTCGCCGGCACCGCCGGCCGCCCGCCGCTCGGTCGGGCCGAGGTCAGCCTGACCATCGACAACACCGACGGTGCCCTGCCGATCGACTACACCGAGGTGACGATCACCCGCACGATGTTCCGCGGTGGGGGCAGCGAGTACGCCATCAACGGCACGTCCTGTCGCCTGCTCGACGTCCAGGAGCTGCTCTCCGACTCCGGCCTCGGTCGCGAGATGCACGTCATCGTCGGGCAGGGCCAGCTCGACACCGTGCTGCGCGCCACCCCCGAGGAGCGTCGCGGCTTCATCGAGGAGGCGGCCGGCGTGCTCAAGCACCGCCGCCGCAAGGAACGTGCCCTGCGCAAGCTCGAGTCGATGGAGGCCAACCTCACCCGGGTGCAGGACCTCACCGGTGAGATCCGCCGCCAGCTCGGCCCGCTCGGGCGCCAGGCCGAGGCCGCCCGTCGTGCCGCGGTCGTCCAGGCCGACGCCCGTGACGCCCGCCTGCGGCTGCTCGCCGACGACCTCGTCCAGCTCACCGGCCTGCTCGAGCAGGAGGTCGCCGACGAGACGGCGCTCGTCGAGCGACGCACCGCGGTCGAGAACGCCCTCGAGGACGTGCGCGCCCGACTCGCAGACGTCGAGCGGCGGTCGGCCGACGCGGCCCCCGAGCTGTCCCGGGCCCAGGAGCGTTTCGTGCGGCTGCAGAGCCTGCGCGACCGCCTCGAGTCGACGGGCTCGGTGGCCGCCGAGCGCGTGCGGCTGCTCTCCCAGGACGAGGAGCACGAGGCGACGACCGGTCGCGACCCCGAGGAGCTGCGCGCCCAGGCCGAGCAGGCCCGGGCCGCGGAGGCCGCGCTGCTCACCGAGGTCGCCCAGGCGACCGACGAGCTCGCCACGGCGGTCGCCGCCCGACAGGAGGTCGAGGCGGCGTACGCGGCGGAGCAGGACCGGCTGTCCCGCCTCGCCCGGGCCGCCGCCGACCGTCGTGAGGGCCTGGCCAAGCTCGCCGGACAGGTGGGTGCCCGCCGGAGTCGGATCGAGGCCGGGGAGGCCGAGATCGGGCGGCTCGAGGCCACGGTTGCCGCAGCCCGCGCCCGAGCGGCCGACGCGGAGCAGGAGTTCGCCCAGCTCGAGGGTGGGGTCGCCGTCGAGGAGGAGGGCGAGGAAGGGCTCGACGACGCCTACGAACGGGCCGCCGCTCGCCTGGCCGAGGTCGAGGCCGAGATCGAGGCCCTCGTGACCCGAGAGCGTGACGCCGAGCGTGACCGGTCGTCGGCCACCGCACGCATCGAGGCCCTCGAGCTGAGCCTGCGCCGCAAGGACGGTGCCGCCACCCTGCTCGCCGCCGCTGATGACGAACACGCCGTCGTCGGCACCGTGGCGGCCCTGCTCCAGGTGCACGGGGGGCACGAGGCCGCCGTCGCCGCAGCACTCGGCTGGGCCTCCGAGGCGCTGGCCGTGCCGAGCGGCGAGCACGCCGCCCGCGCGTTGTCCTCCCTGCGCGACACCAGCGGGGGGCGCGCCGCGCTCCTCGTCGGAGGCACGGCATCCCCGACCGACTCCGGCCAGTGGCCGACGCTCGACGGCTCGGCCGTCTGGGCCCGCGACGTCGTCAGCGCGTCCGCCGAGGTGCGCCCTGCCGTCGAGCAGCTGCTCGAGCGCGTCGCGCTGGTCCCCACGTCCGCCCACGCCCTCGCCCTCGTGGCGCGGGGCGAGGGCATCACGGCCGTCACGGCCGACGGTGACGTCTTCGGGCCCGGCTGGGCCCGGGGTGGCAGCAGCGCCGGCGAGAGCCTGCTCGAGCTGCAGGCCGCCGTCGACGAGAGCCGCGAACGACTGGATGCCGCGGCCGCCCAGGTCGAGCAGGCTCGCTTCGCGCTCGTGACGGCCCGCGAGCGGGCCCGGGACATCGGCACCGAGGTCGACGCCGCCCTCGAGGCGCTGCACGAGTCGGACGCCCGCATGGCGGCCGTGGCCGAGCGACTCGGAGGGCTGGGAGCCGCGGTGCGCACGGCATCCGCCGAGGCCGACCGCACCGAGCGGGCCATCGCCGTGGCCCGCGAGAACCTGGAGCGCGACCGGGTCGAGCTCGAAGGGTTGTCCGCCCGCCTCGCCGAGGCCGAGGAGGCTCCCGAGCTCGAGGCGCAGGACCCCTCGACCGACGAGCGCGACCGGCTCGAGCTCGCGGCGAGCCGCGCCCGTACCGCCGAGACCGAGCTGCGACTGACGCTGCGCACCCGCGAGGAGCGGGCCCGCTCGCTCAAGGGGCGCGCCGACTCCCTGGAGGGTGCTGCCCGCAACGAGCTGGCCGCGCGAGAGCGGCTGCGCGAGCGGCGCGAGCGCCGCCGCCGTGAGGCCACCGTCGCCGAGGCGGTGCGGGCCGCGGCCGTCTTCGCCGTCGCACGCAGCAGCGCGGCGCTCGCTCTGGCGACGACCCTTCGCGACACCGCCGAGGCCGAGCGCGCCGAGCGCGACCGGGCCGCCGTGACGCTGCGCGCAGAGCTCGGCAGCGTCCAGGACGAGCTGCGCGACCTCACCGACAGCGCCCACCGCGACGAGGTCGCCCGCGCCCGACAGGTGGCCCGCATCGAACAGCTGCAGGCCAGGGCCGTCGAGGAGCTCGGCATCGACCCCGAGGTGCTCGTCGAGGAGTTCGGCCCCCACCAGCTCGTGCCGCACGTCGTCGGTCCCGGTGAGGACGTCGACGAGGCGCCCGAGCCGGCCCCGTACGTGCGCGAGGTCCAGGAGAAGCGGCTGCGCAAGGCCGAGCGCGGGCTGGCCGCCCTCGGGCGGGTCAACCCGCTCGCCCTCGAGGAGTTCGCGGCGCTCGAGGAGCGGCACACCTTCCTCACCACCCAGCTCGAGGACCTCAAGCGCTCCAAGCGCGACCTGCTCGACATCGTCAAGGAGATCGACGAGCGGGTGGAGGAGGTCTTCACCGAGGCCTTCCACGACACGAAGGTGCAGTTCGAGCGGGTCTTCGAGCGGCTCTTCCCCGGTGGGGAGGGGCGCCTGGTGCTCACCGACCCCGACAACATGCTCGTCACCGGCATCGAGGTCGAGGCCCGCCCGCCGGGCAAGAAGGTCAAGCGGCTCTCACTGCTCTCCGGTGGTGAGCGCTCGCTCGTCGCGGTGGCGCTGCTCGTCGCGATCTTCAAGGCGCGGCCGAGCCCGTTCTACATCATGGACGAGGTCGAGGCGGCCCTCGACGACACCAACCTCGGTCGGCTCATCACGTTGTTCGAGGAGCTGCGTGACTCCAGCCAGCTCATCGTCATCACCCACCAGAAGCGCACGATGGAGGTCGCGGACGCGCTCTACGGCGTGTCGATGCGCGGCGACGGTGTGACGACGGTGGTCTCCCAGCGCATCCGCGACGTCGCCGCCACGGCCTGACCCACGGCATCCTCGAGATCGGATGCCGGGCGGCGCGCCTCAGTTCGGGAGCGCGCCGAACTCGCTGAGCGGCCAGAACCGGCCCACGACGGGCCCGATGACCCGTTCCAGGGGCACGAACTTGGCACACTCCTGCCCCTGCGTGCTGCCCCGGCACCCGACGACGGAGTCGGCCGACTGCGAGCGGTGGTCGCCGAGGACGAGGAGGTTCTCGCTCGGCACGGTGATCTCGGGGAAGCACCGTGTGGAGCGCGGCGAGGTGGTGCAGTCCTGCGTGCCCGGCAGGAACGGCAGGTCCTCGAAGACGTAGGGCTCGCTGAGTGGCTTCCCGTCGACGGTGACGGCCCCGACGTCGCTGCAGCACGCGACCTTCTGGCCCGGCAGCCCGATGATCCTCTTGACCGTGTACGACGTGCTGCTCGGCCCGATGCCGGTGAGGTCGCCGAAGGCACGCACGCCCCTGACCAGGACGTTGTCGGCCGGCGGGAGCTCCTTGGCCTGCCAGGTCTCGCCGTGACCGAAGACGATGACGTCGCCACTGGTGACATCGCTGTCGAGGCGGTTGACGATGATCCGGTCGCCGATCTGGAGGGTGTTCTCCATCGACTGCGACGGCACGCCGAACGGCTTGACGAGGAAGGTCTGTACCAGGGCGACCGCGACCAGCGCGATCAGGACCTCGGAGAACATCGGGAGGCGGTGGCGTTGGCGCGGGGGAGCCCCGGACGGATTCGGGGCGTCGACGGTCACGCGGTTACCCTAGTCTCCGGGGGCCTGGCCGGCGTGCGCGGGGGAGTGCCGCCGACGTGCCACCCGGCGGCGGGTGTGGGGCCCGGTGGTGACGATTCGGCCACGGAGGCCGAACTGGTTGGTGTGACCAGTGGGGCGCATGAGACTCTTGGGACATGATCTCCGTCGTGCTCGGCATGCTCCTCTGCCTCGGTTTCGCCCTGGCCATCGTGGCCCTCGTCGCCGTGCCCGCCCGACGCGCTGGCCGCGACGTGCTCAGTGAGCGCGGCGAGGAGGTCATCGGGTCGATCCGGGAGCGCCAGCTGCTCGGTCGCTGAACCCGGCTCCCACAACTGCTCCGAGTCCGGCCCCCGTGTGGCCGAAACCGTGTGGTTCGATGGGCGCCGAACCCGACCCCTGAGGAGCCAGCCCCGTGAGATCCGGTATCGACCCCACCTCCGTCGACCCGAGTGCGCGGCCGCAGGACGACCTGTTCGCCCACGTCAACGGCCGATGGGTCGAGACGACGCCGATCCCCGCTGACCGCGGTCGGTACGGCACCTTCGACGTGCTGCGCGAGACCGCCGAGCAGCACGTGCGCGAGATCATCGAGGAGGTTGCGGCGGGGGCGCCCGAGGGTGGCACGGTCGCGGCCAAGGTCGGTGACCTCTACGCCAGCTTCATGGACGAGGATGCCGTCGAGGCGCTCGGCTCCCAGCCCCTCACGGAAGAGCTCGAGCGGGCGGCGGCCGTCCAGACCCCGGCCGAGGTCATGGCGACCATGGGCGCGTTCAGCCGCGCCGGCATCCTCGGCCTGGTCATGCCGTTCGTCAACACCGACGACCGCGACCCGAGCCGCTACGTCATCTACCTCGAGCAGGCCGGGCTCGGCCTGCCTGACGAGTCCTACTACCGCGAGGACCAGCACGAGGCCAAGCGCACGGCATACGTCGGGCACGTCGAGCGGATGCTCGCCCTGGCGGGTTGGCCCGACCCGGCCGGTGCCGCGGCACGCGTCATGGCCCTGGAGACGCGCCTGGCCGCCGGGCACTGGGACAAGGTGACCAACCGCGACCCGGTCAAGACCTACACGCTGCTCGACCTCGCGGGGTTGACCGACCTCGGCCCCGGCATCGACTGGCCCGGCTACCTGGCCGGTCTCGGCGCAGGCCCGAACGCCTTCGACGCCGTCGTGGTCCGCCAGCCCGACCACATCACCTCGATGGCCGCGGCCCTGGCCGAGGAGCCCGTCGAGACGTGGCGCGACTGGCTCGCGTGGCACGTCCTGCACGGCCACGCCGCCTACCTGTCGGCTGCCTTCGTGGAGGAGAACTTCGACTTCTACGGGCGCACGCTGTCCGGGGTGCCCGAGATGCGCGAGCGCTGGAAGCGTGGGGTGGGCCTGGTCGAGGAGGCGTTGGGCGAGGCCGTCGGCCAGCTCTACGTCGAGCGACACTTCCCGCCGCACGCCAAGGACGCGATGGTCGAGCTCGTCGACAACCTCGTCGAGGCCTTCCGGCGCAGCCTGTCCGAGGTGCCGTGGATGGGCGATGACACCCGCCGCGAGGCCCTGGCCAAGCTCGGGCAGTTCACCCCGAAGATCGGGTACCCGGAGCGCTGGCGTGACTACTCCGCGCTCGAGGTGTCGGCCGACGACCTCCTGGGCAACGTCCGGCGAGCGGTCGCCTTCGAGGTCGACCGCCAGCACGCGAAGCTCGGCGGCCCGGTCGATCGCGACGAGTGGTTCATGACCCCGCAGACCGTGAACGCCTACTACAACCCCGGCCTGAACGAGATCGTCTTCCCGGCAGCGATCCTGCAGCCCCCGTTCTTCGACGTCGACGCCGACGACGCCGTCAACTACGGCGGCATCGGGGCGGTCATCGGTCACGAGGTCGGGCACGGCTTCGACGACCAGGGGTCGCAGTTCGACGGCACCGGGACCCTGCGCAACTGGTGGACCGAGCAGGACCGGGCGGCGTTCAAGGCCTTGGCCGACGCGCTCATCGCGCAGTTCGACGAGCTCGAGTCGCGCGATGCGCCGGGCCACGCGGTCAACGGTGCCCTGACGGTCGGCGAGAACATCGGTGACCTCGGCGGCCTGACCATCGGCCACCTCGCCTACCGGATCTCCCTCGGCGACGCGTCGGCCCCCGAGATCGACGGGTGGACCGGCGACCAGCGGTTCTTCCTCGGGTGGGCCCAGGTCTGGCGCGGTGTCGCGCGGCAGGCCGAGGCCGAGCGCCTGCTCGCGCTCGACCCGCACGCGCCGATGGACCTTCGAGCCAACGCCGTGCGCAACCTCAGCGAGTTCCACGAGGCCTTCGGGGTCGCGCCGGGCGACGGGCTGTGGGTCGCGCCCGAGGATCGCGTCCGCATCTTCTGACGCAAGCGGCCCGATGCCGCCGGTTTGGGTGCGTCCGGCCCGGCTGCGAGGATGAGCGGGTGAGCGCCATAGACACCCTCTGGGAGTTCCTCGCCGTCGCCATCGGCATCATCGTCGTCATCGGCGGCATCGCCCTCGGCCTGATGCGTGGCCGCGGTGGCCGGTCGAAGGAGCTGCCCCCCACCCCACCGAGCAGCGCGCCCGGCGGGCCCGCGATCGAGGTGGACGCCGCGCCCGAGGGGGCCGTCGGCACTCTCGAGCGACCTGCGCCCGACGTCCTCGAGCCGGCACTCGAGCCCGACGTCCTCGAGCCCGACGTCGTCGTGCCCGAACCGACCCCGGCCCCCACGCTCGAGCGCCCCGACGCGCCGGCCGGGCGGCTGCGGCGCCTGCGGGCCCGGCTCGCGCGCTCCAACAGCGCCCTCGGCAAGGGACTGCTCGCGCTGCTCTCGGGCGGCAAGCTCGACGAGGCCGCGTGGGAGGAGGTCGAGGACACGCTGCTGGCCGCCGACCTCGGCGTCGCGGCGACGACCGAGCTCGTCGACGCCCTGCGCACCCGTGTCGCGGTCGAGGGGAGCACCGACGAGGCCACCGTGCGCGGCTGGCTTCGCGAGGAGCTGCTCACGCTCGTCGACCCGTCGATGGACCGGTCGATCGTGTCCTCCCGCGTCGACGGCCGCCCCGCGTGTGTCCTCGTCGTCGGGGTCAACGGCACCGGCAAGACGACGACGGTCGGCAAGCTGGCCCGGGTGCTCGTCGCGCAGGACAAGGACGTCGTCCTCGGCGCCGCCGACACCTTCCGTGCTGCGGCGGCCGACCAGCTGCAGACCTGGGGGGAGCGCGTGGGGGTGCCGACGATCAGGTCCGACCGCGACGGTGCGGACCCTGCCGCGGTGGCCTTCGACGCCGTGAAGGCCGCCGCCGAGATGGAGGCCGACGTCGTGCTCATCGACACCGCCGGACGCCTGCAGAACAAGGTCGGGCTGATGGACGAGCTCGGCAAGGTCAAGCGCGTCATCGAGAAGCAGAGCCCGGTCGACGAGGTGCTGCTCGTCCTGGACGCCACGACGGGGCAGAACGGCATGCGCCAGGCGGAGGTCTTCTCCCAGGTCGTCGGCATCACCGGGATCGTGCTCACCAAGCTCGACGGGACGGCCAAGGGCGGCATCGTCGTGGCCGTTCAGCGTGGGCTCGGTGTCCCGGTCAAGCTCGTCGGTCTCGGCGAGGGGCCCGACGACCTCGCCCCGTTCGACCCCGAAGCCTTCGTCGACGCCATCCTCGACTAGCTCGTCGGCGGGAGGGCGCAGGCGGGGGTGCCTCCCGGCAGGCGGTGCCGGTTGGCGGCGACCCACGTGTAGGCCCGGGCCGCGACCCTGCTGATCCCGGGCGCGAGCAGCACCGCCCCGAGCGGCCGCACCCACCAGCGCGAGGCGCGCAACGCGCGCGCGATGGCGACGTGACCGGCATCCGGGATGCCGTTCGCGGCCACCCAGCGCACCGCCTCGTCGCACTCGGCCGGGGTCAGACCCAGGGCAACGAGGTCCAGGTGCTGCCACGGCTCGATCGCGAAGTCGGCGGGGGAGCGGCGCAGCCACCGCGCGAGCGAACCCGGCCGAGGTCGTGCAGAACGCGCAGTCACCGTCGAAGACGAGCACCGGACGCACCGTGGCGCCGGACGCGGGTGCCGGAGCGGGGAAAGCCATGTCCGTATCGTCCCACGGTCACCCGGTCTCACGATGCGAGACTTCGGGTCACGCGAAACCCGATGCTTACACCCGGCGGCCCGACGCAACGTCACCGAAACATGAACGCGGGGGAGGCGAAACCCGGCACCGCGATGGTTGTCGCCATGAGCCCAACACTGATGCCCCTGGCGGAGGCAGCGGAGACGGTCGACTACGCAGCAACGGCGTTCCTGATCCTCTGTTCCTCCCTCGTCCTCCTCATGACGACTCCCGGCTTGGCGCTGTTCTACGGCGGCATGACCCGGACCAAGTCCGTCCTCAACATGATGATGATGTCCTTCAGCGCCATGGGCGTCGTCGGAATCATCTACGTCCTCTACGGCTACTCGATGTCCTTCGGCAGCGAGAACATCGCCGGAATCATCGCCAACCCGTTCGAGAAGTTCGGTCTCGCCAACACCGACGCCATCATCAACCCCTTCGGCTACGAGGGCTACGGCAACATCCCCGAGCTCGCGTTCGTCGGCTTCCAGCTGACCTTCGCGGTCATCACGGTCGCCCTCATCAGCGGCGCCCTGGCCGACCGCGTCAAGTTCTCGGCGTGGCTGGTCTTCGCCGGTCTGTGGGTGACCTTCGCCTACTTCCCGATCGCCCACATGGTCTGGGGTGGTGGCCTGCTCAGTGGCGCCGAGGGTGGCCTGGCCGCCGCGGTGTACGGCGTGACCGACGGGGTCGCCAACGTCGTCCCGATCGACTTCGCCGGTGGCACGGTCGTCCACATCAACGCCGGTATCGCCGGCCTGGTCCTGGCCCTCGTGGTCGGTCAGCGCATCGGCTTCGGCAAGGTCGCCATGCGGCCGCACAACGTCCCCCTGACGATGATCGGCGCCGGCCTGCTGTGGTTCGGCTGGTTCGGCTTCAACGCGGGCTCCGAGCTCGCCGCCGACGAGACCGCAGCCCTCGTCTGGGTCAACACCACCGCCGCCACCTGTGCGGCGATCGTGGGCTGGCTCATCGTGGAGAAGGTGCGTGACGGTCACGCCACCTCGGTCGGCGCGGCATCCGGTGTCGTCGCCGGTCTCGTGGCGATCACCCCCGCGTGTGGTGCCCTCAGCCCGCTCGGCTCGCTGGTCCTCGGTGTCGTCGCCGGTGGCCTCGCGGCCCTCGCCGTCGGCCTGAAGTTCAAGCTCGGCTACGACGACTCGCTCGACGTCGTCGGCGTCCACCTCGTCGCCGGCCTCTGGGGCACCATCGGAGCGGGCCTGCTCGCGACCTCCACCGGTCTGTTCTACGGTGGCGGTATCGACCAGCTCGTGATCCAGACCCTCGTCGCCCTTGCCACGCTCGTCATCTCGGGTGTCGTCACCCTCATCATCGCCCTGGCCATCAAGGCGACGATGGGCTGGCGCATCCCCGACGATGTCGAGATCGCAGGCATCGACGGCTCCGAGCACGCCGAGTCGGCATACGACATGAACACCCGCGGTGGTCGGATGGGCGTGAGCGGCTTCGGCTCCCACGACTCCGAGGACGTGCCGGCGAAGAACCTCGAAGGAGCCAAGTCATGAAGCTCGTCACTGCCATCATCAAGCCCCACCAGCTCGACGAGGTGAAGGAGGCCCTCGAGGCCTTCGGCATCCAGGGCATGACCATCAGCGAGGCCCACGGCTACGGCCGCCAGCGTGGCCACAGCGAGGTCTACCGCGGTGCTGAGTACACCGTCGACTTCGTGCCGAAGAGCCGCGTCGAGGTCCTCGTCGACGACATGGACGCGACCTCCGTGGTCGACGTCATCCTCAAGGCCGCGCAGACGGGCCGCATCGGTGACGGCAAGATCTGGGTCGTCCCCGTCGAGGACGTGGCCCGGGTTCGCACCGGAGAGCGCGGCGTCGAGGCGATCTGAGCATGACGACCTCCTCGAGCGAGATCGGCTCCAGGCGGCTCGACCTGGCCGGCACCCGCGACTTCGCCGTCGCGGGTGCCGGCCAGGCCCGCCGGGCCGCGCTCTCGGCGTTCAACCGGCAGTGGCTCGCCGAGATCTGGGCGAACGCCACCGGTGGGAGCCGGATCGAGGGGATCGCCCTGGCTGCCGTGGGCAGCATCGGCCGCGGCGACGCCGGGCCGCTCAGTGACTACGACCTGGTGCTCCTGCACTCCGAGCGATCGCTGCCGGCCAAGGAGCTCACGGCGCTCGCCGACCGCATCTGGTACCCCATCTGGGATGCCGGGGTACGCCTGGACCACAGCGTCCGCACCGTCACGCAGTGCCGCCAGGTCGCGGCTGCAGACCTCACCGCCGCGGTGGGGCTGCTCGACCTCACCCCGCTGGCCGGGGACGAGCAGCTCGTCGTCGCGGCCCGCTCGACCGTGGCCCACGACTGGCGGGGGAACGCCCGCAAGCGGCTGCCCCAGCTCGTCGAGGCCGTCGCCTCGCGCCACCAGCGCCAGGGTGACCTCGCCCAGTCCATCGAGCCCGAGCTCAAGGAGGCCCACGGCGGCCTGCGGGACCTGACCGTGCTCTCGGCACTGGCCGAGGCGTGGCTGGCCGACCGACCGCACGGCGGGGTGGACGCCGCCCAGGCCACGCTCCTGGACGTGCGGGATGCCGTGCACGTCGTCACCGGTCGCGGACGCGACCGGCTGGGGCGTGAGGACCACGACGCCGTTGCGGCGCTGCTCGGCCACCAGGACGCGGACGACCTCCTGACGTCGGTGTCGCACGCCGGTCGGGTCATCGCGTACGCCCTCGACGGCACCCTTCGCCGAGCGGGCCAGTCCCAGCGCGCGCGCACGCTGCGCGTCGGTCCCGCGTCGCCCCCAGATGACCCCCCTCGGGCACGGGCTGTTCTCCAGCGACGGCGAGGTCGTGCTGGGTTCCGCGCGGCTCGCCGAGTCGGACGAGGGGATGCCGCTTCGCGCCGGCGTCGTCGCCGCCCGCGCCGGGCTGCCCATCGCCCCCACCACCCTGGACAACCTCGCGGCGAACTCACCTGCTCCGACGGTTCCGTGGCCGACGTGGATGCGCGACCTGTTCGGCGACCTGCTGGCATCCGGGCCCGGCCTGGTCAGCGTCTGGGAGGGCCTGGACCAGGTCGGCATCATCGACCAGTGGATCCCGGAGTGGGCCGCGGTCCGGTCGCGTCCGCAGCGCAGCGCCGTGCACCGGCACACCGTGGACCGGCACCTCATCGAGACGGTGGTGCGAGCGGCGGGGCTCGTGCGTCGTGTCTCGCGCCCGGACCTGCTGCTCGTCGCGGCACTGCTCCACGACATCGGCAAGGTCCGGGGAGCCCACGACCACTCGGTCACCGGCGCCGAGCTGACCGCGCCCATCGTCACCCGCTGGGGTTTCGCCCCCCGGGACGTCGACATCCTCGTGACGCTGGTGCGCGAGCACCTGACGCTCATCGAGCTCGCCACCCGCCGCGACCACCAGGATCCCGCAACCGTCGATGCCGCCATCGCGGCGGTCGGCGGCGATGCCGAGGTCTTCGAGATGCTGCTGGCACTCACCGAGTCCGACGCCTCGGCGGCCGGACCGGCTGCGTGGACCGACTGGCGCGCGACGCTGCTCGACCAGCTCGCCGTGGCGGTGCGCGAGCGGCTGCAGGGGCCGGCCCGCGTCGGGGTCCCGCTCGGCGGCCCGGAGACGGTGGGCGTGCCCTCGGGGGTGCTCGATGCCGGAGGGCTGGCCTCGGTGCGTGCCGGTGAACCCCACGTGCGCGTCATCGACACGGGTGGTTCGCACCGTCTGGACATCACCGACCTCGACCGGGTCGGCCTGTTCGCCGACACCGCGGGGCTGCTCGCGGCCGAGAGCCACACCGTGCGCACGGCGATCCTGCGCACGGTCGACGGCATCGCCGTCAACGAGTGGCACGTGGAGTCCCCGAGCGGCGCCGTGCCCGATGCCGCCCGGATCGTCCGCGGCCTGGCCCGCCTCGCCCAGGGTGACCGCGGGCCCCTGACGACCCTCGACCGCCGACGTGCACACCACCCGCGCCCCTCGGGCCGCTCCTCCATCGGGACCCCCGGACAGGCTCGGGCGCTCATCGTCCCGGGAGCGAGCAGCGACGCCACGGTGCTCGAGGTGCGGGCCCAGGACCGGCCCGGCCTGCTCCACGAGCTCGGGGCAGCCTTCGCGCAGGCCGGCATCTCCGTGCGCTCGGCCCACATCGCGACGTATGCCGGCCAGACCCTCGACACCTTCTACCTCACCGGCGCCGACGGGTTGCCCCTGCCGCCGGCCCGGGTGGCGCAGGCCGTCAGCCTCACCATCGACACCTGCGACGGCATCTGAGGTCTGGGCGTCACGAACAGCCACGCGCACCGTTAGCCTTGACCGGTGTTCACCAGCCTGTCCGACCGCCTGACCGAGACCTTCAAGAACCTCCGCAGCAAGGGTCGCCTCTCGGAGTCCGACGTCAACAAGACGATCCGCGACATCCGCCTCGCCCTGCTCGACGCCGACGTCGCCCTGCCGGTGGTCAAGGAGTTCACCCACGCCGTGCGTGAGCGGGCGCTCGGTGCGGAGGTCAGCGACGCGCTCAACCCGGCCCAGCAGGTCGTGAAGATCGTCAACGAGGAGCTCGTCGGCATCCTCGGCGGGGAGACCCGGTCGATCCGCTTCGCCAAGCAGCCGCCGACCGTCATCATGCTCGCCGGCCTGCAGGGCTCGGGCAAGACGACCCTGGCCGGCAAGCTCGCGAAGTGGCTCAAGGACCAGGGGCACACCCCCCTGCTCGTCGCCGCCGACCTCCAGCGCCCGAATGCCGTGACCCAGCTCGAGGTCGTCGGCGAGCGGGCGGGCGTGCCCGTCTTCGCTCCCGAGCGGGGCAACGTCTTCGGCCACGACGTCGTCACGGAGACGGGAGAGGGCACCCGCAGCCACGGCGACCCGGTCAGCGTCTCGCGCGCCGGTGTCGAGCAGGCGCGGCGCGCCCAGCACGACGTCGTCATCGTCGACACCGCAGGCCGTCTCGCGATCGACTCCGACCTCATGCAGCAGGCCGCCGACATCCGTTCGGCGATCCAGCCCGACGAGGTGCTGTTCGTCATCGACGCGATGATCGGTCAGGCCGCCGTCGAGACCGCGCACGCGTTCCAGGAGGGCGTCGACGTCACCGGCATCGTGCTCACCAAGCTCGACGGTGACGCCCGTGGTGGCGCCGCGCTCTCGGTCGCCTCCGTCACCGGGCGTCCCGATCATGTTCGCGAGCACCGGTGAGGGTGTGAAGGACTTCGAGGTCTTCCACCCCGACCGCATGGCGTCGCGCATCCTCGACATGGGTGACGTCCTCACCCTCATCGAGCAGGCCGAGAAGGCGTTCGACCGCACCGAGGCCGCCGAGATGGAACGCAAGTTCCTCGCGGCCGAGGACTTCACCTTCGACGACTTCCTCCAGCAGATGGCGGCCATCAAGAAGATGGGCTCGCTGAAGTCGATCCTCGGCATGATGCCGGGCATGGGTCAGATGAAGGCCCAGATCGACGCCTTCGACGAGCGCGAGTTCGACCGGGTCGAGGCGATGGTCCGCTCGATGACACCGTTCGAGCGCAACCACCCCAAGCAGATCAACGGGTCGCGGCGAGCCCGCATCGCCAAGGGGTCGGGCACGAGCACCTCCGAGGTGAACCAGCTGCTCGAGCGCTTCACCGACGCGCAGAAGATGATGAAGCAGCTGGCCCGCGGCGGCGGCATGCCCGGGATGCCGGGCATGCCGGGGGGCGGCTCCGGCCCGGGCAAGCGTGGTCGCCAGCAGGTGCCGCAGCGCAGGAAGTCCAAGTCCGGCAACCCGGCCAAGCGAGCAGCCGACCAGCGCGCGGCAGCCGAGCGACCGGCATCCGGCGGTGGTGGCGCGTTCGGGGCGGGCGCGCCCGGTGGGCTCGACCCCGCAGCGCTGGACCCGGCCAACCTCCCGAAGGGCTTCGAGAAGTTCCTCGGGCAGTGACCTCCACCGGGGCCGTGGCGCTCAACACCCTCGCGGTCGGCACGGCCGGGCCCAGGGTCGCGTTCCTCCACGGTCTCTTCGGCCAGGGCCGCAACTGGACCCAGATCGCCAAGGCGCTCGCGGGCCCTGACGGCACGGGCGCCCGCTGCCTGCTCGTCGACCTGCCCGACCACGGCCGCTCCCCGTGGACGCAGGAGTTCTCGTACGAGACGTATGCCGGGCACGTCGCCGCCACGTTGTCGGCCGCTGCGCCGGGCGAGCCGTGGGTGCTCGTCGGGCACTCCCTCGGGGGCAAGGTCGCCATGGTCACGACGTTGACCCACCCGGGGCTGGTGCGCAGCCTCGTCGTCGTCGACATCGCCCCCAAGGACTACGGCGACCTCGACCGGTTCGTCCACTACATCGACGCGATGCGGGCGCTCCCCCTCGACGAGCTGAGCGGCCGGGCCGACGCCGAGGAGCGTTTCGCGCGCGTCGAGCCGGACCCGGGTGTGCGCGGGTTCCTCCTGCAGAACCTGCGACGAAGCGGAACCTCCTGGGGGTGGCAGGCCAACCTCGAGCTGATCGCACGGGATGCCGCTCGCGGCCAGGACTCGCGCATCGCCGACTTCCCGGCCACCGGCGCCCCGGCCTACGACGGCCCGGTCGTGTGGCTCGTCGGGGGCGACTCGAGCTACGTCCGGGACGAGGACACCGAGCAGATGCGCGAGCTGTTCCCGCGGGCGCGCCCGGTCGTCGTCAAGGGCGTGGGCCACTGGGTGCACTCCGAGGCGCCCGAGGTCGTCACCGAGACCTTGCGCCGGGTGCTGCGATCGCTGCCGCCCGAGGGCTGAGGCGCGGGGATAGGGTCGGCGAATGGCTCAGGTCCTGCACCTCACCGGTCCCGTCCTCCTCGGCCCCGACGACGTCCGCGACCAGGCGTGGGTCGTCGGCGGTCGGATCACGTATGCCGCGCCGACCGGTGACCACGACGTCACCACCGTGGCCGGCTGGGTGCTGCCCGGCCTGGTCGACGCACACAGCCACATCGGGCTCGACCGCCACGGGGCCACCGATGCGGCGACGGCGGAGGAGCAGGCGCTCGCGGACCGGGCTGCCGGGGCCCTCCTGCTGCGCGACGCGGGGTCACCTGCCGACACGCGCTGGGTCCAGGACCGCGAGGACCTGCCGCGCCTCGTGCGCGCCGGGCGGCACATCGCCCGCACCCGCCGCTACATCCGCGACTACGCCTGGGAGGTCGAGCCCGAGCAGCTCGTCGACCAGGTGCGCATCGAGGCACGCTCCGGTGACGGCTGGGTCAAGCTCGTCGGCGACTGGATCGACCGCGAGACCGGCGACCTCAGCCCGTCCTGGCCCGCTGACGTGCTGGCCCAGGCAGTGGCAGCCGCCCACGAGGAGGGTGCCCGCGTGACGGCGCACTGCTTCGGCGAGCAGTCGCTGCGCGATCTCGCGGCGGCCGGCACCGACTGCGTCGAGCACGCCTGCGGCCTCGAACCCGACACCATTGCGGCGTTCGCCGAGCAGGGCATCGCCATCGTGCCGACCCTGGTCAACATCGACACCTTCCCGCAGATCGCGGAGCCGGCCCGCGAGAAGTTCCCCGCCTACTACCGCCACATGCTCGACCTGCACGCGCGCCGGTACGACACCATCGCGGCGGCCCGCGATGCCGGCGTCCCGGTGTACGTCGGGACGGATGCCGGTGGCTCGCTGCCCCACGGACTCGTCGCCACCGAGGTGGCGCACCTCGCGCGCGCGGGCTTCACGGCATCCGAGGCGCTGGACGCCGCCTGCTGGGCGGCGCGGACCTGGCTCGGCTGGCCGGGGCTCGAGGAGGGGGCCGAGGCCGACCTCGTCGTCTACCCGCAGGACCCGCGCGAGGACCTCGCGGTGCTCGCGGCGCCGTCGCTCGTCGTGCTCCGGGGACGCCCGGTCTCCTGACCGCGGGCGAGCGTGGGTCAGGCGGGCTCGGCCGCGCCCTTGCGTGCGTCGTCCGTGGCCAGCTCGGCCTCGATGTCGGCGAGCTCGCGCTCCAGGGCCAGCTCGCCCCGGTAGGCCCGCACCGACCAGGCGACCGCACCGGCCCACACGGCGGCCAGCAGCACGTAGGCGATCGTCAGCGTGGCGTCGGAGGCGTCGATCCAGTCGCTGCGCAGCAGGGTCCGGGTGTTCGTGAGGACGATGACGCCACCGACGGCGGAGCCGAGCACCCGCGGCGGGATGTGCCGCACGAGCCACGCCGCGATCGGCGCGGCGATGAGCCCACCGACGAGCAGGGCGATCACCCAGGCGGTGTCGATCCCGGCGGAGCCGAGGGCGAGGAGGAAGCCGAGGCTGGCCGCCACGGAGACGAGGAACTCGCTCGTGTCGATCGAGCCGATCACCTTGCGGGGCTCCAGGCGACCGCTCGCGAGGATGGCGGGGGTGCCGACCGGGCCCCAGCCGCCGCCGCCGGTCGCGTCGACGAACCCGGCGACGAGGCCGAGCGGGGTGAGGAAGCGCCGGCCCAGCGGCTGGCCGAGCCGGTCGCGCCGCAGGCCCTTGACGGTGAAGCGCACGAGCACGTAGATGCCGAGCGCCAGGAGGATGAGCGACATCACGGGGGCGGCGACGGCGGTGTCGAGGCTGGACAGGAACGTCGCGCCCGCGAAGGCACCGATCGCGCCGGGGATGCCGATGCGGGTGACGACCTTCCAGTCGACGTTGCCGAACTTCCAGTGCGAGACGCCCGACGCGAGGGTCGTGCCGATCTCGGCCAGGTGCACCGTGGCCGATGCCGCCGCCGGGTTCGTGCCGATCGCGAGCAGCAGCGTCGTCGACGTGACCCCGTACGCCATGCCCAGCGACCCGTCGACGAGCTGGGCGCCGAGGCCGACGAGGGCGAGCAGGACGAGCTTGCGCATCAGGGAGGCTCCCGTGAGAGGTATTCCGATCGGACAAGTAGGAGTTTCATCCAATATCTCGTTATGGGTCAACCAACAGTTGGTTATGTCTCGCATCGTGGATGCCGTGCGCCTCACCCCCGTTGCCCTCGCGGGTCCGGGGGACCGGGGGCCGGGGGCCCGGTGGTGCGGGAGGATGTGGCCGTGGACATCTCCGCGCGCACCGAGTACGCCGTCCGGGCGATGCTCGCGCTCGCGCAGGCACAGGCTGCCGGGGACGGGCCGCTCAGTGTCGAGGTGCTCGCCCGCCAGCAGGACCTGCCCCGCAAGTTCCTCGAGGCGATCGTCGCCGACCTGCGCACCGCGGACCTGGTGGTGAGCACCCGGGGAGCCCGCGGCGGCTACACCCTGGCGCGAGCGGCATCCGAGATCAGTCTGGGCGACGTCTTTCGCGCCGTCGACGGGCCGCTGGCCGAGGTGCGTGGCCTGCGGCCGCACGAGACGAGCTACGAGGGCGTCGCGCAACACCTGCCGAGCGTGTGGGTGGCCGTGCGGGCCAGCCTGCGTGAGGTGCTCGACGGCACGAGCCTGGAGCAGGTGCTCACCGGCGCCCTGCCCGAGCAGGTCCGGGCGATGGCTGCCGACCCGGGGGCGTGGCGGAACCGCTGAGCGGAGGGCGCCATGGTCGGGTGCCCGCCTGACGTCTGGCAGAATGGACGGCTGTACCCGTCCGGTCGCTGCCCTCTCGTGCATCGCCGGACCGGACGCCTACACCGAGCAACCGGCACCCCGCGCGATCCGTGCGCGGTCTCGCCGCGCTCATCACGCAACAGGAGTGACCACCACCGTGGCCGTCAAGATTCGTCTCAAGCGCATGGGCAAGATCCGTGCACCGTTCTACCGCGTCGTCATCATGGACTCGCGCACCAAGCGCGATGGCCGGGCGATCGAGGAGATCGGCAAGTACCACCCCACCGAGGAGCCCTCGCTCATCGACATCGACAGCGAGCGCGCGCAGTACTGGCTCAACAACGGCGCCCAGCCGACCGAGGCCGTCGCCGCCCTGCTGAAGATCACCGGTGACTGGCAGAAGCACAAGGGCCTGCCCGGCACCGAGGGCACCCTGAAGGTCAAGGCCGCCAAGACCCCGAAGCGCGACCTCTACGAGGCAGCCCTCGCGGCCGCCGGCAAGTCCACCGCCGAGGACACCTCCGGCGCGACGACCGCCAAGAAGCGTGCGCCCAAGAAGGCCGAGGAGGCCCCGGCCGCCGAGACCGAGGCTCCCGCAGCTGAGGCTCGCGGCCGTCGAGGCCGAGGCCCCCGCGGCCGAGGTCGCCGACGAGGCGAAGGCCTGACCGTGCTCGAAGAGGCGCTCGAGCACCTCGTGACGGGCATCGTCGATCACAAGGACCAGGTGCAGGTCCGCCAGAAGGAGCTGCGCCGCGGTGAGATCCTCGAGGTGCGCGTGCACCCCGACGACCTCGGCCGCGTCATCGGTCGATCCGGCCGTACCGCCAGCGCGCTGCGCACCGTCATGGGTGCACTCGCCGGCGGTCGCCAGATCCGCATCGACATCGTCGACACCGACCGGGTCCGCTGACCTGCGTCGCTGAGCGCGACCACCACGACGGCGGGGTGTGCCGGGAGGAGACTCCCCGGCACACCCCGCCGCCGCAGTTCCCCCCAGTCTCACCTGCTGGTGCAGACCAGCCCCCCACGACAGGATGGCCCCCGTGACCGAGAGCACCGTCATCGCCCGGATCGGCAAGCCCCACGGCCTGCACGGTGAGGTGACCGTGCAGCTGCACACCGACGAGCCCGACCGGCGGCTCGCGGTGGGCACCGCCCTCGACACGCAGGCAGCGACCGGCACCGGGGTGCCGCGGGCGCTCACCGTGCGCTCCACCCGGGTGCACAACGGGGTCTGGCTCGTGGCGTTCGAGGAGATCCCCGACCGCACCGGCGCCGAGTCGCTGCGCGGCACCCGCCTCGTCATCGACGGCGACGACGCCCTGCCCGCCGAGGACGACGACGACGTCTTCAGCGAGGAGCAGCTGCGCGGCCTGAGCGTCGTCGACCCGTCGGGCGCCGTGCTCGGCCAGGTCGGCGGCCTCGAGCTCGGTGCCGCCCAGGACCGGCTCGTCATCCTGCTCCCCGACGGCCGGCAGGCCCAGGTGCCGTTCGTCGCGGCGATCGTCCCCACGGTCGACCTCGAGGCGGGTCGGGTCGTCGTCGACGCACCCCCCGGGCTGCTCGACCTCGGGGTGTGACGTCGGTGCGCCTCGACGTCGTCACGATCTTCCCCGACTACCTCGCGCCGCTCGACCTCTCACTCATCGGCAAGGCGAGGCGCGACGGCATCCTCGACGTCCACGTCCACGACCTGCGCGACTTCACGCACGACCGGCACCGCACGGTCGACGACAGCCCCCTCGGCGGGGGTGCGGGCATGGTCATGAAGCCCGAGCCCTGGGCGCGGGCGCTCGACCACGTCGTGGATGCCGGGGCGAGCGGGACGGCATCCGTGCCGCACCTCATCGTCCCCGGGCCCGGCGGGGTGCCGCTCACCCAGGCGCTGGCGCGCAGCCTCGCGCAGGAGCCGTGGCTGGCGTTTGCGTGCGGGCGCTACGAGGGCATCGACGAGCGCGTCTACGAACACGCTTCGCGGCGGATGCCGGTCACGATCGTCTCGCTCGGCGACTACGTCCTCAACGGGGGAGAGGTGGCCGTGCTGGCCATCGTCGAGGCGGTGGGCCGGCTGTTGCCCGGCGTCGTCGGCAACGCCGAGTCGCTCGTCGAGGAGTCGCACGAGGACGGTCTGCTCGAGTACCCCGTGTACACCCGCCCCGCGGTGTGGGACGACGGGGGCGAGGTGCGGGAGGTGCCGCCGGTGCTGCTCTCCGGCAACCACGGGGCGATCGGGCAGTGGCGCCACGAGCAGCGCCTGGCCCGCACGGCTGACCGGCGACCCGACCTGTTGCACCCGTCGTCGGTCGGCATGGGGTCCGACGGGTTGGCCGGGCTCGAGGTGCGGGTCGCCACCCCCGCCGACCTGCCGGAACTGCTCGTGCTGACCCGGGCCTGCTGGGTGCCGGAGGCCGAGGCGTCCGGGACCTTCGACTTCCCGCCGTTCACGGACGGCATCCCCGAGCTCGCCGAGTCACTGACCCGGTGGGCCACCTGGGTCGTGCGTTCCGGTGGTCGGCTCGTCGCGTCGATCCGGGTGCGTCGCGACCCGGACGACGCGAAGGTCTGGCAGATCGGGCGCTTCATGGTTGCTCCCGACCTGCAGGGGTCCGGGCTGGGACGAGCCCTGCTCGCGTTCGCCGAGGCGCAGGCTCCGGCGGACACCACGACCCTGTGGATCAACACGGGGCGCGCGAGCGAGCGCAACCAGCGCATCTACCGCAAGGCGGGGTACCGGCGGGCGCCCGGTGAGTCGAAGGTCCACCCCATGACGATCGACCTGGTCAAGCGCCGCCGGTGACGCCCTGGGAGGGTGCGATCGGTCGCCAGTCGCCCGGTGGGTCCTCGCCGGTGAGCCCGTCGACGGACTCTCGGATGAGGTCGGCGTGCCCGGTGTGGCGCCCGTACTCCTCGACGAGGTCGCACACGACCCGACGCACCGAGATGAGCTCGCCGACGGTGTCCGAGATCGCGGCCCGGGTGTCCAGGCCCTCCGGCGAGGCCATGACCTCGGCGAGCCGGGCACGAGAACGCGCGACCGCGGCATCCCAGAGGGCGTAGAGGTGCTCCGGGCGAGTCGTCGGCCGCTGAGTGCAGGTCCCAGTCGGGGTCCTGCTCCCACGCGTCGTGCTGCCACGACCTGCGGCATCGGGACCCCGCGGATCTTCGTGTGCAGTGCGTGGTCCTCACCCGCCGCCAGGTGCTTGATCAGCCCACCGAGGGTGAGCGAGGAGCGCCCGACGGTGGCGGCGAGGCCCCCGGCACCCAGCCCGTCGACCTTCCAGCGAAAGGTCCACCGCAGGCGGTCGAGCGCCGCGAGGATCTGGGCGTCGGCGGGGCCGGCGAGCGGCGGCTCCCACGGCGGGTCCTGGTGGTGCTCGGTCACGGCGTCCCTTTCAGGGCTGGAGGGCAGTGCGCAGGTCGGGTGGCAGGAGCCGGGCGCTGCCGATGAGTCGCTCGGCGACGACCGCGGTCGTGGTCTGCGCCGCCATGATGCCGAGGAGCACCAACACCTGGGCCGCAGCGGCCTGCGCGGGGGAACCGCCGCCGAGGAGCACGCCGATGAACGCACCCGGCAGCGTGACGACCCCCGCGGTGCGCACCTGGTCGAGGCCGGGGATCAGGGCCTCCGGCACGCGCCGGTGGATCACCTCGTGGACGGCCTGCGCCCGGGTGAGGCCGAGCGAGAGCCCGGCCTCGTACTGCCCCTTCTCCTCGCGCAGGGCGGCGAAGGCCCGCCGGCAGGTGAGCGTGTGCCCGTTCATCGTGTTGCCCGCGAGGATGCCGACGACCGGCACCAGGGCGGCTCCGGTCGGCGGCACGGTGCGCGTCAGCAGGATGATCGCCACGACCGGGACGAGCCCGGCGAGCATCGCGACCGTCGCCCACGGCCACGCCGCCGGTGCCTCGACCCGCCGCGACGTGGTCACCACGGCCACGGCGAACATCCCGGTGAGCAGCAGCACCGACAGGACCAGCGAACGGATGACCGCGGCGATGACGAGCGCGGCGATGCTCAGCTGCACCACGGCTCGCACGGCCGCCACGACCGTCGACCCCGATGACGGCAGGCGCCCGACGCGGTACATCGTGACGGTCAGGGTGAGGAGCAGGACCACGGCGAGGGCCACGGGAAGGCCGGGGTCGATCGTCACCCGACCACCGTATGCCGTGCGCCGCGCGCGGTGGTGCGTCACGGCATCCGCCGATTTCCCCGAGCACGGGCACCTCTGGCAGACTGGGCGGCTGCAACCCGTCGACTTCTCGGCCCCCGCCACAGGGGGAGTGCCCGGACCCCGGTCCGACCAGCACGCGGCCCGGCGGACGCACCCCTATTTCAGCAGCAGTACCGATCACGCACGGATGACCTGTGGCAGCCCGTGAGAAAGCGACATCACGTCATGCAGCGTTTCGACGAGCTCGACTCGGTCAACCTCAAGAGCGACATCCCGGCCTTCCGCGCCGGTGACACCGTCAACGTCCACGTCAAGGTCGTCGAGGGCACGCGCTCGCGCATCCAGGTCTTCAAGGGCGTCGTCATCCGTCGCCACGGTGGCGGCATCGGCGAGACCTTCACCGTGCGCAAGGTGTCCTTCGGCGTCGGTGTCGAGCGCACCTTCCCGCTCCACACGCCGATCATCGACCACATCGAGGTCGTGACCCGTGGTGACGTGCGCCGCGCCAAGCTGTACTACCTGCGTGACCTGCGCGGCAAGGCCGCCAAGATCAAGGAGAAGCGCGACACCCCCGTCGCCCGCTGACGTCCACCTCGCGTGCACGCCATCCACAGTGCGGCCGACTAGGCTCCGCGGGTGAGCGCACGACCCCAGGCACGCCCTGACGCCGACCCGGCAGTGGCCACCTCCGTGGCCGCGGCCGGGTCGCGTCGTCAGCGGCCCCCGATCGTGGTGCTGCTCATTGCCGCGGTGGTGCTGACCGCGGTGGTGCAGGGCCTGCTGCTGCAGACCTACTTCGTCCCCTCGGCCGCCTTGGCGCCGACCCTCGAACCAGGAGACCGCGTCCTCGTGTGGAAGGTCAGCCCGGCGCTCGCGCCCGGCGACGTCGTCGTCGTCGACACCACGGCGACCGCGCCGGTCGACCGCGCGACCCCGGTCGACGACGGGCTCGCCGGAAGGGTGCTCACCCCGATCGCCGAGCTGCTCGGCGTCGACAGCGGCCGCCAGGACCACCTCGCGGTCGTGGGTGGCGTCTCCGGTGACGACGTCAGCCTCACGGCACCGGTGACCGGCACCGTGCCCGCCTCGGTGCCGCGTGACGCCGTGGTCGGCACGGCCGTGCTGCGGGTGTGGCCGCTCAGCCGTTTCGGCACGATCGACGCGGTGGCGTCGTCGGGCGCGGGGGCGACGCCGTGAGCGCCGCCGACCTCGGCCCGGTCGAGGGCGTCGAGCCGGCAGACGGCGGACGGCGGGCGGACGGCGCAGACCCGGCGGAGGGCGGCGAGCGCGCCACCCCTCGCCGAGCCCGCCCGTTGGCCGCCGTCGGGTCCGCGGTCCGCGAGGTGTTCGTCGTCGTCGTCATGGCACTGGTGCTCTCGTTCGTCGTCAAGACGTGGTTGCTGCAGGCCTTCTTCATCCCCTCGGGGTCGATGGAGGACACCCTCCTGGTCGGCGACCGTGTGATCGTCTCCAAGCTCACCCCGACGCCCTTCGACATCGAGCGCGGAGACGTCGTCGTCTTCCAGGACCCGGGCGGGTGGCTCGACCTCCCACCACCGGTCGAGCGGTCCGGGGTGTCAGGGGCCCTGCACGACGGTCTCGTCTTCGTCGGCCTGCTGCCCGCCGAGTCCGAGGACCACCTCATCAAGCGCGTCATCGGCCTGCCCGGCGACCGTGTCGCCTGCTGCACCGAGGGCAAGGCGCTCACGGTCAACGGGGTCGCCCTCACCGAGCCCTACCTCAAGCCCGGCGACGTCCCCAGCACGCTGCCCTTCGACATCACGGTGCCCGAGGGGGAGGTCTGGGTCATGGGCGACCACCGCTCGGACTCCGAGGACTCCCGCTTCCACGACCCCTCCGGCACGGGCGCCGACGGTTCCGTGCCCATCGACGACATCACCGGCCGGGCCGTCGCCGTCGTCTGGCCCCTGGACCGGGCGGGCTGGCTGTCACACTTCGCCACGACCTTCGCCGACGTCCCTGACGCGGCGAGCACCCCGTGAGACGCACGGGTTCGCGCCGCCCGAGCCTGCGCGTCGAGCGCGCCCTGCAGCGCGAGGGCCACCGGGTGCTGGCCGGCATGGACGAGGTCGGCCGGGGTGCGCTGGCCGGCCCGGTCAGCGTCGGGGTGGTCATCATCGACGAGACGTGCGGGACGGCGCCGCAGGGTGTGAAGGACTCCAAGCTGCTCGTGCCGCACGCCCGGACCACGATGGTGCCGCGCATCCAGCGGTGGGCGGTCGCCTACGGGGTCGGTCATGCGGGAGCGGACGAGATCGACGAGGTCGGCATCATCGCCGCCCTGCGGCTGGCCGGCGTGCGCGCCCTGGCCGAGGCCGGCATCCGGCCCGATCTGGTCATCCTCGACGGCAACCACGACTGGCTGACCGCCCCCGAGGACGTCGGGTTGCTCGCCTTCGCCGACGACGCACCCGTGGCGACCCCGCCCGTGAGCACGATGATCAAGGCCGACCTCAAGTGTTCCTCGGTCGCCGCGGCATCCGTGCTGGCCAAGGTCACCCGGGACGCCATCATGGTGGGGCTCGGTGGTGAGCACCCGGCATACGGCTGGGTGGAGAACAAGGGGTATGCCGCGCCCGAGCACCTCGACGCGCTGCGCCGCCTCGGACCGTGTGAGCTGCACCGACGCTCGTGGCGCCTGCCCGGCACGATGGACGATGATGGCGCCGTGGAGCCGGATGCCGCTGTGGGGGACGCGGTGTACCTGACCGGAGCGACGGACCTGACCGACGTGTATGACCTGACCGACGTGACCGACCAGAACGACCTGACGCGAGTGGGAGAGCGATGAGCTCGGAGGACCTCGAGAAGTACGAGAGCGCGGCAGAGCTGGCGCTCTACCGTGAGTACCGCGACGTCGTCGGGCTGTTCAGCCACGTCGTGGAGACCGAGCGGCGTTTCTACCTGTGCAACAGCGTGGACGTGAAGGTGCGCAGCGACGGGGGAGAGGTCTTCTTCGACGTCACGATGCACGACGCGTGGGTCTGGGACATCTACCGGCCGGCCCGGTTCGCGAAGACGGTGCGGGTCGTGACGTTCAAGGACGTCAACGTCGAGGAGCTCGCCAAGACCGAGCTCGAGCTCCCCAAGGGCAACTTCTAGCCGCTGTCTCCCGCGCCGTTGTGGGGGTGGTCTTCCACAGGGCGCTGTCTGTTGCGGGGTCTTCCACAGCCCTGGGATGCCGTTCGCGGCGCCCGTCGCTCCCGGGGTTGGCTGCCGCTCATGAAGACAACCGATCCAGCCCCGGACCCGCGACCTGCGCAGCGGGTCGATCCACAGCGCCCGAACGTGTCGCTGGGGCAGGCAGGCGAGGACCTTGCCGTGCGCTACCTGCTCGACCGCGGGATGCAGGTGGTCGAGCGCAACTGGCGCTGCGAGCACGGCGAGGTCGACGTCGTGGCCGTCGACGGCGACTACCTGGTGATCTGCGAGGTCAAGACCCGCCGATCGCTCGCGTTCGGCGAGCCGGTGGAGGCCGTGACCCGTGCCAAGGCAGCGCGACTGCGCCGACTTGCGGCGGCGTATGTGCGCAGCCATGAGACGGGCTCGGCCCGAGTGCGCATCGATGTGCTCGGCATCCTGTTCCGGGCCGGGGAGCCACCCCTCGTACGGCACGTGCGAGGGGTGGGATCGTGACGTTCGGGCTGGGGCTGACCCGGTCGGTGGCGCTCAACGGGCTCGACGGAGTGCTGGTCGACGTGGAGGCGCACATCGGGCAGGGCCTTCCCTCCTTCGCGATCGGCGGCACTCCCGACACCGCGTGTGGGCAGGCACCGGATCGGGTACGGCCGGCGGCGGTGACGAGCGGGGTTCCGGTACCCCCGCACCGGGTCACGGTCAACCTGTCGCCGGCGTCCATCCCGAAGCGGGGCGCCTGCTTCGACCTGCCGATCGCCGTCGCCGTGCTGTCGGCAGCGGGGGAGATCCGTGGTGGTCTCGCGCGTGACGTCGTGCATCTCGGTGAGCTCGCCCTCGACGGCCGCCTTCGCGGGGTGTCCGGCGTCCTCCCTGCGGTGCTCGCGGCGATGCGTGCTGGTGTGCAGCACGTCGTCGTGCCCCTGGAGAACGTCGGGGAGGCGCAGCTCGTCGACGGCGTCGTCGTCCACGGCGCGTCCTGCCTGCGCGATGTCGTCGACTGGTACGCCGCGGCCGAGCACGGCATCCCCCTTCCCGCGGCGCCGGTTCCGCCCCCGTCACGGTCGGTGACGCTGCCCGGCCCGGACCTCGCCGACGTCGTGGGTCAGGCCGAGGCCAGGCTGGCGATCGAGCTCGCAGCCACGGGTGGGCACCATCTGCTCATGTCGGGCCCACCCGGGGTGGGGAAGACGATGCTGGCAGAACGGCTCGTCACGGTGCTGCCGCCACTCAGTCGCGAGGAGGCACTGGAGACCCACGCGATCCGCTCGGTGACGGGCCAGATCGGGGAGGTGGTCGCGCTCGACCGCACCCCGCCGTTCGTGGCGCCGCACCACAGCGCCTCGCTCGCGTCGATCGTGGGTGGGGGCACCGGGGTTGCCCTGCCCGGGGCGATCTCGCGCGCCCATCTGGGCGTGCTGTTCCTGGATGAGGCCCCCGAGTTCAAGGGGTCGGTCCTGCAGACGTTGCGGCAGCCGCTCGAGTCGGGCGAGGTCGTCATCGCCCGGGCCCGCCAGATCGTTCGCTACCCCGCGCGTTTCCAGCTCGTCCTGGCGTCGAATCCGTGCCCGTGCGGGCGGTCGTACGGCAAGGGTGCCGACTGCTCGTGCAAGCCCATGGAGATCCGCACGTACGTGGGCCGGCTGTCGGGTCCACTCCTCGACCGGGTGGACCTCCAGGTGCACGTGCCACCGGTGCAGCGGGCCGCGATCGGGGACGCGACGGGGGAGTCCAGCGCGGTCGTGGCCGAGCGGGTCGCTCGGGCCAGGGAGGCTCAGCGATCTCGGTGGTCGTCTCGGGGTTGGGCCACCAACGGTCTCGTGCCCGGCCACGTCCTGCGGCGGCCTCCCTTCCGTCTGTCCGGGTCTGCGACCGCGTCGCTCGACCGCAGCCTCGACCGGGGGAAGGTGACGCTGCGCGGCTACGACCGGGTGTTGCGTGTTGCGTGGTCGGTGGCTGACCTGCACGGTCGCGGCACGCCCTCGCCGGGTGACGTGGCGATGGCGTTGGCCCTGCGCAGCGGGCAGCTGGTGGCGGCGTGAACGTGGTGGGGCGGTTGTCGGGCGCGGCGCCGAGCGGGCTCGAGCGGCAGGAGCGGTGGGCCAGGGTGGCGTGGGCCTTTCTCGCCGAGCCGCGCGAGCCCGGGTTGACGCCGTTGCTCGATGGGCTGGGTGCCGTGGAGGCGCTCGCCCGGTTGCGGGCCGGGCGGCTGCCCGTGCGACCCGGGCTGGCGGCACGGCTTCCCGACCTCGACGTCGACGACCTCGCGCACGCGGCGGACCGTCAGGGGGTGCACGTCCTCGTTCCCGGCGACGAGGGCTGGCCGTCGGGGGTCGACCGTCTCGAACACCCGCCGTACGCGTTGTTCGTCCGCGGTGATCCAGACCTCGCCGGGCTCGTCGAGCGCGGGGTGGCGATCGTCGGGTCTCGTGCCGCCACGGAGTACGGGATGCGAGTCTCGGCGGACCTGGCCGAAGGACTGGCCACTCGTGGCTGGACCGTCATCAGTGGCGCGGCGTACGGCATCGACTCGGCTGCCCACCGCGCGTGCCTGGCGGCGGGTGGGCCCACGGTCGCCGTGCTCGCGTGTGGTGCCGACCGGGCCTACCCCGCCGTGCACCGCGGCCTGCTCGACGAGATCGCCCGCACCGCGGCTGTCGTGAGTGAGGTGCCCGTCGGGTTCGCGCCGTATCGGTCGCGGTTCCTGGCCCGAAACCGGATCATCGCGACGCTGGCGCGAGCCACGGTGGTCGTCGAGGCCAGCCTGCGTTCGGGGTCGTTGACCACCGCACGTGAGGCCCGAGACCACCACCTGCCGGTGGGGGCGGTACCGGGACCGGTGACGAGCATGGCCTCCGCCGGCTGCCACAAGCTGATCCGCGACACCGATGCGGTGCTCGTCACCGACGCGGCGGAGGTTGCCGAGCTCGCAGCCCGGATCGGGGAGGACCTCCTACCGGGGCTGGGCGATGTCCCGACTCCGCGTCGCCCCGAGGACGACCTCGACCCCGACTCGTATGCCGTGTGGTCGGCCGTGCCGGTGCGCGGCGGTGCGTCGGTGGAACGGATCGCCGCCGCGGCCGGGGTCGATGCCCGCGCACTCATCGGCACCCTCGCAGCACTGGAGGCCCTCGGACTCGTCCGGCGTGACGCCGGCGCCTGGCGCAAGGCCACCCGCCGGGCCGGGCGGCTCGGACGATGAACGACCGCCGGGCGGCTTCGCCGGTGAGCAACCGCGCGCCGTGTTGCAGGTGTGACGCGTGGGGTGACACCGTGAGGCCGTGACCGTCACCGCGTTGGACGCGCTGCCGGCGTTCGAGCGCCACCTGCGCGCCGAGCGCGGCAGGTCCGTGCACACCGTGCGGGCCTACCTGCGAGATGTTGCCGTGTTCCTTCGTGACGCCGGGGTGGTCGACGACGAGGGCTTGAGCGACGTCACCCTCGCCGACCTGCGGGCATGGCTCGGGGTGCTGTCCCGCCGTGGTGCGGCCCGGGCCACCATCGCCCGCACCTCCGCCTCGTTGCGGACCTTCTTCGGGTGGCTCGAGCGCACCGGGCGGATCGCCACCGACCCGTCGCTGCGGCTCACTGCTCCCAGCCGGCACCGCACGCTGCCCCCCGTCCTGGCCCAACGATCGGCGGCTGCCCTGCTCGACGTCGCCGAGGTGGCCGCAGACGACGACGACCCGGTGCACCTGCGCAACCGCGCCGCGCTGGAACTGCTCTACGCCACCGGCATCCGGGTCGGTGAGCTCGTCGGGCTCGACGTCGACGACGTCGACTTCTCCAGCGACGTCCTGCGGGTCGTCGGCAAGGGCGACAAGGAGCGACGTGTGCCCTTCGGGGTGCCGGCTCGAACAGCCGTGAGCGAGTGGCTCGCTCGCGGTCGACCCCGACTGGCCGGCTCTGGGAGTGGCCCCGCCCTGCTGCTCGGCAGGCGTGGACGCCGGGCCGACCAGCGCCAGATCCGGGCGGTCGTGCACGAGCTGCTCAGGCACGTCCCCGATGCGCCCGACCTCGGCCCGCACGGGCTGCGCCACAGTGCCGCGACCCACCTGCTCGAAGGTGGTGCCGACCTGCGGATGGTCCAGGAACTGCTCGGGCACGCCTCGCTCGCGACGACGCAGATCTACACGCACGTGTCCGTCGAGCGCCTCAAGTCGTCGTACGCGCAGGCCCACCCCCGCGCCTGAGCCCGCGCCCCGTGGGTCGAGGTGTTACTGCTCGGAATCCCGAGCGTCTGCCCATCGACCCCCGGAACTCGAGCGGGGTCGAATGCCAGGTGCGCGGATTCGCGAGCGGTATCACCTCGACCCGGGGAGCGGCGGGGCGTCAGTGGAAGGGCAGGAGGATGACGCGTCCCCCTGCCAGCAGTGGCCGCGGGTCGAGGTAGGTCTCACCCCGGCGAGCCCCGAGGTGCAGACAGCTCGTCGGGCCGCAGTGGGCAGCGCCGCTGCCGGGCGTGATGGTGCCGAGCTGCTCGCCCGCGGCCACGACCTCACCGACGACGCACGGATGCCGTGACCGGCTCATAGGTGCTGCGCAGCCCGTCAGCGTGCTCGACGCTCACCGTGCCACGACCGGCCACGACACCCGCGTGCACGACCACCCCGGCCTCGACCGCGAGCACCGCCACCCCCTCGGATGCCGCGAGGTCGAGCCCGCGGTGCCCGGCACCGTACGTCGACACCGGCGCCATGAACGGGCGCAGCACCGCAGGTCGCGGACGTACCGGCCACTGCCACCGTCGACCCTCCTGCCCCGGGTCACCGCTGCGAGGCTCGCTGGTCCATGGTCTCGCCAGTGATGTCGGCGGCTGTGTGCCCTCGCGGGTCGAGGTCACGTCGGCGCCCAGGAGGCCGAGGGCAGCAGCGGCCGCGGCCAGGGCAGCGGGTCCAGTCATGCGGTGAAGCGTGGGCCCTGAACCACGAAACGGCCAGCGAGCAGCGGGAGCCTGTGGGCGGCATCCGGCCCGGCGAGCCCCTGTGGACAAGCGGGCGCCCAGCGGCGGTCAGGTGCGCGTGCCTGAGCCGGGCCAGGCGGCGGCAGGCTTCGTCGAGCACCTCGTCGCGCTTGCAGAACGCGAACCGCACCAGCGTGCGCCCCGCCTCGGGGTCGTCGTGGAACACCGACACCGGCACCCCGACGACACCGGCCCGCGCGGGCAGCTCATGGCAGAACGCCAGCCCGTCCACCGCCCCGAGCGAGGCCGCGTCCGCGACGACGAAGTAGCCGCCCGCGGGCACCGACACCTCCATCCCCGCCCGACGCAGCCCGTCGACGAGCCGGTCCCGCTTGTCCTGCAGCGAGCGGGCCAACCCGGTGTACACGGCATCCGGCAGCCCCAGACCCAGGGCGACCGCCGGCTGGAACGGCCCCGACGCGACGTAGGTCAGGAACTGCTTGACCGCCCGAACCGCCGCGATCGCCTCGGCCGGACCGCTCACCCAGCCCACCTTCCACCCGGTCGTCGAGAACGTCTTCCCGGCTGACGAGATCGTCAGTGTCCGCTCCGCCATCCCCGGAAGCGATGCCACGGCCACGTGCTCGCCGCCGTCGAAGACCAGGTGTTCGTAGACCTCGTCGGTGACCACCCACGCGTCGTGCTCGCGGGCCAGCTCACACACGAGCTCCAGCTCGGCGCGGGTGAACACCTTCCCCGTGGGGTTGTGCGGCGTGTTGAGCAGCACGACCCGCGTGCGCGACGAGAACGCCGCCCGCAGCGACGCCTCGTCGACCGCGAAGTCGGGGAACCGCAGCACGGACGTCCGCCGGACCCCACCCGCCAGCGCGATCGTCGCGGCGTACGAGTCGTAGTACGGCTCGAAGGTCACCACCTCGTCACCGGGAGCGACCAGGGCCAGCACCGTCGCGGCGATCGCCTCGGTGGCCCCGACGGTCACGAGCACCTCGGTGCGCGGGTCCACGTCGACACCCCAGAAGCGCGACTGGTGTGCGGCCACGGCATCCAACAGCTCGGGTACGCCGGCCCCGGGCGGGTACTGGTTGGCTCCCGAGCGGATCGCAGCGACCGCCGCCTCGAGCACCTCGGTCGGACCGTCGCTGTCCGGGAAGCCCTGCCCGAGGTTGATCGCGCCGTGCTCGGCCGCCAACGCCGACATCGTCGCGAAGATGGTCGTGCCGAACGGCGCCAGCGCCGCGTTGCCCAGGGCTCGCGTCATGGGGAGAGGTTAGGCCGTGAGCACGCAGCTCGAGGCGTGGAGGCCCGATTTCTGGCCCGGGGTCCGCACCCCGTAGACTGGCGGGTGCGTCCGACTCCGGTTGGGCGACTTCGCGCGCCTTCTCGCCGTCACCTGGACCACCACACGACGGGGCGCACCTTGGCAGTCCGGATGCCGCGGCATCCGGTGAGGTGCGTAGCAGGCGCCAGGCAGGAGCCCTGCACCTCCGCAGGACCTCCGACGCAACTGACCAACGCACAAGGAGAACACGGCATGGCCGTTGTCACCATGCGCCAGCTCCTCGAGAGCGGCGTCCACTTCGGGCACCAGACCCGTCGCTGGAACCCCAAGATGAAGCGCTTCATCATGACCGAGCGCAATGGCATCTACATCATCGACCTCCAGCAGTCGGTGACCTACATCAACAACGCGTACGAGTTCGTCCGCGAGACCGTGGCCCACGGCGGCACGATCCTGTTCGTCGGCACCAAGCGCCAGGCGCAGGAGCCGATCGCCGAGCAGGCCACCCGCGTCGGGATGCCGTACGTCAACCACCGCTGGCTCGGTGGCATGCTCACCAACTTCCAGACGATCTCCAAGCGGCTCACCCGCCTCAAGGAGCTCGAGGAGCTCGACTTCGACGACGTGGCCGGCAGCGGCTTCACGAAGAAGGAGCTGCTCATCTTCAAGCGCGAGCGCGACAAGCTCGAGAAGACCCTGGGCGGCATCCGCACCATGGGCAAGGTCCCCTCGGCCGTGTGGATCGTCGACACGAAGAAGGAGCACCTCGCCGTGGACGAGGCCCGCAAGCTGGGGCTGCCCGTCATCGCGATCCTCGACACCAACTGCGACCCCGACGAGGTCGACTACAAGATCCCCGGCAACGACGACGCGATCCGCTCGGTCACGCTGCTGACCCGGGTCATCGCGGATGCCGTCGCCGATGGTCTGATGGCCCGCGCCGGTGGCCGCGCCGACGAGGACGTCGTCGCCGCTGACGAGCCCCTCGCCGAGTGGGAGCGCGAGCTCCTGGGTGGCGACGCTGCCGAGGCTCCCGCTGCCGAGGCCGCTGAGGCCGAGGTCGCCGAGGCTCCTGCCGCTGAGGCCGAGGTCGTCGAGGCTCCTGCCGCTGAGGCCTGAGGTCGTCGAGGCTCCTGCCGCTGAGGCTGAGGTCGTCGAGGCTCCTGCCGCTGAGGCTCGAGGTCGTCGAGGCTCCCGCCGCTGAGGCCGAGGTTGCCGAGGCGCCGGCCGCGGAGGCAGACGCCCCCGCCGCCGACAAGGCCTGAGCACCACCCTCGTCACTGTCGAAACTGCTACCCGAAAGAGCGATATCCCCCATGGCGAACTACACCGCCGCTGACATCAAGGCGCTCCGCGAGAAGACCGCCGCCGGAATGATGGACGTCAAGCGTGCCCTCGACGAGGCCGATGGCGACATGACGCAGGCCGAAGAGATCCTGCGCGTCAAGGGCCTGAAGGGCGTGACCAAGCGCGAGGGCCGTACCGCCTCCAACGGTCTGGTCACGGCCGAGGCCGGCGCCGGCGAGGGCACCCTCGTCGAGGTCCTGTGCGAGACCGACTTCGTGGCCAAGGGTGAGCGCTTCGGCGCCCTGGCCGCACAGGTCCTGACCCAGGCCGTGGCCACCAAGTCCGCGGACGCCGAGGCCCTGCTGGCCTCGACGCTCGAGGACGGCCGGTCCGTCAAGGAGCTCCTCGACGAGGCCAACGCCACCATCGGCGAGAAGATCGAGGTCAAGCGCGTGGCCCGCCTCGAGGGCGAGCACGTCGTGTCCTACCTGCACAAGACGAGCCCCGACCTGCCCGCGCAGATCGGCGTCCTCGTCTCGACCGCCGGTGGCGACGAGCAGACGGCCCGCGACGTCGCGATGCACATCGCGGCGTTCAGCCCGAGCGTCCTCACCCGCGACGAGGTCGACGCCGAGACGGTCGAGAACGAGCGTCGCGTCGCCGAGGCCACCGCCAAGGAGGAGGGCAAGCCCGAGGCTGCCCTGCCCCGCATCGTCGAGGGTCGCGTCAACGGCTACTTCAAGGAGAACGTCCTGCTCGAGCAGCCGTTCGCCAAGGAGCCGAAGAAGACCGTCGCGAAGGTCCTGGCCGAGGCCGGCGCCGACGCGAAGGGCTTCGCGCGCTTCCGGGTCGGTAGCTGAGCGCCGCCGCACCACAGCATCACCGGATGCCGTCCGCTCACCCGAGCGGGCGGCATCCGTGCGTTGTCGGCCAGATCCGTCGGCTCCGGGGCGCTCAGGTGACGCGGCCCAGCGCCAGCGCGGCGTACATGAGTGCGGCCACGGTCTCCCCGTCGCTCACCTCGCCCCGGGCCACCATGGCGAGCACCTCGGGCCACGGCACGGTGCGCACGGCGGTGATCCCCTCGGCCTCCTGCTCGGCACCGCTGACCGGGGACAGCCCGGTCGCGAGGTAGACGACCTCGGGGGCGACGCAGACCCCGTTGAGCGCGTTCATCCGCCCGATCTCGCGCCACTGCGCCGCCTGCAGCCCGGTCTCCTCGGCGAGCTCGCGCATCGCCCCGGCGAGGGTGTCCGGGCCGTCGGACCCGCCCGCCGGCACCTCGACCGACAGGCCGGTCGTGTGCCGGTCGACGGTCACGAGCACGACCTCGTCGTCGTCGGTGAGGGCGACGACGAACACCGCCGGATGCCGTAACCGCACCACGCCGTAGATCCCGCGCCCGCCGTCGGGGCGCACGACGTCGTCCTCGACGACCTCGATCCACGCGTTGGAGTAGACGGTGCGGGAGCCGGTGACGGGCCACATGGCGATCAGGCGTCGCGTTCGGTCATCATCCGCGCATCCTGCCAGCGCGTGCGACGGGCGCGCATACTGGCACAGGAGGTGGTCGCCGTGACCAGGTCAGGTGGACGGGTGGGCGTTCAAGCGCCCGGGGACTGCGGCCGCGCGACGACACGGTGGACAGGGCAGGGCTCGAGGCGCGGGTGCACGTGGACCTGCCACGGGTGCGCCCGGAGGACATGGTGACCACGCAGGACGTCGACCCGCCGACCGACCCGCTCGGCGGACGCGACACCGAGACCGAGTTCATGCTGCGCAACGCCGGGTGGTGAGGAGGAGCGCGAACCGGTGCGGACGGCATCCGGCCCGCTCGTGGTTTTCGATGAGGGCCCCCGCCTGTGGCAGGATCGGGCGACCGCGCACCACCGCCGAGGAGGCACCGTGACCACGCACGCCCTGACTCAGGCAGCGCCCACCCCGACGAGCGCGAGCTCGCCGCGGCGCGTGCTCCTCAAGCTCTCCGGCGAGGTCTTCGGTGGTGGCAAGGTCGGGGTCGACCCCGACGTCGTGCGCGGCATCGCCCGCCAGATCGCGGATGCCGTCCGCGAGGGCATCGAGGTCGCCGTCGTCGTGGGCGGTGGCAACTTCTTCCGGGGCGCCGAGCTGCAGCAGAAGGGCATGGACCGCTCCCGCGCCGACTACATCGGCATGCTGGGGACCGTGATGAACTGCCTTGCGCTGCAGGACTTCCTGGAGAAGGAGGGCATCGACACCCGCGTGCAGACCGCCATCACGATGGGTCAGGTCGCCGAGCCGTACATCCCGCGCCGCGCGATCCGCCACCTCGAGAAGGGGCGGGTCGTGATCTTCGGGGCCGGCGCCGGGATGCCGTACTTCTCCACCGACACGGTGAGTGCCCAGCGGGCGCTGGAGTGCAAGTGCGACATGGTGCTCATGAGCAAGAGCGGGGTCGACGGGGTCTACGACTCCGACCCGCGCACCAACCCCGATGCCCGCAAGCTCGAGCACGTCACGTTCGAGGAGGCACTGCGCACCGGCCTGCGGGTCGTCGACGCGGCCGCCTTCAGCCTGTGCATGGACAACAAGCTGCCCATGGTCGTGTTCGGCATGGAGGGTGACGGCAACATCACCCGGGCCCTGCGTGGCGAGCGCATCGGCACCCTCGTCTCCGCGGGTTGACGCCGGCGGTCACCGGGCCCCGCCCGTCTTTGACACACTGGACCCGACCCGCCGCGCCGGCTGCGCGGCAAACCGAAGGAGAGCCGCCCCGATGATCGACGAGACCTTGTTCGAGGCCGAGGAGAAGATGGAGAAGACCGTCGAGGCCGCCAAGGAGGCCTTTGCCGGCATCCGCACCGGTCGCGCCCACCCCGGCATGTTCCAGAAGGTGCTCGTCGACTACTACGGCGCACCCACCCCGCTGCAGCAGCTCGCGTCCTTCCAGAACCCCGAGGCCCGCACGATCATCATCAGCCCGTTCGACAAGGGCTCGATGCACGCGATCGAGAAGGCCATCACGGTGGCCGACCTGGGCGTCAACCCCAGCAACGACGGCAACATCATCCGCTGCGTCATGCCGGTGCTCACCGAGGAGCGCCGCCGCGAGTACGTCAAGATGGCGCACACGCAGGCCGAGGACGCCAAGATCTCCGTGCGCAACGTGCGCCGCGCCGCCAAGACCACCCTCGAGAAGCTCGTCAAGGACGGCGAGGTCGGGGAGGACGAGGGCAGTCGCGCCGAGAAGGAGCTCGAGGCCGTCACCAAGCGCCACGTCGACCAGATCGACGACCTGCTCAAGCACAAGGAAGCCGAGCTGCTCGAGGTCTGACCTCGCCGACGACGATGACCGACGCACCAGACCTGGCCGCCACCGACGGCGCCGCCGACGAGTCCGCGACCGCCGAGGACGCCAGCGCCCAGGCCGAGAACGCCGAGGACGCGGGAGCCGAGGTCGCACCGGCCGCGCCGGCCACCCCGAAGGCCGGCCGCGACCTGCGGGCGGCGGTCGGTGTGGGCCTCTTCCTCGCCGGGCTGATCATCGGCACCCTGATCATCGACGCGCGGGCGTTCCTCGTCGTCGTCGTCGCCGCCATTGCCCTCGGAGCCTGGGAACTGCGCCGGGCCATCGCGACCAAGGGCATGAACATCCCGCTCGTCCCGCTGCTGCTCGGGGTCGCGGGCATGCTCGTGTCCGCCTACGTGCGGGGCGCCGAGGCGCTCGTCGTGACCTTCGGCCTGACGATCATCGGCCTGCTGATCTGGCGCGTGGCCGACGGCGTCGCGGGCGCGGCGCGCGACCTCAGTGCCTCCGCACTCGTGACGTTCTACCCCGTCTTCCTCGCCGGGTTCGCCGCGCTGATGCTCGCGGAAGAGGACGGGCGCCAGCGCATCGTCGTCTTCATCCTCGTCACCGTCTTCTCCGACCTCGGCGGGTACGCCGTGGGGGTGAAGTTCGGCAAGCACCCGATGGCGCCGTCGCTGAGCCCGAAGAAGTCGTGGGAGGGCTTTGCCGGCTCGGTCGTGTCGTGTGCCGTCGTCGGGGCCATCGCCCTGCCGGTGCTCCTGGACGGGCAGTGGTGGGCGGGTGCCCTGCTCGGCGTCGTCGCCGCGGGCGCGGCCACCCTGGGTGACCTCATCGAGTCGAGCATCAAGCGTGACCTCGGCATCAAGGACATGAGCACGATCCTTCCGGGGCACGGCGGCCTGATGGACCGCCTCGACTCCCTCGTCGTGGTCGCCCCCATCGCCTGGGCGCTGCTGCTCCTGTTCGTCCCGGCCAGCTGACCGGTACCGCGCCGTCGAGCACGACGGACCCGGCGGCGACACCTGCGAGAATCGACCCATCATGTCCGAGACCCCAGCGCCCCGACCGACCCCCGGCCAGCTCACCTTCGCCGCACCCCGCCGTGGCAAGCCCCCGCGCCACCTGGCCGACCTCAGCCTCGAGCAGCGCCGCGAGGCGGCGGTGGCGATGGGGCACCCGGCCTACCGGGCGACCCAGCTCTCGACGCACTACTTCGAGCGGCTGGTCGACCAGCCGCAGGACATGACCGACCTGCCCAAGGCGGTGCGCGACGACCTCGTGGCCGACCTCCTGCCCACCCTCTTGACACCGGTGCGCAACCTCACGGCCGACCGCGGCGCCACGATCAAGCAGGTCTGGCGTCTCTTCGACGGCGCCCTCGTCGAGTCGGTGCTCATGCGCTACCCCAAGCGGGTCACGGTCTGCATCTCCAGCCAGGCCGGCTGCGGCATGAACTGTCCGTTCTGCGCCACCGGTCAGGAAGGCCTGACGCGCAACATGTCGGCCGGCGAGATCGTCGAGCAGGTGGTGGCCGCGGCACGGCTGCTGCACCGCGGAGAGCTGCCGGAGATCGGTGAGGGTGCCGCTGGCGCCGGGCTGGGCGATGAGGCGGACGAGGGGGCGGATGCCGGGGCCCCCGACGCCGGACCCTCCGGTCCCAGCCGCGTCAGCAACGTCGTGTTCATGGGCATGGGGGAGGCCCTGGCCAACTACAACGCAGCGATCGGCGCCATCCGCCGCCTCACCGAGCCTGCGCCGTCCGGGCTGGGGATCTCGGCCCGCGGCATCACGATGTCGACGGTGGGCCTGGTCCCGGGCATCGACCGGCTCGCCGCAGAGGGCATCCCCGTCACCCTCGCCCTGTCGTTGCACGCCCCCGACGACGAGCTGCGCGACGAGCTCGTGCCGATCAACACCCGGTGGAAGGTCGACGAGGCGATCGACGCGGCGTACCGGTACCACGAGGCCACCGGGCGGCGGGTCAGCATCGAGTACGCCCTCATCCGTGACATCAACGACCAGGCCTGGCGGGCCGACCTGCTCGCCAAGAAGCTGCGCGCCCGAGGCCGCGGCTGGGTGCACGTCAACCCCATCCCGCTCAACCCCACCCCGGGGTCGAAGTGGACGGCATCCCGGCGAGGAGTGGAGCAGCAGTTCGTCGAGCGGCTGCGGGCGCACGGCATCCCCACCACGGTGCGTGACACCCGAGGGTCCGACATCGACGGGGCCTGCGGTCAGCTCGCAGCGGCGACGTCGGGAGCACCCGAATCCGACTGAGAGAGGGATCGACGACGACCGAAGGGAGGCCGGGTCGCGATTACGATGTGCTGATGCAGCGGCGCACCTCGGGAGTCTTCCTGGCGCTCGCCCTGGCGCTCGCCGGGTGCGGGAGCAACGCCGACCTGCCCGCGACCCTGCGCACGGCCGACACGCACCCGACGACGCACGCGGCCGCCCCGAGCGCGACGCGGCGGAGCCGGTGAAGGAGACGCCCCTGCGCAAGGGTGAGCGCTTCCAGGAGATCCGGCTCCCGGCGGAGTACACCCCCAAGGCCCCTGAGGGCACCGGCACCGACGACTACCGGTGCTTCCTCGTCGACCCCGGGTTCGACACCGACCAGCTGGTGAGTGGCGTGCAGGTGCTGCTGGACAACGCACCACTGGTCCACCACGTCATCGTCTCCAAGGTCGAGCCGACCGACGTCACGAAGGCCGAGAAGATCGACGCGCAGACCCCGGGCGAGGGCTGGACGTGCTTCGGCGGCGCCGGCATCTCGGGCATCGCCGGGGGCAACCTCGACAAGGCCGACTGGGTCGGCGCGTGGGCTCCCGGCGGGGGAGAACGGGTCATGGCCGAGGACATCGGCATCCCGCTCGCCGCCGGCTCCCAGCTCGTCGTGCAGATGCACTACAACCTGCTCGGGGGCAGTGGCTCGGACCGCAGCGCGGTGCTGCTGCGCCTGTCCGAGGCAGCCGGCAGCGACAAGCAGGCCCTGCAGACGATGCTCCTCCCTGCGCCCGTCGAGCTCCCGTGCCGCGACAACCGCACCAAGGGGATGTGCAGCCGCACGCTGGCGGTCGCCGACCTCAAGAAGCGCTTCGCCGAGGACCCCGCGACCGCCGACCTGCTGCACCTGCTCTGCGGCCCGCTGAAGACGGGCCCGGTGCAGAGCTGCACCCGTCCGATCCGGGAGGAGGGAACGATCCGCGCGGTCTCCGGGCACATGCACCTGCTCGGTCGCGCGATCACCGTCGACGTCAACAAGGGCACCCCCGAGGCCAAGCGGGTGCTCGACATCCCGGTCTGGAACTTCGACGACCAGGGCAGCATCCCCCTCGACACGCCCCTCGACGTCGGCCCCGGCGACGAGATCACGGTCACCTGCACCCATGACCAGGAGCTGCGCGACCTGCTCCCGGCCTTCGAGGGCACCGAGGACCGCTACGTCGCCTGGGGTGAGGGCACGACCGACGAGATGTGCCTGGGCATCGTCCTCATGACCGAGCGCTGACACCCACGCTGACGGCCCGGCCGGGGTCGATGGCGGCACGATGGCGGGTCGTCGTCGTGGTGTTGGCGCCCACCGAGGGGCGAGACTGGTGCGGTGAGTCTTCGAGACCTTCGCCTCCGGCGCGGCTGGAGTCAAGAGCAGCTGGCTGTCGCCAGCGGCGTCAGCGTGCGGACCATCCAGCGGCTCGAAGGTGGTCAGCCACCCAGTCCCTCCACCGCGACCGCCCTCGCAGTGGCGCTGGACGTCGACCCCGGCCTTCGGGAGCCGAGAGCCGAGCACCCCGAGCACGCCGACGACGCCGAACGCACTGGCGACCTCGAGCCGGCACCCGCCTGACCTTCGCAGAGGCCTGCGTCACGGGAGTTCGCCGCTGGGGCGACTTCGACGGCCGGGCCAGTCGCTCGGGTTCTGGTTCTTCTTCCTCGCCGTGTCCGTCGTCGTCGGAGCGTTCGCCGCGCTCGACGAGCGCCTCGGTGGTGCAGCCCTCGTCCTGTGCCTCGTGCCACTCGCCGCTGCCGGGACCCGCCGACTGCGCGACGCCGGTCAGAGCCCCTGGTGGCTGCTCTTCGCGGTGGTGCCGATGGGGTTCGTCGTCCTCCTGACCCTCATGGTGATGCCGGGGAAGACGCGCGAGGCGGTGGCTTCGCCCCAGAAGATCCGGTGACCAGGGCGGCTGCGTCGGCGGGGGAGTCGACGAGGTGCAGTCGCTGCTCCATCGGCCGCCCGGCGGCCAGGGCCTGCAGCGCCGGCCACACGGGGATCGTCCGCGTCCAGTGCTCGCGCCCGACGAGCACGAGGAGGGGGAGCACGGCATCCGGCGTGGCGTAGAAGAGCCGGGTCGCCGCCTGGAAGACCTCCTGAACGGTTCCGGCTGCGCCGGGCAGGACGACGATCCCGGCATCGCAGCGCGCGAGCAGACCGTCCTCGCGGATCGCGTTCGAGAAGTACTTGGCGATGCCGTCGCAGAAGACGTTGGGTGGTTCGTGCCCGTAGAACCACGTCGGGATGCCGAGGCTGCGCACCGCGCCCCCGGCACCACGCGCCGCACGCAGGTCGTCGTGCACCGCCAGCGCGACCTGCGCCCACGGCTCGATCCCGGGCAGGAACCACGGCACGCCGGCGAGTCGCGTCAGCGCTTCGTCGAGAGACCCCGCGGATGCCGCTGAACGCCCCGAGGTTCGCCGCCTCCATGGCGCCGGGCCCACCTCCGGTCGCGACGACCAGGCCGGCCTGTGCGAGCGCGTGGCCCAGGTGTGCGGCATCGGCATACGCCGCCGTGTCCCGGCCCAGGCCGTGGCCGCCCATGACCCCGATGACGGGGGAGGCGCCGATGGCCTCGGCCAGTGCGTCGCTCATCGAGTCGTCGTGGATCGCTCGCAGCAGGGTCGCGAACGCGTCGTGGTGCAGGGAGGCGTCACGTGACCAGTGGTAGGCCATCGCGTCGGGAGTCGCCTCGTACCCGCGCTCGTGCAGCCCGGCGTAGAGCTCGTGTGGTCGGTAGAGCGTGGAGCGATAGGGGTTGACCGGCACCTGCGGGTCGGTCGGGAACACCAGGGCCCCGTGCAGACGCAGGTGCCGCGCGAGGTCGTGGCCGACCCGGCCGCCGAGCACGACGAGCCCTTCGAGGTCGGTGCGGGAAAGCAGCCGCGCCTCGTGGTGGGTGAGGTCGAGGTCCTGCAGGCGCAAGCCGGTGAGCGGGTGAGGTGAGCGCAGCGCGGCATCCAGGCCGGCCAGGTCCTCGATCTCGTGCACGGCCCGAACCTACCGGCCAGCCCGCGCCGCCACGGCCCCCTGAGCTGGGCGCTCGACCGCCCGCCGGCGCCACCGGCGCAGCACCCGACTCCAGCGGAAGGCTGGGCGGGTGTCCCCCTCCACTTCCAAGGTATAGCCCACCCGGGGGCTTGCGGCAAGGCCCCCCTCACCGCGAATAATCACCGGCCGAGGCCGCGACCGTCATGGGGGAGCCGGCCGCAGGACCACCTCGATCGGAGCCGACGACCAGATGACCCCAGCACGCACCACCGCCTTCGCCCTGTCCGCGAACGTGTCCGCGAAGGCCGACCCGATCCTCGTGGCGGGGGACGAGCGCCACTTCGCGAAGATCGCCAGGAGCCTGGAGACCACCATCGCCGACCTGTCCGAGCGCCTCGACACGGCTCGGCGGGCACCGGCGGGCACGGGGCAGGCCGCCCTGGACCGCGACCTCGAGGTGCACCGCCTGAGTGCACGGCTGCGCACCCTGCGGCGCCACGGCCTCGACCTGTGCCTCGGCCACGTCGTGCCCGCTGGCGGTGGTGAGCCGGTCTACGTCGGACGCCTCGGGCTCACCGACGACTCAGGCGAGCGGTTGCTCGTCGACTGGCGCTCCCCGGCGGCCGAGCCGTTCTTCGGCGCGACCCACGCCGATCCGATGGGTGTGACCAGCCGCCGGCGCTACCGCTGGACCCTCGGGCAGGTCAGTGACTACTGGGACGAGGTCTTCACCTCCGACGGGCTCGTCGGTCACGCCGCCGCGCTCGACGACCAGTCGGCGTTCATCGCCAGCCTGGGCGCCACACGCTCGGCCCGCATGCGTGACGTGCTCGCCACCATCGCCGCCGACCAGGACGCCATCGTCCGTGCGGGGTCCAAGGGCGCCCTCGTCGTCGACGGTGGGCCCGGCACGGGAAAGACGGTCGTCGCCCTGCACCGCACGGCGTACCTCCTCTACTCCGACCCGCGCCTGGGCCACCGCAAGGGCGGGGTGCTCTTCGTGGGCCCGCACCAGCCCTACCTCGCCTACGTCGCCGACGTGCTGCCCAGCCTCGGCGAGGAGGGCGTGCAGAGCGTCACGCTGCGCGACCTCGTGCCGGAGGGCGCCGACGCGGTCGATGAGTCCGATCCGGCAGTCGCCCGCCTCAAGGCCGACGCCCGCATGGTCGCCGCGATCGAGCCTGCGGTGGGCCTGTACGAGGAGCCACCCACCGAGGGCATGGAGGTGGGCACGCCGTGGGGCGACGTCTGGCTCAGCGCCGCCGACTGGGCCGACGCCTTCGACGCGCCGGAGCCCGGTGCCGCACACAACGAGAGCCGCGAGGTCGTGTGGGAGGCGCTGCTCGGCATCCTCGAGGACAAGCTGCGCCCCGAGCTCGACGCCGACGCAGATGCCGGTTCCGACACCGGTGACGACTTCGACGCCTACGGAATCGCGGGCGTGCACCCTGGCGCGGGGGTGCGCCGGGCGATCGCGGGTGACCGTGACCTCGTCGACGCGTTCGGCCGGGCCTGGCCACTGATCGAGCCGACCGACCTCGTCGGGGACCTGTGGACCGTGCCCGCGTACCTGCGCCGCTGCGCACCGTGGCTCGAGCGCGACGAGGTCTTCGCGCTGCAGCGTGAGGACCCGAGCGCGTGGACGACCGCCGATCTCCCACTGCTCGACGCCGCACGTCGGCGACTGGGCGACCCCGAGGCGTCACGACACCGCTCGCGCCGCGAGGCGGCCGAGGCCGCCGACCGCGGCGCGGATGGCCGACGTGGTCGCCGACCTCATCGCGACCGACGACTCCGAGATGGGCGTGATGTCGATGCTGCGCGGGCAGGACCTGCGCACCGCCCTCGTCGATGCGGATGCCGTGCCCGGCGCGTCGTCGGACCGCCACGACGGGCCGTTCGCGCACGTCGTCGTCGACGAGGCGCAGGAGCTGACCGACGCCGAGTGGCAGATGGTGCTCAGCCGGTGCCCGTCACGCAGCCTGACCATCGTCGGCGACCGCGCCCAGGCCAGGCACGGGTTCCCCGAGTCGTGGCAGGCCAGGCTCGAGCGGGTGGGGCTGCACCGGTTCGACGTGGCCTCGCTGGACGTCAACTACCGCACCCCGATGGAGGTCATGGCCGAGGCCGAGCCCGTCATCCGAGCGGCGCTGCCCGACGCCAACGTGCCCACGTCGGTCCGCAGCAGCGGGCTTCCGGTGCGGCACGCCCCGGTGGCACAGCTCCGGGCGATCATCGACGACTGGCTGGCGACGCACGCCGAGGGTGTCGCCTGCGTCATCGGTGACCCCACGTTCACGGGCTCGGACCGGGTGCGGTCCCTGTCCCCGCTGCACGCGAAGGGGCTGGAGTTCGACCTCGTCGTGCTCGTCGACCCAGAGGGCTTCGGCGACGGCATCGAGGGGGCCGTCGACCGCTACGTCGCCATGACCCGGGCCACCCAGCAGCTCGTCATCCTGACCCCCTGACGGGTGATCGCCAGCGGCCCGTCAGTGCGCGGTGAGGCGGTCGAGCACCACCCCGAGCCGCGCCGGCCGGCCGGTCGCGAGCTCCTCACGGTCGGCGAGGTGGGCCACCCTCAGCCCCGCGTTGACCCCGAGCCACCGCAGCGGCTCGGGCTCCCAACGCGGAGAGCGGTGCCCGACCCAGGGAAGCGCCGTGAGGGGGGTGTCGCGCCCGAGCACGAGGTCGGCGAGCGTGCGGCCCGCGAGGTTGCTCGCCGCGACGCCGTCACCGACGTAGCCGCCAGCCCGTCCAGTGCGCCGAACCGGGTCCCAGGTCACCGATGGGTGCCAGTCCCGCGCGATGCCGAGCGGCCCGCCCCAGGCATGGGTGAACGCGATGCCGTCGAGCTGGGGGAGCAGGTCGCGCAGGGTCGAGCGCAGCGCGTCGAACACCACCTCGTCGAGGTCGAACTCCGGCCGGATCGCCGACCCCCAGTGGTACGGCGCGCCCCGACCCCCGAACGCGATCCGTCCGTCGTCGGTGCGTTGGCCGTAGATGACGACGTGCCCGTGGTCACTGAAGACCTCGCGACCGGCCAGCCCGATCCGTTCCCAGCGGTCGTCGTCGATCACCTCGGTCGCGACCATGAGCGAGTACACGGGCACCACCCGCCGCGACATCCCGGACAGGGTGCCCGTCCAGCCCTCGGTCGCGTGCACGACAGCGCCGGCGGAGACCCGCTGCCCGTCCTCGAGCACGACGACCCGGTCCGCCGTGCGGATCACCCGGGCCCCCTCGACGACCCGTCCACCGAGGCGGCGCACCGCCGCGGCCAGGCCGTCGACGAGCCGCCGCGGGTGCACCCGCGCGCAGTGGGGGTTGAAGGTGGCGCCCCGCGCCGAGGGGACGTCGAGGCGCTCGCGGGTGGCGACGGCATCCAGCCAGGTGGTGCCGGTGCCCCACGAGGCGGCGTGCACGGCATCCGCGCGTGCCCTGACCTCCTGCGCGGGCGTGCGGGCGATGCCGAGCGCACCCCCCTTGGTGAACCCGCTGCCGAAGCCTTCGTCAGCGTCGACCCGGCCGACCTCGTCCACGGTGTCACGCAGCGCGGCGAGCTGGGCGAGGGTCGCCGCCCGCCCGTACCGGCGGGCCAGGGTGTCGGGCGAGACCGGCCACAGCGCCGAGACCCAGCCGCCGTTGCGCCCGCTGGCACCGAACCCGACCCGGTTCGCCTCGAGCACCAGCACGTCGGTCCCCGGGCGTTCGCGCAGCAGGTAGTAGGCCGTCCACAGGCCGGTGAAACCACCCCCGACGATGACGACCTCGGCCGCGAACGGCAGGTCGGATGCCGTGGCGCGGCTCTCGCTCGCGTCGCCGGCACCCTCCGACCACAGCGGCGAGGCCGCTCCGGTCACAGGTGGTTCTCGGCCTCGGTGAGCACCGAGCGCAGCCGGCGCTCGATCTCGTCGAACTCGGCGGGGCCCATCGTCAGCGGGGGAGCGAGCTGCACGACCGGGTCGCCGCGGTCGTCGGCGCGGCAGTACAGGCCCGAGTCGAACAGCGCCTTGGACAGGAAGCCACGCAGCAGGCGCTCGCTCTCGGCGTCGTCGAACGTCTCGCGGGTGGCCTTGTCCTTGACGAGCTCGATGCCGTAGAAGTAGCCGGCCCCGCGCACGTCGCCGACGAGGGGCAGGTCGAGCAGCTTGTCGAGGGTGCGCTTGAAGATCGGGGCGTTCTGCTTGACCCGGTCGTTGAGCCCCTCGCGGTCGAAGATGTCGAGGTTGGCCATCGCGGCAGCGCACGAGACGGGGTGGCCTCCCCAGGTGTAGCCGTGCGGGAAGTACGTCGTGCCGTGGCGGAACGGCTCGAAGAGACGGTCGCTGGCGATCATCAGCCCGAGGGGTGCGTAGCCGCTCGTGATGCCCTTGGCCGTGGTGATGATGTCGGGCTGGTAGCCCAGGTCGTCGCACGCGAACATCGAGCCGATGCGGCCGAACGCGCAGATCGTCTCGTCGGAGACGAGCAGGACGTCGTACTCGTCGCAGATCTCACGGACCCGGTCGAAGTAGCCGGCGGGCGGCGGGAAGCAGCCGCCGGAGTTCTGCACGGGCTCGAGGAAGACGGCCGCGACGGTGTCCGGGCCCTCGAACTCGATGGCCTCGGCGATGCGGTCGGCCGCCCAGCGCCCGAACGCCTTCTCGTCGTCGCGCAGGTGCTCGGGAGCGCGGTACATGTTCGTGTTCGGCACCTTGTGGCCGCCGGGCACGAGCGGCTCGAACATCGACTTCGCCGCGGGGATGCCGGTGATCGACAGGGCCCCCTGCGGGGTGCCGTGGTAGGCGACGGAGCGCGAGATGACCTTGTGCTTCGTCGGCTTGCCGGTGAGCTTGAAGTACTGCTTGGCCAGCTTCCAGGCGGTCTCGACCGCCTCACCGCCACCGGTCGTGAAGAAGACCCGGTTGAGGTCGCCGGGCGCGTTGTGGGCGAGGCGTTCGGCGAGCTCGATGGCGCGCGGGTGGGCGTAGGACCACAGCGGGAAGAACGCCAGCTCGGAGGCCTGCTTGGCCATGGCCTCGGCGATCTCGGTGCGGCCGTGCCCGACGTTGGTGACGAAGAGGCCGGCGAGGGCGTCGATGTACTCGTTGCCGCGGTCGTCCCAGATCGTCCACCCCTTGCCGCGGGTGATGATCGGCACCGAGTGGCCCAGGCCGCCGGCCTCGTGCTCCTCGAAGGTCGAGTGCCGGGTGAAGTGCATCCACAGGTGGTCACGGGCGGCGTCGGAGTACAGCGCGCCGGTGCTCGGTGTGCCGGTCGGAGCTGGGCTCCCAGACGTCGGACGGGTACGTGCTCATCGGGTTCCCCAGTTGTAGTGCTGCTTGTTGAGCTTGAGGTAGACGAACGTCTCGGTGCTCGTGACGCCCGGAAGGATGCGGATCTGCTGGTTGAGCAGGTCGAGGAGGTGGTCGTCGTCCTCGCAGACGACCTCGGCGAGGATGTCGAAGCTGCCTGCCGTGGTCACGACGTAGTCGACCTCGGGCATGGCGGTGAGGGCGTCGCCGACGGCGATGAGGTCGCCGGAGGCACGGATGCCGATCATCGCCTGCCGGCTGAACCCCACCTGGAGGGGGTCGGTCACGGCGACGATCTGCATGACCTCGGCGTCGAGCAGGCGCTGCACGCGCTGGCGGACGGCGGCCTCGGAGAGTCCGACGGCCTTGGCGATGGCGGCGTAGGACTGCCGGCCATCCTCCTGGAGGAGCTCGATGATGTGCTTGGCGATGTCGTCCAAGCGGGTCTCGGAGGACGCGCGCGCCTTGCGGGGCGGTCGTGTGGAGGGAGTCACGGGCGCCATCGTGCCGCCGATCCCATCAGTTTGCAAGGCCATCGGTGACGGATTCCGTATGCCGATTGTGTCCGGCGTGTAACTTTTCCTCACTTCCGATGCAGAATCCCTAGCGATTTCGGCGGTCCACCGCCTAGAGTCCCGTAGCACCGACCCCACCCCCACCCCTTTGGGAGCAGTCACCCATGAGCGGTCAGCGTCACCTGCGCAACTTCATCGCCGGCGAATACGTCGACGGCCGGACGGATTCGTCCACCGAGATCGTCAACCCGTCCACGGGCGCGGTCGTCGCGAACGCCCCCGTGAGCGGGCAGGAGGACGTCGACGCCGCCTACGCCGCCGCCGAGCAGGCGTTCGCGGGGGAGTGGGGCGCGACGACCCCCAGCCAGCGGCAGCAGGCGCTGCTCAAGTTCGCCGACGCCGTCGAGGCGCACGCCGACGAGCTCATCGCCCTGGAGTCGGAGAACACCGGCAAGATCAAGGCGCTCACCGCGAGCGAGGAGATCCCGCCGATGGTCGACCAGCTGCGGTTCTTCGCGGGAGCCGCGCGGGTGCTCGAGGGCCGGGCGTCGGCCGAGTACATGGCCGGCCACACCTCGTGGATCCGGCGAGAGCCGATCGGCGTGGTCGGGCAGGTCACCCCGTGGAACTACCCGCTGCTCATGGCCGTGTGGAAGATCGGTCCGGCCCTGGCTGCCGGCAACACCGTGGTCCTCAAGCCGAGTGACACCACGCCGGAGAGCACCCTGCGGCTGGCCGAGCTCGCGTCCGAGTTCCTCCCCGCAGGCACGCTCAACGTGGTCACGGGCGACCGGGAGACCGGCCGGATGCTCGTCGAGCACCGCACGCCGAGCCTCGTGGCCATCACGGGCTCGGTGCGCGCGGGCGCCGAGGTGGCCGCCAGCGCCGCGCCGAACATCAAGCGGGTCCACCTCGAGCTCGGTGGCAAGGCACCGGTCGTCGTCTTCGACGACGCCGACATCGAGGCTGCCGTCGAGGCCATCGCCATCGCCGGCTACTTCAACGCGGGTCAGGACTGCACGGCGGCCACACGCGTGCTGGCCGCTCCCGGCATCCACGACGACTTCGTCGCCGCGCTCTCCGAGTTCGCGAACACCTCGGCCCCGGTCGGCCTGCCCGACGACGAGGACGCCCTGTTCGGCCCGGTCAACAACGCCCGACAGCTCGCCCACGTCTCCGGCTTCATCGATCGCATCCCGTCCCACGCGACCGTCTCGGCCGGGGGGAACCGGCGCACCGACCTCGGCGACGGCTACTACCTCGAGCCGACGGTGCTCTCCGGGCTGCGCCAGGACGACGAGGCGATCCAGAACGAGATCTTCGGCCCGGTCATCACCGTCCAGCGCTTCACCGACGAGGCCGAGGCGCTGCGCTGGGCCAACGGCGTCGACTACGGCCTCGCGTCCTCGGTGTGGACCAAGGACTTCGGTCGGGCGATGCGGATGAGCAAGGCGCTGGACTTCGGGTGCGTGTGGATCAACACCCACATCCCCCTCGTCGCGGAGATGCCGCACGGCGGCTACAAGAAGTCGGGGTACGGCAAGGACCTGTCGATGTACGGGTTCGAGGACTACACCCGCATCAAGCACGTCATGGCAAACATCGAGAGCTGAGGAACGAACCCACATGGCACTTCGACGGCGGCCTCCGGCCGACCCCATGACCCGCGCGCTCATTCGCGCCGCGAGGTCCTCAGACCTGACTCGACGCTCGCTGTTCGGCACGGCGGCCCTCGGTGGCGCCGCGGCCGCCCTGAGCGCCTGTGCACCTCCGGCACCTCCGGCCGGTGGCGCGACGGCGCTGGTCCTGCCGACCGACGTCTCCGACACCGACAAGGTCGTGCGGTTCGCGAACTGGACGGCCTACCTCGACTACGACGAGGAGACCAAGACGTACCCGACCCTCGAGCGCTTCATCGCGGAGTCCGGCATCCAGGCCGAGTACACCGAGGACATCGAGGACAACGACGCCTACTTCAACAAGGTCGCGCCGCAGCTGCGGGCCGGGCAGGACATCGGCCGCGACATCTTCGTCTTCACCGACTGGATGGCCAACCGAGTCATCCGCGAGCAGCTGTGCCAGCCGCTCGACCTCATCCGGATGCCGAACGCGAGCAACCTGCTCGAGAGCCTCAAGGACGTCAGCTTCGACCCGGGCCGCAGCCAGTCCCTGACCTGGCAGTCGGGCTTCGCCGGCATCGGCTACGACAAGTCGAAGGTCTCCAAGGAGCTCAAGACCATCGACGACCTGTGGACCGACGAGCTCAAGGGCCGGATCGTCGTCCTCAGCGAGTTCCGCGACACCATCGGCCTGATCATGCAGAGCCAGGGCGTCGACATCGCCGGCCCCGAGTGGGGAGACCCCGAGTTCGAGGCCGCTGTGGCGGAGGTCGAGCGCCGCATGGAGGAGGGCTACATCCGCCGGATCAAGGGCAACTCCTACCTCGAGGACCTCAAGTCGGGCAACGCCATCGCCGGCATCGTGTGGAGCGGCGACCTGTTCATCCTGCGCGCCGAGACCGAGAACGAGAACTGGGAGTTCACCATCCCCGAGTCCGGCGGCACGCTGTGGAGCGACAACATGATGATCCCCATCACCTCGACGCACCGCCGCAACGCCCAGACCATCATGAACTACTACTACGACCCCGAGGTGGCCGCCGAGGTCGCCGCCTGGGTCAACTACGTGTGTCCCGTCGTCGGTGCGCAGGAGGTCCTCGCCCAGACCGACCCCGACCTCGCCGAGAGCCCGTTCATCTTCCCGAGCGTGGAGTACATCACGGACAACAACGTCCAGGGCTTCCGCGCGCTCACGCCCGAGGAAGAACAGAAGTACAGCGCCAGGTGGCAGAAGGTGATGGGCAACTGATGGCTCGCAACAGTGGAAGCGGTTTCCGGGACGCACAGGGAGACCTGCGCCTGGAGAACGTCACGAAGTCCTTCGCCGAGTTCACGGCGGTCGACGACCTCAGCCTCGTCGTGCCGCGCGGCTCGTTCTTCGCCCTGCTCGGCCCCTCGGGCTGCGGCAAGACGACGACCCTGCGCATGGTCGCCGGGCTCGAGCAGCCGACCAGCGGTCGCATCCTCATCGGCGACACCGACCTGACGGGCAGCCGGTCCTACGAACGACCGGTCAACACGGTCTTCCAGAGCTACGCGCTCTTCCCGCACCTGACGATCAGGGACAACGTCGCCTTCGGCCCCAAGCGGCGCGGACTGTCCGACGCGGCGACGCTCGCCGAGGAGGCCCTGACCCTGGTTCAGATGGACCACCTCGCCGGTCGCAAGCCGGCCCAGCTCTCGGGTGGCCAGCAGCAGCGTGTCGCGCTGGCGCGAGCCATCGTCAACCGCCCGGAGGTGCTCCTGCTCGACGAGCCGCTCGGTGCGCTCGACCTCAAGCTGCGGCGCCAGATGCAGGTCGAGCTCAAGCGGATCCAGACCGAGGTGGGCCTGACCTTCATCCACGTGACCCACGACCAGGAGGAGGCCATGACCATGGCCGACACCGTGGCCGTGATGAACCACGGGAGGATCGAGCAGATGGGGCCTCCGGCGGAGATGTACGACCTGCCCCGCACGGCCTTCGTCGCCAACTTCGTCGGGCAGTCCAACCTCGGCTCCGGCCGGGTCGTCGACCGCGACGGCACCCACCTCGTGGCCGAGATCCAGGGCACCAAGGTCAAGATCCCCCTGGCGCGCGCCGCGGTCCAGGACGGCGACATCACCTTCGGGGTGCGTCCCGAGAAGGTCCGGGTCATGCGCCAGGCCTCGGAAGGTGTCGGCGACGACGTCAAGGGCATCGTGCTCGACGTGTCGTTCACCGGGGTGGCCACGCAGTACCTCGTCCAGCTGCCGAGCGGCACCCTGTGGAGCTGCTACGAGCAGAACCTCGACGTCGAGCCCATCGACCTGCGCCCGGGCGACGAGGTGTGGCTGTCCTGGAACCCCCACCACGCGTTCGGCGTGCCCGTCGACGAGGCGGAGGCCCGCGCGGCGGCGGAGGCGGGCCTGGCATGAGCGCCCTGACCCACGTGAGCGCCGGGGCGGGGGAGACCCCGCCCCCGGTGCCACAGCCCGCCCGCCGGGGCCGGGGCTGGGTGCCCTACCTGCTCCTGCTCCCGGGTGCGCTGTGGCTGCTCGTCTTCTTCGTCGTCCCGCTGATCCAGCTGTTCACGGTCAGCCTCCAGTCGCAGTTCCCCGGCTACCCGGGGTACTACTACCGAGACCTGAACTTCGGCAACTACGTCACCGCGATCACCGAGTTCGCGCCGCAGTTCGGCCGCTCCTTCGTCTTCGCAGGGCTGGCCACGTTCTTCGCGTTCTGCCTGGCCTACCCGCTGGCCTACGCGATGGCCTTCAAGGCCGGCCGCTGGCGCAACGTCATGCTCATCGCCGTCATCGCGCCGTTCTTCACCTCGTTCATCCTGCGCACCGTGGCCTGGCGCCAGATCCTCGCCGACGAGGGCCCGGTCGCCTCGACGCTCAACACGCTGCACCTGCTGCCCGGTGGTCGCATCACCGAGACGTGGGTCGCGGTCGTCGCCGGTCTGACCTACAACTTCCTGCCCTTCATGGTGCTGCCGATCTACGCCTCGCTCGAGCGGGCCGACCCCAAGGTCATCGAGGCGGGCGGCGACCTCTATGCCAACGGGTTCACGACGTTCCGCACGGTGACGCTGCCGATCAGCATGCCGGGCGTGCTCGCGGGCACCCTGCTGACCTTCATCCCCGCGGCCGGTGACTACGTCAACGCCGAGCTGCTCGGGTCCGACAACACCAAGATGATCGGCAACGTCATCGAGAGCCAGTTCTTCCGCGTGCTCGGAGGCTTCCCGACCGCGGCGGCCCTGTCCTTCACGCTGATGGCCCTGATCCTCGCCCTGGTCTTCGTCTACGTCCGCCGCTTCGGGACGGAGGAGCTGCTGTGATCCGCTGGCTCGGCAACCGGTTCGCCATGATCACGGCGCTCCTCGTGCTGTTCTACCTGTTCCTCCCCGTGGCCTACACGTTCGTCTTCTCGTTCAACAACTACAAGAAGTCGAACATCACGTGGAACCCCGAGGGCAGCCCGACGCTCAAGCACTGGAAGGACCCGTGTGGCGCCCCCGGCGTGTGCGAGTCCCTCGTGGTGTCGCTGCAGGTCGGCGTCATCGCCACCCTCGCCGCGACCGTGCTCGGCACGCTCCTGGCGTTCGCCATGGTGCGGCACCGCTTCCGGGGTCGCGGGACGAGCAACATCCTCGTCTTCGTGCCGATGGCAACGCCCGAGATCGTGCTCGGCGCGAGCCTGCTCACGATCTTCGTCCAGGGCTTCTCCAACATCGGACTCCAGCTGGGCTTCTGGACGATCGTCATGGCCCACATCATGTTCGCCATCAGCTTCGTCGTCGTCACCGTCAAGGCTCGCCTGCAGAGCCTGGACCCGCGCCTCGAGGAAGCGGCCCAGGACCTGTATGCCGGGCCGGGCAGCACGTTCTGGAAGATCACCTTCCCGCTCGTCGCTCCCGGGCATCGTCGGCGCCGCACTGCTCGCGTTCTCGCTGTCCTTCGACGACTTCATCATCACGAACTTCGTCTCCGGCAACGAGACGACCTTCCCGAAGTTCGTCTACATCTCCTACCTGCGCGGCATCCCGGCCCAGGCCAACGTCATCGGCTTCTCGATGTTCGTCATCGCCCTCGCCCTGGTCATCGGCGGCCAGCTCGTCGGCAACGCCCGCAAGAAGTAGCCCTCGCTCACCCGAACGAGCCCAGTCAGCTCTCCTGAACAGGAAATCCCATGCGTGTCCTCATGGTCGGTGCGGGCGGCGTCGGTGACGCCGCCGCCCGCATCGCCGCCGAACGGTCCTTCTTCGACGAGTGGGTGGTGGCCGACTACGACCTCACCCGCGCCGACCGCACGGTGGCCTCGGTCATCGAGCGCCACCCGGGGGAGGCCCGCTTCCGGGCGGCCCAGGTCGACGCCTCGGATGCCGTCGCGGTGGAGACGTTGGCGCGCCAGGTGGGTGCCACCCACGTCTTCAACGCCGTGGACCCGCGCTTCGTCCTGCCGATCTTCCAGGGTGCGCGTGCCGCGGGTGCCGACTACCTCGACATGGCGATGAGCCTGTCGAGCCGTCACCCCGAGCGAGCCCTACGCCAAGGTCGGCGTGAAGCTCGGCGACGACCAGCTGGCGCAGGCCGACCAGTGGGAGGCCGAGGGACGCCTGGCCCTGGTCGGCATCGGCGTCGAGCCGGGCCTGTCCGACGTCTTCGCGCGGTACGCCTCCGACCACCTCTTCAGCCACATCGACGAGCTCGGCACCCGCGACGGCGCCAACCTCGTCATCCGCGACGAGGACGGCAACGAGGTCTTCGCCCCGGGCTTCTCGATGTGGACGATCATCGAGGAGTGCCTCAACCCGCCGGTCGTGTGGGAGAAGGCCCGCGCGGTCGGGCCCGACGGCGCGCTACGACGTCGAGGCCGGCTTCTTCACCCTCCCGCCGTTCAGCGAGCCCGAGGTCTTCGACTTCCCCGAGGGGATCGGCCCCGTCGAGTGCGTGCACGTGGAGCACGAGGAGGTGCTCCTCATGCCGCGCTGGGTCGACGCCGAGAAGGTGACCTTCAAGTACGGGCTGGGCGAGGAGATGATCACCATCCTGCGCACGCTGCACACGCTGGGCCTGGACGCCACGGACCCCGTCACCGTCAAGGGGGTGCAGGTCAGCCCGCGCGACGTCGTCGCCGCCGTGCTGCCCGACCCCGTCACGATCGGGCCCCGCATGGAGGGCAAGACCTGCGCCGGCCTCTGGGTGACCGGTACCGGCAAGGACGGGATGCCCCGGCGCACCTACCTCTACCACGTCTCCGACAACGCCGACACGATGCGCGACTACGGTGCCCAGTGCGTGGTGTGGCAGACCGCGATCAACCCCGTCGTCGCCCTCGAGCTGCTCGCGAACGGCACGTGGGCGGGCGCTGGAGTGCTCGGGCCCGAGGCCTTCGACGCCGTCCCGTTCCTCGACCTGCTCGCCGCACCGAAGCCGGAGGGCTACGGGTCCCCCTGGGGCCTCGAGGACCGCTGAGCCGTAGGCTCGCCAGAACCCCGATCGCCCATCCGATCACCGCCGCCCGGACCCCCGAAGGAAGCACCATGGCGTTCACCCAGAAGTCCCTCGTCGAGTCCGTTCCCACCCGCCTGCTCATCGGTGGTTCGTGGCGCGAGGCGAGTGGTGGGGCGCGCTTCGAGGTGAGCGACCCGGCATCCGGGGCGGTTCTCACGACCTGCGCCGACGCGACACCCGACGACGGGCTCGCAGCCCTCACCGCCGCCCACGACGCCCAGCCGGCCTGGGCGGCCACCCCGCCGCGCGAGCGCAGCGAGATCCTGCGCCGCGCGTTCGAGGCGCTGGTCGGGCGCGCCGACGAGTTCGCGACGCTGATGAGCCTGGAGATGGGCAAGACGGTCGCCGAGGCCCGCGGCGAGGTGACCTACGGCGCCGAGTTCTTCCGCTGGTTCGCGGAGGAGGCCGTGCGCATCCACGGCCGCTACTCGGTGGCCCCCAACGGGGCGTCGCGGCTGCTGACGATGAAGCAGCCGGTCGGGCCCACGCTGATGATCACGCCGTGGAACTTCCCGCTCGCGATGGGCACCCGCAAGATCGGCCCGGCCGTCGCCGCCGGCTGCACGATGGTCGTCAAGCCGGCCCACGAGACGCCCCTGACGATGCTGCTGCTCGCCGAGGTCATGATGGAGGCAGGGCTGCCCGACGGCGTGCTCAACGTCGTCACCACGACCCACTCCGGTGCCGTGTGCGAGCCGCTCATCCGCGACGAGCGGCTGCGCAAGCTGACCTTCACCGGCTCCACCCCGGTCGGCAAGATGCTCGTCGAGCAGTCGGCCGAGCAGCTGCTGCGCCTGTCGATGGAGCTCGGCGGCAACGCCCCCTTCCTCGTCTTCGAGGACGCCGACGTCGACGCCGCGGTCGACGGCGCCATGCTCGCGAAGATGCGCAACATCGGCGAGGCGTGCACCGCCGCCAACCGGTTCTTCATCCACGAGTCCCTCGCCGAGGAGTTCGCGACCAAGCTCGCCGCCCGCATGGGGGCCCTCGTCGTCGGCAAGGGCACGAAGAAGGGGGTCGACGTCGGGCCGCTCATCACCGCCAAGGCTCGCGACAAGGTCGACGAGCTCGTCCAGGATGCCGTGGGCAAGGGCGCGCGGGTCCTCACCGGCGGCGCGCCGCTCCCCGGCAAGGGGTTCTTCTACGAGCCGACCGTGCTCGCCGACGTGCCGGCCGACAGCCGCTGCCTGGGCGAGGAGATCTTCGGCCCCGTCGCGCCCGTGTGCACGTTCACCGACGACGCGGATGCCGTGGCCAAGGCCAACGGCACCGAGTACGGCCTCGTCGGCTACGTCTACACCAACGACCAGAACCGGATGATCCGGGTGGCCGAGGCGATGGAGTTCGGGATGATCGGCGTCAACACCGGCATCGTGTCCAACCCCGCGGCGCCCTTCGGCGGCGTCAAGCAGTCGGGGTTCGGCCGCGAGGGTGGCTTCGAGGGCATCGACGAGTACCTCGAGACGAAGTACGTCGGCATCGCCCTGTGACGGGGTCCGGGGTCGTGCCGCCGGTGTGCCATCGCCCGAAACGACACGCGCGGCGCGCGTCAGTGGTGTCATGTCCTCCATGAGCAACAGCCCGGATGCCGCTGGCCAGGAAACGCGCAGCGCCCGCCACGTCGAGCGTCGCCGCTCGGTCCAGTCCCTGCTCGACGACGCCGACGCCGCGCTGCGCCGGGGCGCCCGCCCCGGTGCGACCGTCTGGCCCACGGGTTTCGACCTGCTCGACGCCACCCTGGACGGCGGGCTCCGCTCCGGAGAGCTCGTCCTGCTCGGCGGGAGCGAGGGGTCGGGCAAGACGACGATGGCCCTGCAGATGGTGCGCAACGCCGTGCGCACCGGGCGCCACGCCGTGGTCTTCTCCTTCGAGCACGAGGCGGGCACCCTCATCCAACGGCTCATCGCGCTCGAGGCGTCGTGCCTGGCCGTGGAGGCGGGCCAGCACCCCGCATCGGCCGCTGACGTGCACGCCGTGCGCGTCGGTCTTCGAGGCGGCCGACCCTGACCGTCGGGGGCTCGCGGATGCCCTGGCCGGCATCCCGTACGGCGCCGACGCCCTGGCCGCCGTGCTCCAGTACGCGCCCCGGTTGCACATCCACGAGTCCACGGGTGACACCACACCCGGTGAGGTGGCCCGGGTGCTCGCCGTCGTGCGCGAGGAGGCCGGGGAGCCACCGATGGTCCTCGTCGACTACCTGCAGAAGATGCCGCTCGACCAGACGGGCGGCGACGAGGTCTCACGCGTCACCGTCGTCACCGAGACCCTCAAGGACATGGCGCTCGAGCTCGAGTGCCCGGTCGTGTGCATCTCCGCGGCCGACCGCGAGAGCCTGGGCGCCGGTCACCGGATGCGCACCCGCGACCTGCGCGGCTCCTCGGCGCTGGCCTACGAGGCCGACCTCGTGCTCATCCTGTCGAGCAAGGAGAACATCGTCTCGCGTGAGCACCTCGTCTACGACCTCGGCAGCGTGCAGCGGTTCCGGCGCTGGGCCGTCATCACGGTCGAGAAGAACCGGCACGGCCTGGGACACGTCGAGCTCGAGGTGGAGAAGGACTTCGAGCACGGCCGCTTCCACCCGCAGGCCCGCGTCGTGACCGAGCGACTCATCGAGGAGCGCATCTTCACCACCTGAACCGGGATCATCGCTGACAATGGCTTCCGTGACCCCCCGCTCCGTCGCCATCCTCGGCTCCACCGGCTCGATCGGCACCCAGGCCCTCGAGGTCATCGCCGCGCACCCGGGCGCGTTCACCGTCGCAGCGCTGTCGGCCGGGGGGAACATCGACCTGGTCGCCCGCCAGGCCGTCGAGTTCGCCGTCCCCCTCGTGGCGGTCGCCCGGGGTGACGCCGAGCAGGTGCGCGCAGCGATCGCCGCGGCCGCGACGGATGCCGGCCGCACGGCATCCGTGCCTGACGTGGTCGTGGGGCCGGATGCCGCGACGGTCGCCGCCGGTTGCGGCGCCGACGTCGTGCTGAACGGCATCACCGGCTCGATCGGGCTGCGCCCGACCCTCGCGGCCCTCGCGGCGGGGTCGGTGCTGGCCCTGGCCAACAAGGAGTCGCTGATCATCGGCGGGCCGCTCGTGAAGGCCGCGGCCGGGCCCGACCAGATCGTGCCGGTCGACTCCGAGCACAGCGCGATCGCCCAGAGCCTGCGCGGGGGACGGGCCGACGAGGTGCGCCGCCTCGTCGTGACGGCCAGCGGGGGCCCGTTCCGTGGTCGCAGCCGCACCGAGCTCGCCGACGTCACGCCGCAGCAGGCCCTGGCCCACCCGAACTTCTCGATGGGGCGGGTCATCACGACGAACTCGGCCACCCTGGTCAACAAGGGGCTGGAGGTCATCGAGGCCCACCTGCTCTTCGACATCCCCTTCGACCGGATCGACGTCGTCGTGCACCCCCAGCAGCAGATCCACTCGATGGTCGAGTTCCACGACGGGTCGACCATCGCCCAGCTGGGCCCGCCGCGCATGCTCGTCCCGATCGCGCTCGGGCTGTCCTGGCCCGACCGGCTGAGCGACGTCGACGTGCCGTGTGACTGGAGCCTGGCCCAGAGCTGGGACTTCCACCCCCTCGACGACGACGCCTTTCCCGCCGTGCGCCTGGCCCGACGGGTCGGCGAGGCCGGGGGGACCTTCCCGGCCGTCTACAACGCGGCCAACGAGGTGTGCGTCGACGCCTTCCACGACGGCGCCATCTCGTTCACCGACATCGTGGACACCGTGGAACGGGTCGTCGAGGCGCACACTGGGAGTGATCTCGACGCCTCGAGCGTTGAGGGAGTGCTCGCCGCAGACCGGTGGGCCCGTCACCGCGCCGCCGAACTCATCGGCGTCGCCCACGACGACGACCTGACCTGGGAGAACCGTTGAGCACCGTCGCCTTCATCCTCGGGGTGCTGTTCATGGCCACCGGGATCGCCGCGTCGATCGCGCTGCACGAGGTCGGGCACCTCGTGCCCGCCAAGCGCTTCGGCGTGCGCGTGACGCAGTACATGGTGGGCTTCGGGCCGACCATGTGGTCGCGCCGTCGGGGCGAGACCGAGTACGGCGTCAAGGCCATCCCGCTCGGCGGCTACATCCGGATGATCGGCATGTTCCCCCCGCGCAAGGGCGACGCCCCGGGCACGGTGCGGGTCTCCAGCACCGGCCGGTTCAGCCAGCTCGTCGACGAGGCCCGGGCCGCGAGCCTGGAAGAGGTCCGCCCGGGCGACGAGAACCGGGTGTTCTACAAGCTGTCGGTGCCCAAGAAGGTCATCGTCATGATGGGGGGCCCGACGATGAACCTGCTCATCGGCGTCTTCCTGCTCACCCTGCTCGTCACCGTGCACGGGGTCGCCACCGCCCAGCCCGGTGCCGTCGTCGCGTCCGTGTCGCAGTGCGTCGTCCCCGTCACCGAGGTGGGGGACGCGACCACCTGCACCGACCAGCCCTCCACGCCGGCGGTCGCGGCCGGCATCCTGCCCGGCGACCAGATCCTGTCCATCGACGGCCAGCTCATCGAGGACACCCGCGACATCAGCACGCTCATCCGGCCGCGCGTCGACCAGAGCGTCACGATCGTCCTGGAGCGCGACGGGGCGGAGCTCACGGTCGCGGCCACGCCGATCCGCAACGTCGTGCCGGTGCTCGACGCCGACGGTGTCCCGGTGACCAGCGCCGACGGCACCGAGCAGACCCTCGAGGCGGGCTTCCTCGGCGTTCGGACGTCGGCGCCCGTCGAGTACGTCCAGCAGCCGGTGACCGCCGTTCCCGGCATCATCTGGAGCTTCGTCAGCCGCACCGCCGAGGCGATCGTCCACATCCCCGCCCGCATGGTCGGGGTCTGGGAGGCCGCGTTCGAGGGCCAGGAGCGCGAGCTCGACAGCCCGATGTCCGTCGTCGGCGTCGGCCGGGTCGCCGGGGAGGCGAGCGAGGGCAAGTACGACTCGTTCGTCGGCGAGTCCGTGGGCGACAAGGTGTGGTTCCTCGTCGGCCTGCTCGCCGCGCTGAACTTCATGCTCTTCGTCTTCAACCTGATCCCGCTGCTGCCCCTGGACGGCGGCCACGTCGCAGGCGCCCTGTGGGAGGGGCTCAAGCGCCAGATCGCGCGCCTGCGCGGGCGGCCCGACCCGGGCTACGTCGACGTCGCGAAGGCGCTGCCCATCGCGTACACCGTGTCGATGGTGCTCCTCGGCGCCTCGGTCCTGCTGATCTACGCCGACCTCGTGAAGCCCGTCAACCTCGGCGGCTGACGGGCTCACGGCGGCTCAGCCGGACAGCAGGACGTCGCGCCGCGCCCGGAGGTCGGCCAGGCGCTCGTCGAGCAGCGCGCTGCGCACGGTCATCCGCGCCATCGCCTCGCGCACCGCCTCGCTGGCCGCCCGGACTCCCTCAGCGCTGTTCTTGATGCTCGAGCGCACCGAGAGGTCGGTGAAGATGTTGTCGAACCACACGTCGAACGTCCGGCTCGTGGGGGAGATGCCGAGGTCGGCCCGCAACCCGGTGACGCTCTCGACGTCCGCGAGCTCACGCGCCAGGTCGACGATGGCGTCCTGCGCCCTCGCGATCGCCGCGCCGGCGTCGTCGATGCGGTTGTGCTTCATCATCGAGGACACCATCCCGCCCCCGAGCCACGTGTCGTACGCCGACCACGAGTCGGCCGAGCCCAGCTCCCGCCGGGCGGCGTCCAGGGCGGTCACCGCACGGATGCCGGCCTCCCGCGCCTCCGCGAGCTCGGCTGCCTCCGCATGCACCGCGGCCACCTGGTCGAGCACGGCTTCCAGCGCCGCGGCGTTCGGGTGCCCGCTCGCCCGCACCGCCTGGGCGTGGGCCTCGATCGCGGCCTCTCGGCGGGCTTCGGTGTCGCCGAGCTGGGCGAGCCGGCGGTCCACCGCCTCGCGCCGCACCTGCACCGACTCCAGGTGGCCGGTGGCGGTCTGGACGGCGTAGTGGGCTGCGACCTCCTCCGCCCGCTCGCGGTCCAGGGCTCCGGTGCGGGTGCCTCGCACCGCCGACAGCACCGCGGTGAGGCCGAAGCCCTCGAGCCGCTCGACGTCCTCGGCCTCGCGAAGGTGCTCGCTGCGCAGCCGCAGGAGGTCCGCGCGGACCACGTCCTCCTCGTGCCGGAGCTGCTCGAGCTGACCGCGCAGGTGCAGGGCCTCGCGCTGGTCGGCGATGGCGAGATCAAGGTCATGCCGGGTCGTCACAGGTTCGATCATGGCGCTTCGAGGCACCCCACGTAGGCTGGGTTCCATGTCCGTCTCGCTCGGTATGCCGCCCCTGCCCCCGCCCGTCGTCGCACCTCGTCGGGTCAGCCGCAAGATCCAGGTCGGCAAGGTCGCAGTCGGGGGCGATGCGCCCGTCTCGGTGCAGTCCATGACGACGACGCCGACCACCGACATCAACGCGACGCTCCAGCAGATCGCCGAGCTCACGGCATCCGGGTGCGACATCGTGCGGGTGGCCTGCCCGACCCAGGACGACGCCGACGCCCTGACCGCGATCGCCCGCAAGTCGCAGATCCCGGTCATCGCGGACATCCACTTCCAGCCCAAGTACGTCTACGCGGCGATCGATGCCGGGTGCGCGGCGGTGCGCGTCAACCCGGGCAACATCCGCCAGTTCGACGACCAGGTCGGCGAGATCGCCCGCCGCGCCAAGGCCGCCAACGTGTCGATCCGCATCGGGGTCAACGCCGGCTCGCTCGACAAGCGCATCCTCGACAAGTACGGCAAGCCGACCGCCGAGGCGCTCGTCGAGTCGGCGGTCTGGGAGGCCAGCCTGTTCGAGGAGCACGACTTCCACGACTTCAAGATCTCGGTCAAGCACAACGACCCGGTCGTCATGGTCAAGGCCTACCAGCTGCTCGCCGAGCGCGGCGACTGGCCGCTCCACCTCGGGGTCACCGAGGCGGGACCGGCGTTCCAGGGCACGATCAAGTCGGCCACGGCCTTCGGCGCGCTGCTGTCGCAGGGCATCGGCGACACGATCCGCGTCTCCCTGTCGGCCCCGCCCGTCGAGGAGGTCAAGGTCGGCAACCAGATCCTGCAGTCGCTGAACCTGCGCCCGCGCAAGCTCGAGATCGTCTCGTGCCCCTCGTGTGGCCGCGCCCAGGTCGACGTCTACACGCTCGCCGAGCAGGTGACGGCGGGCCTCGAGGGGATGACCGTGCCGCTGCGCGTGGCCGTCATGGGCTGCGTCGTCAACGGCCCGGGCGAGGCCCGCGAGGCCGACCTCGGGGTGGCCTCGGGCAACGGCAAGGGCCAGATCTTCGTCAAGGGCGAGGTCATCAAGACCGTCCCCGAGAACATGATCGTCGAGACCCTCATCGAGGAGGCCATGCGCCTGGCCGAGGAGATGGGCGAGCCGATGGACGAGGAGTCGGCGGGCGCCCCGTCGGTCAGCGTCAGCTGACGAGCCACCAGCGCCCGGTCGCCGGAGGATCTCGTCACCCCAGTGACGGCGGAGTCCTTCCGTCTGGACGGAGATATTTCTCCGCCATCGTCCACCTTCTCCGCCGTCCCAGTGACGGCGGAGAAGTTCAGGGTGCGCGTCGGCTGACGACCTCGGTCACCAGTCGGCCTCCTGCCGGCCGGCCTCCCGGGGGCGGGCGACGCGCCGGTTGAGCGAGAAGAGCTGGCCGAGCACCGGCATCAGCACGATGTTCAGCCCGTGCAGGATGCCGATGATGAGCAGGATGCCGCCGATCCGCGCCGCCGAGAACGCCATCTGCTCCGCGGTGACGAGCCCCGAGATGTCGTTGTTCCAGTCGCTCTGCGGCGCGAAGTGGACTCCGAAGAGGATGTACGCGGTGAAGATCAGGTAGTACACGATGTCGGTGAGCACGATGTAGCTCTTGCCGGTGAGCGGGTTGTCGTGGAAGACGTCGGCCGCGTAGGCCCGACCGAACCGCTTGATGAAGGGACCCAGCCACACCGCCATGGCGACGAGCACGAGGGTCACGGCGACTTCGAGGATCCACCAGGGCATGGCGAGGGCTCCGTTCGTACGAGGGGTCAGGAGGAGGACGGCGGCCGTCACGGCGGTGACGAGCACGGCCGCGGCGCAGGCCGTGAGGAGAGCGCGCCGCCGGCGGAGCCGGTCGGCCTCGATGCTGTCGCGGACCCGGTCGAACAGGTCGGGTGACGGCCGGGTGGGTGACTGGGTCAGCGCTCGCGTGATGCGGTCCTCGAGATGGGTCATCGGTCGGCCTCCAGTGTCGCGCCGAGGGCGTCGAGCCCACGCTGCAGATGGGTCTTGACGGTGTTGACGGACAGGCCGAGGGTCGTCGCGATCTGCGCGACCGGCATGTCGTAGTAGTAGCGCAGCGTGACGCAGTCGCGCTGGCGCCGGGGGAGGGCCCTCATGGCGTCGACCACGGCGGCTCGCTCAGCTCGTTCCTCCGCGGTCTCGGCCGCGGACGGTGCGTCGGGCTGGGCTGGCGGGCGGTGCCGCCACGAGACGAAGCCACGTCGGTTGTGGTCGCGAGCGAGGTTGACGACGATCGAGCGCAGGTAGGCCGCCGCCCGCTCCGGGTCCCGGATCCGGCCCTGGTGCCGGGCGAAACGGATGAAGGCCTCCTGCACCAGGTCCTCGGCGGCCGTCTTGTCGTCGACGTAGAAGCGCGCCAGCCGGGTCAGCGATGCCGCTTCGGCGTCGAACATCGCTGCGACGTCGACCGGACCCGCGGGGTCGAGCGGACCCGCGGGGTCGGTCGCACCCGCCGACTCGACCGGCCTCGCGGACGTGCCGGCGAGCCCGACCACCTGCTCGAGCGAGAAAACCTCCATCAGGGGGACTGACGTGTGAGCGCGCCCGTCGGGTGACATGGAGGGCTGCCGAACTTCCGGCTCCTGGTTCGTCATCCTCTGCAGGCCCGCGATGTCACCCGTCGGCGGGGTGTGGGTCGTCTCACTGGTGTCCGCGTTCTCGCGGCCATGACCCGAAAGGAAACCCATGTCCATCACCTCCCGCCGATTGCTACCACTCGCGGCCATCGTGGCACTCATCACCCTGCCCGCGACGGCGAACGCCGGCGACCACGGTCCCGTGGTCCGTGCCGCAGGGCCCCTGGCCGACCTTCAGCCGGCCACGGCTGGACCCTTCGACGGGTCCACCGCGGCCTTCCAGGTCGTCGCCTCCGCCCGGGGCAGCCACGGCGTGCTGCGCGTCAAGGGGATCGACGCATCGGCCGACGGCGAGACCTTCGGTGCCCACCTGCACTCCGGTCCGTGCGTCGCCGGCAACGGCGGCGCCGCCCTCGGCCACTACAACACCGACGTCCTCGCCGGGATCACCCACGCCCGAGGTCAGCGAGGACACCGAGATGTGGCTCGACATCACCGTCGAGGACGGCGCGGCGACCGCGACGGCATCCGTGCCCTTCGTCCCCGTTCCGGGCACGCGTTCGGTCGTGGTCCACGCGATGGAGACCGACCACCACACGGGAGGGGCGGGTGCCCGTCTGGCCTGCCTCCCGGTCGTCTGGTGAGGGCGTTGCTGCGGGGCCTCGTCCTGGGCGCGGCGCTCGGCCTCGTCTGGGGGGTGGTGGCCCGGGTGTTCATGCGGCTCCTCACGACGGCTCCGAGCTTCTCCTGGTCGGGCACGCTGTTCATCCTCGGTCTCGCGATCGTGGCCGGGGCCTGCCTCGGTCTGGTCCACGCGGCCCGCGTGGCCGAGCGCTCGCGGTGGTGGCGCCTGGCTGCTCTGCCCGCACTTGCCCTGTTCGCCGGCCCGGGGATGGTGCTCGCCCCCGCCGCGATCGGCATGGCGATGGTCCTGCGCGGCGGTCGGGTGGTGCGCGTGGTCGGGGCGGTCGTGGTCACCGGTTCTCCACTCATCGCGGTTCTGTCGGGGGAGGCGATCGACGTGGCCCCTGCCCAGCTCGTCGGTCTCGCCCTCATGGTGCTCTCGGCCGCACCCCTCGGTTGGGGGGTCGCCGAGGTCGTGTGTCCGTGGCGGCGGCGTCGCGTGACGACGTCGGTCGTTGAGGACGTCGCCGCGGTTCGGGGCTCGCTGGCCCCCGTGTGACGACGGATCCGGTGGACCCCCTTCGGCATGAGTGGGGTCCACCGGAGTGCACGGGCCCTAGGCTGGGACCGTGCTGCGCACACGCTCCCCGGTCCGTCCACTGTCGCTCGCTGACCGCGACGAAGCCCTGGACGTGTGCTCGCGCGACCTGCCCGGGAGCGTCTTCGTCGCCGCGCGGATCGTCGAGGGAGCTCGCACGGGCTCACTGCTCAGCGTCCTCGGGCACCGCGTCGACGGCGAGCTGACCTCGCTGTGCTGGGCCAGCGCGAACGTCGTCCCGGTCGCCACCACCCCCGAGAGCCAGGCCCTGTTCGCCGAGCGGGTGCGCCGGTGGCGTGGGCGCTGCGCGTCGGTGTTCGGCCGCCGTGACGAGGTCGAAGGGCTGTGGTCCCGGCTCGAGCCGCACTGGGGACCACCGCGGGCGGTGCGCGTGCGCCAGCCGCTCCTCGTCGCCGACCGGCTGCCCTCGACCCTCGGCGTCGCCCTGGACCACCGGGTGCGCCCGGCCAGGCCCGACGAGGTCGACCTCGTCCTGCCTGCCGCCGAGCACATGTTCACCGCGGAGATCGGTTACCCGCCCTACCGCGGGAGCGAGCGCGGCTACCGGGCCTCGCTCGCAGCCCTGGCCCAGCGCGGCCACACCTACGTCGTGATCGAGGACGGCGAGGTCGTCTTCAAGACCGACATCGGCAGCCTGGCCCTCGGGTGCGCGCAGCTGCAGGGCGTCTGGCTCGCACCTCGGCTGCGCGGTCAGGGCCTGGCCGCGGGGATGCTCGCGAGCGTCGTCGAGCAGGTGATGGTCGGTCCCGCGCCGCTCGTCACGTTGTACGTGAACGACTACAACCTGGCGGCGCGCGCGACCTACGAGCGCCTCGGGTTCCGTGAGGTGGGAAGCTTCTCGACGGTGCTCCTCTGACGCAGTGGTTGGATGGGGCCATGGCACCCGAGGCCCTCGTCATCACCGTCCTGCGTGGCACGGCTCGTTGAGGTCACCATGTCGACCCTGGACTGGAAGCCCCTCACCGAGGCGGACCTGACCGCGCTGACCCACCTCGCGGCGTGTTGCCTCGAGAAGGACGGCGGGCTGCCCCTGCTCGCGACCGAGCCGATGTTGCGCCAGCTCTTCCTGTCCGGGCAGTCGGTGGGTGGGCGCGACGAGACCGGCGACATGGTGGCGGCGGCTTCGGTCTTCGTCGACGCCAGCGGACACCGGGCCGCGACGGGGCTGGTGCACCCCTCGTCCCGCCAGCAGGGCCTGGGCGACGAGCTCGTGCGCTGGTGTGCGGAGAAGGCCGGGGGAGCGCTGCTGCGACTGGTCGCCGAGACCACCTCTCCCGAGTCGGACGCCTTCGCGGACCGTCTCGGGCTCGAGCGCACCTTCGCCGAGCACGTGATGCGGCGTCCGCTGCTGGAGGTGCCGCGGATCGTGCGCCCCGCGCAGGTCCACACCTACCCGTGGACCCAGGACACCCAGGCGCTCTTCCACGCGGCCTACACCCGGTCGTTCGCGAACCGCCCGGGTTTCCCGGGCACGCCCCTGGACGAGTGGGTCACCTCGGTCGAGAGCGAGGACGGCTTCCATCCCGACCTGTCCCGTGTCGCCATCGACGAGGACGGGCACGCGGCCGGGTTCGTCACGATCTCGGACGACTGGATCGACCAGGTCGGCGTCGTGCCCGAGTGGCGGGGTCAACGGCTCGGGGCGCACCTCATGGTCCGGTCGCTGCGAGCGCTGCGCAAGGCCGGGTACGAGCAGGCGTGGCTCGCCGTCAACGTCGACAACGACAACGCCCACGCGCTGTACCACTCGCTGGGGTTCCTCGACTCGGGGGTCCGCGCGCGCTACCAGCAGGTGGGGCCGTTCGAGGACGGGGACGGCCCGCTCGCCATACCCTAGGGGGTATGCTGGCGGCATGTCTCCCCGTCGTCCTCCTCCTGTCCGTCCTCGTGGGGGTCGCGCTCGGGTTGCTCGGCGGCGGCGGCTCCATCCTCACGGTGCCGCTGCTCGTGTACGTCGCCGGGCTCGAGGCCAAGGAGGCCATCGCGACCTCGCTGCTCGTCGTCGGGGTGACGAGCCTGGCCGCTCTCGTGCCGCACGCCCGAGCCGGCCGCGTCCGGTGGCGCACCGGGGCGATCTTCGGGGCCGCCGCGATGGCAGGGGCCTACGCAGGGGGTCGGGTCGCCGAGTTCGTCCCCGGCACCGTGCTCCTCGTGGCGTTCGCGCTGATGATGCTCGCGACCGCCGTCGCGATGATCCGCGGCCGCGGCAGGTCGGATGCCGGTGGGCCGGGTGAGTCGTCGGCGGGCGGCGGGGTGCGCGACCTCCCCGTGCGGCTGGTGCTCCTCGAGGGGGTCGTCGTCGGGCTCGTGACCGGTCTCGTCGGCGCCGGGGGCGGGTTCCTCGTCGTCCCCGCGCTCGTGCTGCTCGGAGGGCTCCCCATGCCGGTGGCCGTGGGGACCTCGCTGCTCGTCATCGCGATGAAGTCGTTCGCCGGGCTCGCGGGCTACCTGTCCTCGGTGTCGATCGACTGGGGTCTCGCGGCCGCCGTGACCGCGATGGCCGTGGTCGGCAGTGTCGTCGGGGCCCTGCTGTCCGGTCGGGTGCCCCAGGACCGCCTGCGCCAGGCCTTCGGGTGGTTCGTGCTCGTCATGGGGGTGCTCGTCCTCGGGCAGACCGCCCTCGCCGCCTGAGCGTGACCGGCGGCGGGCCGGGCGCGGAGGTGCGGCGCGCGGCATCCGCGGACGTCGTTATCCTTGGCGGGTTGCCCACCCGACGTTTCAGGAGCCCACCCGTGGCCATGCGCATGTCGTCCCTGTTCCTGCGAACCCTTCGCGAGAACCCTGCGGACGCCGAGGTCCCGAGCCACCAGCTGCTCGTGCGGGCCGGCTACATCCGGCGCGTCAGCCCCGGCGTCTACACCTGGCTGCCGCTCGGGCTGAAGGTGCTGCGCCGGGTCGAGACGATCGTGCGCGAGGAGATGGACGCCATCGGCAGCCAGGAGCTGCTCTTCCCGGCGCTGCTGCCGCGCGAGCCCTACGAGGCGAGCGGCCGCTGGGCCGAGTACGGCGACAACGTCTTCCGGCTCGTGGACAGGAAGGGTGCCGACCACCTGCTCGGCCCCACCCACGAGGAGATGTTCACCCTCACGGTCAAGGACCTGTACAGCTCGTACAAGGACCTGCCGCTGTCGATCTACCAGATCCAGAACAAGTACCGCGACGAGGCCAGGCCGCGCGCCGGCATCCTGCGGGGGCGCGAGTTCGTCATGAAGGACTCCTACTCCTTCGACCTCGACGAGTCCGGGCTCGACAAGAGCTACGACCTGCACCGCGACGCCTACGTCCGCATCTTCGACCGACTCGGGTTCCACTACGTCATCGTCGCGGCCATGGCCGGAGCGATGGGTGGCTCGAAGTCCGAGGAGTTCCTCGCGACCGCCGAGAACGGCGAGGACACCTACGTGCGCTGTGCGAACTGTGGGTACGCCGCCAACGTCGAGGCCGTGCGCGTCCCGGTGCCGGATGCCGTCGACGCCGCCACCGCGCCCCCCGCGCACGTCGAGGACACCCCCGACACCCCGACGATCGACACGCTCGTCGCGGCGGCCAACGCCGACCACCCCCGCACCGACGGGCGCGCCTGGACGGCGGCCGACACGCTGAAGAACGTCGTCGTCATGCTCGTGAACCCCGACGGCACCCGCGAGCCGCTCGCGATCGGCCTGCCCGGTGACCGCGAGGTCGACGAGAAGCGGCTCGGCGCCCAGGTCGAGCCGGCCGGCGTCGAGGCCTTCGGGGAGTTGGACTTCGCTCGGTATCCGACCCTGGCGAAGGGGTACATCGGCCCCGGCGCGCTGGGGCTGGAGCAGTCGACCGGCATCCGGTACCTGCTCGACCCGCGCGTGGCCGACGGCACCGCGTGGATCACCGGGGCCGACGTCTCCGGCCAGCACGTCTTCGACCTCGTCAAGGGCCGTGACTTCGAGGGTGACGGCACCATCGAGGCGGCCGAGGTGCGCGACGGCGACGCGTGCCCCTCGTGCGGCCACGGGCTCGAGAGCGCCCGCGGCATCGAGATGGGGCACATCTTCCAGCTCGGCACGAAGTACGCCGAGGCGCTCGACCTCAAGGTGCTCGACGAGCACGGCAAGCTGCGCACCGTGACGATGGGCTCCTACGGCGTCGGTGTCTCGCGCGCCGTGGCGTGCGTCGCCGAGGGCAACCACGACGAGCTCGGCCTCATCTGGCCCCGGGCGCTGGCCCCGGCCGACGTCCACGTCGTCGTCACCGGCAAGGACGAGACCGTCGCCATCTACGCCGAGGAGCTGACCCGGGCACTGGAGGCCCACGGGGTCCAGGTGCTGCTCGACGACCGTCGTCAGGCGAGCCCCGGCGTGAAGTTCAAGGACGCCGAGCTCATCGGCGTGCCGACGATCGTCGTCGTCGGGCGCGGGCTCGCCGACGGTGTCATCGAGGTCAAGGACCGGCGCTCCGGCGTCCGGCGCGAGGTGGCCGTCGGCGCCGCGGTCGAGGAGATCCTCACCGAGATCGGCCAGGCATGACGCACCCGGTCGATGCCGTCATCTTCGACTGGGGCGGCACCCTCACCCCGTGGCACGAGGTCGACCTGCCCGAGCAGTGGCGGGTCTTCGCACGCGAGGTGCACGGCATCCCCGTCGCGTCCCCGGACGTCCCGCAGGAGGACCTCGACGAGGCACACCGCCTCGCCGACCGCATCCTCGAGGTCGAGAGCGCGGCCTGGCGGCGCGGGCGTGACGAGCACAGCTCGGCCGCCCTGGCCGACATCCTCGAGGCCGCGGGCATCGACGCGGCGCACGACCGGCACCACCTGGCGCTCGCGGCCTACCGCGGGTTCTGGGAGCCGCACACCCACACCGACCCCCAGGTGCGGCCCCTGTGGGAAGGGCTGCGCGAGCGCGGCATCCGGGTCGGCGTGTTGTCGAACACGATCTGGACCCGCGAGTACCACCGCGGCATCTTCGAGCGTGACGGGGTGCTCGACCTCGTCGACGCCGACCTGTACTCCAGCGAGCTCGACCACGTGAAGCCGCACCCGGAGGCGTTCCGGGCGATCTGCCGGGCCCTGGACGTCGACCCGCGGCGGTCCGTCTACGTCGGCGACCGCATCTTCGAGGACGTCCACGGGCCGCAGCAGGTCGGCATGCGCGCCATCTGGATCCCGCACTCCGACATCCCTGCTGCGCAACGGGTCGAGGTGACGGCGGTGCCCGACGGGCGCGCCCACGAGCTGCTCGACGTGCTGGACCTCGTCGACGCGTGGACGGCTGGGTGAGCCGCGCGTGAGTGACCCGGGGGTCGAGGTCATCGCACTGCTCGCCCTCGCGGGGTTCCTCGCCGGGTGGATCGACGCGGTGGTCGGTGGGGGCGGGTTGGTGCAGCTGCCGGCCCTGCTGCTCGGGGTCCCCGGGGCGACGCCGGCGCAGATCCTCGCGACGAACAAGTTCGGCTCCATCTGGGGCACGGCGACCTCGTCGGTGACGTACTACCGCCGGGTCAAGCCCGACCTGCGCACCGCCCTGCCGATGGCGGGCGGTCGCCTACGTGGGCGCCGTCGTCGGGGCGCTCATCGGGCTGCACATCCCCAAGTCGGCCTTCTACCCGATCATCCTCGTGCTGCTCATCGCCGTCGGTGCCTACACGCTGTTCAAGCCGACGCTCGGAGAGGCCACCGTCCTGCGGTTCTCCGGGCACCGGCACACGGTCTTCGCGATGCTCACCGGCTTCGTCATCGGGGTCTACGACGGGGCGCTCGGGCCGGGCACCGGGTCGTTCATGGTCTTCGCCCTGGTCGGCCTCATGGGGTACGCGTTCCTCGAGGCCAGCGCCAAGGCCAAGATCGCCAACTTCGCGACGAACCTCGGAGCCCTCACGGTGTTCATCCCGGGCGGGCACGTCATGTGGACGATCGGTGCGGTCATGGCCGTGACCAACCTGGTCGGTGGCTACGTCGGCGCTCGCACGGCAGTGGCCCAGGGAAGCGCGTTCGTGCGGTTCGTCTTCATCATCGTCGTCGGGGCGTTCATCATCCGCATCGCCGGAGACCTCCTCGGCGCCTGGTGAGGTGAGGCGGATGCCGGCCACCCGGCATCCCTTGTGTGTGAAGAACGTCCATATCCCGAGGCTTTTCACACACACCGCGAGGGTGCCGACGGCAGCCTGTGGATATCTCTGAAGCCCCATCGCACGACGTCGTCATGCTGGCCGGATGCCGACGGACCCGCCCCGACCGGCCCGGGCCGAATCACCTTCCCGGGCGGAGATGCGCTTGGTCGCCAAGGAGGCTGCAGAGGAGTTCGGCGGAGTGCTCAGCCTCGGTCGGCTTGCGAAACTGGGCTTCGACCACAGCGCTGTCCGTCGCGAGGTGAATGCAGAACGCTGGGTCAGGCACGGCCGGCACACCGTGGCGCTGCACACCGGGGCCCTGTCAGAGACGGCGCACTCCTGGCGCGCCGTCTGGGAGGTCGCCGAGCGGGCGGCTCTCATCGATGGGGTGACGGCCCTCCGGGCGGCTGGGCTCACGCGGTACACCGAGCCGGTGGTCCATGTGTCGGTGCCGCGCAACGCCCGCTGCCCTCGCGCCACCGGAGTGCGGATCCACCGGGTCGCGAGGATGGCAGAGGAGCGCCACGGTGCTGGGCTGCCGCGCACCCGAGTCGAGGTCGCAGCGCTTCGTGCGGCTCACTGGGCCGCGAGCGACCGGCAAGCGGCGCTGATCCTGTGCATGGTGGTCCAACAGCGGCTTACCACCGGTGCCCGGCTGCTCTCGGCGTCCGAGCTGGTGCGTGGTCGCACGCGTCGGAGGTTCGTCCAGCAGGTCATCGCCGACATCGCGGACGGTGCTCACTCGCTGGGCGAGCTCGACTTCGCCCGGTTGTGCCGCACCTATGGACTCCCCGAGCCGGTCCGTCAGGAGGTGCGCACGACCCCGGCGGGTCGCATCTACCTCGATGTGCGATGGGCAGGCTCCCGCCTGGTGGTGGAGATCGACGGGGCAGGGCACCGCATGGGGCTCGCTGTGACCGACGACAACCTCCGACAGAACGCCGTCGTGCTCGACGATGACCGGGTGCTGCGGCTCGACCTCATCGGGATGCGGCTCTGCGAGGCGGAGTTCATGGCCCAGGTCCGTCAGGGGCTCGGGGACGACGGGTGTGTGTGAAGACCGTCGGCATTTGGACGGAAATCACACACACCCGACATGAGTCGGTGGGTCAGGTGGTGAGCCAGAGGACGGCGTACGGCGGCAGCCACACGTTCCCGTCCCCGCCCCAGGGCAGCGGCTCCCCGGTGATCTCGTCGACGGCATCCGCGACGCCCAGCTCGTTGACCCGCCAGCCCGGCCACGGCCGCCACTGCGGCGTCACGTTGTGCACCCCGACGAACCGCCCGACCGGGTGCTCGCGCACCGTGACGAGCACCCCGGGGTCGTCGACCGGCCCGATCTGCGTCTCGACCGACCCGTGCAGGTGCGTCAACCGGCCCCGAGCGCGCACGAGCTCGACGAGGTCACCGAACACCCGACCGGCGGTGGTCGTGCGGTCGTGCCGCTGCTCGGCCCGCTCCCAGTCCAGCCGCGGCCGGTGCGCCCAGCGGTTGTCGTCGCCGTGGCCGGGCTCGAGCGCCCACCGCGGATCGTTCGGCTGCCCGAGCTCGTCACCGCTCCAGATGACCGGGATGCCGCCCCAGCCCAGGACCAGCGCGTTGGCCAGCCGCAGGGCCGCCGCCGCGGCATCCACCTCGGCAGGCGTGCCCGCCGACTGGAGACCGATGAGGGATGCCGCGGTGCCGCTCGTGCGCCCGTCGTCGGTCTCGGGGTTGTACTGGAAGACCAGGCCGCGGGCGGGTGAGCCGTAGTGGTCCCCGGCGTACCAGTGCGCCAGGAAGCTGCGGTGCGAGTGACCGCCCACGCCGACCGCCGCGGCATCCTCGTCCATGATCGCCCAGCCGATGTCGTCGTGGCAGCGCAGGTAGGTCAGCCACGTCGCCGTCGCCGGCTTGGGCGCCAGCGAGCCGAGGGCGTGGGCGGCCAGGCGCACGTCGCGTGTCGCGAGCATCGACCACACGTGGACCATGAGGCTGTTGTGGTACGCGAGGTCGCTGACCTTCCCGCTGAAGGTGCCGGTGCCGAGGTAGGGCAGCAGCTTGGTCGGTGCAACGATCGCCTCGGCCTTGAAAGCGACTGCAGGACAGGCGATCCGGGTCACGGCGCGCAGCACCTGGGTGAGCGCGTGGACCTCGGGCTCCCCCTGGCAGTCGGTGCCGAGCCGCTTCCAGAGGAACGCGATGGCGTCCAGGCGCAGCACGTCGACGCCACGGTTGGCCAGGTCGAGGATGATCGACGCGTACTCGCGCAGCACCGCAGGGTTGCTCCAGTTGACGTCCCACTGGAACTCGTTGAACGTCGTCCACACCCACCCGTCGAGGTCGTCGTCCCACGTGAAGTTGCCCGGTGCGAAGTCGGGGAAGACCTCGGGCAGCGTGCGCTCGTAGGCGTCCGGCATCTCGCGGTCGGGGAAGACGTGGAAGTACGCCCGGTGGGCAGGGTCACCCGCGCGCGCCAGGACCGCCCACTCGTGCTCGCGCGCCACGTGGTTGAGCACGAGGTCGAGCACGAGGCTCATCCCCGAGTCGTGCAACCGGGCGGCCAGGTGCTCGAGGTCGTCCATCGTCCCGAGGTCGGCGCGCACGGAGCGGTAGTCGGCCACGGCATACCCGCCGTCGCTGTCGCCGTCGCGGGGGAGCAGCAGGGGCATGAGGTGCAGGTAGCGCACGCCGAGCTCGTCGAGGTAGGGCAGGTGGTCGGCCACCCCGCGCAGGTCGCCCGCGAAGCGCTCGGTGTACGCGGCGTACCCGATCATCGAGGGGTCCTGCAGCCAGTCCGGGCGCAGCATCCGCTCCAGGTCTCGGACGTGGAGGCGGTCCGGGCGCGCCGCATAGGCATCGGCCGCGAGGTCGAGCAGGTCGGCGCCGAGCTCGGCGGCCCGGTCCGCGCCGTAGGCCGCCGTGAGGCCGCCGAGCAGGTCGGGCCACCACCGCGCGACCCGCGCCCGGAACATCACCTCCCGCTCCGTGCTCGTGCCGGCAGGCAGGGACGTCGCGGGAGGCGGGATCGAGGGCGGGTCCACCGAAGCGCTCACGCGGGCATTCTTGCGGATGCCGTGTCCCACGTCTGCGAACGTCCGTCAGTTCGGGCCCTGGCCTCCGACGCTGAGGGCCGAGGTCAGCTCGGCGACCCCGGTGACCGGGCGATCGCACACGAAGCCCCGGCACACGTAGGCCGCGGGCCCGCCGTTGACGAGGGGCCGGTCGGCGAGGAGGGCGCGGCCCGGTGCGTCCGGCATCCCGTGCATGAGGACGAGGCCGGGGGAGGTGCTGGCGCGGGCCACCTCGAGCAGGGCCTGCGCGCCCGCCCCCTCACCGACGACGGCGACCTGCAGCGGCCCCGCCAGCGCGGCCTCGGCGACCGCCAGTGACCACCCGGCGAACCGCGGGTCCTGCAGGGCGACGGGCCCGCAGGCATCGAGGGCGACGGTGGCCGCCTCCGCGTGGCGGGGTGAGCCGGTCAGGGCGGCGTGCGTGAGCAGGGCGCCGGCCAGGGCTGCGGCGCCGCTGGGCTCGGCGTTGTCCGAACGTCCGGCGGGCCGGGCGAAGAGCGCGGGGGCGTCGTGGGCCGTGTCGTGGACCGTGCCGTCGGCGTCGACGAAGCCTGCGAGCGCCCGGTCGAGCAGGGATGCCGCGGCCTCCCCCCAGCGAGCGTCTCCCGTCGCCTGGTGGAGGGCGAGCAGACCCTCGGCGAGGTTGGCGTGGTCGTCGAGGACGGCGGGGGCGGGGCCGACCTGTCCGGCGCGCGAGGTGCGGCGCAGCACCCGGTCGGTGCCGTCGGGGTCGTCGCGACTGGCGACGTCGTGGGTGGCGAGGACGTAGGCGGCCGCTGTCTCGGCCGCAGCGACGAGGTCGGGTCGGTCCAGGAGCACGCCCGCGTCGGCGAGGGCGGCGATGGCCAGGCCGTTCCAGGCCGTGACCACCTTGTCGTCGCGGCTCGGCTGGGGGCGGGTGCCGCGGGCGGCGAGCAGTCGCTGACGCGTGTCCTGCCACCAGCGCGGGTCGTCGGGGTCGGTGCGCAGCTGCAGGGTCGAGGTGCCGGCCTCGAAGGTTCCCTCGGGGGTGACGCCGAGCAGCCGGGCCGCGCGCTCCCCGTCATCGGCGCCGAGCACCTCGGCGAGCTGGTCGGGGGACCAGGCGTAGGTCAGGCCCTCGTGGGAGTGGCCGTCGACGACGGTGTCGGCGTCCAGGGCCGACGCGAACGCCCCCTCGTCCGTGAGCAGGTCGCGCAGGAGGAACTCGGCGGTCTCGAGGGCCACCCGGCGGGCGAGGTCGTCTCCGGTCGCTCGCCACAGGTGGGCGTACACGCGCAGGAGCAGGGCGTTGTCGTAGAGCATCTTCTCGAAGTGGGGCACCACCCAGTTCGCGTCGACGGAGTACCGGGCGAACCCTCCGCCGAGCTGGTCGTACATGCCACCACGTGCCATCGCCTCGGCGGTCCCACGAGCCATGGCGAGCGCGTCGGCGGACCCGGTGCGGGCGTGGTGCCGCAGGAGGAACTCCAGGACCATCGACGGCGGGAACTTCGGGGCGCCACCGAAGCCGCCGCGCGCCACGTCGTAGGTCGAGCGCAGCCGGCGGGCGGCCGTGTCGCAGACGGCCGCGTCGATGGCGGTCGGCGCGGGTGGGCCGGTGAGCTCGCGCAGCCGCTCGGCGACGCTGGCACCCGACGTCAGCACCCGCTCGCGGTCGGTCTCCCAGGCGTGGGCGGCGTTGTCCAGGAGCGAGAGGAACTGGGCCTTGGGCAGGTAGGTGCCGGCGAAGAACGGGTCGCCCGCAGGCGTGAGCAGGCAGGTCATCGGCCAGCCGCCGTGACCGGTCAGGGCGGTGGTCGCCGACATGTAGACGGCGTCGACGTCGGGACGCTCCTCCCGGTCGACCTTGATCGCGACGTACCGGTCGTTGACGGCTGCGGCGACCTGGTCGTCCTCGAACGACTCGTGCGCCATGACGTGGCACCAGTGGCAGGCCGCGTAGCCGACGGAGAGCAGGATCGGCACGTCCCGGCGCGCGGCCTCGGCGAAGGCGTCGTCACCCCACTCCTGCCAGTCGACGGGGTTGTCGGCGTGCTGGAGGAGGTACGGGCTGAGCGAGTGTCGGAGCCGGTTCGCCATCTCCCCACCGTATGCCGGGCCGGGCTCCCGCGGGGTCGAGGTGATACCGCTCGCGAATCCGTGCACCCGGGGTTCGACTCCCGTGGGGCGACGGCTACTCGTCCAGCGCCTTGGTCAGGGCGACGTGCAGGCTGAGGTCGTCGGCGCTGCCGGTCTCGCTGACCCAGCTGACCTCGACCCCTGCCCGCAGCAACGTCCACGCGAACGCCTCGTCGAGGTCGATCCCCGCAGCCTCGGCAGCCAGGGACACCCGGTGCCGCACGGACCAGCGGAAGGCCGCCCCCGTGCCCAGCTCGTCGACCCGGTTGTGCAGCAGGGGGAACAGGTCGAACCCCGGGTGTCCGGCCACGGGCTTGGGGTCGATCGCGGTCCACCCCTGCGGACCCCGCAGCACGTTCTCGAAGTGCAGGTCGGTGTGCAGCAGCACCTCCGGCACCTGACCGCCCAGCAGCTCACGCGCCAGTCCCTGCGTCCGCGCGACGACGCGCCGGGGCACGGCCGCGCGCCCCGGCATCCGATCGAGGTGCGGTGCCAGGTACTGGGGCAGTCGCGGGACCTGTGGCGGCGCCGCCACGTGGAGCCTCGCGAGCAGCCCGCCGACCACCTCGCACGCCTCGTCGACCCACATCTCGCTGAGGTCGGAGTCGGCGTCGAGCCGCTCGAGCAGCAACAGTCCCTCGGACGGCAGCGCCGCGACCAGGCGCACCGCGCCCGACCCGGCCCACGTGCGCAGGGCCAGGGCCTCGTGCTCGCCCTCGGGGTGCGGCCAGGTGACCTTGAGCGCCAGCGGCTCGCCGTCACGCACCACCGGGACGACGACCGCCGTCCAGCCGGTGCGGGGCGCACCGTCGACGACCAGGCCCCACCGCTCGAGCGCCTCGTCGAGGCGTCGAGGCACCGTGGCCACCCATTCCGCGCCCGCGGGGCCTCCGTCCGCCGGGTAGGCCGAGATCCGCGCCACCCAGTCGGCCGGCAGGGCGACCGCGCTCACGCGAGCGCCGGGAACGGCTCGAGCTCCAGCCCCCAGCGGTGGGCCTGCACCTCGACCGTCCCCAGCCACCGGGTCGCCGCCGACAGGCCGGCCCCGCTCTCGGATGCCGCGAGCGCACCGAGGTGCTCGCCGTACCCCGCGCGCAGGGCGAGGAGGGCCTCGCGAGCCAGGCGAGCGGCATCCGCGCTCGTCTCGACGGGGAAGGGCAGCGGGTGGCCGATCGTGCCCTCCGGCGAGCTCCCGCCGGCCACCTGGTCGGCACGCAGCCGCCGCAGCACCTCGAGGGTGGCGTCGGAGCGGGTGCGCTGGGCGCCCCCCGAGCGGGCACTGACCACCTCGAACAGGTACACGGCCGCGGCCGTGGATGCCGCCAGCGCCTCGACCGCAGCCCCCGCCACCGGGTCGGTCGGCACCGTCGGCGGACGGCCGGACAACAGGGTCGCGGCGGCATAGCGCTGGGCGTGCAGCGACGCGAGGGTGGCGAGCAGGTCGGCCTCGGCTCCGGCGAACTCGGCGGCGCGAGCCGCCGACGCGGCCTCAGCGGCGGCGAGCGTCTCGAGCGCGGATGCCGTGGGCGAGGGTGTGGGGGAGGGCGACCCTGACGCCGACGGGGACGTGCTCGGGGCTCGCGGGCTGCGCTCGGAGGGGCGTCGAGCAGGGCAGCCGGCACCTGCTGGCGCAGCAACGTGGTGCGCAGCACGGTGTGCTGGCGGCGGTGGATCGTCGTGAGCGCGGCTGCGAGGGCACCCGGCGCGGTCGCCGCCAGCTCGGCGAGCGCCAGCGTCTCGGTGGTGAGGGCCACGAGCTCGGCCTCGGCCGGCACGGGGGTGCGGGTCGGCACCAGCGGAACGCGCGGGGCGTCGTCCTCGAGACGGATGCCGCAGCCCGCCGCGGAGAGGGCGAGGGCACCGAGGGCACCGGCGACGAGGGTGCGCCGGGTGGCCCCCTGACGTGCTGCCTGACGCATGCGCGCATCATCGCACGGGCCGAGGGCGTGCTCGATCTGTCCTACAGTGGTGGCGGCGGCCACCCGCCGACGACAAACTGCAGAGAGGAAGGGCACCCACGATGACCACCGCAGACGGCATCCGCCCGACCGTGCAGGAGGCGCTGGAGCGCACCGGCCTCGTCCTCGAGGACGTCGTCGTGACCCCCGCCGGACGTCGCCGCGTCGTGAAGGTGCTCGTCGACCGGGCCCTCGTCGACGTCGACGTGGCCACCGAGCCGACCGACCCCCTGACCCTCGACGAGGTCGCCGACGCCACGCGCGTGGTCAGCGACGCCCTCGACACCGGCGACCTGATGGGCGAGCAGCCGTACACGCTCGAGGTCTCCTCGCCCGGTGTCGGCCGACCGCTCACCGAGCCCCGCCACTTCCGCCGCAACGTCGGCCGACTCGTCACGGCCAGCCACGCCGGCCACGAGGTCACCGGCCGCGTGGTGCGAGCCAGCAGCACCGAGGTGACGCTCGAGGTGCCCGCCACCCGCTCGACCCCCGCCCGCACCGAGACACTGCCGTATGCCGCCCTCGAGCGTGCCGCGGTGCAGGTCGAGTTCGCCCGACCGGAGAACAAGGACAGCTGACATGGACATCGACCTGACCGCACTGCGCGCCCTCGAGCGCGAACGGGGCATCTCCATGGATGTCCTGATCCCCGCCATCGAGCAGGCCATCGTGCTGGCCTACCAGCGCACCGAGGGACACTTCCGCACCTCGCGCGCCGAGCTCGACCGCAAGACCGGGCACGTCGTCATCTGGGCCCGCGAGGACTTCGAGATCCCCGCGGAGGAGGGCGAGGTCGACGACGAGGGCAACCCCGCACGCCCGCGCCGTGAGCTCGGCCCCGAGTTCGACGACACCCCGACCGGCTTCGGTCGGGTCGCCGCCGCCACGGCGCGACAGGTCATCGTGCAGCGCCTGCGCGACATCGAGGACGACGCGATCCTCGGCGACTTCAAGGGCCGCGAGGGCGAGCTCGTCGCGGGCGTCATCCAGCAGAGCCCGGTCCCGCGCCACGTGACCGTCGACTTCGGCAGCGTCGAGGGGATCCTGCCCCTGGCCGAGCAGGTGCCGGGGGAGAAGTACGTCCACGGCCAGCGCCTGCGCTGCTACGTCACGTCGGTCAAGCGCGGGATGCGCGGCCCGCAGATCGAGCTCTCGCGCACGCACCCCAACCTCGTCCGCAAGCTCTTCGCCCTCGAGGTCCCCGAGATCGCCGACGGCAGCGTCACGATCGAGGCACTGGCCCGCGAGGCCGGGCACCGCACGAAGATGGCGGTGCACACCACGGTGGCCGGGCTGAACGCCAAGGGGGCCTGCATCGGCCCGATGGGTGCGCGCGTGCGGGCCGTCATGAGCGAGCTGCACGGCGAGAAGATCGACATCGTCGACTGGTCGACCGACCCCGCGACCTTCATCGCGGCTGCCCTCTCGCCCTCCCGGGTGAACTCGGTGACCATCGTCGACCCCAAGCTGCGCGCCGCCCGGGTCGTCGTGCCCGACTACCAGCTCTCGCTGGCCATCGGCCGCGAGGGTCAGAACGCCCGGCTCGCCGCGAAGCTCACGGGGTGGCGGATCGACATCCGCCCGGACACCGAGGGTGTCGCGGGGGATGCCGGGGCCTCCTCACGTGCCGATGACACCTCCGAGCGCACCTAGGCGGTAGGCTGGTGGCTACCGACCGGACTGGACTCCGGCCCGGCCACCCGATACGAACGTGCATCGGGTGTCGTGGGGCGGATAGCCGGTCGGCACTCCTGCGAGTGGTCCTCGGGGCCGGCGCGGACGGCATCCCTGTCGTTCTGCCAGATCCCGAGCGCCGTCGCCCGGGGCGCGGCGCATGGCTGCACCCAGGGCTCTCGTGCCTGGACCTCGCCGTTCGACGGCGAGCGTTCGGTCGGGCGTTGCGAACGAGCGCGCCTGCCGACCACAGCGCCGTCGAGCACTGGGTCAGGGCCCACCTGCAGGAACCACCGTCCGAGAGTTAGAACCGAAAGCGGGTTTGACGCTGATGAGCACCCGATGAGTACTCAGCGATGAGCACCCCCCAGCTGTAACGACGGTCCGCGCAACAGAGCACGGACCTGGACAGGAGAAAAGTGTCTAAAGTCCGTGTGAGCGCACTTGCCAAGGAGCTCGGAGTGACCAGCAAGGTCCTTCTTGAGCGCCTGAACGGCATGGGCGAGTACGTCAAGAGCGCGAGTTCGACGGTCGAGCTGCCCGTCGTGCGCCGCTACAACGAAAAGTTCCCTGCCGAGGCACCCGCTGCCGCGGCAGCACCTGCTGCTGCTCCGGCTCGTCCGGCGAGCCGACCCGGCCCGGCTGCCCCCTCGGCGCCCGCCTCCCCGGCGACGCCGGCCCCCGCGGCTGCGTCGACCCCGGCCCCGGCCCGGCGGCCTCCGCCCCGGCGGCTCCGTCAGCACCCGCTCCGGCGGCTCCGGCTCCGGCCGCGCCTGCTCCCGCAGCCCCGGCACCCGCCGCGCCTGCTCCGGCAGCCGCTGCCCCCGCGGCCCCGGCACCGTCGGCTCCGGCCGCTCCTGCCGCTCCTGCCGCTCGCGAGGGTGGCGCCGGTGAGGGCGCACCCCGTCCGGGCGCACCCCGCCCGAACACGCCGCGCCCGGGCAACAACCCGTTCGCGCCGAGCCAGGGCATGGGTCGCACCCGCGAGCCCTCCCGCCCGGGCAACAACCCGTTCGCGCCGAGCCAGGGCATGCCCCGGCCGCAGAGCCGTCCCGGTGGCCCGCGCCCCGGTGGTGCTGGCGCAGGTGCCGGTGCCGGCGCGGCAGGTCCGCGTCCCGGCGGCGCACGCCCGAGCCCGGGCATGATGCCCGACCGCTCGGCCGTCGCCCGTCCCGGCGAGCGTCCGGCCCGTGGCGGCGGTCGTCCCGGTGCACCGGGCGGCGCTGGCGCACGTCCCGGTGCCGGTGGCGGTGGCTTCGCCGGTCGTCCCGGTGGCCCCGGCGGTTTCCGCAGCGGCCCCGGTGGTCGTGGCGGCACCCAGGGTGCCTTCGGCCGCGGCGGCGGTCGCCCCGGTCGTGCCCGCAAGTCCAAGCGCGCCAAGCGCATGGAGTTCGAGGAGATGCAGGCGCCGTCGATCGGCGGTGTGAGCGTCCCCCGCGGTGACGGCACGACCATCATCCAGATCCGCCAGGGCGCGAGCCTGAACGACTTCGCGGACAAGATCAACGCCAACCCCGGCGCGCTCGTCACCGTGATGTTCCACCTCGGTGAGATGGCCACGGCGACCCAGAGCCTGGACGAGGAGACCTTCAAGCTCCTCGGCAGCGAGCTCGGCTACGTCATCCGCATGGTCTCCCCGGAGGAGGAGGAGCGCGAGCTCTTCGACTCGTTCAACATCGACCTCGAGATCGGTGTCGACTCCGAGGAGGAGGAGGACCTCGCGGCCCGCCCGCCGGTCGTCACGGTCATGGGTCACGTCGACCACGGCAAGACGCGTCTGCTCGACGCGATCCGCAACGCCGAGGTCGCCGCTGGTGAGGCCGGTGGCATCACCCAGCACATCGGCGCCTACCAGATCCACAAGGTGCACGAGGGCGTCGACCGGCCGATCACCTTCATCGACACCCCGGGCCACGAGGCGTTCACCGCCATGCGTGCCCGTGGTGCCAAGGTCACCGACATCGCGATCCTCGTGGTCGCTGCCGACGACGGTGTGATGCCGCAGACCATCGAGGCGCTCAACCACGCCCAGGCGGCCGACGTGCCGATCGTCGTCGCGGTCAACAAGATCGACGTCGAGGGCGCCAACCCGAGCAAGATCCGCCAGCAGCTGACCGAGTACAACCTCGTCGCCGAGGAGTACGGCGGCGAGACGATGTTCGTCGACGTCTCGGCCAAGCAGGGCGAGAACATCGACCAGCTGCTCGAGGCCGTGCTGCTCACCGCCGACGCCGCGCTCGACCTGCGGGCCAACCCCGACCGCGAGGCCCGTGGCATCGCGATCGAGGCGAACCTCGACAAGGGTCGCGGCGCCACGGCGACCGTGCTCATCCAGACGGGCACGCTGCACGTCGGTGACGCGATCGTCGCGGGTTCCTCGCACGGCCGCGTCCGGGCGATGCTCGACGAGCACGGCAACGCGCTCACCGAGGCGACCCCGTCGCGTCCGGTGCAGGTGCTCGGCCTGTCCTCGGTCCCGCGCGCCGGCGACACCTTCGTCGTCGCCCCGGACGACCGCACCGCCCGCCAGATCGCCGAGAAGCGTGAGGCGGCCGACCGTCAGGCGAGCCTGGCCAAGGCCCGCAAGCGCATCTCGCTCGAGGACCTCAACGAGGCCCTGGCCGCGGGCAAGGTCGACACCCTCAACCTCATCCTCAAGGGTGACGTGTCGGGTTCGGTCGAGGCGCTCGAGGACGCGCTGCTCCAGATCGACGTCGGCGAAGAGGTCGACCTGCGGATCATCGACCGCGGTGTCGGCGCCATCACGCTGAACAACATCAACCTCGCGATGGCCTCCAACGCCATCATCATCGGCTTCAACGTTCGGGCCGAGGGCCAGAACGCCGACGTCGCCGAGCGCGAGGGCGTGGAGATCCGCTACTACTCGGTCATCTACCAGGCGATCGACGAGATCGAGCAGGCCCTCAAGGGCATGCTCAAGCCGGAGTTCGAGGAGGTCGAGCTCGGCACCGCGCAGATCCGCGAGATCTTCCGCAGCAGCAAGTTCGGCAACATCGCCGGCTCGATCGTGCGCAGCGGCGAGATCAAGCGCGGCACCAGGGCGCGGATCACGCGCAACGGTGTCGTCGTGGCCGAGAACATCGAGATCGCCGGCCTGCGGCGGTTCAAGGACGATGTCACCGAGGTCCGCGACGGGTTCGAGTGCGGTATCAACCTCGGCTCGTTCAACGACCTGCAGCTCGACGACCTGATCAGCACCTACGAAATGCGCGAGAAGCCTCGGGCGTGATGCGACGGGTCCCACGCTTTGCGTGGGCGAAGCCGCGCGCCTGACGCGTGACACCCCGGTGACCGGGCGGCATCCGAGCATGACGGATGCCGCCCGGTCCCGTCCCCGGCATCCGTCACTAGGGTGGGTGCCGCCCGAACCGAGGACCTGAGGAGGAGCCGTGGCCGACACCGCACGCGCCCAGAAGATCGCCGACCGCATCAAGACGCTCACCGCCGCCAACCTCGAGTCGATCGTCAAGGATCCTGACCTCGGGTTCGTCACGATCACCGACGTCAAGGTCACCGGCGACCTCCAGCACGCCTCGCTCTTCTACACGGTCCTCGGCGACGCCGCGCAGCGCGCCCAGACCGCGCGCCTGCTCGAGGTGCACAAGGGCAAGCTGCGCTCCTTCGTCGGCGGACAGCTGGGCATCCGGCTCACCCCGTCGCTGGAGTTCATCGCCGACGCCATCCCCGAGACGGCCGCCCACCTCGAGGACCTCCTGCGCGAGGCCAGGGAGCGCGACGCCGCGGTGGCCGCCGCCGCTGCCGGTGCCGTCCACGCCGGCGATGCCGACCCCTACAAGAAGGACCGCGAGGTCGCCGACGAGGACGAAGCCGACGAGGACGAAGCCGACGGTGACGACGCCCGCTGAGGCGACGGGCTCGCGTCCCACAGCGGCGGACGAGCCGAGGACGCAACCCACGCCCGACGGCATCCTGATCGTCGACAAGCCACCGGGCTGGACCAGCCACGACGTCGTCGCCCGCGCCCGACGCCTGTGCGCCACCCGCAAGGTGGGCCATGCCGGGACCCTGGACCCGATGGCGACCGGGGTCCTCGTGCTCGGCGTCGGCCGGGCGACCCGGCTGCTCACCTTCCTCGTCGGCTGCGACAAGGACTACACGGCGACGATCCGGCTCGGCCAGGTCACGGTGACCGACGACGCCGAGGGTGACGTCACGGCATCCGCGGGGGCCCACGGCATCGAGCCGGATGCCGTGCGCGCGGCCGTCGCCACGCTCACCGGTGACATCGAGCAGGTCCCGAGCGCCGTGAGCGCCATCAAGGTCAAGGGCGAGCGCGCCTACCACCGGGTGCGCGCGGGGGAGTCCGTCGACCTTCCGGCGCGCCCGGTCACGGTCTCGCGCTTCGAGGTCGTGGACCTGCGGTCGCTCGACGTCGACGGCACGCCGGTGCTCGACGTCGACGTCGAGGTGACGGTGTCCTCCGGCACGTACGTGCGGGCCCTGGCGCGCGACCTCGGAGCGGCTCTCGGCACCGGTGGGCACCTCACCGCGCTGCGCCGCACGAGGGTCGGCGGCTTCGCGCTCGCCGCTGCGCACCCCCTCGCCGACCTCGAGGCCCGACAGGGCGAGCGGATGCCGGTCACGCCCCTCGCGCAGGCGGCTCGCGCCGCGTTCGTCGTGCGTGAGGTCGACGAGGCGGAGGCACGCACCATCGGCTACGGCCAGCGGCTGCCGTCGGCCGTCCCGGGACGCTCGGACCCGGTGGCGGCGATCGCGCCGGACGGCCGGCTCGTGGCGATGCTCGACGAGTCGCGTCCCACCGCACGCAGCCTCGTCGTGTTCTCGCCCTCGACTTCGTAGAGTGGGCCGCGTGCATCGTTGGACCAACCCGTCAGAGACACCCGAGGCCCTGCGGCCCTGCGTCGTCACCCTCGGCAACTTCGACGGCGTCCACCGCGGTCACCGGGCGGTGTTGAACGCCCTCATCGATGCCGGGCACCGTCTCGGGCTCCCGACGGTGGCGATCACCTTCGACCCGCACCCGGTGGCGGTGCTTCGCCCGGAGTCCGCTCCCGAGCTCATCACGCCCGGGGAGATCCGTGACGACCTCATCGAGGATGCCGGGATCGACGGGCTCCTCGTCCTGGACTTCACCCACGAGTTCGCGAAGCAGCAGCCGGAGGACTTCGTGCGCTCGGTGTTCGTGCGCGGGCTCGCTGCGCGCTGCGTCGTCGTCGGGATGGACACCCGGTTCGGGTACCGCAATGCCGGTGACGTCTCCACGCTGGCCGACCTCGGGGAGCAGTCCGGCTTCGAGGTCGTGACGCTGGACGACGTCGGCGACGGGGAACGGTTCTCCTCGACGGTCGTGCGCGCGCACCTGCGGGCCGGCGAGGTCGGCGAGGCCGCCCGCATCCTGGGCCGGCCGCACCGGGTGGTCGGCACCGTCGTGCACGGCAACCACCGCGGCCGGGCGATGGGGTACCCGACGGCCAACCTGTCGGCCGACGCGCTCGGGCTCGTGCCACTCGAAGGCGTGTACGCCGGGTGGCTCACCCGGCTCGACCTGGCTGCCGACGAGCCGGACCGCACGATGCCCGCCGCGATCAGCGTGGGCACCAACCCGACCTTCGAGACCGAGGACCGGCGCACCGTCGAGGCCTACGTGCTCGACCGCGACGACCTCGACCTCTACGACGAGCGGGTGATGGTGGAGTTCACGGCACACATCCGCCCCACGCTGCGCTTCGACACGGTCGAGGAGCTGCTCGACGCGATGGGGCAGGACGTCGCCCGCTGCCGCGAGCTGCTCGCGAGGATCGTCCCGGCCTGATCGGTCACCACCATCCGCGTGGGGCAACTCACCGGTAACAACCGTGGTCAACACGTTCCGTCGGGGAGCGGCATGTGACAGGATTCGGCACCACGGCCCCCAATGACGAGGACGATGCCCGCCATGCTCACTGCTTCCCCCCAGATCAACACCCCCGCCGACGAGCCCGTGGACCAGACGGTCTTCGACAACGAGGCCCAGAGCGTCGGTCACCTCTTCCGCAACCGGGTCGTCGCCACCCCCGACGGGCCGGCCTACCTGTACGCGAACGTCAAGCCGGAGGGTGACGAGTGGGTCACCGTCTCGTGGGCCGAGCTCGACGTCGTCGTGCGCGAGATCGGGGCCGGCCTCATCGCCCTCGGTGTCGAGCCCGAGGACCGCGTCGCCATCGCCTCGGGGACCCGGTACGAGTGGGCGCTGGCCGACCTCGCCACGATGGTCGCCGGTGGGGCGACGACCACGATCTACCCCACGACGATGGCCGACGACGTCGCCTTCATCCTCTCCGACTCCGGCACCAAGGTGGTCTTCGCCGAGAACGCCGATCAGCTCGAGAAGCTGCGCGGCATCCGGGCGAGCACCCCGGCGGTGACGAGGGTCATCGTGTTCGACGGTGCCGTCGACGACAGCGACGCCTGGACCCTGAACCTCGACGAGGTCCGCCAGCTCGGGCGCGAGTACCTCGGGGGCGACCCGGGGGCGATCGACGCCCGCATCGACGGCATCCAGCACGACCAGCTCGCCACGATCATCTACACCTCGGGCACGACCGGTCGCCCGAAGGGGGTGCGCCTGCGCCACAGCGCCTGGACCTACGAGGGCGCCGCGGTCGCGAGCACCAACATCCTCAACGAGGACGACCTGCAGTACCTCTGGCTGCCGCTCGCGCACGTCTTCGGCAAGGTGCTGCTCACCCTGCCGCTGCAGATCGGCTTCCCCACGGCCATCGACGGCCGCATCGACAAGATCGTCGACAACCTCGCCGTCGTGAAGCCGACGTTCATGGGCGCGGCCCCACGCATCTTCGAGAAGGCCTACGGCCGGATCAGCATGATGATGGAGAGTGAGGGCGGGATCAAGGCCAAGCTCTTCAACCTCGCCACCGACGTGGGCCGCGAGGTGAGCGTGCTGCGGGAGCAGGGCAAGAACCCCTCGGGCCTGCTCTCCCTCAAGTACTCCGTCACGGACAAGATCATCGGCACCAAGATCCGTGACCGGTTCGGTGGACGCGTCCGCTTCTTCATCTCGGGCTCGGCGGCGCTCAACAACGACATCGCCCGGTGGTTCGACGCCATGGGGATGCCGATCCTCGAGGGCTACGGGATGACCGAGACGAGCGCGGCCTCCTTCGTGGCGCGCCCGCGCGCCTATCGCTACGGCACCGTCGGCTGGCCGCTGCCGAACACCGAGGTGCAGATCGCCGGCGACGGCGAGGTGCTGCTGCGCGGTCCCGGCAACATGGAGGGCTACCACAACAACCCCGAGGCCACGACGGAGACGATCGACCCCGAGGGTTGGCTGCACACCGGTGACATCGGTGAGCTCGACGAGCGTGGCTTCCTGCGCATCACCGACCGCAAGAAGGACCTGTTCAAGACGAGCAACGGCAAGTACGTCGCCCCCTCGATCATCGAGTCGACGTTCAAGGGCCTGTGCCCCTTCGCCAGCCAGCTCGTCGTGCACGGGGCCGACCGCAACTTCGTCTCCGCGCTCGTCACCCTGGACCCCGAGGCCATGGCCGGCTGGGGTGCAGCCAACGGCATGGAGGGCAAGTCCTACACCGAGATCGTCACCTCCGACGCGTGCCGCGAGATGGTGCAGGGCTACATCGACCAGCTCAACGCCGGGCTCAACCGGTGGGAGACGATCAAGAAGTTCACCATCCTCGAGAACGACCTCACCATCGAGGCCGGTGAGCTCACCCCGAGCATGAAGCTCAAGCGCAAGGTCGTGGCGGACAAGTACCACGAGCTCCTGGACGCCCACTACACCGGCTGACCTCGCCGGCCCGGTTCACCGACGACGCCCTCCTGCCCCGTGCAGGAGGGCGTCGCCCTGTGCGCCGAGGTCGACCACCGCATTCACCCGGCCTGAGTGCTGGTGTTCGCGGGTTTGGCTCAGCTCCCGCCGGTTGAGCGCGATCTACCGCCTGGTAGTCGCTGTCAGAACAGCGACTACCAGGCGGTAACTGGCGTCATCGCCCGGCGTCAGGCTGCACGCGGGTGGGCCTGGGCGCAGTGGCGGGCTCATGTACCGGGACAGACGGATGCAGTGCCAGGAGGTGACGTGGCACGGCCCGAACATCCGGTCGAGGGCGGGCCTTCGCCGCGAGGTAGGCACGCTCGAGGCGGGTGATCACGGCATCCGGACGTTCCCGGAGCCGGTGTGGGGTGAGGCCTGCCACCACGATGCCGGCCGCGACGAGGTCACCGTCCTTGTCGACGGTGTCGTCCCACTGACGGCCCTGGCTGTGATGGCGGTGCGAGTGCACCATGACGGCCATGGCGACGTCGTCGAACCAGACGTCCGGCGTCGTCAGCGCCTGCCCGGAGGGCTGGGTGAGCATCGGGTTGGCCCAGGCCACGGGAAGGACTCTCGACCCGGCGACCAGGTCGAGCAGCTCGGACTCCGGCACCGACCACGCCCCCGATGCAGCCTCGGCCAGAGGGGCCCGCAGTGGCGCGGCATCGCGAGGTCGCAGTCGGTGCACCCACTCGGCAAGGTCATCCAGGGTGGCGATGCCTCGCTGGACGGTCTCGATGAGGATGGCCGAGCGCGCGTCGTGGGTTCGGGCGACGCGAGCGGCATCCACGGCAGCGCGCGCCGGGGACGAGAGGCGCAGCGGTCCGCGCACCACCGTTCCGGGGTCCTGCAGCACGGTTCGACGGACGTCGGCAAACCCGCTGGTGCGGCTGCTGCGGGGTGCCGGCACGAGCACGTGGACCCGTGCGAGGGGGTCGGCGGAGGTCACTCCGTGCAGTCGGGCCGCTGTCGCGCCGGAGAGCACCGAGCCCGGGCCGGCCCACAGGAGTGCGGAGATCTGGCGTTGCCTGGGGCGATGGGCGTTCGCGGGAGATGCTGAAGACGTGGGGAAGGACGACACGCCACCTGCGCCCGGCGTTCCAGCGGATCGTGGGATAGGTCATGCCGTGCTCGAGCAGCTGGGCGCGGGTGATGACGTTGTCCTGGCGGGCGAGGAGGGCCTGCACGGCCGGTGGGAACTCTGGCATGAGAGCACCTTCTCCTCGCTGACCTCGTCCGCGCTGGCACCGCCGTCACCCTGTGGATGCAGCCAAGGTGGCGCGCAGCCTGTGGACGACCGTGCCCTCCAGGTGGCGTTACCTCGGCTGACGGCTCGACGCCGGCTACCGACTGGTAGTCGCTGTCAGGGCAGCGACTACCAGTCGGTAACCAGCGATGTGGCCTGCCCTCCCCCGGTCGCGTTGCCTGCCCGGATCGTCGCCCGACCCGACGACGTCCTCCTCACGACGTGACGAGGGGCACGAAGCGGTACGCGCCGTGACGGGTCACGACCACCCCACCCGGCGCGGCGGCATCCCGGCGGACCCGCACCATCCAGCCCGCCACCGGCACGACGAGGATGCCGTTCGGGCCGAGCTGGGCCACGAGCTCGCGGGGCATCGCGTCGGCCATCGCCGACACGAGGATGCGGTCGAAGGGTGCCTCGTCCGGCGCGCCCAGCCGCGACGGGTCGGCCTGCGCGACCGTCGCCCACGGGACCCCGGCCGACGCGACGTTCGACGCCCCCATCTGCACCAGGTCGGGCACCAGCTCCAGGCCGAGGACCGACCCGGCCGGTCCGACGAGCTCGGCGAGGAGCGCGGTCGTCCAGCCGGACCCGGAGCCGACGTCGAGAACCCGCTGTCCCGGGCGCACGTCGAGCAGCTCGAGCATCGCCTGGACGGTGCGTGGCTGGCTGCTGGTCTGTCCGTGGCCGATGCCGAGCGGGCCGTCGTGGCCTGCCCTGCCGCGCACCGATCGCGGGAGGAACCCCGCCCGGGGTTGCGCCGCCATCGCGGCTCGCACCGCCTCCGTCCCGGAACGGGTACTGGCACCCGACTCGCTGCCCACAACCCCAGTGTGCGCCCGTGCGAAGCTCTCAGCCCGCCCGTTTGGGTGGCTGGCGCGCGCGACCTACTCTTGGGGGATGCCCGGTCAGTCGCTCTTCCGCTCCCTCGAGCCGCTCCTCGAGCAGGTGAGCAAGCCGATCCAGTACGTCGGCGGTGAGCTGAACTCGACCGTCAAGCCGTGGGACGTCGCCGGCGAGCACACCGTGCGCTGGGCGCTGATGTACCCCGACGCCTACGAGGTGGGCGTGCCCAACCAGGGCGTCATGATCCTCTACGAAGTGCTCAACGAGCGGGCCGACGCCCTGGCCGAGCGCACGTATGCCGTGTGGCCCGACCTCGAGGCGCTCATGCGCGAGCACGCGGTGCCGCAGTTCACCGTCGACGCGCACCGCCCCGTCGGCGACTTCGACCTGTTCGGCCTGTCCTTCTCCACCGAGCTCGGGTACACGAACATGCTCACGGCGCTCGACCTGGCCGGCATCCCGCTGCACGCCGTCGACCGCGACGAGAGCCACCCGATCGTCATCGCCGGTGGGCACGCCGCCTTCAACCCCGAGACGATCGCCGACTTCGTCGATGCCGCGGTCGTCGGCGACGGCGAGGAGGCCGTGCTCGCGATCACCGACATCGTCGGTGCCTGGAAGCGCGAGGGGATGCCGGGTGGTCGCCACGAGATCCTCCTGCGCCTCGCGCGCACCGGCGGGGTCTACGTGCCGCAGTTCTACGACGTCAGCTACCTCCCCGACGGGCGCATCCAGCGGATCGCGCCCAACCCGGCGTACCCGCAGGTGCCGTGGCGCGTCGCCAAGCACACGGTCATGGACCTCGACGCCTGGCCGTACCCGAAGCAGCCGCTCGTGCCGCTGGCCGAGTCGGTCCACGAGCGGATGTCGGTCGAGATCTTCCGTGGCTGCACCCGCGGATGCCGGTTCTGCCAGGCCGGCATGATCACCCGCCCCGTGCGTGAGCGCAGCATCACCGGCATCGGCGAGATGGTCGAGCGCGGGCTGGCCGCGACCGGCTTCGAGGAGGTCGGCCTGCTCTCGCTGAGCTCGGCCGACCACAGCGAGATCGCGAGCGTCGCCAAGGGTCTGGCCGACCGGTACGAGGGCACGAACACCGGTCTGTCGCTTCCCTCGACGCGCGTCGACGCGTTCAACATCGACCTCGCCAACGAGCTGACCCGCAACGGTCGCCGCTCCGGGCTCACCTTCGCTCCCGAGGGCGGCTCCGAGCGCATCCGCAAGGTCATCAACAAGATGGTGACCGAGGACGACCTCATCCGCACCGTGTCCGCGGCGTACGGCGCGGGCTGGCGCCAGGTCAAGCTCTACTTCATGTGCGGCCTGCCCACCGAGACCGACGAGGACGTCCTGCAGATCGCCGAGCTCGCCAAGCGGGTCATCGACACCGGGCGCGAGGTCAGCGGCCGCCGCGACATCCGCTGCACCGTGTCCATCGGCGGGTTCGTGCCCAAGCCGCACACCCCCTTCCAGTGGGCCGCCCAGCTCGGCGCCGAGGAGACCGACGCCCGGCTCGACAAGCTGCGCCAGGCCATCCGCTCCGACCGGCGCTACGGCTCGGCGATCGGGTTCCGCTACCACGACGGCAAGCCCGGCATCGTCGAGGGGCTGCTCTCGCGCGGCGACCGCCGGGTCGGCCGGGTCATCGAGGCCGTCTGGCGTGACGGCGCCCGCTTCGACGGCTGGTCCGAGCACTTCTCCTACGACCGCTGGATGGCGGCCGCCGAGCGCGAGCTGCCGGCCTTCGGCGTCGACGTCGACTGGTACACCACGCGCGAGCGCGAGGAGGCCGAGGTGCTGCCCTGGGACCACATCGACTCCGGGCTCGACAAGGAGTGGCTCTGGCAGGACTGGCTCGACTCGCTCGACGAGACCGAGGTCGAGGACTGCCGCTGGACCCCGTGCTTCGACTGTGGTGTCTGCCCCCAGATGGGCACCCAGATCGAGATCGGGCCCACGGGCAAGTCCCTGCTGCCCCTGACCGTCCTCGGCGCCGGCCGCGCCGAGCTCGCCCGAGCACAGCCACGCCTGACGCCGACGTCACAGGCATTGCCCCGCGGCGATAGCCACCCGGTGCGAGGATGGCGCCGTGAGCAGTCCGACGCCGAGCTTCTGGGCGCGTTCGCTGCTGTTCGGCAGCCGCCCGGCCAGCAGCCTCGGGCGGATCGGCTGGGCCTTCGCCGCCCTGATCGCCGTGACGATCTTCGGCACCGTCGGGTACATGGTCCTCGGGCTCGACCTTCGTCGAGGCGATCTACCAGACCATCTTCACCGTGGCCACGGTCGGCTACACCGAGGTCTACGAGCGCACTCCGGCGCTCATGATCTTCACCAGCCTGCTCATCGTCATCGGTGTCGGGGTCGTGCTCTACAACCTGGGGGTGATCCTCGAGGCGGTCACCGAGGGTCGCCTGCGCCAGCACCTCGGAAGGCTTCGCATGGAACATGACATCTCCCGGCTGCGCGACCACGTCATCGTCTGTGGCTTCGGGCGGGTCGGCACCTCCGCCGTGAGCCATCTCATCGACACGGGCCACACGGTCGTCGTCATCGACCGCGACCCCGACCGGCTGGCCGACAGCCTGCTGCAGTACGTCATCGGTGACGCCTCGAACGACGACGTCCTGCGTGCTGCCGGCATCGAGCACGCCCGCGCCCTGATCTGCGCCCTGGACACCGACGCCGACACGACCTACGCCACCCTGTCCGCCCGCGCCCTGCGACCCGACCTCGTGATCATCTCGCGGGCTCGGACCATCGCGTCCAAGGACAAGCTCGTGCGGGCCGGTGCGACGCGGGCGGTCAACCCGCAGCTCATCGGTGGGCGGCGGATGGCCTCCTTCGCCCTGCACGCCGACGTCGCCGAGTTCCTCGACGGCGTGATGCACAGCGAGGAGGTCGACCACGAGTTCGAGCAGGTCCGCATCCCGTCGGGCAGCGCGTTCGAGGGCAAGCGGCTCGCGGACATCGACCTGTTCCGCGAGATGTCGGTGCCCGGTCCTCGCGGTGCGCCAGCCGCACAAGGGCGGGTTTCCTCACCAACCCGCCCCGGTCCACGGTCATCGAGGCGGGGGCCACCCTCATCCTCCTCGCGAGCACCGATCAGATCGCCGCCGTGCACCGTGCCGCCGGCACCTCGGACTGAGCCGCGGCGCGGCCCGTGCCGGTGGGAGAGTGGGCACACCCAGCCCCGGAGGTCCCCATGCCCGACCCGGCCCAGGACCGCGCGCAGATCACGTTGCGGTTCCTCGCGGCCCCGACGGATGCCGGGCAGTCGGGTTCGGTCTCGGCCGGCCGGGTCCTCGAGTGGATCGACAAGGCCGGCTATGCCGCCGCAGCAGGGTGGAGCGGCACGTACGCCGTCACCGCCTACGTGGGCAACGTCCGGTTCACCCGGCCGGTCGAGGTCGGCGAGCTCGTCGAGGTGACCGCACGGGTCGTGTACACCGGGCGCACCTCGATGCACATCACCGTCGACGTCGCGTCCGGCCAGCCGCACACCCGAGAGCTCGAGCCGGCGACCCGGTGCCTGATGATCTTCGTCTCCGTCGACGAGCAGGGCGCCTCCACGCCGGTGCGCGAGCTCGTGCCGCGCACGCTGGGGGAGGAGCTCGAGCAGCAGTGGGCTGCCCGTCGTGCCGACCTGCGCGCGTGAGGTCGAGGCAGCGATGGCTGGGCAGGTGTACACGGATGCCGGGTCGGCGCCTCGCGTCGTCATGCGGTTCCTCGCGGCGCCGACCGACGTCAACTGGGGCGGCAAGGTGCACGGCGGCATCGTCATGCGGTGGATCGACGAGGCAGCCCACGTGCTCGCGACCCAGTGGACCGGGAACCCGCACAACGTCGCCATCTTCACCGGAGGGGTGCGGTTCTACCGTCCGCTGCGGATCGGCCACGTCGTCGAGGTCGAGGCACGCCTGCTGCACACGGGGACGACGGCGATGCACATCGGGGTGCACGTGCGCTCGGGCGACCCGGCGCAGGGGGCCGACGGCATGGAGCTCACGACCTTCTGCCGCACCGTCTTCGTCGGCATCGACGACGAGCGCCGTGCGGTGCCGTGCCCGACGTGGGTGCCGGCCAACGACGAGGACCGGGCGCTGGACGCGCACGCCGTCGAGCTCGTGGCGATCCGCGACCGCTTCGGCAACTGAGCGGCATCCTCGCTGGGGTGTGGCCTGTTTCGTTGACAATAGTGTGTGACGCACAGTAACGTGTGACGCATGGCCGCTGACGACGTGCTCCCCGACGACGACGTGCTCGCCGCCCACCTCCAGGAGCTGCGTCGCGGAACCGTCGTCGTCGCCTGCCTGGCCACGCTGCGCACCCCCGGCTACGGCTATGCCCTGCTCGAGACCCTCGCAGGTGCCGGGTTCGGCGTCGACGCCAACACCCTCTACCCGCTGCTGCGCCGGCTCGAGAAGCAGGGCCTGCTGCTCGCGCAGTGGAACACCGACGAGACCCGGCCGCGCAAGTTCTACCGCACGAGTGCACAGGGCGAAGCCGTGCTCACGGCCCTGCGCAGCGACTGGCGGGCCCTCGACGCCGCGATCTCCGACCTGACCTGACCGACCCACCTGACCGACCCACCCGAGAGGACTCGAGATGACCTCCCTCACCGACCGCTACGTCCACGTCACCGTCCGGGGGCTCGACGAGGGCCAGCGCCACGACGTCGAGCAGGAGCTGCGCGGCACCATCGAGGACATGGTCGACGCCAGGCTCGACGCCGGCGCAGCCGCCTCGCGCGAGGAGGCCGAGCGTGCCGTGCTCGTCGAGCTCGGCGACCCGATGCGCCTGGCGGCCGGCTACACCGGGCGCCCCCTGCACCTCATCGGGCCGGCGATCTTTCCCGAGTGGCGCCGCCTCGTGACGCTGCTGCTGTGGACGGTCGTGCCCATCGTGACCCTGATCAACCTCGTGCTGCGCCTGTTCATCGACGACCTCGCGAGCGAAGGGGTCGGCGCGGCGTTCGCCAGCAGCGCGGGGCTGGGGCTGCAGGTGGCCCTGCACGTCGTGTTCTGGACGACCCTCATCTACGCACTCGTCGAACGCAGCCAGCCCGGTAAGGCCCTCATCGCCTGGGACCCCGACCAGCTGCCGGAGGACGACCGGCGATCGGTCGGCATCGGCGAGACGGTGAGCTCGGTCGTCATGCTGATCCTCGTCGGGCTCGCGCTCATCTGGCAGCAGACGAACTCCCCGCTCGAGGTCGACGGCGAGTCCGTACCCGTGCTCGACCCCGCCCTGTGGTCGGGCTGGATCCCGTTCCTCCTCGGCGTCGTCGTCGCACAGATCGTCGTCGCCCTGGCCGTGTTCCGGGCGCGTCGATGGACCTGGGGCCTGGCTGGGATCGCCGCTGCCCTCGACGTCGCCGCGAGCGCAGCCGTGCTCTGGCTGCTGTTCACCGGACGGCTGCTCAACCCCGCGTTCGTCGACGCCATGGTGGCCAACGGGTGGACGTCCGTGGAGCGCGACCTCACGCTCGGGCTCACCCTCGGGATCGTCCTCGGCGTGGGCATCGAACACGTCGGGCAGCTGCGCCGGGCGTACGCGTCCTCGCGGTGACGCCGGCTCAGCCGCCGATCCGTCGTCGATCACGGGCCGAAAGCCGAAACCGCCGCGGGCGCGTCTAGGCTGGGGGATCATGGCCCGCCAGCGCACCCCCGAGGGACCCCCACCCGCCCCCGCGGTGCAGAAGCTGCGCATCCGCTACGCCAAGCGGGGCCGACTGCGCTTCTCGTCCACGAGGGACTTCTCCCGTGCCCTCGAGCGGGCCCTGCGCCGGGCCGACGTGCCGATGGCGTTCTCGGCCGGCTTCCACCCCCACCCCCTCATCTCCTACGCGAACGCCGCACCCACGGGCACCGCGAGCGAGGCGGAGTACTTCGAGATCCGCGTCACCGAGCGCGTCGACCCGCAGGCCGTGCGCGAAGCCCTCGACGAGGCGCTGCCCGAGGGGCTCGACGTGCTCGAGGTCGTCCAGGCCGGGCCGGGCTCCCTGGCCGACCGGCTCGAGGCCAGCGAGTGGCACGTCGTGGTGCGCGGAGCCGACCCGCAGGCGGTCACCGAGGCGGTCACGGCATACCTCGCGTGTGAGGTCGCGGAGACCACCCGCACGTTCAAGACGGGCCCGCGCACCTTCGACACGCGCGGGGCGGTGCTGGCCATGGATGCCACCCGCGTCGACGACGAGGGGTGTGCGATACTGCGCATGGTCGTACGGCACACCACACCGTCCGTGCGCCCCGATGACATCCTGACCGCACTGCGCGCAGTGACTGGGTTCTCGCCTCCGGTCCCACCCCTGGTGACCCGGCTGGCCCAAGGCCCTCTGCTCGACGCAACTGCTGGGGTGGCCGACCCGTTGGCCGCCGACAAGGACGCCGTCGGTTCCGGATAGGTGCCGCGCCGCCCGCGCGAGCCGCTCCGGGGCAGCAGTCGACTTCCGTGCCGGGGTGCGCCCCACACGATCCGAACGCACCACGCGATCGGCGAGGGACCGGTAGAAATTTGACCGGAACCGGTGTGGTCGTCGCCCTCGTGGATGACGGAAGGGGCCTGATGGCTTCCGAGAACGACCCGACGACCACGCTCGAAACGCCCGCCGCGGACTCCGCCGGGCAGGCCGCGCCGGAGCAGGCGCCCGCCGAGAAGCCCAAGCGCCGCCGCGCCACCAAGAAGGCGGCCGCTCCCGCGGCCTCCGACGCGCAGGCGCCCTCCACGGACGCCCCGGCCGACGGCTCGGATGCCGTGGCACCGGCATCCGCGGACGTCGCCACCGCGCCCGCCAAGCGGGCACCGCGCAAGCGCGCTGCGAAGAAGGCCGCCCCCGAGGTCGCGGAGGCCACCGGAGGCAACCGAGGCCTCCGAGGCGACGGAGACGAAGGCGCCGAAGGCGAAGACCGCCAGGGCCACCAGGTCGACGCGAGGCTCCAAGGCCGCGAAGGCCGCCCAGAAGGCCCCCGCAGAGGCGCTGCTCGACGACCTCACCCTCCTGGAGCAGGGCAAGGGTCAGCCCGAGCTCACCTTCGACGCCGGCGAGGACGGCGACGACACGGCGTCGGCCCCGGCCGCGCCCAGCCTGTCCCTGCTCTTCCAGGCACCCGACCCGGTCGCGCCGCGTCGCCGCCGTGCCACCTCCCCGGTGCAGGCCCCGGTCGAGCGTCCCGTCGTCGACGAGGCCGCACCGAGCGTCGCCGACGTGACCGCCGAGCAGGACGAGGAAGCCGCAGCCGCAGCCGAAGCCGCCGAGGCGGAGGCCGAGCCCGAGACCGCGCCCCAGGACCGTGCGTCCGACGACGCGGATGCCGCTGGTCGTGGCCGCCGCCGCCGTGGTGGCCGTGGTCGCCGGGGCCGCAGCCAGGGTGATGACGACCAGGGGGCCACGGCATCCGCCCAGGCCGCACCCGAGCGCGAGCAGGCCAACGGCACCGGGCCCGACGACAGCGCGGACGACGCCGACTCCGAGTCGGTCTCGAGCCGTCGTCGTCGCCGTCGCCGCCGGGGCGCCGGCAGTGGTGACGGCGAGGGCGAGGACCCGCCCGGCACCGTGACCCGGGTGCGCGAGCCCCGCAACCAGCGCGACGAGCCCACCGCCGTCAAGGGCTCGACCCGCCTCGAGGCCAAGAAGCAGCGTCGCCGCGAGGGCCGCGAGGCCGGGCGCCGTCGCACGATCATCACCGAGGCCGAGTTCCTCGCCCGCCGCGAGAGCGTCGAGCGCGTCATGGTCGTGCGGGGTCGGGGCGACCGCACGCAGATCGGTGTCCTCGAGGACGGCGTGCTCGTCGAGCACTACGTCTCGCGCGAGACGACCGCGTCGATGGCCGGCAACGTCTACCTCGGCCGCGTCCAGAACGTCCTGCCGTCGATGGAGGCCGCCTTCGTCGACATCGGCAAGGGCCGCAACGCCGTGCTGTACGCGGGTGAGGTCAACTGGGACGCCGCCGGGCTCGAGGGCGGGCAGGCTCGCCGCATCGAGAACGCGATGTCGTCCGGCGACACCGTCCTCGTGCAGGTCACCAAGGACCCCATCGGTCACAAGGGTGCCCGGCTCACCTCGCAGATCAGCCTTCCGGGCCGCTACCTCGTCTACGTGCCCGAGGGCCAGATGACGGGCATCTCCCGCAAGCTGCCCGACACCGAGCGCGCCCGACTCAAGGCCATCCTCAAGGAGGTCGTGCCCGACCACGCCGGCGTCATCGTGCGCACCGCGGCCGAAGGAGCCTCCGAGGAGGAGCTGCGCGCCGACGTCGAGCGCCTCACGAAGATCTGGGACACGATCAAGGCCAGGGCCGAGTCCGCCGGGGCCAAGAAGGCCGGCAGCGGCGGCGCCCCCGCCCTGCTCCACGGTGAGCCCGACCTCACCGTGCGCGTCATCCGCGACGTGTTCACCGAGGACTTCACCTCCCTCGTCATCTCCGGCGACAAGGCCTGGTCCGAGGTCAGCCAGTACGTCGAGGACGTCGCCCCCGACCTCGCGCCGCGCCTGCAGCGCTGGACGTCCGAGGCCGACGTGTTCGCCGCGCACCGCATCGACGAGTCGATCGCCAAGGCGATGGACCGCAAGGTGTGGCTGCCCTCGGGTGGTTCCCTCGTCATCGACCGCACCGAGGCGATGACCGTCGTCGACGTCAACACCGGCAAGTTCATCGGCTCCGGCGGCAACCTCGAGGAGACCGTCACCAAGAACAACCTCGAGGCGGCCGAGGAGATCGTGCGCCAGCTGCGCCTGCGCGACATCGGCGGCATCATCGTCATCGACTTCATCGACATGGTCCTGGAGTCCAACCGCGACCTCGTCGTCCGCCGGCTGCTCGAGTGCCTGGGCCGCGACCGCACCAAGCACCAGGTCGCCGAGGTCACCTCGCTCGGCCTGGTCCAGATGACCCGCAAGCGGGTCGGGTCCGGGTTGGTCGAGGTCTTCTCCGAGCAGTGTGAGCACTGCTCGGGCCGCGGCATCGTCGTGCACTCCGAGCCGATCGACCGTGGCGGTTCGAACGACCCGGGTGGGGCGAACGCTGCACCGTCGCGTTCGGGTCGCGGCCGCCGGGGGACCCCTGCTGCCGGCGGCTCCGGATCAGGTGGTTCGGATGCCGGGTCGCCGGCCGAGGAGGTCCGCACCCCCTCGGGTCCGACCGCGGCCCAGATCGCGGCAGCCGCCCACGCGGCCGCGCTGCGGCGCACCGAGGCTCCGGTCGAGGCAGTCGTCGAGGCCGTCGAGGTGACCGAGCCGGATGCCGTGGCCCCCGAGGTCGTGGAGCCGGACGCCGTCGTGACCGACACCGCCGTGCCGGACGCGGAGGTGCCGGCTGACGGCATCCCCGCTGAGGCCGAGGTGCAGGTCGCCGAGGTCGCCGAGCCGGACACCGAGCCCGCAGCTGTCGAGCCCGAGCCGGCGCCCGCGGCTGTCGAGCCGCGAGCCCGAGCCCGAGCCCGCCAAGCGTGGTCGCCGCAAGCGCGGGCGCGTCGTCGCCCCCGCGGGCCCGCCCCGTGGTGCGAGCGCCGAGGCCGAGCCCACGGCGTGATGTGACCACGGCCTGATTTGGAGCGCTACCGGGGCCCCCGGTAGTCTGTGCAGTCGGTGCGTCCACCGAGCTGATGTCCTGTGTCGTCCACAGGGTCGCTATCGGCCGGTCATCCAGGAGATGCGCCCGTAACGAAAGTGAGTCAGACCGTGTACGCGATTGTGCGCGCAGGTGGTCGCCAGGAGAAGGTCTCCGTCGGCGATGTCCTGCTCATCGACAAGATCGGCCAGGCCGGCGACGAGATCCAGCTGCAGCCGCTGCTGGTCGTCGACGGTGGCACCGTGACCAGTGACGCGAGCAAGCTCGCCAAGGTCAAGGTCACCGCCGAGGTCATCAAGGCCGCCAAGGGCCCGAAGATCACGATCCTGAAGTACAAGAACAAGACCGGGTACCGCAAGCGCCAGGGTCACCGCCAGCCGCTCACCCAGGTCAAGATCACCGGCATCGACGCCTGATCCGCGCCGAACTCACGTAAAGGACTACAGACATGGCACACAAGAAGGGTGCGTCCTCGACCCGCAACGGTCGCGACAGCAACGCCCAGTACCTCGGCGTCAAGCGCTTCGGCGGCCAGACCGTCAAGGCCGGCGAGATCCTCGTCCGCCAGCGTGGCACGCACTTCCACCCCGGCAACGGCGTCGGCCGTGGCGGCGACGACACGCTGTTCGCGCTCGTCGCGGGTGCCGTGAAGTTCGGCTCCAAGCGCGGCCGCAAGACCGTGAACATCATCGCTCCGGAGTCCGTCTCCGCGCAGTGACGACCGTCGGGCGAGCTCGCCCGACCGCTTGACCCACGCCGCTTGAGGGGCGGGCCCGCGCTGGCCCGCCCCTCACGGCATCCCCGCCCCTCACGGCATCCACAGAGCACCACCAGACCCTTGTCAGGAGCGCAGGCATGACGACCTTCGTCGATCGCGTCGTGCTGCACGTCGCTGCTGGAAACGGTGGCCACGGCGTCGCCTCGGTCAAGCGTGAGAAGTTCAAGCCGCTCGGTGGCCCCGACGGCGGCAACGGCGGGCGCGGTGGCTCGGTCATCCTCGCCGTCGACCCGCAGGCCACGACCCTGCTCGACTACCACCACACCCCGCACCGCAAGGCAGCCAACGGCAAGCCCGGCGCCGGCGACGAGCGCAACGGTGGCGACGGCGGCGACCTCGTGCTGAAGGTGCCCGAGGGCACCGTCGTCAAGGACGGCAACGGCACGGTCCTGGCCGACCTCGTCGGGCACGACACGACCTTCGTCGTCGCGCGTGGTGGCCGTGGGGGGCTGGGCAACAAGGCCCTCGCGAGCCCGCGGCGCAAGGCCCCCGGCTTCGCCCTGCTCGGTGAGCCCGGCGAGTCCGCCGACATCGTGCTCGAGCTGAAGTCGCTGGCCGACGTCGCCCTCATCGGGTTCCCGAGCGCCGGGAAGTCCTCGCTCGTCTCGGTCGTCTCGGCGGCCCGCCCCAAGATCGCCGACTACCCGTTCACCACGCTCGTGCCCAACCTCGGCGTCGTCACCGCAGGGTCGCTGCGCTACACGATCGCCGACGTCCCGGGCCTGATCCCGGGCGCGAGCGAGGGCAAGGGCCTGGGCCTGGAGTTCCTGCGCCACGTCGAGCGCTGCTCGGTGCTCGCCCACGTCGTCGACTGCGCGACCCTCGAGCCGGGCCGTGACCCGATGACCGACCTCGACGTCATCGAGACCGAGCTCGCCGCCTACGTCACCGACGACACGCTCGGCGGGCGGCCGCTGTCCGACCGCACCCGGATCATCGTGCTGAACAAGGCCGACGTGCCCGAGGCCCGCGAGCTCGCCGAGATGGTCAAGCCCATGCTCGAGGAGCGCGGCCTCGAGGTGCACATCGTCTCCGCGGTCGCGCACACGGGCCTGAAGGAGCTGACCTTCGCGCTCGCCCGCCACGTCAACGAGGCCCGCGCCGAGGTTCTCGCCCGCGTGCCCGACCGGCCGCGCATCATCATCCGGCCGACGGCCATCGACGACGCCGGCTTCCACGTGCGCCGCGAGAACACCCCCGACGGCGAGCTGTTCCGCGTCATCGGCGAGCGCCCCACCCGCTGGGTGCGCCAGACCGACTTCTCCAACGACGAGGCCGTGGGCTACCTCGCCGACCGGCTGAACCGCCTCGGTGTCGAGGACGCGCTGCTCAAGGCCGGTGCCGTCTCCGGCTCGACCGTGCTCGTCGGCCCCGAGGACAACGCCGTCGTCTTCGACTGGGAGCCCACGATGTCCGCCGGTGCCGAGCTGCTGACGGGCCCGCGCGGCACCGACGTGCGGTTCGAGAACGAGCACCGCAAGACCCGCACCCAGAAGCGCGAGGACTTCCACGCGCGCAAGGACGCCCAGACGGTCGCACGTGACGAGCTGGCGACGGAGCGGCAGGCGGGCCACTGGGCCGACGTCCGCGACGAGGACTGAGCCGGATGCCGGACACCGCCGCACGCTTGCGGCGCACCGTGGGCGACGGGCAGCGGCTCGTCGTCAAGGTCGGCTCGTCATCGTTGACCAGCGGCGGGGGTGGCCACCTCGACCTGAGCGCGCTGCAGGTGCTCGTCGACGTGCTCGCGGCCCGTCGGGCGCAGGGGCGTCAGGTCGTGCTCGTGTCATCCGGCGCCATCGCCGCCGGGCTCGGGCCCCTGGGGTTGTCCCGGCGCCCCACCGACCTCGCGACGCAGCAGGCGGCGGCGTCGGTCGGGCAGGGGGCCCTCGTGGCGGCCTACCAGGCGGCCTTCTCGGTGCACGGGCTGACGGTGGGGCAGGTGCTGCTCACCGCTGACGACGTCACCCGGCGCGTCCACTACACGAACGCGCGGCGCACCCTGGAGCGACTGCTCGAGCTCGGCATCGTCCCGATCGTCAACGAGAACGACACCGTGGCGACGCAGGAGATCCGGTTCGGCGACAACGACCGGCTCGCGGCGCTCGTGGCCGACCTCGTCGGGGCGCACGCCCTCGTGCTGCTCACGGACGTCGACTCGCTGTACGACGGCCCGCCGTCCGACGGTGGGTCAGAGCGCGTGCCGCTCGTCGCGACGCTCGAGGACCTCGACGCCGTGCGCATCGGGGGCACGGGCTCGGCCGTGGGCAGTGGCGGGATGGTCACGAAGGTGGAGGCAGCCGGGATCGCCGGTGCGGCCGGCATCCCGACGTTGTTGACCCGGCTCGCCGATGTCTCCGGCGCGCTCGCGGGCGAGGACCGCGGCACCGTCTTCGCCCCGGCGGCGGCGACCCGGGCCTCGCGCAAGCGGTGGCTCGCGCACGCGACGACGGCCCGTGGGCGGCTCCTGCTCGACGAGGGGGCGGTCACCGCGGTGACCCACAGCCGCAGGTCGCTGCTGCCGGCGGGCATCACCGGGGTCGAGGGCACGTTCGCGGCCGGGGACCCGGTCGACGTCTGTGGCCCGGACGGCGCGGTGATCGCGCGCGGACTGGTCAACTACGCGGCATCCGAGCTGCCCCGGTTGCTCGGGCGCTCGACGCGCGACCTCGCCCGCGACCTGGGGCCGGCGTACGAGCGCGAGGTCATCCACCGCGATGACCTCGTCGTCCTCTGACCGAGGGCGTTCAGCGGAGCTGACGGACCTCGAACTGCATCCGCGGGTTGGCGATCTCGTCCTGGCTCTGCACCAGCTGCAGCTCGCGCCTGCCCGACTCGTGGGTGCGGGTGAGGAGGTCGAACACACTCGACACGGTGCGCCCGAGGGCGAGGCCGGCATCCCCGGTCGCGAGCAGGTGAGCCGTGAAGAGCGCGGCCGTGACGTCGCCCGAGCCGTTGGCCTTCATGGGCAGCTGCGGCGTCTGGACGATCCAGGCGCCGTCGCCGTGCACGGCGAGCATCTCGATGGTGTCCTCGGGACGGTCGGGGCGCAGCACGCTCGTGACGAGCACCGTGTTCGGGCCCATCGCCCGCGCTCGTTCGACCGACTCCAGCGTGGAGTCGAGGTCGCCGGGATCGGTCTGCGGTGAGGAACCCGAGCTCGAACTGGTTCGGGGTGATGAGGTCGGCCTGCGGCACGACCTTCTCGCGCAGCAGCACGGGGATCGCGGGGTGCACGAAGCAGCCGGATGCCGCGTTGCCCATCACGGGGTCGCACGCGTAGATCGCGTCGGGGTTGGCGGCCTTGGTGCGGGCGACGGCGTCGAGGATGACCTCGCCGATCTGCTCGCCGCCCTGGTAGCCGGAGAGCACGGCGTCGACCTCGGGCAGCGCGCCGCGCTCCTCGATGCCGGTCACGACCTCGCGGACGTCCTCGGGGGCCATGAGGGGGCCGCGCCAGGCGCCGTAGCCGGTGTGGTTGGAGAAGTGCACCGTGTGCACCGGCCACACCTCGACGCCGAGGCGCTGGAGCGGGAAGACGGCCGCCGAGTTGCCGACGTGGCCGTACGCGACCGAGGACTGGATGGACAGGATCGTCGTCACCGGCCCATCCTCCCAGACCGTCGGCCCGTCGGGCTGCGAGGCGGCAGCCGGGGTCGAACCCCAGGTGCACGGATTCCCGAGCGATATCACCTCGACCGCGCGCGCAGCCCGGACGACATACCCTTGGGAGCATGGCTGACCGCACCTCCGGCATCGACCCCGCCGACATCGAGCAGGTCCGCGTGCTCGCGCAGGCCGCCCGCACCGCGTCCCGTCGCCTGGCCCTGCTCTCGCGCGCCGACAAGGATGCCGCGCTGCGCACCCTCGCTGACGCCCTCGACGCCGCCACCGACGAGATCGTCGCCGCCAACGAGCAGGACCTCGCCCGCGGCCGCGACACCGGCATGCCGCAGAGCCTGCAGGACCGCCTGCGCCTGGACCCCCCGCGCGTGGCCGCCGTCGCCCAGGCCCTGCGCGACATCGCCGCGCTGCCCGACCCGGTCGGCGAGGTCGTGCGCGGCTCGACACTGGCCAACGGTCTTGCAGATCCGCCAGGTCCGCGTGCCCATGGGCGTCATCGGCATGATCTACGAGGCCCGCCCCAACGTCACCGTCGACGCCGCCGGCCTGGGCCTGAAGTCCGGCAACGCCGTCATCCTGCGCGGCGGGAGCGCTGCCGCCGAGACCAACGCCACCATCGTCGCCGTGCTCCGCGGCGCCCTCGCCGCCCAGGGTCTTCCCGCGGATGCCGTCGGCCTCCTCGAGGGCGGCCACGGCGCCGTCCGCGCGCTCATGACCGCCCGCGGCCAGGTCGACCTCCTCATCCCGCGTGGGGGCGCCGGCCTCATCCAGAGCGTCGTCACGGAGTCCACGGTGCCCGTCATCGAGACGGGCATCGGCAACTGCCACGTCTACGTCGACGCCGCCGCCGACCTCGACAAGGCCCTCGCGATCACCGTCAACTCCAAGACCCACCGCCCGAGCGTGTGCAACGCCGCGGAGTCCCTCCTCGTGCACCGCGCCGTCGCGGCGGCCTTCCTCCCCAAGGCGCTGGCCGCACTCGCCGGGGAGGGCGTCGTCCTGCACACCGACCCGGATGCCGGTGCGCAGGCTGACGTCGCCGGCATCACCCACGACGTCGCCACCGACGAGCACTTCGCGACGGAGTTCCACGGCTTGGAGATGTCGGTGCGCGTCGTCGACGACCTCGACGAGGCGCTGGAGCACATCGCCACCTTCGGCTCCGGGCACACCGAGGCGATCGTCACGGAGGACCGGGGCGCCGCGCGCCGCTTCACCGCGGAGGTCGACGCCGCCGCCGTCATGGTCAACGCGAGCACCCGGTTCACCGACGGCGGCGAGTTCGGTTTCGGCGCCGAGATCGGCATCTCGACGCAGAAGCTGCACGCCCGCGGACCGATGGCCCTGCCCGAGCTCACGACGACCAAGTGGGTCGTCGAGGGAGACGGTCAGATCCGCGTCTGAGGTCAGATGCGTGCGTGGGGCTCTCGGTCGTCCAGGGAGTCGTGCGCGATGAAGTACGTCGGGCGGCCCTGGAGCACCGCGTACATGCGCCCCACGTACTCACCGAGGATGCCGACCGCCAGCAGCTGCACCGCCCCCACGGCGGCGACGATGACGACGGTGGAGGTCCAGCCGGGAAGTGTGTTGCCGAGCAGCATCGCGATGACGGCGTAGACGAGCACCCCGATGGCCGCGAGCCCGCCGAGCAGGCCCAACCACGTGGCGAACCGCAAGGGTGCGACCGAGAACCCGGTGAGGCTGTCGACCGAGAGGCGGATCATCTTGCCGAGGGGGTACTTCGACTCCCCGGCGGCCCGAACCGCCCGGGTGTAGGGAACCGAGGCACTCGGGAACCCCAGGGCCGGCACGACGAAGCGCAGGACCCGGTGGTGCTCGGGCAGCGCGTTCACGGCATCCACGGTGGCGCGGGACATGAGACGGAAGTCGCCGGCATCCATCTGGGCGTCGACCGACGACAGCGCCCGGATCGACCGGTAGAAGGCCCGGGCGGACAGACGCTTGAACGCCGTGTCACTGGCCCGGTCCGCTCGCACGCCGTAGACGACGTCCACCCCGTCGGTGCGCGCGAGCGAGAGCATCTGCACCGAGGACCTCCGGCGGGTCCTGCAGGTCGGCGTCGATGGTGGCGACCCAGTCGCCGCGCGCGCGTGCCAGCCCGGCCGAGATGGCCGCCTGGTGGCCGGCGTTGGCGCGCAGGCGCACCACCCGCACCTGGGGCCATTCTCGGCGCAGCCGCTGCAGCAGCACGGGGGTGGCGTCGGTGGAGCCGTCGTCGACGCAGAGGACCTCGTAGGTGACGCCCCAGGCATCCGCCACGGGCCGCAGTCGCTCGACGAGGAGCGGGAGGACCGCCTCCTCGTTGAAGATCGGGACCACGACACTGAGGTCGACCGGCGCATCGGACATGGCCCAAGACTAGGTCGCCGACGGGCCTGCGGCCGTCACCCACGGCGGAGGGCCCCCGAGTATGAGATCGGGGGCCCTCGCCGGTCAGCTGGTGCCGACGTGTCGAGCCGGTCGGGTCCGCGCGGTTTCCCGCGAGGGTCTGCCACGCGACGGTGGCGCCGCCCTACGAGAGGACGGGCTTCGACTCAGGTCGGGCGGCCGCGGCACCCGCGCCGTCGCGCGCGTCGCACGAGCCCGAGAGCCCGCACGTCCCGACCCTCACGGGGCACGAGCGGTGTGCCGTTATCCGTACGACCTGCCCCCCAGGTGCTGCTCCGACGCCATGGCTTCGTTGCTGTCCCGCAGGGGCGTGAAGACAGTTGTAGTCCCGCATCGGGGTGCCTCGCAAGGGAATGGACAGCCAATCGGTGACCGGTCACAACGCGTTCTCGTCGTCCACAGGCCGCGTGCGCAAACCGTGGCTTGTGCACAGGCCTGTGGACGACATCCGTGGACAGCGGAGGCGCTAGGCTGGCCCGCATGTCGATGACCGTCACCCGCTTCCTCGCCGAGGAGGCCGCGCACCGCGAGCTGCCCATGCCGCCGTGGCTCTTCGGGGTGCTCGCCCTGCTCGCGTTCGCGTTCCTGCTCGGCCTCACGTGGTCCTTCCGTGGCACGGCCCAGAAGTACGCGCCCCCCGGCGCCCACGGTGGTTCCCACGGCGCCACCCATGGTGGCGACCACGCCGCCCCCCAGGGCGCTCCCCGGGGCGACGCGCACTGGCCCGAGCACCCGGGTCACCACTGAGCAAGGCACGCATGCGGCTCGGGGTGATGGGTGGGACCTTCGACCCCGTCCACCACGGGCACCTCGTCGCCGCCTCGGAGGTGTTGTCGCTGTTCGACCTGGACGAGGTCGTCTTCGTCCCCACCGGAGAGCCGTGGCAGAAGGAGGGGCGCGACGTCGCACCCGCCGAGCACCGGTACCTCATGACGGTGGTGGCCACGGCATCCAACCCGCGCTTCACCGTCTCGCGGGTCGACATCGACCGGGACGGCCCGACCTACACCATCGACACCCTGCGTGACCTGCACGGCCAGCGGCCCGACGCCGAGCTCTTCTTCATCACCGGCGCCGACGCCCTGGCCCAGATCCTGTCCTGGAAGGACTCCGACGAGCTGTTCGACCTCGCCCGGTTCATCGGGGTGACCCGCCCCGGGTACGAGCTGTCCGAATCAGGGCTTCCCGCCGACCGGGTCGACCTCCAGGAGGTCCCGGCCATGGCGATCAGCTCCACCGACTGCCGCGAGCGGGTCGGACGGGGCGAGCCGGTCTGGTACCTCGTGCCGGACGGTGTCGTGCAGTACATCTCCAAACACCGCCTGTATGCCGCCCTCACCCCGAGTGCAGCACCCCCCGAAGCACCACGAGGAGCACCGTGACCGCCACCGACCGAGCGCTCGAGCTGGCCCGAGCGGCTGCTGCCGCCGCCGCCGACAAGCTCGCGACCACCATCACCGGCATCGACGTCTCGGAGCAGCTCGCGCTGACCGACGTCTTCGTCATCGTCTCCGCCGAGTCCGAGCGCCAGGTCGGATCGATCGTCGACGAGGTCGAGGACACCCTGCGCGCCATGGGCTCCAAGCCCGTGCGCCGTGAGGGGCAGCGTGAAGGCCGCTGGGTCCTCATCGACTTCTCCGACATCGTCGTGCACGTCCAGCACGACGAGGAGCGCTCGTTCTACGAGCTCGAGCGCCTGTGGAAGGACTGCCCGAGCATCGACCTCGGCGTCGTCGGCACCGAGCAGGGCGGTCGGTGAGCCCAGCACCCGGCGGTTCCGGGGGCCGGCGCCTCGTCGTCCTGCGGCACGGCGAGACGAGCCACAACGCGGCCGGCATCTGGCAGGGCCAGCTCGACTCACCCCTGTCCGAGCTCGGCCTCACGCAGGCGGATGCCGTGGGCCCGGCTCTCGTGGCCATGTCACCCTCGCGCATCGTCACCTCCGACCTGTCGCGAGCGCGACTGACGGCCGAGCGCGTGGGGCGCGCGACCGGCATCCGGGTCGAGCTGGACCCGCGGTTCCGCGAGATCCACGCCGGGGCCTGGCAGGGGCTGACGGCGGCCGAGGTCGCGCAGGGTTGGCCGGAGGAGCGGGCGGCCGCGCTGCGCGGGGAGGACGTGCGTCGCGGTGATGACGGCGAGACGATGGGTGACGTCCTCGTGCGGGTCGGCGAGGGGCTCGAGGCGCTGCTCGCGGACCTCCCGGCGGGGGAGTGCGCCGTCGTGTCGACGCACGGGGCGGCCGCGCGGGCGGTGGCGTCCTGGGTGCTCGACCTGGACCTCGCGGTGGCCTGGCGGGTGCTCGGTGGGCTCGGCAACTGCCACTGGGGTGAGCTGCGTGAGGGACGCGCGGGATGGATGCTGCACACGTGGAACGCGTCGTCCGGGGTGGCCTCGCGGGCGGGGTCGTCGCCGCCCTGACGCCGATTTGGTCGGGCGCGGGGGGGCATGGGTAAACTTCACCGTCGCACCCCGCGAGGGGAGCGACACCCGCAAGGGGCTGTAGCGCAGTTGGTAGCGCACCTCCATGGCATGGAGGGGGTCAGGGGTTCGAATCCCCTCAGCTCCACAACGCCAAAGAAGACCGGACACGCTTTTCGTCCGGTCTTCTTTCGCGTTCTCGAAGAGGAGTGGGGATTCGGGAGGAGCCCCCGTGCGCTCGTGGGGTCGGCCGCCATCACCCTGACCGTGCTCTACCTCACGCACGGCGTGACGATGACGTCCACGGTGGCGGTCATCGGCACGCTCGTGAGCCTGGCGCTCACCGGTGCCCTCGCAGCGTTCTCGGTCAGCGCGCTCACCCTGAGCGGCATCACCGATGACATCTCGGCCTCGGTCAGCGACAGGTACGGCATCACCATGTCGGGACTGCTCGTCGCGAGCATCGTCATCGGGTCGGTCGGGGTGCTCGACGACGTCACGGTGACCCAGGCGAGCATCGTCTCCGAGCTGGCCCGGGCCAACCCCTCCTACGGGTTCAGGCAGCTCTACGGCGCCGCCAGCCGGATCGGGCGTTCCCACATCGCCTCGGTGGTCAACACGATCGTGCTCGCCTACGCGGGTGCGTCCCTGCCGTTGCTCATCCTCGTCGCCGCCGACAACCCCTCGTCGGTGACGTGCTGACGACGCAGTTCATCTCCCAGGAGATCGTCCGCAGCGTCGTTGCGACCCTCGGCCTCATCGCCGCGGTCCCCCTGACCACGGCACTGGCTGCCTACGCCGCCCGCGCCGCCGGGGCGGGGCGCCGAGGGCCTCAGCCGAGGCCTCACGGGGCCAGATGCCGCTGGTGCCCCGGCGGTGTGAGCCGAGCAGGTGGGTGTCGACGATGCCGACCGCCTCCATGAGCGCCCACATCGTCGTCGGCCCGACGAAGGCGAAACCCTTGCGCTTGAGCGCCTTGGACAGCGCCACCGACTCGGGCGCCGAGGTCGGCACCTCCGCCATCGTGCGCGGCCGGGGAGTCTGCGCGGGCTGGAAGGACCACACGAACGCCGCGAGGTCGCCGTCCGGGTCATCGCGCAGGGCGAGCGTCGCCCGGGCGTTGGTGATGCTCGCGAGCACCTTCGCGCGGTTGCGGACGATCCCGGCATCCGCCATGAGGCGCTCGACGTCACGCTCGCCGAAGGCCGCCACGACCTCGGGGTCGAAGCCGGCGAACGCCTCGCGGAACGCCGGGCGCTTGCGCAGGATCGTCGCCCACGACAAGCCCGACTGGAAGGCCTCGAGGGACAGGCGCTCGAACATCCCGCGCTCGTCGCGCACCGGCATCCCCCACTCGGTGTCGTAGTAGTGGCGCAGCAGGGGGTCGACGGAGGCCCACACGGGCCTGGCCAGCCCGTCGTCGCCGATGACGAGGCCCGAGTCGCTCACGACCGGCGCAGGGTGATGATCGGGACCTCCGGGGGAGCCGCCACCCGGATCGCCGGGCCCCAGGCGCCGGCGCCCCGCGAGGTGATGACCGGCGTCCCCGCGATGTCGGCCCGGCCCTCGAGCATCGGCTGCTCCAGGGGCACGAGGTAGTTGATCGGCCACATCTGCCCGCCGTGGGTGTGCCCGGAGACCTGCAGGTCGACCCCGCGGCCCTCCACGTCGAGTGCCTGCACCGGCTGGTGCGCGGCCAGCAGGGTGAAGCCGGCCGCGTCGACCCCGGCCAGCGCCGCGTCGTAGTCGGGCGCGAACACACCCTCACCGGTCGCGTCGTCGACGCCGGCCAGCACGATGCTGGCCCCGCCCTGCTCCAGGGTCACCGACTCGTTGCGCAGCACGTCGAGCCCGACGTCCTCGAACGCGGTCACCCAGTTGACGGTGTCCTCGAACATCTCGTGGTTGCCGGTCGTCGCGAACACGCCGAGCGGCGCCTCGAGGTCGGCCAGCGGTGCGAGCTCGGGGGAGTACCGGGCCGCGGTCCCGTCGACGAGGTCACCGGCGATGATGACGAGGTCGGGCTGCTGCTCGTTGACGAGGTCGACGACCTGCTGGGTGAAGTCCGCGCTGCGCACCGCCCCGGCGTGCAGGTCGGTGACCAGGGCGACCTCGACCCCGTCGAACTCGCTCGGCAGCTCAGCCGACGACAGCTCGAACCGGGTGATGCTCGGGTTCGCCGCCTCGTACGCCCCGTACGCCGTGACCCCCACCGCGACCGCGACGATCAGCGGCGACGCGACGGCGTTGAGCCGGCGACGCCCCTCGCGCCCGTGGTCGTGGCGCCGGCGCACGAGCCAGATCGCGACGCTCGCGAGCCACACGGCCCCCAGGCCGAGGAAGAGATAGAGGCAGGCCGCCAGGAACGCCTGGCCGAGCCACACGACCGGGCGCATCTGCGCCGGCGTGAAGGACCCGCCCCACACGTCGAACCCGGCGAACGCGAACGCGGTGAGCACGACGAGAACCGCCGCCACGGCATACCGCACCCAGCGGGGGCGCCACCCCGGCGCCACGGCCAGACGGTGCCACACGAAGGCGATGAAGCCCCCGAAGACACCGAGCGGGATGAGGAAGAGCCAGGGGCTCATGCAGCCTTGGCGCTCAGCGCCGCGCGGATGTCGTCGGCGAGGTCGGCCGGCTCGGTCGTGGGCGCGTAGCGGGTGATGACCTGGCCGTCGCGGCCGACGAGGAACTTGGTGAAGTTCCACTTCACCCGGCCGCCGAGCAGGCCCTTGGTCTCCGACTTCAGCCACTCGAACAGCGGGTGGGCGTCGTCGCCGTTGACGTCGATCTTGGCGAACATCGGGAAGGTCACGCCGTAGTTCATCTGGCAGAACTCGCCGATCTCCTCCTCGGTGCCGGACTCCTGCGCGCCGAACTGGTTGCACGGGAAGCCGAGCACGACCAGGCCCTCGTCGCGAAGCTCCTGGTAGAGGGCCTCGAGGCCCTCGTACTGCGGGGTCAGGCCGCACGCGCTGGCCGTGTTGACGACGAGCACGACCTGCCCGGCGTAGTCGGAGAGGTGGCGCTCCTGACCGGTGAGGGTCGTGGCGGAGAAGTCGGAGAGAGTGGTCATGAGCCAATCGTCACATGTGCGACCGACGGGACCCGCCCCTGAACGGCCCGGGGCGCCGCGAGGTTCGACACGCGCAAACGCGGAATACGCTGACCCGGTGCCCCGACCGCCGGCCCCGCCCCTCGACGTGGACGTCCTCGTCATCGGCGCCGGCATCGCCGGGGTCGACGCCGGCGCCCGGCTGTCGATGCACTGCCCCGGGACGGCGTGGGCCGTGCTCGAGGCCCGTGACGCGATCGGCGGGACCTGGGACCTGTTCCGGTACCCCGGCATCCGGTCCGACTCCGACATGTACACGCTCGGCTTCCCGTTCCGGCCGTGGCGCGGGGAGACGTCCATCGCGTCCGGCGAGGAGATCCGCCGCTATGTCCAGGACACCGCGCTCGAGCACGGCGTCACCGAGCGCACCCACTTCGGGCAGCGGGTCGAGCGCCTCGAGTGGTCGTCGGAGACCACCCGATGGACGGTGACGGCGCGCACGGCATCCGGCGTGGTCGAGCACAGCGCGCGCCTGGTCTACCTCGCGACCGGCTACTACTCCTACGAGTCCGGGCACGTCGTCGACTTCCCCGGGCAGGGCGACTTCGCGGGCCCGGTCGTGCATCCGCAGGCCTGGCCCGAGGGGATGCCGGTCGCAGGCTCGCGCGTCGTCGTCATCGGGAGCGGGGCGACCGCCGTGACGATGCTGCCGGCGCTGGTCGACGCCGGCGCCGCCCACGTGACGATGCTCCAGCGCAGCCCGAGCTACGTCGCGGTGGTGCCGAGCCGTGACCCCGTCGCGCGGGGGGTGCGTGCCGTGCTCCCGGATGCCGTGGCTCACCGGGTCGTGCGCGGCAAGAACGTGGTCCTGTCCACCTTCGGCTACCAGGTGCTTCGTCGATGTCCGGATGCCGGGCGCCGTCTCCTTCGGCGTCGGATGGAGCAGGCCCTGCCGGAGGGGTCTGCGGTGGGCGAGCACTTCACACCGCGCTACGACCCGTGGGACCAGCGCCTCTGCGTCGCCGCGGACGGTGACCTGTTCGACGTGCTGGGCGACGGGCGGGCGGACGTCGTGACGGCGAGCATCGAGCGGTTCGAGAGCGACGGCATCCGGCTGACGTCGGGCGAGCACCTGCCGGCTGACGTGGTCGTCACGGCGACCGGGCTGCGGATCGAGTTCGGCGGCGGTGCGCAGGTGGTGGTCGACGGGGTCGAGGTGGACGTCTCGAAGGCCCACGTCTACAAGGGGCTCATGCTCTCCGACGTGCCGAACCTCGCGATGGCGGTGGGGTACACGAACGCCTCGTGGACGCTGCGCGCGGACCTGTCGGCGCGGTGGTTCTGCTCGCTCGTGCGCTACCTGGAGCGGCGCGGTCTCTCCGTGGCGACGCCGCGGTACTCCGAGGCCGAAGCCGAGGCGGGTGACCGGCCGCTGCTCGAGCTCACGTCGGGGTACGTGCAGCGGGCGGCGCACCTGCTGCCGAAGCAGGGGCGCCGTCGGCCGTGGCGGGTGGTGCAGAGCTATGCCTACGACCTCGCGGTGACCCGGCTGGGGCGGATCGACGACGGGCACCTCGAGCTGCGCTGAGGCCGCCGCAGCCCGCCGCGTCGCTGCGATACCCTGAGCACGTGACCACGGTGCTCCTGCTTACCTAGCCGCGACGGCCTCCCAGCCGCGCGGCGACCCCTCCTGTGCGAGGGGTTTTTTCATGAGCGCACCCGAGCACCCGAGCACCACCACGAGACGACGAGGACGAGATGAGCGACACCCCGTACCGCTACACCGCCGAGCTGGCCGGGCGGATCGAGGTCGCCTGGCAGGACCGCTGGGCCGAGCGCGGCACGTACCACGCCCCGAACCCCGCCGGCCCGTGGGCCGACCCGCAGGGCGTGGCCGCCCACTCCGGCGGACACCTGCTCGTCCTGGACATGTTCCCCTACCCGAGTGGCGCCGGCCTGCACGTCGGACACCCGCTGGGTTACATCGCCACCGACGTCTTCGCCCGCTTCAACCGCATGCTCGGCAAGAACGTCCTGCACTGCCTGGGCTACGACGCGTTCGGGCTGCCGGCCGAGCAGTACGCGGTGCAGACGGGCCAGCACCCGCGCAAGACCACCGAGGACAACATCGTCATCATGGCGCGCCAGCTGCGCCGCCTGGGCCTGGGCCATGACGACCGCCGCGCGATCCAGACCATCGACCCCGACTACTACCGCTGGACCCAGTGGATCTTCACGCAGATCCACAACTCCTGGTACGACGCGGATGCCGTGCGCCCCGACGGCGGCGTCGGCCGGGCCCGCCCCATCGCCGAGCTCGAGCAGGAGTACCGCGACGGGACTCGGCTGCTGCCCGCAGACGACGGCCGCGAGTGGGACGACCTCAGCGAGTTCGAGCGGGCCGGCATCCTCGATGGTCAGCGACTGGCCTACACGAGCGAGGCGCCGGTCAACTGGTGCCCGGGCCTGGGCACCGTCCTCTCCAACGAGGAGGTCACCAACGAGGGCCGCTCCGAGCGGGGCAACTTCCCGGTGTTCAAGCGCAACCTGCGCCAGTGGATGATGCGCATCACCGCGTACGCCGACCGCCTGGCCGACGACCTCGACCGGGTGGACTGGCCCGAGAAGGTCAAGATCATGCAGCGGAACTGGATCGGGCGCAGCCACGGTGCCCGCGTCACCTTCCCGATCGAGCGTCCCTCGAGTGACCTATTGGTCGATTCGGCGCAGCGTCGCGATGCCGGGATCGAGGTCTTCACGACCCGCCCCGACACCCTGTTCGGCGCCACCTTCATGGTGCTCGCGCCCGAGCACCCCCTGGTCGACTCCCTCGTCCCGGCCGACGGCTGGCCCGAGGGCACGAAGCCGGCCTGGACCGGTGGCGCGGCCACCCCCGCCGAGGCCGTCGCGGCCTACCGGCTGGCTGCCTCGCGCAAGAACGACATCGAGCGGCAGTCCGAGGGCAAGGACAAGACCGGCGTCTTCACCGGCGGCTGGGCGACCAACCCCGCCACCGGGACGCGCATCCCCGTGTTCATCGCCGACTACGTGCTCATGGGCTACGGCACCGGCGCGATCATGGCCGTGCCCGGCCAGGACGAGCGCGACTGGGACTTCGCCACCGTCTTCGACCTGCCGATCATCCGCACGGTCCAGCCGACCGAGGGCCACGACGAGAGCACCGCCTTCACCGGCGAGGGCCCGGCGATCAACAGCAGCAACGACGAGATCAGCCTCGACGGGCTCGACGTCGCCGAGGCCAAGGAGCGCATCACGGCCTACCTCGTCGAGCGCGGGCTCGGCGAGTCGACCGTCACCTACAAGCTGCGCGACTGGCTGTTCAGCCGCCAGCGCTACTGGGGTGAGCCGTTCCCGATCGTCTTCGACGAGGACGGTGTCGCCCACGCGCTGCCCGACTCGATGCTGCCCGTCGAGCTGCCCGAGGTGCCCGACTACAGCCCGAAGACCTACGACCCCGACGACGCGAGCAGCGAGCCCGAGCCGCCGCTGTCGCGCGTGCCCGAGTGGGTGGAGGTCGACCTCGACCTCGGCGACGGCCGCGGCACCCGGCGCTTCCGCCGCGAGACGAACACGATGCCCAACTGGGCCGGGTCCTGCTGGTACTACCTGCGCTACCTCGACCCGGCCAACGAGGCGACCCTGGTCGACCCCGACAACGAGGCCTACTGGATGGGCCCGCGCCCCGAGCCCGTCGCCGGCGCCGCGCCCGGCACCCGCGACCCGGGTGGCGTCGACCTCTACGTCGGCGGTGTCGAGCACGCCGTGCTGCACCTGCTCTACGCCCGCTTCTGGCACAAGGTGCTGCACGACCTGGGCCACCTGAGCAGCGACGAGCCGTTCCGCACCTACTTCAGCCAGGGCTACATCCAGGCGCCGGCCTTCACCGACAGCCGCGGCCAGTACGTCGAGGCCAAGGAGGTGTCCGAGGGCGTCGACGCCGACGGGCACCCCGCCTTCACGTGGAACGGCGAGATGGTCAGCCGCGAGTTCGGCAAGATCGGCAAGTCGCTGAAGAACATGGTCAGCCCCGACGAGATGTACGCCGCGTTCGGTGCCGACACCTTCCGGCTCTACGAGATGGGCCTGGGCCCGCTCGAGCAGAGCAAGCCCTGGGACACGCGGGCCGTCGTCGGCAGCCAGCGCTTCCTGCAGCGGCTGTGGCGCAACGTCGTCGACGAGGAGACCGGTGAGGTCGTCGTCGTCGACACCCCGATCGACGACGCCACGAACCGCGTGCTGCACCGCACCATCGACGCCGTGCGCACCGACTACGCCGGGCTCGGGTTCAACACGGCCATCGCCCGGCTCACCGAGCTCAACAACGCCCTCACCAAGCTCGACGGGGGAGTGCCGCGCGAGGCGGCCGAGCAGATCGTGCTCATGGTGGCCCCGCTCGCGCCGCACATCGCCGAAGAGCTGTGGGCCCGTCTGGGACACGGCGACTCGCTCGTGCACGAGACGTTCCCGGTCGCTGACCCGGCGCTGCTCGTCGAGGACACCGTCACCTGTGTCGTGCAGGTGCGCGGCAAGGTCCGCGACCGCTTCGAGGTGCCGGCCGACATCAGCGAGGACGCCCTGCGCGAGCTGGCCCTCGCGAGCGAGAAGGTCCGCGCGGCGGCGCCGGACGGCATCCGAACCGTCATCGTGCGGGCGCCCAAGCTCGTCAACGTCGTCCCCGCCTGACGCGCGCTCACCCCTGAGGTTCATCGGGTCACCCGATAACCCCCAGCTCCACCCGACAAGGCTTTCCGAGTGGAGTGGGGGGTTGCCGGGGGAAGTGGCGCCCCGGCGCCGCTCTGCCGCGAAACGTGCGGCAGACGACGCGCCCGGCCGCACGTCTCGGGTCGTGGACCCCGGATGCCGTGGCGCGGCATCCGCTCCTACCCTTGCTCTCGTAGGTCATGAGTGCCAGCGACAAGCCCCGGCTCGTTGGTCAGCAACCCTCCTTCCGCGGTGGGGTGCTCCGGGTGACGACCTGGTCGACGCCGAAACCGGTGTCGGCAAGCGCGGATCACGGGGTCACCCGAGGTCCACAGTCCGACGGAGACCTCCCCGTGTCGATCGCCACCAGCACCCCGCCCCCCGCGTTCCACCGCCGCCCCCGGCTGCGGGCCGTCCCGGATGCCGGTGCGCCGGCTCCCGGCATCCGCCACCACCGCGACGGCAGCCTCGACCTGCCCACGGTCGTGCGGCCCGACCTCGTGCCGACCCTGTCCGGTGACTGGGTCGACTACGCGAACCTCGACCACGCGGCCTCGACCCCGGCGTTCGAGCGGGTCGCCCGGGCCGTGGAGTCCGCGACGCGCACCTACTCCAGCGTCCACCGCGGCACCGGCTGGCTCTCCCGCGTGACGAGCGCCCACTACGAGGCCGCCCGCGACGAGGTCGCCCGCTTCGTCGGCGCCCGCGAGGACGACGTCGTCGTGTTCACCCGCGGCACCACCGACTCGGTCAACCTCCTGGCCCGCGCCCTGCCGCGCGACACCACGGTCATCGTGTTCAACTCCGAGCACCACGCGACCCTGCTGCCCTGGAGCCGCCGCGGCACGGTGCGCCTGCCCGTTCCCGGCAGCAGCCGCGACGCCGAGGTGCTCCTGGAGTCGGCCCTGCGCGAGCTGCCCGCCGGCACGGCGCGCCGCCCGCAGCACGCGCTCGTCGTGCTCACCGCCGCGAGCAACGTCACCGGTGAGTTCTGGCCGGTCGAGCGCCTGACCGCCATCGCCCGGCGGCACGGCGCCCGCGTGCTCCTGGACGCCGCCCAGTCGGCGGCCCACCGACCGATCGACCTCGCCACCCTCGACGTGGACTGGGTCGCGTTCTCCGGGCACAAGGTGCACGCCCCGTTCGGCACCGGCGTGCTCGCCGGGCGCCGCGACTGGCTGGATGCCGCCAAGCCCTACCTCGCGGGCGGCGGCGCCACGGCCGAGGTCACCCCGACCTCCACCCGCTGGGCGACCGGCGCGGCCCGCCACGAGGCGGGCAGCCCGAACGTGCTCGGCGCGGTCGCCCTCGCCGCGGCGTGCGCGACGATCCGCGAGCACCGCGTCGTCATCGAGGCGCACGAGGCCGAGCTGACGCAGCGCCTGCTCGACGGCCTTCGGTCCATCGACGGCGTCAGCACCTACTCGCTGTTCGGCGACGCCACCGAGCGCGGCCCGGTGGTCACCTTCACCGTCGACGGGCTCGACAGCCACCTCGCGGCCGCGTCCCTGTCGGCCGAGCACGGCATCGGGGTGCGGGCCGGCAAGTTCTGCGCGCACATCCTCGTCGACACGCTGCTCGGTGAGGGCTCGGACGAGCACGACACCGCGGTGCGGGTCAGCGCCGGTCTCGCCAGCACCGGCGAGCACGTCGACCGGTTGCTCGCCGCCGTCGCGACCCTGGCGGTGGACGGGCCGGGCGCCGAGTACGAGCACATCGCCGACCAGGGCTGGGTGCCCATCGACGACACCCGCGAGCTGGACGCTCCGCTGCCCTGGTGATTCCGGGCCGACCGACTGATCTGGCTGATCTCGCTTTCGGGTGGAGCAACGAAACACCGTGCGCATGGGGTGGCCCACCGGCCCCCGGGGTGCAAGGCTGAGGTCTGAACGGACGTGACGCCAGTCATAGCCGCACCCGAGGAGGACCCCATGGCCGAGCTCGACACCGCAGCACTGCTCGCCGCGCTGGAGCCGGTCGCGGAGGAGAACCTCAACCGCCACCTGGCCACCGCGCAGGAGTGGATGCCGCACGAGTACGTCCCGTGGTCGCTCGGGCGCGACTTCAAGGAGCTCGGCGGCGACCCGTGGTCGGTCGACCAGTCGCAGCTGTCCCAGATCGCGCGCACGGCCCTGGAGGTCAACCTCCTCACCGAGGACAACCTGCCGAGCTACCACCGCGAGATCGAGCGCGCGTTCGGCCGCGACAGCGCCTGGGGGGCCTGGGTCAACCGGTGGACGGCGGAGGAGGGGCGGCACGCGTTCTGCATCCGCGACTACCTGCTCGTCACCCGCGGGGTCGACCCCGACGAGCTCGAGCGCGCGCGCATGGAGACGATGGAGACCGGCTACGACTCCGGCGACAAGCCGCTGCTCAACGTGTGCGCCTACGTGTCGTTCCAGGAACTGGCCACCCGTGTGTCACACCGGAACACGGGCAAGTTCACCGACGAGCCGATCGCGGAGAAGCTGCTGATCCGGGTCGCCAAGGACGAGAACCTGCACATGATCTTCTACCGCAACATCATCCAGGCGGCGCTCGAGCTGACGCCCAACCAGACGATGCGTGCGATCACCGACGAGGTCGTCGACTTCCAGATGCCGGGCTCGATCATCCCGGGCTTCGGGCGCAAGGCGGTGCAGATGGCGATGGCCGGCATCTACGACCTGCGCATCCACCACGACGACATCGTCCAGCCCCTGCTGCGCCAGTGGGGCGTGTTCGAGCTCGAGGGGCTCGACGAGGAGGGCGAGGCGGCCCGCGACCAGCTCGCCGCAGCAGTGGCGGCGCTGGACGCCGAGGCGACCCGGTTCGTGGAGAAGCGCGAGGAGCGGGCGGCCAAGATCGCGGCGCGGCAGAACGCGTGAGCGGCGCCACGGCATCCGGCCGCACTTCGCCAACCCACCGCGACCTGAGCACTAACCTGCTCGGGTGAGCACCGCCCTCGTCACCGACTCCACGGCCTACCTGCCCGCGGCCCTCCTCGACGGGCTGGACGTGCGGGTCGTGCCGTTGCACGTCGTCGTCGGCGGCCGCACGCACGCGGAGGGTGTCGACATCGACCCGGCCGCGGTGGCCTCGGCGTTGCGCGCGTTCACCCCCGTCTCGACGTCACGACCCACCCCCGCCGCGTTCCTCGAGGCCTACGAGGCAGCCGTCGCCGCCGGCGCCGACTCGGTCGTCTCGGTGCACCTGTCGGAGGCCATGTCGAGCACGATCAGCAGCGCCCACCTCGCCGCCGAGCAGTCGCTCGTGCCGGTCACGGTGATCGACTCGCGCGCGCTCGGCATGGCGATGGGGTATGCCGTGCTGGCCGGTGCGCAGCTGGCCGCCGGCGGAGCGCCGGCCCGGGAGGTCGCGGATGCCGTGCGCCGCACCTGTGCCGGTGCGAGCGTCATGTTCTACGTCGACACCCTGGAGTACCTGCGCCGCGGCGGGCGGATCGGCAAGGCCGGTGCCCTGCTCGGGTCGGCCCTGTCGATCAAGCCGATCCTCGGCCTGCGCGACGGGCACATCGTGCCGCTCGAGCGGGTGCGCACGTCCTCGCGGGCCATCGCGCGGCTCGAGGAGCTCGCCGTCGAGGCCGCGGAGGCCGGTGCGGGGGAGCACGGGGTCGACGTGGCGGTGCAGCACCTCGACTCGGCCGACCGGGCCGAGCGACTGGCCGAGCGACTGCGGGCGCGGCTCGGTGGGGGGAACGAGGTGCTCGTCGTCGAGCTGGGCGCGGTCGTCGGGGCACACGTGGGCCCCGGGACCCTGGCCGTCGCCGTCGTGCCGCGCGTGGTGCCGTCGCGTGGTGGCGCGCTGAGCGATGGGCGCGTTCGTCGTGCAGGTCGCGGTTGTCGCGGTGCTCTGCTTCCTCATCGGGTCGATCAACCCCGCGACGTTGCTGGCGCGGGCCCTCGGGCGTGACCTGCGCGCGGCCGGCTCGGGCAACCCGGGCGCGACCAACGCGGGGCGGGTGCTCGGCCCCAAGTGGGGGGTGCTCGTGCTCTTCCTCGACGTCGCGAAGGCCTGGCTGCCGACCATGCTCGTCCTGCGCTCGATGGGCACCGGGGCGGCGATCGTCGCCGGGACCGCGGTGGTGCTCGGGCACATGTTCAGCCCGTTCCTGCGGGGCAAGGGCGGCAAGGGGGTGGCGAGCGCCCTCGGGGCGTTGCTGGCGATCGCGCCGTGGGTGGCCCTCGGAGCCGTCGTCGTGTTCGTGATCGCGAAGACCGTGCTGCCGTTCGTCGGGGAGGCCTCCGTCGTGACGATGCTCGCCGTCGCGGGGGTCGGGGTGGCTGCTGCGGCCGGATTCGTGTCCTTCATCCCCCCGCTCGTCGGGGTCGTGGCTCATCCTGTTGCCGCTGCTCGTGCTCTCGCGCCACCAGCGCAACATCCGCGCGTGGTGGATCCGCCGCGGTCGGCGCCGCCGCGACTGACCCGGTCGTCCACAGGGGCGGGTTCTGGCGGGGTTCGTCCACAGGGGTCGGTCGTCGGCTGGGTGGGTGCGCTGCGCGTTCATACGGTCGTCGTATGCCGCGTCGTCACCCTGTCGAAGACCTCTCACCGCGGGCTCTGGCGCGCCTGCGGTCGAGACCGGGCGCCTACGTGCCCACGGAGCGCGACCTGTCGGCCCCAGCTTTCCCTCCCCATGGGGAAAACCCGAGGTCAACAAGGGTTGTCTTGCCGCGCGAACCTCGTGTTTCCCCGGTGGAGCCAGGCACTGTGGCGGATGCCGGGCGCCACGCGCGCGCGGTCCGTCCCCGGGGTCTGGGTGCGGCTGCCCGCGGCGTTCGTCGGGGCGCGCTGGGAGCCGCGCCGGGCGGCCGTCCTCGGGGTGGTCGTCGTGGGCCTGCTCACCGTCGCGGTGTTCGGGCTGCGGGTCCTGTGGGCGAGCGCGGACTCCCAGGGCACCGTCATCGCTCCGGGGGGAGGATCCCGGGCCGGGCCGACGGGCCTGAGCGCGGCGGGCGCCCCGGTCGGGGTCGGTGAGTCCGCGGGGCAGGGCTTCGGGCCCACGTCGTCCCCGTCGCCGTCGCCCGCCGGTCCGGGGGGCCCAGTGCCAGCCGCGGGGGCATCGGCGACGGCTACGGCATCCGGCGTGGTTGTCGTCCACGTCGTCGGGCAGGTGAAGCGGCCGGGCGTGCAGGAACTGCCGCTGGGGTCGCGGGTGGCGCAGGCGGTCGAGGCGGCGGGGGGTGCGAGCAAGGGCGCCGACCTGTCGAGGGTCAACCTGGCGCGGGTGCTCGTCGACGGGGAGCAGGTGCGGGTGCCTGCGCCCGGGGACCCCGTCGACCCCAGCGAGCTCACCGGGCCGGGTCCTCCTGCTGGGAGGTGCTGGCGGTGGGGGTGGTGCGGGGAGCTCTGGTGGTGCTGGCGGGCTCGTTCCGCTCAACTCGGCGGACCTCGCGGCGCTCGACACGTTGCCGGGGGTGGGGCCGGTGCTCGCCCAGCGGATCCTCGACTGGCGCACCGAGCACGGCCGCTTCACGAGTGTCGACGAGCTGGGGGAGGTGAGCGGCATCGGCGAGAAGCTGCTGTCCCAGCTCTCTCCTCTCGTCACGTTGTGACGGTCGCGAAGGAGGCCGGCACGGGGTTTCGCGACGAGACCGCACGCCGCCGAAGCGCGACGGCGACGGACCTGCGTCTGCTCGGGCCCGCCGTCGCGGCGTGGGTCGTCGCGGCCGCCACCCTCGCGATGACGGTGGATGCCCACCTGGCGGTGGCGGCGGTCAGCACGAGTGCGGCCCTGCTCGTGGCGGGAAGCCGGCGTCCCCGGGTGCTGGCCGGGTCCCGCCTGCGCTGGCCCGTCGTGCTGACCCTGGTGCTCGTCGTCATCCTCCAGCTGGCCGCGGCGGGCCACACGTCGCTGCGGCTGCGCGGCGGCCTGGCGGCGTTGGTCGACCAGCGCGCAGCCGTCACCGCGCTGGTCGTCGTCACCGGGGACGCGCTCACGGTCACCGGGCGGGGCGACACCGCGCGCGTGCTGCGCGAAGGGACCATGGTCCGGCTCGACGCGCGGGGTCAGCGGCGTGGCACGGGAGCCCCGGTCCTGCTCACCGGCGACGCCACGCTGGCCGAGCCCGCCTGGCGATCGACGGTGGAGGTCCGCGGGCGGCTCCGGCCGACCGAACCCGGTGACGACCGCGTGGCCGCGCTGGCTGTCAGCGGGCCGCCGCGGGTGGTCGAGCCGCCGGGTGTCGTGGCGGCCGCCGCCGAACGGCTGCGGGCGGGCCTGCGGAGCTCGGTCGATGACGCGCCGGCCGACCCGAGGGGCCTGTTGCCGGGGCTCGTCATCGGTGACACCAGCCGTACCCCGCCGGATCTCACCGAGGCCATGCGGGCGACCGGCATGACGCACCTGACCGCCGTCAGCGGCAGCAACGTCGCTGTCGTCATCGGGCTCGTCCTGGGCCTGTGCATGCTGCTCGGGGTGCCGCGGTGGGCGCGCCCGGTACTCGCCCTCCTCGCCCTCGCGGGGTTCGTCGTGCTCGCCCGGCCCGAGCCGAGTGTCGTGCGGGCCGCCGCCATGGGGGCCATCGGCCTCATCGGTCTCAGCCGAGCCCGTCGCTCCGCCGGCCCACCGGTGCTCGGGGCGGCGATCGTGTCGTGCTCGTCCTCGACCCGTGGCTGGCTCGCTCCTTCGGGTTCGCGTTGTCGTCGGTCGCGACCCTCGGGCTCCTGCTGTTCACGCGGCCGTGGGGTGAGGCCATCGGTGCGCGGCTGCCACCGCGGCTCGCTCCGCTCGGACCGGCGCTCGCCGTGCCGGTCGCGGCCCAAGCGATGACCGCACCACTCGTGGTCCTGCTCCAGGGCTCGGTCAGCGTCGTGGGGGTGCTCGCCAACCTGCTCGCCGCGCCCCTCGTGCCGATCGCCACGGTTGCCGGGGTCGCGGCGGCTCTCACCTCCGTGGTGTGGAGCGGGGGTGCCGAGCTCGTCGCCTGGGCCGGGGTGCTCCCGGCCTGGGGGATCGCGCGCGTTGCCCGGTGGTTCGCGCAGGTCCCCGGGGGCACCCTGCCGTGGCCGGACGGCGCGCCCGGGGCCCTGCTGCTCGCGGGACTCACCGTCGTCGTGCTGCTCACCGGTCGAGCGATGGCGGCCGGGGCCGCGGCCCACCCCGTGCTCGCGCTCGGCTGCGTCCTCCTGAGTGCCGCCGCACTCGTTCCCACGCGATCGGTCACGTGGCCGCCCGACGGCTGGCGGGTCGTCGTCTGCGACGTCGGACAGGGGGATGCCGTCGCGCTCCGCACCGGGTCGACCAGTGCCGTCCTCGTCGATGCCGGTCCGGACCCGCCCTTGGTCGACCGCTGCCTGTCACGCCTCGGGGTCACGACCCTGGATGCCGTCGTCCTCACCCACTTCCACGCCGACCACGTCGACGGGCTCGTCGGGGCGCTCGACGGCCGCCGCGTCGCCCAGCTGCTCGTCACCCCCGTGCGCGAGCCGGCCGACGCGGCCGCTGCGGTGGAGGCGCTCGCGGCGGCGCACGGCATCCCGATGCGGGTTCTGCGCGCCGGCGACCGCCTCACCGTGGGGGACCTGGATGCCGTGGTGTGGAGCCCGTGGCGACGCATCGCCGACGGGTCGGTGCCGAACAACGCGAGTGTCGTGCTGGCTGCCCGCAGTGGTGCGGTCGACGCCCTGCTGCTCGGCGACGTCGAGCGCGAGGCGGCGCACGACCTGCTGCTGCGGCTGCGCCGAGAGCCGTCGATGGCGCTCGCGGCAGGTGGGTTCGAGGTCGTGAAGACCCCGCACCACGGCAGTGCCAACCTCGACGACGACCTGATGGCGGCGGTCCGTGCGCCGGTCGGCGTCATCAGCGTCGGTGCCGACAACGACTACGGGCACCCGGCGCCGCGGCACCTGGACCTGCTGCGGCGCAACGGGTACGCGATCTACCGCACCGACCAGCACGGCGACGTCGCGATCGCCGAACGTGGGGGAGACGTCGTCGTCGTGACCGGGGATTGAAGCCATTGCAGCGCTTGGTGGAACAGGTAACTTGTGGTGCGTGATCCGGTCGTCGCACGTGCGATGCTCGCTCGAGAAGTTCCCCGGTGAGGCGAATGCCTAGAACACTTGATGAGATCCTTGCCCGCGCCGACGATCTGGCCGAGAGATTCGAGAACTACGAGCCCATCCTGACGACGAGCTGGACCCCGTGGTCGTCGCACTCCTTCGGGTCGCGGTGGCAGAGCGCTCAGAAGCGGAGCGGCACGTTCTCGAGGCGATCCGTGCAGCCCGCGCCGCAGGTCTCTCGTGGTCGGCGATCGGCACCTTCGTGGGGACCTCGGGCGAGGCCGCCCGCCAGCGTTACGCCAGCAAGGTGGCGTAGTCGAACGTCGTCGCCATCCACGGTGTCGCGTCGTGGCCGTGCCGCGCGCAGTTTCTCAAGCCTGAGCATGCACTGCAGGCTATGAAGGTGGATCCGAGTCATGCACTCCGATGATGACTCGACGGGGTTCCGTGGCTTCCAGATGGCGAAGCACTGCTAGATCGAGAAGGTGGGCTCCGGCCCGCGCACCGTCGAGGCGGTCGACTGCGCGGCCGCGCTCTCGATGAGCGCCTCCAGGGTCGCCTTGACCGCGGGCACCCGCTGCAGGTCCGAGGTCGTGACGGCCATGATCGAGCGGCGCGACGCCGGCGTGATCGGCAGCGCGACGACGTCCGGGTGGTGCACCGTGCGCAGGATGAGGTCGGGGATCAGCGCCACGCCGAGCCCTTCGGCGACCAGGCCCATGACCGCGACGTAGTCCTCGGTCTCGTACGCGACGTCGGGCCGGAAGCCGGCGTCGTGGGTCAGCTGCAGCAGGTGGCCACGGCAGCGCGGACACCCCGCGATCCACGGCTCGTCAGCCAGCACGGCGAGGTCGACGTTCTCCTGCCCGGACACGGCGTGACCCTCGGGCACCGCGAGCCGCACCTCGTCGTCGAGCAGCGTCGTGATCATGAACTGGTCGAGGTCCTCCTCGCCCCGCCCGATGTCCGTGCCCTCGTACGCGAAGGCCACGGCGAGGTCGCACTCACCGGCCTTGAGCGCGGCCAGGCTCTCCGGCGGCTCGGCCTCGGTCAGGGTGATGCTCACGTCGGGGAAGCGCTTCTTGACCAGCGACAGGGCGCGCGGCACGAGGGTCGCCGACGCCGACGGGAAGGCCATGAGCCGCACCCGACCGCTGCGCAGGCCGGCGATCGCGGCGACCTCCTCCTCGGCGGCGTCGATCGCGGCGAGCACCGGGGTCGCGTGCCGGGCGAGCACCTGGCCGGCCTCGGTGAGGCGCACGTTGCGGCCCACGCGCTCGACGAGCACGGTGCCGGTGCGCTGCTCGAGGCGGCGCACCATCTGCGAGATGGCCGGCTGGGTGTACCCCAGCGAGGTCGCGGCCGCGGTGAAGCTGCCCTCGTCGGCGATGGCCTTCATGACCCGGAGCCCTGCTGCGTCGATCATGCGCCACATTCTATAACGCCGAGTTATCGGCAGGGTCCGATTGCGTGACTGCGGTGATGTGAGCCGCGCGGCCCGTCGAGGTTGGGTGCTCAGGTGGCTGCTGGGCGACCACCTCAGCACCCACCTCGCATACTTGACGGCATGCCGGATGCCGTCGCGCCCACCACCGCGCCACTCGCCTCGCTCGCAGCCCTGCTGTTCGACCACCCCGGCACGCTCGTGCTCACGGGCGCCGGAATCTCGACCGACAGCGGCATCCCCGACTACCGCGGTCCGGACGGCCTGCGCCGGGTCACCCCGATGCAGCACGGGGAGTTCGTCGCCACGAGCGGTGCCCGGCAGCGCTACTGGGCACGCTCGTTCATCGGGTGGCAGCGGTTCAGCCACGCCGAACCGAATGACTGCCACCGGGCCGTGGCCGCCCTGCAGAACCGCGGCACCCTGGGCCCGGTCATCACCCAGAACGTCGACGGGCTGCACCAGGCGGCCGGAAGCCGGCGCGTCACCGAGCTGCACGGCAGCCTGGCCGAGGTGGTCTGCCTGACCTGCGACACCAGGTCGGACCGCGACCTGCTCCAGGCTCGGATGGCCGAGGACAACCCGGGCTTCGAGGCACTGGCCTCGGGGGAGGCCCCCGACGGGTCACGGGTGAGCAGCCAGATCCGGCCCGACGGCGACATCGTCCTCGACGACGACCTCGTCACCGCCTTCCACCTGCCGCACTGCACGACCTGCGGGGCGGACACCCTCAAGCCCGACGTCGTCTTCTTCGGCGGATCGGTGCCCCGTGACCGCGTCGACGCCTGCTACGCCCTCACCGACGAGGCGCCAGCCCTGCTCGTCCTGGGCTCGTCGCTCGCCGTGATGTCCGGGCCTGCGCTTCGTGCGTCACGCGGCCAAGCGCGGCATCCCGGTCATGGCGATCACGCGCGGCCCGACCCGCGGTGACGACCTCATGACGCTGCGCCTCGACGCCCCGCTGCGCCCGACGCTGCGGGGGCTGCTCGACGTCGAGACCGCGGCCTGACCGTGAACATCCGCACCGCCACGGCCGCCGACCTCGAGGCGATGGCCGACATCTACAACGACGCCGTGACGACGTCCTTCGCCACCTTCGACCTCACACCCCAGCCACCTGCGCTGTTCGCCGAGCGGGTCGCCTCGACCCGTCCGGGTGACCACGTGCTCGTCGCCGAGGACGACGGCCACATCCTCGGCATGGCGTATGCCGTGCCCTACCGTCCGCGCCCGGCGTACGACGCGACCCGCGAGACGTCGGTCTACCTGGCGCCCGCGGCGCGCGGCCGCGGGGTGGGACGGGCGCTCTACGCCGAGCTGCTGGGTCGGGTCGACGCGGACGGCATCCACGCCTGCCTGGCGGTGATCGCCCAGCCGAACGCCGCGAGCGAGAGGCTGCACGCGGCATCCGGCTTCGAACACCGGGGCACCCTGCGCGAGGTGGGCCGCAAGTTCGACCGGTGGGTCGACATCGCGTGGTGGCAGCGGCTGCGACCGTGACGAGGGGCACGGCCCTCCGCTGATCGCACCCCAGTGCGGCGGGCGTACGCTGCGACCATGGGAGCCACCGGATCAGGACCCTTCGAGAACGACGACGCGCTCGACTTCCTGGACGAGGTGCACGACCTGCCCCGCCAGGACCGCGCGGGGAAGATCCTCGGAGCCCTTGACGTCGTGCTGCGGGCGACCGACTACGTCGAGGCCCCGGTGATGTGCGAAGCCGTGGCTGGCGCCGCAGCGGTGGGCGCCTCGGTGAATCCCGCTGCGGCACAGGGCGAGCCGTACCTTCCGGAGTGGCTCGCCGCCGAACCGCTCCCCACGGGTGACGAGGAGCTCGTCGAGAAGTCGCGGCAGGTGCTGCGGCGGGCCGTGCGCTCCCACGACAACGAGTGGTGGGAGCTGTGGGAGGAGGCCGGGCTCGGAGCCGACGTCACGGCATCCTGCCGTCGAGCCCTGGCCTGGCTCGGCGACCGCGACGACTGACCCGGCGGAGCCAGCACCCACCGGCGCGGCTCAGATGCGGCGCAGCACCGCCGTCACCTTGCCGAGGATCGTCGCGTGGTCACCGTCGATCGGTGAGAACGCCGGGTTGTGCGGCATCAGCCACACCTTGCCGTCGCGCCGCTTGAAGGTCTTGACCGTCGCCTCGTTGTCGAGCATCGCCGCGACGATGTCGCCGTTGTCGGCGCTCGGCTGCTGCCGCACGACGACCCAGTCGCCGTCGCAGATCGCGGCGTCGACCATCGAGTCACCGACGACCCGCAGCAGGAACAGCGACCCCTCGCCGACGATCTGCCGGGGGAGGGGGAAGACGTCCTCGACGACCTCGTCGGCGGTGATCGGCACGCCGGCGGCGATCTGTCCGAGCACCGGCACGTAGGTGGCCTCGGGACGCTGGTCGTTGATGCCGGTGACGTCCTCCTCGTCGTGCTCGGGCATCCCGCGGTAGCCGGGCTCGTCGCTCGCGGTGTCGGGGGAGATGACCTCGATCGCGCGCGGCCGGTTGGGGTCGCGGCGCAGGTAGCCCTTGCGCTCCAGGGTGGAGAGCTGGTGGGCCACCGAGCTGGGGGAGGTCAGGCCGACGGCGTCGCCGATCTCGCGCATGCTCGGCGGGTAGCCGCGCCGGTCGATGGAGTTGCGGATGACCTCGAGGACCTTGCGCTGCCGGTGGGTGAGCGCCCCGCCGTCGCCGCGGTCGGGCATCTCGTGGATGTCGGCGTTCCTCGGACGTGCCATGTCGACCCCTTCGGTCACGGTCACCGGCTCTGGTGTCAGTCCCGGTCTTTTCGCAGGTCAGGCCGACTGTCGGTGCTCGTCGGCAGGATCTCCTGCATGAAGACACCCTACGAGGCTCGTACAGAGAATTCAAACATTTCTACGAGGCGTGTCTTGAGTGGTTCGAACATTCGTGCTACAACTCGTACAGACGTTCTATCGAACACCGGTTCGACGGTGGCCCCGGCCACCGAGATGGAGGAGACATCATGAGTGCACTCGCGTGGGACCCCACCGACCTCGGGTACGCCGGTTCGCCGGCCCCGCGGCGCCCGCAGCTCGTCGTGATCCAGGGTCAGGCACGAACCGCGTCGGATGCCGTGGGCGTTCGCCTCACGCGTCGCGGCCGCCTGGCGATCTTCCTCCTCGTGCTCGCTGTCGCCGCGGTCATGGGCCTGACCGGGCTGCGGGGTGCCGGGGCGTCCGAGCCGCTGCGCTCGGTGACCGTCGCGCCCGGGCAGACGCTGTCGCAGATCGCCCTCGCCGAGCTGCCGACGATGTCGATCAGCCAGGGCATCGTCGCGATCCAGATGGCCAACGACCTGAACACCGCGCAGGTCAGCGCCGGCCAGCAGCTGGTCATCCCCAGCTCCTGAGCCAGACCCTCGCCGGACGCGCCGCTGGGGTGCGCTGGCGTCACAGACCTGAGTCCCTCGACCCGACTCAGTAACGCCGAAGGGCGTCGCCCCCCGTGCAGGGGGAGCGGCGCCCTTCGTGCTGGGGAGCGAAAGGACGAATCAACCCGGAATCGGTGCCCGGAGGCCCCGGTCGCAGCTATGGTGTCTCCCGATCGGGGGAGTGACGCCTGTGGGCCAGCCCCGTTTTAATGCTCCAGTTCCAGTGCCAGTGACCGGCCCGTTGGTCACGTCGTCGAAAGGTTGTCCCCACATGCACCGTCGTGTCCTGAAGTCCTTCGCCCCGCTCGTCGGCGCGGCCGCCCTCATCGCGGCGCCGATCGCGTTCGCCGCCCCGGCGTCGGCCGCCGTCATCGCCCCCGACGAGATCGATCCCGTTCGACTCCGAGCTGCTCGACCCGGCGGTGTGGGAAGACATCCTCGCCGAGGAGGAGGACATCGACGCCTGGTGTGAGTCCTTCACTGAGATCCCGACCCCGGTCGACCTCCCGGACATCGAGGAGCTGTTCGAGTTCGGCGCCGATGAGGACCCGGCCGACTTCGGCTACTACCTCGCCGTGCTGTCCGCCTACGACGACCCCCAGAGCGAAGAGGACCCGGCCGACATCGAGCTCTACTGGGAGCCCTCGGTCGGTGACGAGCTCGAGCACGCCGACGGCCAGAACTTCGAGGTCATCCTCTGCATCGCCGAGTTCGAGGACGAGCCGACCCCGTCGCCGACCGTGTCGGTCCAGCCGACCGTGACCGGCCCCGTCGGTCGAGACCGACCGCGTCGCTGACTCCACTCCTGTCGCGGGCCTCGGCCTGGCCGCAGCGGGCACCGCGCTCGTCGCCGGTGCCGGCGCCCTGATCTTCGGCCGTCGTCGTCAGGGCAGCCACCGCTGATGACTGCTCGCCCACTGCGTGCGGTGGGCGTGGCACTGGTCGTTCTCGCCGTCGCGCTGCTCACCTGGGTGATGCAGCGCGACGGCGACGCGGTTCCGGTCGCGGCCCCGCCGGCAGCGACCAGCCCGGCTCCATCGATCATCCCCAGCACGGCCAGCCCCACGCCCACCCCGTCGCCGTCCCCCACGGCGACGCCGTCGGCGACGACGAAGGTGCCGTCGACCGAGGGGTTGCGCATCCGGATCCCGGCCATCGGGCTCGACCACGTGATGCGTGGTGGTGGGCTGAGCGCGAACGGGACGATCGACCCGGCCCCGGGCACGGTGATGTGGTTCACGGGTTATGACCGGGTGCGCCCGGGCAAGGTCGGCACCGCTGTCGTCGCGGCCCACGTCGCCACGGGCACGCGGGCTGATGTCTTCGCCGACCTCGCGGACGTCGACGTCGGCGACACCGTCGAGGTGTTCGAGGACGGCAGGTCCGTGACGTACCGGGTGACCCGCGCCAGCGCCATCGACAAGAAGAAGGTCACGACCGACCAGTCGGTGTGGGGCGCCAACACCTCACGCACGCGGCTGGCCATCATCACGTGCGACGACGCCTACGGCCTGCGCGGCGACGGGCACCGGGTCGCCAACTTCGTCGTCATCGCCGACAAGGTCTGAGCCCCGCGGGCGCCCCGCCAGTGTCACGACGCGGTAACGATTCTTCGTATTCCGATCCCACCGGTTGCGGGACCGTGTTCGGTGGGTGTTCAAGCTCAGCCGCGCCGCCGTCAGGTGGTCACCACGCTTCGTGGCGTTCGCGACTGCCCACATCCATCCCGCGTCCCTGCTGTCGGGCGCGCACCTCGAAAGGTTGGTGCCTCATGCACCGTCGTCTCATGAAGTCCCTGGCGGGCACGGTGGGTGCGGTTGCCCTCGTCGTGGTGCCCATGGCCCTCCTCGCACCGTCGGCCCAGGCCGAGCCCCTCACGACCCCCGACGCCACCGTGCCGTTCAGCGCCGCGGCCAACCACCCGTCCTTCTGGGTCGACTGGCTCGAAGAGAACCGCGACATCGACAACGCCACGTGCGTGAACGTGCCCGGCGTCGACGAGGAGTCGTGGACCATTCCGGCGCCCCCCTCCGGCACCAAGTTCGTCCTCGTCGTGACCAAGGCCGCTGCCGGGGAGCAGGCCAACTGGGCGTTCTTCAACCCCATGCAGGGCGACACGGTCGTTGCGGTGGACGGCAAGGACATCTCGCACGCCATCTGGTGCACCGTCCCCAAGCCCACCCCGTCGGGGACCATCGACCCGCAGGTGACCATCACGCCGTCCGTGCACCACCGACGCCGTCCGTCACCACGACGCCGTCCGTCACCACGACGCCGACGGTCACCGGCCCGGTCGTCGAGACCGACCGCGCCGCTGACACCGGTCCCACCGCCGGTCTGGGCCTGGCCGCTGCGGCCACCGTGCTCGTCGCGGGTGCCGGCGCCCTGATCTTCGGCCGTCGTCGTCAGGGCAGCCACCGCTGATGACTGCGCGCCCACTGCGTGCGGTGGGCGTGGCACTGATCGTTCTCGCCGTCGCGCTGCTCACCTGGGTGATGCAGCGCGACGGCGAGTCGGTTCCCGTCTCGGCCGCGACCTCTGCGGCGGCCACGCCCTGGGCCACCAGTCCGGCACCGTCCTCGACCCCGAGCACCGCCAGCCCAACGCCCTCACCGACCTTGACCCCGACGGCGTCCCCCACGGCCGAGCCGTCGGCGACGAAGAAGGTCCCGTCGACCGACGGGCTGCGCATCCGGATCCCGGCCATCGGCCTCGATCAGGCGATGCGTGGTGGTGGGCTGAGCTCGAACGGGACGATCGACCCGGCCCCGGGCACGGTGATGTGGTTCACGGGTTATGACCGGGTGCGCCCGGGCAGGGTCGGCACCGCTGTCGTCGCGGCCCACGTCGCCACGGGCACGCGGGCTGATGTCTTCGCCGATCTCGCGGACGTCGACGTCGGCGACACCGTCGAGGTGTTCGAGGACGGCAGGTCCGTGACGTACCGGGTGACCCGCGCCAGCGCCATCGACAAGAAGAAGGTCACGACCGACCAGACGGTGTGGGGCGCCAACAACTCACGCACGCGGCTGGCGATCATCACCTGCGACGACGCCTACGGCCTGCGCGGCGACGGGCACCGGGTCGCCAACTTCGTCGTCATCGCCGACAAGGTCTAGGCGAAGGTCAGGTCGAGCGGGCCGCTCGAGGAACGCGGCGAATGCCGTTGCCGCCGTGCTGATCACGGCCTGGTCGGCCCGGTCCAGCGGGGTGTCGCCCCACACGGTGACCCGCACCGCCTTCGGTGTCACGACCCGCTTCCAGACGCCGACGTCCTCGTCACCCACGACGACGATGCCGCCACCGCCCTCGGACAACAGTCGTGCCCGCGGGGCCGTCGGGTCGCGCCGGGGGAAGCCGGTCTCGCGGTAGGTCAGGCACACCTCGTCGAACGTGGAGAGCAGGTAGGCGGGGTGGGCGCGCGAGGTGCGTGACGGCATCCGAGGGTCGAACCAGAGGCGATGGCCGCCGACGTCGACGTGGTCGAGGTCGTCCGAGAGGTCGTCGAGCGCGCTGCGGATCATGCCCGAGAGTGAGGGTGGACCAGCGTGCCAGGTCCCGGTCGGATGCCGGGCCGTGCCCCGAGATGAAGCGTCGCGTCAGCTCGCGCTGGGCGTCCTCGCCGACGAGGTGGTCGAGCGGGCCGGGTGGCACGGTCTCGTCGGCGAGGACGTAGGTGTGCTCGGCGCCGCGCGGGGGCCCGGAGCAGATGAGCGAGTGCAGCTCGGCGAGGATCAGCAGGTGGGCGAGGCGCTCGACGTCCGTGGGCAGGCCGGCGGCCTCGAAGACCGGACGCAGCTCGCGTCGGGTGTGCGGGGTCGGCCCGGCGAGCACCCGCTCGAGCACCTGGAAGGCCAGCGTCGTGGACTCGGCGTCCAGCCCCAGCCCGCGGTGGCGCCCCGCGAGCGAGGACTCGACGCGCGGCCCCGTGGCGTGCTGCATCCAGCGCAGGTCCTCGGGTGCGACGAAGTGCCATGTGGGCCGCAGCACGTGGGTGCGCACCCAGCCGCCGGACTGACTGCTCGGCGAGCAACCCGGCATACGTGGTACCGGCCGGCATCCGCATGGCCAGTGACCATGCCGCCAGTGGCGCGTCCTGCGACTGGATGGCCGCGAGCAGCCGCACGACGTCGCCGCCGCGCCGCAGCCCGGCCGCCGAGAGTCGTTGGGTCGCCAGGCGTTGACGACGCACCTGGGGGAGGGATGCCGTGCGCATGCGGGTCATCGTCGCACCGTGCACCGACGGTCGCCTCCGGGCTCGGGAACAGGATCGTTGGGTCTTGCGTTAGGATGGGTGTAATCAAGTAATCAGTGCAAGGAGAACATCATGCGACACCCCCACTCCACCCCCTCAGACCCAGACACCTTCGACGCCCCCGGCTTCGGCCATGGCCCGCGTGGCACCCGCAGCCTGCGTGGCCCTCGCGGCGGACGCCCCGGTCCCGGCGGCGGCCCCGGCGAGGACGGACCCCGCGGGCCCCGTGGCGGTCGCGGCCGTGGCTTCGGCCGACCCGGCGGCTGGCAGCAGGGCGACCTGCCCAGCGCCGACGACGCCCAGAGCTGGTTCGCCGGACGCCTGCCCGACGGCTGGTTCGACGCCGTCGAGGTCACCGTCGACCGCGAGGAGATCACCGTCATCGGTGTGCTCGCCAACGTCGACTCCGAGACCGACCCCGCGCAGGCCGAGGGCCGCATCAGCCGGTTCCGTGCCGAGACCCGCGACGAGCGGATCGCCATCGCCGGCGAGGCCCAGGCCCGCTACCAGCGCACCGTCTCGTGGGGCGCCCGCGTCGGCGAGACGACCGCGTTGTTCACCCACCTGGCCGTCCCGGTCATGACGCGCCTCCGTCAGCCGGAGCGAGCCGTGCTCGACACCCTCGTCGACGCCGGCGTCGCCCGCTCCCGCAGCGACGCGCTCGCGTGGTCGGTCCGCCTCGTCGGCGAGCACGCCGACACCTGGCTGGCCGAGCTGCGCGAGGCGATGTCCGAGGTCGACAAGCTGCGCGCCAAGGGCCCCACGGCCTGATCCGTGAGGCGAGGCCGGCCCGGCATCCCCCTGCGGGATGCCGGGCCGGCTGCCGGTCACGCGAGGCCGCGCCGACTCACGGCGAGACGGTGTTCGCGTCGATCTCGGCCGACGCCTCGCGAGCACTCTCGAGGTCGGTGAGGTGCCACGGGTCGTGCGTCGTCGCCACCTCCACGCCGCAGCTCGACGCGTTCACCCAGACGGTTGCCCCGAACGTCGGCCGGCCGTCTGCGTCGAACCCGGAGTGGGACCCGCTGGCCGCCTGGTCGAGCTCGCCGTTGACGGCGTGGACGGCGCTGCCGTGCCACTCGCGCCAGTCCGTGACACCGTCCGCGACGGCCCGCAGCGAGGGCAGGACGCGGAGGTGGCCCGGCTGCGTGGCGCCGTGGCGGTAGAGGAAGCCGTGCGCAGACAGGCCGTCCGGCGCCAGGGGAGAGGGCTCCACGAACTGGTCGAGCATCCCCACGGCCCAGCCACCCTCGTCGAGCCCGAAGACCCTCGACCACCCGCCACCGTCGACGACGCCCAGTCCGACCACCTCGTCGAACGAGGGCCAGAACATGGCCTCGACGTGGCCCTCCTCCACGCTCCATCCCCACCAGCCGTCCCCGGCCACCGTGCGGTCGTCCTTGACGAGGGAGGGGACGGCGTCGATCCCCGCCCGGGGCAGCTCGCGGCTCGTGCCGTCCGCCTGCCACACCATCGGGGTGTAGTCGGTCCAGTGCGGATAGCCGGCGCGCTTGTCCTTGCCGATGAAGCCGGTCCGGTCACCGAGGTTGTTGATGCCCCAGCCCGTACTGAGGAAGGCACTGGAGTCCAGCCGGAACGGCTGGGCGGTGAAGTGGTCCCAGCCCAGCGCGCGCTCGTTGCGGTTGGCTCCGCGGCCGGCGGAGTCGCTGCCCACGACCGCACCGGCGTCGTTGATCCGGCGCACGTACATCCGGCTGCGGTCGGTGGCGGTGCCGGCCGCGGTGTCGACGACCGTCACCCGCCCGGAGCGAAGGTCCATGACCCAGGGCACCGGGTTGGCCTCGCCCTCGTCCTCGCTCACCCCGTTGACGAGCCCGGTCTCGGTGAGCTCGAACGCGATGTCGGCGAAGCGGCCCAGCCCGGGATCCACCGGCTCGGGGGCACCGTCGAGACCACGCCAGATCACGGCTCGCTGGTGCTCGCGCCCCTCGTCGTCACGCGTCTGGTAGTTGCCGTAGTAGATCGTCTGACCGTCGACGACCTCGATGTCCATGACGCCGGCGTCGTAACCCCCCGCCGGGGCCGCCAGCTCGACGAGTCGACAGTCACCGCCCGTCGAGGCGCCGGCGGCCTGGGCGGCTGCGGTCGGTAGCGCGGCCAGTGTGACGCCGGTGATGGCCACTGCGGCCACTCCTGCGCCGGCCCGGCTCCGCCGGGTGGTCGTCCCTCGTGTCCTCATGTGCGTTCTCCTCCGCTCGGTGCCGCCACCGTGGCGACGACGACGACCATGGCGGATGCCGGTCGCGACCGGGTCGTGATCCGGTCGCGACCGGCGGCCCTGCCGTGGTGCGGTCAGTCGTGCACGTTGGGCGGCTCGAGGGGGATGCCACCGGCAGCCCATGTAGATGTAGTCGACGTCGAAGCCGAGACCGATCTCCACGCCCCCGTCGCACTCCACTGTGTCCGCTCAGCCGGACCAGCGACCTCGTCAGGCCGGCTCGGGGCAGGTCGGCCGCGGCGGCTGTCCCGGGAGGATGACCGCGGACTCTTCCGCGGTGAGGTTGCGCCCGGCCGCCGCACACGCTGCCGTCACCCAGGCGCCGGGGTCCGTCGACAGGGTCACGGCCTGTCCCCCTTCGTAGAACACCGTGAGCTGTCGGCTGTCCGCCGAGAAGGTCAACCAACCCCAGGCCCGGTCATCGGTGACCGGCTGGCCGAACGGCCGCCAGGTTCTCGTGTCCCAGAGGGTGAGGTCACCGTCGGTCCCGACGCTGGCGAGCATCCTGCCGTCGGGGCTCATCTCCAGGTCGGTCACCCATCCGCCCGTGATGAGACGTGGTGCGCGCGGCCGCCTCCAGGGACGCGGCCGACACGACGTGCAGGCGTCCGCTTTCGGTCCCGACCGCGACGGCGGTCGAGTCTCCCGTCCACGCCACGGCCTGCAGGGTCTTGCCGTCCTCCACCGGCGCTCGCCTGACCAGGGCGCCCGACCCCACGTCGACGAGCAGGAGATCGGAGTCTCGCGCCAGGGCGGCGATCCTCCCGTCGGGAGACACCTCTGCTCCGGCGGTCCAATCACCGTGCCATTCGATGGCGTCGAGGCGGACGGGGTCACCGACGACTCTCCCGGACGCGACGTCGAGCACCGCGTACCCGCTCAGTCCGTTGACCACCGCACGGCGACCGTCGGGAGCCATGGCGATGCCGTACACCGGCCATGGCATCGGAACCACCGCGCGCTGCTGCCGGGTCGCGGCGTCGAACACCACGACGAACCCGGCGTCCTCGACGGGACCCGACTCGGGGATGTAGCCCTCCAGCCCCACCAGTGCGGTGCTCCCGTCCGGGGCGATCGAGACCGCCGTCACCTGGTGAACTGCCGTGGGATCCCAGCCCGCCAGGTGCCCGGCCAGGTCGTGGTCCAGCCGTCCCGTGTTGGTCCCGGTCGTGAGGTCGGTGACGTAGGCCGTGTTGGGGTCGCGTTCCAGGAGGTCGAGGTAGACCCCACGGCCGACCGCCGGGGCGGAGCGGCCCACGTGGGGGTCCGGGTCGGCCGCCCGCTCCGTGATGGGCGTGCGTTGCCCGCTGAGGTCGAAGGCCACGCTGGTGCCGTCCCGCCCTGCGGTCCACAGAGCGTTTCCCCCCGGGCCGGCGAAGGCCAGGCCCATCACGGAGCCACTGTGCCCGACCATCGGCCGTTCCATCGCCATCGTGTCCGGGTCGAGGATCCGGACTCCTCGGTCGACCGTGATGGCGGCCTTCGTGCCGTCACCGCTGAAAACCGCACCTCTCGAGAACTCCGGCAGTCCGACGGTCTTGGTGAGGTCCTCGAGGGTCCGGCCGTCGACGACCCGGTAGTCCGACCCGGTCTCGGTGTCGCGGCTGATGAGCGCTCGGGAGGCGTCCGGGGCCACCGCGAGCACCACCCCGTCGGTGTGGGCCAGACCCCGTGCGGGGCGAGCCGGGTCGAAGACGATTCCGTCGCCCGGTTTCTGGGGGTCATCTCGGCTCACCCGCCCGTCCGGCCAGACCGCGAGGAGGTCGCTCCCGTAGGCCAGCGGTTCGGGCCAGGGCACGGCCGACAGCACCTCACCCGATGCTGGGTCGAGCGAGAAGACGTGGGTGCTGCTGGCCGTGACGTAGCGGCCGTCGGTGCGAAACCCTCCGCTGTCCAGCTCGAGGGCGGCCTCCGGGGCCGCGGCCGTCAGCTGTTCCTCTCCGATCTGCCAGACGAGGTCGCCCGTCCTGCTGTCCAGGCGCACCACACCGGGCTGTGGCCCGACATGGCTGACCATGACCCCGTTGCCGTCCGGCGTGACGACCAGGCTGCTGGCCTGGTCCTTCCCGGGCAGGTTCGTGGCCCAGGCGACGCGACCTGACTCGGTGTCCACTGCGCTCACTCGCGGGTTGTTCTCGCCGAGAAAGACGGCGTCGCCCTCGGGGCTCGCGGCGATCCGCAGGAAGCGGTCGGGCGTGCGCACCCGGTGCGCGACCTGGGGCTGTCGCGCAAGGAGGGTCAGGAGCGCCCCGTACGTCTCGGGACTCTGCTCGATCTTCGTCGACTCGACGGCGGTCAGGAGGGCGGTGTCCGGGTACTCGATGTTCAATGCGCTCGCCGCAAGGCGCTTGGCCTCCGCCGACAGTGACGCCGCCTGCGCCTCCTGCTGGGAACGCCACGCCATGAAGCCCGCGACCAGGGCCGCGACGAGCACGACCCCGATGCCGGCGACGAGCCACCGGAGCCGGCGGTTCTGCCGGGCCGCCGCGGCCGCGCGCGTCTCGGCTGCGCGCTGCTCGGCATCCAGGACCTCCCGGCCGGCGGTGAGGAACTCGTGCTCGACAGGCGTCAGCTCGTCCGGCTTGGCCTCGGCGACCTCGAGCCCCGACGCGAGCCGGGTGCCGCCCCATAGCCCCGACCCCTCGCGACCGTCCGCGTCCCACTCGGCCGCCGCGACGGCGAGGCGGCGCTGCACGGCCCGCCCCGCGGCATCCTCGATGAGCCAGGTGCGCAGCCGCGGCCACTCCCGGAACAGCGCCTCGTGCGCGACCTCGACGTGCCCGTCGGACACCGTGAGCAGGCGGGCAGCGGCCAGCTCCTCCACCACCTGGCGAATACCGCTGTGCGGCAACGACTCCACCTCGCGCAGCGGCACCCGCCGCCGCGTGACACCCGCACCATCGCCCGGGCCAGCCAGCCGGAGCAACAGCAGGCGTGTGGTGTCCTGCTCGTCCTCGGACAGCCCGGCATACGTCTCCTCGGCGACCGTCGCGATCGCTCCGCTCAGCCCGCCGAGCCCCACGTACGCGGCGTAGGTCAGGGCCGTGCCCGTCGCGCCGCTCCCAGAGCTGGGCCATCGCCGTGGACAGCAGGGGGAGCAGCCCCGGCTCGTCGCCGGCGTCGCTGACCACGGTGTCGGCCAGGCCGTCGTCGAGCACGAGCCGCGCGGATGCCGCGGGTCGCTCCACGGCCCGACGCACCTCCGCGGGCGTCATCGGGCCGACGAGCACGGTGCCGTCGCCGACGAGGGCCCGCAGGGTGTCGTGGTCGGCGAGCTCGCCCATGAAGTCCGCACGCACCGCGATGACGACGCACACCGAGGACCGCGGGTCGGTCGCGAGGTCGGCGAGGGTGTCGAGGAACTGGGTGCGCTCGGTCTCGCTCGTGCAGACCGTCCACACCTCCTCGAACTGGTCCACGACGACGACGGTGCGCCCCTCGTGCTCCCCGGATGCCGTGACGAGGTGCGTCAGCAGGTCGGCCACGTCATCGCGCCCCGTCGGCCCGAGCGAACGGCGGGCGAGCTCGCGCAGGGGATGCGCGCCCGGCCGCAGGCTCACGACCCGCCAGCCGCCGCTGCCCGGGAGCACGTCCGTGGCCAGCGCGGCCAGCAGGCCGGCCTGCAGTGCCGAGGACTTCCCCGAGCCCGACGCCCCGACCAGGGCGAGCAGGCGGCTGCCGGCCAGCCGGGCCACGAGCTCGGCGACGAGCCGCTCACGGCCCGCGAACCAGCGGGCGTCCTCCACGGCATACGAGGCGAGGCCGCGCCACGGGCAGATGCGGGGGTCCGGCGCCTCCGCGGGCGCTGTGGTGTCGCGCAGCTGGGCGACGCTGTCGACGAGTTCGGCTCTCGCGCTGGCCAGTTCAGCGCTCGTCGCTCCGGTGAGTGTCGCTGCGGCGCCGACGCGGTTCACCGCGAGGTCGCGGGCGGCGTCGACGGCGGCCCGGTGCACCGCCCCGGGCCAGCCACCGGTGCGTGCATGGATCGCCTCGGCGACACGCTCGGCCTCCTCCGCCGGCAGGTGGTCGGCGAGCACCCGGCGCACCTCGGGTGCTGTCAGCGGGGTGAGCTCGATGAGGTCGACGCCGTCGGGCACCGGGCCGAGGTGCCCGCTGAGCCTCAGGGTGAGAGTCGGCGGGGTGGCGCCGTTGGTGGGCGACCCCGACGTCGTGGTCGGTGTGGTCGCAGACGAGCAGCACGGGGATGCCGTCGCCCCGGTCTCCGTCGTCCGTCACCACGGCGGTGGGTGGGGTCAGCGGGGGCTGAGCCAGCGGACCGGTAGCGCACGAGCGCGCCCTCGCGGGCGACCTCCGCGGCGAGCGCCGCGGCCAGGGCGGTGCCGCCGCCGCCCTCGGGGCCTCGCACGACCACGGTGCCCGGCTCACCCCGGACAGCCACCCGCCATGCCTGCCGCAGCCGCCCGAGCTCCTCGTCGCGACCGACGAGCTCTCTGGCGGGGCGCAGCTCGGCGGGCAGCGAGAGCCGGCCGGTGGGGGAGCCCAGCGTCGGGTCGTGGGCCAGCACCCGGGCATGGACGGCCCGCAGACCCGGCCCGGGGTCGACCCCCAGCTCGTCGGCCAGCACCGCCCGCGCCCGGTCGTAGGCACCGAGGGCGTCGCCCTGGCGCCCGGCCCGGTACAGCGCGGTGACGAGCATCTCCCACAGGCGTTCGCGCATCGGGTGCTCGCCGACGAGCCGTTCCAGCTCGGGAACCACGGCTGCCGCCCGGCCCAGGGCGAGCTCTGCGGCCAGGCGGTCCTCCGCCGTGCCGAGCCTGAGCTCGCCGAGCCGACGTGCCTCGGCCTCGGCGAACTCGGCACCCTCGAACCCGGCATACGCCGGCCCCCGCCAGAGCGACAGGGCCTCGGTGAGCGTCGCGGTGGCGTGCTCGGCCCGCCCGTCCGCGAGCGACCGCTCGCCCATGCGGGCCAGCCGGGCGAACCGCTCGGCATCCACCTGGGTCGGGTCGACCGCGAGCCGGTACCCCGGGCCCTCGGTGATGAGCAGCGTGGGGCTGCCGTGCCGGTCGGGCTCGAGCGCGTTGCGCACGCGCAGCACGAAGGTCTGGAGCGACTTGGCGGCGCTCGCCGGCGGCTCGTCGCCCCACAGGGTGGCGACGAGCTCGCTCGACGGGACGAGGTGCCCTCCGGCGGCCACGAGCCGGGCGAGCAGCAGCCGTTCCTTGGCACCACGGATCTCGATGGCACCACGAGACCCCTCCACGCGGAGCGGGCCAAGGACGGAGAAATCCACGGGCTCACTGTAGGGACGGCCGGGCACCGTGACGAGGACTTTGGTGCGATCAGGCGAACGCCGAGCAGATCAGGGCGACGTCCTCACGGGGGCCAGCCGAGTCGACCTCGACCTCCACGTCGCCGTCGATGAACACGAGGGTGTAGCCGGCGTGCATCGTCACCATCCCCTCGCCCGGGACGTGCCGGTTCACCACGCCCATGATGCGGACCTCGCTGGTGCCGTCATCGTTGAGGGTCCGGATCTCGGGACCGATGGAGCGGCCACGGATGCTGATGCCGTTGGCGGTCGACGTGCTCTGGAAGCGGAAGGTGCGGATCTCCTTGGTGACGGCCCCGCTGTCGTCGGTCCACGTCACGATGTTGAAGCTGCCCCACACGTGCAGCTCGATGGGGAAGCCGCAGACCTCGCTGTAGTACGGGTGGGCCGGGATCGTGAAGTCCATCTCCTCCACGGAGTGGGTCGGGCCGGCGGCCTGGGCGGGCGCGGCCGCGAAGGCGGTGCCCGCGGCGAGGGCTGCGGTCGAGAGGGCGGTGGCGATGAGGCGACGTGCGGACATCGGGTGCTCCTTGGCTCGGCGGACATTGTCCGACGTGGTTCGGGCGGTCTGCCCGGTGACCGGAGGTTGGCGGATGCCGGTCGCGGCCCGGTCGTCGTCTGGTCGCGCCGACCGCGACCGGCCCACGAAACCGCCGAAATGTCGGGGTCAGGCGGCGTCGGGGCAGGTCGCGCCGGGGGGCTGGCCGGGCAGGATGACCGCCGACTCCTCCCAGTCCGCGGAGTACGTCAGCCAGCCGATCCTGCCGACCTCGATCACGGCCTGGCCTTACGGTAGAAGGTTTGCGGGTCGCGCCACGCGGATGCCGTCCGGTTGCGGTTTCGGGCCAGAAGTTGCGGTCCGGTTGCGGTCCGGTCGCGGTGGTGCGTGGCACGCGTGCGCTGGGTGTGGGCTGGGTGGCGCGAGTAGCCTCTCGGGCATGAGGGCCGCGGTGAGCCAGGGCTACGGCCCTCCGGAGGTGGTGCGGGTCGTCGACGACGCCCCGGTGCCGGAGGTCGGCGCCGACGACCTGCTCGTGCGGGTGCACGCCACCACCGTGAACCGCACCGACTGCGGGTACCGCGCCGCGAAGCCCTTCATCATCCGAGGGCTGACCGGCGTGCGTCGTCCGAGCATCCCGGTCTGGGGCACGGAGTACGCCGGGGTCGTCGAGCGCGTCGGCCGGGAGGTCACCCGTTTCGCGCCCGGAGACGAGGTGTTCGGCTACGCCGAGGGGCGCTTCGGCACGCACGCCGAGTTCGTCGCCGTGGGCGCGACCTCGCTCGTCGCCCGGTGCCGGACGGAGTCGACTTCGCCACCGCGGCAGCGTCGACGGAGGGCGCGCACTACGCGCTGTCCGCGATCCGGCGCGCGGGGATCGAGTCCGGACAGCGGGTGCTCGTGCACGGCGCGACGGGCGCGATCGGGTCAGCGGCAGTGATGCTGCTCGTGGACCTCGGCGTGCACGTCAGCGCGACGGCGCCGACCGCCAACCTCGGGCTCGTGCGGCGACTCGGGGCCGAACACGTCATCGACCACGAGACCCTTGACTTCACGCGGACGGGGCTGACCTTCGATGCCGTCCTGGACATGGTGGGCAAGAGCACCTTCCAGGCCTGCCGCCGGATCCTCGTGCCCGGCGGGATCTACGTCTCGTCCGACCTGGGTCCGTTCGGCCAGAACCTCGTGCTGCCGCTCGCGACCAAGGCCACGCGGGGGAGGACCCGACGGGTCGTCTTCCCGTTCCCGATGGAGACGCCCGAGGTGCTCGAGTACCTGCGCGCCCGTCTGGAGAGCGGGGCGCTCCGGCCGGTGATCGACCGCACCTACCCGCTCGAGGACATCGTCGAGGCGTATCGCTACGCCGAGAGCGGCCGCAAGGTCGGCAACCTCGTGATCGCGGTGCGCCCTTCCTGAACTCGCTGGGGGCGTCCCCACAGTGACCTATTGGTCGATGTGGGGACAGGGGACGCGTTCCTCAGGCCAGCGTGCGGCGCATGACGATGCGCGGCATCCTGCTCGCGACGGCATCCGTCGTGCCGACCACCTCGAACCCGGCGCGCTCGAACATCGAGCGCGTGCCGACGAACGCCATGGTCGTGTCCATCCGCCCCGGCGGGTCGACCGGGTGCGCCTCGACGGCCGGTGCGCCGTTGGCGGCGGCGTAGGCGACCGCACCCTCGAGCAGGTGCCCCACCACACCCTTGCGACGGTGCCCGCCCCGCACCACGACGCAGACGATGCTCCACACCGGCAGGTCGTCGGTCGGCAGGATGAGCTTCGAGTGCACCAGGCGCGAGATCTCCGAGCGCGGCCCGATGTTGCACCAGCCGACGGCGACCCCGTCGAGGTAGGTGACGACGCCGGGCGGGTGCTCGCGCTCGCACAGCGCACGCATCGCCTTCTCACGGCCGTCGGGCCCGTCGCCACCGAGCTCGCGGATCTCCTGTTGTCGGATCCGGTGCGACAGGCACCAGCACGATTCCGCGCGGCGGTTGGGGTTGATGACGTCGGCGAAGTCCTCGAACCGGTCGGGTGTCACCGGGTGGGTCTCCCACGACCCGGTCGCCTCGACCGTCGACGGTGCCGTCTGCTTCCTGCCAGCCATGCACCCACCCAACCACCGCCCACCCACACAGCGGGGCGGACGGCATCCGGAATGAGTCGAAGGTCCGATCCGCACCAGGTGTCACAACGGGCAGCCGAGTGGTGTCTGAAGGGGTGGACGGCCACCCGGGCCGCCCCCTCGACACCAGGAGGGCACCGTGCCCAGCACCTTCCGCATCCCCGCCGCCGAGATGAGCGGCCCGTACGCCGCCCTGCTCAAGGCCTACGCCCGACGCACCTGGGGCGACGTGCCGGACACCGCGTACGTCGTCTGGCACCACAAGAAGGTCATGAACGCCGTGCTCGGCTTCGAGCGCAAGGTGGCCAAGTGGGACGCCCTCGACCCGCACCTGGCCTCCTTCGCCCAGATCGCCAGCGCCGCCGTCATCGGCTGCAGCTGGTGCACCGACTTCGGCTACTTCATGGCCCACGACGAGGGCCTCGACGAGGCCAAGGTGCGCGAGGTGCCCCGCTGGCGCGAGTCCGACGTGTTCACCCCGCTCGAGCGCGACGTCCTGGAGTACGCCGAGGCGATGAGCGCCACGCCCTGCGCCGTCGACGACGAGCTCAGCCACCGCCTCCAGGAGGCGCTCGGGGTCAAGGCCGTCGTCGAGCTCACCCAGCTCGTCGCCCTGGAGAACATGCGCTCGCGGTTCAACAGCGCCGCCGGCCTGCAGTCGCAGGGCTTCTCCGACGTCTGCGAGCTGCCGCTGGCCGTACCCTCTCACGCATGACCGAGGGTCCCGACGCGGCGGAGTTCGAGTCGCTGCGGCCGCTGCTCTTCACGGTGGCCTACGAGATGCTCGAGGTCGCGGCGGACGCCGAGGACGTCGTGCAGGAGGCCTGGCTGCGCTGGTCGCGCGTCGACCCCACGACGGTGCGCGACCCGCGTGCCTACCTGGTGCGGATCGTGATCCGGCTGTCGCTCAACCGCTTCCGCACGGTGAGCAGACAGAGGGAGACGTACGTCGGGCCCTGGCTGCCCGAACCCCTGCTCACCGTGCCCGACGTCGCGGACGACGTGGAGCTGGCCGACAGCGTGTCGACCGCGATGCTCCTGGTGCTGCAGACCCTCACCCCGGTGGAGCGGGCCGTGTTCGTGCTGCGCGAGGTGTTCGACGTGCCCTACGACGAGATCGCCGAGGGGGTCGACCGCACCCCGGCCGCGGTGCGGCAGATCGCCCACCGGGCCCGCGAGCACGTGGCGGCCCGGCGCCCGCGGCAGCGCGTCGACCGCACCGAGCACGCCGCGGTGCTCGAGCGGTTCCGGGTCGCCGCCGACACCGGCGACCTCCAGGCGCTGATCGACGTGCTCTCGCCCGACGTCCTGCTCGTCACCGACGGCGGCGGCGTGCGCAAGGCGGCGCTGCGCCCGATCCTCGGCCGCGACAAGGTGCTGCGCTTCCTCGAGGCGGTCACCCCGCAGGACGTCGACGTCGATCTGCGCGTCGAGCTGGTCGGCGGCCGGCCCGGTCTGGTCGCGGTGATCGACGGGGTGGTCGACAGCGTCATCACCATCGAGGCCGTCGACGGCGTGGTCGCCTCGCTCTACTTCGTGCGCAACCCGGACAAGCTGACCCGGCTCGGCCACGAGGTGCGCCTGGCCAGGTGAGCGGCTGACGGCATCCTCGGCCGTGCACTCACCCGGCGCCGGGCGAAGCCGGCCCCGGCCCCGGTTCGTCCACGCTGGGGTCACCCGCCCGGCCCTCCAACCGCGCCTCGACGGCGACCTGCCCCACGACGACGAGCGCGATCACCGCGGTCAGCAGCGATGCGGGCAACGGGCCGCCGAGCAGTGCGAGCAGCAGGGGCACGACCACACCGCTCGAGATCCACAGGGTGCGCACGACGGCCGCCCGCCCGAGCACCACGATCGCGACGACCTGGCCGATGAGGAAGTACGCGGCCACCGCACCGCAGAGCAGCCAGCGCGGGCCGGTGCCGAGTGGCTCGCTGCCGTGCTCGACCACCGAGGCCAGGCCCACCGACACCGTCGCGATCACCCCTGTGACGACGCAGTGCAGGGCGAGCCCGGCCCGCGCCACCACAGCATCCCCGCGCAGGTGCGGCACCCCGGCAAAGCCGTACAGCACGGACAGCCCGAACATCCCGGCAAGCAGCACGAACGACGCCAGCCCGGCCACGAACAGCCCCGACTCGGGCACCGTGTTCGACGCCGCGTTCACGACCTGCACCACGCCCTCGCCGAGCACGATGATGACGAACCCCCCGAGCCGCTCCGCGAGGTGCCCCGGGTCGGTGGCGACAGGCACCGGCTTGAGCACCTGGCGCACCCGACCACCGCGCCCCGCGAACCCGCCGCCCCGCGCAGTGCCCCCCTCGACCTCGCCAGCCGCCTCCACGACGGTCGCCACCCCATCGGCGGTGGATGCCGGTTCACGCCGCGGTCGTCCACCTCGCCGACCGCCCTGACCGGTGGAGCGGTCCAGGGCCTTCGCCCCGCGGGCGGTGAGCTGGTCCATCCGGCTCGAGTAGCGCTCGAGCATGTCGTCGCCCGACACGACGAGAACGAGCCAGAGGTCCAGCGCCACACCCAGGGCCCAGAGCGCAACGGTCACCGGCGGGTGCGTCCACAGCGACACGACCCAGGGCAGCACCCCGATGGTGTGCTGGGCCACCGGGAAGTCCAGGAGCACCTCGCCGGGCCGCCAGGACTGCGCCCCGTAGACCCGGGTGAGGATGTACGCCACCGCGAACACGGTGACCGCGCGGTCCTCGTGGCCGCCGTCGAGCAGGGTGTGGGCCACGCCGGGCACCGACGCGGCCATGACCCCGAGCCCGAACATCCCGATGAGCAGCCGCAGCACGTGGGTGCGGCTGCCGGCGACGTTGCCGTAGAGCATGAACGTCGTCCAGGCGAGCCACACCGCGAGGAAGAGCACGGCATACAGCCCCAGCGACGCCCAGTCGAGCTCGGTCGCGAGCAGGTGCGCGAGTGAGGCCACCGCGGCGACGGCGACGAGGTCGAAGAACAGCTCGGACCAGCTGGCGTGCCGCTCGACCTCTGGCAGGTCGACCGCCGGCGGCTGGTCGCCGGCCGGGTCCACCTCGTCGCTGCTCACGGGCTCACCGTAGCGAGGGGCGCGACGGCACGCGCGGATGCCGTGCCGCGGCATCCGGGTCCGACTCTTGTTCAGCCCGACTCGCCCACGGGCGAGGTATCAACCGACCCCCTCGCTCCTCTTCAGGGGTATGAGGACCTTCACCCGCCGGCGGACAGCCCGCCGCAGCCACCACCCGGCCGTCGCGTGCGACGCACTCGGCCGCTGGCACTGGGAGTGCAACTGCGGCGCCGGAGCCCGCGGCGGGGCGTCGAGCACCGACTGGCACTGGATGGTCACCGCGGCGCTCGTGCACCAGGGCGCCTCACCGGGGGAGTAGCTGCCAGGCGTCCTCCCGCGGTGGGTCGAGGTGATACCGCTCGCGGATCCGTGCACCTGGGGTTCGACCCGGCGCGAGGGGCGACACGCCCGAGCGCAACCCGGGCGGACGGCATCCGAACGCCCTGACCTGCACAAACGACAACCGCCACGCCGAAGACCCCGGAATCCCTTGCGGTCCACGTCACAGTGGGCGAAGATGGCACCACATCTAGTGGTTACACCCGTGTAGTTCGTCCACATGTTGTGCACACGAAATGCCGGTCATCCACAGGTTGTTAACACCATTGTCCACCGCATCGTCCACAGGGCGCCGCGCCGCAGCCCACGCGAGGGGGGTCACATGCACTGCCCGTTCTGCCGCCACACCGACTCCCGCGTCATGGACTCGCGGGCCACCGACGACGGCTCGAGCATCCGCCGGCGCCGCCAGTGCCCCGAGTGCGGCCGCCGCTTCACCACCGTCGAGACGGCCAGCCTGAGCGTGGTCAAGCGCTCCGGCGCGACCGAGCCGTTCAGCCGCGCCAAGGTGCTCGTCGGCGTCCGCAAGGCCTGCCAGGGCCGCCCCGTCAGCGAGGACGACCTGGCCCGGCTCGCCCAGCGCGTCGAGGAGACCATCCGCAGCCAGGGCAGCGCCGAGATCGACGCGCACGAGGTCGGCCTGGCCGTCCTGGAGCCGCTGCGCGAGCTCGACGAGGTCGCCTACCTGCGCTTCGCGAGCGTCTACCAGGCGTTCGACAACCTCGAGGACTTCGAGTCCGCGATCACCCTCCTGCGCGCCGAGCGCGACGCCGCAGGCATCGAACCACCGGGCCGGATGCCGTCCGCCCGCCCCCTGGGGTAGCAGCGCCTCGCGCTGTCGACACCAACCGCCAAGGCCGGTGTCAGACCCCCGCAGTACAACAGTCAGATGACAGGTCACCACGGCCCCCGAACGGGGCAGAAGGTAGGGAAACGCATGACCGAGACCGCCGGAGCACGTGCAGGTGCCCGTAAGTCCCCCCGCGGCAAGGGGGTGACCGTCGAGCGCATCTTCACCACGCCCGGGGTCCACCCCTACGACCAGGTGACCTGGGAGAAGCGCGACGTCGTCCAGCAGAACTGGAAGACCGGGGAGACGATCTTCGACCAGCGCGGGGTGGACTACCCCGACTTCTGGAGCGTCAACGCCTCCACCATCGTCACGACCAAGTACTTCCGCGGCGCCGTCGGCACGCCCGAGCGCGAGAGCGGCCTGCGCCAGCTCATCGACCGGGTCGTGCTGACCTACGTCAAGGCCGGTAAGGACCACGGCTACTTCGGCTCCGACGAGGACGCCGAGATCTTCGAGCACGAGCTGACCTACGCCCTGCTGCACCAGGTGTTCAGCTTCAACTCGCCCGTGTGGTTCAACGTCGGCACCGCGAGCCCGCAGCAGGTCAGCGCCTGCTTCATCCTCAGCGTCGACGACTCGATGGACTCCATCCTCAACTGGTACAAGGAGGAGGGCTTCATCTTCAAGGGCGGCTCCGGTGCCGGTCTGAACCTCTCGCGCATCCGCTCCTCCAAGGAGCTGCTGTCCTCCGGTGGCACGGCCTCGGGCCCGGTCTCCTTCATGCGGGGCGCCGACGCGTCCGCGGGCACCATCAAGTCCGGTGGCGCCACGCGCCGCGCGGCCAAGATGGTCGTCCTCGACGTCGACCACCCCGACATCGAGGAGTTCGTGCAGACGAAGGCGCGCGAGGAGGACAAGATCCGCGCGCTGCGTGACGCCGGCTTCGACATGGACCTCGGCGGCAAGGACATCGTCTCGGTCCAGTACCAGAACGCGAACAACTCGGTGCGCGTCACCGACGAGTTCATGCGGGCGGTCGAGGAGGGCAAGGAGTTCGGCCTGACCTCGCGCAAGGACGGCTCGGTCATCGAGACCGTCGACGCCCGCGAGCTCATGGGCAAGATCGCCGCCGCCGCGTGGGAGTGCGCCGACCCGGGCATCCAGTACGACGGCACGATCAACGACTGGCACACCAACCCCGAGACCGGGCGGATCACGGCATCCAACCCGTGCTCGGAGTACATGAGCCTGGACAACAGCTCGTGCAACCTGGCCAGCCTGAACCTGCTGAAGTTCCTGCGCGACGACGACAGCTTCGACTCCGACATGTTCCAGAAGGTCGTCGAGCTCGTCATCACGGCGATGGACATCTCGATCTGCTTCGCCGACTTCCCGACCGAGGCGATCGGTGACACCACGCGTGACTACCGCCAGCTCGGCATCGGCTACGCCAACCTCGGCGCGCTGCTCATGGCCACCGGCCACGGGTACGACTCCGAGGGTGGGCGCGCCATCGCGGCGTCGATCACCTCGCTGCTCACCGGTGCCGCCTACAAGCGCTCCGCCGAGCTCGCCGCGGTCGTCGGCCCGTACGCCGGGTACGCCCGCAACGCGGACGCCCACAAGCGGGTCATGCGCAAGCACGCCTCCGCCAACGACACGATCCGCACCGTGACGACGATGGACAAGGACATCCACCGCGTCGCCACCAAGGCGTGGGATGCCGTGGTGAAGCTGGGCGAGAAGAACGGCTACCGCAACGCCCAGGCGTCGGTGCTCGCCCCGACCGGGACCATCGGCTTCATGATGGACTGCGACACCACCGGCATCGAGCCCGACTTCTCGCTCGTGAAGTTCAAGAAGCTCGTCGGTGGCGGCTCGATGCAGATCGTCAACCTCACGATCCCGCGGGCGCTGCGCCAGCTCGGGTACACCGAGGAGACCGTCGAGGCGATCGTGGAGTACATCGCCGACAAGGGTCACGTCGTCGACGCGCCCGGCCTGAAGACCGAGCACTACGGGGTCTTCGACACCGCCATGGGTGCGCGGGCCATCTCCCCGATGGGCCACGTGCGGATGATGGCTGCGGTGCAGCCGTTCCTGTCGGGTGCCATCTCCAAGACGGTCAACCTGCCGGAGTCGGCGAGCGTCGAGGAGATCGAGGAGGTCTACGTCCAGGGCTGGAAGATGGGCCTGAAGGCGCTGGCCGTCTACCGCGACAACTGCAAGGTGGGCCAGCCGCTGTCCGATGGTGGCTCGACCGCCAAGGACGCCGCGGCCGACAAGGCCTCGGCCGCGGTGGCTGCCGCGACGACCGAGATCGTCGAGAAGGTCGTCTACCGGCCGACGCGTGAGCGCCTGCCCAAGCGTCGGGCGTCGCAGACCATCTCGTTCGCCGTCGGTGGGGCCGAGGGTTACCTCACGGCCGGCACCTACGACGACGGGCGGCTCGGTGAGCTGTTCCTGAAGTTCGGCAAGCAGGGCTCGACCCTGGCCGGTGTCATGGACGCCTTCTCGATCGTCACCTCGGTCGCGCTGCAGTACGGCGTGCCGCTGGAGACGTTCGTCGAGAAGTTCACGAACATGCGCTTCGAGCCGGCCGGCATGACCGACGACCCGGACGTGCGGATGGCGCAGTCGCTGATGGACTACGTGTTCCGCCGGTTGGCGCTGGACTACCTCGACTTCGACACCCGCTCGTACATGGGCATCCACTCCGCGGAGGAGCGGGCGCGCCAGCTCGAGACCGGGTCGTACGCGCCGGTCGACGAGGAGACGGGTGAGGACCTCGAGGAAGAGCTCGAGTCGTTCAGCCAGGGCATCGGCGCCTCGTCCAAGAAGATGGATGCCGTCGCGCCGGTTGACGCTCCGGCCGCCGGTTCCGCGGCGGGGGAGTCGGGCTCGTCGCTCGACGCCTCGGCGGTCACGTCCGGTGCGGGTGCAGCCTCGGCCCGTGAGGTCTCCTCGGAGATCCACTCCTCGGCCGACCTGCTCGCGGCGTTCGGCGACTCCAAGGCCGCGGATGCGCCGATGTGCATGACCTGCGGGACGAAGATGCGCCCGGCCGGTTCCTGCTACGTCTGCGAAGGCTGCGGAAGCACCTCCGGCTGCAGCTGACCGGCAGCCATCCGTCGGTGGGGCCTAACGCATTGCGTTGGGCCCCATCGCTCGTTTGAGGAGTGTGCGAGTTGTCATCCATACGACCTCCGCAACACCAGGCAGATCGCCGAGGCATTCGGACCACTGGCACCGATGCGGATGTACGCCCGCGGGGGAGAGGGCCCGGAGGTCACGTACGTCGAGGCTTCGGCCGAGGAGGCCCTCGATGTTGCTGACGACCAGATCGACCCGCTACTGGATGAGGGCTGGCGACCGGAGGACGTGGCGCTCCTGACGACGGGCGCGCGGCATCCCGAGCAGGTGGCGCTGCAGGAGTCGGAGGGCCAGGACGGCTACTGGCGAACCTTCTGGGACAAGGACTGTGTGTTCTACGGGCACGTGCTCGGCTGCAAGGGCTTGGAACGCAAGGTCGTCGTGCTGTGCGTCAACGAGCGGATGCCGCGCGAGCGGTCCCGTGAGCGGCTGTACGTGGGCCTTTCGCGGGCGACGGACAAACTCGTTGTCGTGGGTCCGCCAGACGTCATCCGCGAAATGGGTGGACCCGCGGTGGCGAAGAAGCTCGGAATCGGTTGAGCTGAGGTCGCATCAACTGGAAGCGCGCGGCGCATCGTGGTGTGCCCCCGCGGGACCTGTGTCAGCCCGCTGTGGCGGCTCGCGACGCTAATGGCGTTCAGGCTGATCGGCTACAACGCCATCTTTCGGAGATGCTGCTGGGTCAGTGAGTCAGTGGAGTAGAGGGTGACCCCTCTCATACCTCGAGTCATCAGCACCTTGTAGACGTTCCGAATGAGGCGGTCGAAGTCGGCGTCGCTGACCCGAGACCGGTTACGGAAGTCGGGGTCCTTGTTGGCTTCGCGAACAGCGACCCATCGGTCGTCACGCCACACGAAGTCGGGGCCAAGGATGACACCGGAGTAGTCGTACTCGAAGCCCTGCGCCGTGTACACACAGCCGACTTGGCCGAAGCCCGCCGGGTCGGTGGCCCACAGGGCCGCCGCGGGAGCGCCGCCAACGGACCTCTCGCCCTTGAGGTTCCACGGCTTTGCCCAGTCGCCGATGTGGACGTCCGCCGGCAGGGAACCGTCCTCCCGAGGGTCGCTCCATGGCCAGCAGTACCCGGCTGCAATTCGAGCGGAGTACCCGCCCTCGAGCTTCGTCGCGAGACTGGCCTCGAGCTCGTACGGAGTGTCCGCGACCTCAACCTCGAAGCCCGGGTCGCCGGTCCACTCGAGTCGGACCACCCGGCTCCAGGCCGAGGAGGCGCTTGACCCACAGGACGTACTCCTCGGATCCGCCGCAACGGAACTGAGCGTCGAGATCGATCTTCTCGACGTGCATCCCCCGCGCCGGTTGCGTGCTTGGCGATGTCATCGACTGTGCCCTGCTCGCCCGGGCGCACGACCTGGAACTCGTCGAGGAGGAAGACCGGCACGCGGGCGGCATCCAGCAGCTCGTCGATCTGAGGGCGGCCGGTGCGGTGCTCTGCCTTCGTCCAACGAGACACCGACGTCTCCCGGATGCGGTGTGCCTCGTCGAGGATCAACGCGTCGAGGTCGTTCGCCTCCGCCGCGATGAAGTGAATTGAAGTACGTGAACATCTTCTGCACGCGAGGAGCCCGCTTGCCAGCGACCTTGCGCAGCGTCTGGGTGAACGACCGAGAGCCGGTTGCATGGAGAACGGCTCGACCTTGTCGAGACAACTCGCCCAGCAACGACAGGGCGATCACGCTCTTCCCGCTGCCGGGACCACCTGAGACGATCACTGCCGTCTTGGTGTTGCTTCGACGGGCTCGCTCCACGGCGTGGAGGACGTAGTTGTAGGCGTCGCGCTGCTCGTCCAGCAACACGAACATCTCTCGACGTTGCACCTCCTCGGCGGCGAGTGCGAGCAGCTGCTTTGACGGGGCGATGCGACTGGCCTCAGAGCCGGTCTGCGTAGATCGATCCCGTCTTTCCCGGAGCGAAGCGCGAGTGGAGGAACTCCCGGAACTCTCCGCGGCGCTGACCGGTGAAGACCCGGCCCAGGTCATTCCCGGGGAGGCGGAAGAGGTCTGCCACGCCGGCATCCGTGGCGTTGTGGAGGTAGGCCACCCCCGCGAGAGTCTCTGGTGCCTCTGCGAGCACGGCATTGAAGCCCAGCATGTAGTCGCAGTAGTCGCGGACCTGGAGGGCGGGGTGAGTGACCGGGCGGCTGCCGTACTGCTCGATGCGCACCAGGGAGTCGCTGTCCTCGAAGCGCTCAGCGTGGCTCCACTGCTTGAGCTCCACCACCAGGTACGACGGTCCGCCCGTCACCGGATGCTGGCCCACGAGGACCACATCGGCCCGCTTGCTGGTGAGCGGGAGCTGGTACTCGATGAGCATCTCGACGTCGTTGAGGCCGGCCGCCACGAGGTCGGCCCGTAGCGCGGGAATGCTGCGCTCCCACGAGCGTCGCTCGCTGTCGGATGGGCGGCGCCCCGTGCGGTGTGACATCTGATCAGCCAGCAGCTCGGCGAAGTGATGCTCGATGGCGGAGAAGCCTTCGACGGACGTCCGGTACAGCGTCACGATTGAGAACCCCAGGCAGCACGAAGTGAACCGTGCGGGTGGGGGCGTGTCCTGGACCGGAAGCCTGTCGGGCCGCAATTACGGTCGCGACTCTATCCGCGAGGTCGGCCGGAATCGCGGCGACGCGGCATACTCGCGGCTGTGTCAGATCTCGAAACCATCCGGGTAGCCGCTCGTCAGTTTCGCGAGGAGCGCGACTGGGAGAAGTTCCAGGACCCGAAGTCCGTGCTGCTTGCCCTCGTCGGTGAGGTAGGGGAGTTGGCCGAGCTGTTGCAGTGGCTTCCGGCCGACCGCGCGAAAGAGCTGATCTCCGCAGAGCCGCTCCACACGCGTGTGGGCGAAGAACTGGCCGATGTTCTGGTCTACCTGGTTGGCCTTGCTGAGCAGTGCGGTGTCGACCTCGGCAGCCGCGGCCCTTGCCAAGATCGAGAAGTCCGCCGTCAAGCATCCAGTGGAGCAGAGCAAGGGGATTGCGCCCGACCGAACGGCGCAGTAGGCGCGTCCAGGTCGGACGCAGCACGCCAACGTGGAGCGCGACGGCGAACTCACTCGCGCAGTTTCGCCGCCGCTTCTGTCCGTGGAGGGTGGAGGAGACGGCACCGTCACTGGTGGCTCGGCCGCGCGGTCGGACCGACGAGGCCGGCCTCGTAGGCGAAGATCACGGCCTGAACCCGGTCGCGCAGGCCCAGCTTGGTGAGGATGCGACCGACGTGGGTCTTCACCGTCGTCTCCGACACGTAGAGCGTCCCGGCGATCTCGGCGTTCGTCAGTCCGCGGGCGACGAGCCGCAGCACCTCGTCCTCGCGGGGCGTGAGGGCGGCCAACCGCCGCACGGACTCAGGGTCCGCCGTGGCCCCACGCCGCTGGTCGAGGTACGACTCGATGAGCCGCCGGGTCACGACCGGCGCGAGCAGCGACTCCCCGGCGGCCACGGCCCGGATGCCGTCGACGAGCAGCTCGGGTCGCACGTCCTTGAGCAGGAACCCGCTGGCACCGGCGCGCAGGGCGTCGACGACGTACTCGTCCATGTCGAACGTCGTCAGCATGAGCACGCGTGACCGGCAGCCCGGGTCGGCGAGGATGCGCCGCGTCGCCTCGATGCCGTCCACGCCCGGCATCCGCACGTCCATGAGCACGATGTCGGGGCGCGTCGACGCAACCAGGCTCACGGCATCCGCCCCGTCCTCCGCCTCACCGACGACGTCGAGGTCCGGCTCGGTCTCCAGGATCATCCGCAGGCCGCGGCGCACGAGGGCCTGGTCGTCGGCGATGAGCACCGCGAGCCGCCCGACGTCGCTCACGACGGCGCCGCCGTCGGCAGCACCGCGACCAGCTCGAACCCGCCGTCGGCGCGTGGCCCCGCCCGCAGCGACCCGCCGTAGACCGCGATGCGCTCGCGCATCCCGACCAGCCCGTTCCCGCCGGCGGCGTCGGTGTCATCGCCAGCATCGGCCTCGGAACCCCGCACGCCGGCACCCGACCCCCGGCCGCCGGGCCCGTCGTCGACGACCTCCAGCCGCACGGCATCCGGGTCGTAGGCGATCACGACCTCGGCGTGGCTGGCGCCGCTCGCGTGCCGCAGCGAGTTGGTCAGGCCCTCCTGCAGCAGCCGGTACGCCGTGAGGTCGACCCCGCCGGGCAGCTCACGCGGGTCCCCGGTCACGGTGACCGACACCGGCAGCCCTGACGAGCGGAACTGCTCGGCCAGCCGGTCGACCTGGCCGAGCCCGGGCGACGGCTCCAGGCTCGCGCGCTCGCCGTCGGGCTCCCGCAGCACCCCCACCAGCCGGCGCATCTCGGCCATCGCCTCGCGCCCGACGTCCTCGACCGTCTCGAGGGCCTCGCGCTCGACCACCTGGTCGTCGCGCAGCCGCCGTCGCACCGCCGCCGCCTGCACGGTCATCACCGACACGCTGTGCCCGACGACGTCGTGCAGCTCGCGGGCGATGCGGTTGCGCTCCTCGGCGACCGCGCGGGACGCCTGCTGCTCACGCGTCGCGACGCGCTGCTCGCGGTACAGCAGGGTCACCCGCACCAGCGCTCCGGTGAGCCAGGCGATGATCGAGGGCGACATCCACACGGCGGTCCCGAGGCGCTCGGCGGTCGAACCGCCCTCGTTGAGCGGGTCGAACGACATCCAGCCGAGCCAGAACACGAACGCCAGCGGGAGGGCGAGCCACGACCGCCGTGGGGCGGCGTACCGGCCGGCCGAGTAGGTGGCGACCATCGGGGCGAGCGCGACCCCGTTGCCCTCCGGCGAACCGAAGACGGCGAACTCGACGAGGTAGACCGCCGTCATGACGCCGAGCACCGCCAGCGGATGCCGGCGACGCCACAGCAGCAGCACCGCGGCGACGGCATACAGCAGGCTCTGGGCCCACACCGGGCCCTGCTGGTGCGTCGCGCCCGCGCCCGTCCAGGCCTCGAGCTGCCCCAGCACGCCGACGAGCGCTGCAACGGCGATGTCGAAGGCCAGGCTGCGGCGGCTCACGCGCCCGACGCTACGCCTGACGACGTGACCGTCGCGTCATCCCGAAGGAGGATGCCGGGATCCTCCTGCGGTCCACCGACGCCGGCCCGCGCGGTGACGACCGCGCCCGCCCGCCGCTCCTAGCGTCGAGGAGTCGGCCTGACCGGGCCGCAGGACGAGGGAGGACGACCGATGGACATCTCGACGACGACGGCCAGGCGGCTGAGCGTGTTCACCTGGGGGATGGCGGTGTTCGCCACCGTCGCGGGCCAGCTGCACGCGCTGTCCCGGATGAACAGCCACCCAGGCGACCTGGAGGAGGGGGTGCCAGGGGTGTGGACGACCCTGCTCGAGTCGGATGCCGTGCGCCCCCTTCTCGACTGGGGTGACCCGATCTTCGTCTACTGGACGTACGGCAAGATCTGGCTGCCGATCTTCCTGACGATGACCGTCGCCGCGTGGGTCGTCTACCGGCGGCGCCGGCCGGTGGGTGCCGAGCGACTGGCCTGGCGCATCCAGCTCGGCGCGTACGCCGTGGCCACCATCTCGGTGGCGGGCGACTACTACACGGTGTGGACCGACGTCTTCTTCGTCATCGGGCTCGTGCCGATGCTCGTCATCGGACTGGTCGGGGTGTGGCTGGGGGTCCTCATGCTCCGCCACGGGTTCCGGCCGAGGGTCACGCCGTGGGCGCTGATCCTGTTCATCCCCGGCTTCTTCGCCATCACCGAGGTCACGTCGATGGGCAGCGTCATCCTGCCCACGCTGTGGGCCTGGGCCTACGCGCTGCACGTCAGCGTGCGGCGAGGCACGTCCGAGGAGCTGTCGATGGCTCCCGAGGACGGAGGCGATGGTGGCCCAGTCCACGTGACTCGACCGCGAGAGGGGCCCCGGTCGGCGATGCCGGCCGGAGCCCCCGACTGCGACTGTGGGGGTGGTGTGGGGGTCGCTGTAGGTGGGGCGCGCGGGCGCTCACGGCGAGGCTGGAGGCATCCAGACCACACCGCCCGAGGGCCAGCCATGAGCACCAGCACCTTCAGCACCACCCCGACCACCGACCGCCCGTGGGTCCACGAGATGGTCGTCATCCACCGCGTCTTCCGCCGCGAGTTCACCCTCCTGCCGCGGCTCATCCGCGAGGTCTCGGACGGCGACACCGGTCGGGCCCAGCCGATCGCCGAGGCGCTCCACCTCGTCCTCGACGGCCTGCACCACCACCACTCGGGAGAGGACGACATCCTCTGGCCGGCGCTCCTCGAGCGCGCCGCGCCGTCGACCGGCCTGGTCGAGACGATGCAGGCCCAGCACGACGTCGTCGACGGCTACGCCGAGGCAGGCGCAGCCGCTCCTCGACGCGTGGGAGCGCACGGCACCGCCACCACGGGCGCTGAGCTCGCGGACGTGCTCGACCGCTTCGCGGCCGCGCTGTTCGAGCACCTCGACCTCGAGGAGCGCGAGATCCTGCCGCTGGTCGAGCGGCACGTCACCGTCGCGGAGTGGAACAGCCTCGGAGAGCACGGCATCGAGCAGATCGACAAGAAGATGCTGCCCATCCTCTTCGGCGCCATCCTCGAGGACTGCGACTCCCGACGAGCGCCGGGCGATGCTGGCCAAGCAGCCGCCCTGGTGCGCGTCATCCTCAAGGTGCTCGGCGCCCGGCAGTACCGCCGGTTCGTCACCCGTGTGCGCGGTCGGTGACGCCGCCGACGACGTCGGCAACGACCCGCGCGGCCAGCTCGGCGACCTGCGCGGAGGTCGCCGCCCGGCCGGCGTCCCACGCCGCGAGGAACGCCTGGTCCCCGAGGGCCTCGCGAGCCTTCGCGAGGCCGTTGTCGGCCGTGTCGCGCGACGGTGGGAAGTGCGGGTCGACCGCGGTCGAGGCCCCGAGGGTCGCCGCGGCGCCGAAGAGCGTTGCGGCGGCCACCGGGTCGCCCACCCGTGCCGCCACGCCCGCCAGGGCCGGCACGGCGTAGCCGATGGTCCAGGTGATCCGCAGCGGCCACGCCACCTGGAGCGACTCCCCGAGCAGCGCGCGGCGGTGATGTCGTCGCCCATCGCCTCGCGCAGGGTCGCCACGGTGTTGAGCGTGGTCGACAGCGTGAACTCGTTGCCGAGCGACCGTGCCTGCACGAGGGCCTGCTCGAGCAGCGACTCGGCCGACACGATGTCCCTGCCGACCAGCGCCGCCTGGCCCCGGCCGATGAGTGAGTGAAGCAGCAGCCAGCGCTGCGCGTGCTCGTCGGTGAGCCGCACGTCGGGCTCGAGCAGCCGCCGCCCCGCGTCGAGGTCGCCCGCGAACACGGCGGCCAGCCCGGCGAGCACCATCGCCTCGCCCTCGAGGTCGGCATCACCGAGTCGGTGGGACAGAGGGAGCGCGACAGAGGCCTCACGCCGGATGCCGGGTACGTCGCCGACGACGAGCAGCAGCCCCATCCGCCCCACGGCGGCGCGGGCGACCGCCTCGTCGCCACCGGCGCCCTGGAGGCGCTCGAGCCAGCCGAGCCCCTCGCGGGCGTACCCCCGCTGCGCCAGGTAGTAGCCACAGCGACCCGGCGAGCTGCGCGGCCTCCGCCTCGCGGTCGAGCTCGACCAGCCGCAGGAACGCCGAGCGCAGGTTGGCGTGGTCGGCCTCCAGCCGGTCGAGCACCGGGCCGGTCCTGGCGGTGCAGCAGCCGCCGGTGGGCGGCCATGGCAGCCTCGCGGAAGTGCGTGGCGTGGGCGTCGGCCGTGTCGGAGGGCGAGGCCCGCACCCTGCGCCTTGCACGGCGGCGTACTGACGCACCGGCTCGAGCAGGCGGAACCGTGGCACGGCATCCGGCGAAGCCACCGGCACGACGAGTGACTGCTCCACCAGTGACGTCAGCGCCGGCAGGACGTCGGCGGTGGACGCGCCGTCGCTCGTGGCGCCGACGACGGCCTCCACCGAGTCGAGCGAGAACCCGCCCGAGAAGACGGACAGCCGCGCGAGCAGCTCGGCCTCCTCGGGCTCGAGGAGGTCGGCGCTCCAGTCGAGCACGGCGGTCATCGTGCGCTGCCGGTCGGGGAGGTCGCGCGGGCCGGCGCCGAGGCCGGTGTCCACGCCGCGCTGCTCCAGCCGCGCGAGCAGCGCCTCGAGCGGCAGCACGCGGGCACTGGCGGCCGAGAGCTCGAGGGCCAGTGGGATGCCGTCGAGCCGCCGGGTGATGGCGGCGAGGGTGGATGCCGTGGCAGGCGTGACGTCCATCGGCGCTCCGGACGCGGCGGCCCGGTCCAGGAACATCGCGACCGCCGCGGAGTCGGAGACGGAGGCAGGGTCGTCGGCATCCGGCACCGGGAGCGGCGCGACCGGCACCTCGCGCTCGGCGCGGACCCGCAGCGGGGCGCGGCTCGTCGCAAGGACCGTCAGCCCCGGAGCGCGCGCGACGAGGTCGGCGACGGCCGGTGCCGCGGCCAGCACCTGCTCGAGGTTGTCGAGGACGAGGAGCACCCTGCGCTCGGCGAGGTGGCCGACCAGGCGGTCGACGAGGCCGCTGCCGTGGTTCGTGCCGTCGACGACCCCGAGGGCTGCGGCCACACGCGCCAGCACGAGGCCGGGCTCGCGCACGGCGGCGAGGTCCACGAAGGCGGTGCCGTCCGGAAAGCTGTCGGCCACTCTGGCCAGGACCTCCGTGGCGAGCCTTGTCTTGCCGACTCCGCCCGGCCCGGTGAGGGTGACCAGGCGGGTCGCGGGGGAGGTGACGAGGTGCAGCAGCCGGGCGACGTCGTCCTCGCGGCCGATGGTGGTGGAGACCGGTGCGGGGAGAGGGCGCGGCTGGGGCGCTGGCCGGGGCCGGTGGCCCGGCATCCGGGGATGGCGGGGTGGCGGTCGGCGGTGTACGTCGCGGGGACCGCCGCCAGAGCCGGCACGTTCGCCGTCATCACGCCGAGGCCGTCAGCGAGGGACCGGACGGTGTGCGGGTAGGGGCGCCGGCGCTCGCCACGCTCGAGGGCGCCGATCGCCTTGGCGGTCAGCCCGGCTCGCTCGGCGAGCTCCTCCTGGGTGAGCGACCGCGACTCGCGCAGGCGGCGCAGCACGACGGCGAAGTCGCCCGGCGCCGCACCTGAATCCACGAGTCAGACGCTAGTGCGTCGGATGCCGGGTGCGTCAGTGCTTGGAGCGGGCACGCGGGTGTGGTGCCGGTGTGGGCCTGCTGTGGGTGGGATGCCGCCGGCCGCGACGCGACGGTGGACGTGACGGCATCCGAGCCGCCCCCACGAGAGGAACGACCATGACCGCCACATCCCTGACCAGCACCGCACCCGGCACCCGCGCGACGGCCCGGACGTCGACCTACGGCCGGCACATGTCAGGCGTGCTCGTAGCCGCGTTCACCCTGTCCGTGGTGCACACCATCTACGCGTGGATGGCGGGCATCGAGGACCCGACCTTCACCGTCGACACCCCTTTGTCCTGGGGCTTCTACGCGGTGGCGTTCGCCATGGCCTCGCTGGCCCGCCGGACCGAGCGGTGGGCCCAGCTCACGGTGCTCGCCTACCTCGTGACCGTGCTCGTCATCGCGTTCTTCTACTACCCGACGGCGTTCGGGCTGGAGAAGCAGACCGTGTTCGGCTGGTTCGAGAACGACGTCTACGTCGGGCTTCTCGTGGTCGCGACCTACCTGGGCGTGCTGCGGCTGCGGCGAACGACGCTCACCCCGGCCTGACGCTGCCCTGCCTCGGGCGTGACGGGTGGATCGAGCGGCCGCTGGCACCTCGTGCCGGGCTCGTCAGAGCCCTAGCCTTCGGGGATGGACGTCGAGGGGTTGCACGAGCTGCTCGATCACGGCATCCGGGAGTGGTCGGTGCCTGGTGCGCAGATCGGTCTGCGTCGCGGCACGGAGCGGGAGGTGATCTGTGCCGGTGTCATCGGGATCGACGACGCCACGCCAGTGACGCCCAGCACGACCTTCCACGCCGGCTCGATCACCAAGTCCTTGGTCGGGCTGGTGGTTCTGGATGCCGCACGGCGCGGCCAGGTCGACCTCGACGTGTCCTGCTGTTACCCAGGGAGGGGCGGGCCTGTGGTCGGAGACGCCACGGTCGATCCTCACCCAGACGACGGGGCGACCCAACCTGCTGCCGGATGCCGGGGAGACGCTGGAGGAGTGGGCGAGTCCAGGCTCGTCGTCCACAGGCCTTGCGATAGCGAACACGTGTTCGATTATGATGGAGGCATGGACAGCCGGCCGATGACCCTCGCGGAGCGACGCTCCCGGTTCGAGGCTGCCCGCGAGGCGCTGACCGACGTGCGAGCCGTGCTGCACCAGGCGTCCGGTCCGGAGCTGGCCGAGCTGATGACGCTGACCGACGGCATCGCTGCCCAGGCGGCCGCGGCGCGGGTGGAGATCACCGTGGAGGCGGTCACGAGGGGCGAGGTTGCCGACTCCGGCTGCAACACGCACGCGTGGGTGCGAGACCACGCTCCGTCGCTGCGGCAAGGGGGTGCCGGTGATGTCGCGAAGCTCGCCGATGCCGTCACTCCGGCGGTGTCGCAGTGGCGGCCGGAGGGTGGCGACCTGGATCCCGAGTCGCCGCTCGGCATCGTGTGGGCTGCCGTGGCGCAGGGATCGATCTCGCCGGCCCTGGCGACTGCGACCCTGCGCGAGTTCGAGAGGCTTGCGCCGTCGCTGCGCGAGGAGGTCAAGCTGACGGTGCTAGGCGCCCTGCTCGACCTCGGCCGCACGTGGGGACAGGGATGATGCGCCGTCTGCGCCCACGGCTCCTGGCCGAGTACGGCACCCCCGGTGCGCTGGACGACCTGCAGGAGCGGTTGGCCCCTGCCGCCAGGCTGTCGGCGCCCTTCGTCGAGTCCGGTGACCTCACCGAGTACCAGCTGCTCATGACTCCCGAGCAGGCGGCTGCCCTTGAGGCGGCGATCGGTCGGCTCAGCGCACCGGCGCCCAACAACGAGACCGGCGAGCGCGACCACCGGCCGGCGGGGCAGCGGCGCGTCGAGGCCCTGACCGAGGTGTGCCGCCGCTCGTCCAGCATGGATGCCGACGAGCACGGCGGTGGCGACGGTGCGGCCGGCTCGGCGAGCGCCGTGCACGTGGTCATCGCGTTGTCCGACCTCGAGTCACGGACCGGATGCGGCGAGGTACTCGGATCGACCGCGACGGGGACCGTGCTCTCGCCCGAGTCGTTGCGACGCATCGCGTGCGAAGCCGACCTCGTGCCGCACGTTCTCGGGACCGCCGGAGAAGACCTCGACCTGGGGATGGTGGTGCGCCTGTTCACGAGGGCGCAACGCCGCCGGCTGATGCGCCGCGATCGCGGGTGCACCTATCCCGGGTGCACGGCTCCGGCGGCCTGGTGCAAGGCGCACCACGTCATTCACTGGGCCGACGGCGGGCCCTCCGACATCGACAACGCCGCCTTCTTGTGCCAACGACACCATGGGTTCGTCCACCAGCGAGGCCTGATCGCGACGGTGCGCACGACACCAGACCATGCAGGCAGGTACGTCGTGTGGGACCTGACCCCGGGTGGCTACGACCGACATCTCGAACGGCTGCGGGCGGAGAGCTCGCTGACCGGCCCGCCACCCCTCACGTCAGAACGGCTGCGGAGCCTGCTCGACTCCATCCGCGGGTCTGATCCCGACGAGCAGCGCTGGGCGAGGTACGAGCTGGACGCCACCGTGCCGATCGACGCCTGGGACGCGGAGCAGGTTGACGACCGCGCCAGTGCCGAGCCCGAGCGATAGCTCAGCGAACTCGGCTTGCTCGGCTGGTTCGTCTTGCGCCTCATTCATGCGCGATGGCTCTGCCCACGAGTCGGCCGGAGCACACGGGCTCGTTCCTCCCGCGGTGTCTCACGAGCACTCCGGCGCGCAGCCCGAAGATGGCCGGTGCGCAAGCACGTTCGTTCCTCCTCATTGTGCCCAGGAGGGTGCCGCGACGTCCCCGGCGATGAGGTCGTCGCAGACACGACAAAGCCCCGGTGGGCGATTGCCGACCGGGGCTTCGTGGTTCTGACAGTGGCCGCTTCTTCAGGGTCCGCGGGTGTCGCTGTCAGACGGGTGGTGGTGTCAGACGGTTGCCGGGATGCTCTCGATGGCGGGAGCGTTGATGCCCTCGACCTTGTGAGCGTGGCGCAGGCCCAGGACGCCCAGGGCGAGCATGACCGCTGCACCGATGAAGGAGGCGATGGCCGCCCACATCGCGATGGTGCCGAGGGTGGCGAAGGCGTAGGCGTTCAGGAGCATGCCGCGAAGTGTGGTGCCCATGAAGAGGGACTGACGCAGCTGACCGAGCTCAGCAGTGGCCGGGGCATCAGGCGCGGCCTTGTTGGCGGCCATGAACTCACTGGAGACCTGCGAGTAGGTCTTGCCACCCGAGGACTCGTCCATGTGCACCTGGATGTACTCGTCGGCGTAGGCCTTGGCCATGGCGCCGGTGGTGAGGTCCTGGCCGGCGTACTGGCCCAGAGCCGCCTTCTGCGCGGGGGTGGTCAGCTGCTCCGCGGCCGGCATCGTGATCTGCTGCGCCTTGAGCTGGTCGTGCACGTTCTGGGTGGCGAACGAGGAGGCCCACACGAGAAGGCCGCCGGCGAAGAGGAGGACGACGGCGACGACGATGCCGGTCCAGGAGATGAGCTTGTCGAATGAGCTGCGCATGGTGGTCTCTTGTCCTTCCGAGGCCCGCGGGTGGTGGGCCTTCCTGTGGTTTTCCTTGCACGCACCAACTTACTACTTGCTGTAGTAGTTAACGACTCAACGCAGATGTCTCGTGCGCCACACTTCGCGCCCAGCCTGGTCGGGATGCCGGCCAGCGCTGCGGGCGCGACAGAGCGCCGTGACCAGGGACGCGGGGGTGGGCGTGCGAGACGACGAGCGTCGGGGATGACGCGAATAGAGTTGTCGCGCAACGCGAGCCGTCGCCGATGAGGCGAAAACAGCTGTCTTGGAGCCGGCCTGCGTTGGTCGCCCGACCCAGACCTAGCGGTCGGACGGGCAGGGACGGCCTAGTGGACCGAAGCCAGCGCGGCGTGCTCGACGCGGTCCTTGGCCCACCAGACGAACTCGGCCACGTGCTGCGGCCCGGTGAACCCGTCTCCGGCGAGCTCGAGCAACAGGTCGTTGGACCACACGGCGAGCCGGCCGATCTGCATCGAGGTGAGGTCGACCTTGGGCAGGTGCAGCCCGTAGACCGCCCGGGTCAGGTCGGCCTTGCCGGTCTCCTCGGTGCCGTAGGTGAGGATCGGCAGGAAGCGGTCGGGCTCCATGATGCAGAGCACCTTGGTCAGCGCCGCCTCCTTGAAACCCGGCATCCCGGTGCCGGCGTGGTCCTCGATGAGCTGGGTCAGCCGGTCCTCGAGCGGCACGGCATCGGGGCCGCGAAGGAGGTAGCTGATCGACGCGCGGGTGCGGTCGGCGGCGACGTCCTCGCCGAGCCGCTTCCAGGCCCGGGTGAACATCGAGGTGTTGCCGAGGTTGGCGCCGACCGGGGTGGTGACGAAGTCCTTGAGGTCCTGCGGGGTGCAGCTCTCCAGGCCCTCGACCGAGAACAGCTCGCGACAGCGGGCGTAGTAGGCGTCGACGGTGGGGTCGGCCTCGGCGCCGGTGCCCGCCTTGAGGAACTTGGTCTTGAGCTTCTTCACGCGCGCGGCGAGGGCCGGCTCGACCATCTCGCTGTTCGCGAAGCGGCCCTGGGCCATCTCGAACGGGGTGCGGGTGAAGGTCGGGGAGTGGTTGACGACCACGGGGGACCAGGTGTGGCCGCACTCGCCGCACCGCAGGATCCGTGCACCGTCAGGGCCCATGCCCTCGAGGTGGATGTCGTTGTCGGACTGGCAGTTGTCGCACGAGATGATGGCCATGTCGCGATCCCTTCCAAAGGTGGTGGTGTCGAGACGGCACGGAGCGCGGCGCGGCAGTGTGGTGCTTTCGTCCCCAATCTATCAGGGATAAATTGTCACCCTGACCCCTAAGATGCCCTGCGTGACGTACACCAGCGAGTTCCCTCCGTTCTTCGTCACGTGCGACCTCGTGGTGCTGTCGGTGCGTGCCGGGGCCCTGCACGTCCTGCTCGTGCGCCGCGGTGGCGAGCCGTTCGCCGGGCGCTTCGCGCTGCCGGGAGGCTTCGTCGAGGTCGACGAGAACCTCGAGGATGCCGCGTACCGCGAGCTGGGCGAGGAGGCCGGCGTCGGGCGTGACGACGTCATCCTCGAGCAGCTGGCTGCCTACGGAGAGCCGGACCGCGACCCACGGCAGCGCGTGGTGACCGTTGCCTGGCTCGCGCTGGGTGCGGACCTTCCCGAGCCCACCGCGGGGTCGGATGCCGCGGACGCCCAGTGGGTGCCGGTCGCCGACGCCCTGGGTCCGGGGGAGTCGCTGGCCTTCGACCACCACCGGATCCTGTCCGACGGGGTGGAGCGGGCGCGCGCGAAGCTGGAGGACACCGGCTACGCCGCGGCCCTGTGCGGCGAGACGTTCACCATCGCCGACCTGCACGCGGTCTACGAGGCGGTGTGGGGGATCGAGCTCGACAAGGCCAACTTCCACCGGAAGGTCACCGGGGTCGAGGGCTTCCTGACGCCGACCGGTGAGGTGCGCGAAGGTGGCCGGGGTCGGCCGGCTCGCGTCTACCGCGGCGACCCGCGGGCCACCCTGTCGCCGCCCATCCTCCGGGGAGACCGCTGACGCGCGACGCGGCTCTGGTCGCGAGGCACTGGTAGGCCGGCCTTCGGCCGCCCACCGCCGAGTCGGTTGCTCAGGCGGGGGACGCGAGCAACGAGACCAGCGACATCGACAGCGCGAAGCGGCGGTCACCGTCGAAGAGGCCCTCGACGCCCACCTCGTCGGTGAGGTTGGGGGCACTGACGAGCTGGATGGGGCTGAACCGGGGGTTCTTCGCCCGGCGCGGCAGCTGCCCCTCGACGAAGCAGGGCACCGGGGGTCACGGGCACGTCGGCCTGGCCGTGGCCAGCGAGACCGGCGGCGGCCTCCGCGCACTTGTCGAGCACGGCATCCAGGAGATCGGCTGCGCGAGAACCACCGACGGTGAGCACTTCGGTACCCGGAGTGAACCGTCCACCGGTGCGCGTGACGCACACGTCGGCATCCGGCATCGGCAACGAGCTCGGTCAGTGCGTGCTGGCTGGGGAGCGTGCTCTGCGCAGCTTCCGCCTCGCGGCAGGAGGGACACGGGACGGGGGTCGAGGAACGGTGGGCACAGGCTGGTTGGTGGGAATGACCTCGGCGCCGCATCGGCACAACGCGACAGCGTGCAGCCGCATCGCCACGGTGTCAGTCACTGACGAACCTCCCTGGCAGGTGTGGTGGATCGAGCCGATCGCCACGGGCCGTCACCCGCTGCGTCGCACCCCTGCGCGTCGCGTGAACGTGACGACAGCGGCGCAGGGGGGTGGTTGTCGTTGACATGACATCGAACCGTCTCAGAAAGGCCTCAGCCCTCCCACCTGCTCGGATGCCGTGCTCGGTGGGGCCACGCACCACGAGGGCAACCCTGGGCGCGCGAGCATCCGTGACGACCCGTCCGCGACACGACCCGGGACGGCCTGACGCCCGCGGCGTGCGAGCACTACGCTTCGTCGCATGCTCATCATCGCAATCATCCTGCTCGGCATGATCGCCGGCGCCGGCGCCCAGCTGCTCCTCCAGCGCGGCTCGGGCATCAACTGGCCACTGGCGTTCGTCACCGGTCTGATCGGGTCGTTCGTGGGCGGTCTGTTCTTCAGCTTCATCCTCGGCGACGGACTCGAGCTGCGCCCCAGCGGGATCATCGGCTCCATCTTCGGCGCTGTCGTCGTGACGCTGCTGTGGGACTGGTTCCAGGGTCGCCGTGCGCCCGAGAAGGAAGAGGCCCCGCGGCCCCACGTCGGTCCCTGACCGACCACCCGCCTTCGACGCGACCTGTCGAACGTTGACCACTCGCATGCCTGCCGGGCTGCGTCGGACACCTAGGTTTGGCGCATGCCGGCCCCCGACGCGACACCCGTTCTCCCTGCCGCGTCCAGGACGATCCTGGTCACCGGCGCCACCGGCTACATCGGCAGCCGGCTTATCCCACGCCTCCTGCGTGAGGGCTACCGGGTGCGCGCCGCGGTCACCGACCTCGAGAAGGTCCGCAGCCGCTGGTGGGCCGACCAGGTCGAGCTCGCCCAGATGGACGTCCTCGACGCCGAGACCGTCGACCTCGCGGTCGAGGGCGTCGACGCCGTCTACTACCTGATCCACGGGATGAGCGGCGACGACTTCGCGGTCCGCGACCGGGAGTCGGCCGAGACGATGGCGTACGCCTGCGCGATGGCCGGAGTCGGCACGATCGTCTACCTCAGCGGCCTGGTACCCGATGTGCCCGAGGACGAGCTGTCCGAGCACATCGCGTCACGGCTCGAGGTCGAGCGGATCCTCACCGGCGCCAGCTCCGGCATCCGCACGATCACCCTGCGCGCCGCGATCGTGACCGGCTCGGGCTCGACCAGCTTCGAGGTCGTCCGCCAGATCAGCGAGCGGATGCCGGTGCAGGCGATCCCCGCGTGGATGGACAGCCGGGTGCAGCCGATCGCGGTGGTCGACGTCGTGGAGGCGCTGGCCGGTGCGCTGCACGTCGAGTCCGAGTCGCGCTCGTTCGACGTCGGTGGGCCGGAGCGGATGCCGTACACGCGCCTCCTCGACGTCTACGCCGAGGTGGCCGGGCTGAGCCGCCCGCAGGTCGTGGTGCCCGGGCTGCCCTCCGACCTCGTCGGCACGCTGGCCGGCGCCATCACCGACGTGCCGGGTAGCACCGTGGAGTCGCTCGTCGAGAGCCTGCGCCACGACATGATCTGCCGCGACGTCGACTGGACCTACGAGCTGCTGCCCCGCGACCACGAGCTGCTCGACGTGGAGGAGTCCTTCCGTCGAGCCCTGGCCGAGCCGGACGAGAGCGTGCCACCCGCCGAGCGCGACCCGCTCGGACCCATGCCCGGCGACCCCGTCTGGGCCGGCGGGGAGGGCGGCGGCGTCGCCTCGACCATCGCGGGAGCCAAGGCGGTCGTCGGCGAGCTGGCCGATCGGCTCACGCCGGGCGGCTGACCGCAACCCCGCCGGCACTCGGCGTCCGAGCGCCCACGGGCCCGACATACGGTGGAGACATGGACTATCGATACCTCGGCAACAGCGGACTCAAGATCTCGGAGATCACCTACGGCAACTGGCTGACCCACGGCTCGCAGGTCGAGAACGACGTCGCCACCCAGTGCGTACGCGCGGCCCTCGACGCCGGCATCAGCACCTTCGACACCGCCGACGTCTACGCCAACACCAAGGCCGAGACCGTGCTCGGCGAGGCGCTCAAGGGCGAGCGGCGCGAGAGCCTGGAGATCTTCACCAAGGTGTACTGGCCGACCGGCCCCGGCGGGAAGAACGACACCGGCCTGTCGCGCAAGCACATCATGGAGTCGATCAACGGCTCGCTGGGCCGGCTGCAGACCGACTACGTCGACCTCTACCAGGCCCACCGCTACGACACCGAGACGCCGCTCGAGGAGACGATGCAGGCGTTCGCCGACGTCGTGCGGCAGGGCAAGGCGCTCTACATCGGCGTCAGTGAGTGGACCGCCGAGCAGATCCGAGCAGGCCACGCGCTCGCGCAAGCGACCTCGGCATCCAGCTGATCTCGAGCCAGCCGCAGTACTCGATGCTGTGGCGGGTCATCGAGGACGAGGTGGTCCCCACCTGCGCCGAGCTCGGCGTCAGCCAGATCGTCTGGAGCCCCATCGCGCAGGGCGTGCTCACCGGCAAGTACGTTCCGGGACAGGCGCCCCCGGAGGGCTCACGGGCCGCCGACGAGAAGGGCGGCGCCGACATGATCAGCCGCTTCATGAACGACGACGTGCTGACCCGGGTGCAGGCGCTCAAGCCGGTCGCCGACGAGGCGGGGCTCACGATGGCCCAGCTCGCCGTCGCCTGGGTGCTCCAGAACGACAACGTCGCGGCCGCGCTCGTCGGCGCCTCCCGCCCGGAGCAGGTGGGCGAGAACGTCAAGGCGGCGGGCGTCACGCTCGAGCCCGAGCTCCTGTCGCGGATCGACGAGGCCCTTGGCGACGTCGTCGTGCGCGACCCCGGCATGACCGCGCAGAACGCGCCGAAGGGCCGTGTCGCCTGACTCCGAGGCACCCCTGACGTGCTCACAGGAGGACGTCATGGGTCGCAGCCGGGGCGTGTACCGGGGCATCGTCGACGAGAACCACGACCCGCTCCGCCACGGTCGGCTGCAGGTGAGCGTGCCGGATGCCGGCGTCAGCTCGGTGTGGGCGGAGGCCTGCCTGCCGCCGGTGCCGACGGTGCTCATCGCCCTGCCCGCCGTCGGGTCGACGGTGTGGGTGCAGTTCGAGGACGGTGACCGCAGCCGACCGGTCTGGACCGGAGTCCCCTGGGAGACGGCGCTGGCCGCGAACCAGACCCTCACGAGCGCGGCATCCCTGACCATCCGGGCGCCGCTGGTGACGGTCGAGGCCGGGTCCACCGAGTTCGCCGGCGTGGTGAAGTGCAAGACGCTGATCAGCGAGGCCGTCATCTCGACCTCCTACACCCCCGGGGCCGGCAACATCTCCTGAGCACCACGTCGGGTGTGAGTCGGTTTCCGCGGGCGCAAGCGCCTGGGCGAGAGCTGAATGCGCGAGGGGACCTGAAGAATGCGGGGATCTGAAGAGACGGAGGACCTATGCCCGAGCCAGCCGGCGCATGACGACGTCGTCCGCGGCCGCGAGCGACTCGTCGACCCCGAGCACTGCGTCGAGGAAGTCCTCACGGGCCAGGCTGTAGAGGGTCGTGTCCTCGACGGCCGTGACCGTCGCGGTGCGCGGGACATCACGCAGCAGCCCGATCTCGCCGAAGAACTCGCCCGGTCCCTCGAAGCGGACGTGCTCGCCGTCGAGGGTCACCTCGACCCGGCCGCTGACGATGACCAGGAAGCGGTCCGAGACTCTCGCCCTCGCGCACCACGGCGGTGCCGGCCGAGGCCGTCTCCGTCGTGAGCCCGCCGGCCAGCGCCTCGATCTTCGCCGGGGTGAGGGGTGAGAAGATCGAGATGCTCCGCAGCAGCGTCGGTGCCCTCCGGGGCACTGAGCGTGGCGTCGAGGCGCAGGCACCGGGGGACGAAGAGCAGGGCCGGGACCCCGACGAGGAGGGCGAGGACCGCCAAGGTCCAGCGCAGGCCGATGCCGTCGAGGAGGAACGGGGTCACCGCGGACCCGAGGGCCATCGTCGCGATGAGCGCTCCCTCGTACGCACCGAACACCCTGCCGAGGATGCGGTCAGGGGCCAGGCGCTGGACGATCGTCGCGAAGTTGACGTCGACGAGCGGGTTGCCGAAGCCCAGGAGGATCACTGCGGCGAACACGGTCACGGGGGAGGGGTACGCGACGATCAGTAGAAGGGGAAGGGACCACAGCGCGGTGCCGAGTGCCAGGTCGCCGGCCAGCCGGTTCCGCGTGGAGCGCGCGATGGCGAAGAAGCCGCCGACGATGGCACCGATCCCGAAGACCGAGTCGATGATGCCGACCGCCTGGGGACCGGACTCGAGCACCTCCACGGCGAAGACGACGCCGAGCACGATCGTGGCCCCGGCGACGACGGTCTGGGCGCACACGAGGATCGCGATCATCATCAGGTTCCGGTCCCGCCAGATGAAGGTGAAGCCACCCCCCATCTCTCGCAGGACGCCCACCTTCTCCTCGGGCTCGCCGTCGGTGTCGTGGCCCTCGCCCGGGGGCGTGCCCTCGTCGCCGGCCTGGATGCCGCGGATGCCGGACACGAGCACGGCCGAGACGACGAACGTGACGACGTTGACGATCAGGACCGTCTGGATGTTCGTCACGCTGATGAGCAGTGCTCCGATGGCCGGCCCGACGAAGAAGGCCAGGCTCTCGATCGTGCTCGAGGCGCCGTTGGCCGCCGTCAGCTCCTCGGGCGTCTTGGCCAGGGACGGCATCCAGGCCATCTGCGCAGGGCGGAACACGCAGCCGATGAGCGAGCTCAGGGTCGCGAGCACCAGCACCGACAACGTCGGCGCATCGACCGCGATGAGCACAGCCGCGATGCTCACCAGCACGGAGCGGGCCAGGTCGCGAGCCGATGAGCACGGCCTTGCGGGGCAGCCGGTCCGCCAGCGTCGAGCCGATGGGCGCCGCGAAGGCCATGAGCAGCAGCCGCACAGCGCCCCAGACGCCGACGAGCTGAGCGCCGCCCTCGCCGTAGGCCCACACGACGATGGCCGTGGCGTACGCCCAGTCGCCGATCATCGACCCGGCGAGCGCCAGCTCGATGCGGCGCAGGGCCGGGTTGACGAAGACCGACCTCAGGGACGTCCACGTGTCGCGAAGGGCGGCACGGACCACGCCGCGGGGGCGCGGCGTCCGGATCGGCCTCGACAGCCATCTGGGCTCCCTCCATCTCCAGGACGGCGCCCTGACCTCCGTCACGATCTCGGGATGACTCGCAGGCTGTCCATAGCCCGAAATGACTAGACGCGGTGGTCGAGCGGGGTCGACCGGCGTACCCGGGTTCACCCCAAGCGCGCCGTGACGATGTCGTAGGCGGCCACCATCGACGCGTCGCTGCCCTGGACGGCACCGAGGAAGTCCTCGCGGGTCAGGCTGACGAGCTCGCAGTCGTCGAGGGCCGTGACGGTCGCGGTGCGCGGGACGTCGCGCAGGAGGCCGATCTCGCCGAAGAACTCACCGGGCCCCTCGACCCGCAGGAGGCTGACCGCCCTGGGTGACCTGCACGCGGCCGGACGCGATGAGGTAGAAGCGGTCGGAGGGCTCGCCCTGGCGGACGATCTCCGTGCCCTGCGGGGGCCGACACCGGCACGAGACGCCGCGCGAGGAACTCCAGCGACGCGGGGGCGAGCGGCGCGAACATGGGCAGGGCTGCCAGCAGCTCGGTGCCGGGAGGTGGCCGCAGCGAGGCGTCGAGCCGCCGGGCACGGGGGATGCAGGCGAGCGCGGGCACCCCGACGACGAGCGCGAGGAGCACCAGCACCCCGCGCAGCCCGAGCTCGTCGAGGAGGAACGGGGTGACCGCCGACCCCAGCGCCATCGTGCCGATGCAGGTGCCCTCGAAGGCGCCGAACACACGCCCGAGCCGGTCGTCCGGCGCCAGGCGCATCGTGAGGGTGGCGTAGTTGACGTCGACGAGCGGCAGCCCGAAGCCCATGACGGCGACCATGGCGAAGACGGTCACGGGGGAGGGGGCGACCACGACGAAGAGCAGCGGCAGCGACCACAGCAGCGTGCCGGTGACGAGGTCGAGGGCGATCTTGTTGCGCACCGACCGCGCGATGGCGACGAACCCGCCGACGACGGCCCCGATGCCGAGCACCGAGTCGATGAGGCCGACCCCGGCCGGGCCGGTTCCGAGGATGTCGACGGCGAAGACCACCCCGAGCACGACCATGGCGCCGGAGACGACCATCTGCACGCAGATGAGCACCATCACCATCCCGAGGTTGCCGTCGCGGGCGATGGTCGTGAACCCGCTGGCCATGTCGCGCAGCAGGCTCGCCGAGGCCCGCCCCTCCGGCGGTGGTTCGGGCGCGTTCGGCGGGTCGCCGGTGCCGCTGTCGATCCGCGCGACGAGGCCGGCGGCGGCGAGGAACATCACGGCCGTGACGACGAACATCGTCTCCACGCTCGTGGTCGCGACGACCAGCCCGCCGATCGCCGGCCCGATGAGGAAGGCCAGGCTGTCGATCGTGCTCGACGCCCCGTTGGCCGCCGTGAGCTCGCCGGGGTGCGACGCCAGCGAGGGCAGCCAGGCGAGCTGGGCCGGCCGGAACACGCACCCGACGAGCGGCGCCAGGGTCGCCAGCACCAGGACCACCCAGGCCGGCGCGTCGACCGCCAGCGCCACCACCGCTGCCGCGACGAGCGCGGCCCGCACCAGCGTCGACACCAGCAGCACGGCCTTGCGCGACAGCCGGTCGACGACGGTGGCCCCCAGCGGCGTCGCGACGGCGATGAGCGCCAGCCGGACCCCGGCCCACAGGCCGACGAGCTGGGCGCCGCCCTCGCGGTAGGCCCAGACGGTCACCGCGGTCGAGTAGGCCCAGTCGCCCACGAGGGATGCCGCGAGGGCCAGCTGCATGCGGCGCAGCGACGGCTTGCGGAAGACGGCGCGCAGCGCCCGCCAGGTGTCGGCGAGGGCGGCCCGGCCGGATCGCGGGCGCGCGTCGTGAGGCCCTGTCCCGACCTCCACCACGGACCCTCCGACCACGCCGATCCCGCAACTGTCCCTTCAGGCATGATCCAAGGTCGGTCGGGGCGCCCTCAATGGCCCGATCGAGCCATTGACGCAGGGGGGTTCGGGTGGGGCCTACGCCTGCGTCAGCAGCTCGCGCAGCCCGATGGGCGCCTGACCGGTGACCCGTCGCACGTCGTCGGTGACCGCCTCGACCTCTCCGGCGGCGATGGCGGTGTAGGTCGAGACCCAGGCGTCGTACTGCCAGCCCGGCGCCTCCCACCTCCTGCGGGACTCGTACGCCTCGTCGACGGTCTCGTCGTGGAAGGTCACCTCACGACCGGTCACGTCGCCGATGATGCCGGCAGCCTCGGCGAGGCTGAGCGACTCGGGTCCGGTGAGGCCGTACGTCGCGGCGCGGTGCGACTCCGGGTCGAGGAGCACCGCGACGGCGACCCGGGCGATGTCGGCGCGCGAGACCGCGGACACCCGCCCGTCGCCGGCCGGCCCGCGGATCACGCCGTCCTCGCCGACCGTCGCGGGCAGGAAGTCGAGGTAGAAGTTGTCCCGCAGGAACGTGAAGGCGGCTCCCTGGGAACGGATGTGCTGCTCGGTCGCCCAGTGGTCGCGGCCCAGCGTGAAGGTGCAGTCCGCGGCCGCGCCGAAGAACGAGGTGTAGACGATGTGCTCCACCCCGGCAGCCACGGCGGCGTCCACGAACGCGCGGTGCTGCTCGAGCCGGTCCTCGGACTCCGACGCGGAGACCATGAGCAGCGTCCGGACGCCGAGGAGGGCCTGCACGGCGGCATCCCGGTCGCCGTACTCGGCCGGCACGGCGACCGCTCCGGGCAGCCGCGGGGCGCGCTCGGGCGACCGGGCCAGGAGCCGCAGGGGTACACCGCGGCCGGCCAGGTCGCGAGCGACGAGGCCGCCGAGGGCGCCCGTGGAACCGGTGACGGCAAGGGTGGGGAGCGTGGTCATGCGCCCAGTCTCGCAACCTCCGTGGCACGACGTCACGAGGCAATGGCGCGGGCGCGCGGACCGCAACAACCCGTCCATCGTCACCGAGCACGGGTTCGAGGTTCCGCGCGCACCCGGGGTCCGCCTGCACCACCTGCTCACCGTCAACCTCGGTGCCGGCACCATCCGGCACGTCGTCAACGACACCGGGGCGCAGGTGGACACGGCTGCGGTCGGGGCGCCGGCGTACGTCGTCGACTACCCCTGAGGTCGCGTGCCCGGCTCCTCGTCGGGCACGCGCTTGGAGGCGATGTGCTCTCCGTGCATCCCGTTCTCCGGCTCGTCGGGCTCGGGTTCCACCGGCTCGGGCTCGTCCGTTTCCGGCTGATCCGGCCCGGTCACCGGTGCCTCGGTGAGGTCGGCGGCGGGCGGCGCTCCGTCTGGCACGAGGACGATCCGGGGCGCCGACCGGGCCGCCTTGACCCCCGCAGCGATGGAGTGCCACACGTGCTCGCTCCCGAGCTCGTCGAGGAAGCCCGAACGGGTCAGCACGTCGCGCACGTTGCCGAACACGCGCACGAGGTAGAGGTCCACGCCCCGAGCCCGCAGCCGCAGCGTCATCTGCTGCAGCCGCTCGGCGCGTGGTCGTGTCCATCTGGTTGGTCGCCTCGAGGTCGAGCACGACGGCGTACAGGCGCTTCTTGTGACGCGCGCCATCGTCTCGATGCGCTGCACGACGGAGTTCGCGTTCGCCCAGAACAGTGGCCCGTCCGGGCGCAGCACGTTGACACCGCGGTACGTGCGGCGTGACGGGTCGTTGGCGACCGACCCCCACGCCGCCTTCTCGCCCTCGACCCGGCCCATCTCGTCGATCTCCACCTGCATCGAGCGGTAGACCAGCCCGAGCAGCGACTGCCCGATGGCGATCAGGAGCCCGTTGAGCGGCCCCAGCAGGACTACGCCCACGAACGCCACGACGGCGGCGAGGAAGTCGTTGCGTCGCACAGCGGCATACCGCCGGAACGAGGAGATGCTCACCAGTCCCCACACGGCGTGGATGACGATCGCGGCCAGGACGGTGCGTGGCAGGTTCGCGAGCAGCCCGGCGGCGAAGAGCACGAACCCCAGCACGACGACCGCGGCGGCCACACCGCTCATCTGGGTGTAGGCGCCGGCCCGGGCGTTGGCGGCGGTCTTCGAGAGCGACCCGCCCACACCCATCCCACCGAAGAGCCCGGACGCGAGGTCGGAGGCGCCGTGGGCGACGAACTCCTGGTCGTCGGTCGCCGGGTCCATGGCGGCGCCGCTGGGGGCGAAGGTGCGCACGGCGGCCAGACCCTCCGCGATGCCGACCGCGGCGATGGCCAGGCCCCCGGTGATGATGCCGCTCCAGAGCGAGACGTCGACGATCGGGATGGACGGGATCGGGATGCCGGTGGGCACGTCGCCGACGACCTTGACCCCCTTCTCGGCGAGGTCGAGCCGGGTCGACACGACGATGCCGCCGACGAGCACGATGAGGGACCAGGGCACCCGCGGCGCCAGTCGAGAGCCGCCGAACAGCACGGCGAGCGAGGTGAGCCCGACGACCATGGTCAAGCCGTGGAACTCGCCGAAGTCGCGCACCAGCACGGCGATGCGTTCGAGGATCCCGCCGGTGGGCGCGGCGAGCCCGGCCAGGGCGGGGATCTCACCGACGACGATGAGCACGACCAGCCCGGCGACGAAGCCGGTGACGATGGGCTCGCTGAGGAACTGGGCCACCCAGCCCAGGCGCAGCAGCCCGACGACGACGAGCACGACCCCTGCCGTGATGGCCAGCACCGAGGTGATCTGCACGGCCAGCTCGGCGTCGCCGCCTGACAGGACCCGGACGATCGACCCGGACAGCACCGACACCGTCGAGACCGGGCCGACGAAGAGCAGCCGCGAGGTGCCGAACAGCGCGTAGGCGAGCAGGGCCGGTGGCAGCGTGTAGAGGCCGACCTGCACCGGCACCCCGGCGACGACGGCGTAGCCGAGGGACTGGGGGATGGCCAGGGCGGCGACGAGCAGCCCGGCCAGGACGTCGGCCGGCAGGTGTCGCCCGGTGTACCCGCGCAGCAGACGCAGGCCGATCGGGAGGCCCGGCGCTCGGAGGTGCACGGAGGACAGTCTGCCGCTTTGCCCTTTCGGGTGCGGCGGCACCATGGGTGGTGGCGCTCCTGCCTGTGGACAACTCGAGTGGCGAAGTCGGAGGTTTTGGCTAGCGTTTTCCGTGCGGGGTCGACGAGGGGCGGCCGGGGAGGGGACGCATGGAACGACGCAAGACCTGGATGCCGTCCAGCCGGGCCAGGGGGCTCGGCGCGGTGGGACGGGTCGGGCTGGGGACGATGGTGGTGGCGGGGCTGCTTGCCGGGTGCCAGTCCGAGGCGACCCCGCCGACGACGACGAGCCCGTCCGCGTCGGCGACCAGTGCGACCCCGAGCGCGTCGCCGTCGTCAGCGACCCCGTCGCCGAGCCCGTCGGTCGACATCCCCGCCGCCGCCCGGGTGAAGTCCGACAAGGGAGCCGAAGCCTTCGTCCGCTACTTCATTGAACAGGTCGGCAAGTGCTTGGACTGTGCCGGATCCCGACCTCATCGAGCGCCACGCAACCAAGACTGCTCAGTCCTGTCGCGACCTCACGAAGGTCGCGGCGGGTCTGAAGGAAGATGGTCAGCGATATCGACGAACCGCCCATCTCCGTCCGGCAGTTGAAGGTCCTTCGATCGGGCGCATCCGAGGTCGCCTTCGACGCCGAACTCACCGAGAACGATGTGAACGTCGTGGCGCCTCTGGGGAAGTCGTTGACTCGTACCCGAGGCGTGACATCACGCGAGCCATAGCGGCTGAAGTGGGGGGATGGCAGGTGGCGCCTCGAGTGGCATTGGCGAGTAGCTTGTCGCCATCCTGGTGTTGGCCAGTGGCGTCGAAACGGCTTCGGCCGAAGAGTCGCCAGAGGGCCTTGGGGTGATGCTGGCAATGGGGACGGAGTGCGGATCAATGTGCTCGCCGAGGACCTCGAGGAAATGCGGTCCGATGGCAGGCTTCGCAACTCAGCGACAAGGGTCCGTGGTCCGAGTACGCCGCCACCTCCGTCTGCGGACCTCGGCTACCCGGCTCGCCGAGCGACGACCTGCTTTGCGGTCGCTCCTTCATCTTCTGCTCAACGACCGACCTTCGCATCGGACCTGGCCCAGCGATGGCATGTTCACGTCCGAGAGGTGGACCAGGCGGGCAACCCAGTTTCTGGCGCGGAGGGCGACTGGCGAACCATTGGCGACAACCTGCTTGCCGAGCCGCGTTCCTGGTGTCGGCCAGCGACTCAGCCATGGCGATGATCAGGGACGCGTTCCATGACACCGACTTCTCGGTGCCGACGGTGAACATCCAGCCCGAGGGCGACGTCACGCTGGTCAACCTGCCGACCTTCTTCGAGGTGCGGTTCCCGAAGGCCGGCTTCGGACCCGGACGAGGTCGACACCCCGGACCCGGCCCGCCTGCTCGGCTACCACATCGAGGTGCGGCCGCGGCTGAAGTCGATCACCTACCACCTCGGCACGACGACGATCGGTCCCACGACCTCGCTCGGGTGGCCCGCACCCGACGGGCGACATCCGGGCCACGTACACGCCAACCGGGGAGCACCAGGTCCGGGCCGACATCGTCTACACCGGGCAGTTCCGGGTCGGCGGGAGCCAGTGGTTCGACATCCCCGGCGACGTCGACCTGCGAGGGCACGCCGTGACCCTCACCGTCCGGGAGGCCACCGCACGGCTCTACACCCACTGACCCCGCGCGGAGCAGCGGACTGGCCTGCCCGGCAGACGCGCCGGTCGCCCAGTGGCGCTGCCGGATGTGCGAGTGCTGCCGCCGCGGCTCAAGGATGCCTGTCGGCTCGTCCACAGGTCGCGCTCGGCGGCCACGCTGTCCACAGATCCGCGCGCACCGAGGGCGTCGGTGCCCGGCGTTGTCGGTGGCCGCGCTTAGGGTCGATGCACGAGCACACGACCTGAGCAGCCGGACACGGCATCCACGCGACGAGGGGAGGCGACGATGGAGGTCACGCGAGCACTGGCCACCGGGCGCCGCCTCCTGCGCGAGCACGGGCTCGACGACTGGACCATCGTGGCCGACCGGGCCAAGACCCGCGCCGGCGTCTGCCGCTTCGCCAAGCGCCAGATCGGGCTGAGCGCACCACTCACCGCGCTGCACTCCGAGGACGAGGTTCTCGACACGATCCTGCACGAGATCGCGCACGCCCTGGTCGGGCCGCAGCACGGGCACGACGCCGTCTGGCGGGCCAAGGCCCGGGCGATCGGCTGCAGCGGTGAGCGGTGCGTGTCGTCCGACGCGCCGCGGGTGCCCGGCGACTGGGTCGGTCGCTGCCCGGCCGGTCACGAGAAGCACCGGCACCGCGCGCCGGCGCGCCTGATGTCGTGCGGTGAGTGCTCCCGTCGCTTCGACCCGCGCCACCTGTTCACCTGGACCTACCGCGGGCGGCCGGCGACCCTGCCCGGCACGTACGCCGCTCAGCTCGCCGCCCTCGCCGCGACCCGGCGCCCGACGGAGCCACTCACGGCGACGCCGCGCGTCGGTGACCTCGTGGAGGTCGTCGGCCGGTCTGTGGCAGGGCCTGGCGGGCGAGGTCGAGCTCGTGGGCGCGGTCCGCTGCCAGGTTCGGGTCGACGACGACGAGCTGGTCAGCGTCCCCCTCGAGGCCGTCCGGGTGCTGCCGGCGAACGCCGCCCGCCGCACCTCCACCAGCCTCGTCTGAGCCAGAACGCCTTCCCGGCGAGCCGCTCTGGGCCGGCCCATGTGGCACACGATGCCTGTCAGCGCCGCACGGCCACGTGCCGCGAGCCGAGCTGGCCACGCTCCGCTGAGCGGCGGTGCTGGCCGCACGGTGCGCGAGCCGGGCGCTGCGGCACGGGCCGTGCGCGGTGCTGGCGCACGCCTGAGCCGCGGCAGGTGAGCACACTCACGCGCCCGGTGGTCCGGAGCCGCTCGGCCCGCGGAGACAATGGGGGGGTGAGTGAGAACGTGGTCCACGTCGCCGCACCGAACGGCAGCGCCCCGCGAGGCGCTGAGCACGGCGACGGCCCGTTCGAGGACTGGCAGCCGTCCCACCGAAGGGCTCGACCGCGCCTTCGTGCTCGCCGGCGGGGGAGCCACCGGCATCGCCTGGGAGGCCGGCATCATCATCGGCCTGCGCGACGGCGGCATCGACGTGCGCGACGCCGACACGATGATCGGCACCTCCGCAGGGTCGATGGTCGCGGCCCACCTCCGCGTCGGCACCGACGAGGGCAACGCCTTCACCCGCATCCAGGAGGGTGCCCCGCTGGCGAGCTACGGCCGGCTCGGCCCGTCCGACGCCGCCCGCTACGTGCGCGCCCAGCTGCACCTCGACAAGCGCCAGGGCCGCGCCCTCGTCGGCCGGGCCGCCCTGACGGCGCAGACGACGAGCGAGGAGGACTGGCTGCAGGGCGATCGGCCTCGGGCCTGGTCGGCAAGGCCGTGGCCGCGAGGGCCGGCTGTTCGTGACGGCGGTCGACGCGCAGACCGGCACCTCGGTCGTCTTCGACAACGCCAGCGGCGTCCCGCTCGAGCGCGCCGTCGCGGCGAGCTGCGCCGTGCCGGGCGTGTTCCCCGCCGTCGAGGTCGGCGGCCGCCGGTACGTCGACGGCGGGCTGCGCAGCATCGCCAACGTCGACCTGGCCGCGGGCCACCGCCGCGTGCTGGTGCTCTCGCCGTACCCGGTCGGCTCCCACCTGCGCGACCTGCCGCGGGTGCAGCTGCTCACGCTCAGGCCACGGGCGAGGACCCACCTCGTCGTCCCCGACGCCAGGGACCTGTGGGCGATGGGTGCCAACCCGCTCGACATGTGCCGCGGCGCCGGAACCTTCGAGACCGCCCGTGCCCACGGCGCCCGGATCGCCGACCGCGTCGGCGAGATGTGGGCCGACTGACCGGCCGCGCCGGCCTCGCCGGTCGACCGCCGTCAGCGGCCGCGGTGACTCCGGAGCCTGGAACTCTTCACCGGTGAGGGCCACGGACCCCGGTGGCCCACCGCAGGTCGGAGGAACCCCATGGCCGTGCTCGACGCACTGCCACTGATCAAGCTGCCCGCGTCATGGCCGCTGCCGGTCGTCGCGACCCTGCGCATGGCGCGCTCGCCGCCCTGGACCTGGTCGGCGCCTTCGCCGCCAAGGAGTGGGCCGAGAAGCAGAACACCCTCGGCCCTCGGCCTCGGCGCGCTGTCGTTCCTCGTGCTCTTCTGGGTCTACGCGTCGTCGCTGCAGTACGCCGAGCTGGCCGTCGTCACCATGGGCTGGATCGTGCTGCTGCAGGTGGGGATCCTCGTCATCGACCGGATCCCTTCGACAGCTCACTGCCGGCCGGGAAGCTGGCCGCCGTCGTCGTCATCCTCGCCGCGCAGGGCTACCTCGTGCTGGCTCCGAGCGGCCCGGCGGCCTGAGCCGACGCCCGGCCGGAGCCGTGCCGGCGCGCCCACCCGATGCCGTCGCGCCGGGTCCCGTCACGGCCGACCCGCCTCGCTACGCTCGGAGCGAGGAGGCGACGATGACGTCCCAGCACACCCAGGCAGACCCCGGCCCCGCGCCCGACGGCCGCGGCGCCCGCACCGCCGCACAGATCTCGCTCGTCGAGCGGTACGCCGCGCACAACTACCACCCGCTGCCGGTCGTGCTCACCCACGGCGAGGGCGCCTGGGTCACCGACGTCGAGGGCGGCGCTACCTCGACTGCCTCGCCGGCTACTCCGCCCTGAACTTCGGCCACGGCCACCCGCGCCTCGTCGCCCGCGCCCAGGAGCAGCTCGCCCGGCTCACCCTCACCAGCCGCGCCTTCCACAACGACCAGCTCGGCCCCTTCGCCGAAGCGCTGGCCGGCCTCACCGGCAAGGACGTCGATCCTGCCGATGAACACCGGCGCCGAGGCCGTCGAGACCGCCCTCAAGGTCGCCCGCAAGTGGGGCTACCGCGTCAAGGGCGTGCCCGAGAACACCGCGAACATCGTGGTCATGGAGGGCAACTTCCACGGCCGCACGACGACCATCGTCAGCTTCTCCGACGACAAGGTCGCCCGCGACGAGTTCGGCCCCTACACACCGGGGTTCCGCACGGTGACCTACGGGGATGCCGACGCCCTGCGGCACGCGGTCGACGACGCCACCGTCGCCGTGCTCCTCGAGCCGGTGCAGGGGGAGGGCGGCGTCGTCATCCCGCCCGAGGGCTACCTGCGCGAGGTCCGGGCGATCTGCGACGAGGCCGGCGCGCTGATGGTCGCCGACGAGATCCAGTCGGGTCTGGCCCGCACCGGGCGCACCTTCGCGTGCGACCACGAGGACGTCGTGCCCGACATCTACGTCCTGGGCAAGGCGCTCGGCGGCGGCCTCTACCCGGTCTCCGCCATCGCCGCCGACCGCGAGGTGCTCGACGTCATCACCCCCGGCTCGCACGGCTCCACCTTCGGCGGCAACCCGCTCGCCGCGGCGATCGGCCACGAGGTCGTCACGATGCTCGCCGAGGGTGAGTTCCAGCGCGCGCGCGACCGCACTCGGCGCGGTCCTGGCCGAGCGGCTCGCCCCGCTCGTCGGCCGCCCCGGCGGCGACGGACTGTCCGCCGTGCGCGTGCGCGGCCTGTGGGCGGGCCTCGACATCGAGCCGGGCGGCCCCAGCGGTCGCGAGCTGTGCGAGCGGCTGATGAGCCGCGGCATCCTCGCCAAGGACACCCACGGGTCGACCATCCGCCTGGCGCCGCCGCTCGTCGTCACCGAGGACGAGGTCGGCCTGCTCGTCGACGCGGTCGCCGACGCCCTGCGGGGCCCCTGACGGGCGCGCGAGCGACCTAGGCCGAGCCGGCTCCGGCCGCCGGCGTCGTCGCCCGCGGGCACGCTGCGTCGCCCGCGCCGCGTTGCGGCGATCTCCTCGACGATCTCGGCCCGGCGCGGGCCGGGCAGGTCGTGGGCCATGTCGGGGAACAGCGATGAGCCGCGAGCCGGGCACCGCGCGCGCGGTCGCGATGCCGCCGCTCGGCATCACCAGCTGGTCGACGCAGGCCGTGGATGACCAGGGTCGGCACCCGCACCTCGCGCAGGCCGGCCGTGCGGTCGGGGCTGGCCTGGATGGCGACCAGCTGGCGGATCGTGCCGAGCGGGTTGACGTTGCGGCCGATGGCGGTGCGCACCATCCCGCCGATCTCGTCGGCGTCGAAGTGCGGCCCGGCGATGAGCCGGAACCCCTCGACGGCGAGCCGCTCGGCCTCGGCGGGGTCCTCGGGCCGCGGCGCCGACATCGACATGGCCACCGTGGGCAGCAGGCGCGGCGACACCGTGCCGTGCCGGCGGTTGCCGGTGTTCGACATGATCGAGCACAGGCTGAGCACCCGCTCGGGGTGGTCGATGGTCAGCTGCTGGGCGATCATCCCGCCCATCGACACCCCGACGACGTGAGCCGCGACGACGTCGAGGTGGTCGAGCAGCGCCACGGCGTCCGCCGCCATGTCGGAGAGCAGGTAGTCCGACGCGCGCGTAGCGCCGGTGGGCGAAGCCCTTGAACAGCGCGGCCCGCGTCGGCACCGGTCCCTCGGTCTTCGTCGACAGGCCGATGTCGCGGTTGTCCATCCGGATGACGCGGAAGCCGCGGTCCACGAGCCCGCTCGACGACGTCGCTGCGGCCACGCCACGAGCTGGGCGCCGAGGCCCATGACGAGGAGCATCGGCTCGCCGTCGTCGGGCCCGTCCACCTCGTACTCGATCGTCACGTCACCGAGCTGCGCACTGGTCATGGGGCGAGTCTGGCACCGGCCTGGACCAGCGCTGACGGCGACCCGCCCGCGGGTTAGGGTTGGCGTCGTGATCGAGCCCGCTGACCTACGTCGTCGTGGCCCTGGCGTGCCGTGCTGTTCGTGGCCTCGGCCTACTACGCGGTCGCGGACCGGCTCATCGACGACCGGCTGCTGGCGCGTCGTCGGGCTCGTCGAGCTCGGCGCTGCTCGTGCTGCTGGTGCTCGGCCTCGTCCGGCCTCGGCGCACATCGACCGACGCGACCGAGAAGGCGACCTTCGTGGCGTACCTCGTCTCGCTGCCGGTGATCCCGCTCGGCACGGCGTTCCTCGCGATCAAGGAGAAGTCGCGCTGGGCGATGGGCTCGCTGGCCGTCGGGGCCTTCGCCGTCGCCGTGATGGCTGCTGCGGCTGCAGCAGATCTGGAACTCCTATGCCTGATCCGACCCGTCGGGCCCTCGGCGGCCCGGGCGTGGTGCTCGTCGTCGTCTACGGCGTGCTCGCCCTCGCGGCGACCGGCCGCTCGGTGCTGCAGATCACTGAGCTACTACGACCGGGCCCCGCTGGCCTACACCCTCTCCGCGCTGGCCGCGGTGGTCTACCTCCTCGCGACGTGGTGCCTCGTCCGCGGCGGGCAGTGGGTGCGGGTCGGGTGTGGGCGTGCACCGTCGAGCTCGTCGGCGTCCTCGTCGTCGGCACGGCCTCCTACCTCGTGCCCGACGCCTTCCCCGACAAGACCGTGTGGTCGCACTTCGGGCAGGGCTACGGGTTCGTGCCGCTCGTCCTGCCCGTCCTCGGCCTGCTGTGGTTCCGCAAGGTCGAGCGCGACGCCGCGGCCGCCGAGTACGCCGACAGCGCCGCCGTCGGCGGACTGAGCCGGCACATCCGCCGAGTCGTGTGCTCAGGTGGTCGCCCTGGCAACCACCTGAGCACCCAGCTCGGCGGGAACGGCGGTCAGCCCTCCGACGCGCTCGAGCAGCAGCACGGGGATGAGCCGCTCGGTCTTGGTCTGGTACTCGGCGTAGGGCGGGTAGGCCTCGACGCAGCGCGCCCACCACTGCGTCGCGCTCGGCACCGGTGATCTCGCGCGCCACGGCGGGCCACGACTCGGTGCCGTCCTGCAGCGTGATCCTCGGGTCGGCCCTGA
>CAWESS010000035.1:0-45153 GCA_963811825.1 uncultured Actinomycetota bacterium | reverse complement strand
GTCGGAACTTCGTCGGGCTTCCCTGGCCACCCACGACCTTGCCCAGTGCGTCGCACAGCCCCCCCAGGGTCCAGCTGGTCGCGATGTACATCGCGACGGATGTCAAGAGCCGCCAGCGCACCCAGCACGACAGCCGTGGTGGCTGGCCTTGGTGGAGCGCCCCGCAGGCTCGGTCGTGAGCCGACGGCCCGGTAGCCCAGCCAGGCGCCCGCGGTGCCGAGGATGAGGGGAACCATGGTCCAGAAGGTCGAAGGGACAGCGAGGGTAGGCAAGGACCGAGAAAGCACAGGCCGACGCCACCGGTGCGTGCGGTACGGCTTGCGGCTTCAGCCACACCGTGAGCGCGCCGAAGGTGAGGACCGTGACCACGGCGACGGCGCCCCACGAAGATCCAGTCGATCAAACCCGGTTCGACTGCGACGTCGCGCAAGCCGGCGGTCACGATCGCTGCGACTGGCAAGCCCAACCGCGACAAGAAGGGTGAGCAACACCGACCGTGCTGCCGGTGGGGTTTCGGCTCTTCGGTTGTCCGGAGAGTAGCTCATGACGATCTCCAATGCTCTAGGGTGTTGTGGTCGCCTTTCACGCTAGGGATGGGATTGGGCGCAGGGTCGTCAACCCGTGGTTGTCGTGCCGTCGATCTGGAAGGTTGACGTTTCAGCGGCCTGTCGGTCGATATCGTCTGGCCATGTTCAAGCCAGTTCGCCGTGGGGTCGGTAGGCGACCAGAGCGACGTCGGCCGGCGCCTGGACCCCGAGGACCCGCGGACGCCGTCCTGGCGGTTCTGCTGACCTTGCTGGCCCAGATCGAGTTGCTGCTGGCCGACGTCGTCGAAGGCCCCATGCTGCTTCACAGCCTTGCGTTCATGGCCATGACCGCATCGGTGGCTTGGCGTCGTTCATTCCCGCTTCTCGCCGCGGCACTGGCGGCAGCGGGCCTGGCAAGCCAAACGATCGGTGGAGACGCCGAGGTGGTCGGCGGATTCCTCGCGCTGATCATCGTGACGTATTCCGTTGCGTCGTACGCGCCCCTGAAACCAGCGATCGTCGGCGGGACACTGATAATGGCTGCCGTCTTCGTGTACCCATTCCTGCGCAAAGTCAGCTTCGTCGACGAGGTCGGAAACGCTGCCATCTTCGTCGGGGCGTGGGCACTGGGCCGGATGGTCCGGTCGCGCCAGCGCCGAGCGCTTCACGCCCAGGCGCGTTTGGAGACCGCCGAACGGGACCATGTCGGAGCGGACACGACACTCGTCGCCGACGAGCGGGCCCGCATCGCCCGCGAGCTCCACGACATCGTCGCGCACGGCGTGAGCCTGATGGTGCTGCAGTGCGGCGCGGCCCGCCAGACCGCGCCAGCGCGACCCCAGCACGGCAAAGGACCTCCTCGCCAGCGCGGAGGAGCAGGGTCGTCAGGCGCTCGCAGAGCTGCAACGGATGCTCGGCATCCTGCGAGCCACGGAAGCAGCGGAGATGGTCGGGGCCCCAGTCGATCTCCTCTGTTGACCCAGTTGGTCGACGCACTGCGCGCGACCGGACTGCGGGTTGACTATCGTGTCGAAGGCGATCAGCGGCCACTCGCAGCGGGCTTGGAACTGTCGGCCCATCGCATCGTGCAGGAAGCCACCACGAACATCGTCAAGCACGCCGACGCACACCGTGCCGAGATCACCATCCGGTATGAACCGGATCGGCTCGAACTCTGAGGTGAAGGACGACGGCAAGGGCAGCGGCCAAGCCTGGCGTCGGCAACGGACATGGGCTGGTCGGGATGAAGGAGCGCGCCTCGCTCTCGGCGGTTCGGTGACGGCCGGACCGTCGGACTCCGGGGGGATGGATCCGTTGCCGCTCACCTCTCGACTCAGGATCAGCCATGAGCATCTCGGTCGTGATCGTCGACGACGAGGACCTCGTCCGTAGCGGCATCAGCCTCATCCTCGCCGCCACCGAGGACATCGAGGTGGTTGGGCAGGCGGCGGACGGCGCCGACGCTGTCAGACTCACCCGGCAGACGCGGCCGGACGTCGCCCTGCTTGACGTCCACATGCCACACGACGAACGGGCTCGAGGCCGCGCGCCTCATCCTGGACGACCCGGCCAGCGAAACACGGGTCGATCATGCTGACGACCTTCGACCGCGACGAATACGTCTACAGAGCGATGAAGGCCGGGGCCAGCGGGTTTCTGCTAAAATCGGCGCCGCCCGAAGAACTCACCCGCAGCATCCGGCTCATCGCGGCGGGAGACACGCAGCTGGCTCCGGCCGTCACCAAGCGCCTGGTCGAGGACTTCGTTAAGACGGCCGCCCCCCGGCCAACGATACCAGACGCATTCGACAGCCTGACCGAACGCGAACTCGAGGTGCTGAACTGGTCGCCGAAGGGCTATCCAACCGCGAGATCGCCGGCCGGCTCTACCTGAGCGAAGCCACCGTCAAGACCCACGTCAACCGAATCCTGAACAAACTGCGCCTGCGCGACCGCGTCCAGGCCGTCGTGCTCGCCTACGAAACCGGGCTGGTACGTCCCGGCGAGTGACCCCTCGTCCCTCACAGCTCACTCTGGAGCCGAGATCCGGCAAAGGCGCGACCTGGGCGTGCCACCAGGACGTGAGCGCACCGCCTGGGATGCTCACCATCATCTCGTGCTCCACCGTGTGTCCGGGCGGGCGAGCGAGCCGATGGCCGGGAGCGCGAGGGTGATGATAAGTGGCACGACGACGAGGGCGTGCTTGATGGTCCACATCTCGCCCAGAAGGCCGATCAGGGGCGGACCGCCGAGGAAGGCGAGCTGGCCGATGCCGGAGACGGTGCTGACCCTCTGGGCGGCGAACCGCGAGTCGTCCGCGGCGGCGCTCAGGGCCACCGGGTATCCCAGGCAGGCGCCCAGTCCCCAAAGCAGGATGCCGGTGAAGGCCAGGGCCTGCCACGGACTCAGGACGAACAGCAGCAGTCCGACGAGGGCGACACCGAGAGACCGCGGATGGCGGCCACCCGCCCGTGCCGGGCGAGCAGTCGAGGGCCGGTCCACCGTCCGAGGGTCATCGCGGCCAGGAAGGCCGCGTAGCCGAGGGAGGCCACGGCGGCCGAGGTCTGGTGGTCGTCGACGAGGGTGACGGCGATCCAGTCGTTGCCGGTGCCCTCGGCGAACGCGAAGGCCAGGACCACGACGCCGATGGCGAGGGTCCGTCGGTCCAGCCGTCGGCCCGGTCGGTCGCCCGCGGTCGAGGCACCGGGTTCTGCGGCGGGGTGCTCGTCGTCGGCGAGAAAGGCCCGGGTCGCCACCACGACGGTGACCGCGACGACGACAGCGATGGCGAGGAGGTGGACCGTCACGGACGCACCGACGGCGATCAGTCCGGCGCCCAGGAGGGCACCGCCCACGGTGCCGATGCTGAAGCCGGCGTGGAAGCGCGACATGATCGCACGCCCGGCGTGTCGTTCCACAAGAGCGCCTTGCACGTTCATGGCCACGTTCCACGCGGCCAGCCCGAAACCCATGAGGAACAGGCCCACGACGACGGGTGCGGTCCCGAGGTGGTAGCCGACCCCGATGACCGTCAGGGCGCCTGCGGTGAGCACGGCCATCACCGCAACCACCACCGGGTGCCGAAGCGGGGGATCAGGACCGCGACGGCGGGCAGCGCCAGCAACGACCCGACGGCCAGCGCCAGCAGCACGAAACCGAGGTCGGCGGCGCTCAGCTGCAGCTCGGCGCGGATCTGCGGAAGACGACTCACCCAACTGGCGAACATGAAGCCGGTGCCGAGGAAGGCCACCGCGGTGGCCCGCCTGGCCGCGATCACCCGCGCCGACTCCGTGCCCGTCGGCGCTGCCGCCGGAGCTGCCGCCGGAGCTGCCGCCGGAGCTGCCGCCGGAGCTGCCGCCGGAGCTGCCGCCGGAGCTCTTCGTTCGCACTCATCGATCAGTCCTTCTCGGTTGCGAGGTCCTGGCTGACTCCGCCAGGGCGGGTTTCGCCCGAAGTCGTGGCGGTCGTCGGTCCGCGCACCGCCTTGCGGGCGAGGGGATCAGCGCTGTGCCTCTGCCTACTTCTGATGAGGCGGGCTGCTCCGCCGTTCGCGCCAAATATAACCGATCGGTTAGCATTCGTCAAGGACTGAAAGGATGGCGACCATGCCCGAGCCTGCGAAGAACCAGACCTCGGCGGCGAAGACGCCACGAGGCCCGTACAAGACGGGGATCCGTCGTCGTGAGCAGCTCATCGCCGTGGCAGTGGACGTCTTTGCCGAGCACGGCTATACCGGCGGCTCGATCCGCACCATCTCCGACAAGGCGGGCGTCTCTCACGCGACCCTGATCCAGCACTTCGGGAGCAAAGAAGGTCTGCTGACAGCGGTGCTGAAGGAGTGGGACCGCCGGACCGTCGCCGACGGCCTCACCGACGTCAGAGGGTTGGACTACTTCCGCCGCCTGCCCGAGGTGATGGCGGCCCACCAGGACAACCGTGGTCTGCTCGAGCTGTTCACCACGATCGCAGCCGAGGCGTCAAGCCCGACGCACCCCGCGCACGCGTTCATCGCGCAGCGCTATGCCGAAAACCTGGCGACCCTCGCCGGGCACCTGCGCGAGGCCATGCAGAAGGGCGAGGTCGCCGCCATGAGCGACGTCAGAATCAAGATCGAGGTACGGCTGATGACCGCCGTGCTGGACGGGGTCGGGCTGCAATGGCTGCTGGACCCGTCAACCGACGTCGCGGCCACCGTGTCCACGTACGTGGAACGCGCCGTCAGTGCGTGGAGCCAAGGCGAGCAGCACCACGACTGAGGAGCCGAGCGGGCCCCGGCGTCAACCCCGGCCGAGGGGAGTGCGGTGCCGACGTCCGGTTCGGGCCCTGCGCTGGGGAGGCAACGAGGCCCAGTCATTCGCCGCAGGCCAGGCCCCGATCCTCCACCGAGCACAGATTCGGTTCCGGGATGCCGGCGCCGCCGCAGGCGTCCTCAGTTCGGGCCACGAGTGGGCCTGCTGTTCTTCCGTAGTCGAGCGTTCTCTCCCTCCAGGGCCAGCACCATGCCGATCCCGGCCAGGTTGAGGCCGGCGTCGAGCAGGTCCCCGATCCGGCGAAGCCGGACCAGGTCGTTCGCGCTGTAGCGGCGGGTGCCGCCGTCGGTGCGCTCGGGCTCGATCAGACCGCGGGCTTCGTACAGGCGCAGGTTCTGAACGCCCATGCCGACCAGGTCGGCCGCCACAGTGATGCCATAGACCCCGTGGTCGCCGTCGGGGGACGCTCCTGCCATGCCGGGGTTCTCCCGTCTCAAAAACCTTGCCGATCCCTCTTGCACGAGTGTGCCAGCGGTGCTACAAAAAATCTATAGCGGATGCCACAGATCGACGGTCCGCCGGTACCGCTACAACCCACAGATATCGAACCACTACGGAGGTGAACACGATGCTCATGCGCACCGACCCATTCCGTGAACTGGACCGACTCACCCAACAGTTCCTCACGCCGCAGGGCACCCTGGCCCGCCCCGCGGCGATGCTGATGGACGCCTGGCGCGAGGGTGAGAGCTTCATCGTCGAGTTCGACCTTCCCGGCGTCAGCCAGGACTCCATCGACATCGACGTGGAGCGCAACGTCGTCACCATCCAGGCCGAGCGCCCCGCTCGGGCCAGCGACGCCGAGCTCGTCGCGGCCGAACGTCCACGCGGGGTGTTCAGCCGCCAGCTCGTCCTCGGAGACAACCTGGACACCGAGCACATCGAGGCTGACTACAACGGCGGCGTGCTCACCCTCAAGATCCCGGTCGCCGAGCACGCCAAGCCGCGCAAGATCGAGATCGGCAGCAGCAACGAGGGTCGGCGGGAGATCAACGCCTGACCTCGAGGCGACGCTGATGCCGACGGTCTACGTCCACGCTGCGGGTGCGACCCCGCAGCGTGGACGCGGACTTCCTCGAGCTGGTGCTCGCCGCCGATCAGCTGAGCCCCTCGCCTGGGCCGCGTTCATGCCTTCGTGCCAGACGCATCATGCGAAATGCCACGTCTTGACGGCGTACCGGTTCGCGACCCAGGCGATGCCCGGCCCAGCATCTCCGACCGTCCACTTCAACCAGCGCACAGGTACCGACAGAGAGGTGTCAGCGCAGATGACCGGTGATCGCAGCGACCCGTACGCCATCCTGGGACTGAGCTCACAGGCGACCCAGGGCGAGATCCGGCGCGCCTACCTCACCCTCATGCGCCACAACCACCCGGACACACGCGCCCCGGGCGACGATGCCGGGACCGACGCCACGAACACCATCGCCCGGCAGGTCATCGCCGCGTACGCGGTCCTCGGCGACCCGGCCCGTCGAGCCGTCTACGACCGCAGCGACACCCGTCAGCCGTTCAAGAACCGTGTCACGGTCCGCCGGGAATGGCGCTCGCCGCAGAGCACCCCAGACCAGTCCCCCATCCAAGCCGGCCCGGTGCGCTGGCACGGCATTCGAGTTCGACCCGCCGGTCGGTGAGTCGTCCTTCAGCCGGATTCGGGCCGGGGGGTGAGGATCTGACGGTAGAAGAGCTGGGAGGAGCGCGAGACGGGTTCGCGTGGTTGGCGCTCACCGACGTGGTGGCCCACTTGGAGGCCCCCGCACGAAAGATCGAAAACAACCAACTGGAACGACGAAGATGTCGTGGACGCCCCTCGATGCGAGCTCAGGCGACGGGTACCAGGTACTCCTTCCCGACGATCGAGCCCTGGAGAGTGCGTTTCGGCGTCGGCTCGCCGAACACCCAAGGGCGTTCCACTCCCTCTGACAAGGGCACGGCCTGCGGCAGGTGCGGGAGTCGACGCGGACTCCCGAATGGACGTGCAGCGTCCGATCAGGGCCAGAAGACCCCAGCATTGCGGAGCATGAACTCGGAGTTTGCATCCCGCCCTTCCTGCGGGTCGGGAGACGGCTCGACGTACTGAGTCGTCCCCATGTCCTCTGGTAGGACCCGCGGCAGGTCGATCTGGATCCGACGTTCGAGATCCTGCCGATCAGACTTCCCAGGTGCGCCCATGTTCGCCTCCATGGCCAATGGTGGCACAAGACGCGCCCTCATCGGGGGCTCGACAAGTCCGCTCATCGGCGTGAGGGTGAGACGTGGTGGGGTGGGCTGCCGAGATCGGGCGGAGCCAGCCGAGGACGACGAGGAGTCGGACGTCGACCTGGCGTTCGTCATGGGGCGCCCGCTCAGCCTGATGGAGCTGGGCCGGCTCGAGGACGAGGTGGTAGCGGCCGTCGGGGTGCCCTGTCGACCTGGTTCCTGAGAGCTCGCAGGATGCTTTGCTCATGGTCCGGAAGCCAGGGGGCACCTACGGCGGGACGGGAGCGAAGGCCTGCCCGAGCTCGCAGGATCCTGTCCATCCCTGCCTGAGTCGCGCCACCCGACGAAGGCCCCGAAGCCGGGGGGGCACCTACGCCGGGACGGGAGCGAAGGCGTGGGCCTCGACGGTGCCGCCGCGCACGATGAGGTACGACGACTCGGGTACCTCGTGCCACGCGCCGCGCAGGTCGCCCAGGGGCTCGGACACCACGAGCCGGGTGTCGTCCGACAGCTCGTGCAGCACCTCGTGGTCCGGGTACTGAGCCCGCAGGGTCGACACGTCGGCACTCTGGAAGAGCGACCGTGACCTCCCCTCGCTGGAGTAGCGGAACGCCCACGTCGTGTCACCGTCGGTGGTGGCCACCGTCATCTGCACGGGAAGGTCGATGCCGTGTCGGCGCCCGACGTCCTCGACCAGCCCGACCGCCCTGGCCACGGCGACTGCCGGGTCCTGCTCCAAGCCGTAGGTCAGGGCGAGGAAGAAGAGCATCTCCGAGTCCGTCGACCCCTCGATGTCCGGGAAGAGTTCAGGGTCCACCGCCAGGGTGAGGTCTCGCTTCATCTCCCGGAACCCGTGCAGCGCGCCGTTGTGCATCCACAGCCACCGGCCGTGGCGGAACGGGTGGCAGTTCGTCTGCTGCACGGCCGAGCCGGTGGAGGCCCGGATGTGGGCGAAGACGCGGCCCGACCTGGCGTGGGCGCACAGCTCGCGCAGGTTGCGGTCGTTCCAGACGGGTTCGGTGCTCCGGAACAGGCCCGGCGTGCCGTCCCCGCCGTCGCTGCTGTACCAGCCCACGCCGAAGCCGTCACCGTTCGTCGCCGTCGCTCCCAACCGGGAGTGCTGCCCCTGGACGACGAGGGAGTTCTGGGGTTTGTAGAGCAGGTCCTCCAGCAGGACCGGTGAACCCGAGTACGCGAGCCAACGACACATGAGCCTCTCCCGTCACGCGCCGGTGGGTTCCGGCTGTCCGTGGAACCCTGCCGGTGGTACACCTCCAGCAGACCGCGGCGCACGCCCGGCGGCATCATCCGCACGGGGTGAAGGGCGATGTTCCGCCGCCGAGCCGGTACCGTCGGTGCAGGGCGAGACCGGCGGCCGCCCGGGTCGGCGGGCCAACGCAAGGAGCGCGAGATGACAGCCTTCACGGTGTGGAAGTTCGAGGACCTCGGTGGGGCCGAGCGGGCCGCGGCAAGCCTCAAGGACTGCGAGCGCGAGGGGCTCGTGAAGATCCTGGACCACGCCGTGGTCACGTGGCCGGAGGGTGATGCCAAGCCGACGACGAAGCACGGCCACGAGGAGAACTGGCGCGGGACGGGGTGGGGCGCCCTGTGGGGCGTCCTCATGGGAGCTCTGTTCTTCGTGCCGGTCATCGGCGGGGTGGTCGGGGCCGCCGTCGGGGCGATCACCAAGATGACCCAGGACGTCGGCATCACCAAGGACCAGCTCGAGACGATCCGTACGCAGGTGACCCCCGGCAGCTCGGCGCTGTTCGTGGTGACCGACGAGGGCGACCTCGACAAGGTCGGAGAGCGGTTCAAGGCACCACACAGCAAGCTCATCGCCACGAACCTCACCGACACCGAGCGGCAGGTGCTCCTGGAGACCTTCGGGAACAGGTAGGCCCTCGCTGGTTCGCCGCTCCCTGCCCATCAACGGGTCGCGGGGACTTCTCCACTGGCCAGACCGGATGCCGTCGTCGACCGTGTCGTCGACGGGAAATCGGCACGCGGGGCCTACATTGCAGGCATGGCAGACATCGTGTTGGGCCTTTTCGCCATCGTTGCTGGGGCCGTCATGCTCTTCGCCGGGCAGTTCGTGCTTCGGATCGTCCTCCCGATCTGGGGCTTCTTCGCCGGCTTCGCCTTCGGGGCCGGGCTCTGGGCGCAGCTTGCGGACGAGCGATTCCTCGGGACTGTGCTCGGCTGGGTCACGGGGCTCTTCTTCGCCCTGGTCTTCGCCGTGTTCGCCTACCTCTACTTCGCCGTGGCCGTCGTGCTCGCCATGGCCGCGTTCGGCTTCGCGATCGGGTCCGGGCTCGTCGTCGCGCTGGGCATCGACTGGAACTGGGTTGCCGTTCTCGTTGGCCTGGCGTTCGGCGCGGTGCTCGGTCTGGTGTCGGTCTTCGGGAACATGCCGATGGTGGTGCTCTCGGTCTTCAGCGCGATCGCTGGTGCCGTCAGCGTGGTCGCCGGTCTGATGCTGCTCGTGGGTTCGCTGGAATCTGCCGACTTCACGCAGGGCAGCTTCACCACCGCGATCCAGGACAGCACGGGCTGGTACCTGCTGCTGCTGGTGCTCGCCGTGGTCGGCATCATCGCGCAGGCCCGCGAGAGGTCGGCCATGACTCGCACCGTCCAGGAGACCTGGTACGCCGAGAGTCGTTGACGAGGGCTGTCACCGCTCCGGAGAATCTCACCCGGTCGGGGTGGTGCTGGGGCCGAGCAGCGTTCGTAATCTCGGGTCGAGCCCGAGAACGATGACACACCGCTCTCGGGCCACATCTGCCCTCGAACGGAAGGTCTGCCATGGCCTCGCACCTCGGCCCCACGGGTCCACGGACCACAGCGCGTGCCGCGTGCTTCCTGGTCGGCCTCCTGCTCGTGGCCCTGGCGGGGTGCAGCGGCGAGAGCCCGGACGGCCTGAGTGCCGCGCAGGCCAAGGTGACGTCCAAGGAGAAGGCCGTCGCCGAGGCCGAAACCGCTGCAACTGCCGCGGCGGCTGAGTTCTGCGCCGCGAGCACGACGTACGTCACGGCCATCGACCGCTACGGCGATGTGCTCAACGCGACGGCACCCACCGTCGGCGACGTCACGGATGCCGGCAGTGACCTCGAGCAGCCGGCCAAGGACGCTCAGGAGGCGGCATCCGCGGTGGTCGAGAGCCGAGAGGCGCTGACGGCGGCCGAGCAGGAGCTCGCGGAGGCGCAGGCTGCGCTGGCGGCGGCGCAGGCCTCGGCTGCGGGCACGACCCCCTCGGCAGCGCCGCCGAGCGAATCACCCAGCCCCACGCCGACGCCGGCGGGTGTCACCCGCGTGCAGGAGGCCGAGGCCGAGCTCGCGGCCGCCCAGGCGGGGATCACCGCCCAGACGCCACTGGCGCAGGCATCCGAGCAGTTCAACGCCGCGGCCGTGGCCCTCGAGATGGCCTGGCTCCAGCTCATCGGGGACAGCGGGTGCCTCAGTGACGCCCAGCAGGACGCGGCGGCCAAGGCCGTGGGCTCGTACACCAAGACCCTCCAGCAGGCGTTGGCGGACGCCGGCTACTACGAGGGGAAGGTCGACGGGGTCTACGGACCCGGGACGGTGGCGGCGGTGCAGGCCCTGCAGAAGGCCAACGGGCTCCCGCAGACCGGCACGCTCGACAAGGCGACCGAGCAGGCGCTGCGTTCCGAGCTCGCGGCCAAGGGCGGAGCGGCTGCGCAGGAGGAGACGGCGTCGACGGCGGCGGTGCAGCAGACCCTCAAGCTCGCGGGCTACTGGGACGGACCGGTCGACGGGCAGTGGACCGAAGAGCTCACGGCCGCGCTCGAGTCGTTGCAGAAGGATCTCGGGGTCAAGGTCACCGGCACCGTTGACGCGGCGACGATCGCCGCACTGGAGAAGGCGATCGCCGAACTGGGTGCCACGCCCTCGCCCAGCCCCACGCCCACCCAGACGGACAGCCCGCAGCCTTCGGCGACCAGCTGATCATGGCGACGGACCCGACAAGTGTGCCTTCGGGCGTCAGCGGCCGCGTCGGCGCGCGGCGTCCTCGCGGCGACCTGCCTGTCCACCCTGATCGTCAACGCCAACACGTCCGCGGTGAGCATCCTGCTGCCCGCGATCAGCGCCGACACGGGCATGGACGTCACGACCCTGCAGTGGGCGGTCACCGGCTACTCCCTGGTGGGGGCCGCGGTCATCGTCACGTCGGGCTCGCTCGGTGACGTCTTCGGCCGGAAGCGGGTCTTCCAGCTGGGCCTGCTGCTGTTCGTCGTGTCGTGCGTGTTCATCGGGCTGTCCTCGTCCGGGGGTGCAGTCATCGCCGGCCGGTTCGTCCAAGGTGCCGCGGGGGCCACGATCCTGGCCTGTGGCCTCAGCCTGCTGTCCGTGGCCAACAGCGGGCAGGAGCAGCTCCGCGCGGTGTCGTTGTGGGGCGCCGCCGCCGCCGTGGGAGCCGCCGCGGGTCCGCTCCTGGGCGGTGTGCTCGTGGAGGTCACCGGCTGGCAGGGCCTGTTCTGGGTCGGCGCCGTGGTCGCTGCCGCCTGCATGTTCCTCACGTGGAAGACGGTGGCGGAGTCCAAGGACGACAACCGTTCGAGGTCCATCGACTTCGCCGGCTCGGGGTTGATCGCCCTGACGCTCGGCCCGGTGATCCTCGCGCTGAGCAAGGGCAGCGCGTGGGGCTGGGTGTCGCCCGCCACCATCGGCTGCCTGGCCATCGGTGTCGCCGCCGGGTTCGCGTTCGTCGTGGTGGAGAAGCGCGTGGCCGTGCCCATGCTCGACCTCGGCCTGCTGCGCAACCGGGTCCTCGTCGGCTCCACGGTTGCCATCCTCATCGGGGCCGGCACCATCAACGGGCTGATGTACCTCGTCAGCCTCTACTTCCAGGACCCTGCCACCCTCGGGTTCTCGCCCCTCCAGGCCGGGCTGGCCACCCTGCCCGCCACGGTCGGGCTGGTCGCGGTGGCACCACTCGTGCCGCGCCTGGCCAAGAGGCTCGGCGGCCGCCAGGTGATCGGCATCGGCTTCCTCATCACGGCGATCGGCTTCGCCGCCGTGGGTCTCGTGGAGTCGTCCTGGGCGTACGGCGCGTTCGTCCTCCCGCTCATCGCGATCGCCGTGGGCATGGGGTTGAGCAACGGCCCGTCCTCGTCGGCGTCGACGGCGTGCGTGCCCGCAGAGCAGGTCGGGTCGGCGTCCGGTGTCTCGAACATGGCGCGCTACGTCGGCGCGGCGGTCGCCACCGCGCTGGCCGCCACGATCTACGGCTCGGTGATCGCGGACCGCACCGCGCAAGGGGCGTCGACGGCCGACGCCCTCGCGGCCGGGCTGGGGACCGCGGCCTGGGTGATGGCCGCCTTCAGCGTCGCAGGGGTCGTCATGGCCGTCGTGATGGGTCGCCACCCGGCAGCGACGGGCACGCTGGACGACTCGGCCGCTGCGGCCGCCGCGCACACCCACACGTTGCCGACGTCCGCAACGGCACGCGTGGCAGCGGGTGCCGTCGACGAATAACGCGCCAGTGGTCGGCGGCCTCACCCCCTCCGGGGGAGCCACCCGCACTGTCACGACGCCTACCGTGTCGGTGAGCCGAAGAGCGCTGACCCCCCACACACCCACCGCATCACCGAGGCGCGCCCTGCGCCCGGTCCCACCACCGAACGGAGCACCCCCAATGTCCGACAACACCCCCACCGAGTTCACCGCCGATGTCGCCGCCGTGAGCGACGGCGCGCACACCCTGTTCATCGCCGACTTCAACGACACCGCAGCGGCCCACGAGGCGTACGAGGCCCTGAAGTCGCTCGAGGACGGCCGACACTTCGCCATCGACGGCGTGATCGTCGTCAACCGCGACGCCGAGGGCAAGCTCGAGATCGAGAAGGCCACCGACCACTCCACCAAGAAGGGCCTGAAGTGGGGCCTCGTGGGCGGCGCCGTCCTCGGTCTGGTCTTCCCGCCGTCGATCATCGGCAGCGCCGCGGCGCTCGGCGCGGGCGGAGCCGCCCTGGGCAAGGCCCACCAGCTCCACGACAAGATCGGGCTCGAGAAGGACCTCTCCGACGCGGTGGCCCCCGGCCACTCCGGCATCGTCGCCCTCGTGACCGACCCCGGAGCGGTGGAGATCCGCGACGCCCTCGCCAAGGCCAACGGCATCGTCGAACACGCCGTCAGTGACGTCGTCGCCAAGGACATCCACGCCATCGCGGACGAGGTCGAGAAGGGCTGACCGCGGCGGTCTCCGGATCGCTCGTGTGACACGTCCGCCGCAGTACTGTCCTCCTGTGGACACACCACCGGTCCTCCTGCCCCATCCCCGGAAAGCTGGTGGACCCACCGGCCGCGGGACTGCCGACGCAGATCCTGCGTCTGCAGTCCCGCGCCGGGGCGGTCGGGACGGGCGTCACCCTCGGGATGCGGACCACCATCCGCTTCACGGCCTCGCGCGCCACGCTGCTCGCCGCCGGCACCACGTACTACCTGTTCCTCGCGCTGTTCTCCGTCCTCACGTTGGCGTACGGCATCACGGCGGCCCTGGGGGCCGAACAGCTCGCGGCCTACATCACCGAAGGGCTCTCGGCGGCGTTCCCCGGTCTCGTGGGCGGCTCGGGGATCGACTCCGAGCAGCTGCGGAGCATGGGTCAGGCGACCACGATCCTCAGCGCGGTCGGTCTGCTGTACGGCGCCACGGGTGCCGTGCTCGCGGCCAGCCGCTCACTCCACGCCGTGTACGGCGCCCCGGAGAACACGAGGAACCTCGTCCGGGTGCGACTGTGGTCCCTCGGCTGGTTCCTCGTCCTGGCACCCCTGGTCCTGCTGTCGTTCGTCAGCGCCAGCTTCACGGCCAACCTCTCCGGCAGGCTGCTCTCCGCCCTCGGTCTGCAGTGGGACGGCCCGACGCTGATGCTCGGCGCCGTCGCCCTCGTGCTGACGTTGGTGCTGAACTTCGCCGTCGTGAACCTGATGCTGGGTCGGCTCGGCGGCATCCGACCGCCACGCGCCCCACGGCTCACGGGCGCCGCGGTGGGCGCGGTCGTCATCGAGGTGCTCAAGCAGGTGATGGCGCTGCTCGTGGGCTTCGTCATCGACAAGCCCCAGTACGGAGCCCTGGCGGCGCCCATCGGCATCATGTTCGTCCTGTACCTGCAGTCCTCCGCCCTCTACGGGGTGGCGTCGCTGACGGCCGCCCTCGCGGAGAGGGATGCCGACCTCACGCGCTCAGCTCGCCAGCCAGGTCCTGCTGCATCAGACGGCGAACGTCGTCAGGACCGTGGCGGTCCGTGAGCACCATGAGCTTGGTGAGGGCGGCCTCGAAGGTCATGTCACCCCCGGAGACGGCGCCGGTGGCCAGCAGCGCGGAGCCGGTGGCGTAGAGACCACCCACCACGCTTCCCGCCCGGCACTGGGTCGTGACGCAGACGGTGACGCCCCGGTCGACCGCGGCGCGCAACGGGTCGAGGAACCACGCCTGCGCCGGACCGTTCCCCGCCCCGTAGGCCTCGAGCACGAACCCCCGCAGACCCGGCCGGTCCAGCACGGCCTCGAGGTCGTGCCGGTCGGTCCCGGGATGCAGTCGCAGCCCCGTGACGGCCGCGCAGATGCCGCCGTTGCGCCGGATCGGGCCGTCGCTCGGAGCCCGGATCGCGGTCGTGTCGAACTCGATCGACACCCCGGCGGTCGCCAACGGCTGGTGGTTCGGTGACGCGAATCCTCGGTAGCTGTCGGCGTGCACCTTCACGGCCCGGTTCCCGCGGATGAGGCGGTCGGCGAAGAAGATCGTCACCTCGGGCACGAGCGGAGCGCCAGCCAGGTGCCCGGCAGCGATCGCGAGGGCGGTCACCAGGTTCTCCCTGCCATCCGACCGGAGCTCGGTGACCGGTCGCTGTGCTCCGGTCAGCACGATCGGGATGTCGATGCCCTCGAGCAGGAAGCTGAGGGCGGATGCCGTGTACGCCATCGTGTCGGTGCCGTGGAGCACCACCACCCCGGCGTGGCCGGGGGCATGGGTGACGATCGCGTCGGCGATGTCGATCCAGTCCGATGGCCGCATCGCCGACGAGTCGATGCGGGTCGACGAAGGTCGCGACGGTCAGCGCGAGCGGCAGCTGGCGCAGGAAGGGCAGGTGGTCCCGGATCTCTCGCAGGTCGAGCGGCACGAGAGAGCCGGCGGCATCCGGGCCCATGCCGAAGGTCCCACCCGTGTAGAGCACGAACAGGGCGGGCCCGGGTGGGCCGACCCGACCGAGGACCTCGACCCTGCTCATCGCGGCCCCGACGTCACGCCGGTTCAGGTGGCGCCATCGGCCAAGCGCTGGAGGAGGAGGGCCTGCGCGACGACGAGCTTCTCGATCTCGGACGGGTCGACGCTCTCGTCGGAGGCGTGGATGCGGGACCCTGCGACGTCCTCGGGGCCCCAGAGGACGAACTCGGCCCCGGGAGAGGCCTGCTGGAGGGTGCGCAGCAGGGGGATCGACCCACCGCAGCCCGCCTCGCCTGCCGGACGCCCGTAGGCGTCGGAGAGCGCGGCACGTGCCGCGGCATACCCCGGTCCGTCGGTGGCGCAGAGGAACGGCGGCGCCTCCTTCGTGCGCTGGATCTCGACCTGCGCGCCCCATGGGGTGTGCTTCTCGAGGTGGGCCACGAGGGCGTCGAGCTCGGTCTTCGGCTCCGAGCCGGGCACGATGCGCATCGAGATCTTGGCGCTCGCCTCGGGGATGAGCACGTTGGAGGACTTCGCGATGGACGTCATGTCGAGCCCGATCGCATTGACCGAGGGGCGGGCCCAGAGCAGGTCACCGACCCGGCCGCTGCCCGTGAGGGCCACGCCGTCCAGCACGTCGGCGCTGCTGCGGAAGTCCTCCCGGCTCATGTCCTCCCCCTCCCAGGCAGTCGTCGAGACGCCCTCGACGGCGACGTCCCCCTGGTCGTCGTGCAGGGTGGACAGGAGCCTCGCGAGCGCCATCATCGCGTCGGGCGCCGGCCCGCCGAACACCCCGGAGTGCAGCGGGTGGTCGAGCGTGCGCACGGTGACGACGCACGCGACGTCACCGCGCAGCGCGGTGGTGAGGGCGGGCTCCCCGACCCGCAGGTTGCCCATGTCGCAGATGACGAACAGGTCGCACTCGAAGAGCTCGGGGTGTGCCTCGACGAATGCCTCGAGGTTGCTCTCGGTCTCCTCCATGCCCTCGAGGATCAGCTTGACGGTGCAGGGTGGGCGGCCGTCGAACACCCGCATCGTGCCCAGGTGGGCCACGAGGCCGCTGATGTCGTCGGCGGCCCCACGCCCGTAGATGCGGCCGTCGGCCTTCCGGGTCGGGGTGAACGGCTCCGTCGTCCACCCCTGCTCGGGCGGTGCCGGCTGCACGTCGTAGTGCGCGTAGATCACCACCACGGGAGAGCCCTCCGGCCCGTTCACCTCCCCGTAGATCGGTGGGTAGCCCGAGGGCACCTCCATCAGCCGTGCGTTGTCGAAGCCCGCGTCCCGGAACATCTGCAGGGTTCGCTCGGCCATCGCGTCCATCGGTTCGCTCGGGTAGCCGGGGAACGCGATCGACGGGATGGCGACGAGCTCCTCCAGGTCGGCCAGCAGGCCCGGCATCAGCGTGCTGGCCTTCTCGGTGATCTCCTGGGCCGTGCATGGTGCGTTCCTTCCTCGTGAATGGCAGTGGGTGGGTACCGGCGACGTGCGTCAGAAGAAGACGCCGCCGATGAGGGCGCCGACGCCGATGGTCGTCACGGACAGCACGAGCATCGGCACGAAGAAGCTGTGGTCGAGCAGCTTGGTGCCCAGCTTGGTCGTGCCGGTGAGGTCGAAGTTCGCTGCCGCGATCTGGGTGCCGTTGGCGGGCAGCGTGTAGACGCCGCCGAGGGCGCCGGCCCACATGCCGGTGACGATGCCGGCAGGCAGGCCCGCGGCCAGCCCGATCGGGACGATGGTCCTGGTGGCCGTCGACTGGCTCGTGGTCAGCGCCGCGACCAGGAAGACCGCGAGGGCGAAGATGACCGGCCAGGAGGTGACCCACTCGCCGATCGTGGAGATGATGAAGTCCTCGTGGGCGGCGATGAACGTCGAGGTGAGCCAGGCGATACCGAACAGGGCGATCGCCGAGATCATGCCGGCCTTGAAGACCGACTGGTCAGGGACCGTCGCGACCTTGGGCTTGCCGATGTACAGGATGATGACGCCGACGACGAACATGAGCAGCACGATGGTGGTGGTCATGTCCACGGACACGGACTCGCCGTCCACCTCGAAGGAGGGGCGCAGGTCGGGGAAGATCCCGAAGAACACGATCGCGACGACACCCAGCAGGAACGCGATGGCGGAGTTGCGCCCGGCCTTGGTGTACGTCAGGGCCGCCGATGCCGACTCGCCGGCTGCGGCCATGGCCTGCGGCGGTGCGAGCTCGCCGGAGGCGATCTTCGCCTGGACCTCGGCGTCGTCGTCGAGGTCCTTCCACATCCGGTTCACGACCAGCGAGGTCACGATGATGCCGATGACGCACGCCGGGAACGTGATCGCGAGGATCTGCCCCAGGCCAAGGTCGTAGGGGGCCACGTCGGTGAGCGTGAGCATCGCGGCCATGGCGGCCGAGACCGGGGAGGCCGCCAGGGCGATGCCGGACTGCACGACGGTGACCGTGAGGGGCCGTGAGGGCCGGATGTTGTTCTTGTAGGACACGTCGTAGATGACCGGCAGCAGCGGGTAGATGATGTTGCTCGTCCCGGCGCCGACGGAGAACAGGAACGCCGTCAGCGGGGCGATCAGGGTGATCTGCTTCGGGCGCTTCTCGATGACCTTGGCTGCCACCGCGACCATCCAGTCGATGCCTCCGGCGGCCTGCATCAGCGCGGCCGTGGTGACGACCGCGAGGATGATCGCCAGCGCCGCGGCGGGGGGCTCGCCGGGTGCCTCCCCGAAGATGAACACGAGCACGAAGGTGCCCAGGCCGCCCCACAGGCCGACGCCCACACCGCCGGCCCTGGTGCCCATGACGATGGCACCGAGCACGACGAGGGCCTCGAGGACGAAGCTGACGCTCATGGCGTTTCCTTCCTGGTGATGGGGTTGGTCGGGCTCACTGGTCCGGGCACTGGGTCTCGAGCCTCTGGTTCAGCTGCGCGACAGCCGAGTCGAGCTCTTCCTGGGCGGCCGTGATCTGCGGCCCGAGCGTCTCCGCCGCCTCGTACGCCGCCACCGTGAGGGACTCGTTGATCTCGGCGGCGCGCTGGCGCGCCAGCCCGATGGCGGTGTCGAGCCGGCCCTCGGAGACCCGCTGCAGCTGGTCGAGCTCGTCGCGGACCCGGTCCGCACGCTGCCGGAGGTCGTCGACGGACTCCCGGAACTCTTCGGCGTTCTCGGTCTGGAGCCCCTCCGAACGCAGCTCCTCCATCGCGGCCTGCACGTCGGCGTACTGCGAGCACAGATCCTGGGCCGCGGGCTCTGCACCACACCCCGTGACCAGCACCAGCGCAACGACGGCCGGTGACCACCTCGCCGAACCAGCGTGCTTCATGACGGGCTCCCTTCGTGCACGTTCACAGCGTCGACCCGGCGAGAGTCGGGTTCATCACCCAAAGGGAATGAGACGTTCCGCGGTGCGCTGCCACCCCGGCGGGGCGGGGTGACAGGTCATCCAGAGCGGGTGAGGCCCACCGACGCACCCGGCTCCTAACCTGTCGGGCGACGGCCTCGCCGGCGTCACAGGACCCGTCGTTGACGAGGTCGGGCGGCGAGGGCTCGCCAGTTGCGGAAAGGGACGGCGATGGCGCGATACGAGATGACCGTGGACAGCGCGGTCGGTCCCCTCGCCCTCGAGGCCCTCGAGGGGTTCGCGGTGGTGGACATCGTCGATGGACACAGTCGACTCGTGGGGGACGTCGCTGACCAGGCGGCCTTCCATGGGATGCTCAACCGGCTCCAGGACCTGCGGTTGGACATCATCGACATCCATCGACTCGACGATGTGTGACTGGTCTCACGCAGACCGCTCCCCGCGGCCGCAGGGCCGTTCCCGTCGCGTCCCGTCGGATGTGGCTGCCATGATGTCGGAATGCTGACCCCCCCGGCGACGGACGTGTTGCCGCATCAGCTGCCCCGCAAGGTCGTGCCGCGACCCGACTTGGAGAACCGTCTCGACGACGTGCGACAGGGCGGGCTCGCGATGATCGTGGCGTCCGCAGGGTCCGGAAAGTCCGTGCTGGTCCGGCAGTGGATCTCGGGCAGGCCGCACCTCCGGGTGGGGTCACTGAGCCTGACCCTCCGGCACGCGGATCCCGCCCTGCTGGCGCGGGACCTCGTGGCGGCACTTCGACCGGTCCTCCCGCTTCTCTTCGAGGGCATGGACGAGCGTCTGCCACCGGATGAGGCACGACTCGGCGCGGACTTCGTCGACGCGCTGCTCGGTGGCATCGCGGCGACCGACGGGGACGTCGTCCTCGTGCTGGAGGACGCACACGTGTTGTCGGGTCATGCCGTGCTCGACGACCTGGGCCAGCTGGTCCTGGCGCTCCCGGACAACGCCCGGGCCGTGGTCACCACCCGTCGGGACCTCCCCTGGCAGCTGCACCACCTGCGGCTCGACGACAAGGTCGTGGAGCTGAGAGGTGCCGATCTCGCCTTCCGGGACGACGAGGCCCGCGCGCTGGTCGAGAACGTGTCGCAGCGTGAGCTGACCGCCGACCTGATCAGGCGGGTCGTGTCCCGCACGGACGGGTGGGCGGTCGGGCTGCAGCTGGCAGCCATCTCGCTTCGGACCGCCCCGGACCCTGATGCGTTCGTCGAGTCGTTCGCGGGAAGCGACCGCCTCGTGGTGGAGTACCTCCTGGACGAGGTGATCGAACGGCAGGACCCCGAGACGCGGCGCTTCCTGCTGCACACGTCAGTGCTCGGTTGGCTCTCCGCCGAGTACTGCGACGCGGTGACCGGTGCCGGCAACGGGCACCGCATGCTCGTCGACCTCTATCGCCAGTCGATGTTCCTCATCCCCGATCCTTCGGGCGAGTCGTACCGCTACCACCACCTGTTCGCGGAGGCACTGCGCTACCGACTCCAGATCGAGGACCCGGATGCCGTGTTCGCGCTCCAACAGCGGGCTGCTCGCTGGTTGATCCGGCACGGACGGGAGGAAGAGGCCGTGGCTCACCTGCTCGTGGCGGGTGACGCACCCGGGGCGCTCAGGGTGATCGGGACGGTTGGCCATCGCCTGTTCGAGGCCCGGGAGGCCTTGACCCTGGTTCGCTGGCTGGGGGCCGCCGAGGCTCTGGCTGGTGAGGGGTTGTCGGCGGGGGTGGAGGTCAACCTGCTGGCCGCTCAGATGGGCGCTGATGCCACCACCGCTGCGATGGAGACCTACCGGCGCCTGATGCGGCGAGGCGACCTCACCCTGGGCGAGCGCACGGCCGCGAACGCCCTGTACTCGTTGCTGGTCTTCCGCGGCCTCCCGACGGAGGCTGTCGAGCAGGTCACGAACCAGGTGCGCGAGGCGGTCCCACACCTGGCACAGGACGACGTCGTGGACTTTCTCGGGATCGGCGGGAGGGACTCGGTCGAGGCCGTGGCCCGGTACACGGCGGCCATGGCCCACTTCTTCGCCGGCGACGTGGAGCGAGCCGCGACCGAGCTGGAGGATGCCCGGACCCTTCCGGGAATGACCTACCCGCTGTGGCACGTCTATGTCCTGGGCTCATTCGCGCTCATCCGTGCGTGGCAGGGCCGCTGCACCGAGGCACTCGGGCTCGCCCGCTCCTCGATCGACGAGGCGGAGTCCTTCGGGGTCAGCGGCCACCACGCGTCGGCCCATGCCCACCTCGCCCTGGCCTGGGTCCACCTGGACCGCATGGAACTCGACGCTGCCGAACGCGACCTGGGGCAGGCACGGCTGCGCCTGCAGGGTCGCGAGGCGAGCACCACGTACTTCGACCTGCTGTCCGCGGCGCAGGCGCGGCTGGTGGCGGCGCAGGAGGGCCCGCTCGCGGCACTCGCCCTGCTGGACACGCCCTCCGTCTCGAGCTCGGAGGCCACCGTGCTGCGCGAAGTGCGTCGCGCTCTCCGGGTGCGGATGAACCTCGGCGCAGGGGATGTCGCCGGTGCGCGGGCGCTGCTGGATGCGGCATCGGGAGGGCCGCACGAAAATGGGGGGCGTCCCGGGCTCGCTGCGGTTCGCGTCGACCTGTCCCTCGCGGCCGGCGACCTGGCGGGCGCGCGAATCGCACTGGACGACTGGCAGCCCCCAGCAGAGGATCAGGGTGCCCTCGGTCCGTCGGATGCTGCGTGAGTTCTCCGTCCTGTCCGCCGAGGGAGACGACCGTGGCGCAGAGGCCGCCTTGACCTGGGCCGTGGCGGTGGCGCTGGGCGAGCGACTGCGCTGGCCCTTCGTGGAGGTCCCCGACGCCCTTCGAGGGCTGCGTCGGGGTGTGGTCAAGGCATCCTGGCTGACCGACGACCGGCTGTGGGAGACGGCCCTGCGGCTCGAACCTCGCCTCCGGGCACGCGAGAGCCTCCTGGATCCCCTGACCGAACGTGAGCTCGACGTGCTGGCGTACCTGCCGGGACGGATGCGCAACCAGGACATCGCCGCCGACATGTTCCTGACCGTGAACACCGTCAAGACCCACCTGGCGGGCATCTACCGCAAGCTCGGCGTGACCCAGCGCAACGAAGCCGTCGCCCGAGCCCAGGAGATCGGTCTGCTCTGACCGGCTCAGGTACCGGCTGAAGACGGGTCGGGCGCCTGGTCCTCCGGCGGGAGCGTGACGATCGCCACCAGGGTCCTGGCCGCCAGCACCAGGTCGTCGATGGCGATGTGCTCGGTCGCAGCGTGCTCGTCGACCATTCCGGTCGGCAGGGCCACGCACGGGATGCCCTTGGCGTTGAAGTAGTTGCCATCGGTGCCTCCGCCGGACTTGCGGGGGATGACCTCGAGGCCGATCGACCTGATCGCAGCGGCAGCCTCGCGGTAGGGCCGGGCGTCCTCGTCGATCTTGTACGTCCGGTAGATCTCCTCGGCGACGAACTCCACGGTCGCGCCGGTGGAGGTGGCCGCCTCCTCGCAGGCGGTGCGCATCGACGCGAGCTGGCGGTCGAGCTTGCCCTGGTCGTGGCTGCGGGCCATCCCCTCGAGGACCACGAGGTCGGGGATGATGTTGCGGGCCTGCCCCCCGGTCACGGTGCCGATGTTGGCGACCGTCTCCTCGTCGATCCGGCCGAGCGGCATCCCGGCGATCGCCAGCGCTGCCGTGCGCACCGCGCTGATCCCCTTCTCGGGCTCGACGCCGGCGTGGGCCTTGCGCCCGTGGAAGGTGACCGTCAGGTAGACCGACGTCGGGGACCAGTAGGTGACGCAGCCCATGGCTCCCGCGGTGTCGAGCACGAAGCCGTGGCTCGCGTTGAGCCGGCTGACGTCCAGGTGGCGTGAGCCGACCAGGCCGCTCTCCTCACCGACGGTCATCACGAACTCGATCGTGGGAAACGACCAGTCGGGGTTGGCGCGGAGCAGCGTGAGCAGCTCGATGCAGCCCGCGAGGCCGGACTTGTCGTCAGCGCCCAGGATCGTCGAGCCGTCGGTGCGGATGACCCCGTCCTCGCCGATGATCGGCACGATGCCACGGTCGGTCCCGGCCGTGTCCATGTGGGTGGACACCATGATCGTGCCTTCTCGGGTGCCCGGGTAGACCGCGACCACGTTGCCGATCTCGTCCTGGGTCGTCGTGCAGCCGAGCTCGCTGAAGCGCGCGACGAGCACCTCCCCGATCTCCGGCCTCGTGCCCGGTCGGGCTGTCCACGGCGACCAGGTCGAGGAAGGTGCGCAGGAGTCGTTCCCGGTCCACCTCAGTTGTGGGTGACATGGCCCTGCCTTCGCGCCGGTGCGGCCGCCGCCGCCCTGTCAGGCGCGGAGTGCCTCGCTTCCCGGACTCTAGGACTCGCTCGGACGGTGACGATCACCCACCGTGGGTGAAGTTCTCCGGGCCACGACTGGCAGACTTCGTGCACAGGCTGGAACAGTGGCCACCCCGGGTCGAGGAGAGTCCATGAGCGAGATCCGAGCTGCCGACACGTCCAGCCCGGCGGGGGATGCGCCCCCGTTCTCCCGCACCGCCGAGGAGGTGCTGGCCTCCCTCGGGTCGGATGCCGTGTCCGGCCTGTCGGCCGCGGAGGCGGCCAGCCGGTTGTCGAGTCACGGCCGCAACGAGATCACCGCCGAGAAGCCGCCGTCGCCCTGGGCGGTGGCCGCCCTGCAGATGCGTGACCCGATGAACCTGATGCTCGTCGCGGTCGTCGTGGTCAGCCTGCTCATCGGGGAGGTCTCGACCGGGGTCATCGTCGGCCTCCTCATCGTCCTCAACATCGGGCTGGGCACCCGGCAGGAGCTCACGGCGCGGGCCAGCGTCGACGCCCTCGCCAAGATGCAGGTGCCGCAGGCGCGGGTGGTGCGCGACGGCTCCCTCGTCATGACGCCCGCGACCGACGTCGTCCCGGGTGACCTCGTCCAGGTCGAGGCGGGTGACATCGTCGCGGCCGACGGCCGCATCGTGCGGTCGGCGACACTCGAGGCCCAGGAGGCCGCCCTCACCGGCGAGAGTGCGCCGATCCCCAAGGATGCCGGTGCCCTTCCCCCGGGGGACGTCGCCCTCGGCGACCGCACCAACATGCTCTTCCAGAACACCTCGGTCACCCGGGGGACGGCCACGCTCGTCGTCACCGCCACCGGCATGGACACGCAGATGGGTCAGATCGCGACCATGCTCACCTCGGTGACGCGCACCCGTTCGCCCCTGCAACGTGAGCTCGACTCGCTGACCAAGGTGCTCGGCACCATCGCGTGGGGTGCGGTCGCCGTCATCGTGGTGGCCGGCCTGGCCCGGGGCATGCCGGTCGAGGACCTCCTCCTGCTCGGCACGGCGATGGCGATCTCCGCCATCCCGACCGGGATGCCGGCCTTCGTCTCGGGCCTGCTCTCGATGGGCGCCAAGCAGCTGGCCGACGCGCGCGCCGTCGTCAAGAACCTGACCGACGTCGAGACGCTCGGCGCGACGAGCGCGATCAACACCGACAAGACGGGCACCCTGACGCTCAACGAGATGATGGTCTCGACCCTCTACGCCAGCGGGTCGTGGTTCACCGTCGATGGCGAGGGCTACGCCAAGTCCGGCGCGATCCGGTCGGTTGCCGGCACACCCGAGCCCGACTTCACCCGCCTCGCGCTCGGCCTCGCCCTCTGCAGCGACGCCGTGGTGGGCGACGACGGGTCCGTGATCGGCGACCCCACGGAGGCCGCGCTCGTCGTCCTGGCGGCCAAGCTCGGGGTCGACGCCGAGGAGACGCGGCGCGCGTACCCGCGGCTGTCGGAGGTGCCGTTCGACTCCGACTACAAGTTCATGGCGACGTTCCACCGCGTGACGCTCGACGGGGCCGAGCACGTCATCGAGCTGGTCAAGGGTGCCCCCGATGTCGTCCTCGCCCGCTGCAGCCAGGCGGGTGGCCCGCTCAGCGGCTCGCAGGTGGCGATCGGGGAGGCGAGCGACGGCATCCAGGCGGCCAACGAGCGGATGGGGAGCAAGGGCCTGCGCGTGCTCGCGTTCGCCGCACGCCTCGTCACGGACGACGAGCTGGCGGCGATGACCGACGACGCGATGTCCCTGACCCGAGAGCTGTCGTTCGTCGGGCTCGCCGGCATCATCGACCCGCTGCGTGCCGAGGCCAGGACGGCGGTCACCACGGCCCTCGCCGCGGGGATCGACGTGCGGATGATCACCGGCGACCACGCCGTCACCGCGCACGCCATCGGTGAGGAGCTGGGGCTGGGCCCGGGCGCCATCAGCGGCGCCGAGCTGCAGGCGCTCAGCGACGCCGAGCTCAAGGAGCGCCTGCCCCTGCTGCACGTCTTCGGCCGGGTCACCCCCGAGGACAAGCTGCGCCTCGCGCGGGCCATGCAGGAGGAGGGCCTCATCGTGGCGATGACCGGTGACGCGGTCAACGACGCCGCCGCCCTCAAGCAGGCCGACATCGGCGTCGCGATGGGCAGCGGCAGCGAGGTCACCAAGCAGGCCGCTCGGATGGTGCTCACGGACGACAACTTCGGCACCCTCGTGCACGCCGTGGAGATCGGCCGCCGGATCTACGACAAGGTCGTCTCCTACGTCCGCTACCAGATGACCCAGCTGCTCTCGCTCGTCATGCTCTTCCTCGCGGCGACGATCCTCAACGTCAACGAGGGCGTCGCGATGACGCCCACCATGGTGCTGTTCCTGCTCTTCTTCGCCACGGCCAGTGGTGTCGTGATCATCGCCGTCGACCCCGGTGACCCGGACGTCATGCACCGCCCACCCCGTGACCCCGGCGTGACGATCACCAACCGGGCGGCGGTGACCGCGTGGGTCGTCTACGCCGCGGTGCTGTTCGTCGCGGCCTTCATCCCGCTGGTCGCCGGTCCGGACGAGCCCAGGACGGACGGCGCCAGCGCGTCCATGACGATGACCTTCGCCGTCATGGGTCTCGGCACCGTCTTCAACGCCCTCACCAACCGGCGCGACCCCACGAGCGGCTTGACCGCACCGGTTGCCAAGGCGCTCGCGATCGGGCTCTTCCCCGTCGCCATGGTCTTCCTCGCGACCCAGCTGCCGTCGCTGCAGGCCGCCCTGCACACCCTCCCGCTCAGCGGCGGGCAGTGGCTCACCTGCATCGGCCTGGCTGCCCTGCTGCCCCTGACCATCGAGGTCGGCAAGGTCGTCCGTCGTCGGCGCACGGGGATGCCGGGCGCGCCCGACCCGCAGGCCGTCGTGGCCCCGGAACGGGCACGGACCGACACCCACGCCGCGTGACGTCCGCAGACCCGGGCTCGGATGCCGTGGCCTCGCCGACGCCCGTCGGCCGGCCGTTCCTCAGCCCGCGCCGTCCGTGGCTGTGGATCCTCGTGGCGGTCGGTCTGCTGGTGCTCGGCGCGGTGCTGCGCGACGTGGTGCTCGCGGTGGGCGGTCTCGACCTGTCGGAGGACCTCACCGCCACGTGGGCCTACCTGCTGTGCGCGCTGCTCGTCTTCGCCGACGGGGTGTGCGCGCTCTTCCCGGCCGAGACCACCCTCATCACCGCCTCCGCGCTGGCGGTCGAGGGCTTCCTCGACCTGCGCCTGGTCATCCTCGCGGGGGCCGTGGGCGCGGTCACGGGGGACTCGGCGCTGTACTGGCTGGCCCGGATGAGCCGGCACCGTTTCCAGGCGCAGCTCGACCGGGCCATGCGCAACGACAAGGTCGCGGAGTCCATGGACCTCATCGGCTCGAGTGCGCCGATCCTGCTCGTCGTCGGCCGCTACGTGCCGGGCCTCAGGTTCGTCGTCAACGCCTCCTGTGGTCTCTCGGACTACCCGTACCGCCGCTTCCTGCTCTGGTCGGCGATCGGGGGCACGACGTGGTCGGTGGTCACGTGCCTCACCGCCTACCTCCTCGGAACGGCGCTGGGCGAGAACCCGATTGCTGCGCTCGTGCTCGCGACGATGGTCAGCACGTTCGCGGTGGCCGCCATCTTCGTCCTGATCCGCCGCCACCGGGCGCGGCGAGCCGCCCCACCCGTGGCGTCGTTCACCCCGTCCGGGTGACCTCAGGAGGGGGGCCCGGCCGCCAGACTCGGGGCAAGCGGCATCCGGTACTGAAAGGGCGAGGTCATGGCACGCAGGTCGAACAGGGCGGGAACCATCGGGCTGGTCGTCATGGTGGCGGGGGTGATCTTCGCCGTCGCGGGAGTCGTCACGTGGTTCGTCGTGGCCGACCAGCTCGCCGCGGAGAACATCACGGTCTCCGAGGACGCCGCGTTCCTCGCGGGCAGCGACGTCACAGGGCCGTTCGCCGCGTACGCAGAGGCCCAGGTCATCAACCAGCACGCACTCGAGGCGACGGGGGGCAAGACCTACGCAGAGCTCGAGCGCGACGACCCCGCCCGCGAGACCGCGATGCAGGCGTCGTTCCTGCGCGCCTCGCTCTTCACCTCGGTCGTCGCGTTCGGCGTCGCGGCCCTGGCGACCGTGCTCGGCATCCTGCTCGTCCTCATCGGGTGGGCCCTGCGCGAACCGCAGCCTGCCGCCGAGGTCAGCACCTCCTCGGTGTGAGCCGACACCAGGCTGGCAGCGCCGCACCGGTGGAGCCGGGTAGCCGGAAGCTGATGGTGCTTCTGGCGATGGCCATGTTCGTCCTGGTGGTCGACACGTCGCTGATGAACGTGTCGATCTCGGCGGTCATCGAGGACCTGGACACGACCGCCAGCGGCGTCCAGTCGGCCATCGCCCTCGAGGCGCTCGTGTCCGCGGCCTTCATCCTCATCAACTCCAAGGTGGGCGACCTCATCGGGCGCAAGCGCGCCTACGTGCTCGGACTCCTGGCGTATGCCGTCGGCGCCACGGCGATGACCCTCACCCAGAGCCTGACCACGATCGTCCTCTTCTGGGCGATCATCGGCGGGCTGGGTGCCTCACTGCTCCTCCCGGCCATGCAGTCGCTCATCCACGGCAACTTCGCCGGAGCGGCGCAGAAGCAGGCGTACGCGTTGATCGGCGCGGCGGCCGCGATCGCCGCCGCCGTCGGTCCGCTCTTGGGAGGCTTCGTCACCACGTACCTGTCGTGGCGGGTCGGGTTCGCCCTCGAGGTCGTCATCATCGCGGTCGTGCTGAGCCAGATCCGGCTCGTCAAGGACGTGGCGTACACCGGGTCGCGCGAGGTCGACAAGGTCGGTGCGGTGTTGTCGGTCGTCGGCATGGGCGGTGTCGTGCTCGGCATCCTGGTGTGGCAGGAAGGCGGGGAGTTCGTCGTCCTGCTCATCGCGGTCGGCGCGATCGCCCTGGGCTCGCTCGCCCGCTGGCTCCTGCGGCGCAAGCGCGAGAACAAGGTGACCCTGCTCGACCCGGACCTGTTCCGCAAGCCGAACTTCACGGCCGGCATCTCGGGCCAGATGCTGCAGCAGGTCACCCTCGGCGGCGCGATGATCGTGCTGCCGTTGTTCCTGCAGATGACGCTGGAGTACAACGCGATGCAGGCCGGCCTGTCGCTGGCGCCCCTGTCCGTGACCATGTTCGCGGCCGCGCTGATCGCCGGGAAGCGGGCCGGCGACCGCCGACCCGCGGCGATCATCCGGACCGGCTTCATCCTGGCCGCGGTGGGGATGTTGATCATCATCCCGTTCGTGCCGCGGGTGGACAGCGGCTGGTACCTCGTGGTGCCGCTGGTCATCACCGGCTGCGGCCTCGGCCTGCTCGTGTCCCAGCTGAACAACTACACCCTGGCCCCCATCGAGGAGGAGCGGATCAGCGAGGCCGCGGGGGTGAACTCGGCGGCAGGGTCGTTCGGCCTCTCCTTCGGGCTGGCCATGGCCGGTGGTCTGATGCTGGCGGCGCTCTCCTTCGGCTTCACCCAGCAGACCGAGAGCAGCACCGTCATCCCGCCCGCGCAGCAGCAGCAGATCGCGGCGGCGCTGGAGCAGGATGCCGAGGTCATGAGCGACACCGCGCTCGCGGAGCAGATCACCGGCCAGCCGCCGGAGGTCGAGGCGGAGGTCGTGTCCATCAACGAGAGCGCCCGCAACCGCTCACTGCAGGTCGCGCTGCTCGTCCCCCTCCTCGCGTGCCTGCTCGGCCTCGTGAACTCCTTCCGGATGCTGCGCCTGCCCGACGTGAAGCCCACCACCTCACTCGAGGGGCTGGACCTCGGCTGAGCTCCACGAGGCCAGGAGGTCCAGCGCGTGCGCCGTCGCGGAGGCCGGTTCGGCAGCGTAGATGGTGAGGGTGAGGCCGGGGTCGGACACCATGTCCAGGCTCTCGTAGGAGAGCTCGAGGTCGCCGACGACCTGGTGGTGGAAGCGCTTCGTTCCGGCGCCGTGGTAGCGGACGTCGTGCCTCCCCCAGAGGCGGCGGAAGTCGGCGCTGCGGGTGGACAGCTCACCGACGAGGTCGTGGAGGTCCTTGTCGTGGGGGTCGCGGCCGGCTTCGGTTCGCAGGATGGCCACGCACGTGTCGGCCGCGGTGTCCCAGTCGGGGTAGAAGTCGCGTGAGGCGTCGAGGTCGAGGAAGGTGAACCGGGCGTAGTTCGGTGGGCTGACCGGTTGGCTCTCGTAGAGGGACGTGTGCATGGCACGGCCGAGGTGGTTGGTGGCGAGCAGGTCCATCCGGCCGTTGCGGATGATCGCGGGCGGGGCGATGCCGGCCAGCACCCACTCGAGGGCGGGCCTGGGCACCCACTTCCTGGTCGGGCGCCGGCGCGGCCGCATGCCCGCGCTGGTGCCGTCGGCCGCGTGGGCCAGGTGGAACAGGTGCGCGCGCTCGGCATCGTCGAGCTGCAGGGCGCGAGCGATGGCGTCCAGGATCGGGGCGGAGACCCCACCGAGGGCGCCGCGCTCGACCTTCGAGTAGTACTCGACGCTGACCTGGGCCAACGCGGCGACCTCGGTGCGGCGCAGCCCCGGGACGCGGCGGTTGCCGTGGTCGGGGATGCCGGCCTGTTGCGGGGTGATCTTGGCGCGCCGCGAGACGAGGAACTCGCGGACCTCATCACGGTTGTTCACGGCTCCCACCGTAGGCGCGCCCGGCGCTGTGAGGGATGCCCTACCGGTACACCTCTCGACGGTGACTTCCTCGCCCCTCGCCGGTGCGGTCCCATGGTGGAGACGACGCACCCACCGTCCGAGCCCGTGCAGCCGCCCGAGAAGAGAGTCGATGACCACCACCACCGATGACCGCCCACCCTCCGGCGTGACGACGCGGATGCCGGTCCCGGCATCCGCGGTCGGGATCAGCCGTGCGCTCCTCGCGACGGTCGTCCTCGTGAGCGCGATCGCCCCGCTGGCCACCGACATGTACGTGCCGGCATTCCCCCGGGTCGGCGAGGACCTGCTCGCGGGCGCGACGCAGGTGCAGCTGACGCTCACGACGTTCTTCGTCGGGATGGCGCTGGGGCAGCTCGTCGGTGGCCCCGTCTCGGACGCCCGGGGGCGCCGCCGACCTCTTCTGCTCTCGCTCGCCGTCCTGACCGTCGCGTCCGTGGCCTGCGCCGTGAGCCCGTCGATCCAGCTCATGATGGTGGCCCGTTTCGTCCAGGGGCTCAGCGGGGGCTGGGCGATGGTCACCGCACGGGCCGTGGTCGTCGACCTGGCCGACGGGCCGCGCCTCGTCCGCAGCCTGAACCTCATCGCCGGTGTCGCGGGGATCGCGCCCATCGTCGGACCTCTCGTGGGGGCCGCCATCCTGCAGTTCACCGACTGGCGGGTCTCGTTCTGGGTCGTTGCCGGCCTGGGCGCCCTCATGGTCGTGGCGGCCGCTCTCTGGATCCCCGAGTCGCTGCCCGCGGGGAAGCGACACCGCGGCGGCCTGACCGCCCTGGCTCGGCGCGGCTCGCGCACGTCACCTCCAACCGCGCGTTCGTCGGCCACCTCGTCGTCATGGCGCTGTCGATGGGCGTGACGTTCGCCTACGTGGCGTCCTCGGCCTTCGTCCTGCAGGGCATGAACGGTCTCTCGCCGGTGCAGTACTCGGTGATCTTCGCGGCCAACGCCGTCGGGCTCACGATCGCCACGCTGGTCGCGGCGCGGCTGGCCGGCCGCGTGCCCACCCGCACCGTCATCGCGACCGGGCTGCTCGCCACGGGGTTCGCCGGTGTGCTGCTCCTCGTCGGCGCGGTGGCGTGGGGGATGCCGCTGCCCGTGACCGTCGTGGGCTTCTTCGTCCTCATGAGCGCCCAGGGACTCATCGGACCCAACGCCGGAGCGCTGGCCTCGCAGGCGGTGCCCGAGCACCCCGGCACCGGCTCGGCGCTGCTCGGCTTCTTCCAGTGGTGCACCGCCGGCGTCGTGGCACCGCTCGTCGGGCTCGGCGGCGAGGACACCGCGGTGCCGATGGCCGGCATCGTCATCGTGCTGACCGCCCTGTCCGTGGCTGCCCTGGTGGCGGCGACCCGCTCACCCCGAGACCGTCGGACCCCTGGACCCCCCACGGCCTTGCGCCACCCATGACCGCTGGGCATGTCGCGCGAGCGGCGATGATCGCGAGCGCCGCCGCGCTGGCTCTCACGGCCTGCGCGTCGCCAGGAAACACGACACCGGATGGCGTGTCGCTCACCACCGCGGCCGCCACCGCCCCGGAACGAAGCCCCACCCCCGCACGAAGCCCCGCCCAGGAGGGCGACATGAGGATCGAGATCAGCATCAGCGGCCAGCGCTTCACGGCCACGCTCGACGACAGCGCCGCCAGCCGCGACCTGGTGGCCCTGCTGCCGCTCACGGTGGAGATGAGTCGACCACGGTGGCGTGGAGAAGACCGGCCCCCTGCCGTCCCCGCTGTCACTGGAAGGTCAGCCGGCCGGCGCCGATCCCGACGTGGGAGACATCGGGTACTTCGCCCCGGGCAGCGACGTCGTCCTCTACTACGGCGACCAGTCCTACTTCACCGGCATCGTCGTCCTGGGTCGCCTGGACGGCGACGCCGCCGAGCGCATCGCCGACATGGACGGCCCCGTCACGGCAACCCTGGCCATCGCTGGCAGAGGTACGGCACCCTACCCTCAGACCGTGGTGCCTGACTGGGGCGCCAACACCTGAGGAGCCCGCCGTGCGACGTCCCGCAGCCCGACCCCGAGGTCGACCCGAGCGAGCCCGAGGTCGCGACCCACCTGCGCGCGTCGCCACGGCTCATCGCAGCGGCGATCGGCACCGTGGCGGCCGTGGCGCTCTGGGCGGCCTCATGGAGGGGGCGTCGTGGCATGGCGGGTCTCGGCGATGACCGGGCCTGCCTCGACGCTGACGTCGCGCAAGGGGCCCTTCCGTCCGTGGTGACGGTGCTCGCGTCCGGTGCAGCCGGGTCCGGCAACGGCACGGGGCAGCTCATCCGGGAGGGCGGGTACGTCCTGACGAACTACCACGTCATCTCCGCAGCGGCCGAGGCGGCGTCCTGCGCGTCCAGTACTCCGACGGGTCGATCAGCGAGGCGACTGTCGTCGGGAGCGACTCCACCGACCTCGCCGTCCTCCAGGCCACCGACGAGGCGACCGACCGGCCCCTCATCACGATCGGGACCTCCGCGCCGCTGCAGGTCGGCCAGCCCGTCGTCGCCCTCGGCGCGCCGTTGGGGCTGACGAGCACCGTCACCTCAGGGATCGTCAGCGCCCTCGGCCGCACCATCACCGTCCCCACCGGTACTGGGAACGGCCGTCCTGCTCGACGCCATCCAGACCGATGCGACGATCAACCCCGGCAACAGCGGTGGCCCCCTCGTCGACTGCTCCGGCGCCCTGGTCGGCATCAACACCGCCATCTCCACGGTGCCGAACGCCGAGGGGGTGGGTGGCGGCGGCAGTGTCGGCCTCGGCTTCGCGATCCCCGTCGACCTGGCCATGCCCATCGCCGAGGCTCATCACCTCGGGTCGCGCGCTGCACCCCGACCTCGGGCTGACCGCCCAGGCGCTCGTCGCCCAGGGCGAGGAGGTGCCCGACGGGTTGCTCGTCATGTCGGTGGATGCCGGTGGGCCGGCCGCGCGCGCCGGCATCCGGGTGGGTGACGTGATCACCGCGATCGACGGAGCGCCGGCGAGGACGTTGGAGCAGCTCATCGTGAAGAAGCTGACGCTCGACGTCGGCGACACCGTCCCGGTCACGATCTGGCGCACCGGTCAGACCTCGGATGCCGCGATCGTCCTGGGCGAGCCCCCCTCACCGTGACGCCGCGGCGGCAGCACTCAGTGCTCCAGCACGCTGATTGCCTCGATGATCGCCTCGATCTCGGCGTCCGGAAGCGAGGGTGGGCCGACGATCTCGGACCACGCGGTGACCACCGTCTCGTCGTAGACGTGGCCGTGCCCGGCAGGCACGCCGTTGGCCCCGAACTGGTCGACCGTGGCCTGCAGGCCACTGACGACGGGCCACGCCGTGACGCGGGGGTGCACGTCCGGGCCCCGGGGGTCGAGCCACTCGGCGTGGTCGGCTGTCCAGGCGACGATCGGGTCGGAGGCGTGGGTGAGGTAGATGATCGGGTTGTCGGTCGTCCAGGTCAGCGTCTGGTCGGTGAGGTCGGCATCCGTCGTCGCGACGCGCACGATTCCTCCGTCGCCGTACAGCGGACGCCATGCCGGTGATCCGGGCTCGCGGGCGGCGACCACCTTCTGCCACGTCGGTGTCGAAGCTCGGCGGCCCGATGAGCAGGGCTCCGTCGGTCGTCGTCGACATGTCCTCGACACTGGTGAAGGCGTTCCCGGTCGAGAAGGCGCCGAGGCTCTCGCCGAAGACGTACAGCTCGGGCCGTTCGTCGGCCGGGATGCCGTCGAGCTCGACGCGCAGAGCGGTGATGAGCTGCTCGGCATTGGTCGCCGAGCGGCTCTGGTCGACGAGGTAGGACATGAAGCTCGGGAGGTACGAGTACTGCATCGAGACGATCGCGACGTCACCGTGGGTCGCGTACTCGAGGGCGTTGGCAGCCTTGGGGTCGATCCACCCACTGCCAGTGCCCCCTCCCACCCCGATGGCGCCACGCTGGAACCCGCCCAGGGCTCGCAGCTCCGCGACGGCGATCTGGGCCCGCTCCGTCGCGGTGGGCGCGGCCTCGACGCCGATGAAGGCCCGGACCGGGTCGACCGCCGCGGGGTCGCCCACGACGCCAGCGATGTCACCCGCCGTCAAGCCCTGGTGGATGAACGCCCGGCCCTCGCGCCCGATGCTCTCCCACGTGACCGTCGACTCCGGCCCACCCGATCGGTACGGGGACTCGGGGTTCACGACTCCCGGCTTGTCCTTGTCGTTGTTCCCTTCGAAGATCGAGTCCGCCAGGTCGACGGCGTTGCCGACGAGCAGGCCCGACAGGACGGTCCAGGTCACGAACACCGTCGCGACGATCGCGAGGAGCCAGGCCACCCTCGTCGGCAGTACCTTCCCGAGCGGCCGGAAGAAGACCCGCCCCAGGGCCTTGATGGCACGGCCGATGCCGAGCAGCAGGGCGGCGACCGCGAGCCCGACCAGGGGCGAGAGCAACCACAGCCACGGCACGCCGGTCTCCATCCCGAGCAGCTCGCGCTGCTCGCCCTGCCAGGTGCGGCCCATCCAGGCCCCGACGAGCAGCCCGACGACCGCGAGCACAGCCAGCACCTGCCAGGCGACCCGGCGAGCCCCGGGCGGCAGGTTCGGGAGGTGCAGCGTTCGGTAGGCCCACCCCAGGAACGATCCGATGCCGTACCCCGTGATGACACAGAGCCCGACGAGGACCCCGTTGATGAGCCAGCTGCGAGGCACCAGGGACGGCGTCATCGAGAGTGTTCCGAACACCAGGCCCAGAGTCGCCCCCGCGAGACTGAGCCGCCCGGGTCGGCGACGTGGCCTCTCGAGGGTGTCGGGTGCGGCATCCGGTGCCGCGAGCTCGGTGGCGGTGCTCATCAGGTCTCCTCAGGGGATTTCCGTCAACGTAGCGAGGGGGCCCGGCCCCGCGCCCTTTTGTTGAAGGTTGTGCCCACGTGGGGTCGAGGGCCACGGCTCCAGGTCCACACCTTTGGCCGCATCCACGAAACCGGCGCCCCCGGTGCGTAGTCTGGGAGGATCACCCCAACCTGGAGGCCGTCATGACCGTACCCGCCGTTCCGCCGGGGTTCACCCGGTTCCTCATGAAGAGCAAGTTCGGTGCCGGGCGAGACTTCCTCGTGCTCGACCCCGAATCCGAGGAGCAGCTCTACCTCGTCGACGGGAAGCTCGGTCCGCGTCCGAAGGCAGAGGTCCTCGACGCGGCAGGCGCGGTCCTCTACAGCGTGAAGGGGCAGCTGCTCGGCATCCCCAAGAAGATGACGATCTCCGATGCAGCCGGCACCGAGGTGGCCCTGCTCAAGGCCAAGAAGTTCTCCCTCGTCAAGGACAAGATGGACATGCAGATGGCCTCGGGTGAGCCGTGGCACGTCGAGGGCAAGCTCATCGAGAAGAACTACACGGTGACGAGCGGCGGGCGCGAGGTCGTGCGGATCAGCCAGAAGTGGCTGACGATGCGCGACAAGTACGCCATCGAGATCGCCGACGGCATCGATGTCGGTCTGGCCCTCGCCGTCGTGTGGGCGATCGACCGCTGGGTCGAGCGCGACTGAGTTCGGCCAAACGGTCGACGGGGCGGGCCCGCGGCGCTAGCGTTGCGGCCAGCCGACCAGGAGGACCCATGCGCCGCGTCACCCAGATCTCCCGTTCCCTCGCCCTCGTCACCCTGCTCGGCGCCAGCCTGGCCCTCGGCGGCTGCGGCGACTACAGCGGCGACATCGAGGGGCGCGAGTACGAGTCCACCGAGGTGCGCGGCCACGAGCTCGTCGAGGGCAGCACGATCATCATGACCTTCGAAGAAGGTCGCGTCTCGGCGCGGGCGGGCTGCAACACGCTGAACGGGGCCGCGACCTGGGACGACGGCACGCTGGAGGTCGCCGAGCCGCTGGCCTCGACGATGATGGCCTGCGACGAGGCACTCATGGAGCAGGACCAGTGGCTCAGCGAGTTCCTGACGTCCGGGCCGGCCATCGAGATCGACGGCGACACGGTGACCCTGGGCGACGACGCGAACGGGATCACGCTCTCCGCGGCGTAGCCCCCGCTCGGTCCGCCACGGCAGACGCGATGGTCAGGCCCAGCAGGACCCCGAGCGATCGCCAACGATCCACGCGGCGGACCGCGGCCGGGCCAGTCGTGCACGACGACTCCGGCCCCGAACCGCTCGCTGCCCTACAGCGGCGTGCTTCCCGTGGTGCCGACGAGCTGGTCGCGGAACTCCTGACCGGCGAGGCGCTGGGCCTCGAGGCGGGCCGCCTCGACGCGTGACGGCATCCCGAGTCGTTCGTTCGGTCCCTCGTTGCCGGGGGTGCTGACGAACTTCTCGATGGCGGCCAGCCCGGCATCCGCCCGGGCGCTCGCGGCCGCCTGCTTGGTGTCCAGACGCTGCGCGTACCAGGGCGACGCGAGCACCGCGTCGCGGGTGAAGAGCCCTCGGAACTCGGGCGACTCCAGGGTCCACCCCTGCGCCGTGACCCCGTCGGCCATGATCTCGAGCAGCGCCCGCAGCGGCGGGATCGCGAGGTCGATGGTGCCGTCCTTGACGTAGGCGCGCGCCACCCGCTCGTGCGTGGCGACGATCGTCGCGACCGACTCGGCGAAGACCCCGGCGTCCTGGAGCTCGGGGCGCAGCATCTCCGGGGTGAAGACGACGTCGGGGTGCAGGAAGATCCGGCCGAAGTACTTCGTGGCCATCTTCTCGGTCATCCGGTAGCCGAGCCGGCTCGCGGCCACGCGCCGGCCCTCGTACTCGACGTCCTCGACCTTCTCCAGGGCGCCCTCGGCGAGCAGGTTGCGGGCGTCCCGCTCCTGTGGGCTCATCCGCGAGAACAGCTCGGGCACGAGCAGGGAGAAGTCGTGGTCGACGCGCACCTGCGGGCCGACGCAGCCAGCAGCCGAGAGCCACCCGTCGTGCCCGGTGAGGAGGTAGGACAACAGCGAGGCGTTGAGGTCGACGATCGCGGGCATGGCGTTGAACGGGCCCTTGGTCAGGGCGCCCTCCGACCCGGCGCCGGTCGTCGACGGTGACTTGCCGGTCATGGAGGAGATGAACTCCATGAACATCTCCGGCGGCTCCATGTAGTGCAGCGGGCCGTAGGAGCACAGCGGCGGCGAACCGGGCTCGGGCGGGTTGTTGCGCCGGCCCGCGGCGACGATGTCCACCGGCCGCGGGAGCGGCGCGGCGGACGGCATCCGACGAACGAGGCGCTCGGACAGCGCGGCCACGGCGGTCGCCTTCGCGTCGGTCTGGTCCGGTCGACGCTGGAGGTAGCGGGGGTTCTTGGACGGCTTCCCGTCGACGATGCGCGGGTTGGCCGAGCTGACGACGAAGGCCGGGCCGTCACCCTCCTCGGTGCCGGCGAAGTCGGCGAGGAGGGAGGCCATCGGGGTGGTGAAGGCCGTGAAGGAGACGGCCTCGTCACGCATCGCCACGGCATCCGCCCGCGTCAGCGGTTCGAAGTTGGAGAGGAAGGTGCCGGGGGTCGCGATGTCGCGCTCGGCGACCGAGTCGTAGCCGCGGTGGATCGCGTCGTCGGGTCGCTGGAAGAGCAGGTTCTCGCAGTTCTCGACGAGCTTGTACGAGCGTGCCGGGTCCAGCCCCAGCAGGCTCCCGGGCACGACGGTGGATGCCGTGATGTCGTCCTGGGTCTGGACCTTCACCGCGGGCGCGAAGTCGTGGCGCAGGCTGAACAGGCGCCACCTGCCGTCGGGGTCGAAGCCGACCCGCAGCATGTTGAGGGTGATCTTCGTGCCGTCGAGGTGCAGCGAGTTGCCCTGTCGCCCATCGATTTCGGCGACGCTGAAGTGGCTGCGCCAGTCCTCGCCCCACTCGGGGCGGTGGGAGCGCTTGACGACGTAGACGAGCTCCTTGACGTACGGCGGGATGCGCTTCAGCCAGGCGTTGTACTCGGGGGTGTACTCGGACCTGGACGGCGTGAGCAGCTTGATGACCGAGCCGATCGACCGCTCGGGGGACAGGATCGGGCGAAGGTCGGTGCCGTGGCGCGCCGGGTCGAGGAAGCGCCGGGAGAAGTCGCGGTCGAGGATCGCGGCGACCGAGTCCATGTCGGTGTCGAAGTCGGCGACGAAGGCCGACCCGACGATGAAGGCATCGGTGATGGCCTTGGAGATCTCGGACTTGCCACCGCCGGACACGGTGGCCGGCTTGTGGCAGGACGTGGCGTTCGGGGCGGTGCCGACGAGGGTCCAGGTGCTGGGGTCGTGCGGCTGCTGGGCGACGGTCACCCGGTAGCCGTTGGGGCTGAGGTAGGCCTTGTCGGCACGCAGGGGGATGGCGCCCCTGGCGCCGGCGGGGTTGGTCCAGGAGACCGACATGTCGCGCATCGAGAACTGGGCGCCACCCGGGACGAGGACGATGTGCGGCTGCTCGAGGTCGTCCGCGTGGCCCTCGGGCTGCGGCGCGAAGCGCTCGGGGTCGCGGGAGAGGACGTCGGCGAGCGAGTAGTCGTCGCCGGAGGAGGTCTCGGTGTACTCCTGGCCGAGGTTGTAGCTCGCGAAGACGAGGGCGCCGCCGGAGTGCTCCTCCTCGGCGTTTCCGAAGAGGTTGGCGGAGTAGGAGATCTGCGTCTTGACCTCCTTCTTGCAGTAGCCGAAGTAGGTGTCGGCGATGATCGTCACGATGACGCCGCGCTCGTCGCGGGCACAGATCTTGAAGGCGCGACCGCCGTTGTAGAGGTCGGCCTCGGCTTCCCAGCACATGCCGTCACGCTGCTGCCGCTCGGTGGCCTCGCTGACGTGGGGGAGCCCCAGGTCCTTCTTGGTGACCCGGGTCAGGTGCGGGGCGAGGATGACGCAGCCGGTGTGGCCGGTCCACGTCTCCGGGGCCAGCGAGGCGTCGTTCTCCGGGAGGTAGGGGTCGCCGCCGTTGCCGAAGATGCCCTCGACGAAGTCGAGGTTCGCGACGGTGCCACCGGGCACGATGAAGCGGGTCTCCATCCGCTTCTCGCGCACCGACCCGGGCACCTCGGGGGCGACGAGGGGCCGCAGGTGCAGCGAGACGAAGCAGGCGGCCGGGTTCGGCTGGTTCGCCGAGTAGGGCAGCACCATGTCGACCTCGGGGGGCTGGAACGCCAGGCCCAGCAGCTTGGCGAAGACGGCCTTCGGCACGGCGAGCTTGTCGTCGGGGATCGGCAGGCCACCCTCGGCGATGTGGAAGACACCGGCGGTGGTGCGGCGGTCGTTCGCCGGGTTGTGCAGCACCCCGTTCACGAGGCGGTAGCTGGACAGCAGCGGCGAGGTGAAGGTGTCGCCGTCGAACGGCAGGGACAGCTCGCGTGCGAGGCCGGCCTCGTCGAGCACGAGGGTGCGGCGGGGCAGCTGCGGCTGCTCGTCGGTGTCGGCGAGGTAGTCGTCGAGGAAGGCCTGGATGCGGCCGTCGGCGGCGCAGAGCCGGTCGGCCAGGCGCCGGCTCAGCTCGCGCTGGCGCGCGAGGATCGGGGCGGCGAGGCGGGCGGCCTCGGTGTCCTCGAACCCCTCGGGGAGGGGGAGCCCGAGCTGGGCGAGGCGCAGGTTGATGGCAGCGTTCTGGGTGGGAGGCACGACACCAGTCTGGCCCTGTTCCCGGGGGTGCCGCCACACAGGAGTGGCTCATCAACTTTCTCGCCCGATGCCGGAAGGTTCACCTTCGCCTGGGAACCGTTGTCCTGCGGAGGTGAACCTTCCGGGGTGGAGTCCGGCGATGCTGGATGCGGGTCCGCTTCGGCGTGCGGATGCCGGGAAGTCTGGTTGACGATAGGACTGTGCAGCAACGGAATTGGTGCTGCCGTCGAGTTGATATCGAACAGGTGATCGAGTAGTCTGAGGTATGTCCAGCAGCCAGGTCCGTGAGCGCATCGCCGCACTGCGCGCCGATGCGCAGGCGCTGGGTGAGCTGCTCGTCCTGGAGGCGCCCGGGATGGAACCGGATGAGCTGTTCGAGGTCGCCGGTGAGCTGCAGGGGGTGCTGAACGCGGGGGAGGGCGCCCAGCTCGTGGCCGCCGCCCACGCCGCGTCGCATGAGACCCGGCTGACCGAGCGTGGCCCGGTGCAGGTGCACCACGACGTGGGGTTCATCGACGCGATGGCACCCACGGAGGTCTCCTTGGCGACGGGGGTCGGGCAGTGGGTCGCGGGGCGTCGGGTCGCCTTGGGGGCGGCGCTGGCGGAGCGGTTCCCGCTGCTGCTGGGCCAGGTCCTGGCCGGGCAGGTGTGCACCGGCACGGTGCAGCGGGTCGTGACCGTGTGTGAGGGCCTGGACCAGGCGGCGTGCGCGAAGGTCGACGCGATCATGGCCGGCAAGCTCGCTGACCTCGACCCGGGCCGGGTCGCGGCGTTCACCCGCCGGGTCGCGACCCGGGTCGCGGGCGAGCAGCTGCGCGAGGCGCACCGGCGGACCGCGCGGGAGCGGTTCGTGGAGACCCGGCCCGGCCCGGACGGTGCCACGTGGTGGTCGGCGTTGTTGCCGGCGGCGACCTCGGCTGCGGCGTGGTCGGCGATCACGACCCTGGGTGAGCAGTACGCGGCCAAGGACGAGTCGCTGTCCGCGGACCAGGCCCGCGCGGACGCGTTCATGGACCTGCTGCTGCGCAACGTGAACGTCACGGCGAAGGTCACCCTCGGCATCCCCGTCATCACCGACACGGCCACCGACAGCGCACGCGATGGCGCATCCGCCGCCACCAGGCGATGCCGCCCCGCGACGACGTCGGCTGCCGCCCCCGACGACGAGTGCGCGCCCGGGGTCGGCGGGCAGGGGCTGGGTGACGCGTTCCGGATCTCCACGATGTTCAGCGGGTGCGAGATCCCCGGCATCGGGTTCATCGACGCCGACACCATCGAAGCGCTGCTGCAGACCGTGCCGCTGCAGGTCGGTCGGGCGCTGCTCGACGCCCGCACCGGCACCGTCCTGGAGACCACCACCGCCGCGTACCGCCCGACCAAGGGCATCACCGACTTCGTGGCCACCCGCGACGGCACCTGCCGCATGTGGGGCTGCGACCGCCCCGCCCGCGCCTGCGACCTCGACCACGTCCGACCCTGGCCCGCCGGTGCCACCAGCCCCGCCAACCTCGGCGACCTCTGCCGGCGACACCACCGCCTCAAGCAACGCGGCCGCTGGACCTACGTCCTGCACCCCGACGGCACCGTCATCTGGACCGCACCCTCGGGCAAGCAACGCACCACCCACGCCGACCACACCATCTGGCCACCCCCGACACCCCCGACCAGCCACCGCAGGTCGAACCCGTCCGGGCCGCACCGACAGGCGACGACTGGGACCCACCACCGTTCTAGTGGTCACCGCTGCTGACGCTCAGCCCGGTCACGGCAGGCGGGCCTCGAGGCAGTCGCCTCCACCAGCTCGGAAAGGGTCACGCACTCGTAGTCACGCGCTGGCGAGCTCGGCGATGAGGCGGTCGAGCAGTGGCACGAACCCCGTGCGCTCCGCCCGCCCGTCGTGCAGCACGATGACGGCACCGGCTGCACCCGCGCGAGGATGAACGAGAGCTCGCGCTCGGGGTCGCGCACCTCGAGGTCGAGGACGGCGATCGACCCGAGCGCCACCGTCTCACCACCCGCCCGGACGTCACGCAGGTGACCCGGACGCATCCACCCCGAGCCGGGGCGCATGAACCGCGGCCGGATGCCGGTCACGCCCTCGATCGCGCTCGACGTGCGGGCCAGGTCGTCCGCGAGCTGGCGCGGGTCTGAAGCCCTGCAGGCCGGTCGACCCAGCCGTGGTTGCCGATCTCGTGGCCGCCGGCCACCACCTCGCGCACGATGTCCGGGTGGGCCTCCACCTCGGACCCGAGCATGAAGAACGTCGCCCGAGCACCGTGCGCGGCCAGCACCTCGAGCAGCCGGGGCGTCAGGGAGCGGGTCGGCCCGTCGTCGATGGTGATCGCCACCTGCCGGGTGGACGACCGCGTGGCAAACAGGACCGGCCCGCGACCGCCGAGCACGCCCACCGCCCGCGCCGGCTGCCGCCGCACGACATAGGCGACCACGGCCCCCAGGCCCGCCAGCGCCACCAGGACCCCGACCCCGGCCCACGCGTGGAACGCGCCCGACGCCAGCGGACCACGCCCGGCCGCCCGGTCTGTTCGCTCATGCCGGCCTCCTTCGCGCTGATCGTCGGGGTTCACCATCGCTGTTCCCATCATGCGGCACGCGATCAGGCGACTGATCGCTCACAAACGCTCGCCACGGCATCCGGTCGGGAGTTGACTTGACGTGGGCGCCCGTCGCGCCGGCGGCCGCCGCCCATCGGGAAGGTCGTGATCATGGCCGCAATCGAGGTCAGGGGTCTGCGCAAGGTGTACGGGGAGGTCACGGCCGTCGACGGCCTCGACCTCACGGTCGACGAGGGGGAGGTCGTGGCCCTGCTCGGACCCAACGGCGCGGGAAAGACCACCACGGTCGAGGTCCTCGAGGGCTACCGGGCCCCCGATGCCGGCTCGGTCGAGGTGCTCGGGTTCGACCCGCAGACCGGCGGCCGGGCCTATCCGGGAGCGGATCGGGATCGTCCTGCAGGAGGCGGGTTTCGAGGACACGTTCACGCCCGCGCGAGCTGGTGCGCCTGCACGCCGGCTACTACCCGCACCCGCGCGCCGTCGCCGAGGTGCTCGCGCTCACCGGGCTCGAGGAGAAGGCGGACGCCCGGGTGCGCACCCTGTCCGGTGGGCAGCGTCGTCGGCTCGACCTCGCCCTCGGCATCGTGGGCGACCCCGAGCTGCTCTTCCTCGACGAGCCGACCACGGGCTTCGACCCCTCGGCACGACGCCGCGCGTGGGGCCTCGTCGAGAGCCTGCGCGCGCTGGGCGCCACGATCCTGCTCACGACCCACTACCTCGACGAGGCCGAGCACCTCGCCGACCGCGTCGTGGTCATCGACCACGGCCGGATCCTGGCGCAGGGCACCCCCGAGGCGCTCGCGGCCGCCGCCGGTGCCGCGACCGTCATCTCCTTCCGGATGCCGTCCGGTCTCCAGGTCTCGGACCTGCCGGGGGTGGGCCGGGAGTGCCGCGTCGCCGGGAGTGTCGTCGAGGTGCGCACGGACACACCGACGGCGGACGTCGCCACCCTGGCGACCTGGGCGTCCGGCCGTGGTGTGGAGCTCGAGGCGCTCGCCCTGGCCCGCCCGAGCCTCGAGGACGTCTACCTCGACCTCGTCGGTGAGCCCGATGCCGTCGGCGACCGTGTCGACGAGGCGGCGAGGCCCGTCGGCGGACCCCGGAGGTGACCCGTGACCGCGGTCGCGACCGCCCGGCATCCGGTGGGGGGCCACGGGGAGCTCCGGTCCGGCGATGCTGCTCCGCCAGACCGCCACGAGCTCGCCGCGCTGTCCCGGACCCCGATCACCCTCATCCTCAGCATCGGGCTGCCGCTGCTCTTCTTCGTGCTGTTGTCGGCCCTCGTCGGCAACGAGGTCGTCGACGAGACGCGGTGGGGTGCGGGTCGTGCAGTACCTCGCACCCGGCATGGCCTCCTTCGGTGTCGTCATGGCGACGTTCTCCTTCCTCGCCGTCGGCCTCGCGCAGGCCCGCGCGACCGGGGTGGTCAAGCGCCAGGCGGGCACCCCGGCGCCTCGGTGGGTGCTCGTCGGCGGCCGGATCGGCGCGGCGCTCATGCTCGGGCTCACCTCCACCGCGCTCGTCCTCGGCGCCGGGGTCGTGTTCTACGGCCTGCAGGTGCCGAGCCGGTCGGTGCTCTCGATCATCACGACGCTCGTTGTCGCGTCCGCCTGCTTCAGCGCGCTCGGGCTGGCGCTGGCCATGGCCCTGCCCACGATGCAGCTCACCCTGGCCGTGAGCAACGGCATCGTCATCCCGCTCGCGTTCATCTCCGACATGTTCATGTTCAGCGGCGAGATGCCCGACTGGCTCGCGGCGATCGGCTGGGCCTTCCCGCTCAAGCACCTCACGGCGCTGTTCTCCGACGCCCTCAACCCGTACCTCGCGGGCAGTGGCTTCCAGCTCGACCACCTCGCCGTCATCGCCCTGTGGGGCGCTCGCCGGGGCCGTCGTCGCCACCGTCCTGCTGCGCCGCGACCGCGACCGGGACACCCCGCGCGACGGGCCGCGCGGCCCGGCCGGGTCCGGTCCCTCGCCCGCGGAGCGAGCAGCCGACCTCACCCCTCGGCGCACGGCAGCCCCGTCGAGGCGGGCGCTGGTGCGTGACCAGGTGTCCCACACCCAGGCGATCGCTGTGGCGGGACGCTGTCCGCGGTGTTCTTCGCCGTCGCGTTCCCCGTGCTGCTCGTCGCGATCATCCCGGCCGTCAACGGCGGCGGGGACGTGCTCATGAGCAACGGTGCCGCCGCTCGGGACGTTCTATGCCGGGACCATGGCGATCTACGGCGCGGCCGTCACGGCCTACGTCAACATGCCCCAGGGCTGGCCGAGGACCGCGACCTCGGCGTGCTCAAGCGCACCCTGGGCACGCCACTGCCGGCCCGTGCGCGCTCCTCGGGCGCGTCGTCGGCGCCCTCGTCGTCGCGCTCGTCACCGGCCTCGCGATCGTCGTCCTCACCGCGGTGGCGTACCGGCCACCGCTGCCGCCGGGGATGCCGGCCGCCGTCGTCACGCTGGTGCTCGCCTCGGTGTGCTTCGCCGTCGTCGGGCTCGCCGTGATGACCTTCGTGCGGTCCGCGCAGGCCGTCGTCGGGGTCACCCTCGGCACCCTGCTACCCCTCGCGTTCATCTCGGACGTGTTCGTCGTCGGCGTGAGCTACCCACCGGTGGTGGAGGCGATCTCGTGGTTCTTCCCGCTGCGGCACGCGGCGGCGGCGATGTCCGAGGCGATCTCCGCCGGCGGGTCCGGCGCCGGTCTGGCCGTCGGGCACCTCGCGGTGCTCCTGGCCTGGACGATCGCGGGGACGGTGCTGCTGGCCCTGCGCTTCGGTCGGGACGTGCCATGATCCGACGCATGGGCACCAACACCATGGCTGGCACGAGGGGCACCTCGACGTGTTGGGCCGGTCCCTGTTCTACCGGTGGAGCGACGGCCCGACCGACGCCGTGCCCATCGTCCACGTGCACGGGTTCGGCATCTCGGGCTCGTACATGATGCCCACGGCGCTGATGCTCACCGAGCACGCCGTCAACATCGTCCCCGACCTCCCCGGCTACGGCCGAAGCCAGCGCCGCGACCACACCCTGGACATCCCTGAGCTGGCCGAGGCGCTGATCGCCGTCCTGGACGCACTGTCCCTGGACAAGGCCGTGCTCGTCGGAAACTCGATGGGCTGCCCGATCCTCCTCGAGGTGGCCCACGCGGCTCCCGAGCGCGTCGAGCGGCTCGTCCTCGTCTCGCCCGCGGGCGGGGTGCACAACCAGCCCTTGGGGCGGGCCGTCGTCCAGCTTGCTCGCGACGCCACGCGGGAGTCCCCGAGGATGGCCAGGACCGCGGTTCCCGACTATGTGCGGTTCGGCCCGATCAACGCCCTGCGCCTGTTCCACCAGCTGACGCAGTACCCGTCGCTCGAGCGGCTCCTGCACACCCCGGTGCCCTCCCTGGCGGTGCTCGGGAGCCTCGACCCGCTCCTGCCCCGCCGCACCGTGTGCTCGAGGTGGCCCGGTTGTCCCCGGAGCACGTGACGCTCGTCCTCATCCGTG
>CAWESS010000034.1:0-27062 GCA_963811825.1 uncultured Actinomycetota bacterium | reverse complement strand
CGGCGATCTCGCCCGACTCGATCACCCGCAGGATGGAGCCGCCCCGGTCGTGCATCGCCCGCGCCGCACCGGGCGCCACCACGTCGTCCATGATCCGGCACGGCGGTGCGGGTCGCACCACCTCGAGCAGCGCCCCACCGACCCGCACCCGGGTCCCCGGCCGCTTCGCGACCGCGCCGTGGCTCAGCGTGAGGTTGCGCCGGGTGCGGTCCGCCGGCACCGGCGCACCCAGTCGCTCGGCGCTCTCGGCCAGCTCCGAGGCCGACTGCACCGACACGTGCCGGTGCCGGGTCCCGTGGTAGCGGTCGCCGACCAGGCCGCGGCCGGCCTCCGCGGTCACCCGGTCCACGTCACGCATCGGCAGCTTGGTGGCGAGGGCGATGTGGATGCCGGTGACCACCTGGGGGCGCCCGGGGTCGGTCATCCGGGCGCCGGCTCGCCGGCCGGCCGGGTGCGCAGTGCCGCGACCCCGCTCAGCGTCGCCGTGAGCCGGTGCCGGATCTCGACGACGACGACCTCGACGTCTCCGCACCCGGGGCAGCGCAGCACCATGCCCGGGCAGCGGAGGTAGACGAGGGTCCGGGCGATCTCGTGGGTGTCACCGCAGCCCGCGCACTCCAGCCACCCCTGCGCGAGGTCGGTGCCGAGCGCCAGGGAGAGCGCGCCGATGACGGCGTTGCCGTCGACGTGGTCACTCATCGGGGAACCTGCCTCTCCGTCGTTGCCATGGTGGGATGCCGTCACGCCGGTCGGGCGCGCCGGCGGGGTCAGCCGAACCGCTCGGCCCGCACCGAGCGTGGGTCCAGCCCCGCGTCGGCGAACAGGCCGATCACGGCCTCGACGAACGAGGTGGGTCCGCACACGAACACCGCCGGGTCCGCCTCCGGCCACCCGCAGGCGGTCAGCGAGCCCTGCACGGATGCCGCGTCCACCCGCCCCGACCGCAGCGTCACGGGTCTCGAGGGGACTACCCGCGCGCACGGCATCCGGGGGAACGGCGGACCGGGACAGGTGCACGGTGACGGACGCGCCGCTGCCGGCGCGGTCGGCGAGCTCGGCGGCATACAGCAGGCGGGCCGGGGTGGTCACCGAGGCGAGCACCACGACGGGGGCCGCTGGGTCGGCCGCCCGCCACATGGCGCGCAGCGGGGCCAGGCCCGAGCCGCCGCCGACGAGGAGGAGCGGCCGGGGCTGGCCCGACCAGACGAAGTACCCGCCGATGGGGCCCCGCACCTCGAGGACGTCGCCGACCGTGATGTCGCGCACCAGGTAGGTGGAGACCTCGCCGTCCTCGACCTCCTGCACGGTGATCGTGGGCGCCTCGCCCGGCCCGGACGACAGGGAGTAGCTGCGGGTGGCCTGGTAGCCGTCGGGAGCGGTGAGCCGCACGTCGACGTGCTGTCCGGCGACGTGGCCCGGCCACCCGGGCACCTCGAGCACCAGGCTGCGCGCATCGGGGGTCTCCGTCACGGCGCTCGCGACGACCGCGTCGCGCCACTGCAGGTGCGCGAGGGGGGCGACCCGCGGCGTCGGCGCCCGGGTGGCGAACGTGGCCGAGGGCTCGGTCACCGGTCAGTCACCGTGGTAGCGCTGCTCGAGGAACGGGTCGCCGTGGTTGTGGTAGCCCGCGACCTCCCAGAAGCCGGGGTGGTCGTAGTCGAGCAGCTCGATCCGGGTCACCCACTTGGCGCTCTTCCACAGGTAGAGGTGGGGGACGAGCAGGCGGGCCGGGCCGCCGTGCTCGGCCCTGATCGGCTCGCCCTCGAACTCCACCGCCACCATCGCGTCGCGGTCGACGAGGTCCTCGAGCGGCACGTTGGTGGTGTAGCCGCCGTAGCTCGTGACCAGCGCGTAGGGCAGGTCGTCGACCCCGGCCGCCTCGAGCAGTGCCGGCACGGGCACGCCGCGCCACGTCGTGCCGAGCTTCGACCAGTGCGTCACGCAGTGGATGTCGGTGGTCAGGGTCTCCAGGCCGAGGTCGTGCAGGGCGGCCCAGTCGAAGGTCGCCGCGGTGTCACCGTCGCTGACGGTGAGCTCCCAGCGGTCGGTGGGCACGACCTCGGTGGGGCCGGCCGTCAGCACCGGGAAGTCGTGGGTGACGTACTGGCCCGGGGGCACCCGGTCGTCGTGCTCGCGGCGCCGACCCTGGAAACCTGCCACGACGACGCTCCTCCCGACCGGCGGCCCGCCCGTCCGGGCCAGGGCCTGTGCCGACGATAGCCGCGGCGCCGCCGTCTGGGGAGCCCGCCCGCAGGCGATCGCCGCACCGCGGGTGACGTAGCCTCGTGACGTGCTGCGGACCGCCCTGACGCCGAGGTTCCTCGGCCTGCTCGGGCTCGTGCTGGTGATCTGTGCCACCTTCGTGTGGCTCGGGCGCTGGCAGCTCGGCGTGGCCGAGAGCAGTGCGCACCGCGAGGCCGTCGAGCAGGCCCGCGCCCAGGCGCCCGCCGAGCTGACCACCCTGCTGCAGCCGCACGCACCGTTCCGCGGTGACCTCTCCTCGAGGCCGTTCACCGCCAGCGGCCACTACGCCGCCGACGGCCAGCTGCTCGTGCCCGCCCGGCGGCTCGACGGGCGGGCGGGCCTGTGGGTGCTCACCCCCTTCGTCGTCGACCGCGGCGGCGCGACGCTCCCGGTCGTGCGCGGGTTCGTCACGGATGCCGGGTCGGTGCCGGCCCCGCCCGAGGGCACCGTGACGATCTCGGGCGGCCTGGCCCCCGGGGAGTCGCCCTCGCCCGACCCGGTTCCGCCGGGGCAGATCGGCTCGGTCGACCTCTCGCAGCTGGTCAACACCTGGCCGGGTGAGCTCTACAACGCGTTCGGCTTCGTCGAGTCCGAGGACCCCGCCGACGCGGCCGGGCCGACCCGGGTGCCCACCCCGGTCGGCGAGACCGACCTCCAGTGGCGCAACGCGGCCTATGCCGTGCAGTGGTGGATCTTCGCGCTGTTCGCCCTGTGGATGTGGGGGCGCATGGTCCGGGACGAGACGCGCCGCGCCCGGGCGGAGCAGGCGGCCGACGCCGAGGGCTCGGCATCCGGGGGAGGCGGCGAGGAGGAGGCCCCGGACGACGGCGGCCGGGTCACAGCGGCCCCCGCGGACCGGCTGCCGGTCACCGCAGGTGACAATGGTGCGCGTGACGACGCCTGACCCCACCACGACGCCCGAGCCCACGACCCCGGCACCACCCCGGCCCCGCGCCGGCCGCCCCGGACGTCGACGGCATCCGGCCGCGCCTGACCTTCTTCAGGGTGATGGCGTTCATCGTCGGCATCGGCCTGCTCGTGCTCGTGGCCGAGATGGTGCTCAGCTACGGCTTCGACAAGAAGGGCGACCAGAACCCGCTCGCGTGGTGGCCCCAGCCGCACGGCTTCGTCTACATGGTCTACCTGGTCGCGACGGCCCTGCTCGGGTTCAAGGTGAACTGGCCGCTGACCAAGATCGTGCTCGTCATGCTCGCCGGCTGTGTGCCGTTCCTGTCGTTCTGGGTCGAGCACCGGGTGTCGCGGGAGGTCGAGTCGGGGCTCGCCGGGGCCCGCCAGTAACCTTGGCCGCGTGAGCGACGCCCCCCGCACGGACCCCGCCATCCCCCATCACGACGACCCCGACCACGTGGTCGTCGACGGGGGAGCGCCGGTGCACCTCGCCGACCGGCCCGTGCTCGTCGTCGACTTCGGCGCCCAGTACGCGCAGCTGATCGCGCGCCGGGTGCGGGAGGCCAGCTGCTTCAGCGAGGTCGTGCCGCACTCGATGCCCGTGGCCGAGATGCTCGCGAAGGACCCCGCCGCGGTGATCCTGTCCGGTGGCCCGTCGTCGGTCTACGAGGAGGGTGCGCCCTCCCTCGACCCCGCGCTGCTCGAGGCCGGGGTGCCGGTGTTCGGCATGTGCTACGGCTTCCAGGCCATGGCCCGGGCCCTCGGTGGCACGGTCGAGAAGACCGGGCTCTCGGAGTTCGGGGCCACGCCCGCGCGCGATCCTCGACACCTCGTCGACCCTGTTCAACGGGCAGCCCACCGACCAGTCGGTCTGGATGAGCCACGGCGACTCGGTCTCGCACGCACCCGCCGGGATGACGGTCACGGCCACGACGTCCGGGGCGCCGGTCGCGGGGTTCGAGGACGACGAGCGCCGGCTCTACGGCGTGCAGTGGCACCCCGAGGTGCTGCACTCGACCTTCGGCCAGCAGGTGCTCGAGAACTTCCTGATCCGCGGCGCCGGGCTGTCGGGGGAGTGGACCGCCGCCAACGTCGTCGACGAGCTCGTGACCTCGGTGCGCGCCAGGGTCGGCGAGTCACGGGTCATCTGCGGGCTGTCCGGCGGGGTCGACTCCTCGGTGGCGGCGGCCCTGGTGCAGAAGGCCGTCGGCGACCAGCTCACCTGCGTGTTCGTCGACCACGGGCTGCTGCGCTCGGGCGAGGCCGAGCAGGTCGAGAAGGACTTCGTGGCCGCGACCGGCGTCGACCTCGTGGTCGTCGACGCCCGCGAGCGGTTCCTGCCGCGCTGGCCGGGGTCTCGGACCCCGAGGAGAAGCGCAAGATCATCGGCCGCGAGTTCATCCGGGTGTTCGAGCAGGCAGCGCGTGACGTGGTCGGCTCGCACGCCGGTGCCGAGGACCACCCCGTCGAGTTCCTCGTGCAGGGCACCCTCTACCCCGACGTCGTCGAGTCGGGCGGGGGCACCGGCACGGCCAACATCAAGTCGCACCACAACGTCGGTGGGCTGCCCGACGACCTGCAGTTCAAGCTCGTCGAGCCGCTGCGGCTGCTCTTCAAGGACGAGGTGCGCCAGGTCGGTCTCGAGCTCGGGGTGCCCGAGGGCATCGTCTGGCGCCAGCCGTTCCCCGGACCGGGGCTCGGCATCCGCATCGTCGGTGAGGTCACCGCCGAGCGCCTCGAGGTGCTGCGCGCCGCCGACGCGATCGCCCGCGAGGAGCTCACCGCTGCGGGTCTCGACCGCGAGATCTGGCAGTGCCCCGTCGTGCTGCTCGGCGACGTGCGCTCGGTCGGCGTGCAGGGCGACGGCCGCACCTACGGCCACCCCGTCGTGCTGCGCCCGGTGTCGTCGGAGGACGCCATGACCGCCGACTGGACCCGCGTCCCCTACGACGTGCTCGCCAGGATCTCGACCCGGATCACCAACGAGGTGCGCGAGGTCAACCGGGTGGTGCTCGACGTCACGAGCAAGCCGCCGGGCACCATCGAGTGGGAGTGAGCCACCAACTCTGACCTGCGGTTTTGAAGCCCGCCATCGACGTTGTCTACGGACGCGACCCCGCTCTCCATCGGGGCACGTGCCATCCGACCGGGTCGTGGGATCGCTGGGATTCGGGCCGACCCCACGGCGGTGCCGACCTTGGCAAAGCGGACACCAAATAGTCCGGAGGACTTGCCAAGAACCCGGTGGGTCCCTCGCTCGGCGAGGTGCGCGACGGCGGCTGGGGACCAGTGGAGTGACGGCTCGACGTTTAACGGTGAGGTCTGGCCTGCCAGCCACGACGACGACCCGATGAATATGGCGTACCCCTGTCACCCGAGAGTTTGGGGAATGTCAGACGAGAATCCTCCTGACTTCCGTGGGCACCAGCAGCGGCGCACTTGCCCTCTTTGTGGCTTGAGGTACTTGGTGCGGCTGTACCGCTTCGACCACCCGCAAGGCCACCGGGGCGTGTGCGAGTGGGCTTCGGTGCGCGCCGGTGCCACCCGGGTGTTCCCGTGCCTGAGCATCCTGGGCGGTTACGGTTCGTTGTGGGCCGATCTGACCGATGCTCTGGCGTGGGATTCCTTCGACGCCGGACTCGCGCTCTCTGAGGAGGGCGCCACGTTCACCACGCAGGATCTCCGCAGCAGGGGCTACCAGGGGATTCTCGTCGAGGCCCGGGCGCGCGTGGCCGCCCCCTCCAAGTGGAGGGGCGGGATCTCGGGTTGGTCGCCATGCCGTCACAGTGAGTGGACGTGTCGTAGCGGAGGCTGGCGACGTGCTCTCGGCAAGCCTGGGGTGGCGCCTTCCTGGCCACCCTGCGGTGATCGCCCACTGCCCCCGCGTGACGCGATCCGTGGTGATGGCGCACTCGTTCGCTGTTGTGCCTCTGCCCGAGGGATACGGGTTGTGACCGACACCAGCAGCCCCTGGATGATGTCTCCTCCGCCATAAGGATTGAGTTCGCATGGCCGTGTTGATGACCCGCGGGGCATGCCGCGTCAACTGTGGCCGATCTCGCAAGCCGGCGTGCGAGGCGATGCCGGTCCGATGCGGCGTAGAGACGCAGGTTGAAAGGTGGTGGTGCCGCTGCGTGCGTCATCGGCTCACAAAGAACTGTGGAACTGCGAGCGCGCGTGAACGGGGCGCGGGCGGTGACAGCGCCGACGCGTCCAGGGCGAGGCTTGAGCCCCTCAGTGGGCCCAGACAGACATCACGTGCTCGTGCAGCAGGGTGCCGACGTGCGGGTCGCGGGCGCGTAACCCCTCGAGCAGAGGTGCGTGGCTGTCCGCGACGAGCATGAGGCTGGGAAATCTCTCGCGGTTGGAGATCGGCGTGAGGCGACGGAAGTTGGCCTCCACCATGGGCCACATTCGAGGCAGGAGCACGTTCCCCGAGGACTCCCAGATCGTCCGGTGGAACGAGACGTCGGCATGCACGAGAGCCACGACGTCGTCCTCGGCCGCGGCCGTCCGCATCTCGCCGAGGAAACGCTCGAGCTCGTCGACGGCGCCCGGGGGCGCGCTGGCGATGAACTGGTGGGCGGCGAGCTCCTCGAGCACCGCACGCACGGCGTAGGTCTGTCGAGCCTCGTCCTCGGACACCTCGGTGACGAAGGTGCCCCGTCGAGCGAACTGTTCGACGAGTCCTTCGTGTGCGAGGCGGCGGAGGGCGTCACGCACCGGTGCCTGGCTCACACCGAGCTGCCGTGCGAGCTCCGACTCGACGATCCGCGCCCCAGGAGACAGGTCTCGGTCGAGGATCTGTCCGCGGATCCGTGTGTAGACCTGGTCGGACAGGAGTGACCGGTCGACGATCCCGTCGCCAGCCTCGTTCAGACCCACCGTCGTCATGCCGTGCCTCCCCTGGTTCCGAAAACGAGTGTGCCCAACTGCCGGCGGCGGGTTCGCGTTGCGAGCGTCCCACGAACGGGACGCGATTCGCAGCGTCGTCGTAGATCAGGCATGGACCAGCGCTCCCTCGCCCAGGGCCGGCCTGACCACCGCCGGGCCATTTCCGTTGGTTGCGGCGGTCATGAAGCGCGCGCGCGCATCGGCGTCGATGTTCTGCGCGAACATGTCGTCGTGCATGGGGAGCACGTGGCGGACCCCGGCCTGCTTGGCGAGCTCGAACGCCTCCTCGGCGTTCATGTTCCCCGCGAAGCCCATGGCTCGACGATCATCGTCGCGCCCGTTGACGGGCAGGCAGAGCAGGTCGGGCGCGACGGCTGCCACCCGCGCTGTCAGGAGGTCGTCGGCCCGGGCATCCCCGACGTGTGCCACGGTCACCTGACCGTCGGACACGGCGTACCCCTGGAAGTGGTGGCCGAGCACCGGGTCGTGCAGGTAGTCGTCGTGAGCCACCGGAAAGGCCTGGATGGTGAGCGATGCCACCTCGAGCGTCTCGTCGCCCTTGGTGCCGCGGATGCGTCCGTTCGCCCACCCGAGATCCCGCAACAGGTCGCGACACGCTTCCGGAGCCACCACGGTGGCCTGGGGCGAGCTCCTCGCCAGTGTCCGCAGGGTGGGGACGTCGAGGTGGTCGAGGTGCTCGTGCGAGCAGATCACGACGTCGGCGTCGCTGATCTCGGCGGGATCGAGGGGGGCCCGGGACAACCGTCGGTGGTCGAAGGGCGCGCCGAGCACGGCCTCGCAGTGGTTGGACAGGTAGAGGTCGATGTAGACCTTGCGTTCGGGGAACCGCACCAGGAGACCCGACTGGCCCAGCGGCCAGACCGAGGCAGTGCCGGGAGCGACTGGCTCGTCCATCAGCTGCCAACAGGGTCGGCACCGGACCGCTTCGGCTCGATCACGTCAGAAAGTCCTTACATAACGAAACGGGTGTGACCGTTGACACAGGACACCGTACCTGCAACTCTATCGCTCAGCCACAATCGGCTATCGATTAGATCGGAGAGCACAGTGAGTTCAGCATCCTTGCGGCGTCGCAGCGTTGCGGCCGCCGCGTTGGTCACGGTGGCCGGCTTGGCCTTGACCGCCTGTTCGGGCGGCGAGGCCGACGACGTCGTCCTCCTCCGGCGGCCAGGTCACCATCACGTACGCCACGGTGGGCGCCGACGCCCTGCTGGCGGCCGAGCAGAAGATCATCGACGCCTTCGAAGCCGCCAACCCGACCATCAAGGTCAAGGTCGAGAAGTACAACTTCGAGGACTACGACACCAAGCTGACGACGGCGTTCCGCGGTGGCGCGGGGCCGGACGTCCTGCGGGTCAACCACCCCAACGTGCAGGCCTGGGGCAACGCGGGCTACCTGGCCGACCTGACCTCGGTCGTCGACTCCAGCGGTTTCCAGAAGGCGGAGTTCGTTCCCGGGCTGCTGCAGATCGGTCTGGTCGGTGGCAAGCAGTACTCGCTGCCGATCGACACCGACGCCCGGGTGCTGTTCTACAACCCGAAGCTGCTCAAGGACGCCGGGATCAGCGCGCCGCCGGCAACCTGGGCCGACCTGATGACCGACGTCCAGAAGTTCAAGGGCACCGACGCCTACGGGTACGGCTTCCGCTCCGACTCGGACTACGCCATGGCCTACGAGACGGTCGGCCCGTACATCAAGGCCGCCGGTGGGCAGATCCTCAACACCGAGGCCCAGCCGCAGGCGGTGGCCGGCACCGACCAGAAGACGATCGATGCGGTGACCCTGCTGCAGAACATCGTCAAGACCGGCGCCGTGCCGCCCGGCGAGAACAACATGGGCGAGACCACGATCAACAACCTGTTCACCAGCGGCAAGGTCGCCATGATGACCGGCGGCCCGTGGGTCCGCGAGGCGATCCTGAAGGCCAAGCCCGACGCCAAGCTGGGTGTCGACTACGCCGTCGCCCCCATCCCTGCGCAGGAAGCCGGTGGCATCACTGCGAGCACCTCCGGCGGCTGGCAGATCGGCGCCGGCGCCAAGAGCGCGAACCTCGACGCGACGAAGTCCTTCATCAGCTTCTTCGAGCAGCCGGCCAACCTCATCTCGCTGGCGTCGAGCAACTCGTTCCCGCCGCTGACGTCACGGGCTGGACGCGGCCGCCGTTCGCGGGTGACCCGTTCTACGACCCGTTCAAGGCCGTCCTGCCCAACAGCGGCCTGCCGATCACACCCGTCGCCCAGATGGCGCAGGTCTCCGCGGTCTTCGAGAAGAACGTGCGGGCGGCCGTCAACCAGGGTGACTCCGCCCAGGCCAAGCTCACCGCGTTCGACGACGAGGTGAACAAAGCGGTCCTGAAGTGACCACCTCATCGGCCACCACCGCCGGGCACCGACCCTCAGGGTCGGCTGCCCGGCGGGGCCCCGGCGGACGCGGGACACCCCGTCCGACGGCCGGGTGGGTCAAGCGCCTCGGTGGCTGGCCGATGGCGATCATCCCCGCCGTGATCACCGTCGGGATGCTGGTCTACCCGTTGGGCTTCAACATCTGGACCTCGCTTCACGTCGACCGGCTCTCGCCCCAGGACGGCACCTTCGTCGGGCTGGACAACTACCGGGACCTCGTCGAGTTCGGCGATCTCGGCAGGACCCTGCGCACCACGTTCATCTGGACCTTCGGCTGCCTGTTCTTCCAGGCCATCATCGGCTTCGTCGCCGCCTTGACCCTCAACGGGATGGGCAGGATCGCCGGCCCCTGTCGCGCACTGCTGCTCATGCCCTGGGTGATGCCCGGCGTGGTCGTCAGCGCGGTGTGGCTGACGATCCTCAACCCCATCGGGGGCCTGGCGAACTCGGTCCTGGCCCAGGTGGGCGTCGAGCCCAGGGACTGGCTGGGCGACCCGAAGACGGCACTGGCATCGCTCATCTTCGTCAACGTCTGGAAGGGCTTCCCGTTCTGGATGCTCATGCTGGCCGCCGGGTTGAAGTCGATCCCTGAAGAGCTCCACGAGGCCGCCCAGCTGGACGGCGCCAACTACCTGCAGCGCGTCCGCCACATCATCATGCCGTCGATGCGTTCGGTGTGGATCCTCACCGGGTTGCTGGCCTTCATCTGGACCTTCAACTACTTCGACCTCGCGTATGCGATGACGAGCGGTGGGCCGGATGGCGCCACGACGACCCTGGCCTACGACATCTACCAGACCTCCTTCGTGTTCAACCGGTTCGACCAGGGGTCCGCGCCTGTCGGTCATCTCGTTCGCATTGATGAGCGTCGCCATCGGCTTCTACGCCTTGGCCTCGCGCCGCAGCAACAGGAGCGCGCTATGACCGGCCAGCGCAAGAGCCTGACCCAGCGGCTCCTCGAGGGCGGTGTCACCACCGGTCTGCTCCTGTTCGCCCTGGTCCCCGTCTACTGGATGGTCTCCTCCTCGCTGAAGTCCGACCCCGAGCTGAGCCAGATCGAGGCCACGTGGTTCCCCCACGAGGCGACCTTCGACCAGTACCGGGCGGCTCTCGACCAGACGCCCCTGCTCGAGTCCCTCCTGCTGACCGGCATCCTGGCAGTCGCCACTGCTGTGATCGTCGTGTGTTCGGCTCGTTGGCCGCATACGCGGTAACGCAGTGGAGCTTCCCCGGGAAGGATTCGTTCCTCGGGGTCACCCTGTTCACCCAGCTGCTGCCGCAGAGCGCGGTCGTCGTGCCGCTCTACCTGCTGTGGAACAAGGTGGGCCTCGTCGGCTCGGTCGGCGGCCTGACCGGGGTGTACGTGTGCCTCTTCATCCCGGTGGCGGTGTGGATGCTCGTTGGCTTCTTCCGGAGCATCCCGTACGAGCTCACCGAGGCGGGCCTGATCGACGGCGCCAACCGGGTGCAGGATCCTGTGGACCATCATCCTGCCGGTCGTCCGCCCCGCCCTGGCCGCGGTCGCCGTCTACACGGTGATCATCGCCTGGGGTGAGTTCCTCTTCGCCCTGGTCTTCCTGACCGGTCCTCGCACCACCGCCACGGTGACCCTCGCGTCGCTGATCGGCGAGCACGACCCCAACGTGGGCCCCCTGATGGCGGCATCCACCTTGGTCTGCGTCCCCCCACTCATCCTGTTCTTCGCCATGCAGCGGCAGTTCGTCGCTGGTCTGACCGGAGGTTCCGTCAAGTGAATCCGACATCGCCCCCCTCAGCCGCGGCCTCGGCGCCCGAGGCGGCCAATCGCACCCTGATCGAGAAGGCTCGCGACCACCTCGGCTCCGCCGTGGTCTCGGACGTCCTGGACGCCGCCGGCTTCCGGCGGCAATGCCTCGGCCCGGGCCTCAGCCCCCTCGAGCGGGACCACGTCATCGTGGGTACCGCCTTCCCCGTCGCGATCCAGCGGGTCTTCGACATCCCGGAGACACCCTTCGCCGGGCTGCTTGCCGCGCTGGACGCCATCGGCCCCGGCGACGTGTTCGTCACGCCCACCCAGCGAGCCACCGACATCGCGGTCTGGGGCGAGCTGCTCTCCACCGCGAGCGGGCGTCGAGGAGCCGTGGGCGCGATCACCGACGGCCTGATCCGGGACACCCGGGCCGTGCGCGGCCTGGACTTCCCGGTGATCTCCGCCGGAACGATCCCCTACGACAGCAAGGGACGCCACGAGGTGGTGAGCCACGGCGCACCGTGCGAGATCGACGGCGTGCGCATCTGCCGCGGCGACCTCATCGTCGGCGACAGCGACGGCGTCGTGATCGTGCCCCAGCGGCTGATCGACGAGGTCCTCGAGGCGGCGCTGGTGAAGCGGTCCTCCGAGGACGAGTTCCGGGCGGCAGTGGCCGACGGCATGCTGGCCACGGAGGCCTTCCACAAGTTCGGCGTCCTGTAAGCCGGTCGACGGCGCACCAGAGGAGCGAGATGACGCAATCCAGCGACCCGGACGTCCGGCGGGTGCTCGTGATGTTCAAGACCCACCTCGACGTCGGGTTCACCGACACCGAGACCGCGGTCGTCGACGCGTACTTCACGCAGCACATCCCGCGGGCCGTGCAGACCGCCCACGAGCTGAGGATCCGTGGCGGCCACGAACGCTTCGTCTGGACGGTGCCGGCCTGGCTGCTCTACACCTACCTCGAGCAGTCGCGCGGCTCGGCCCGGCGCGAGGCCGAAGCCGCCATTGCCGCAGGGTCGCTCGCGTGGCACGCGCTGCCGTTCACCTGGTTCACCGAGCTCCTGGACGAGTCGACGATCCGCGCGTCCCTGGGCTTCAGCCGGCGCCTCGACGAGCGTTTCGGGCGCACGACGACGGCCGCGCGACTGACCGATGTCCCGGGCCACTCCCGTGGTCTCATCCGTCCACTCGCCGAGGCCGGGGTCAGCTTCCTCGACGTCGGCTGCAACCCCGGGTGCATCGCACCCGGCGTGCCCTTCCACGGCGGCACGGAGCTGCTCGCTCCGAGCGAGTTCGACGCGCCGGACCCGGACAACCTGCGGTGGCTCGAGCACGAGCCGGTCCACAAGGACCACAACGCCGGAGGTGACGAGGTGGCACACCTCGCGGTCGAGGGCTCCAACTCGGCGCGCACGCACCTGTTCATGTGGGAGGACCCCGCGGGCAACGACCTGATGGTGCTGTACCACCCGCACGCCTACGGCAGCACCGTGCGCATCCCCGGCACGGACCTCGCCGTGTCGATGCGGGTCCACGGGGACAACCAGGGCCCGCACACCATCGAGTCCGTCGAAGCCGCCTACCGCTCGCTCGCGGCGAAGTTCCCCGGGGCGGAGATCCTGCCCACGCAGCCTCACCGAGATCGGGGACGCCCTGCGGCCCCTCGCCCCTGACCTTCCTCGGCTGACCGCCGAGATCGGGGACACCTGGATCTACGGCACCGGCGCGGACCCCCGCCGCTCGTCCGGGATGCGGGAGCTGCTGCGTGCTCGCCGGGACTGGATCGCTGACGGTCGGCTCGACGAGGGCGGCGATCAGGACCTGGAGTTCCTTGAGGACCTGATCGTGGCGCCCGAGCACAACTGGGGGCTGAACACCTCGGTCTACCTGCGACGGTGGGACACCTACGCGACCGACGAGCTCGCCGCCGCGAGGCGCGAGGATCCCGGTTTCGCGGTGCTCGACACCGAGTGGTCGTGGAAGCGTGACCGGCCCGCCCGGGCAGCACGCCGGCTTCAGCCGCCGCTCCAGGAGGAGGCGCTCCAGCGCCTCGGCGAGCTGGTCGAAACCCGTCCGCCGGCGGCCGGACCCGAGCGTCGATGGTGCCGCGGTGCTCGACAACGGCACCGTGCGTGCGGTCATCGACCCCGTCACCGGTGGCATCTCCTCGCTCGTCGACCACAGATCCGGGCGGGAATGGGCCACCGCGGACGGTCTCGCGACGTTCTCCTATCAGGTCTTCTCGGCCGAGGACTACGTCACGCTTCAACCACGCCTACAACACGGCCACTTTCGCGCACAACGACTTCGCCAAGCCCGGCCTGGCGGCGTACCCGGCGCGCTCGCAACGGTTCCGGGCCACTGGATGCCGCGTGACCTCGGCCTCGCTCGACGAAGGGACCGGTTACCTCGTCCACCTCGACGACCCCGGGGCCGGGCGGGCCCAGCCGGGGCTGGCCGAATGGCCTGCTGGGGTGACGGTTCTCTACCGCCTGCCCGCACGAGGGGCACTCGGTCGACATCGAGCTGTGGGTGACCGGGAAGCCGGCGAACCGGCGCCCCGAGGCTCTGTGGATGTCCTTCGGTGTCGACGCCCCGGACCGGTCCGGCTGGGCCTTCGACAAGGTGGGGCAGGCCGTGGACCCCCATGACGTCGTGGCGCGCGGAGGGCGGCACCTCCATGGGGTGGAGTCCGGTGTGTCGTACGGCGACCGCTCGGGATCGCTGGCGTTGGAGACCCTCGACGCCCATCTCGTCGCCCCCGGCGCCGCGCAGCTCCTGCGCTTCGACGACGACCCCCTCGACCTCGTCCGATGGCGGCGTCCACGTCAACCTCTACAACAACCTCTGGGGCACTGCCTTTCCGCAGTGGTACGACCTGGACATGTACTACCGGTTCACGCTCACCGTCGAGCCCGGGGAGCAGGGATGAGCGCGCGCTCAGCCGTCGTCGTCGGCGGTGCCACCGGAATCGGTCGCGCGTGTGTGGAGCTGCTGGCCGCAACGGGCTGGTCCGTCGTCAGCGGCGACGTGCGTCACGAGGGCGACTCCGTGGACGAACTCGGAGTGCGGTGCATGGCGGCGGACGCCACCGACCAGGCCAGCCTGCAGGCCCTGGTCGACGCCGCTGCCGACACGGCCCCGGTACGTGGCGCGCTGTACACCGCCGGACTCGAGACGCACGGCACCGTCGTGGACATGAGCGAGGCCGACTGGTCCCGCGTCATCGACGTGAACCTGACCGGCGTGTTCCGACTCGGCAAGGCGGTCGTCCCTGCCCTGCGGCTCGCGGGTGGCGGGTCATACGTCGTGATGTCGTCCGCCCAGGCGTTCGCGACCGAGCCGGGCGCCGGTGCGTACGCCGCCACGAAGGGGGCCGTGGTGTCGCTGGTCCGGGCGATGGCGCTCGACCACGGTCGCGAGGGCATCCGGGTCAACGCGGTGGCGCCCGGTTCCGTGGACACGCCGCTCCTTCGCGCCAACGCGGCCGCCATCGACGCGTCGGATCCCGACGCGGTCATGAGCCACTGGGCGGGGCTGCACGCCTTGGGCCGGTTGGCCACGACATCCGAGATCGCCGAGGTCGTGGCATTCCTGCTCGACGACCGCTCCTCGTTCGTCACGGGTGCCACGTGGCTCGCCGACGGAGGTCTCATTGCCTCCTTCTGATCGAGAGCGCTGGCGCCGGGCGGCCGCTGCAGCACTGGGGTCCGGCGTCGCCGAGGGTGCCCGGTTCGGGCCCAACTCGGCGCCGCGGGTCACTCAAGGGCTCTCCGTCCTCGGAGAGCCGACCATCCTGGTGCAGACGACGTCGGGTTTCGACGTCGAGCTGCTCCTCGGCGCTGGTCTCGACCTGGGTCGCACGGCCTACGCCGGCTACCCGATCTCCTGGGGCACCCCCCTGGATGCCGCGTGGCCTCCGGTGCGCCCGGCCTCACCCGACTGGCTGGGGCGATGGCACGGCGGCCTGCTCACCACGTGCGGGATGCGCAACGTCGGTGCCCCTTCCGCCGGCTGGGGACTGCACGGGGACCACATCTTCAGACAGGCCTCAGGTGTCGAGGCACACCACCTCGAGATCGATGGGCGCCCTGCCGTTCGACTGCGGGGCACGGTGTGGGACGGCCCTGCCCTCGGCACGGTGCTCGAGCTGGAGCGGACGGTGGTGATCTTCGACGACGGGCCCGAGGTCCGGGTCGAGGACGTCCTGCACAACCGCAGTCCTCAGCCCGAGTGCGCCCTCATGCTCTACCACCTCAACCTCGGCGCCCCGTTCCTCACCCCCTCCACCCACGTCGTCGGTGTCGACGCCCTGTCGGCCCGCGACGAGGACAGCGCATGGATGGCGGACTGGCCGAACGTCGGTCATCCGCAGCCCGGCGAGACCGAGCTCGTCGCAGAGGCCACCCTGTCGACAGCCCCGGCGCCGTGGACGTCGTCAACGAGGCCGCCGGACTCCGCCTCGAGATCTCCTGGAGCGCCGACACCCTTCCCAGGACCCACGTCTGGCGGCGCCGCAGGGCCGACGCCTACGTCCTGGCCATCGAGCCCGCCAACTGCTCACTGCTCGGCCGCGAGCACGAGCTGTCCAACCCCGCCACCCAGCTGGAAGGGCACGGCGAGCGGAGGACCTTCCTCACCCTGGCCCTGACCGGGCTGCCTGACACGAACGGAGCACACCCATGATTCGGCTGTCCGAGCTGTTGGACCCACAGCCATCGGCGCTGTGGACACTGGTGAAGCAATGTGGCGTCGACGACGCCGTCGCCATCATGGAGGGCGCCGAGCAGCAGAGCCGGTGGCTCCGTGGCGACGCCACCAACCGCGGCCTCGAGCAGGACCGTGCGGCCACGCCCTGGAGCCTCGAAGGGCTGTCCGAACTGCAGGCGAGGTTCGCCGCACACGGCCTCAACGTCATCGCCATCGAGGACACCCCGCCGATGGACGACATCCGCGTCGGAGGGCCACGCGCCGCGGAGCAGACCAGCCAGGTCCACGAGCAGATCCGCGCGATGGGCCGGCTCGGCATCCCCGTGCTCTGTTACAACTGGATGGCCTTCACCTCCTGGGCGAGAACGGACGTCGCCATCGAGACCCGCGGCGGGGCGCTCACCACCGGCTTCGACGCGGCCGTGGCCAACGAACAGCCTCCCCTCATCACCGACGAGATGCTGACGCCTGAGCGCCTGTGGCAGAGCCTCGACCGGTTCCTCGACGAGACGTTGCCGGTGGCCGAGGAAGCGGGCGTGAAGCTTGCCCTCCACCCGGACGACCCGCCGCTGGGGGCGATGAGGGGTGTGCCGCGGATCGTCAACTCGCCGGACGCCTACCAGCGGCTCCTTGACGACCACCCGTCCGAGAGCAACTGCATCACCTTCTGCCAAGGGAACTGGGGTCTGATGACCGACGACCTCCCGGCCACCATCTCGCGCTTCCTGCCGCACATCGCCTTCGTCCACTTCCGGGACGTCAAGGGGGACGTCACCAACTTCGTCGAGACCTTCCACGACGACGGCCCCACTGACCTCGCGGAGTGCATGCGGCTCTACGTCGAGGCGGGCTTCGACGGCCCGATGCGCCCCGACCACGTCCCCACCCTCGAGGGTGAGGCCAACGACCGACCCGGCTACGCCACCCTCGGCCGGCTCTTCGCCCTCGGGTACATCCGCGGCCTGGAGCACGCACACCGCCCGAAGTAGCACGGCAACGCCAAGACTCCCGTCGACGTGCGAGGTCACGCCCGCCGCACCCCAGACCAGGAAGAAGGAACGACGATGTCCCCAGCAGGACCCTCCTCCGCCGCATCGGCCGCGGCCCCTTCCCTGGACGACCTCGGAGTGACCCTGCGGCGCTTCGGGGTCGTACCGGTGTGCGGGCTCCTTTCCCCCGAAGAGGCCGGCCCGCTCGCTGCCGCACTCGTCGCGGGCGGGCTGCCGCTGATCGAGGTCACCCTGCGCACCCCGTGGTCCCTGGCGAGTCTCGAGGAGATGGCCCGACAGCCCGGCATCCTCGTCGGGGCCGGCACGGTGCGCACCCCGGCACAGATGGAGTCGGCCGTACGCGCCGGCGCCGCGTTCATCGTCAGCCCATGTCTCACGGGTGATCTCGCGGCCGCGGCCGCGGACCTCGCACGTGCCGTTCCTCCCCGGTGTCGCGACACCCTCGGAGATCCAGCGCGCCTGTGACCTGGGCATGTCCACGGTGAAGTTCTTCCCGGCCGAGTCGTCAGGGGGAGCTGCCGCGGTGCGCGCTCTGGCCCAGCCCTTCCACGACGTCACCTTCGTCCCGACCGGGGGTATCACCGCGGACAGCGCACCGTCGTACCTCGCCATCCCCCAGGTGGCAGCCGTCGGCGGCGGCTGGATGGTGCCGACCCCACACAGGCAGGCCCACGACTGGGACTCGGTCACCCAGGCCATCTCCGCGGTCGCCGCCCTCGTCAGGGACCGAACATGAGCATCCGGGTCCAGGCAGTCGGCGAGTGCATGCTCGAAATCGCCCGAACCGAGGACGGCGTCGCCCTCGGCTACGCCGGCGACACCTACAACACAGCTGTCTACGCCTCCCGGGTCGCCGGAGAACTCGGTGTCGAGCTCGACGTGAGGTTCCTGACCGGTGTCGGCGTCGACGACGAGTCCCGCCGGATGCGCGAGCGATGGCGACAGCTGGGGGTTGGGGACGACGCCATCGCCGTCCCGGGCGCCACGCCAGGCATCTACCTCATCGCCACCGACGACGAGGGGGAGCGAACCTTCACGTACTGGCGGAGTCAGTCCGCGGCATCCCGGCTCTTCACCCGCGTCGACTGGATGGAACAGCTGGGCGCCGACTACCTCTACCTGTCGGGGGTGAGCCTCCAACTGATGCCACTCCCCGTCCGGATCGCGCTGATCGAGCGACTACGCACGCTGCGCGGGCAGGGCACGAAGGTCGTGTTCGACAGCAACTACCGACCGTCGGGCTGGCCAGACGTGACCGCCGCCAGCGCCGCCATGACCAGTGTCCTTCGCGAGTGCGACCTCGCCCTGGTGACGCTCGAGGACGAGATCGCGCTGGGCGCCTGCCACGACGCCAGCTCCTGCGCAGCCCACCTCACAGCGCTCGGCGTGCCCGAGATCGTCGTGAAGCTCGGTGCGGATGGCGCGCTTGTCAGAACCGAGGCTGCCGGGTTGATGCACGTCCGGACCACCCCTCGGGTCGCCGTGGACACCACCGGAGCCGGTGACAGCTTCAACGGCGCCTATCTCGTCGCGAGGCTCGGCGGCTACCCCGCGATGGAGGCCGCACACCTGGCCAACCGCATCGCGGGCGACGTGGTCACCCGGCGGGGAGCCATAGTCGACACCGAGCCGCTGACGCCTCCTGGGCAGGAAGTCTCGGCGGGACTCAGGCGGTTCAGCCATGGCTGAGATGACGATGGAACACCGCGTCAGGTGCGGCAGTCACACCTCGTCAGGTGTGGTTACGCTGCCGGACTCGATCCGCGGCTCCCTTGCCCCCGCGCGGACCGCGCCACGGGCCTTTGCCAATGACTCTGGCCGCCACATGGGCGGCTGAACAGACGGGGCGTCAACGTCACCTTCTCGCCCCCGCGAATCTGGGCGAGCGAGGATCGATGGTCGGGCGAAAGGGATGCCGACCAGCGCCCTCGGTGGCGGTGTGCTCACCAACGTGTGAGCACACCGCCACCCAGCCATGCGCGGACCGGACGGTCGCGCCGGCGCTCCGACCGGCTCTCACGTCAAGAGCCCGCGAGCTCGCCCCCGAGGCGCTTGAGTGCATCGCGGGTCGAGGTCGACGAGACCTGCGAGTAGATCTCCATCGTGAGGGCGATGCGGCTGTGGCGGAGGACGGCCATCGCGACGCGCGGGTGGACGTCGAGGGCGACGAGGAGGCTGGCGCAGGTCCGCCGAGTTGAGTGGATGGGGACGACCGGCACGCCGGCCTTCGCGGCCCTCAGCTTGAAGTCGCGGTGGAAGTTGCGTGGGTCGACCGGATCGCCGAGCCGGGTCGTGAAGACCAAGCCGCAGTCGCCCCACATGTCGCCGGCCGCGAGCCGTCGCCTGGCCTCCTCGACCCGGTGCCGCTCGAGTGCCTGCACCGCGATCTCCGGCAGCGGCAGCGGCGCATCCGAGGACGGCGTCTTCGTGTGGCGCCGCAGCAGCGACCCGTCGACCCGTTGGACCTGCCACGCGATGAGCGCCTCGCCACCCTCGAGGTCGACGTCCTCCCAGGCGAGCCCGAGCATCTCCCCGCGCCGCAGCCCGAGCGTGAGCAGCAGGACGTACCCGGCGTACATCGGGTCGCCGTCCTCTCGCGCCGACTCGAGGAACTGCCGAGCCTCATCGACGGTCCACACCGGCATCCGCTTCGACCGCGGCATCGGCACCCGCACCAGCGCGGCGACGTTGCGGAAGACGAGCTCCTCGCGCATCGCCTGGGTCAGCGCACCGCGCAGCACCCGCCACGCCTGGTGGACCGTCCAGTCCGAGGCGACCTCGTGGCAGCAGGCGCCCAACGCGCAGCACTGCGGCTCAGGCCGCGCGGCATCCTTGCCCTGGAAGCAGCACTGGCAGCGCACCCGCAGCGTGTTCACCCACACCTGGACGTCGCGGACCATCAGCTTGTCGAGCTTGCGGTCGCCGAGGTCCGGGACGATGTAGAGCCGCGTGAACATGTCGTAGTTCGAGGTGGTGGCCGGCGACAGGGTCGGCCGCACCGTCTCCTCCAGCCACCGCTCGAGGAAGTCCCGCAGGCGCGGGGAGACCGGCACCATCGGTCCCCGCCGCGCCTGCTCGTGGAGCCGGAGCCACTTGTCGTGGACCTCCGGCCGGGTCTTCCCGTAGACGGTCTTGCGCTGCCGGCGGCCCTTCGGCGTCACGATCCACACGTGCGCCGCGAAGCCGTTCCGGTACGGGTAGATCGACCCCTCCCCGTTGGCCCGTCGGCTCACGGCCACTCCGAATCGCGCGGCCAGTTCGCGTCGGCCTCCGCCTCGGCTGCCCGCCGCTCGACGTACTCGTCGACCCACTGGGGCAGGATCCGGCGCGAGCCGCCGTCCTTCAGTGAGCGGATGTCGCCGCTGATGACCATCATCCGCACCTTGCTCGCTCCGTAGCCGAGCATGTCGGCGACCTCGGGCACGGTGTACCAGCGCCGCACGATCGGGCCGACCGGCGCCTTGCGCCGCCGCTTGGTCTGACCCACCTTGTTGTGTGCTGAAACGGACATGTCCGACTCCTTTCGTCTGGGGACTGACCTCCAGTAGGTCACGTCCCGATCGGACTGACGACCCCCTGAGCTGCTTGTGGATAACTTGCCGAGAAGGGTCCGTCACCCCCCAAAGGCCCGAAAACTGCTCTCTGTGGACACCCCGCGACGAGAAGGTTCAAGAAATCTCGGATCCACTCGACGAGGCCCGCTCCGTCCACGACCCAGCACCCGCACCCGTCGTCGACCCACCCTCGCCGCTCGACCAACAAGCCGACGGCCACCCCGTTGAGAACACACCTGGTGCACTTCGTGACCCCAAACGTGGCCACGCAGCCCCCTTCGTCGGCTTTAGGGGGTGTGATGACCTTGCACAAGCTCGCCGCCGGCTCCGGGTACACGTACCTGACCCGGCAGGTCGCTGCCCACGACCGGGCCGAGCGCAGCCAGGTCGGGCTCGCTGCCTACTACGAGGAGAAGGGCGAGTCCCCGGGTCGCTGGCTGGGCGGTGGTCTCGTCGGTCTCGACCTTGCCGATGGCGACGTCGTCACCGAGGAGCAGATGAAGCTCCTGTTCGGCCAGGGTCGCCACCCCCGCTCGCAGGAGCCGGATGCCGTGGCGCGTGGCTGGGGTTCCCTCGGTCGCGCCTTCCCCACCTTCACTGCGACCAGCCTGCGCCAGGAGGTAGCCGCAGCGTTCAGCGAGCACAACACCTCCCAGGGTCGGCGCTGGAACGCCTCCATCCCCACAGAGGTGCGTGCCGGCATCCGCACCGAGGTCGCCACCCGCGCCTTCGTCCGCACGAATGGCCGCGCACCTTACGACGACACCGAGCTCACCGGCTTCGTCGCCACCGCGTCGAAGGCGGCGCAGACCCCGGTCGCCGGCTACGACCTGACCTTCAGCCCGGTGAAGTCGGTGTCAGCGCTGTGGGCCCTCGCCGCACCCGACGTCGCCCGCGAGGTCGCAGGCCGCCCACGAGGCCGCGGTCCGAGCGACGATCGGCCTGCTCGAGCGGGAGGTCGCCTTCACTCGCGTCGGCAAGGGCGGCATCCGACAGGTCCCCGTCACCGGGCTCGTCGCCGCGGCGTTCGACCACCGCGACTCCCGCGCCGGCGATCCTGACCTGCACACCCACGTCGTGATCTCCAACAAGGTGCAGACCCTGCCGAGCGAGGGCGGCAAGTGGCTCACCCTCGACGGCCGGATGGTGTTCAAGGCCAAGGTCATGGCCTCCGAGCACTACAACACCCGGCTCGAGGCCGAGCTCACCGAGCGGCTCGGCGTGCGGTTCACCGAACGTCCCTCCCCCCAGGGACGACGTCCCGTGCGGGAGATCGTCGGCATCGACGCCCGGCTCCTGCAGGCGTGGTCCACGCGCCGCGGTGACATCACGAGCCGTCAGCGCCAGCTCGCTGCGTCGTTCCAGGCCGACCACGGACGGGCACCGACGCGGATCGAGTCCCTCGCCCTGGCCCAGCAGGCCAACCTCGAGACCCGCCCCGACAAGCACGAACCCCGCAGCCTGCGCGAGCAACGCGACCAGTGGCGGGCCGAGGCGGATGCCGTCCTGGCTGCCGGCGGCGACGCCGGCCGGCCTACGACCGTCGCCGACATGCTCGCGACCGTGCTCGGCGGGGCCCGGGACGTAGGCCTCGGAGTCGGGAGGGACGAACCCGGGCACGAACTCGCCAGGCGCGTGGTCGACGTCCTCGAGTCGAGCCGGTCGACCTGGCAGGTGTGGCACGTCCGGGCCGAGGCCCTGCGGCAGGCCAGGTACGCCGGCATCCCCTTGTCGTCCCTGGACGCCACCGTCAGCGCCGTCGTCGACGTGGTGACGCAGCAGCTGTCCGTACCCGTGGATGCCGTGCCCGACCTTGGTGAGCCGGCGTTCCTCCGCCGTGCGGACGGCGCATCCGTCTACTCGGTCCATGGAAGCCGCAGCTACACCTCGTCCGCGATCCTCGACGCCGAGCGAAGTCTCCTCGAGGCCGGGGAACGGGTCGACGGGCACGTCATACCCGACTTCTTCGTCGACCTCGCCATCCGGCGGGCCGCCGCGGCGGGCCTGTCCCTCGACCCCGGTCAGTCCGAGCTTGTCAGCGCCCTCGCCACCAGTGGGGCCCGCGTCCAGGTCGCCCTCGCTCCGGCGGGCAGCGGCAAGACCACCGCGATGGCCACCCTCGCGAAGGCCTGGCGTGGTGGCGGCGGGCAGGTCATCGGGCTCGCACCCACCGCCGTCGCAGCAGACGAGCTCGGCCAGGCGATCGACACCACCGCCGAGACCGTCGCCAAGTTCCTCCACAGCGCCGCGGCCGCCACGAGCGACGGCCGGGTCGCGGCGTTCCCGCCGATCGGCCCGCGGACCCTCGTCGTCATCGACGAGGCGGGGATGGTGGGAACCAAGGACCTCGCCGCCGTCGTCGACCGTGTCCTCGAGCGAGGCGGCAGCGTCCGCCTGGTCGGGGACGACCAGCAGCTGACCGCGGTCGCCGCGAGCGGCGTCTTCCGCGACCTGGCCGAGCAAGGCTCGCGCGCTGGGGACGACGGTCCGCCTCACCGAGCTCCACCGCTTCTCCGACCCGGACGAGGCCGCGGCGACGCTCGGCATCCGGAGCGGCGACCCGGCCGCGCTCGAGCACTACCTCGCCCAGGGACGCGTCCACGTCGGGGACGCCGGCTCCGCCACCGACCAGGCGTTCGACGCCTGGCGAGCCGACGTCGCCGCCGGCAGGTCGAGCCTGCTCCTCGCCGCGAGCCGCGACACCGTTCGCGAGCTCAACGAACAGGCGCGCGCCGACCGGCTCGCAAGCTCTGGCCGCCCTTCCCGGTCGAGAGGCCGTTCTCGCCGACGGCACCCGAGCCAGCGCCGGGGACGTCATCATCACCCGGCTCAACGACCGCTCCCTTCGTGGCCGCGACGGGTCATGGGTCAAGAACGGGGACCGGTGGGTCGTCCAGGCCGTCGACCGCAACGGCGATCTTCACGTTGCGCAGGCCGGTCACCGCGCCGGCAGGGCCGGCGGGAAGCTCGTGCTGCCGGCCGAGTACGTCGGGCAAGCCATGTGCAGCTCGGGTACGCCAGCACGATCCACGGTGCCCAGGGAGCGACCGTGGACACGACGCACACCGTTGTCAACGGCGCCGAGAGTCGACAGGGTCTCTATGTCGCGCTCTCGCGAGGGCGCCACGAGAACCATCTCTACCTCACTGATGACGAGCCGGCCCCTGATGGGTTCGCGCTCGACCCACCCGCCGATCACGGCCCGCGCGAGGTCCTCACCCGGATCCTCGAGCGAGACGACCGCGCGGAGTCCGCCACCCGATCCAGCGCCGCCGATCCGGCCCGAGAGCTCGCGCGGGCCATCCAGCAGTACGAGGACGTCCTGCCGCTGCTCGCCGAACACGTCCTCGGGGACCCGAAGATGCGCGCCCTGGACTCAGCGCTCGAATCGTGGATGCCGGGCCTCACCAACCAGCCGAGCTACCCCACTCTCCGGGGACAGGTCGCGCTCCGCTGGGCCGATGGTGAGAACCCCAACGACGTCCTCCGCGAGGCCCTCGGGTGGCACCCTCGCGCAGAGCTCCTCGAATCGGAGGACGCTGCGGCGCTCCTGGCGAGAAGTGTCTCGAGGGGCCGTGACGTTCCTGACCGGATCGGCCCCCCGTTCTGGATGCCCGTCGCACCCGTGGTCCTGAGCGACCACCCAGAGGCAGGCCCCTACCTCGATCGCCTGACGGGTGCCATCGATGACCTCTCAATAGCAGCGAGGCGCCCTGACACTGGGTCGCTGGCTGACCCCGAGGACCGGCTCTCGGCCGCTCGACGTGAGCGGCACCGGCGGCAACCTCCGCCCCAGGCCGCAGGTCGACGAGCGCCAGGGCGTGGCCGCTGATAGTCGTCGTCACGAGGAGGCCGAGCGAAGGGACCTCGAGCCGGACTCGACAACCCCGTGTCAGCTCGCTGCTTACAGGCGGGGGGATTTGTCGCCTCCACCGCTATGACCCGGACGCTACTGAGTGCCCGCGTACGATCCTGCCTTCGAGGCGGGCGTTCGCCTGACGAGCTCGAGCTGTGTTTCGAGGTGGTCGCCGATACCCCGCAGGTAACGCTCCCAGGAGTCATGGGAACACCAGGTCGGCGGCTGGGGGAACGGCAGGTAGACCGAGAACAGCCGAACGGGGTCCGGTCCGTCGTCCCGCCCGCGTAGCCACTGCGCGGTTTGGCCCTGACCCGGATAGACCAAGACCGCGGCCTGCACGTTTCGCCCCGATCCCTTGACGAGATGGGAGTAAGCGAACATCTGATATTGGTCATCTCGACTCGGCGCGACAGCCATCTTGTACTTGGCGTCGACGACAAAGATGCTGGATCGCTGAAGCGCGATGTTGTCTGGGCGTGTCGTAGTCGCCACCTGCAAGGGATGCGCAACCCGAGGATCAACCACCAGGTCCCCTTTGTTCGGGGCCTTGCGTAAGCACATGGTCGAAGACGGTCCTGCGTAGCGCAGCGTTTTTAGCCAACCATTCCCAGACCTTGTCAGTCTCGACTGAAAGCTCCACAGCCTGGAAATCTCGAGCCTGAGACTGCCTGGCGATAAGCTCCTGGTCGCTAAGGAGGGTCAGCGAGAGGCCGAAGGGCTTTCGACCACGGCTGGTCGAGCCGGTTCAAACGGAGGCGAGCCCCAGCCCGCACGAGCGCCTTGAATAGGCATCGAGACCACTTCAGCCATTGCTCGGCGTAGTCGAACCGCATCGTTTCGTAGCCCGTGCTCATCGAAGGGCGCTGGGAGAACAGACGAGGGCCCTGACCCTCAGCGACGAGGTCCAAGGCAGACGCCACGATCCCGAGCAGCTCCGTCGATTCGGTGAGCTCGTCGTACCGACACATCAAGAGTGGCGTCCCGGTTGACTCGTACCGAGCGATGCTTGAAGCGAGTGCCCGGCCGCGAATGGCTGTGCGCTCGCGAACAACGTTGCGGTAGCCGCGCCGCGCTTGGGCCATACGTCGTTCGACCTCGTCAAGGAGCTGGCGGCAGGCGAGGGGTCTGAGCAGCCGCGACCGGCCCGCCTTACTCATTAGCTCCTCGGATGGTGACAGGAGCAGCTCGACGCGCTGGAACAGTCGCAACAAGTCTGCCGTCTGCTGATGTGCGTTGGCGCGCCCAGGCCCTCTGTCATCAAGTACGGGCGGCCTGATGTCCGGCCGGAGGAGCGCTGACCCCCAGTCCGCCTCGGAGCCGTTCGCGCCGGCACTCGTTCGCAGGAGGTCGTTGAACATTGCGTCGATTGAGTCGCTGGGGGAGGCCACATGTAGGCGGTCTCCCTCGTACAGGCTGATGTCAGTGTGACCGTTGGGAAAGTCATCGACGACGTAAGTACGTTGAGCGGCTCTGCGCCACGGCTTAGGGGCGACGGTGATTAAGACTTGTGCGTTGACGCCAGCGGCCGCGGCCAAGCCAATGCGTCGGCCGCCGGGCGACGCCGCGATAGAGAGGCTCAATGGGTCGTCTCCGCCGGGGCCTCGTCAGGGGCTGGATCGGCGAGGTTGGCGGCGACACCGGGGTACGTGAACTCTGCCGTGTCGATGCGACGGGGTCCCGAGCTACGACCCGAGCCCCACGCGCAAGGCCCGTGCCGTCGACCACGGCGGCGAGGCCGAGCCCAGCAAGGAAGCTATCGAGTGCGGCGAGAGAGGACGAAGCATTGCTCGCAGCGGCATCGAGGTGGTGATCCGCGAGCCAATGTCCACGCGCACTAACGTCAAGGAGATCTTCAGCGCCGTGAGCTCTCAGGCTCTCGATGAGCTGCGGAAGGATTTGGTACTCCCAAATCTCACGTACGACGTCCGCAGGTTTCCCATTCACAGCGGATAGCAGCCGTGCGTGCATCACATACAAGTACGACTGTCCCAACATGGCATCAGGGACCGACGCACCTCCCAAGAACGGTTTCATTCAGAACCCCCATTAGGTCTAGGGATTCTCCGAAGAGAGCGTTGGAAGTTCCACTCAACAGGTGTGCCTCGCCCCGCAGCCCCTGGAAGTCGGGCTCGAGACGGACAAAGCTGAAACGCCTGCGAATGGCCGCGTCGATCGGCGCCACAGATCGGTCTGTGGTGTTGGTCGTAGCAATCACGTACAGGTTGGATGGCACGAAGAACAGTCGTCGAGAATACGGGAGCGTGACATCGACAGGTGCCTCCCAGTCGGAAGCGCAGGCCACTTTGTGCGTCGTTTTCCCACGAAGCGCCCGCGCTTCGATGCTTCAAGTGAGAGCAGGAGATCGCCCAGAACGCTCGAGATGTTGCAGCGGTTCAGCTCATCGAGAAGGACCAGGAGGTCGGCGTTTGGGTTGCGAGCGGCAAGTGCGCAGGCACGTAGGAAGAAGCCATCGTCCAGCCGGAACTTGCCCTCTCCTGACACGGGCTCATCGAAATATACCGGCTGAGCGCTCACGTCATCACGCAGAGTTGGGCGAAGACCCTCGATGAAGTCCTCATATGACGTGCTCGGGTGCATGACCGTCGCAGCGAACGCTTGGCCGCCGGCCGCAATCAGTGGTCGCCCCGTCACTTTGCTCCCAGTTACTGGCGATTGCCTCGATGGCGAAGGTCTTCCCGGTTCCGGGAACCCCCTCGAGCACG
>CAWESS010000033.1:0-172245 GCA_963811825.1 uncultured Actinomycetota bacterium | reverse complement strand
ATCCTGTCGTGCCGGGGCACGATGAGGAAGGTGAGGAGCGCGACGACCACGAGCGCGAGGGTGTAGAACGCGGGGAAGATCCGCCAGCCGCCCGGGAAGATGCCCGAGGTACATTGCCCCGGCGGTGCTCGCGATGATCGTCGGCAGCAGCACGACGAGCAGCTTGGTCACGGAGGCGCCGACGTTGCCGGCCCCGAAGACGCCGAGCGCGAAGCCCTGCCGGTCCTTGGGGAACCAGGCGGCGTTCCAGGCGATGCCGACGCTGAACAGGTTGCCGGCGAAGCCGACGAGGAAGGCCAGCACCAGCAAGGGGCCGTAGCCCTCGACCTGGGTGATGAAGAAGCAGGGGATCGCGGTCAGCAGGAGCATCGCGATCGTCACGACGCGTCCGCCGACCCGGTCGGTGAGCATGCCGGCGGGCAGGCGCCACAGCGAGCCGTTGAGGACGGCGACCGCGGTGATCCAGGCGAGCTCGGGGTCGCTGAGTCCGAGCTCCTTCTGGATCGGCACGCCGAGGATGCCGAACATCAGCCACACCGCGAACATCAGCGTGAAGGCGATCGTCGACATCGTGAGGACGCGCTTGGCGCCACTCGACACCGGCACGTGGGGTGGTGCCGTGACCGGCTCCGTCGTCTGGGTCAAGACCCGTCACCTCCATTTGGATGATCAATCTCATCTAAATATCTCGACTGGGACGGTACAACCACCACCGCACAGCCTGCCAGTGAGGTGGACCTAACGTCTACGACGTTTCGTCGTACACCCCAATCGGGCGTGCTGTCAACGCTTCCGGCTGGGAACTTAGAGATGACGCACTTGCGCCGCCCCCGCTTCACACGTCGCCTCCGAGTGTGGTTCGATGGGGAGGAATCCTGTCCTTCATATCGAGGGAGTGATCCTCTTGACTGCCTCCGGCGACCACGGTGTGGCCGCACTGTTGGCCTCCCCCGTGCGCCGGCGGATCCTCGACACCCTCGCCAACGAGAGTGTGGGCGAGCCGGATTCGGTCGGTCTCAGCGCCGCCGAGCTCGCCCAGCACGTCGGTCTCCACGTGACGACGGTGCGCTTCCACCTCGACCAGCTCGTCGCAGCCGGGCTGGTCGAGGCCACCTTCCAGCGCCGGGGCGGCGCCGGGCGGCCCCGCAAGGTGTACGCCGCGGCGCCGGGCTCCCTCAGCGACGTCGACCTCGTCGGCGAGGTCGACTCGCTGCGCCTGCTCAGCGGCCTGCTGGCGGGCGCGCTCGCCGACAGCAGCGGAGGGGCTGCCCCGACGCCGATGGAGGCGGGACGCCGATGGGCGGTCGAGCACGTGCCGGCCGACCCGGCATCCCCTCAGGCCGACACGCCCGGTCGCTGGCTGAGCAAGGTCGGACGCATGCTCGACGTCCTCCACGAGTGGGGCTACACCCCCGAGCTGTCGACCACCGACGGCGGGCGCACGGCGAAGCTCGTCCTCCAGGACTGCCCCTTCCTCGCCCTCGCGACGGCAAACCCGGCGGTCGTGTGCGGCATCCACCGCGGCCTCATCGCGGGCTCGATGGAGCAGTTCGGCGAGACGGACACCCACGTCAGCCTCGAGCCGTTCGTCGGCCCCACGACGTGCGTCGCACACGTGACCACCCGAACCCCGTTCCGCGACAGGGCAACCCCAGCCACGGCATCCAAGGAGCCCACATGACCACCACCCCCGAACTCGACGGGCCGCTGACGAATGCCCTCGTCGGCACGCGGCGCTTCTTCACCCGCTCGGAGGTCTCCGCCGACAAGCGCTCCATCCACGCCGAGGGCGGCCGCTCGGGCGACTCCTTCTACCGCGACCGCTGGTCGCACGACAAGGTGGTGCGCAGCACGCACGGGGTGAACTGCACCGGCTCGTGTTCGTGGAAGGTCTACGTCAAGGACGGGATCATCACCTGGGAGGCGCAGCAGACCGACTACCCCTCCACCGGCGCCGACCGGCCCGAGTACGAGCCCCGCGGCTGCCCCCGCGGTGCGGCCTTCAGCTGGTACACCTACTCCCCGACGCGGGTGCGCTACCCCTACGTGCGCGGGGTGCTCCTCGAGATGTACCGCGAGGCCAAGGCGGCCGTCGGCGGTGACCCCGTGGTCGCGTGGGCCTCGATCGTCCAGGACCCCGTGAAGGCCAAGCGCTACAAGTCGGCGCGCGGCAAGGGCGGGCTCGTGCGCTCGACGTGGGACGAGGTCGTCGAGATCATCGCCGCCGCGCACGTCTACACCGTCAAGCGCTGGGGCCCCGACCGCATCGCCGGCTTCTCGCCGATCCCCGCGATGTCACCGGTCTCCTACGCCTCCGGTGCCCGCTTCCTCGAGCTCATCGGCGCCCCGATGCTCTCGTTCTACGACTGGTACGCCGACCTGCCCAACGCCTCGCCGCAGATGTTCGGCGACCAGACCGACGTGCCCGAGTCCGGCGACTGGTGGGATGCCGGCTACCTCATCATGTGGGGCTCGAACGTCCCGATGACGCGAACCCCGGACGCGCACTGGATGACCGAGGCGCGCTACCGCGGGCAGAAGGTCGTCGCCGTCTCGCCCGACTACGCCGAGAACGTCAAGTTCGCCGACGAGTGGGTCGCCTCGGCGCCCGGCACGGACGGTGCGCTCGCGATGGCGATGGGCCACGTCATCCTCAAGGAGTTCTTCGTCGACCAGCAGGTCGAGTTCTTCACGCAGTACAACCAGCAGTACACCGACCTGCCGTTCCTCGTCTCCCTCGAGCCGAGCACGACGGATGCCGCGGACGCCACGAGCGGCGACGGGCCGGCATACCGACCCGGCAAGTACCTCGTGGCCGGCGACCTCGACATCCCCGAGGCCACCAGCGAGAACGCGATGTGGAAGCCGGCGGTGCTCGACGCGCGCACCGGGGACGTCGCAATCCCCAACGGCTCCATCGGTTTTCGCTACGGCGACGAGGGTTGGGGCAAGTGGAACCTCGACCTCGGCGAGATCGACCCGGTGCTCACGCTGCACGGTGACGCCACCGAGACCGCCCGGGTCGTCCTGCCGCGCTTCGACGCCTACGACGGCAAGGTCGCGCACGTGTCCCGTGGGGTGCCGGTTCGGCGCATCGGCGGACGCCTGGTCACCACCGTCCTCGACCTCATGCTCGCGCAGTACGGCGTGAACCGCCCCGGGATGCCGGGTACGTGGCCGGCCGACTACGACGACCCCTCGACCCCGGCGACCCCAGCCTGGCAGGAGGAGATCACCAACGTGCCCGCCGAGCAGGTCGTGCGGCTGGCCCGCGAGTGGGCGCAGAACGCCATCGACACCGGCGGTCGCGGCATGATCCTCATGGGGGCCGGCACCAACCACTGGTTCCACTCCGACCAGATCTACCGGGCGATGCTCGTGCTCACCTCGATCACCGGGTGCCAGGGCCGCAACGGCGGTGGCTGGGCGCACTACGTCGGCCAGGAGAAGATCCGGCCGATCATGGGCTTCCAGCACATGGCGTTCGCGCTCGACTGGCAGCGCCCGCCGCGGCACATGAACCAGACCGCGTACTGGTACGTCAACACCAGCCAGTACCGCTACGACACCTTCACGGCCGACGACGTGGATGCCGGGACCGGCGTCTTCGCGGGCAAGGGGGTCATGGACCTGCTCGCGCAGTCGGTGCGCCTGGGCTGGACCCCCAGCTACCCGACGTTCAACCGCAGCAGCCTCGCACTGGCCGACGAGGCGGATGCCGCGGGGCAGGAGCCCGCCGCCTACGTCGTCGACCAGCTGAAGGCGGGGACCCTCCGCTTCGCCGTCGAGGACCCCGAGGCGGAGGAGAACCACCCCCGCATCCTCAGCCTGTGGCGGGCCAACCTGCTCGGGTCCAGCGCCAAGGGCAACGAGTACTTCCTCAAGCACCTGCTCGGCACCGACAACGCCGTCACCGCCGAGCAGGCCCCACCCGACAAGCGCCCCGAGGGCATCGAGTGGCCCGACGAGGTGCCCGAGGGCAAGCTCGACCTGCTCATGACCATCGACTTCCGCATGACGAGCTCGACGCTGTTCTCCGACGTCGTCCTCCCGGCGGCCACCTGGTACGAGAAGCACGACCTCAACACCACCGACATGCACCCGTTCGTGCACTCCTTCAACCCCGCGATCTCCCCGCCGTGGCAGTCCAAGACCGACTGGGACGCCTGGAAGGAGGTCGCGAAGCGGTTCTCCGAGCTCGCCGTCGACCACCTCGGCACCCGGCGCGACGTCATCGCCAAACCGCTCTGGCACGACACCCCAGAGGCGATGGCCACGGTCCACGGCGTCGTCAAGGACTGGCGCACGGGGGAGGTCGAGCCGGTGCCCGGCAAGACCCTGCCGGTGATCGCCGTCGCCGAGCGCGACTACACGGCGATCTTCGACAAGATGACGTCGATCGGCCCGCTCCTGGAGAAGGTCGGCATGCTCACCAAGGGCGTGCCCTACGACGTCAAGCGCGAGGTCGAGATCCTGCGCCACCGCAACGGGGTCGCCCGCGGCGGCGCCGGTGACGGCCAGCCCAGGCTCGACACCGACATCCACATGGCTGATGCGATCCTGCACCTGTCGGGCACGACGAACGGCCACCTCGCCACCCACGGCTTCAAGAACGTGGAGAAGCGCACCGGCACCGTCCTGCACGACCTCGCGGCCGAGCACGAGGGCAAGCAGATCACCTTCGCCGACACGCAGGTGGCACCGGTGCCGGTCATCACCTCGCCCGAGTGGTCGGGCTCGGAGAGCGGCGGGCGGCGGTACGCACCCTTCACGATCAACATCGAGCGCAAGAAGCCGTTCCACACCCTCACCGGGCGCCAGCAGTTCTACCTCGACCACGACTGGATCCTCGGCATGGGGGAGGCGCTCCCGGTCTACCGGCCACCGCTCAACATGACCGAGCTGTTCGGGGAGACGGCACTCGGCGAGCAGAACGCCCTCGGGGTCTCGGTGCGCTACCTCACCCCGCACAACAAGTGGTCGATCCACAGCGAGTACCAGGACAACCTGTTCATGCTCAGCCTCTCGCGCGGCGGCCAGACGATCTGGCTGTCCGACATCGACGCCGAGAAGATCGGGGTCAGGGACAACGACTGGATCGAGGCGGTCAACCGCAACGGCGTCGTCGCCGCCCGTGCGATCGTCTCCCACCGGATGCCGGAGGGCACCGTCTACATGCACCACGCCCAGGACCGGCTCATCGACGTCCCCCTCACCGAGACCAACGGGAGGCGCGGCGGCATCCACAACTCCCTCACCCGGATCATGATGAAACCGAGCCACATGATCGGCGGGTACGCGCAGTTCGCCTACTTCTTCAACTACATCGGGCCCACGGGCAACAACCGTGACGAAGTGACGATGATCCGCCGCCGCACCAACCAGAACGTGGAGTACTGACATGCGCGTGATGGCTCAGATGGCGATGGTCATGAACCTCGACAAGTGCATCGGGTGCCACACCTGCTCGGTCACGTGCAAGCAGGCCTGGACCAACCGCGCCGGCACCGAGTACGTCTGGTTCAACAACGTCGAGACCCGGCCCGGTCTGGGCTACCCCCGCGGCTACGAGGACCAGGACGAGTGGCAGGGCGGCTGGGTGATGAAGAACGGCCGCCTCCAGCTGCGCGCCGGCGGCCGGCTCAAGAAGCTGCTCACGATCTTCAGCAACCCCAAGATGCCGTCGATCAGCGACTACTACGAGCCGTGGACCTACGACTACGAGACCCTGCTGAGCGCCCCGGCCCAGAAGAACTTCCCGGTCGCCCGGCCGTACTCGCTCATCTCCGGCAAGCCGATCAACGTCTCGTGGAGCGCCAACTGGGACGACGACCTCGGCGGCTCGCGCGAGCACGCGGCCAAGGACGTCATGCTGCGCGGCATCGAGGACAAGGTGACGTTCGAGTTCGAGCAGACCTTCATGTTCTACCTGCCCCGCATCTGCGAGCACTGCCTCAACCCCTCGTGCGCGGCCTCCTGCCCGAGCGGGGCGATCTACAAGCGCGAGGAGGACGGCATCGTCCTCGTCGACCAGGACCGCTGCCGCGGCTGGCGCATGTGCATCACGGGCTGCCCGTACAAGAAGATCTACTTCAACCACAAGACCGGCAAGGCCGAGAAGTGCACGTTCTGCTACCCGCGGATCGAGGTCGGCATCCCGACGGTGTGCTCCGAGACCTGCGTCGGGCGGCTGCGCTACATCGGGCTCGTCCTCTACGACGCCGACAAGGTGCTCGAGGCGGCCACGACCGAGGACGACACCGACCTCTACGAGTCGCAGCTCGGCGTCTTCCTCGACCCCGAGGACCCGGAGGTCCGGCGCGAGGCGGAGGCGGCCGGCATCCCGGGTGACTGGATCGAGGCCGCCCGCCGCAGCCCGGTCAAGCGGCTGATCATGGACTACAAGGTGGCGCTGCCACTGCACCCGGAGTACCGCACGATGCCGATGGTCTGGTACATCCCGCCGCTCTCGCCGGTCGTCGACGTCATCAAGGACACCGGCTACGACGCGGAGGACGTCGACAACCTCTTCGGGGCGATCGACACCCTGCGCATCCCCGTCGAGTACCTCGCGAACCTCTTCACCGCCGGTGACGTCGCGCCGGTCAACCTGGTGCTCAAGAAGCTCGCGGCGATGCGCTCGTACATGCGCGACATCAACCTCGGCCGCGACCCGCGCGACGAGATCCCCGCCGCCGTGGGGATGGAGGGCGAGGACATGTACGAGATGTTCCGCCTGCTCGCCCTGGCGAAGTACGACGAGCGCTACGTCATCCCGACGGCGCACGCCGAGCAGGCGCACGCGCTCGAGGAGCTCGCGACCGACTGCGCGGTGTCGGAGTACGGCGGCGGGCAGGAGATCTTCGGCGAGGGCTCCGGCAGCTCGCCGACCCCCGTGGCCGCCGAGAACCTGCGGGTGCGCCGTGAGGCGCAGACCGCCGACAGCCTCGAGGCCCTGCCGCCGGACAACCCCCTCCGGGGGCGCGTCAACCTGCTCAACTGGGACGGGCGCGGGATGCCGGACGGCATCTTCCCCGGTGCGGACCAGGGGTCCGGCGCCGACGCGGAGCGGGTCGACCGATGAAGTGGCGCCGGCACCGGGACGCGCGACCCGGCATCAGCGAGGGCGACCTCGTCGACACGTGGCAGGTGGTCTCACTGCTGCTCGACTACCCCGATGACGTTCTCCTGCAGCGGGTTCCGATGCTGCGCGAAGTCGTGGCGGGCCTCCCAGAGGCGCAGCGGATGCCGTTGCTCGAGTTCCTCGACCGCCTCACGCCGGCGTCCCTCGGCGCCCTGCAGCGCGAGTACGTCGACACCTTCGACGTCACCCGCAAGTGCTCGCTGCACCTCACGTACTTCACCCAGGGCGACACCCGCCGTCGGGGGGTGGCCCTCGTGGAGTTCAAGCAGGCCTACCGCCGCGCAGGGCTGGAGTTCGACAGCGACGTCGAGCTGCCCGACCACCTGTGCGTCGTCCTCGAGTTCGGTGCGGTGCAGGACTGGGCCACCGCGTGGCACCTGCTGACCCGCCACCGGGTCGGCGTCGAGGTGCTGCGGGCCGGGCTCGCCCACCGCGACTCGCCCTGGCTGCCGGTGCTCGAGGCGCTGCGCTCGACGCTGCCGCCGCTCGACGGCACCGACCAGGAGGCCCTGATGCGGCTCGTCGCCGAGGGCCCACCGAAGGAGGAGGTCGGTCTCGAGCCCTACGCGATCGACCCGCGCCTGAACCCCCGCCCCGAACCCGCCGACACGACAGCGATGCTCGGCCTGACCATCCCGGTAGGAGCCCCCCGATGAGCACGTTCCTGTGGGTGATCGTCCCCTACGTGTGCCTCGCCGTGTTCGTCGTCGGGCACGTCTGGCGCTACCGCTACGACAAGTTCGGCTGGACCACGCGGTCGAGCCAGCTCTACGAGGACAAGCTGCTGCGCATCGGCAGCCCCCTCTTCCACTTCGGCATGCTCGGCGTCATCCTCGGCCACGTCATCGGACTGGTCGTCCCCCAGGTGTGGACCAACGCGCTCGGCCTGACACCCCACGCGTACCACGTCATCGCGCTCGCGGGCGGCATCCCTGCCGGGATCGCAGCCGTCGTCGGCCTGGCGATCCTGGTGTACCGGCGGCGCACGACCGGTCCGGTCTTCAGCGCGACGACGGTCAACGACAAGGCCATGTACGCGGTGCTCGGAACCGTCATCGTGCTGGGCATGTGGAACACCGTGGCGGGCAGCCTCCTGCAGTTCGGGGGCGAGTACAACTACCGCGAGGGTGTCAGCGTCTGGTTCCGCAGCATCTTCGCCCTCCAGCCGCAGCCCGAGCTGATGGCGGCGGCGCCGCTCGGATTCCAGCTGCACGCACTGCTCGCGTTCATCCTCTTCGCGATGTGGCCGTTCACCCGGCTCGTCCACGTCTTCTCCGCGCCGATCGGCTACCTCACCCGTCCCTACCTCGTCTATCGCTCGAAGGACGAGCGACCCGGGCGGGGGTCGGGCAACCGGGCGCCGCAGCGCGGCTGGGACAAGCCCGAGCTGACCAAGAAATGACCGACCTCACGGCCGCCGAGCACGAGTGGCACTCCTGGATCGCTGACGCCTGCGCGGCGCTCGACGTCGACCCGGATGCCGTGGACGTCCCCGGCATCCATGCCCTCACCAAGGACATCGCGCACGGTTTCGCGCGGCCGATGGCTCCCGTCGGCTCCTACATCCTCGGGCTCGCGGTGGGTGCCCGGGCCGCCCGCGGCGAGGTGGTCGACCCGGCCGCGCTGAGCGAGGCGCTGCGCTCGACCTTCCCCGCCACGACCCGCGTCTGACCCTGATCCGCCCTGCTCGACCCCACCGAAGGACCCCCATGGACAGCATCTCCCTCACCGACCCTCGCCGACGAGCTGCTCGAGTCCGCCCGGGAGGGCAGCAGCGGGCGCGCTGCCCGAACGATCCACGGGGGCCACGACCGGGTGCTGCGCGAGACCGTCATCGCGATCCTCGCCGAGCACGGGCTGGCCGAGCACGAGAGCCCCGGCGAGGCGACCCTGCAGGTGCTGCGAGGGCGCGTGCGGCTGGACTCCGAGCCGGACAGCTGGGAAGGGGCGACGGGGGACCACACCATCATCCCGGGGCGCCGGCACTCCCTGACCGCCCTCGAGGACTGCGCCGTGCTCCTCACCGTCATCAAGCCGTAGCCCGACCCCCGACTTCGTGCGACTTGCCTACGGTTTTCGGGCCATTTGGGCTCAGGAACCGCACCCAAGTCGCACGAAGTCGGTAATCAACTTGACAGTTGATCAATGGGTTGGTTGAATAGGGGCATGCCGGACACGAGCACCACCGTCGACCTGGGCTTCGCAGCCCTCGCCGACCCCGTCCGGCGGGCGATCGTCGCGCACCTCAGCCGTGGACCGGCCACGGTGAACGAGATCGCCGAGCCCTTCGACATCAGCCTCCAGGCGGTCTCGAAGCACATCCAGGTCCTCGAGCACGCGGGCCTGGTCACCCGCACCCGGCAGGCCCAGCGCCGCCCGGTGCACCTCAACCCCGAGGCACTCGAAGCGCTGACCGCCTGGATCGACGGCTACCGCCTGACCCTCGAGCAGAGCTTCCGCCGCCTCGACGCCCTCCTCGCGACCGACGACACCGCGCCGGTCGCCCCCCGCACCACCAAGGAGCACCCATGAGCAACAACCTGCACCTCGACATCCCGGCCGGCGTGCCGTGGATCGACTTCACCCGCGAGTTCGACGCCCCCGTGGCGGCCGTCTTCGAGGCCCACCGCGACCCCGAGAAGGTCAAGCTGTGGCTCGGCCCGAACGGCATGCACATGGACATCGCCCACTGGGACTTCACGACCGGCGGCGGCTACTCCTACACGCACAGCAACGACCACGGCACGTTCGGCTTCCGCGGCGTCTTCCACAGCATCCGCGAGAACGAGTTCGCCCTCCAGACCTTCGAGTTCGACGGCGCCCCCGACGAGGTCGCCCTGGAGTTCATGTGGTTCGAGGACCTCGGTGACGGCCGCACCCGCCTGCGGGGCCGCAGCATCGGTCGCACCGTCGAGGGGCGCGACGCGATGGTCGAGTCGGGCATGGAGCACGGCATGTCCGAGGGCTACGAGCGCCTCGAAGCCCTCGTGACCGCTGCCGGCTGAGCGGTCAGGACGGGGCCGGGGCGAGGCGGCAGGACGAGTCGCGCACCGTCGGCGCGACGTCGGGGCCGACGACGAGGCCGAACTGGACGTCGGAGCACGTGACGTCCTCGATGAGCCCGCCCGCCCGGCCGGACCAGATCAGTGCGGCCCGAGACGACCCGCGGATGGTGACACCTCGCAGCACCGGGCACGGCGTCATCGGACGCCTGGACTCCCACCTCGCCCTCGGCCACGGTTGAGTCGCTTCGGTCACGCGAGACCCGGTGTGATCGTCCTGTCACCCCCACGGAAACATGTCATCGGTGTGTCGCCGCACCAATCGGCGTGTCGTGCCCTGGTCTTCGTCCCCGTGCGTGAGGGGGTTTCGCTCCCGCTGCGCCTCCTCGAGGCGTTCCTGGAGCCGGTCGCGCACCTCGTCGGGGGTGTAGGCCCGCCGGTCGCGCTCGTCGCGGGCGACCAGAACCCCCGTCGCGACGACGCCGACGAGCCCGGCGATGCCGGCGAACTTCCACACGCGGTTCGAGGGGGCCATGTCACCCACCCTAGCGACGGTCGACCGGGGTGTCAGGAACCGGAGAACAGGCGCCGCTGGGCGGCGCGCCAGGAGTCGTCGACGTAGTAGCGCTCGGCCCATGTCCCGGTCTCATCGAGGTACCGACTCCACTGGGAGACACCGGTGTTCACTTCCCGGTTCTGGGCCATCGCCCGGAAGGCGAAGTGCATGAACAGGCGGTGGTACTCGGTGAGGTAGATGTCGGCGACCCGGCGGACGGCCCGGCGCGAGGACGACCTCGTGCGCCCCGCCCTGATGAGCAGGGTGTGCTCCTCGTTGGTCGCCGTCGACGCGGTCGAGTAGTTCGCGGAGCCGGTGAGGATCGTCGGGTCGGGGCCCAAGGGGTCGATGAGGATGATCTTCGTGTGGATGTAGCGCACGTGGGTGTTGAAGCCGGTGAGGCGTTCGGTGGCCCACTGCTGGAGCGGGTCACCCATGAGGTGGCTCCCCGTCGAGATCCGCACGTGGTCGTCGCTGCGCGGGATCGCGCTCTCTCGCGGAGGCACCTTCTCCAGGAGCACCGTGCGGGTCACCGGTGACCGGTCCACCGCGAGCCGGTCACGGAAGACCTGGTGGAGGCCGAACGCCCCCGTGACGTGGGACGAGCTGGTGGCGGAGTCGAACAGGTCGGCGTACCAGTCGAGCAGCGACGTGCCGGTCAACGGCGAGAACACGCTGCCCACCCCGCCACCGACCGGGACCGTGCGCTCGGGGGCGGGGTCCGCGGTGTGCACGGCGCGCAGGTCAGCGATGGGGACGCCGTCGCGCAGCCGCTCCCACTCCGCCTCGAACCGTGACGCGACGGCCCGGTCCCGCACGACGTGGCCCACGTTGGAGTGGCCGTAGACCGCCCCGAGGGTGAGGTTGGTCGACCCGGTCCAGACCGCCTCGGGGATGCCGCGCCGCGACAGGACGAGGAACTTGTGGTGGTGCAGCGCGCTCTTGATGGGGGCGGTGCGCCACGTCACGAGGTCCTCGACCTGGTTGGCGGCCACCGCGGCACGCGCCATCTCGGCGGTGCGGTCGTTGTTGGCGGCACCGGCATCCCGGTCCCTGCCGTGCACGACGAGGTGCACGTCCGCGCCGCGGTCGCGCGCGGCCCCGAAGGCCTGCAGGGCGCGGCCCCACGTCAGCTCGTAGAGCGCGCCGTGGATCGACCACTCGTCGTCCAGCGCCTCCGCGCAGAACGCGAGCAGGGCCTCCCCGAGCCCGCGCGACAGCCAGGTCATCGCCGGATGGGTCTCGTCGGGTGTCGACGTCGGCACCCAGCCGGCGAACTGCCGCGCAAAGGCCTGCGAGCCCGCCACCCCGCGGTTGAACCACACCCCGTGCTCACCGTCGTCCTCGACCTCGGTGCGCACGGTGAGCGACACCGTCGCGGTGGGTACGGGGGCGGCGGGTGTCCCACCGATGGCCGACACGGCATACGTGTAGTCGTGTCCCGGGCTTGGCCGCGTAGTCCCCCCACTGGAAGCCCTGGACCGGGTGCGCGTTCGTGGGCCAGTCCGACCCGGGTGGCGGCTCGGGCACGACACTGCCGAACGTCTTCATGCCCCGCAGCCAGCGGGCCTCGCCCTCGGTGTGGTCGGTGCGGTGGATCGCGAACCCCAGGCAGCCGGCCGGGTCGTCGAGGCTGAAACCGAGCAGCACCGTGTGGGTGCCGGCCACGGCCTGCACCGCGAGTCCTTGCTTCCTGCGCCGAGTGCGCACGTCTTCAAGGTATGCCGTGGCGCACCTCGCTGGGAAGGGTCCGGCACCGCGGACGCCGCAGTGGGCAGACTGTGCGCATGCCGACGCGCGCCCGAAGGACCAGTGTCCCGTTCGACGAGGCCATCGAGGCCACCCGGACGGGCGACCTCTGGCTCTTTCGCGGTGGTTCGGTCGCCGACCGGGTCATCCAGACCGCGAGCAACGCCCCGGTCAACCACGTCGGGATGGCCGTCGTGCTCGACGACCTGCCCCCGCTCATGTGGCACGCCGAGCTCGGCCGGTCCCTGCGCGACCACTGGACCGGGGACCACCACCGGGGGGTGCAGCTGCACGACCTGCGCGAGGCGGTGACGACGTGGCAGGTGAAGTACGGCCAGGGCGCCTGGGTGCGCCAGCTGACCCCCGAGGTCGGGCGCGAGCAGGAGGATGCCGTCCTGCGCACCATCGCCCGCCTCAACGGGGTCTCGTTCCCGACGACCGTGGGGATGGCCTGGCGCTGGCTCCGGGGCCGTGACGCCCACCTGTCGAAGCGGGCTGCGCAGGAGAAGGCCGTGCGGCCCGAGGCCGTCTACTGCGCCGAGGTCGTCGGGGTGACGCTGGAGGAGATGGGCATCCTCGACGACGACGTGCCGATGAACTGGTACGACCCGGGCCGCTTCTGGAGCGGCGACACCCTGTCGCTGCGTCCCGGCTGGGCCTACGGGGTCGAGGTCGGTGTCGAGGTCGCGGGAGGGGCTGACCGCGACTCGCGCTGACGCCGCACCCACGGGAGCCCGACCGCCACGACGCTGACCGCGAGCACCATCGCGGCGGCGAGTGCGCCCCACAGGATCGACCAGCCGGCGATGACCAGGCCCTCCCAGGCCAGGTTGGAGAACACGAGGTCCGGGCGGTTGCGGGACGCGAGCCAGGCCCCACCCACGAACGCGACGGACGTCAGCACCATCAGGGCCAGGCCGATCCCGGCCGAGCGCGCCACGGCACCGGCGGCCGGGGTCTCGAGGGGTCCCTCGGCCGAGTCGTCCACCCGGTGGGCGAAGGTCTCGAACACGTCCGGGACGGCTCGAGGGGTGCGTCGGCGCATCCCCCGAGCATACGGGAGGCGTCGTGGGCCGGGCGCCCGACGCCGGTCCCGTCAAGGACCGGGTCCTCAGGGAGCACCAGTCCTCACCGGGCCGGTCCAGCGGGAACAGCGCCCACTCGACCAAGGGGGCCAAGGGGGCGAGCGATCCGCTCGACTCCTACCTCTGGGGCATGGACATGATCAACGCACCCGAAGCGCACCTCACCGAGATGGGTGACAAGCGCGTCAAGGTGGGTGTCATGGACACCGGCGTCGACGGCAGCCACCCCGACCTCGCCGCCAACTTCGACCAGCGGCTCTCACGCAACTTCACGGTCGACATGACCGACGTCGACGGGGCCTGTGAGTACGAGGGCTGCGTCGATCCTGCAGACCACGACGACAACGGCCACGGCACGCACGTCGCCGGCACGATGGCAGCGGCGATGAACGGCATCGGCGTCTCGGGTGTCGCTCCGGACGTGGGCATCGTCAACGTCCGGGCCGGTCAGGACAGCGGCTACTTCTTCCTCAGCGCCACCGCATCCATCGCGAGGGCTCGAGAACGTCGTCAACATGTCCTTCACGTCGACTCCGACTAACGGCGGCGCCAGCCGGAGCACACCCAGTCGGTCGACGAGGAAGGCGACGAGCAGCCCTCATCGCGACGGCGCCGCTGACGCTCACGACCAGGGTCGCCCACGGGAACCCGCCCACCTCCTGTCGCAGGGCCACGCTCACGGCATACCGGCCGAGTGACCCGACCACCCCGCCCAGCGCGACGGTGCCGAGCACCCCGAAGGACACCGGATAGCCCGCTCCCGGCATTCGGGTCAGTCCCTGATGGTCTCGAGGTAGTCGGCGATGCGGCCGATGGCCTCGGTCAGCACGTCGACGTCGGGAAGGGTGACGAGCCGGAAGTGGTCGGGCTCGAACCAGTTGAAGCCGGTGCCGTGCGTCACGAGGATCTTCTTGGCCCGCAGCAGGTCGATGACGAAGGCCTCGTCGCTCTCGATCGCGTAGACCTCGGGGTCCAGGCGCGGGAAGCAGTAGAGCGCACCCATCGGCTCGACGCACGAGACCCCCGGGATCTCGTTGAGCAGGCGCGCGGCGAGCTTGCTCTGCTCGTAGAACCGGCCGCCGGGCACGATGAGCTCGGTGATCGACTGGTAGCCGCCGAGCGCGGTCTGGATCGCGTGCTGGGCCGGCACGTTCGCGCACATCCGCATGTTCGACAGCAGGGTCAGGCCCTCGAGGAAGTCGGTGGCCAGGTGCTGGGGCCCGGAGACCATGACCCAGCCGGCGCGGTAGCCGCACACCCGGTAGGCCTTGGACAGCCCGCTGAAGGTCAGGCAGAGCACGTCGTCCTCGGCGAAGGTCGCGGCGTGGTGGTGCACGGAGTCGTCGAAGATGATCTTCTCGTAGATCTCGTCGGCCATGACGACGAGGTCGTGCCGTCGGGCGATGTCGACCATGGCCCGCACCGTCTCGGGTGAGTAGACGGCGCCGGTCGGGTTGTTCGGGTTGATGATGACGATGGCGTGGGTGTTCGGGGTGATCTTGGCCTCGATGTCCTCGAGGTCGGGGTTCCACCCGTTGCTCTCGTCGCAGCGGTAGTGCACGGGGGTGCCGCCGGACAACGAGACCGCGCCGGTCCACAGCGGGTAGTCCGGCGCCGGGACGAGGATCTCGTTGCCGTCGTCGACGAACGCCTGGAGCACCATGCGTGATCAGCTCGGAGACGCCGTTGCCGATGAAGACGTCGTCGACGTTGGTCTCGGTCAGGCCCCGCGACTGGTAGTACTGCGCGACGGCCGTGCGGGCCGAGTAGATGCCGCGCGAGTCGGCGTAGCCCTGGCTGTCGGGCAGGTTGTGCACGATGTCGGCGACCATCGACTCCGGAGCCTTGAAGCCGAACGGTGCCGTGTTGCCGATGTTGAGCTTGAGGATCTCGTGCCCCTCGGCCTCGAGCCGCTGGGCCTCCACGAGGATCGGGCCCCGGACGTCGTACCGCACGTGCTGGAGCTTCTTGCTCTGGATGATCCGCCGCATGGGCCCATCCTTTCAGCCCGGGTTGCGGGGTGCTTACCGATTATCCGGATGCCGTGGCGCACCGCCCGCTGCCACCTACCCTTGCGAGCGTGGTGCGCATCCTGCTCGTCGAGGACGACGCGACGGTCCGGGAGGCCGTCGCGGCCTACCTGACCCGTGCCGGCTACACGGTGGATGCCGTGGCGGCGGGTGACGCGGCGATCGAGCGCTACGTCGAGGCGCCGGCAGACCTCGTGCTGCTCGACCTCATGCTGCCCGGCCTCGGCGGGTTCGAGGTGTGCCGGCGGCTGCGGTCGATCCGGCGGGACCTGCCGGTCGTCATGGTCACCGCCCGGGGGCAGGAGCACGAGCGCGTGCAGGGCCTGCAGCACGGCGCCGACGACTACGTGACCAAGCCCTTCAGCCTGCGCGAGCTCGAGCTGCGCGTGCGCTCGGTGCTGCGTCGGACGTCCGGCCCGGCGGCCGAGGAGGTGCAGGACGTGCTGCGCGACGGTGACCTCGTCGTCGACCTCGGCGCCCGGACGGTCACCCGCGGGGGTGCCGCCGTGGCGCTCACCGCCCGAGAGCTCGACCTGCTCGCCTGGTTCCTGCAGCACCCCGGCGCGGTGTGGGGTCGCGACGAGCTGCTGCGGCAGGTCTGGGGCTGGGAGGTCGGGGACGCGTCCACCGTGACCGTCCACGTGCGACGCCTGCGCGAGAAGGTCGAGGTCGACCCGAGCGAGCCGCTGCGGCTCGTCACGGTCTTCGGCCGCGGCTACCGCTGGGACCGCACCGACCCGGATGCCGGGTGACCGGCGTGCCGCGCGCCGACCTCGGGTCAGGCTCCCCCGAAGCCGCTCAGCAGGACGAAGAACAGCACCAGGCCGAGCACCGCGGCACCCACACCGAGCAGCGCCGCCGTGACCGTCGCGCGACGCGGGCTGGCTCCCTCGCCGGCCACGGCCGGGACGGCGCGACCCACGAGCGCCCCGACGCCGGCCATGAGCAGCAGCTGCACCGGCACGATCCAGTTCTCGGTCCCCTCGCCGTCGAGGAAGAACGCGACGACGGGCAGGCTCAGCACCCCCAGCACCAGGAGCGCGACGATCGCCACCACTCGTTGCACCGACACCACCGACCTCTCCGTCGTCTCGCCGACGACACTAGCGCCGTGCGGGGGGTGACCGGTGGGTCCTGAGGCAAATGCCGTCATCCTCTCGGCGACGGTGACGACCGTCGTCGCGGCGGCCGGTGCCCTCGGCCTGTCGCGGCTGGCCCGTGACCGTCCCTCCGTCGCGGCCTTCGGCGCACCGATCGTGCTCGTGGCGGCGCTCGCCGCCGGGGTCGCGGTGGCCAGCCGCTCGATGCTCATCGGCGAGGACGACTACCGCACGCTCGTCTTCGTCCTCCTCGCCGGTGCCCCGATGGCCGTCGTCGTCGGGCTCGTCCTCGCCCGGCGGGTGCTTCGCCTGGAACGTGATGCCGCCCGCGAGCGAGCCGAGCGCGAGAGCGCCCTCGAGGTGGAGCAGTCCCGCCGCGAGACCGTGCGCTGGTTGTCCCACGACCTGCGGACGCCGCTGGCCGGCATCCGGGCGCTCGCGGAGTCGCTGGAGGACGGCGCGGTGGCCGACCCGCGGGCTGCCCACGCCCGCATCGTCCACGAGGTCGACCGGATGGACACGATGGTCGACGACATCGCCGAGCTCTCGCGCCTGCACGGGCCGCAGCCCACGTCCCGGTCCGCGGTGTGCGCGCTCGACGACCTCGTCTCGGATGCCGTGGCCACCATCGCGCCCTTGGCCGCGGCTGCCGACGTGGAGGTCGTCGCGGGCGACCTGGCCGGTGCGGTCGTGGACGTCGACGCGCGCGCGGTGACGCGGGCCGTGACGAACGTGCTGCGCAACGCCCTCCAGCACACCCCGGCCGGTGGCCGGGTCGCGGTCACGACGCAGGCCCGGGAGGGGCGGGTGGACGTCGACGTCTCCGACGGCTGCGGCGGCATCCCGGACGACGACCTCGAGCGGGTCTTCGAGCCCGGGTGGCGCGGCGACGACGCCCGGCACGACCGGGGGATGGGGCTGGGCCTCACCATCGCGCGCGAGGTGGCGCGCTCCCACGGCGGGGATGCCGTGGCCACCAACCGCGCGGACGGCACCGGTTGCACCGTCACCCTCTCCTGCCGCTGCAGAGCATTACCCGGTGATGACGTCCGTGCCGCTGCAGTGGTGCCAGCAGCCGAGGATGACGTCCACTGGTGCCTGAGACCCCACCGTCCCGACACCCACGTCCCGACACCCCACCGAACCCAGGAGCCATCGTGCGCACCGACAAGTCCCTGACCCTCATCGCGTCCGCCGCCGCCTGCGCGCTGCTGCTCTCGGCCTGCGGGTCCGCGACGCAGGACGCCGCGGCACCGGCGGCCCCAGCGCGAGCACCGCCACGGCATCCGCCCCGGTGCGACGCACGCCCGGCGTCGGCCACCGCCGAGGCCATGGCGGCCGGTGCCTACCTGACCAAGGCCGAGTACCAGAGCCAGATGGCCGCAGCGGGCGGGCACGAAGGTCGTCTACTTCTTCCACGCCCCGTGGTGCCCCACCTGCCGGGCGACCGAGAAGGCGATCGAGGAGGACGGCATCCCCGCCGGTCTGACCGTGGTCAAGGTCGACTTCGACTCCGAGACCGACCTGCGCAAGACCTACGGCATCACCCAGCAGCACACGTTCGTCCAGGTCGACCCCGACGGCGAGGAGCTCGCGAAGTGGACGGGCACGATCTCGGGAGCCGACATCAAGGCCAAGACGGTCTGACGTGCTGCTCGCGCTCGCGGGCGCCCTGCTCGCCGGGGCGCTGACCACCCTGGCGCCCTGCGCCCTCTCGCTCCTGCCCGTCATCGTCGGCGGCTCCGTCTCCGGGGCTGCCGACGGGGCGGCGGTGCGGCGGGCCCTGCTCGTCACCGGGTCGCTCGGGGTCTCGGTGTTCGTGTTCACGCTGTCGCTGAAGGCCACGACGGCCCTCATCGACGTGCCGCCGTCGGTGTGGCGGTGGATCAGCGGTGGGCTGCTCATCGCGCTCGGCGTCGTCGCGGTCTTCCCCGAGCTGTGGGACCGGGTCTCGGTCGCCAGCGGGTTCAGCAGCCGCAGCGCCCGGGGGCTGTCGGCCGCCAACCAGCGGGGCGGCACCCTCGGCGCGGTGCTCACGGGCGCGGCGCTCGGGCCCGTGTTCACCTCGTGCAGCCCGCTGTTCGCGTACGTCGTGGTCACGGTGCTGCCGGCCGAGCCCGCGCGCGGGTTGGCGCTGCTCACGGCCTACGTCATCGGGCTGGTCAGCGTGCTGTTCGCCATCGCGCTCGCGGGCCAGCGGCTCGTGCGGCGGCTGCGGTGGGCGGCCGACCCGCACTCCGCGTTCCGCCGGGGGCTCGGCGTGCTGTTCGTCGTCATGGGGGTGCTCATCGCGACCGGGCTCATGCAGGACGTCGAGACCTGGGTGCTGGTGAACTCGCCGCTCGCGCCGTGGGAGATCGGTGCCGACATCGGCCGCTGAGCCGTTGCGCCGGCAGGTGGGCCCAGCAGCCACCCTCGGGCGGGAGAATGGCCGCGTGGACGACGTCGTCGTGGAGCGCGTGCTGCGGGCCGTGGAGCAGGTGCCGCGGGGCCGCGTCGTGTCCTACGGCGACCTCGCGGCGCTCGTCGGCATCGGCCCGCGGCAGGTCGGCACGATCATGCGGCTCTACGGGTCGAACGTCACGTGGTGGCGGGTCACGAACGCGTCGGGCGACCTGCCGGTCCAGCTCATGGACGAGGTGCGGGAACGCTGGGCCGCCGAGGGCATCCTGCTCAAACCGAACGGCCGCGGATGCCGGATCGCGCAGTACCGTGCCGACCTCACCGTGCTCTCGGGTGACCACGAACGGGCGATCGCCGACCTGTCCGGGTGAGACTGGGGTATGAGGACCCGATCCGTCGCACCGCTCGCCTGCGTCGCCCTGCTCGCCACGGTGGTCCTGGGCGCCTGTTCGGGGGACGACTCGGTCGGTGAGGTGCCCGCGGCACCGACGCGGACGGCATCCGGCACCTCGTCCCCGACTGCGGAGGTGACGGCGAGCCCGGCGCCGCGCAGCACGGAGGTGCCCGCGCTGGACGTCGAGGTGGTGGCCGAGGGGTTCGAGCACGGGTGGGACATCGGGTTCCTGCCCGACGGTCGGGCCCTGGTCACCGAGCGCCCGGGCCGGATCTCGATCGTGTCGGGGCTGCGCGAGGGCGCGAAGCGGACCACGGTGAAGGCCGACCTCGACGACGTGTTCGTGTCGGGGGAGGGTGGCCTCATGGGGATGGTCGTGCACCCCGACTTCGCGAGCTCGCGGCTGTTCACGACCTGCCAGACCCATGAGGAGGGCGGGGACGCCGAGGACATCCGGCTCGTGACGTGGCGGCTGTCGGCTGACGGCGGCTCGGCGGAGCGGGTGCGCGACCTGCTGACCGGGCTGCCGATCTCGTCGGGTCGGCACTCGGGGTGCCGGCCGACCATCGCCTCTGACGGATCCGGGGGGCGAGCTGCTCGTCGGCACGGGTGACGTGGCGCAGGGGGCGCTGCCGCAGAACCGGACCAGCCTCGGCGGCAAGGTGCTGCGGCTCGACCTGGAGACCGGCTTTCCGCTGGATGACAACCCGTTCTTCGGCTCGGAGAACGAGCGCGAGCGGTACGTCTACAGCTACGGGCACCGCAACATCCAGGGGGTCGCGGTGCAGCCCGGCACCGGCGCGGTCTACACGGCCGAGCACGGCCCGAGCAACAACGACGAGGTCAACCTCATCCGGGCCGGCGCGAACTACGGCTGGGACCCCTCGCAGGGCGGGACCGTCGGTGGCTACGACGAGAGCGTGCCGATGACCGACCTCGAGCGCTTCCCGGATGCCGTGCCGGCGATCTGGCAGTCGGGCGCCTCGACCCAGGCGGTGTGTTCCGCGACCTTCCTCGAGGGTGAGCAGTGGGGAGCGCTCGACGGGGCCCTGGTCGTGACGGCGCTCAAGGGGTCCAAGCTGCTGCTGCTGACCCTGGCGGCGGACGGGTCGCTGGCCGAGGTGTCGGTGCCCGAGGAGACCGACGGGCCGTTCGGGCGGCTGCGGGCTGCGCGGCTCGGGCCCGACGGTGCCCTGTACGTCACGACGACCAACGGTGACGACGACCAGCTGCTGCGCATCACCCCCCGCCCCTGACGTCGCGACGCCCTGGCACGGCGAGCTCAGTCGAGAGGTCGAGACATGCGCGGGATCCTGCACCGGAAGCGGCGTGTCTCGGCTCCTCGATCGACAGGTGGCAGCTCGGGCCCTGTGGATAACCTCCGGCAGCTCCCGGCCGGTCCGTGCACTGTTGCGTCATGGGGGGCTGTCGAACTGCCACGGGCGTTGGCCTCCCGTCCCTTCACGATCGCCGCGGGGCGGGAAGCCGGGCTTCGGCTGCATGACCTGCGCACGACCCGGCTGCATGCGCCGACCCATGCGGTCCGCACGGCATCCGCCCCGGCCACCGTGCGCGAGCGGGCGGCCGCCTTCGCCGCCGGGATGCCGTCGGACGTCGCCTTCTCGCACGTCACCGCTGCCCGGTTGCTCGCACTGCCACTGACCCAGGCGCTGGAGGCCGAGCAGATCCTCGACGTGACGCGAGCATCCAGTCTGTCGAGGATTCGGCGGGTCGGTTGCCGTGGCCACCGAGGGCTCGAGCGCCGTGAGGTCATCGACGTCGACGGCCTGAGGGTGGTGGATCTGGCGGACACCTGGTGTGACCTCGGCGAGCTTCCTGCCGGTGAGTTCGGTGTCGATGACCTCGTGGTCGTCGGTGACGTCGTCGTGAATCGGCTCGAGCCGGGTGGTCATGCCGCGCTGCGTGCTGCCCTCGAGGCGAGGAACCGTCCGCGGGGGAAGGCCCGGCTCACCGAGGCGCTGTCCTTGGTGCGGGTGGGGTCCCGGTCGCCGATGGAGACCAGGTCGCGGTTGATGTTCCACCGGGCGGGCTTTCCCGAGCCGGCCCTCAACTCCGACGTGTTCGACGCGAACGGTGGGTGGCTGCTCGAGGGCGACCTCGTGTGGCACAGGCACCGGGTCATCGGGGAGTACCAGGGCGCCGACCACGCCTCGAGGAGGCGCCGCAGCGCCGACAGTGCTCGCACCGGGCTGGCCGGCGACGAGCACTACACCGTCATCGAGATCTATGCCGAGGACGTCTACGGCCGGGCCCGGCGCCGCACCCTGCTGCGCCGGTTCGCTCGCGCCATGGACCTTGACCCCACCACCCTGCACATCGAGTGACCCGGGAGTCGAGGGGTCGAGACATGCCCGGGATCCTGCATCCGAGCCAGCATGTCTCGACCTCTCGATATCGGCCAAGGTCGGACCGAGGGCATCAAGTGTCGACGATCGTCGTGACGACGTCGGTCACCGATGGCGAACGAGGCGTCGAGGAGAACCCGAACCGGCAGGGCGGGTCCACCGGGCGCAGATCACCGAGGGGGATGCCGTCCAGCACCCCGGTCATCGACGTCACCGCACGCATGTCGCTGGCTCCGTAGTACTCGCGCCGACCACCCCGGGCCTGGCCGCGGGTGCGGACCCCGCGCAGGACGACTCGGGCCACCGGGTCCACGGCCGTGGCGAAGGCGGGACTGGCCGACAGCGCGCCGGGGACGAGGCGCAGGAGGTGGCCGAGCGGCATCCGGTCTCCGATCTCGAGCGTCAGCGCCAGCGACGGGCTCGTGAACTCGCAGCCTTGAGTGCGGAGCTGGCTGCCCTGGCGACCACCTGCGCACCCAGCCGCCGGCCTCCGGCTCGACCCGGACCTCGTCGAACACGTAGGTCGACGACACGAGGTCAGCCACCTGCTCGGTGGGCGCCACGAGCAGTCGGTGCCCGTCGGCCCGCTCGACCATCGCGTCGGCGAACGGCCCGAACGGGCTCTCGTGCCACCAGCCGACGACGACCCGCACCCCGCTGGTCGACCCGACGCCGGCGATCCGCCCCCGAAACCTCTGACGCGCTCCCACGGCCCCATCATCCCCACTAGGGTCCGACCATGGCGACGGCGCCCACCCCCCAGGCCCTGCCCGGTCTCACTCCGGCGGCGCGGCGTGGCTACGGGCTGGGCTCGGTCGCGACGGGCTCGTTCGGCACCGTGCCGGGGCTGCTGCTGCTGCCCTACCTCACCGACCGGCTCGGCATCGCGGCCGGGATCGCCGGGCTGATCGTCTTCCTGCCGAAGGCGTGGGACGTGGTGCTCAACCCGATCGCCGGCCGGATCAGTGACCGCTCGACCAACCCCGCCGGCCGCCGCCGCCCCTTCCTCATCCGCTCGGGAACCGCCCTCGCGATCGCCTTCGTGCTGCTCTTCGCCGGCCCGACGTCGCCGACCGGGCTGGCGGCGACCTGGGTGGTCGTGACCTTCCTCGCCTGTGCCACGGCCTACGCCTTCTTCCAGGTGCCCTACGTCGCGATGCCCGCCGAGATGACCGACGACTACGACGAACGCACCCGTCTCATGACGTGGCGGGTCGCGATCCTCGCGCTCGCGATCCTCGTCAGCGGTGGACTGTCCCCGATCATCCGCGACGCGCTCGGGCCGGAGTGGGGCTACCGGGGCGTGGGCCTGTTCGTCGGCGCCCTCATCCTCATGGGCACGGTCGGCGCCTGGTGGGGCACCCGGAACACCCCCATGTCGCGTGCGGCGACGGCCGGCGGGAGTCTGGCCGACCAGCTGCGGGTCGTCGCGGCATCCCCGCCGTTCCGCACGCTGCTGCTCGTCTTCGTGCTCCAGGCCCTCGCGACCGGGGCGATGCTCGCCGGTGTCGACTACGTCGCGCGCGTGCTGCTCGGCGGTGGCGCGGCCTCCACGGTGCTCTTCGTCTGCTTCGTTGCCCCGGCGCTGCTCGTGACGCCGCTCTGGCAGCGGGTCGGCGAGGCCAGGGGCAAGCGCACCGGCTACCTCTGGGGCTCGGTGCTGCTCCTCGTCGGGGCTGCCGCGACGCTCGCCACGGTGCGCATCGGGCTCGGCGCGGCCGCCCTGAGTGTCGCCGTCGTCGGCACCGGGTATGCCGCGTGCCAGATGTTCCCGCTCGCGATGCTCCCTGACGTGGCGGCCGCCGACACCGCTGCCACCGGCGAGGACCGTGCCGGCACGTACACGGGGGTGTGGACCGCGGGGGAGACGCTCGGGCTGGCCATCGGGCCCTTCCTGTATGCCGCGGTGCTCACCGTCGGCGGCTACGTCTCCTCGACGGATGCCGCTGCGGTGCAGCCTGATTCGGCCCAGACCGCGATCGCCTGGGGGTTCACCGTCGTCCCGGCGGTGCTCGTCGGGGTCTCGCTCATCTTCCTGCGCAAGTATGAACTCGACGTGGAGGTGGCCCGATGACCGCAGTGACACCGCCCTGACGACCGACGAGGTGCTCGCTAACCTGCGAGCGCTCCAGGGGCTGGACCTGCCGGCCCACGGCGGCCGCACGCTGGCCTATGTCTACGACTCGGGGCTCGCCGACGCCGATGCGGTCGGCCTCGAGGCGCTCGCGATGTTCGCGGGGTCCAACGGACTGGACCCGACGGCGTTCCCCTCCCTGCTGGCGATGGAGAACGACCTCGTCGCCCTGGCCGGTGGCCTGCTCGACGCACCCGCAGGGTTCGCCGGGTCCGTCACCTCGGGCGGCACCGAGTCGATCCTGCTCGCCGTGCTCGCCGCCAGGAAGGCCGGCGACCACCCGAGCCCGAGCATGGTGCTGCCGACGTCGGCACACGCCGCCTTCCACAAGGCCGCGGCCTACCTCGGGGTGCGGGCCGTGCTCGTGGACGTCGATCCGGACACCCTGCGCGCCGACCCCGCTGCCATGGCGGCCGCCATCGACGACTCCACCGTGCTCGTCGTCGCCTCGGCCCCGTCCTACGCCCACGGCGTCATCGACCCGGTGCCCGAGATCGCAGCGGCGGCGGCCGCGCACGGCATCCGGTGTCACGTCGACGCGTGCATCGGGGGTTGGGTGCTGCCGCACCTCGACGACGTGCCCCCGTGGACGTTCGCGGTCGACGGGGTGAGCAGCATGAGCGTCGACCTGCACAAGTACGCCTACACCCCCAAGGGCGTCTCGGTGCTGCTCCACCGCACCGCAGCCCTGCGCAGCACGCACCTGTTCGCGTCGGCGAACTGGCCGGGCTACACGATGCTCAACGCGACGATGCAGTCGACCCGGTCGGGTGGCCCCGCTCGCGGCGGCCTGGGCCGTCACGCACCGCATCGGCCTCGAGGGGTACGCCGACCTGGCCCGCCAGGCGCGCGAGGCGACCCTCGCGACGGCGGATGCCGCGGACGGCATCCCGGGTCTGCGGGTGCTCGCCCCGCCCGACTCGACCCTGCTCGCGCTGGCGACCGACGACTCGTGCGACGCCTTCACCGTCGCCGACGAGATGCTCGAGCGCGGGTGGTACGTGCAGCCGCAGCTGTCCTTCCGCGACCTGCCTCCCACGCTTCACCTCACCTTCTCGGCGGCCACCGCCCCCTCGGTGGCCGAGCTGGTCGAGGCGCTGTCGGATGCCGTGTCCGCCGCGCGCGCGGCCGGCCCGGTGAGAGTGGACCCGGGACTGGCGGCGCTCATGGGCGGTATCGACCCCGCGACCCTCGACGACGCGGGCTTCTCGGGGTTGCTCGCAGCGGCCGGACTCGCAGGCGCGGACGGCTCACTGGCGCTTCCGACCCGGATGGCGGCGGTCAACACCCTCCTCGACGCGTGCCCGCCAGCGCTGCGCGAGGCCCTGCTGCTCGGTGTGCTCGACCGGCTGTCCCGCCCGACGCAGGGATGAGCGGGCTCAGCAGCTCCGCAGTCAGCAGCCGATGGTCTTCGGGTAGGTCGGCGTCGTGGTCCCGGGGTTGCGGCACACACCAAGTCCCTTGGCGGCCAGCCCTGACTTCATGGCCGCGATGGCGCTCTTGTTGAAGGCGTTCCAGCCCATGTGCATGAGCACCGTGTCCCCGGCCCGGGAGTACGTGACCACGTGGCTCACGACCTGGGCCTGGGTCCGACCCGTGAAGTCCTTGGTGTCGACATCCCACAGCCACATGCGCATGGCCTTGCTGGCGTAGGCGTCGCGCACCGTGAAGTCGTGCGCACCGTAGGGCGGTCGTCCGTACGAGGTGACGACCCCGGGCGACCCCAGCTGGTAGCGCACGCTCGAGTACGACAGGTCCGAGAGGTTCGGGTGGCTGATCGAGTGGTTGATGACGTAGTGGCCGTTGGCCCGGGCGTAGCTCGGGCTGAACCGGCCGGCGGAGATGCAGTTGCCCGTTGGGGCGAGGACGAGTGCGACACCGAGCGCCTTCGCACCCAGAACTGCCGACTGGAACGCGGAGTAGCTCTTCGGGCAGTCGTCATAGCTGAGGATGACGCGCGAGCTGGTGTTCGGCCCGGAGTAGAGGCTGTAGTTCGTGCCCCCGCCGTTGACGAGCCGGTTCCAGGTCGTCGCGCCCACCACGCCGTCGATCACGAGCGTGAGCTTGCTGGACTGGTAGCGGCGGACCGCGCCGAGGGTTCCGGAGCCGAAGGTGCCGGTGGCGTAGCTCGCCCCGATGCTGTAGCCCTTGGCGAGGAGGATGTTCTGCAGCACCTTCACGCAGCTGCCCGTGTCGCCATAGCGCAGGGTCGGGCGGTTCGCCACCGCCGTCGTCGTGGAACAGGTGCGGGTGGCGCCGAGGGCCCCTGGTGCGGGCGCGACCAGGAGCAGCAGTGGTGCCGCGATGGCGACCGCTGCGAGGAGTCGCAGCCAGACGTGCCGTCGGATCGTGTTCATGGTGTCCGTCCGTGGAGCAGGGCGAGGACGGTCCGTCCCTGCACTGTCGACGGTACGCCGACCGACACCACGCGAGCGGCAATCGCATGAACCGGGCGCCGACTTCGCCGCGGACCAGGCCGCAGTAGGTTGTGCCGCGAGATCGCCTCCGGGCAGCGTCAGACGACAGGACTTCCATGCAGACCCGCGATTTGATCATCCTGCTTCTCCTCATCCTCGTGGCGGCTGTCGTCATCGCCTTCGTCGTGCGTCGGGGCAACGCCAAGCGAGCGGAGGAGCACGACGCCGAGGCAGGGCAGATGGGCACCCAGGCCGCCTGGCTGGGGTCGGGGGATGAGCCCGCGGAGGCCGCGGAGGACGGGAGCGCCGGCCGGTGCGAGGCGAGCCCGACGGAGCCCGAGTCGGCGGAGCCGGCCGGAGCCGGGGCGGCTGTCGGCGCGGTGGACGAGGCGGTCGACCAGGCTGCGGAGGTGCCCATGACGCGGGCCGAACGACGTGAGGCCCGCGAGGCCGCGGAGGGTGCCCAGGCCCAGCCCGAGCCCCCGGCGAGGGGCCGTCACCGACCGACCCGGCCGCGCCCGCCTGGACCGGAGCCGGAGCGGAGCCGACCCCGACGCCGAACGAATCGCCGCGGCAGCGGGCTTCCGCGACGAGGTCCCAGCGGGCGACGCACTCTCGCAGGACATCGCGATCCCGGCCAACGAGTGGGGCGGGCCGCGAGAGGACGCCCTGGACGAGGAGCCGACGGTGGAGAACCCGGTCGAGGACGACCTTCCGGGAGTCGACGCGCCCAGGAGGACGGAGCCCGCGTGAGGCCGCGGTCGAGGAGCCCCCCGTGGAGGAGCCGCCGGGCGAGGAGCCGGTCGCTGAGGAGCCGCGGCGAGCCCGTCGAGGAGCCCGCCCGGCCGAGCAGACCGGACGCCGCATCTCGGGCTTCCTCGAGCTGCGCGACGGTGGGTTCGGGGTCGGTTCGGCCGCCCCGATCGAGGACGGCGCCCAGCCCCTGGACCACCCCGTGCAGGCCTACCGCGACACGATGACCTTCCGCGAACCCGGCGATGCGGGCTACGACTCGGCGGAGCCGGACGTCTGGTTCTACGACGCCGGGGCCGCCGAGCGCAGCGGATTCCGTCCCTCAGACGGCTGACCGTTCGCACCGTGGCGGCATCGAGTCCCGCCGGCGCGGACCCGATAGGTTCGACGCAATCCCTGTAGGCCGAGAGGAATGCCGTGCGCATCGGAGTGCCCCGTGAGTCCCGACCCGGTGAGACGAGGGTCGCCGCGACCCCGAAGACCGTGGAGCAGATCGTCGCGCTCGGGTATGCCGTGTTCGTGGAGTCGGGGGCCGGTGCCGCCTCGAGCTTCGCCGATGCGGCCTACGCGGCTGCCGGCGCCGACGTCATCGACGAGGCCGTCTGGAACGCGGATGTCCTGCTGAAGATCAACGCTCCCTCGGATGCCGAGATCGCCCGGTTGCGTCCGGGCCAGGTGGTCGTCTCGCTGCTCTCGCCGGCGCTCAACCCCGAGCTCGTCGACAAGCTCGCCGCCCGGGGGGTCACCGCCCTCGCCATGGATGCCGTGCCACGCATCTCGCGCGCCCAGTCCCTCGACGTGTTGTCGTCCATGGCGAACATCGGTGGCTACCGGGCCGTCGTCGAGGCGGCACACGAGTTCGGGTCGTTCTTCACCGGGCAGGTCACGGCGGCGGGCAAGGTGCCGCCGGCGAAGGTGCTCGTCGTCGGGTGCGGGTGTGGCCGGTCTGGCCGCGATCGGCACCGCGAACTCGCTGGGCGCGATCGTGCGAGCGTTCGACGCCCGCCCGGAGGTCGGCGAGCAGGTCGAGTCCATGGGTGCCGAGTTCCTGCGCATCGACGTCGAGGAGGCCGGCCCCTCCGCCGACGGGTACGCCAAGGAGACCAGCGCCGACTTCGACGCCAAGGCCGCGGCCCTGTATGCCGAGCAGGCCGCTGACGTCGACATCGTCATCACCACCGCGCTCATCCCGGGCCGCCCGGCGCCGCGGCTGCTCACCGAGGACATGGTCGCCTCGATGAAGCCGGGCTCGGTCATCGTCGACATGGCGGCCTCCAACGGGGGCAACGTCGCGGGCTCGGTGGCCGACCAGAAGGTCGTCACCGACAACGGCGTGACGATCCTGGGCTACACCGACCTGCCGGGCCGCCTCCCGACGCAGGCGTCCCAGCTGTTCGGCACGAACCTGGTGAACCTGCTCAAGCTCCTCACGCCCGAGAAGGACGGCGAGCTGACCCTCGACCTCGACGACGTCGTGCAGCGGGGGATGACCGTCGTTCGCGAGGGCGAGGTGCTGTGGCCGCCACCGCCGGTGCAGGTGTCAGCGGCACCGGCCGCCGAGCTCGTCCCGGCGGCCCCGGCCAAGCCGGCGAAGGTGCCGATGAGCCAGGGCCGCCGGTTGGGGTTCATGGCGTCGGCGCCGGTGTGCTCTTCCTCCTGGTCGCCTCGGTGGCGCCGGAGCCGTTCCTCGGTCACTTCATGGTGTTCATGTTGTCGGTGGTCATCGGGTTCTACGTCATCGGCAACGTCCACCACGCCCTGCACACGCCGCTGATGTCGGTGACCAACGCGATCAGCGGCATCATCGTCGTCGGCGCGCTTCTTCAGGTCGGGGACGACAGCGTGGTGGTCTCGGTGCTGGCGTTCGTCGGCATCCTCGTGGCGAGCATCAACGTCTTCGGTGGGTTCCGGGTGACGGCGCGAATGCTCGAGATGTTCAAGCGAGAGGAGCCGGTGCGATGAGCCGTTCGCTGAGCGTCGTCCAAGGCGCCTACATCGTTGCCGGGCTGCCGTTCATCCTCGCCCTGGCCGGCCTGTCGCGGCACGACACCGCCCGAAACGGCAACCGTTTCGGCATCGTCGGGATGTCCGTCGCGCTGCTCATCACGATCCTTGCCGCGACCAGCGGGGTCGACGTCTCCCCGTCGGGCCCGAGCGCCCTGGACCGGGAGGGCAGCGGCTGGCTCGGGCTGGCGCTGATCCTCGTGGCGATGGGCATCGGCGCGGCCATCGGGCTCGACCGGGCCAAGAAGGTCGAGATGACCGGCATGCCCGAGCTCATCGCGATGCTGCACAGCTTCGTCGGGCTCGCGGCCGTGCTCGTGGGGTGGAACTCCTCGATCGAGGACACCCCCTACCCGGTGATCCACGACGTCGAGGTCGCGGTCGGGGTCTTCATCGGTGCGGTCACCTTCACGGGGTCGATCGTCGCGTTCCTCAAGCTGTCGGCGCGGATCAAGTCCGCCCCGCTGATGCTGCCGGGGCGCAACTGGCTCAACCTCGGCGCGATCGCGGCCTTCGCCCTGCTCACGATGGTCTACGTCGTGATCCCGCACGACGAGGTCCTGGCCCGCAGGGCCGTGCTGGTCGCTGTGACCGTCATCGCCCTCGCGCTCGGCTGGCACCTCGTCGCCTCGATCGGTGGCGGCGACATGCCGGTCGTCGTGTCGATGCTCAACAGCTACTCGGGCTGGGCGGCAGCCGCGGCGGGCTTCCTCCTCGGCAACGACCTGCTCATCATCACCGGCGCCCTCGTCGGGTCCTCGGGTGCCTACCTGTCCTACATCATGTGCAAGGCCATGAACCGGTCGTTCATCTCGGTCATCGCCGGTGGGTTCGGCGTCGAGGGCGGCACCGTGGCCGCCGACGTCGACTACGGCGAGCACCGCGAGATCACCGCCGAGGGGGCCGCCGCCATGCTGACGGACGCCCGGACCGTCGTCATCACCCCCGGCTACGGGATGGCCGTCGCCCAGGCGCAGTACCCGGTGGCCGACCTCACCCGCAAGCTGCGCGACCGCGGCATCGACGTGAAGTTCGCGATCCACCCGGTGGCCGGCCGGTTGCCCGGCCACATGAACGTGCTGCTCGCCGAGGCCAAGGTCCCCTACGACATCGTGCTGGAGATGGACGAGGTCAACGACGACCTCGCCGACGTCGACGTCGTCCTCGTCATCGGCGCCAACGACACGGTCAACCCCGCCGCCTCCGAGGACCCCACCTCACCGATCGCCGGGATGCCGGTCATCCGGGTCTGGGAGGCGGAGAACGTCATCGTGTTCAAGCGGTCGATGGCCACCGGCTACGCGGGAGTGCAGAACCCGCTGTTCTTCAAGGAGAACTCGCAGATGCTCTTCGGGGATGCCAAGGACCGCGTCGAGGACATCCTCAAGGCCCTCTGACCTCGCTTGATGCGGAAGTGGCAGCCAGAGCGACCACTTCCGCACTCGACGCTGGGTTCAGCGGAGCCAGTGCTGCCCCGGGAACGGGTCAGGCGTCGGCAGCTGCCCACCGGGCGAGCCGGTCGGCGAGTCCTGCGGCCATGGCGCCGCCCGCCGGGAGGTTTCGTCGAGGACGAAGACGAGGACCACCCCTCGCTCGCCGGCGAAGTCAGCGACGTTCTCGGTGACCACCACTCGGGAGTGCTCGCGGGCGAACTGAGCGATCACGGCATCCTCGGTGTGGGCCATCCCGAGCTCAGTGACGTGTTGGGCCCGCAGCCCGTGCTCGTCACGCAGGATGACGGCCGTCCGGGGCGGGAGCATCTCGTCGATCAGGAAGTCGAGTCGGACAGGTTCACGCGTCACGCGCCCAGCCCGTAGCGGGGATCACGCGAGCAGGGCGTCGCGGGCAGCGGCCAGCTCCTGGGAGCGCAGACGGCTGCCTCGTTGCGTTCGATGACTGGGCGATCTCGTCCGGGTGGGCGGCGGCGAACTCGATGGCGAGCTGCACCAGCGAGGGGGCGAGCCCGCTCTCGGCGTGCACCTGGTCCACCCGGGCGTTCAGGGTCCCCGAGACCTCCTGAATGCGGGCGACGACCTCCCAGACGTCCGGGCCGCCAGCGATCGCGGCACGACGAGCACCCACTGGTCCGCGGTACACGATGCCCGGGAAGTCGGCGGCTCGGGTCGCCTCCAGGATGAGCAGCTCGAGCGCTGACGTGACGGAAGCCCCGGTGCGCGCGGCGTGCCCAGCCAGCGCGACCGCGGGCATCCTCGCTCAAGCCGAAACGACGTGCTCGCACCCATGATGGAACCTCCTTCGTACCTGCGTAGCGCAGTGTACCGCAGTGAACCCCACGGCAGCGCCTGATCTCGGCAGCGAGCTGCTCGCGCACGTCGCCGGGTTCCATGCATCGGATGGCAGCACCCGAACTCGTCCCCGAGTGCCGCGCCGGTAGGCTTCCCGGCGTGAGCGAGCCCCTCGAGCAGACCACCCAGCGCGGATGCCGTCGGCGCCCAGACCCCCATCACGTACGCCGCGGCCGGTGTCGACGTCGAGGCCGGCGACAAGGCCGTCGAGCTGATGAAGGCCAGCGTGCGCCGGGCCACCCGCCCCGAGGTGCTCGGTGGCCTCGGCGGGTTCGCGGGCATGTTCGACGCCAGTGCCATCGCCCGCATGGCTCGACCCGTGCTCGCGACGAGCACCGACGGCGTCGGCACCAAGGTCGCCATCGCGCAGGCCATGGACCGTCACGACACCATCGGCTTCGACCTCGTCGGGATGGTCGTCGACGACATCGTCGTGTGCGGCGCCGAGCCGCTCTTCATGACCGACTACATCGCCTGCGGCAAGGTCGTGCCCGAGCGCATCGCCGCGATCGTGTCCGGCATCGCGCGGGCCTGCGAGCAGGCCGGCGTCGCGCTCATCGGCGGGGAGACCGCCGAGCACCCGGGCCTGCTCGGCCCCGACGAGTACGACGTGGCCGGTGCGGCCACCGGTGTCGTCGAGTACGCCGACGTGCTCGGCCCCCAGCGGGTTGCCGCCGGCGACGTCGTGCTCGGGCTGGCGAGCAGTGGCCTGCACTCCAACGGCTACTCCCTCGTGCGGCGGGTCATCGCGCACGCCGGCTGGGCCCTCGACCGGCACGTCGACGACTTCGGTCGCACCCTCGGCGAAGAGCTGCTCGAGCCGACCCGCGTCTACTCGGCCGACCTGCTCGCGCTCATCCGCACGGACGGTGTCGACGTGCACGCCCTCTCGCACGTCACCGGCGGTGGGCTCGCGGCCAACCTCGCACGCGTGCTGCCCGACCACCTGCACGCCCGGGTCGACCGCGCCACCTGGACCCCGCCGGCCATCTTCTCCACCATCGGCCGGCTGGGCTCGGTGCCGCAGGCCGACCTCGAACGCACGCTCAACCAGGGCGTCGGGTTCGTGGCCATGGTTCCCGCCGCCTCCGTCGACACCGCGACAGCGGTTCTCGAGGCGCGCGGCATCCGGACCTGGGTGATGGGCGAGGTCCACGAGGCCGCGACCGCTCCCGATCGACGAGGGCGTCGAGGTCATCAGCGGCGCCAAGGGCGTCGACGGCGGCTCGGTCCAGGTCGTCGGAGCCCACCCCTGACCGCGACTTCTTGCAGTCCACCCACCTCCAGGGCCGCCTCCAAGGGTCCGCCAGGTGGGTGGATCGCAAGAAGTCGGGGTAGGTGAGTACCCGGGCTCATGACGTCACGCCCGTCCAGCGGTCAGGATCGTTGGGTGCCCACAGCCGACGCGATCAACCCCGCCCACCAGACCGCCCTCACCAGCCGTCGCGAGATCGCGGATGCCGGGAGGGCGGGCGAGGTCATGGGCTGGGCACGCGGAGCCCTCACCGTCGGCACTGCGGTGGTTCTCGTCCTGATCGTCGCACGGGTGGCCTTCGGCCGATCCCTGCTCGGCATCCTGACCACCTCCGGGCCGGACCAGGGGTTCGCGAGCGAGGTCGCGGGCTTTGCGGGAGATGTCCTCCCGGGGCTGCTCGTGGCCTGGTGCCTCGGGTTCGCCGTGGCCGCCACTGCGGTTCGGGCGACGTGGCTGGGAGCCCGCGTTGCCGGCATCCTCGCCGGTGTGCTCGGCATGGCAGCCGGTACCGCGCTCGTCGTCCTCAGCCGGTGACGGCCACGTCCTGGTCAGTCGATGACGGTGATCTGCGGCCCGTAGAGGGCCATCGCGTCCAGCGCTCGCTGGTGGTTCTGCGGGCTCGACCCCGCACATCCGGATGCCGCGATGCGCACCGTCGCCCCGGCATCCGCCGCCGGGAGCGCGGTCGAGAGCACGCAGCAGTCGGTCGACACCCCCGTCAGGGTCAGGTGGGCGTCGTCGCCGACGAGGTCGCGCAGCACCGGCCACTTGCCGAAGGTCCCCGCCGTGACCACGTGGTCGGCGACGCCGGCGAGCTCGGGCACGACGGCGTACAGCGGGTCGTCGTCGGGCACGAGCGCGAACGGCCAGTCCGCGTAGTACGGACCCCACGAGCCGCCGAGCGCCGGATCGGCCACGAACCGCGTGACGATCGTGCGCGCCGGGCCGTGTGCCGTGGCGAGACGCGCGATGTGACCCACCGTCCCGGCCCACATGGCAGAACCCCACGGCGAGGTCTGCGGGTCGGCGAACACGACCTGCGGGTCGATGACGACGAGCCACCCGTCGTCAGCCACGGACAGCCCCGGCCTCCTGGGCCGCGACCTTGGCCCGGCGGGCGAAGAACGTCACGAGGAAGCCCAGCGCCAGGGCCAGCAGCACCCCGAGGTTGGCGTACGGCCAGGCGCCGTCCCAGTACCCGCCGGCGGGGTCGTCGACGTAGGTGCCGAGCCCGAGCGGCTCCAGGAGGTAGCCCTGCCAGTTGTTCCACGCGGCATCCGCGGCGAAGTTGTTGACGACCAGGCCCCAGCCGATCACCGACGCGACGACCATCGTCCCGATCGACACCCAGTCCCAGGCGCCGTAGCGACCGCCCACGTCGAAGAGGGCGTCGTCGTCGTAGTCACGCTTGCGCAGGGCGATGTCGGCGATCATGATCCCCGCCCACGCCGCCAGCGGCACCCCGAGGGTGATGAGGAAGCTCTGGAACGGCCCGAGGAAGTCCTGCGCGACGAAGACGACGAAGAACGTGCCGAGGGTGAGGATGATGCCGTCGACCAGCGCGGCGGCCGGCCGGGGGATCCGCACGCCGAGCGAGAGCAGCGTCAGGCCCGACGAGTAGATGCCGAGCACGGCGCCGGAGATCAGCGACATGATGACCGCGACGAGGAAGGGCACGAGGAACCACGTCGGCAGGATGGTGGCCAGGGTGCCGATCGGGTCGCTCGGGATGCCGGCCAGCACCTCCTCGTTGGACGCCGAGAGCATCAGCCCGAACGTCACGAGCAGCACCGGGGCCAGCGCCCCGCCGAGGGTGTTCCAGAAGACGATCGCCCCGCCGGACGCCGACCGCTGCTGGTAGCGCGACCAGTCGGCGGCGATGTTGATCCAGCCCAGGCCGAAGCCGGTCATGAGCATGACGAAGGCCCCGATGACCGACTGGGTCGGGCCGGAGGGCAGCGAGGTCACCGCAGTCCAGTCGATCTCCGACCACGCGATGACGATGAACAGGATCGTCACCGCGCCGGTGACCCAGGTGAGCACCGACTGCATCCGCATGATGATGTGGTAGCCGGCGACCGAGGCGAGCACGATGATCGCCGCGACGACGACGGCCGCCACGACCTTCGTGCCGGTGCCTCCGCCCCACCCGAGCTGCTCGAAGACGGTCGCGGTCGCGAGCACGGCCATGATCGCCAGGAAGGTCTCCCAGCCGATCGAGACCAGCCACGAGATGACGCCCGGCACCTTCTGCCCGGTCACGCCGAAGGCAGCGCGCGACAGGATCATCGTCGGCGCGGACCCGCGCTTCCCGGCGATCGCGATGATCCCGCAGAGGACGAACGAGATGACGATGCCGAGCACCGTGACCAGGGCGGCCTGCGCGAACGAGATGCCGAACCCGAGGACGAACGCGGCGTAGGAGATCCCGAACACCGACACGTTGGCGGCGAACCAGGGCCAGAACAGGTCGCTCGGCTTGGCGGTGCGTTCCGCCTCGTCGATGATCTCGATGCCGGTGGTCTCGATGCCGAGCCGCTGCGTCGCGGCGACCGTGGTCTCAGTCATGGGGCGAGCATAGGCCCGCGAGGACACCGATCAGCGGCCCCGACACCCTGCTCGGGTGGGGGCTCGATCACGACCCGCGCCGCCGGCGCGGGTCGCACGAGGAGCCGGGGTCAGGGCGGCGTCAACGCCGGCCCGGGGACCACGACCCGTAGTCGTCTTCGTCCTCCTCGCGGTCGTCGGTCGTCCTGCGACCGACTCCCGTCTGGGAGGCACCGTGAAGTTCGCGCTCAAGCGCGGAGAGGTCGGTGTCGGGGCTGAAGTACTTCAGCTCGCGAGCGACCTTCGTCTGCTTGGCTTTGGCTCGGCCGCGCCCCATGGCGTGACCCCCTCGTGCGTATGCCGGGGCGGCAACACGAATGGGACGGCCCCGAGCTTCAGGGTCATCCCACGTCGCGGAGCGGTCCCGGGAATCGTGTGTGTGTCGTGGCGCCAACGGTACATCAGAGGAGCAGGTCCGGCGACGCCGTCCCGGACAACGGCATCAGGTGTCGCGATGTTCCCTCGCCGGCAGCCAGGGTCGGGGGCCGCCGGACGCGATCCGGCGCTCGGCGAGCCGGTCGGCCGCGACCGCGGGGGTGACGTCGTCGGCATCCGCGCTGCGCAGCACCTCGAGGGTGTTCTCGAAGATCGTCGCGGTGCGACCGCGGGCCCGCTCCATGTCGAAACCGTGCAGCTCGTCGCTCACCTGGATGACGCCGCCGGCGTTGACGAGGAAGTCGGGGGCGTAGGTGATCCCTCGCTCCCGCAGCCGCTCGGCGGTGCCGCCCAGGCCCTCGCTGACCAGCTGGTTGTTGGCGCCGCCGCACACGATCCGGGCCCGCAGGGCGTCCACCGTCTCCTCGTCGAGCGCCCCACCGAGGGCGTTGGGGCTGAAGACGTCGAGTTGCTCGTGCACGAGGTCGTCGACGCCGCGCACCGCACGAACGCCCGGATGCCGCTCGAGAAGGCTGCGCACGGCATCCGGGTCGACGTCGGTGACGATGACCTCCGCGCCGTCCTCGAGCAGCTGCTCGGTGAGTCGGCGCCCGACCTTGCCGACGCCCGCGATGCCGACGCGACGACCGGCCAGCGTCGGCTCACCCCACACGTGCTGGGCGGCGGCGCGCATGCCCTGGAAGACCCCGTAGGCCGTGAGCACCGAGGAGTCGCCGGCCCCGCCGCGCTCGGGGGAGCGCCCGGTCGCCCACCGGGTCTCCTCGCCGACGACGTCCATGTCGGCGACGTAGGTGCCGACGTCGCAGGCGGTGACGTAGCGCCCGCCGAGGGACTCGACGAACCGTCCGTAGGCGCGCAGGAGCTGGGGGGTCTTGTCGCGGTGCGGGTCGCCGAGGATGACCGCCTTGCCGCCCCCGTGGTCGAGCCCGGCGACGGCGTTCTTGCTCGTCATGGCACGCGACAGGCGGAGCACGTCGGCCAGGGCCTGGTCCATCGACGCGTAGGGGTGGAAGCGGGTGCCGCCCAGGCCCGGCCCGAGCGCGGTGTCGTGCAGCGCGATGATCGCGCGCAGCCCGGTGTCGGGGTCGTGGCAGAAGACGACCTGCTCGTGCCCGGTGAGGTCGATCAGGTCAGTGGCCATGGGCGCTCCTGCGGGGGCTCGGGTCGGTGCGCCTCCACGCTATCCCTGTCCATCCTTGCGGGGGATGCCGGAGGGCTGGGGCAGGATGGGCGCATGAGCGAGCCACGCGGTCTCCGGGTCGGGTACAAGGCGTCGGCCGAGCAGTTCGCGCCCGGCGAGCTCGCGGGTTACGCGGTGCGCGCCGAGGAGCTGGGGCTGGACTCGGTGACGATCTCCGACCACTTCCAGCCGTGGCGCCTGGAGGGTGGGCACGCCCCGAACTCCCTCGCGTGGATGCCGTGGGTCCTGGCCCGCACCGAGCGCGTCCTCGTCGGGACCTCGGTCATGACCCCGACCTTCCGCTACAACCCGGCGGTCGTGGCGCAGACCTTCGCGACGATGGCCTGCCTCGCCCCGGGGCGCGTCATGCTCGGGGTCGGCACCGGGGAGGCGCTCAACGAGGTCGCCGTCGGGTCCGTCGACGACGGGCAGTGGCCCGAGTTCAAGGAGCGCTTCGGCCGGCTGCGCGAGGCCGTGCGGCTCATGCGCGAGCTGTGGACGCAGGACCGGGTCACCTTCGAGGGCGAGTACTACCGCACGCAGGATGCCGCGATCTACGACCGTCCGGACGTGCCCGGTGCCGGTGTACGTCGCCGCGGGCGGCCCGATGGTCGCCCGGTATGCCGGGCGCGTCGCCGACGGCTTCATCTGCACCTCGGGCAAGGGTCGTGAGCTGTATGCCGACCAGCTCGTGCCTGCCGTCGACGAGGGGCTGGCCAAGGCCGGCCGCGACGTCGGCGACATCGACCGGATGATCGAGATCAAGGTGTCCTGGGACCCCGACCCCGAGCAGGCCCTGGCGAACACCCGGTTCTGGGCGCCGTTGTCCCTCAGCGCGGAGCAGAAGCACTCGATCCACAGCCCGGCCGAGATGGAGGCCGCCGCCGACGAGCTGCCGATCGAGCAGGTCGCCAAGCGGTGGGTCGTCGCCTCCCGGCCCGAGGAGGTCGTCGAGGCGCTGCGGGTCTACACCGACCTCGGCTTCGACCACCTCGTCGTGCACGGGCCCGGCCACGACCAGGAGCGGTTCCTCACGACCTTCGCCGAGCAGGTGCTGCCCGGGCTGCGCGAGCTCGTGCCCGCATCCCGGTGAGCGAGCACGTCCCGGCGCGGGTCCCCGAGGCCCCGGCGGCGCTGCGCCTGCGTGGCCGCTCGTTCGACGCGTCGCGCCCGGCCGTCATGGCGATCGTCAACCGGACCCCCGACTCGTTCTGGTCGGGCAACCGGCACGTCGACGTCGACTCGGCCCTCGCCGCCCTCGACGAGGCCGTCGCCCGCGGAGCCGACATCGTCGACGTCGGCGGGGTGCGAGCCGGTCAGGAAGGCCCGGTGGTCACGGCCCGTGAGGAGGTGGAGCGGGTGGTGCCGTTCCTCGCGCAGGCGCGCGACCGGCATCCGGACCTCGTGCTCAGCCTCGACACCTGGCGCGCGGAGGTCGCCCGCGTCGCCGCGCAGGAGGCGGGGATCGACCTCGTGAACGACACCTGGGCGGGGCACGACCCGGACCTCGTGCACGTCGCCGCGCAGATCGGGGCGGGGTACGTCGTCTCGCACACGGGCGGGTTGCCGCCGCGCACCGACCCGGTCGGCGTCACCTACGCGCCGGAGCCGCTCGGGGTGGTCGACGACGCCCTCCGGACCCTGCTCGACGGCGCCCGACGAGCGGTGGATGCCGGGGTGCCGGCCGAGCGCGTGCTCGTCGACCCCACGCTCGACTTCGGCAAGACGACGGCGCACTCGCTGACCCTGCTGAGGCACACCGAGGCGATCGTCGCGCTGGGATTCCCTGTGCTGCAGGCGCTCTCGCGCAAGGACTTCGTCGGCGAGACGCTCGACCTCCCCGCCGACGACCGGCTCGAGGGCACCCTCGCAGCCACCGCGGTGGCAGCCTGGCTCGGCGCGACGGTCTTCCGGGCGCACGACGTGCGGGCCACCCGCAGGGTCGTCGACATGGTGGCGTCGATCCGTGGCGAGCGGCCCGCTGCCGTCAACGTGCGCGGTGTGCCGAGGTGACCGACGCGGCGGGGGAGGGCGCGGTGAGCCGGGCGCCGGGGCCGCTCCACGGCATCCGGGTCGTCGAGCTCGGGGGCATCGGACCGACGCCGTTCGCCGGGCTCATGCTCGCCGAGATGGGTGCCGACGTCGTGCGCGTCGACCGGCCGGGGGAGGACAACCCGCTGGCCCTGGCCGGAGGGTTGCGGCGCTCGCGCCCGAGCATCGCGGTCGACCTGAAGACGGCGGCGGGTCGTGGCGTCGTGCAGCGTCTCGTCGACGACGCGGACGTGCTCGTCGAGGGCTACCGACCCGGGGTGGCCGAGCGGTTGGGGCTGGGGCCCGACGAGTGCCTGGCCCGCAACCCCCGGCTCGTGCACGCGCGCATGACGGGGTGGGGCCGGACCGGGCCGTGGGCCCAGCGCGCCGGGCACGACCTCACGTACGCCGCGGTGTCCGGAACGCTGCACGGGCTGGGTGCGGCGGCGCGCCCGGTCGTCCCGGTGCCGCTCGTCGGCGACTTCGCGGGCGGGTCGATGTACCTCGTCGTGGGGGTGCTCGCGGCGCTCATCGCCCGTGGCACGACCGGCCGCGGACAGGTCGTCGACGCGGCGATGGTCGACGGGGCGGCGCACCTGTTCACCATGGTGCACGGGCTGCTCGGGGCCGGTGCGTGGCGCGACGAGCGCGAGGCCAACCTGCTCGACGGTGGGGCGCCGTTCTACGCCGTGTACGAGTGTGCCGACGGCAGGTTCGTCGCTGTCGGGGCGCTGGAGCCGCCGTTCTTCGCCGAGCTCGTGGCCGGCCTGGGCGTCGAGGTGCCGGGGGAGCAGTACGACCCGATGACGTGGGAGGCGCAGCGGTCGGTGTTCACCGCGGCGTTCCTCACGCGCACCCGGGACGAGTGGGCCGCTCACTTCGAGGGCACCGATGCCTGCGTGGCGCCGGTGCTGTCGCTGCGCGAGGCGCCGCACCACCCGCAGCTGGTCGCTCGGGGCACCTTCGCGCCGGACGCCCACGGCCACCCGGTGCCTCGCACCGGCCCCCGCCTGTCGGACACGCCGCTGAGCGACCCGGGCCCGGAGCCCGTGGTGGGGGCCGACACCACGGCGTACCTGCGGAGCCACGGCTTCAGCGAGGCCGAGGTGGAGGCGCTCATCACGTCCGGAGCCGTGGCCCAGGCGTGAGCCCGTGGGGTTGGATGGCGGGATGAGCGACTCGAGCCCCACCGCAAGCGCCGCAACCGACCGAACGCCGTCAGCACCGTCCTCGTCGAGACCACCGGTGCCATCGGCCGGATCACCCTCAACGCACCCGAGCGGCTCAACGCCGTCGACCCGCAGATGTGCGGCGTGGTCTCGGATGCCGTGCGCGCGTTCGACGCGGACCCCGCCGTGCGCGTCATCGCCCTCACCGGCGCCGGGCGCGGGTTCTGCTCGGGCGCCCCGTTGTCGGCTGATGGCGCCGACATGGGCACCCTCGATGCCGGTGCCGAGCTGGTGCGCGCCGTGCTCGCCTCGCGGACCCCGGTCGTGGCCCTCGTGAACGGGGTTGCTGCGGGGATCGGGGTGCCGATGGCGCTCGCCTGTGACTACGTGGTGGCCAGCGACGCGGCATCCTTCGTGCTGGCGTTCACGAGGATCGGGCTCATGCCGGACGGTGGGGCGACGGCCCTCGTCGCGGCGTCGATCGGGCGGGCCCGTGCCATGCGGCTCGCGATGACGGGGGAGAAGCTGCCCGCCGTCACCGCCGCCGAGTGGGGGCTCATCGCGGAATGTGTTCCCGCGGAGTCGTTCTCGGCCCGCGGCGAGGAGCTGCTGGCCGCGTTCGCCGTGGGGGCGACCACGGCGTTGGCGGAGGTCAAGCTCGCGGTCAACGCGGCATCCGTCGACGTCGAGGGGGCCCTGGCTCGCGAGGAGGTCGGGCAGATCTCGCTCAGCCACACCCAGGACTACCGCGAGGGCGTCGCGGCCTTCCTCGCCAAGCGCCCCGCAGACTTCACCGGCCACTGATCCCCTGAGCCCGGGCAGAATCGACCAATAGGTCACTCGGGGGACGGGAGGCGCGTCAAGGTCGCGTCAAGAGGCGTCAACGGCACGTCACGACCGGCTGGATGCCGTCCGGTCGGGTGTGTCGTGGGTGGCATGTGGGAAGACATCATCGCCGCCGCCGTGGGGCTGGCCCTCGTGGGCTACCTCCTCTATGCCCTGGTCCGCCCGGACCGGTTCTGAGGAGACCCCGTGAACCCCGTCCTCATCACCGGCGCCGCCATCCTGACCCTGGCCGCGCTGCTCGCCCTCGTCCACGTGCCGCTGGGCACGTGGATCCACCGGGTCTTCACCGACGAGCAGGACTGGCGCGTCGAGCGCGCCGTCTACCGCGTCGTCGGCGTCGACCCGCGCACGGAACAGCGGTGGACCGGCTACGCGATCTCCGTGGTCACCTTCGCGGTCGTCTCGGTCGTCGCGCTGTTCCTGCTCATCATGGCCCAGGGGTGGCTGCCCTGGGCGCTCGACCGCTCGATGACCTGGCACACCGCGCTCAACACGGCAGTCTCGTTCGTCACGAACACCAACTGGCAGTCGTATGCCGGTGAGGCCGGCGCGGGCCACACCGTCCAGGCCGTGGGGCTCACCGTCCAGAACTTCGTGTCCGCAGCCACAGGCCTTGCCGTCGCGATCGCCCTGATCCGCGGCATCGCGCGCCACAGCACCGACCGGATCGGCAACTTCTGGGTCGACCTCGTGCGGGGCACCACCCGGGTCCTGCTTCCCGCTGGCGGCCGTGGCCGCGGTCGTCCTGCTGCTCGGCGGGGTGATCCAGAACCTCGCCGACCCGCAGACGATCACCACCGTCACCGGTGGCCAGCAGGTCATCCAGGGCGGGCCGGTCGCCTCGCAGGAGGCCATCAAGGAGCTCGGGACCAACGGTGGTGGCTTCTTCAACGCCAACTCGGCGCACCCGTTCGAGAACCCGAACGCCTGGACCAACCTGTTCGAGATCTTCCTGCTGCTCGTCATCCCGTTCTCGCTCCCGTACACGTTCGGGCTGATGGTGCGAAACCGCCGCCAGGGGTTCGTCGCGACGGCGACGATGGCCGGTCTGCTCGTCACCAGCATGGGCCTTGCGGCCTGGGCGGAGTACTCCGCCGCCGAGCGGCCCGCTGGGCTCGATGGAGGGCAAGGAGCAGCGCTTCGGCATCACCTGGTCCGCCCTGTTCGCCGCGTCGACCACGGGCACCTCGACCGGTGCGGTCAACTCGATGCACGACAGCTACAGCGCCCTCGGCGGCGGGGTCCCCCTCGCCAACATGATGCTCGGTGAGGTCTCGCCGGGCGGCGTCGGCACCGGGCTCTACAACCTCCTGGTCTACGTCGTCCTCGCCGTCTTCATCGCCGGCCTGATGGTCGGGCGCACCCCCGAGCTGCTCGGAAAGACGGTGGGCCGCAAGGAGATCACCTACGTCGCGCTCAGCGTCGTGGTGACGCCTGCACTCGTGCTCATCGGCACCGGGCTCGCGATCGTGCTGCCCGTGGCCACGGCCGGGCTGCTCAACAGCGGGCCGCACGGCCTCACCGAGATGATGTACGCCTACACGTCGGCCTCGAACAACAACGGCTCGGCCTTCGCCGGCCTCACCGCCGACCAGCCGTTCCTCAACCTCACGCTGGCCCTCTGCATGGCCCTCGGCCGGTTCGTCCCGATCGTGCTCGTGCTCGCCCTCGCCGGCGCCTTCGCCGCGCAGCGCAGGCGCCCCGTCACCGCCGGCACGATGCCGACCGACACCCCGCTGTTCACCGTCCTGCTCGCCGGCACCGTCGTGGTCGTCGCCGGGCTCACCTTCTTCCCGGCCCTCGCGCTCGGGCCGATCGCGGAGGCCCTGTCATGACTGCTGCTCCCCTCGTACGCACCGGCTGGGATGCCCTGCCCCAGGCGTTCGCCAAGCTCGACCCCCGGCACACGTTCCGCTCGCCCGGTCATCTTCGTGGTGTGGGTGGGCTCGGTGCTCACCACCGTGCTCGCCGTCCTCGACCCCTCGGTGTTCTCCATCTCGATCACCGTGTGGCTGTGGGCGACGGTGCTGTTCGCCAACCTCGCCGAGGCCGTCGCCGAGGGGCGCGGCAAGGCCCAGGCCGAGACACTGCGCAAGACCCGCACCGAGACCACGGCACGTCGCCTGCTCGACGACGGCACCGAGGAGCAGGTGCGCGGCACCGAGCTCCGCCTCGGCGACCTCGTCGTCGTCGAGGCCGGCCAGGTCATCCCCGGCGACGGCGACGTCGTCGAGGGCGTGGCGACCGTCGACGAGTCGGCGATCACCGGTGAGTCCGCGCCCGTCATCCGCGAGTCCGGTGGCGACCGCTGCGCCGTCACCGGTGGCACGACCGTGCTGTCCGACCGGATCGTCGTCAAGGTGACGAGCAAGCCGGGCGAGACCTTCATCGACCGCATGATCGCGCTCGTCGAGGGCGCGTCACGGCAGAAGACCCCCAACGAGATCGCCCTGACCATCCTGCTCACGACGCTGACCCTGATCTTCCTGTTCGCGGTCGGCGCCATCGCAGCCGATGGCGATCTACTCCGGCTCGCGACTCTCGCTCGTCGTGCTCGTCGCCCTGCTCGTCTGCCTCATCCCGACGACCATCGGCGCGCTGCTGTCGGCGATCGGCATCGCCGGCATGGACCGCCTCGTGCAGCACAACGTGCTCGCGATGTCCGGTCGCGCCGTCGAGGCGGCGGGCGACGTGAGCACCCTGCTGCTCGACAAGACCGGCACGATCACCTTCGGCAACCGGCAGGCCAGCGACGTCGTGCCCGTGGAGGACGCGAGCCGCGAGGACCTGCTGCGCGCCGCCTACCTGTCCTCCCTCGCCGACGAGACCCCTGAGGGTCGCTCGATCGTCGACCACGCCCTGGCGCACGGCGTCGACCCCTCCACGGGTTCCTTTGCCGAGCTGCGCCAGGCGGGGGCGCGAGTTCATCCCGTTCTCGGCCACCACCCGGATGAGCGGCGTGGACCTGCCCGACGGCACGTCGGTGCGCAAGGGCGCCGGCTCGTCCGTCGCGGCCTGGGTCGAGTCCTCCGGTGGCCACGTCGCCCACGACCTGCACTACGCGGTCGACGGCATCAGCGCCAACGGCGGCACCCCGCTCGTCGTGGCGATCGCGCAGCCCGGGAGGCCGGCGCGCACCCTCGGTGTCGTCCACCTCAAGGACATCGTCAAGCCCGGCATGCGCGAGCGCTTCGACCAGCTGCGCTCGATGGGTATCCGCACGGTGATGATCACCGGTGACAACCCCCTCACCGCCAAGGCGATCGCCGAGGAGGCCGGCGTCGACGACTTCCTCGCCGAGGCCACGCCCGAGGACAAGATGGCGCCTGATCAGGGCCGAGCAGGAGGGCGGCAAGCTCGTCGCGATGACCGGTGACGGCACCAACGACGCGCCGGCGCTGGCCCAGGCCGACGTCGGGGTGGCCATGAACACCGGCACCTCGGCCGCGAAGGAGGCCGGCAACATGGTCGACCTCGACAGCGACCCGACCAAGCTCATCGACGTCGTGGCCATCGGCAAGCAGCTGCTCATCACCCGCGGTGCCCTCACGACCTTCTCCATCGCCAACGACGTCGCCAAGTACTTCGCGATCATCCCCGCGATGTTCGTCGGCATCTTCCCGGGTCTGCAGACGCTCAACGTCATGGGCCTGTCCAGCCCGCAGTCGGCGATGTTCTCGGCGGTCATCTTCAACGCGCTCATCATCATCGCGCTCATCCCGCTCTCGCTTCGTGGCGTCAAGTACCGCCCGGTCTCCGCGCACCAGATGCTGCGCCGCAACCTGCTCGTCTACGGCGCTCGGCGGCCTCGTCGCCCCGTTCATCGGCATCAAGCTCATCGACCTCGTCGTCTCCCTCATCCCCGGACTCAGGTGATCACCGTGGCCATCGCCCGCCAGCTCTCCGCCTCGCTCAAGGCGCTCCTCGTCGCGACCGTCGTGCTCGGGGTGCTCTACCCCGCAGCCATCCTGGCCATCGGGCTCGCCGTGCCCGGCCAGGCCAACGGGTCGCTGATCGAGGTCGACGGCACCGTCGTCGGCTCCAGCCTGCTCGGGCAGGCCGCCGAGGGGCCGCAGTGGTTCCAGGCCCGCCCCTCGGCGTCCGACCACGCCGGTGACACCAGCGGCGGCTCCAACCTCGGCCCCAACGCCGAGGAGCTCGCCACCGCGGTCTCCGAGCGGGAGACCGCGCTGCGCGCGGCCAACCCCGACGCCCCGGCGACGATCCCACGCGGACGCGCTCACGGCATCCGCGAGCGGTCTGGACCCGCACATCTCGCCCGAGTACGCCCGCTACGCAGGCCCCGCGAGTCGCGCAGGCGCGCGGCATCACGCTCGACGAGGTGCTCGCATGCCGTCGCCGAGCACACCGAACGACCAGCGCTGGGTTCATCGGCACCGAGCGGGTCAACGTCACCCTCCTCAACGCGGACCTGGCGCGGGCGGATGCCGTCGCGGCCGGTCAGCGAGAATGTCACCATGGGACGTGGTCGGCTGCGCATCTACCTCGGGGCCGCCCCCGGGGTGGGCAAGACCGTCGCGATGCTCGACGAGGCTCGCCGCCGGCTCGCCCGGGCACCGACGTCGTCGTCGGGCTCGTCGAGACCCACGACCGCGCGCACACCGCGGAGATGCTCGCGGGCCTGGACGTCTGCCCCGTGCGCGCGCTGGACCCACCGCGGCGCGACCTTCGAGGAGATGGACCTCGACGCGCTGCTGACCCGCCACCCCACGGTCGCCCTCGTCGACGAGCTCGCCCACACCAACGCCCCCGGGCGCCGGCACGAGAAGCGCTGGCAGGACATCGACGAGCTGCTCGATGCCGGCATCGACGTGATCTCGACGGTCAACATCCAGCACCTGGAGTCGCTCAACGACGCCGTCGAGTCCATCACGGGAATCGTGCAACGCGAGACGGTGCCCGACGAGGTCGTCCGCCGGGCCGACCAGATCGAGCTCGTCGACATGTCACCCGAGGCGCTGCGCCGCCGGATGGCGCACGGCAACATCTACAAGGCCGAGAAGGTCGACGCCGCCCTGGCCAACTACTTCCGGGTCGGCAACCTCTCCGCGCTGCGAGAGCTGGCCCTGCTCTGGCTCGCCGACCGCGTGGACGAGGGTCTGGAGCGGTACCGCGCCGACCACGGCATCCAGAGCCCCTGGCCGACCCGCGAGCGAGTCGTCGTCGCCCTGTCCGGTGGGCCCGAGGGCGAGACGCTGCTTCGACGGGGGGCCCGGATCGCGTCGCGCGGCGCCGGGCGGCGAGCTGCTCGCCCTGCACGTCGCGCGGGCCGACGGGCTGCGCGGGCCACGACCTGCCCGCGCCTCGCCACCTTGCGCCGGCTCACCGACGAGCTGGGCGGGTCCTTCCACACGGTCAGCGGGGAGGACCTCGCCGAGGCCGTGCTCGACTTCGCGCGCGGGGTCAACGCGTCCCAGGTCGTGATCGGCAGCACTCCAGGGCCCGCGGTGGCGCACCCTCGCTCTCGCCGAGCACGACCGAGGAGGTCATCACCCACTCGGGCGATATCGACGTGCACGTCGTGACCCACTCCTTCGCCGCCGGCCGCGGCTGGCGGGTGCCACGCGCAGCGTTGCCGACGCAGCCGAGTTCGTCTCGGCTACGCCGCGGCCCTCCTCGGCCCGGTCGCCGCTGACCGCGCTGCTCGTCCTGCTTCCCGAGGACCCCGGCCTGCCCCTCACCGTCCCCCTCTACCTGTTGCTACCGTGCTCGTCGCGCTGCTCGGCGGCATCGGACCGGCACTCGTCGGGCCGTGTCGTCCTCGCTGCCTGCTCAACTGGTTCTTCACCCACCCGGTCGGCACCCTGACGATCTCCCAGCCCGCAGAACGCCGTCGCACTCGTCGTCTTCGTGCGGTCGCCATCGGCCGTCGCCTTCGTCGTGCACCGCAGCGCCCGGCGAGCTGAAGCGGCGATCGCCGCCCAGCAGGAGTCGGCCGCCCTCGCGGAGCTGACCCACACCCTGCTCGGCTCCACCGACCAGATGTCCCTGCTGCTCGACCGGGCCGTGGACATGTTCGGTGCCGCACGAGGCCCTCGTCGTCCGCCGTGCGAGCGCCGACACCGCCGAGGAGGTGGTGTCCAGGTCAGGTGAGGGCGCCGCGGGTGGCGCGCTCCCGGCATCCGGCGATGACGTCGTTCGTGCCGAGGCCGACGACGACCACGACCTCGTGCTCGTCGGGGTGCGCCTGGCGGCCGACCGGCGTCGGCTGCTCGCTGCCTTCGCCACCCATGCGGGAGCCATCCTCCAGCGGCAGGCTCTCCAGCGGTCGGTCGGAGAGGCCAACGCGCTCGCTCGCGACAGCTCGGCGCGCACGGCGTTGCTGTCGGCGGTCTCGCACGACCTGCGCACGCCGCTCGCGGGCATCAAGGCGGCGATCGGCAGCCTGCGCTCGACCGAGATCACCTTCTCCGCCGAGGACGAGGCCGAGCTCGAGGCGGCGATCGAGGACTCCGCCGACCGGCTCGACGCGCTCATCGGCAACCTCCTCGACATGTCGCGGCTGCAGGCCGGGGCCTTGGTGGCGGCGCCGCGCCCGGTCGACCTCGGGGAGGTCGTGCCGGCTGCGGTGGCCGGCGTCTCCGAGCACGACCGGGTCGTGTGGTCGCTCGACCCCGGAGCGAGGCTGGTCGTGGCCGACCCCGGACTGCTCGACCGGGTGATCGGCAACATCGTCGAGAACGCCCTGCGCCACCAGCCGCCGCCGGATCGGGTGCGGGTGACGACGAGCGGGCTGGGCAACCGCATCCAGGTGCGTGTGGTCGACACCGGCCCAGGGGTCCCTGAGGACGGCCGCGACCGGATCTTCCTGCCCTTCCAGCGCTACGGTGACGCGCCGGCGGGGGACGGGGTGGGTCTGGGCCTCGCGGTGGCTCGCGGCCTCGCGGAGGCGATGGGTGGCGAGGTCACCGCGGAGCAGACACCCGGCGGAGGCCTCACCATGGTGATCGAGCTGCCGAGCGCCGAGGAGGACCGCCATGGCTGAGCGCGTGCTGGTCGTCGACGACGACGAGACGATCCGGCGGACCCTGCGCATCAACCTGAGGGCGCGTGGCTACGAGGTCGAGGAGGTCGGCACCGGCCGGGATGCCCTCGCCACCGTCGAGGATGCTCCGCCCGACCTCGTGATCCTCGACCTCGGGCTGCCGGACCTCGACGGGGTCGAGGTGCTGCGTCGGCTGCGCGCGCGCTCACGCGTGCCGGTCGTGGTGCTGTCGGCCCGTCAGCAGTCCGACGACAAGGTCGAGGCCCTCGACGAGGGTGCGGACGACTACGTCACCAAGCCCTTCGGGATGGACGAGCTGATGGCTCGGGTCCGCTCCGCACTGCGGCGCGGGGGCGTGGAGGGCGAGGCCTTCGCGGGCATCGCGCGCGTCGACACGGACGCGTTCTCGATCGACTTCGGTACCTTGACCGCCACCCGCGCCGGGGAGCCGGTGCACCTCACCCCGACGGAGTGGCGCCTGCTCGGTGAGCTGGCCCGGCATCGCGGTCGGGTGGTCACGCAGGCCGACCTGTTGAAGGCCGTGTGGGGTCCGGGGTACGGCCGGGAGTCGAACTACCTGCGGGTGTACGGCAACCAGCTGCGACGCAAGCTCGAGACGGACCCGTCGCGGCCCAGGCACATCCTCACCGAGCCCGGCATCGGCTACCGCCTCCTGGAGTGACGAGCGGCACGGCAAGTGCAGATTCGACCAAAGGTCACATCTGCCCCTGCCTCTCGGGCTGGCGTTCTCAGGGCGGCTTGGATCGTGACCTGGTTGTGACCTGTTCGGCTGTGGGACAGCCGTTTTCGGCGGGGGTGCTGTCAGTGGTCGCCGTCTAGTGTTTCGGGTATGGACATGGACCGGTTCCCGAGCGTCACCCAGGTGCGGGCGTGCCCGCCGGGTGAGCTTGCGGTGTGGTTGTCCACGATGAGCGCGGATGCCGTGCGCGGCCTGTCGGTGGACGCGGCGGAGGCGGTGGTCGTCGCGACGCAGCGGGTGTCGTCGTGGATGTTCGGGCTGCAGGCCGTCGCGGTCGACCGGTTCGCTGAGCACGTGCTGGACGCGCAGGAGGCGCACGCGGCCGACCTGGTGGTCGCCCGGGACGCGCTGCGGGAGTCGGTGGAGGCCTCGGGTGGGGTGTGGCGTGGTGACAGGGGGGCGATCGCGTTGCCGGACCCGGAGTCCGTCGCGGCGTCGATGCTGGCGCCGGAGCTGCGGATCAGCCCGCGCACGATGCGGACCCGGTTGAACCGGGCGAGGTCGCTGATGGAGTTGCCGACGACGTTGGGGTTGGCGCTGGCCGGTGACCTCGAGCCGTGGCGGGTCGACGCGGTCGTCGCGGCGGCCGCGGACGTGGGTGCGGAGCAGCTGGTGGAGTTCGAGACGCGCCTGTACGCCGGGGACGTGTGCGGGTTGCCGAAGCCGCGGTTGGCGGAGCGGGCCCGGGGCGCGGCGGCGAAGGCGGACCCGGAGTCCCTGGAGCGGGGTGAGGCGCGGGCGCCGCGGCGGCGGTGCCTGCGGGTGGGGGCCTCGCAGGTGACCGGGGTGATGCGGTGGACCGCGGACATGCCCGACGAGCTGTCACGGCGGATGTTCGCGGCGATCGACGCGTTGGCGCAGGAGTACCTGGCCGCTGACCGTGAATCCGCCGCGTCCCGACCCGCGGACGTCGCGAGCGAGCGGCGCACGGTGGAGCAGGCCCGCCTCGACGCCCTGGGTGACCTGGTCATGGGCAACGCCCACGTGCGAGACGGTCGTCGACCTGCTCGTGCCCGTCGCGACCGGCACCCACGCCCCGGCGTCAGCGGCGGCGCCCGCCGACCGCACCGGCAGCCGCCGCGGGACCGGTACCGGCCTCGTTCGTGCAGCGTCGCGACGCCCGGGCTGCTGCCGAGGCCGCGTTCGGTACCACAGGCGCGGCAGCAGCAGTGGCGGAGGGGGTGGCAGCGGCCCGGAGGGTGACGCGGTCGTGGTCGACCTCGTCCTGGGCCAGGTCACCCGAGAGACCCTGGCCGCGGGGCGCCTGGAACGCACCCACGGCCTGACCCTGGGCGCCTGGCTCGAAACCGACGCCAACCCCTTCCTGGCCCACCAGCCCACCGCGGGGCCCAGTCCGCCGACAGCCGCTGCCCCGGTCACCGACCTGACCGGCGCGCCCGTGTGGTTCATCCCCGGGCTGGTCCAGACCCCCGGCGCCACCGCCCTGCTGCCCGCACACGTCACCGCGCTGCTGGCCGACCCCGACACCCGCGTCCGCGTCACCGACACCACCCCCGGCGCAGCCGACGGCACCCGAAAGCAGCGACGCACCTACCGACCCCATGCCGCCCTGGCCGCGAAGGTCAGGGCCCGCGACCGGCACTGCCGCTTCCCCGGCTGCTCCGTGCCCGCGACCCGCTGCCACCTCGACCACGTCATCCCCCACCCCCACGGCGAGACCACCGAAGCCAACCTCCAAGCCCTGTGCCCGGCCCACCACGGCTTCAAGCACCACGCCGGCTGGACCGTGACCATGACCCCCGACGGCACCTGCACCTGGGCCACCCCGACCGGCCGCACCCACACCACCACCCCACCCGACCCCCACGACACCGCCGCCTGAAACGGCTCGATGTCGGCCCTGCCGGCGCGAAGCGGCACTCCGGGGCTCGTGGAATCGGCTGCGACGCAGTCGCCTTCCTCGCTGAATTCGCCGGTCACCAAACCTCGTCACACCAGCCTGTGTGTGACACGGTGAGCGGTCCGACCCAAGGAGCCACCGTGCCTGTCCGATCCACCTGCCACTGATGTCCGAGCGACTGGAAGACCTGCTCGAGGAACGCGCCGCCGAGAACCTCGAGGACGCCCCCCGCCGCGACATCGTCGCCGCGATCGAGGAGATGGTGGCGCACCCCGAGTACCCGTGCCTGGGAGCCCGCTCGGTGTTCCGCCGCGATGCCGCCACGCTCCTCGTGCTCGACGACCTGGCAGACACGGCGGACGGGGGCTCCCTCGACACCCTCGGGGCGGCCCTCACGCAGTACGCCGACGAGGTCGACGTCGAGGGCGAGCTGGTGTCCTTCGTCGCCTGCTTCCGCGGCCCGGTGCCCGACGAGGAGCGCGAGTTCGAGGCTTTGCTGTGGGGTGCCCTCCAGCACCTGCACGACCACGACGACGAGCCCTGGGCCGACGGCGTCGCGGCTGACCCCGACAACCCGCACTTCGCCTTCAGCCTGGCCGGGACGGCGTTCTTCGTCGTCGGTCTGCACCCGAGTGCCTCACGCGTCGCCCGTCGCACGCCCCTGCCGACGCTCGTCTTCAACCTCCATGACCAGTTCGAGCGGATGCGCGGCGACGGTCGCTACCAGCGCATGCGCGACACGATCCGCCGTCGCGACACCGACCTCCAGGGCTTCCCCAACCCGATGGTGACCGACCACGGCGAGACCTCCGAGGCGCGCCAGTACGCCGGTCGCGCCGTCCCGGACGACTGGTCCGCGCCCTTCGAGCCCGACGCCCCCGAGGAGGAACGGTGAACCCGGCGAGGGCGCGCTTTCCCCGCCACGGTGAGCCCCCGGCCTACGCCGGCTCACCCGACGCCCCGGCCGACGGCTGGTCGCGCATCTCCCCGCAATCCGGCGTCGCCGTGGGGCTCGAGCCCGGAGACCGGCTCACGGTGCTCGACCCTCTCGGCGAGCAGGTGAGCGACCTCTACCTCGTCGCGGCCGGCGACCCGGCCGAGGTGTTCTCGTCGGGTCGCACCACCGACTTCGGCAACTCGATCTACGTCTCGACGGGGTCGCAGCTGTGGTCCAACCGCAGCCGGGTCATGGCAGAGGTCGTCGACGACACCGTCGGCGTGCACGACCTCACCCTCACCCCGTGCAGCCAGGCCACGTTCGACCTGCTCTACCCCGAGTTCGGCGGCGCCCCCCACCCGTCGTGCTTCGGCAACCTGTGCGACGCGCTCGCACCGTTCGGCGTCGACCCCGACCACATCGGCGCGACGCTCAACGTCTTCATGGACGTGTGGACCGACGCGCAGGGCGAGCTGCACATCGACCCTCCGCCGACCCGCCCCGGTGACCGCTTCACGATCGAGGCGCGGATGCCGGTGGTCGTCGGGGTGACCGCGTGCTCGGCCGAGAAGTCGAACAACGGACGGTGCACCCCGATCGACTGGCAGGTCGACCGCTTCGAGCACTGACCAACCTCGTTGTCGGTGGGCCGAGGCAGGATGGCCGGATGGATGTGACGCTCGCTGACGTGGTCGAGGCCTCCCGGGCCGTCGCGGCGACCCGCTCCCGCACGGCGAAGACGCAGGCCCTGGCCGACCTCTTCGCCCGCTGCGACCCCACGCAGGTCGGCGTGGTCGTGTCCCACCTGTCGGGGGTGCTGCCCCAGCGCCGCCTCGGGGTGGGTTTCCGCTCGCTCGGCACCCTGCCCGAGCCCGCGACGACACCCGACGCTGACCGTCGCGGAGGTCGATGCCGCGTTCGAGCGGCTGGCGACCACCCACGGATCCGGTGCCACGGCATCCCGACGTGCCGAGCTGGGCGCCCTCATGGGGCGCGCGACACAGGCCGAGCAGCACTTCCTGCGCGACCTCATCACGGGCAACCTGCGACAGGGGGCGCTCGACGGCGTCGTCCTCGCGGCGATCGCCAGCGCGTATGCCGTGCCCGCGCGCCGTCGTTCGGCGCGCCACGATGCTGGCGGGCACCGCCGCCGAGGTGGCCACCCTCGCGGCCGAGGGAGGGGCGGCAGCCCTGGAGGCCGTGACGCTCAGGGTGGGGCGGCCCGTGCGACCGATGCTCGCGGCATCCGCGAAGACCGCCGACGAGGCGGTGGCGACCATCGGCGGTGGCGACCTGGTCGTCGACGGCAAGCTCGACGGCATCCGCATCCAGGTGCACCGCCGCGAGGGGAACATCACCGTCTACACGCGCAGCCTCGACGAGATCACCGAACGGGTGCCCGAGGTCGTCGAGGCCGTCGGCGCGCTCCCCGGAGGTGACCTCGTCGTCGACGGCGAGGCCATCGTGCTGCACGAGGGTGGCCGACCGGCGCCGTTCCAGGTCACCGGAGCCCGCACGGCCAGCTCTGCCGACCCGGCTGGCCTGCGAGAGCGGATGCCGCTCACCACCTTCCTCTTCGACGTCCTCCACCGCGACGGCCGGGACCTCCTCGACGAGACCGCGAGTGCACGCCACGAGGTGTTGCTCGACCTCGCCCCGCACCTGCTCGTGCCCCGCCTGCTCACGAGTGACCCCGACGCGGCCGAGCAGTTCTTCGCCGAGCTCGTCACCGCGGGACACGAGGGCGTGGTCATCAAGGCGGCCGACAGCCCGTACGCCGCGGGTCGGCGGGGGAGCGGATGGGTCAAGGTCAAGCCCACGCACACCCTCGACCTCGTCGTGCTGGCGGTCGAGTGGGGCTCGGGGCGTCGCGTCGGCAGCCTGTCGAACATCCACCTCGGTGCGCGCGATCCGGCGACCGGGGACTTCGTGATGATCGGCAAGACGTTCAAGGGGATGACCGACGAGATCCTCCGGTGGCAGACCCAGCGGTTCACCGAGCTCGCCGACCGACGGCACCGACGGCTGGGTGGTGCCGGTGCAGCCGGTGCAGGTCGTCGAGATCGCGTTCGACGGGGTGCAGCGTTCCACCCGTTACCCCGGCGGTGTGGCGCTGCGCTTCGCCCGGGTGCTGCGCTACCGCGACGACAAGACCGCCGCAGACGCAGACACCATCCCCTCTCTTTCCTCCCTTACGCTCTCATCTCTTCTCCCTCCTCGCGTTCTGCTCTGCTACGGCTTCCATCTGGCGCACGTCACCCTGCGTGACTCATCGAGGACGCGGTGGGCTGCTCCAGGCAAGCGGGGTTTCGTACGTACGGACTGGTGCACTACCAGGGCGACATCGAATCACGGTTCGGCGTCCTGGTGGGCCGGCGCCGGACTTCGCGTGTTCAACGAAACCGACACTCTCCGCGCGATGCTGGAGTGCACGGGAGCGAACGACGGTGGGACGGCTCGCGACAAGGCGTGAGGTTCGCCCGCCTCCGAGGGTGTCTGTCCGTCTGGGGTGCACCCCCTTGCTCGCTGTGCTGGCGGGCTCGGCTGGGCACGGGTGAACGACAGCTGGTCCGGTGGTTCGAGACACGGACGGCGTGTCTTCACACTGGCAAACCTCCTCGAGATGATGGACGTTGCCCCGTTCCCGTCGCTCGCCGTCTGGCTGCGACCCCCGACGAGGAGATCGGGCACAAGTGAGGCCGAGCCTGGCGCGTGAAATGGAGCCTCGGACGCTGACGACGAGTTGGCGCGACTCAAGGACCGCCTCGGGATTGTCAGACAGTAGTTCTGCTGTAGGCGGTGCCCGACGGTGTTGGTGTCACGGTAGTCCTCCGTCTCGAACTCTGCTGGTGTGCGTTGGCCGAGCGAGGACGGGTGGCGTGACGTTGACTCGGGGCATGGCGAAGCTGGTGTACATGGATGAGACCGGCTCAGTGTCAGGGGCCAGAGGGCAACCGCACGTCATCGTCGTCGCCGTGCTCGTCGACGAGCAGCAGTGCGCGCCTGGCAGAAGGCGTGGAGCAGATCGCCGAGGACCACCTGGCGGGTGCCGAAGAACTTCGAACTGCATGGCCACGAAATCTGGGGCGCGAGGGGCACTGGGTGGGTCTCCCGTACGACGAACTCATCGCTGCGTACGAGGACGCGATGGCTCTCTTGAGGAGACTTAACATCGAGTTGCTTGGTCGAGCATCCACAAGGAGCGGCTCCACGACAGATACGGCGGGTTCGCTGATCAGACGCGTACCTCCTCGCCGTTCAGTTCGTCTTGGAGAAGATCGACCGTAAATCCAGCGGTGAAGATCCTCATGCCGACGAGCACAAGAGCAGCAGCTGCGGGCGATGAAGATGGTCGACGGCATGCAGAGGTGGGGACGGGCGAGGTGCCGGGCACGCAACTCACCACGGTCATCGACTCGATGCACTACGGGTTCGCACGTTAGCCCAGGAGTGCAGTTGGCCGATCTCGTCGCCTATGCCATCCAGCGCCGAAGGAGCGGCCGCGACAAGCACCCCAACGCCGTCGCGGGACTGACCGCATCATCAGGGATCACGGAGGGGTATCACGCGTGATACATTCGACCCATGAGTGAGGTGACCATCCGAGAACTGCGTAACAACGGAGCCGCTGTCCTGCGCCGCGTCGAGCGCGGAGAATCACTGACCCTGACGAGGGACGGCGAGCGGTCGCGCAGGTGGTCCCGCTGCCTCGGCGCCCTTCGAGGGTTGAGCTGCTCATCGCCAGGCGAGGGCACCTGCCGCGGGTGACAGCGGGGCGCTGCAGGCGGACATCGACTCGATCATCGACCCCAGCCTGTGAACCACCCCACGGAATACGGGATTCTCGACACGTCGGCCCTGGTCGACCTGGGAACCCTCGATCCGCGGTCCCTGCCGACCGAGCCAGTATCACCGCGATCACACTGGCTGAGCTCTCCGTCGGCCCGCTGCCACGCACCGTCCGCGGTCGCTGGGGCAGGCGCACCTTCAGCAGGCTGAAGCGGCTTCGAGCCGATCCCCTTCGATGCCGCGGCTGCACGCGCCTTCGGCCGGGTGTCCGCGTCACTGCGATCGTCAGGACGCAAGCCCGCCGCGCGCGCCTATACGCGCTGATCGCGGCCGTCGCCATCTCGCGTGACCCATCGGTCTACACCGCGACCCCGCAACTTCACGGTCGACCACCTCGACGGCCACGTCGTCGTCAGGCCTGACCGCGCACGGCAGGCCCGGACCGCCGCGATTCACCGCATGCGTCGGGCGTGCGCACCCACGGCCACCGCGCATCACGGCCGCCACCTCCAGGGACGGGGTCAGGACCACGAGGTCGGCCGGGGCGCCGGGCGAGAGCCCGGGCGCGGGCAGGCCGAGGGCGCGCAACGGGTTGAGGGTGACCTGGCGGATCGCGGTGCGCAGGGCCTCGGCTCGGTCCGGCCCGCCGTTGTCGACGGTCTGGGCCACGAGGCGCTGCATCGTCGCGGTGCTGCCCGCGATGGTGTCGGTGCCGGCCACGCGGGCGACCTGGTCGACGACGTCGACGGACAGCGACCCCAACCGGTAGGAGCCGTCCTGCATGCCCGCGGCGGCCATGGCGTCGGTGACCAGGGCTACGCGCCCGGGGCCGACATCGGCCGTGACCAGCCGGTGCAGTGCCGGGTGGAGGTGGACCCCGTCGGTGACGAGCTCGATGGTGACGCGCGGGTCCTCGAGGGCCGCGACGACCGGTCCGGGTTCGCGGTGGTGCACGGGGCGCATCGCGTTGAACAGATGGGTGGCCACGGTGGCGCCGGCCTCGATGGCGGCCGTCGCCTGCGCGTAGGTGGCATCGGTGTGGCCGATGGCGGCGACCACGCCGCTGTCGACGATCCGCCGGATGGCCTCGGTCGCGCCGGGCAGCTCCGGCGCGAGGGTGACCATCCGGATGGTCCCTCGCCCGGCCTCGAGCAGCGCGCCGACCTCGGCGGGGTCGGGGTCGCGCAGGGCGGTCGGCTCGTGGGCCCCACAGCGGTGGGGTGAGAGCCACGGGCCTTCGAGGTGGATGCCGAGCAGCTCACCGGCCTCGACGTGGTCGGCGAGCGCGCGGACCTGGGCCACGAGCACGTCGTGGTGGTCGGAGACGAGCGAGGCGATCGTCGAGGTGGTCCCGAAGCGGCGGTGCAACGTCACGGATGCCGTGACCGCCTCCTCGGTCGCCTCGAAGTAGGCCCCACCGCCGCCACCGTGCACGTGCATGTCGACGAAACCGGGCGTCAGCACGGCATCGCCCAGGGCGAGGTCGGCGGGTCGCGGAGGGGCGCCGGACCCGACGCCCACGACCACGCCGCGGTCGACCTCGACCCAGCCCGGGGAGTGCGAGTGATCCCCGGTGAGCACGGTGGCAGCAGTGAGGATCATCGATCAGATCCCTTGCCAGGCGGGTTTGCCCGCGAACGTCTCGCGGTAGTACCCACCGAGCTGGAGGCGGCTGCCCGCGGCGGGGTCGAGCAGCACCGTGACGTGCGGGTGGTGCTGGAGGATCGTCGCCGGCCAGAGGGCGCTGACCGGTCCCTCGACGAGCTGGTGCACCGCCTCGGCCTTGGACGCCCCGGTGGCGAGCAGGACGACGTGCCGGGCCGCCATGATCGTGCCCAGCCCCTGGGTGAGGCAGTGGGTGGGCACCTGGCTGATGTCGCCGTCGAAGAAGCGCGCGTTGTCCAGCCGGGTCTGGCGGGTCAACGTCTTGATGCGCGTGCGCGAGGCGAACGACGAACCCGGCTCGTTGAAGGCGATGTGCCCGACCGAGCCGATGCCCAGGATCTGCAGGTCGACGCCACCGGCATCCGTGATGGCCTGTTCGTAGGCCGCACACGACGCGGGGATGTCCTCAGCGAGCCCGTCGGGCCCGTGGACCGCGTCGGCCGGGAAGTTGACCCGGCTGACGAAGTCGCGGTCGATGACCGTGCGGTAGCGCTCAGGGTGCCCGGCCGGGAGGCCGACGTACTCGTCGAGCGTGAACGCCCGGGCCCGCTCGAAGCTGACCTCACCACGCTCGTGGCGCGCTGCCAGCTCGTCGTAGACGGCGAGCGGTGAGGATCCGGTGGCGAGCCCGAGCACGGCATCCGGGGTCGTGGCGAGCAGCGCCGTGATGGCATCCGCGGCCACCAACGCGAGCTGGCTCGCGTCGTCGAGGATGACGACCTCCATGTCAGCCGCCGACCTTGGTCTTGGTGGCGGATGCCGTGAGCAGCAGCTCGAGGTCGGTGACGTGGTCGCCGGCCTCGAGGCCGCGCAGGGTCACGTCGTGGGCCTTGCGCTCGAGCACGATGACCGGCACGACCGGGTTGCGTCCGGCAGCCTCCACCGCGGCCACGTCGTAGCGCAGGATCGGCTGGCCGAGCTCGACCGTGTCGCCCTGGGCGGCGAGCAGCTCGAAGCCCTCACCGTTCAGCTGCACGGTGTCCAGCCCGAGGTGCACGAGAACCCCGACACCCTCGGGCGACTGGATGGCGTAGGCGTGCGGCCACAGCTTGACGATGGTCCCGGCGATCGGGGCCACGGCGTCGACGACCTCGCGAGGGGGGTCGATGGCCAGGCCCGGGCCGACCAGCCCTTGGCGAAGGTGGCGTCCGGGACGTCGGCCAGGGCGACCACGGTGCCGGCGATCGGCGAGAGCACGGCGACGCGCGCTCCGGGTGCCGGGGTGGCAGGGGGAGCGGCCGGTGCGGCAGCCGCAGGTGCTGCGGCAGCAGGAGTGGAGCCGCCGGCGAGGGCCTCGCGCATCTCGTCCTTGAGGCCGTCGGCCTGGGTGCCGAAGATCGCCTGCACGTTGTTGCCGACCTCGACGACACCAGCCGCGCCCATTGCCTTGAGCGCGCCCTGGTCGACCAGGGACTTGTCGGCCACCTCGATCCGCAGGCGGGTGATGCAGGCGTCGACGGCCTTGAGGTTGTCGGCACCACCGAAGGCGGTGATGAGCTGGTGGGCGCGGTCGCTGCCCGCTCCGGTCCCGGTGGCAGCGGCGGATTCGAGGTCCTCGTCGGTGGCGCCCTGCGGGTCGCGGCCCGGGGTCATGAGGTTCCACCTGGTGATGGCGAACCGGAAGATCACGTAGTAGAGGGCGAAGAAGACCAGGCCCATGACGATGAGCAGCGGGATGTTCTTGGCCGCGGGTGCGGTGCCGTAGAGCAGCAGGTCGATGAGACCGGCGGAGAACGAGAACCCGAGGTGGATGTCGAGGAGGTAGGCGATGGCCATCGAGAAACCGGTGAGCACGGCGTGCAGGACGTACAGCGGGAACGCGACGAACATGAACGCGAACTCGAGTGGCTCGGTGATGCCGGTGAGGAAGGCGGTCAGGCCGGCGGCCGACAGGATGCCGATGGCGACCTTCTTCTGGTCCTTGCGGGCGGAGTGGATCATGGCCAGCGCCGCGGCCGGCAGGCCGAACATGAGGATCGGGTAGAAGCCGGAGGTCAGGCGGCCGGCCTCGGGGTCACCCTGGGCGAAACGGGTGAGCTCGCCGGTGTAGACCTGGTCGCCGACGGTGTAGTCGCCGTAGAGGAACCAGATGTAGGTGTTGACGATGTGGTGCAGTCCGAGGGGGATGAGCATGCGGTTGACGAAGCCGTAGACGAAGGCCCCGAAGGCCCCCGCGCCACCGATGAACTCGGCGAGCCCGGTCAGACCGATGTTGAAGATCGGGTAGAAGTAGCTGAGGCCGAAGCCGATGATGAGCGAGGCGAAGGACACGACGATGGGGACGAACCGGCGGCCACCGAAGAATCCGAGGTAGGTCGGCAGCTGGATCGTGTGGTACCTGTCGAACAGGAAGGCGGTCACGAGGCCCACGATGATGCCGGCGAAGACGCTGTAGTTGATCATCTCCTGGGCACCGGCGGGGTTGGTCTCACCCTCGAGAACGACGGGCGACATGGCCTTGAAGACCGCGGAGATCACGAGGTAGCCGGCGACGGCGGACAGGGCGGTCGAGCCGTCGGCCTTGCGGGCGAAGCCGATCGCGACACCGACGGCGAAGAGCAGCGGCAGGTTGTCGAAGATCGCCCCACCGGCGGCGCTCATGGCGTCGAAGAACGGGCCGAGCACCGGCCAGTTGTACTGGCCGAGCAGGTCTTCCTGGCCCAGGCGCAGGAGGATGCCGGCGGCCGGCAGCAGGGCGATGGGAAGCATGAGGCTCTTGCCGAGTCGCTGGAGCTGAGCGAAGCCCGGGATGCGCAGCCCCTTCTTCTCGGCTGGCTTCTCCTCGGGTGGGGTGGTGTCGACGGCGGTGGTCATGGTTCCCTCCGAATGGCGTAGATTGGTTTAGACCAAGTTCAGATTGGCAAAGACCAATCGGGTGCGTCAAGGGAAACCGTGAAATCTCGCCAACATAGGCTGACCGGCATGCAGACCCGCACCCTTGGACCGTTCACCGTCTCCGCCATCGGCCTCGGCGCCATGCCGATGTCGATGGGCGCCAATGACCAGCCGGCCGAGGACCGAGCGATCGCCACCGTGCACGCGGCGCTCGATGCCGGGGTGACGTTCATCGACACCGCCGACATCTATGCCCCCTCGTGGGACCAGATGGGCCACAACGAGCGGCTCGTCGCGAAGGCCCTGAGGTCGTATGGCGACACCAGCGGCATCCTCGTCGGAACCAAGGGCGGCATCACCCGCGGCCCGGGCGAGACCTGGGGCCGAGACGGCTCGCCCGAGTACATCCGCAGCGCGGTGGAGGCCTCGTTGAGAGCCCTGGATCGGGACGTCATCGACCTCTACCAGTGGCACCGCCCGGACCGGTGGCGGCTCTACAGCGAGGTCGTCGAGACGTTCAAGGCACTGCAGGACGAGGGCAAGATCCGCGCTGTCGGCATCTCCAACGCCAATGTCGAGGAGATCGAGGTCGCGATGGCGGTCCTCGGCGAGGGGGGTCTGGTCAGCGTCCAGAACGAGTTCTCGCCGCGGTTCCGATCCAGCCGCGACGAGCTCGAGTTCTGCGGCACGCATGGCATCGCCTTCCTGCCGTGGAGCCCGCTCGGCGGCACCGGCGCGCACAGCAAGGACGTGGGCCGCACCTACCCCGCCTTCCACGAGATCGGCCTCGCCCACGGGGTGAGCCCGCAGCAGGTGGTCCTGGCCTGGGAGCTCTCCCTCGGTGAGCACGTCATCCCGATCCCGGGCGCGAGCCGACCCGAGTCGGTCACCGACTCGGCGCAGGCCGTGCACCTGAGGCTGACCGAGGCCGAGATCGCCCAGATCGAGGCGCAGTACTGCTGACGCGAGAGGGCGCACCACCGGCGCCCCGGCAGGCTGCCCTCCGCATGGCGTAGATTGGTGTAGACCACACTCGCAGGGGTGTCGGCCGATCGATGGCGTCAAGAGGTGCGATGAAGGTTCCGAAGTACTACCGCATCAAGCGCGAGATCCTCGCGCTCATCGACGACCTGCCCGTCGGAACGGCGTTGCCCACCGAGCGCGAGTTCGCCGAGCGCTTCGACTCCTCACGCACGACCGTGCGCCAGGCCATCGCCGAGCTCGTCATCGAGGGTCGCCTCCAACGCGCCCAGGGGCGCGGAACCTTCGTCTCGCAGCCGAAGCTCATGCAGGTGCGCCAGGCGACCTCGTTCAGCCAGGACCTCGCGGCCGAGGGCTGGAGCCCGGGAAGCCGCATCCTCGCCGTGAGCATCGAGGTGGCCACCCAGGAGATGGCTGGTCCGCTGCGGGTCGAGGTGGGACAGCAGGTGCAGCGGGTCGAACGCCTGCGTACCCGCGGGGACGAGGTCATCGCCCACGAGGTCGCGCACCTGCCCGGGGTCTTCCCGGGCCTCGCCGAGGAACTGGCTGCGCGCGGCTCGCTCTACCGCACGCTGGACGAGGCCTACGGCCGCGTCGTGGATGCCGTCGAGGACAGTGTCGAGACCACCCTCGCCGATCCGGTGTCGCGCCGATCTGCTCGGGGTCGACACCGGCCTCCCGCTGCTGCTCGTGCACCGCACGGCGTGGGACCGGGACGGCCAGCCCGTGGAGTGGACCCGGTCGCTGTTTCGGGGAGACCGCTTCCGGTTCGTGTCCCGCCACCGGCTCGAAGACGCCAGGCATCCGGCGGCGGCGCTCGCTCGTTGACAGGCGTCCCGTGCGGCGCAAGGCTGCAGGTGCCGGTTGGACCCGCGTCGAGAGGACCCCCATGACCATCGAGATCCCCCGCTTCCTGACGAAGACGCAGGCTGACCTCGTCCGCGAGACCGAGCCGCACCGCATGGACGAGCTCGACGAGGACACCCTCCTCGAGCTGCACACGAGGGTGCGCCGAGCCCGCTCGAAGTACGTCAAGCTCTACCGCCAGACGGGCGCCGAGCGGGTCGGGATGAAGGGTGCCCGCGGCCACGCGCGCCCGGGCAACGCCGCCAACGGGGCCAAGGCCGAGGTCTTCGAGCTGGCCCTCGCGCGGGTCAGCGCCCGCCTCGAGGTCGTCGCACGAGCGGCTGCCGAGGCGCTGAAGAACGAGCGGCTCGCCGCTGCGGCTGCCGTGCGCGGCTCGACCGGGCCCTGGCTCGACCAAGACGTCCGGAGCGGGCGCGGATGGCGCAGTCGACCGCCAGCACTCGACGCCGTGCCACGAAGACGACGGGCGGCCTCAAGCGTGATGCCTCGAGCGCCTCCAAGGGGAAGAGCCGTCAGGCCAAGAAGGACTCCCGCTGAACGAGCACCCCGACGTCGGCTCCCCGGGGATGGGCGCGCGTTCTCGCGGCCTGTGGACCTTCACCGCCGACGTCGACCTGCTCCGCCGCCTGGCGTCCGGTGGGTTCGACTGGGTCGCCGTCGACGCCCAGCACGGACCGGTCGACCGCGCAGGCCTGCACGTGATCGGCCGAGCGCTCGCGGATGCCGTGGCCCCCTTCGTCGTCCGGGTCCCGTCCGTGGATGCCGCGTGGATCGGCGCCGCACTGGATGCCGGTGCCGCTGCGGTCATCGTGCCGTCGGTCACCGGCACCTCGGATGCCGTGCTCGCCGCCAGGTCCTCGCGCTACCCACCGGAGGGCGACCGCAGCTGGGGGCCGTTCCCGCCGCTCTGGGGTGGCACGGCGCCGGACGCCGCCGAGGCCAACGCCGCCACGGTGTGCCTGGCGATGATCGAGACGGCCGGTGCCCTGGCCGACGCCGACGAGATCGCCGCGACACCCGGCGTCGACGGGCTCTTCGTCGGCCCGTTCGACCTCGCCCTCTCGCTGGGCACCAGCGTGGACGCGCTGCTCGACGACCACGCCCCCGGCAGCCCGCTCGAGGTGGTCGTCGCCGCGGCGGCGCGTCACGGCATCCTCGTCGGGGCGTTTGCGGGAAACGCGGGGAACGCGGCCCGGCTGAGGGCACACGGCATCCACTGCCTGGCCGTCGCCACCGACCTGGGCGTCGTCGCCGAGGGATGCCGGTCGCTGCTCGCCGCTGATGGCGTCACCCGGGTGGGGTGAGGCGCCCGCTCCGCCGTCGGGCGTAGACATGGGGCACGTACACCGGACGCGAGCGCGAGGCGCGCGGACGGCATCCGATGACGGAAGTGAGCACGAGATGTCCTACGAGAACACGTCGATCACGACGAACCTGAAGTCGAGTGGGAGCGGCGACAAGGCCGGTCCGATCGCGTTCGCGGGCGTGATGCTGGTGATGGTGGGTCTGTTCCATGCCATCCAGGGATTCGTCGCCCTGCTGAGTGACGACTTCTACGCGGCGACACCGAACTACATCTTCCGTCTCGACTTCACGACCTGGGGCTGGATCCACCTGCTGCTGGGGCTGCTCGTGATCGCTGCCGGCGCCGGCCTGTTCTTCGGCCAGACGTGGGCACGGACCCTGGCCATCATCGCGGCGAGCGTGAGCATGCTCGGCAGCTTCGCGTGGCTGCCCAACTACCCGATCTGGGGGCTGACCCTCATCGCGCTCGACGTGTTCATCATCTGGGCGGTCATCGTGCACGGGCGGGCGTTCGTCGACGAGTGACCGTCCGGCAGACTGCCGGGCATGGTGTTCCCCGACCCGGCGCTCGTCGTGCTGGTGGGCGCGTCGGGGTCGGGGAAGTCGACGTGGGCGGCGCAGCGGTATCGCGCTGAGGAGGTCGTCTCGTCCGATGCCCTGCGGGGTGTGGTCGGCAGCGGGGCGCACGACCTCGACGCCTCCACGGACGCGTTCGCGGTGCTGGAGACGATCGTGGCCGCTCGCCTGGGTCGGCGCCTGACGACGGTCGTCGACACCCTCGGCCTCGACCCCGGTCGCCGACGGCGCTGGTTGTCGCAGGCCAGGGCGGTGGGCGTGCCGGCGGTGGCCGTGCGCTTCGACATCCCCGACGAGGTGTGCCGACGCCGGAATGCAGTGCGGGACCGGCCCGTCCCGGCCCGGGCGCTGGTAGAGCAGCTGCGCCGTGTCCGGGATGTGGCTGTCGAGGTCGAGGCCGAGGGGTGGGACGTCGTCGTCCCCGTGACGCTGACCGAGACCGCGTCCGAGCCCGAGTCCGGGCGGGCGCGGGTGCCGGAGGTGACGCGCCCGGGGACCGACCGCACGGCATCCACGGGCGTGGAGGTGCTGCTCCAGGTGTCCCGATTCCCGTGGGGTGAGGACCCGTTGGCCTGGCTGCGTGGGATCGCGGTCGCGGCGGACGAGGCGGGGTTCGCCGGGCTGGCGCTGATGGACCACCTCATCCAGATCCCCCAGGTCGGCCGGGCGTGGGACCCCATCCCCGACCCGTGGGTGACGCTGGGGGCCGTCGCGGCGCTCGACACGCGCCTGCGCCTGGGCACCCTGTGCACGCCCGTCACGTTCCGGCCCCCGGGGGTCACGGCGAAGGCAGCGGCAACCCTCTCGGTGCTGACGGGAGGGCGGGCGTTCGTGGGGATCGGCGCGGGGTGGTGGGAACGAGAACATGCGGGCTTCGGGTTGCCCTTCCCGCCGGCTCGGGAGCGCCTCGACGACCTCGAGCGGTCGATCCGGGTCATGCGGGCGCTGTGGGCACCGGGCACCACATCGTATGCCGCTGAGGGAGTTTCGCTGCCGGAGACCACCTGCTACCCACGGCCGGCGGCCACCGATCCCCGTGATCGTGGGCGGTGGGGGCGAGCGACGCACCCTGCGGATCGCGGCGGAGCACGGCGACGCGTGCAACCTGACGTCCACTGACCCGCAGGTTCTGCGGCACAAGATCGAGGTGCTCCAGCGGCACTGCCTGGATGCGGGTCGCGACCCGAGCGAGGTCGCCGTGACCGTCCTGGACCTGGCGGTGGTCGGAGGCGACCGGGACGACGTCTGGAGACGGGTGGAGCGTCACCGTGGCCGATCACCGGCTGCAGACTTCGCCGCCCGGAAACACGCCGGCTCGGTGGCCCAGCACCGCGACCGGCACGCCGCCCTCGCAGGGCTGGGGGTGTCGACGGTGTTCCTCAGCACCCCCGACCTCGACAACCCCCAGGACGTCCTCGACCTGGCCGGCCTGAACGCCTGAGAACGGCACGGATTTGAGAAACAGTCAGTTATGGATTGCATAACTGACTGACGGTGCATATCCTCATGCTTGTGAGCCTGCAGCGAATGTCGACCCAGCGCCCGGCACTGCCGATGTCGCGCTGTCGTTGTCGCCGCCACCGCGCCGCCTGACCTGCCCTCACCCAACCCGGTCGCGACCCCGGGCACCTGACGCCGAACTGGCGTCACTGCCGGATGCCGTCGCGCCGCACCACCCTTACTGACCCCGCGCGTCGATGACGCGCGCCCTGAACCACGGAGATTCCCCATGACCATCCTGAGCCATACCAACCACGCCATCACCACGCCGCGCCCGTCTCCCCTCACGACGGCGCTCCGACTCGCCGCTGACTCCGCCCGGTGGCGTCCACTGGTCGACTTCGACCCGGACCGCCGCTACTTCCGGCGTCTCGTGGCCGACGAGCACCACGAGGCGTGGCTGCTCACCTGGCTGCCTGGTCAGGGCACCGACTGGCACGACCACGGCGGCAGTGGCGGGGCCCTCGTCCTCCTTCAGGGTGCCCTGGTGGAACGCACGGCGGTGCATGGCCTCGTCCGCGGCAGCCGGCAGATCCACCGGCGCGGAGGCTCGCGGGCCTTCGGGCCCGACCACGTGCACCGCGTGACCAACGAGGGGCCCGACCCTGCCGTCTCGCTGCACGTCTACGCTCCCCGACTCGAGGTGCAGCACGACTACGCCAACGACGACGGCATCCTGCGTCGCATCTCGACCCGACGCGCGGGGAGAGACTGGTGAGCCCGCACAGCCGCATCGACCTGCTGCTCTCGGCGGCTCGCGCGCGGCTGCACCGGCTCACGCCACAGGAGGCCCTGGCCGCCGTGGCTGCCGGGGACGCCGCCGTCGTCGTCGACATCCGACCTGCCGCGCAGCGCGCCGACCACGGCGAGCTGCCCGGGGCGCTCGTCATCGAGCGCAACGTGCTGGAGTGGCGCTTCGACCCGACGAGCGAGGCGGCCCTGCGCATCGCTTCGGACGACCTCGAGGTGATCGTCCTGTGCCAGGAGGGCTACACGTCGAGCCTGGCTGCCGCGGCCCTGCAGGACGTGGGGGTGCGGCGGGCGACCGACGTCATCGGCGGGTACGCGGCGTGGCTCGCTGAAGGTGTGGCACCTCCGGCGAGCAGCCTGACGCGGCGGGAGATCGCCTAGCCGACGACCATCGCGCGCACCGCCGCGCGAAGGTCACCGGTCTCGTTCTCAAGGACGGCGGCACGCATGCGCTGGTAGCCCGCCCCGTCGCGCAGGATGTCCTCGATGCCGGCGAGCTCGCGGGTGCACTGGAGGTCGCGGGCGGTGGGCTCGAGCCGGGTGAGGAGGTCGTGGATGTCGTCGACGACGTGTACCTCGGTGTTGTCGACGTCGCGGATGACGATGGCCTCCAGCCCGTAGCGCGCAGCACGCCACTTGTTCTCCTGCACGTGCCACGGTGGCAGGGGCGGAGGCAGGACTCCCTCGTCGAGCTGGTGCTCGAGGTACGTGACCAGGCAGTGGATCAGCGCCGACACGGCGACCACGTCCTGCAGTCGTGAGAACCCGTCGCAGGCGCGCACCTCGATCGTCCCCAACAGGGGCGAGGGTCGGATGTCCCAGCGCAGCTCGCTGGAGTCGGCGACCACTCCTGTGGTGAACACGTCGTGGAGGTAGGAGCGGTAGTGCGCCCAGGTGTCGAACTGAAAGGGCAGGCCGGCTGTGGGCAGCTGCTGGAAGAGCATCGTGCGGTTGCTGGCGTAGCCGGTGTCTGCGCCCGACGAGTACGGCGATGACGCCGACAGGGCGGTGAGGTGGGGGTGGTACGTGAGCAGCGCGTTGACCAGCGGCCACACCTTGGCGGCCGAGCGGATGCCGACGTGCACGTGGACGCCGAAGATGACCATCTGACGTCCCCACCACTGAGTGCGGTCCATGAGGGTTGCATAGCGTTGGCCGTCGGTGACCTGTTGGTCCTCCCACCGGGCGAACGGGTGTGACCCGCCGCCGTAGAGCAGGACGTCGAGCTCAGTGGCCGCACCCTGGACGCGAGCCAGGCCGTCGGCCAGGTCGGCTGACGCCTGCTCGGCGTTCACGCAGACCCCGGTGACGATCTCCACGGTGTTGCGGAGCAGTTCCTTGGTGACCGTCGACCGGGATCGTGCGCTGCCCGCGTGGCTGCCCGCCTGCGAGGCATTGGCGAGGGCGAGGAGCTCGTCGGCGCGTGAGGCCAGGTCGAGTGTGCTGGGGTCGAGCAACCCCAGCTCCCACTCGACGCCCAGGGTGCGCCCCGCCGAGGGGGTGAAGGTGACGGCGGCCGCTCGCTCGCTCGGGTGGCTCATGGTCTCCCTCGATGGGTGGGGGTGGATGGCTCGATCATGCCTCGACGCGGGGGTGGACCTCGTGCAGGCGTCCTGTGGCGACGTCGAACACGAAGCCGCGCACCGAGCCCTTGTGGGGGATGAACGGGCTGCTGTGGATCCGCGCGATGGACTGACGGACGTCGTCGTCGACATCGGGGAACGCCTCGGCTGCCCACGAGGGCCGCAGCCCGGTCTGCGCACGGATCGACTCCTTGAAGTCGTCGTCGGTGAAGGTGAGCATGCCGCAGTCGGTGTGGTGGATGAGGACGATCTCGGTGGTGCCCAGGAGGCGCTGGCTGATGGCCAGGGACCGGATCTCGTCCTCGGTGACCACGCCGCCGGCGTTGCGGATCACGTGGGCTTCGCCCTCGTTCAGACCCAGAGCGCGGTACACGTCAAGGCGGGCGTCCATACAGGCAAGCACCGCCACGTGCTTGGACGGCGGCAGCGGCAGCGGACCGCTGAACTGGGCGGCGTAGGCCTCGTTGTTGGTGATCAGTTCGTCGGTGACAGACATTCTCGTGCTCCTCTTCTGGTGTGGTGTGACTGCATGGCTGAGGTCATGCGCTTCATGGGTGGTTCCTTGCGAGCAAGGTTGTCAGGTCAGCGTCGGCGGGCGACGCGGCGGACGACCGCCTCGCCGCCGAGCTGGATGGCTTGGACGATGAGGACGAGGATGGCGACGGTGGCGAGCATGAGTTCGGTGTTGAAGCGCTGGTAGCCGTACTTGATCGCGAACGAGCCGAGCCCGCCGGCGCCGATGGCTCCAGCCATGGCCGAGTAGTCGACGAACATCACGAGCGTGAGCGTCCCCCCGGCGAGGAGGGCCGGCAGGGCCTCGGGGAGGAGGACCTTGCGCACGATGTCGGCGTGGGTGGCCCCCATCGCCTCGGCTGCTTCCACCTTTCCCTTGTCGACCTCGCGCAGTGCCGTCTCGACGAGGCGCCCGAAGAACGGTGCAGTGCCCAAGGTGAGCGGCACGATGGCGGCCGTGGCCCCCAGGGAGGTGCCGACGAGGAAGCGGGTCACCGGGATGAGGACGATGATGAGGATGAGGAACGGCAGTGAGCGGCTGATGTTGACGTAGAGCCCGAGCGGGACGTTGACCCACCGCGCTGGGTGGATGCCGCCGGGTGAGGTCACGTACAAGGTGATCCCGATGAGCAGCCCGAGCACGAAGGTGAGCAGGGCGGCGAGGACCACCATGTAGAGGGTCTCGCCGAGCGCTTCCCAGAGCAGCGGGATGTAGTCGGTCCACGGCTCGTCCGCGGAGGGCAGCACCTGTGGCGTCACGCGAGCACCTCCACGCGGATGTTGCGGTCGGTGAGGTAGCGCACGACCGCGTCGGTCGCGACCGCGCCGTGGGCTCCAGAAGCGGGGTCGAGGGCGACCTGGAAGCGGCCGACGTCCTCGCCGGCGATCTGCTCGATCGTGCCGGCGCGGATGGTGACGTCGACGTCGAGATCGCGGGCGAGCCGGCTCAGTGCGGCTGACCCGTGGGCGACGTCGGCGACGGTGAGCAGCAGGTGGGTTTCGTCGGCGCCGATGGGGGCGACGCGCACGGGCAGCAGCAGGCGGCCCAGGGCCGAGCCGGCGTCGAGGCTGAGGTCGGTGAGCCGCCCGGACTCGACGATGCGTCCGTCGTCGAGCAGCGCCGCCGAGCCGCACGCGGCTCTGACGACCTCCATGTCGTGGGTGATGAGGACGATGGTGACGCCGAAGGCCTCGTTGACCTCGCGCAGCAGGGCGAGGATCTGGTGGGCGGTTCGGGTGTCCAGGGCGCTGGTTGCCTCGTCGCAGAGCAGCACCTTGGGCGACCCGGCGAGCGCCCTGGCAATGCCGACGCGCTGCTTCATGCCGCCGGACAAACGCGAGGGGTGCTCCTTGGCGCGGTCGACCAGCCCGACGATCTCGAGGATCTCCAGAGCGCGCTTGTCGCGGCGGGCCTTGTCGATGCCCCTGATCTCGAGAGGGAAGGCGACGTTGTCGAGCACGGTGCGCGAGTCGAGCAGGTGGAAGTGCTGGAAGATCATCCCGATGCGTTGCCGCCGCCCACGGAGCTCACCGGCGGGCAGGCCGGTGAGCTCCGTGTCGTCGAGGAAGACACGACCCGACGTGGGGCGCTCGAGCAGGTTGAGGCATCGGATGAGGGTGCTCTTGCCTGCGCCGCTGTGGCCGACGATGCCGAACACCTCACCCTCGGGGATGTCGAGCGTGATCCCCTTCAGCGCCTCGACCCGCTGCGGGCCGTCGCCGAACGTCTTGACGAGCTCCTCGGTGCGGAACACTCTCAGTTCCCTCCGGCGACCGCGATGACCGAGCCCGGGTAGGACTGCTCGATGAACGCCGCGACCTCGGGGCCCTCGAGGATCTCGCTGAGCCGCTGCACGCGCGGGTCGTCGGCGAGGGCATCGGGGGCGGTGAGGATGTTCGCGTACGGGTTGCCGGCCGCCTTCTCCAGCAGCAGCGCGTCCTGGCTGGGGGTGAGCCCGGCCTCGAGGGCGACGTTGCCGTTGATCAGGCCGAGGGCGGCATCCGGCAGCGAACGCGGGATCTGGGCGGGCTCCACCTGACGGAAGGTCAGGTTCCTGGGGTTGTCGACGATGTCGTTCTCGTCGATCGTCAGCGCCTCGCTCGAGGTGTCGCCGTACTGGTAGGGCAGCGTGATGAGGCCGGCCTCCTGGAGCAGGTAGAGACCGCGGGCGACGTTGCTGACGTTGTTGGACAGCAGGACCAGGCCTCCGTCAGGCACCTGGGCCAGGTCGGTGACCTTGTCCGAGTAGATGCCGTACGGCTCGACGTGGACGGTGGCCACCTCCTTGAGGTCGGTGTAGCCCTTGTCGGCGCTGTCGGAGTTCAGGTAGGGCACGTGCTGGAAGTAGCTGACGTCGGCGTCGCCGTTCTCCACGACATCGTTGCCGTTGACGCCGTCGGTCTCCTCGATGACCTGCAGGTCGAACTCGCCGTTGGCGAGGTCGCTCTGGATGTGGCGCAGGATCTCGGCATGCGGGGTGACGGACGCGAACACCCGCAGCGGGGCGTCGGCGGCGCTGTACTTGCCACCGTCATCGGTGGCCCACGGTCGCCAGAAGAGCAGGCCGGCGGCGATCAGGGCGAGCGCGACGACGCCGGCGATGATGGCCTTGCTGCGGCCCGAGCGGCCTTCGGGTTCGAGGTCGGTCAGGGAGGCGCCACCCGCGGGTGGCAGGGTGTCAGTGCTCGCTGAGGGGGTGCGGTTGTCGGACATGGGTGCTTCTCCTGGGTCTTGGATGTTCGGGGGTTGTTCGAGATGTTCGGTGGGTGGGGGTGCGGCCGGACGTCACACGGATGCCGTGGGTCCCGACCGCGACGGACATCGGTGAGACTGCGGCGCCCGCGCCGGATCCGGGTGCGTCCCGGCATCCGAGGTGGATTCCGGCCGCGGTGTCAGCCTGCGGGGTTCCACGACGGGTCCTCGAGCAGGTCCGGGTGCCATCGCTGCGCCACCACGGGGTGTGAGCGCAGCCAGCCGATGAGGGCCTTGCGGCCGTACTGTGCGTAGATCGGGTTGTCGGGGTCCTGTTCGACGCCCCGGGCCTGAGCCGCGAGGTCGGCGGGAAGAGTGAGGGGCTCGACGACGGCGTCCAGGCGCGGTCCGAGGAAGAACGGCACCGAGTAGCGGTCCTCCCCCTCCCGGGGACCGAGCACCCGATGCACGTTGGCGCGCAGGTAGCCGCCGGTGGCGACCTCGAGAGCCTCGCCGACGTTGAACACCAGGGTGCCCGGCACCGGCGTGGCCTCGATCCAGCCGCCGTCGTCGGCGCGCACCTGGAGCCCGGACTGGTCGTCCTGGAGTACGAGAGCGAGCCAGCCGTAGTCCTTGTGCTGCCCGACGCCCTGGCTGGGGGTGTCGTGGGGAGCCTGACCGGCTGGTGGTGCCGGGTAGCGCACGAGCTTGGTGGTCGTCGTCGCCTCGGCGTCGAACCACTGGTCGAACCACGCGGAGTCCTGGCCGAGAGCCTCGGCCAGGAGGCCCAGCACGCTGCGGGCGACGCGCTCGGCCTCGCCCAGCCAGCGCAGCACAGTAGCCCGCAGCTCCGGCACCGCGCTCGGCCACTGGTTGGGGCCGACCAGCCGCAGGTAGGCCGGGTCGCCCGGCTGCAGGTCGAGCGCAGCCCGCTCGGGGCCGATGTCGATCTGCTCCCGCAGGTCCACCCCGCCTGCGGTGTGCTCCGTGGCCAGTGCGGTGTATCCGCGGAAGTGGGGTGAGTGCAGGTTGGAGATCTCCTGGCGGCGGGTCTCGGGCAGCGAGAAGAAGGTGCGGGATGCGGAGAGCAGGTCTTGCTGGACGTGCTCGGGAATGCCGTGCCCGGTGACGTAGAAGAAGCCGAGGTCGTGGGCGGCGCTGCGCAGGCGCTCCAACAGCTCGGTGCGCTCGTGGTCGGAGCCGCCGGCGGCCCGCAGGTCGATGACCGGGAGGGTGAGCTCGCGGTGGGGGGCAATGGTCATGGTGGTCCTTCGGGGGACGGTCGGTGTGGGGACCGGTCGGGTGTGGGGTGACGACGATCAGGCAGTCGCCGGCGCGGCTTTGCGCGGAGTGGAGGGCTTGTCCGGACGCCGACGCCCTGCCCGGGTCGTCGGGTGGAGGGTCGCAGTGATGCGTCGTCAGGACGGGCGTCAGGCGCGACAGGCGTGCGGACAGCACATTCGAGCAGCGTGAAGGGCGTCGCCAGCGCGACCAGAAACCCAACGGCTCGTTTGGATGTGCATAAGAGCAAGTTATATCAGAGACTCACGCAGACCCTCCCCTCTCACATCCTGAGACATAACCAATCCTAACTGGATCCATAACGTGGAACTATGCAAACTCCTATCCATCCGCTAGGAGATGCGCCACCTCGGCGCCCACGCCCAACCCGGGCCACACACAGGAGCAGAAGACAAATGAGCACACATCGCATCACCCTCGCCGCCGTCGCCGTCAGCGCCGCGATGGTGATGAGCGCCTGCGGTGGTGGCGGCGCGAGCGACACCGTCGGCGCAGCCGCTGCCGCGGAGCCGGCCACCGGCGAAGGCGGCACCGTCAACCTCTACGCGTACGCCGTGCCCAAGGTCGGCTACGACAAGCTCATCCCCGCCTTCCAGGCCACCGCTGCTGGCCAGGGCGTTCAGTTCCAGCAGTCCTACGGGGCCTCGGGTGACCAGTCCCGCAAGGTCGAGGCCGGGGCGGAGGCCGACTTCGTCAACTTCTCCGTCGAGCCCGACATCACCCGCCTCGTGGACGCAGGGCTCGTCGACGCGAACTGGAACGCCAACGAGCACCAGGGCATCCCGTTCGGCTCGGTCGTGACGATCGTCGTCCGCGAGGGCAACCCCAAGGGCATCGCGGACTGGGACGACCTCCTCCAGGACGGCCTCGAGGTCGTGACGCCCAACCCGTTCAGCTCGGGATCGGCGAAGTGGAACCTCCTGGCCCCGTACGCGGCCAAGAGCAACGGAGGCGTGGACGAGGAGGCCGGCCTGGACTACATCGCCGCGCTCGTCGGCGACCACGTGAAGATCCAGCCGAAGTCCGGCCGTGAGGCGACCGAGGCCTTCCTCCAGGGCACCGGCGACGTGCTGCTCAGCTACGAGAACGAGGCACTCTTCATCGAGCGCAAGGGCGACCCCGTCGAGCACGTCACCCCGCCGCAGACCTTCAAGATCGAGAACCCGGCGGCGGTGCTCACCAAGAGCGCCGGCGTCAAGGCGGCCACGGCCTTCAACGAGTTCCTCTACACCCCCGAGGCGCAGCGACTGTGGGCCGAAGCCGGGTTCCGCCCGGTGGACACCACGGTCGCCGCCGAGTTCGCGGCAGACTTCCCCCAGCCCGAGAAGCTCTGGACCATCGCCGACCTCGGCGGCTGGAAGCAGGTGGACTCCACGCTGTTCAAGAAGGACGTCGGCTCGATCGCCAAGATCTACGACGCGGCGACGGAGTAGGACCGATGACGGCCACCACCCACCCGCGCGAGGACCTGTCGGTCCGGTCCTCGCCCATCGCCCGACCGGCCGGTGCCCCTCCCACGCGGGAGGGGCACCGCCCCCGGCGGGTGTCGGGCCGCGCCCTCGGTGTCGGCGTCGTGGGGCTGTGGCTCAGCGTCATCGTCCTGCTGCCGCTCGCAGCCCTCACCGTCGCCTCGCTCGACGAGGGCCTCGCCGGCTTCTGGGATGCCGTGACCGCGCCGGCCGCGCTCGCTGCGATCCGCACCACCCTGCTCGTCTCCGCCGTCGTGGCGCTCGTCAACTCGGTGATGGGCACGCTGATCGCCTGGGTCCTGGTTCGCGACGAGTTCCCCGGCAAGCGGGTCGTCAACGCCCTCATCGACCTGCCCTTCGCCCTCCCGACGATCGTCGCGAGCATCGTGCTGCTCTCGCTCTACGGCCCGAACAGCCCGGTCGGCGTCCACCTCAACGCGACCCGGTGGGGGCTCATCGTCGCCCTCGCCTTCGTGACCCTGCCGTTCGTCGTGCGCTCGGTGCAGCCGGTGCTCATCGAGCTGGACCACGAGGTGGAGGAGGCCGCGGCATCCTTGGGGGCCTCCAACGCCACGACGTTCCGGCGGGTGGTCCTGCCGACCCTCGGACCCGCGATCATCAGCGGCACCGGCCTGGCCTTCGCGCGCGCGGTCGGCGAGTACGGGTCGGTGGTGCTCATCGGCGGCAACATCCCGCGTGAGACGCAGGTGGTCTCGCAGTACATCCAACAGCAGATCGAGATCGACCGCCCCGTGAACGCCGCCGCCGTGTCCGTGGCGCTCCTGGCCATCTCCTTCCTCACCTTGTTCGTGCTCAGACTGTGGGGCAGCCGCTCCCAGCGCCGCGAGGAGCGAACCTCATGACCACCAGCCGTGGCTCCACCCTGGCCCTGCGCACGCTCGCCCTGGCCTACGTCATCGGCCTGCTCGCCGTGCCGATCTTCGTGATCCTCTACCGCACCTTCGAACCGGGGCTCGGCACCTTCATCGACTCGATCCGCACGCCGGCCGCGATCGCAGCCCTCAACCTCTCCCTGCTCATCGTCGCCATCGTCGTGCCCCTCAACGTCGTCTTCGGCGTCGTCACGGCAATCGCCTTGGCACGGTGGCGCATCCCCGGCCGCGGGTTCGTGCAGGCCGTCGTCGACCTGCCCTTCGCGGTCTCCCCGATCGTCGTCGGTGTCTCCCTGATCATGTTGTGGGGCGCCTCCGGCTGGTTCGGAGGTCTCGAGGGCTCGACCGGGGTCAAGGTGATCTTCGGCCTGCCCGGCATGGTCCTCGCCACGATCTTCGTCACGTTGCCCTTCGTCGTCAGGGAGGTCGAGCCCGTCCTGCACGAGATCGGCACCGAGCAGGAACAGGCCGCCTCGACCCTGGGGGCGTCGGGGTGGCAGACGTTCTGGCGGATCACCCTGCCGGCCATCCGCTGGGGGCTCACCTACGGCATCGTGCTCACCGTCGCCCGGGCGCTCGGGGAGTTCGGCGCGGTGATCATGGTGTCGTCCGGCTTCCCCGGGGTGTCGCAGACGCTCACGTTGCTCGTGCACTCGCGCTACATCGATGACCACAACACCTACGGGGCGTACGCCGCAGCCACCCTGCTCATGGGCCTGGCCGTCGCGACGCTCCTGCTCATGACCCTGCTGGACCGCAAGAGGAGCACCCGATGATCACCGTCTCGTCCGCCCGCAAGAACTACGGAGACTTCGTGGCCCTCGACGACGTCGGCCTCGAGATCCCGTCGGGCTCGCTCACCGCTCTCCTCGGTCCCAGCGGCTCCGGGAAGTCGACCTTGCTGCGGTCGATCGCCGGGCTCGAGTCGTTGGATGCCGGGAGCGTCGCCATCGCGGGCGTCGACGTGACGAGAGAGCCCCCGCAGCGACGCGGCATCGGCTTCGTGTTCCAGCACTACGCGGCGTTCAAGCACATGACCGTGCGCGACAACGTCGCCTTCGGCCTGACCATCCGCAAGCGGCCCAAGGCCGAGGTCCGGCGCAAGGTCGACGAGCTCCTCGAGATCGTCGGGCTCGACGGCTTCCAGCACCGGTACCCGGCGCAGCTCTCGGGCGGGCAGCGGCAGCGGATGGCCCTGGCGAGGGCGCTGGCGGTCGACCCCCAGGTGCTGCTCCTCGACGAACCGTTCGGGGCGCTGGATGCCAAGGTGCGCGCCGACCTGCGCCAGTGGCTGCGCCGCCTGCACGACGAGGTGCACGTGACCACGGTGCTCGTGACCCACGACCAGGAGGAGGCCCTCGACGTCGCCGACCGCATCGCCGTGCTCAACAAGGGCCGCATCGAGCAGATCGGCGACCCCGTGTCCCTCTACGAGCGGCCCGCGAACGACTTCGTGATGTCGTTCCTGGGCTCGGTGGCACGGCTCGGCGGGCGCCTCGTGCGACCGCACGACATCGTCCTCGAACGTGATCTCGCTGCCGCCCAGCGCCACGATGCGCGAAACCCCGACTCGCCGGGTGTCGTGACCGCCGCCGTCGAGCGCGTCGTGCGCCTCGGGTTCGAGGTCAGGGTCGAGCTGCGCGCTGACTCCGGCGAACGGTTCGCCGCCCAGGTCACCAGGGCCGAGGCCGACAGGAAGCAGTTCGTCGCGGGGGAGGTCGTGCACGCGCGCGCCAGCCTCCCCGTGGACGCCACCGATGCCGACCCGGCACTCGCGATCTGAAGAGCGTGACCGTCAGCGACTCCGGGCCGGCGCACGCAACCGCCGTGGAGGCGGACCTCGCGATCTCGGCCCGCAGCCAGTACGCCCTACGGGCGATGCTCGCGCTGGCTCAGGCCCAGCGCGATGGCGTCGGACCGCTCAGCGTCGACACCATCGCGGCGCGGCACCGCATGCCGCGCCGCTTCCTCGAAAAGGTCGTTGCGGACCTGCGGGTTGCGGGGCTGGTGGTGAGCACGCGCGGTGCTCGCGGCGGATACGTCCTGGCCAGGCCGGCATCCGATGTCAGTCTCGGCGAGATCATCAGGGCTGCCCCCAACCTCTCGACGAGGGCGGGGCTCAGGGCAGCCGGGTCGAGTGACAGCGAGGGGATCGCAGATCATCTGCCCTCGGTGTGGCAAGCGCTTCGAGCTTCGGTGAGTGATGTCCTCGACGGGACGAGCCTGGACGACGCCCTGACCGACCAGCTCAGGGCGTCGGCCCCGGACACGCCCGTCGCGCAGCCCGTGTGACGACTGGCAGGGTGGACACCCACCCACGACCACCGGGAGAACAATGCCCTCATCGCCGACACCGACTGGCATCGCCCACGACCGCGGGGGGCCGCCGGGCCGCGCCGTGGTCGTCCTGCTGCACGCCGGTGTCGCCGACCGCCGCATGTGGGACCCGCAGTGGGCAGGGTTGACCGCCACGCGGGATGCCGTGCGCCTGGACCTGCACGGCTTCGGAGAGTCCGACTCGGCGCCCGTGGGTGCGCTGGACCACGTCGCCGACGTCCTCGACACGCTCGACCATCTCGGGGTCACCTCGTGTCACCTCGTGGGCTCCTCGCTGGGCGCGGGAGTGGCCCTGGAGGTCGCCCTGGCCCGGCCGGGTCTCGTGCGGTCGCTGCTGCTCGCCCCGCCCGGCGGCAGCCTGCTCACCGAGCGGACGCCGGCGCTCGCCGCGTTCGCCGCAGCGGAGAACGCGGCCCTGGAGCGAGGGGATCTTGATGGCGCCGTCGAGGCGAACGTGCAGGCGTGGATCGTGGGCGCGGGACGTGCCCTCGCCGATGTCGACCCGACGGTCACGGCATCCGTACGGCTCATGCAGCGGCGCGCCTTCGAGATCGACGCGAACTGGGCCGACCCCGACCTCGACTGGGTCGAGATCGACCCTCCCGCGGTGACGCGCTACGCCGAGATCGCCATGCCAGTACTGCTGGTCGTCGGTGGTCATGACCTCGACACCGTGCACCTCGCCGCTGACCGGATCGAGGCGGAGGTCGCGCACGTGCGTCGTGTCGATCGCGCCACCACAGCACACCTGCCGTCGATGGAGGAACCGGAGGTCTTCCTGGCCCTGCTCCTGGACTGGGTCGCGGCACACGACTGAGGTTGGCAGCCTCCTGATGGCCCACCCGCCGGAGCAGGGCGCGTCCGGTTCGCTGGCTCCGCGCTGATGGCCAGCGGCATTCTCGTGGTGCGCTAGGCCGCCACGCTCGGGTTCGCCGCGGTGAGCTCGGCGCTCGGCCCTCGCGAGTTGACCGGGCGCCTCCAGGCGGTCGACCTGCGCCAGTAGAGGTAGGTGGTCAAGCCGATCGGGATCGGTACGAGGAAGGTCGCGATGCGGTAGAGCAGCACTGCCGCGAGGACCGCTGGCTGGTCGGAGGGCGGCAGACCGTGACCGAGCACCCCGACCAGCACGACCTCGGCAACTCCGAGCCCGCCAGGGGTGGGGATGAGCAGCGATGCAAACGTGACCAGCCCCCACGCCACGACGATGACCGCCCACGAGATCGTCGAGCGGTCCAGGCCCTGCATCCGCACGCACAGCCCGAGCACCCCGACCACGGTCAGCTGGGAGACCACCATCGTCACGGTCAGCCGGCCCCAGCACAGCCGCAGCAGCCTCACCATCTGGGTGCGGAACAATGGCAGGCCTTCGGTGAGCCCGGGGTCAGGGACCCATGTGAGGCGGTGCCGAACCCGGTTCGTCACCCGGTCGCACCACGCGCCGAGCCGGGAGGCGAAGGCGAAACTGTTCAGGATGCGCCAGAGCAGCCACAGCGCGAGGGCGACGAGCACGCTCAGGCCGACAGCCAGCCAATCCACCCACCCGGGCGCCCAGCCCTGGAGCACGACCGCGATCAGCCCCAGGGCCAGCAGGATGTACTTCGTCAGCTGCGACCAGGTTCCGGTGACCAGCACCTCGGAGGTGCTGTCGCCGATCGTGAACCCCCACGACCGGAGCATCGCGTAGTTGACGCCGGTCGCGACGGCGCCGCCCTCGGGCACGGTGTTCGACAGGGCCGAACCGGCCGTGTTGGCGACCGCTGCCTCGCGCACCCGCAGCCCCGGGAGGGCGACGACGATCGGGGGCCAGTTCGTCATGAGGTTGACCAGCCCGAGTGCGACCGACGCGAGGAGCATCGGAACGGTGATGAGTGCGATCGCGGAGCTGTAGCTTCCGCTCTGCAGGTTCGTGATGAGGTACACGAGCGCGAGCACGACGATGCCGTAGCTGAACAACCCGGACAGGATCCGGCGGCCGACGGTGCGGGGCCGGTCGGCGGGCAGACCCGCCGTGTCGACATCACCGTCCGCGGTCTGGCTCACGAGAACATCAAACCAGCCGGATGAGCGGTGGTCACCCGGGAGGAGCCCACCCGAGAGGGGTGAGGCACCACCTTTCGCGCCGGTAGCAGACTTGGCGCATGCGCGGCGGTGGCTGGGGAGGTGGCTTCGGTGATGGCGCCTGCTCCATCTGAGCAGTCTGCTCGGGCCGCGCGAACGTCAACCCCAGGAAGGGACCACGCGTGAGGAACCCGGCGATCTCAACCGCGCACTCCAACGTCCTCGGTCTCGAGGTGGGGCTCGTCGTGGCAGCGGCAAAGATCCCGGAGACCTTCGCTCCCGGCCTGGCTCGGCGCAGCGCCGTGGACCAGGGTCTGGTCACGGGGATCGCGACAGGGGTCCACTACCTGCTTGCCGTCGGGGCGCAGGACGTCCTGCAGGCGGCAGCCGCCGAGATCGCGCGGATTCCCGCCGTCGGGGCTCGAGGCGATGTCCCAGCCGTCCAGAGGGCACTCACGCTGTCCGCCGACCTGGCGGCGATCCCGGTCGGGCTCGCACTCCAGCGGCTGCTCCCCTCGCATCCTGGGGAGGCGATGGCGAGGGGTTGGGTGCGACAAGCCGGTTGGCGAGCTGCCACGACCGGAGTGGCGGCGCTGAGCCTCGAGGTCTCACGAGCGGCCCTTCGGGTTGTCGACTCCCGGGTGGGTGCCGGGGGCAAGGTGGCCTCGTTGCCGATCGCGGTCCCACTCGGGCTGTTCATCGCCTTCGTCGTCGACCGCCGCCGCCCGCTCGCGGTCGGTGGGGACGACACGGAGAGGCCGACCTCGCCACCCCTGACGCGATCGCTGCTCGTGGCCGCCGGTGTGGAGGGCGGACTCACCGCGGCCGCCTACGCCGAGCACCTGCTGGCCGGCGCAGCCGGTGCGCGGCTCGCGACCCGCCTACCGGGCGGGCCACACGCGTGGCGCCTCGCCGTGCACGGAGCCACCCTTGGGTTGCTTGCCGCGGGAACCTCGGTGATGTGGAGGCGGGCGATACGCGGCTTCGAGGCCGGCGCCACAGCCGAGGAACCGGTGTTCGGTGGCGGCGAGGGTGACCGGTGGATCGGCCCGACCCTCAGCGGCGGGTCGGGCAGCCTCGTGCCATGGGCCACGCTGGGGAGGGAGGGCCGCCGGCACATGCTCACCCACGTTCGCCCCACCCCGGTGCCTGACCGCCCGGCGGGACTGCCAGACCTGTCCATCGAGACCGTCACGGGCGAACCGGCCCTCGCCGCCCCGGTGCAGGTCTACGTCGGTCTCGACAGCGCGCCGACGGTCCGCGAACGGGTCGACCTCGCCCTGGCCGAGATGGAGAGAACCGGCGCCTTCGACCGGTCGGTGCTCATGCTCGTGTCGCCGACCGGGTTCGGCTATGTCAACTACGTCGCCCTGGCGGCGGCGCAGTACCTCTCGAGGGGCGACATCGCCTCGGTGACGATGCAGTACGCCCGGCGCCCCTCGCCGCTCTCGCTGGGGAGGGTGGGGCAGGCCCGCGAGCAGAACTCGCTGCTGTGGCTGCGCATCCTCGAGCGGCTCCGGCTCATGGAAGGACGCCGCCCGCGGGTGGTCCTGTTCGGTGAGAGCCTCGGTGCGCACACCAGCCAGGACGTCTTCCTGCACCGGGGAACCCTGGGCCTCCGGGCCCTCGGCATCGACCATGCCCTGTGGCTCGGCACTCCCTACGGCAGTGAGTGGATGCACGAGGTCACCGGCCCGGACCGCCTCGACGTCGACAAGGGCAGTGTCGCCGTGGTCAACGACATCGACCAGCTGCTCGACATCCGTACCGAGCGGGGAAGGATGCCGCCATACGTCATGCTCAGCCACGACAACGACGGCGTGACCAGGTTCGGCCCCGACCTGCTGACGACCGCTCCCGCCTGGCTCGGACCCCGGCGGCCCGTGGTCGAGCACATCGACGGCGCCAGCCCTCGCGGCATCCCGCAGCATCTGCGCTGGCGGCCGGTCACGACGTTCTTCCAGACCCTCGTCGACGTCAAGAACGCTCAGGTGGCCGGCACCTACCAGGCGTCGGGGCACGACTACCGCCCGGACATCCCTCGCTTCGTGAGCGAGGTCTACGACCTACCGGCCTCCCCGGAGCAGCTCGCGCGCATTGCCCAGGCCTGTCGCGAGCGCGAGGAGTTGAGGTGGCAGGTGTTCCAGGAGGACTGATCGGACCGTGAGTCGACAGTGCGACCCGCTCGATATTATGGCGATTCCGCATGAGTAGTATGTGCTGATTTCATTAGACGCATGGGATTTACCGCCCCAGACTTGGGACATGAACACCTCAACCCTGTGGACCACCGTCAAGGACGAGCTTCGTGAGCGCCGCGAGGCCCGCGCCGCCCACAACGCCCTGCGCGCCGACCTGGCGCACTACCGCACCCCCTCCGAGATCGACGACCTCCTCGCGAGCGTCGACGCGCAGGAGGGCCCGGAGGCCGAGGAGATCCGCGGCATCCTCATGGAGAACCTGCGCGCCTACCACCAGCGTCGCGCTCTCAGCGCCTGACCCCACGCGAGGGCGGGGCACCCGCAAGTCCCCGAGCTGCGGCTTGGCTCACCCCTGCCAGGAGCGCTCGCGGTCGAAGACCGTGCGCGAGAGGACGGTGGAGAGCAGCGATCCGATGGCTGCCCCGATGAGCAGGTTGATGACGGCCGCGGACACCTGGATCGCGAGGTCATTCCCACGCGTGAACGGCAGGACGACCGCTGCGGCTGTCAGCAGGCCCACGATCCACGAGAAGAACGCGCGTGGTGTGGGAGTGGTCAGCGACAGAACGTGAGCCAGCGCGGTCGCGACCAGCGCAAAGAGAGCCGCTGTCAGGGCGTAGTTCCCCACGAAGGTGTCGGTCACGTCGAGCGCGGCCGCCGAATCGGCGACGTCGATGTCCAGCAGTGCGCGACAGAGAAGAGTGCCCAGCCACGCGATGAGTGCCGCCACCCCTGCGGTGGCCAGGCCACCGGCCCACAACCGCTTCCAGTCCACAACTATGTTGCGTTGTTCCACCATGGCTTCCATGTCCTCACACTCGCTGGGTTGCGTCCCTGCGGGAACGACGCGATGATCCTGGCCGTGGCCTCCGCTCGCGGTGGAGGTCCCATGCGCGGTTCTCATACTCCACGCAGATCCCTCCGTGACGAGCGACCGCACGACCAGTATGCAGACGAAGGTCGACGTTGCTCACTGGGCAGCGGCGGGCCCGGTGACGATGCCGACCATGACCTGGCACGTGTGGCAACCTACCCTCCGCCCTTGGACGCCGCCGGAAACAGTGTGCGCGGCCAACTCGTCACCAAGTACCTGGCCGAGCGGCTCGGGCTCAACCCTCTTCGCCGCAGAACGCGCGGAGACGTTGGGCAAGCCCCTTGGGACGCGTGAGACATGATCGTGTCGCTTCCTGGTCAGGTCGCGCCAACTTGCTGCAGCAGCAGCTCGAACGGAGTCGGGGCAGCGAACTCGTCGTGCACGGTGCGCCGTCCAGGATGCCCGACCGCCGCTGAGACGCTCGTTCCCAGCAGTGCGGCGAGCTCGCCGACTGCCCGTGCGATGCGGGCGTCAAGTCCGGTGGTGCCGAAGTCCTCGGTGGCGGCGAAGACACCGGTGGGCACGACCACCGCGTGCAGGTAGCTGAACAGTGGGCGAAGTGCGTGCTCGAGCACCAACGAGTGTCGGGCCGTTCCCCCTGTGGCGGCCACGAGCACCGGTGTGCCGTCAAGGGTGCCCGCCTCGAGGACGTCGAAGAAGGTCTTGAACAGTCCCGAGTACGACGCCGAGAACACCGGGGTGACCACGATGAGGCCGTCCGCCCGGCGGACGGCGTCGAGGGCGACGGCGAGCGTGGGGCTGGGGAAGCCGGTCAGCAGGTGGTCGGTCAGCTCGTGGGCGACGTCGCGCAGCTCGACGTTGACCACGTCGACGTCAACGATCGTCTCGGCGGTGGTGGCCGCGAGGCGATCGGCGAGCAGCCGGGTCGAGGACGGCACACCCAGGCCGGCGGAGACCACGACGATCGCGGTCATGCCTGCACCTGCCCAAGCTGCTCCTCGGCGCGGTGGCCGGTCACGTCGTCGGCTGCGACGTACACCGTGGCGTCCTTGCCGCCGCCGGCGGCGGCGACCAAGGTGGCGTGGGTGGGCGCGTCGGGGATGTGCGGCGGCCGGCCCTGCGCAAACCCCTTACGCATCTCGGGAAGGATCTCGCCGAGCAGGTCGAGCTGCTCCAGCACGGTTTTCAGCGGCAGGCCGGCGTGGTCGAGCAGGAAGAGCTGGCGCTGGTAGTGGCCCGCGTGGTCGCGAAAGCCCAGGGTGCGCTCGAGCACCTGCTGCGGTGAGCCGACGGTCAGCGGAGTCTGCTGCATGAAGTCCTCCAGCGATGGGCCGTGCCCGTAGACGGGGGCGTTGTCGAAGTAGGGGCGGAACTCCTTCACCGCGGCCTGGCTGTTCTTTCGCATGAAGAACTGTCCGCCAAGACCAACGATCGCGGTGTCGGCTGGGCCGTGCCCGTAGTGCTCGAAGCGGCGGCGGTACTGGTCGACCATCTGGCGGGTGTGGGAGATCGGCCAGAAGATGTGGTTGTGGAAGAACCCGTCACCGTAGTAGGCGGCCTGCTCGGCGATCTCCGGGGAACGGATGGAGCCGTGCCACACGAACGGCGCGATGCCGTCCAGCGGGCGCGGCGTGGACGTGTACCCCTGCAACGGGGTGCGGTACGTGCCTTTCCAGCTCACGACGTCCTCGCGCCACAGCCGCCGCAGTAACGCGTAGTTCTCGATCGCAAGCGGGATGCCGTCGCGGATGTCCTTGCCGAACCACGGGTAGACGGGGCCGGTGTTGCCGCGGCCCATCATCAAGTCCACGCGGCCGTCGAGGAGGTGCTGGACCTTGGCGTAGTCCTCGGCGATGAGCACCGGGTCGGTGGTGGTGATCAGTGTCGTCGCGGTCGACAGGATGATCCGCTCGGTCTGCGCGCCGATGTAGGCCAGCGTGGCCGTCGGGTTGGAGGCGACGAACGGCGGGTTGTGGTGCTCCCCAGTGGCGAAGACGTCGAGCCCGACCTCCTCGGCCTTCTTCGCGATGGTCACGGTGGCCTTGATGCGCTCGTTCTCGGTCGGGGTCCGGCCCGTGGTGGGGTCGGTGGTGACGTCACCGACAGTGAAGATTCCGATCTGCATGACGACCTCGCAAACGTGAACGGCTTGGACACACCGCCAACCGGTGTGTCACGACTTGTCCAACATACTTGCTGCTTCAACTATTCCGGTGGTACGCCCGCCCTCGCTGTTCAGGGCGGAGTTGGGATCGTCGCGTCGGTGACCAGCTCGGCCAGCCGGGTGTGGAGCCGGTTGACGGTTTGGACCCGGCGTCCGATGAGGGCTTGCCGGCGGTCGACGAGCATCCGCATACTTCGGGTAGCCGCATCCACGTGCTGTCTCAGCAGTTCGAAGGGGACAGGGTCGGCGAACTCGTCCCTGACCGTGCGGCGGGCTGATTGGGGCGAGATCGCGAAGGTGCGCGCACCGAGCAGCGCGGAGAACTGCCCGGCGGCCCGTTCGCGGTCCCGAAGTCCTCGGTGGCGGCGTGCTGCCTACTCCATCCCCTCACCAGGGGCGCTTTGGCTCCCTGGCCGGTTCAGGACCGGGGGAGGACGGTGAGGACACGCTGGATGTGGACGTGGTACTCCTTCATGAAGTCGGCCAGGAACGCCGCGGTCGACTCGTTGGTGACCTCGCCGTCGTCGGTGATAAGGCCGGGAGTGAGGGTGATGTAGGCCTCGGGGGCGGTCATCTGGCGGGCGTTGCAGAAGCTCAGCACCGCCCGCAGGCTCTGCTGCGCCGACGGCGGTTCCGATCTGTCCCGGCGAGGCGCCGATGACGGCCGCCGGCATGTGGTCGAAGGAGTTCTGCCCCCACGGACGGGACGCCCAGTCGATGGCGTTCTTCAACGCGCCAGGGATTGAGCGGTTGTACTCGGGGGTGACGAACAGCACCGCGTCCGAGGCGGCGATCGCGTCCTTGAGGGCCCTTGGCCGCGCGGGGAAGTCGCTGTCGAAGTCCGGGCTGTACAGCGGCAGGTTGCCGATCGGAAGCTCGGTGAAGTCCAGGTCATCTGGCGCGAGCCGGATCAGCGCCCGGCTGAGGACCCGGTTGATCGACGTGGATGACAGGCTGCCGACGAAGTACCCGACCTTGTACGTGCTCATGGGTGCCCTCCTGGGGATGCGAGCCGGAGGCGGCCCGGACTAGGCGACGCGCGGGCTCCGGCTTCGCTCATAGGTTTTCAGACGCGGGCGGGTTTGGACACCCCGGTTGACCACGCCTCAGTCCCGACGCCAGCCCGTCAACGGCGTACCGTTTCGCGGTCTCGACGACGCCAGAGGCGGAGGTTTCAGAACGGAAGGGCAGGTGACTATGGTCAGAAGGCCGGTCCCGCCGGTACTCACTCGCCGCGCTGAACGTGCCGGTCCACGGACTAGGGCTGGCATCCGACCATGATCGACGTCAGTCACTTCAGGGTGACGCGCGCCGGCTTCGCCAGACGCACTGTCCGCGGCATAGGAAGACGCTCAACGTCTTCACTATGCCGCGGCGGTTCAGGCGATCGGACGGCCGCCGTTGTCTTCACCCCTTGGCACAGCAGCTGCTTGACCAGCCGGCTCCCGACGATCCCAGTGGCTCCGGAGACCAGGCCGACCGATCGTCGCCCCCGGTGGTCATCGGGTAGCCCGGATCAGAACAGCGGGGTTGGAGTGCGCCCGCACACGAAGGATCACCGCTGTCACGACGCCCACCGCTACCCAGAGGTACACGGCGAAGAAGCCTGCGAACTTGAGCACGGCGATCGAGGAGTACACGATGGCCACGACGGGGTTGATCTCCGCCGGGTTGGCGAGGGCGACGAACGAGACGAGGTTCTCGAGCGCGTCGAAGGCCGGGGCTGCGAGACCGACGGTGACGAACGCGATGGCCACGCGCCTCCAAGTGCCGGCTGGGAGCATCCGCGCAACGAGGACGAGCAGCCAGAAGTGCAGCAAGGCCGTCGCGATGATGAAGGTGAAGTCGACGAACTGGGTCTGCCAGTAGACGCCCAGGGTTCCGGCGGCATCCATGGTCCGATACCAACCCTCGAGCTTGTCTGCACTGAACGACGTTTGGCCGACGTAGTACGGGACGGGGTAGCCGGACGCGGCGTAGAAGCCGTTGAGCGGTCCTTGCTGCACGATGGACTGCAGCACAGCGCTGGCGATGGTGGCAACGACGAGGACGGCGACGCGAAGTGAGAGCGCGCGGTCAGCGAGGCGGTTGATAGATTCCATGGAATGGATTAACCCATACGGCGGCCGCGACGTCAAGCTCCATTCCCTGGAATAGGATGCCCTCATGCGACCCGCCGAGCCAGCCCGCGCCGAACTCCAGGGCCAAGCGCTGCGCGGCCTGCTCATCGTCAACCAGCTCGTGGTGACACGGCTGTCTCGAGCGCTGCAACCGACCCCGCTGACGCTCACCTACGTCAGCGTGCTGAGCCATCTGCGCCGATTGCCCGACGGGGCGAGCGTGAGCCAGATCGCCAACGCCCTCGAGGTCAACCAGCCGGCGGTGTCGAAGACGCTCAAGGCCCTCGACGAGATGGGTGCTGTGGCGAGCGAGCGCGATGCCGACGACGCCCGGCGGCTCCACGTACGTATGACGCCACGCGGGCGCGAGTTGCTCGGGCAGGCTGAGCAGGCGATGCACCCGGCCGCCACGGCCATTTTCCGAGATCACTCATCGGCCGAGCTTGCGCGCTTCGTGCGTGAGCTGGAGGCCCTCGCCTCCACCATTGAGACTCCGGTGGCTGGCACGGTCGACCCGCTTCGCCGGAGCCTTCGGGTTGGCGGCGTGATTCCGGTCGGTGAGCCGTAATGGCGCCTGGAGCCCCGGACCAGGACACAGTCGAGGGGCGCAATGCCACCGACGAGGGAGCCTCGGCTGGGACGGCGATGGCGCCGGCGGTGGCCACGGGCAGCCGCACCTGGGGGTAGCCGGGCAGCGGCAGCGAGGGCAGTGCCACGACAGGGGCACCCTCGCAGGTCGGTGGCGGGTCGCCCGGTGCGAGCACCATCGCCTCGTGACCGTGCTCGCGCAGCTGACAGCCCTGTCCGTGGGCGTCGAATTTCGTGACGATCGAGCCTCGTGTTAGCCAGGCGTTAGCAAGCGGCGAGTCTGACGAGGCCATTGCAGGCCTGTGACCTGCGGTTTTGTGTGGCCAGGGGCGGGGTCGAACCGCCGACCTTCCGATTTTCAGTCGGACGCTCGTACCAACTGAGCTACCTGGCCGCGAGAGGAAGCGGTCGGATCTCTCCGACCACTCCTTCTCGGAGCGACCCCGACGGGACTCGAACCCGCGACCTCCGCCGTGACAGGGCGGCGCGCTAACCAACTGCGCTACGGGGCCTTGTGTTAAGGCCTTTGCTACGTATCCCCAACGGGATTCGAACCCGTGCTACCGCCGTGAAAGGGCGGGGTCCTGGGCCGCTAGACGATGGGGACCCGACCACGATCGGGCCACAACGTCGCGCAGCGCGCAGCGCTCGGATCCGTCGAGGACTCCGAAAGCATAGGGGACACATCGGGCCGAAACCAAAACGAGTCCGATCCGCGTCAGCGGGGGCCGGGCAGGCGCCGGAAAGCCTCACTCACGAGGGCCACGGCATCGCCATCCGGGATGCCGGCCGCACGAGCCGCGCGCGCGTAGTCGCCCGCCGCGAGGCGCACCGCGGCGTCGATGCTGGCACCCGGCACAGCATCCCCCGAAGCGGCGTCCGTGGACACGCCGTCCGAGGACACGGCATCCGAGGACACCACCGTGCCGAGGCGGCCGCGGGTGAGCACGAGACCGGCGACCTCGAGCTCGCGGTAGGCCCGGGCGACCGTGTTGGTCGCGAGGCCGAGCTGCTCGGCGAGCGCACGGATCGGCGGCAGCTTCGTCCCCACGGGCAGGCGCCCGTCCGTGATCGCCTCGGACAGCTGGCGACGCACCTGCCAGAACCTGTCCTCGCTGGATGCCGGGTCGACCCGGACCAACCCGCCCAGCGCCACCTTCACGGGTTCGGTCACGGGTTCGCCCACTCGAGGAGGCGGTCGGCATCCCACGTCGTGACGATGCGGTCCCACGGCACACCGAGCCGCTCGGCGCGCTCGCAGCCGTAGGCCTTCATGTCGAGCTGGCCCGGCGCGTGGGCGTCGGAGTCGATCGAGAACAGGCAGCCGATCTCGAGCGCGAGCAGCACGAGGTCGTCGGGTGGGTCGCACCGCTCGGGTCGGCTGTTGATCTCGACCGCGGTGCCGTGCTCGGCGCAGGCCTCGAAGACGGCGCGGGCGTCGAAGTCCGACTGCGGCCGGGTGCCGCGCGACCCCTCGACGAGGCGCCCCGTGCAGTGGCCGAGCACGTTGACGCGAGGGTTGGACACCGCGGTGACCATCCGCGCCGTCATCGGCCCGCCGTTCATCCGCAGCTTGCTGTGAACGGATGCCGTGACGAGGTCGAGTCGCGCGAGCATCGCCGGCGTCTGGTCCAGGCCCCCGTCGTCGAGGATGTCGACCTCGATGCCCTTGAGCAGCCGGAACGCACCCCCGAGCGAGCGGTCGATGGCCTCGACGATGCCGATCTGCTGCGTGAGCCGCTCGACCGTGAGGCCGTTCGCGACCCGCAGCTGCGGGCTGTGGTCGGTGAGCACGAGCCACTCGTGGCCGAGCTCGATGCCGGTCAGCACCATCTCGTCGATGGGGGAGCCACCGTCGCTCCAGTCGGAGTGCAGGTGGCAGTCGCCGCGCAGCGCGGCGTAGAGGTCCTCGCCGCCGTCGACCAGGGGCCCGCCGGCCTTGGCCTGCAGCGAGTCGAGGTAGGCGGGCAGCTCGCCGGCGAACGCCTCGGCGATGACCCCGCTCGTCGACTTCCCGATGCCGGGGATCTCCTGGAGGGTGCCTGCCTCGGCCCGCTCGCTCAGCTCGGCGGCATCCACCGTCTTCAGCGTCTTGACCGCGTTGCGGAAGGCCTCGACCCGGTAGGTGCCGGCGCGGGTGCGCTCGAGGAGGAACGCGACACGGCGCAGCGCCTCGATCGGGTGGACCGGGGCCTCGAGCGGCTCGAGCAGGGCGACCATGGCGAATCTCCCTCGGGCTCAGAGGATCTCGTGCAGGCCGGTGACGAGCCGGTCGACGTCGTCTTCCGACGTGTAGGGCGCGAGCCCCACCCGCACCCCGCCGACCTCACCGAGGCCGAGGTGGCGCGAGCACTCGATGGCATAGAAGTGCCCTGCGGGGGCGTTGACGCCGCGCTCGGCGAGCAGCTGGCGGATCTCCTGCGGGTCGCGGCCCTCGACGGTGAACAGCAGCGTCGGCGTGCGCTTCTCCGCATTGCTGTGCACCGTGACGCCGGGCAGTTCGCGCAGCGCCGGCTCGAGGACGTCGAGCAGGGTGCGCTCGTGGGCGTGGACGGCCTTCATCGCGAGCTCGATGCGCTCACGCCGGGTGCCCGCTGCCGGTGCCTCGCCCGCGTCGGATGCCGCGTCGGCCAGGCCCGCGATGAAGTCGACCGCCGCCGTGGCACCGGCGAGGACCTCGTAGGGCAGCGTGCCGAACTCGAAGCGCTCGGGCACGTCGTCGGTCGAGGGCAGCAGCTTGTCGGGGTGCAGGGTCTCGAGCAGCTCGGGCGAGGCCGCGAGCACGCCGCAGTGCGGGCCCATGAACTTGTAGGGCGAGCAGGTCCAGAAGTCGGCACCGAGCCCGGCGAGGTCGACCGAGGCGTGGGCGGTGGCGTGCACCCCGTCGACCCAGTGCAGGGCACCGACCTCGTGCACGAGCCGGCTGATGCGGCAGACCGGCGGCTTGGTGCCGATGAGGTTGGAGGCCGCGGTGGTGGCGACGAGGACGGTGCGCGATGAGAGCACGGCGGCCACGGCATCCGAGCTCAGGGTGCCGGTGCCCGGGTCGAAGTCGACCCAGCGGACCGTGGCCCCGACGGCCTGCGCCGCCTGCACCCACGGGCGGACGTTGGAGTCGTGGTCCAAGCGGGTGACGACGACCTCGTCCCCCGGGCCCCACCCCTTGGCGAGGGCGCGCGAGAGGTCGTACGTGAGCGCAGTTGCGCTGCGGCCGTGGACGATTCCGCGCGGGTCGGCGCCGAGGAAGTCGGCGAAGGCCGAGCGGAAGTCGGCGACCACGGCATCCGCTCGTCGCTCCGAGGGGGTGAAGGTGCCCCGGTTGGAGACGGCGGCCGTCAGGGTGTCCGCCATCGCCCGACCGACGACGTCGGGCACCTGGCTCCCACCCGGGCCCGTCGAAGTGGGCGGCGCCCTCGGCGAGCGAGGGGAAGTGGGCACGCACGGAGGCGACGTCGAACGGCATACCCGGCATCCTCCCCGATCTCCCGGCCGCGGTCACCAGGAGGTGTGCAGCGGTCGTCCCTCGGCGAAGCCGGCCGTGCTCTGGATGCCGACGGTGGCGCGGCCGTGGAACTCCTCCAGGGTCCGTGCCCCGGCGTACGTGCAGCTGCTGCGCAGCCCGGCGACGATCTCGTCGATGACGTCCTCGACGCTGGGGCGGGCGGGGTCGACGTACATGCGGGCCGAGCTGATGCCCTCCTCGAACATCGCCTTGCGCGCCCGGTCGTAGGCACTGTCGCTCGCCGTGCGGTTTCGCACCGCCCGCGAGCTCGCCATGCCGAACGACTCCTTGTACTGGCGCCCCGCCTCGTCGGTGTACAGGTCCCCGGGCGACTCGAGCGTGCCCGCGAACCACGAGCCGATCATGACGTTCGACGCTCCGGCGGCCAGGGCGAGCGCCACGTCGCGCGGATGCCGGACGCCCCCGTCCGCCCACACGTGGCCTCCCAGCTCGCGCGCGGCGGCCGCGCACTCGAGCACCGCGGAGAACTGCGGCCGCCCGACGGCGGTCATCATGCGGGTGGTGCACATGGCGCCCGGCCCGACCCCGACCTTGACGATGTCTGCCCCGGCCTCGATGAGGTCGCGGGTGCCCTGCGCGGAGACGACGTTCCCGGCGACGACGGGCACGCCGGGGTCGAGGGCCCGCACGGCCCGCAGCGCCTCGAGCATCTTCTCCTGGTGGCCGTGGGCGGTGTCGATGACGAGGGTGTCGGCCCCGGCATCCAGCAGGTCGGCCGCCTTGGCGGCGACGTCACCGTTGATGCCGACCGCCGCCGCGATCCGCAGCCGACCGTCGTCGTCGATGGCGGGGGAGTACAGGTTGGCGCGCAGCGCCCCGGACCGGGTGAGGATGCCGACGAGGCGGCCGTCGGGCGCCACGACGGGGGCCAGCCGTCGACGGGCGTGCGAGAGGGTGTCGAACGCCGACTCGACGTCGACCCCGTCCTCGAGCGAGACCATGTCGCGCACCATGACGTCATCGAGCTGGGTGAACCGGTCGACGCCGGTGAGGTCGGTCTCGGTGACGATGCCGACCGGGCGGTCACCGACGGTGACGAGCGCTGCCCCGTGGGCGCGCTTGTGCAGCAGGACGAGCGCCTCGCCCACGGTGGTCGTCGGGTCGAGGGTGATCGGGGTGTCGTAGACGAGGTGGCGCGACTTCTGCCAGGAGATGACCTCGCGCACGATCTCGGCGGGGATGTCCTGGGGGATGACGGTCAGGGCCCCGCGGCGGGCCGTGGTCTCGGCCATGCGACGCCCGGCGATGGCCGTCATGTTGGCCACGACGAGGGGGATCGTCGTGCCGGTGCCGTCGACCGAGGCCAGGTCGACGTCGAGCCGACTGGTCACCGACGACCGGTTCGGCACCATGAAGACGTCGTCGTAGGTGAGGTCGTGCTGGGGCTGGAGATCGTTGAGGAACCGCACCCTGCCCAGCGTAGGTGCGTGACCGGCATCCGAGAGGGCCTCCCGCGGGGTTAGGGCGGGAGGTACCGCCTGGTAAGTGCTGCTGGGGCAGCACTTACCAGGCGGTAGCTGACGCTCGCGTCGCTTCCGACCGGCATCCGGGCTCGATGAGGCAGGATCGGCGCGTGAGTCTCATGGTCGCTTCGCCCGCCGACGCCGCCCGCCGCACCGGGCTGCGGCGGATGCGGCTCGTCGCACTGGGCCTGCTCGCCTTCGCGGCGGTGGTCTTCCTCGCGACCCTGCGCCTGGACCACGACGGCGTCTGGGGCTACGTCAACACCGCTGCCGAGGCCGCCATGGTCGGTGCGCTCGCCGACTGGTTCGCCGTGACCGCGCTGTTCCGGCACCCGCTCGGCCTGCCGATCCCGCACACGGCGATCATCCCCAAGCGCAAGAACGAGATCGGCCGCAACCTCCAGGAGTTCGTCACCGAGAACTTCCTCACCGAGGAGATCGCTCGCGAGCGCCTCGCGACCGCCCGCGTGGGCGAGCGCGTCGGCGAATGGCTCCGGATGCCGGTCCACCGCCGCCGCGTGATGGCCGAGGCCGTGCGCGTCGGGCGGGCGGGGCTCGGGCGGCTCTCCGACGACGAGGTGCGGGCCCTCGTCCAGGACTTCCTCGTGCCGCGGCTCGTCCAGGAGCCGGTCGCGCCGATCGCCGGTGCCCTGCTCGAGGGGGTCGTCGAGCAGGAGACGCACCACGGTCTGGTCGACCTCGCCCTGGAGCACCTGCGGGAGTGGCTGGCCGACAACCCCGGGACGTATGCCGCCGTGCTCGGTGAGCGGGCCCCGTGGTGGTCGCCGCCGTGGGTCGACGACAAGGTCATCGGGTGGACCTACCAGCAGATGATCGCGTGGCTGAAGGACATCCAGAACGACCCCCGCCACCCCGCTCGTCAGGCGTTCGACGACCTGCTGAAGCGGCTGGCCGCCGACCTCCAGACCGACCCCGAGGTGATGGCCCGGGCCGAAGAGCTCAAGGTGCTGCTGCTGACGCACCCGCAGGTGCCCGAGACGGCCCTGGGGCTGTGGCAGTCGTTCCGTGCCGCGCTGACGACGGCGATGGACGACGAGACCTCCTACTTCCACACGCGCGGCGACGAGCTGCTCGAGCACCTCGGCACCCACCTCGTCGAGGACGAGGTGTGGCGCGGCCGGCTCGAGGCGCGCCTCGGCGAGGTCGTGTCGTTCTTCGTCAACACGTACGGCAGCGAGCTCGCCGAGGTCATCTCCGTGACGGTCGACCGCTGGGACGGCAAGGAGGCGGCCGAGCGGATCGAGCTGCACGTCGGTCGCGACCTGCAGTTCATCCGGATCAACGGCACGATCGTCGGGGCGCTCGCGGGGCTGGCGATCCACGGCATCGCCCAGACCCTCGGCTGAGCGTCCCTGAACCGGCCCAAAGGTCACTCCGGGGACAGGCGGGTCAGGCGGTGGCGCTGGCAGCCGGGCTGGCGCCCTCGCGCAGGTTGCGCCGGTCACGGGCCGTCGACGTCAGCTCGGCGACCGCTCCGATGAGGTCGGCCCCGAGGTGGTGCACGCCGACCTCCTCGAGGACCCGCGGCGTCGCACCGCGACCGGCGAGCCACACGGGGTGGTCCTGGCCGAGCCGGCGCAGCGCGGTGGAGTGGGCCCGGAACCCGGACGGGCGACGGCACGCGAGCACCACGGCATCCGCCTGGGTGAGGCGGGCGGCGGCGGCGAGCGAGTGCACCGGGGTGTCCGGGCCCAGGTAGCGGATCCGCCACCCGGCGCGCCCGAGCAGCACGCCGAAGCTGAGCAGCACGATGTCGTGGAACTCGCCCGGAGGGCACGCGAGCACGGCGACCGGCCCGCTACCGACGCCCCAGGTCAGGGACATCGCGCCGAGGCGACGTCGCACCAGGCTGCTCGCGAAGTGCTCCTGGGCGATGCCGATGCGCCCGAGCTCCCACAGCTCGCCGACCCGCACGAAGAGCGGCAGCAACACGTCGATGATGGCGCTCTCGACCGCGCGCTCGCCGAAGGCGACGTCGAGTACCGCGTGGGCGCGGTCCTCGTCGAGGGCGGTGACGGCGTCGAGCAGCTGGGACACCAAGGACGGGGGGTCGGCGCGCAGAGCCGGTGAGCCGTGGTGCCCGAGCCCGTCATCGGATGCCGTGCTCCTCGCCCCCGCGCGGCCCGCGGCTCCGCCGAAGGCGGACGATCCCACGGCGGTTCCGGAGCCGTCGCCCGCAGCACCGCGCGGGCCGTCCTCCGACCCGTCGAGCCCGGCCCGATCCGACTCGAGCACCCGGCGGGACGCCTCGACGGCGCTGACACCCTGGCTGCGCAGGGCGATGACCTCGCGCACCCGGCGCTCGTCCTCATGGCCGTACAGGCGGTAGCCGCCGGCCGATCGCTGGGGCCGCAGCAGCCCGTAGCGGCTCTCCCACGCCCTCAGGACATGGGTGCTGACGCCCACCTTGGCGGCAAGCTCTCCAATCCGCATCGTTGGCGGCACCGAACTCCTCACGAGCGCCACCGTAGACCTGTCCCGCACTTTTGACAAACACTCGACACAACATTAGTCAAACATTTGACAACCCAGTTCGGAGCGACCTAACGTCATGGACATGACCACTGATCGGATTGCCGTCGTGGGGGCGGGAGTCTCCGGTCTGACCGCGGCCTACCTGCTCTCGCGCGAGCACGACGTGACCCTGTTCGAGTCCGAGCCCCGGCTGGGGGGCCACGCGCACACGCACACGGTCGAGACGGCATCCGGCGACCTGCGGGTCGACAGCGGGTTCATCGTCCACAACGACCGCACCTACCCCCTGCTGCGGCGGCTGTTCGCCGAGCTGGGCGTCGAGGCGCGCGACACCGAGATGTCGATGAGCATCCGGGACGAGGCGAGTGGCACCGAGTACGCCGGCGGCCGAGGGCGTCAAGGGCTTCGTCGCCCGTCCCCGCCAGCTGCTCGACCGCGAGTTCGTCGCCATGCTGCGTTCGGTCACGCGCTTCCACACGCTCGCGCACACCTTCCTCGAGCAGACCGACGACGAGGACACGACGACCTACGGCGAGTTCATCCGCGACGCCGGCTTCAGCGAGATGTTCACGCGCCTGTACGCCGTTCCCCTGGTCGCCTGCGTCTGGTCCAGCGGCAGCGAGGAGGCGATGGGCTACCCCGCGCGCTACCTCTTCCGCTTCCTCGAGCACCACGGGATGCTCTCCGTCGGCGACTCACCCCAGTGGATGACCGTCGTCGGCGGCTCTCGCACCTACGTCGACGCCCTCGCGGCCCGGCTGCCCGCCGTGCGGTCCGGCGACCCCGTCACCGCGGTCTCCCGCACTCCCGACGGGGTCGAGCTTCGCACGGCGTCCGGGCGCCTCGAGCAGGCCGACCGGGTCGTGCTCGCCCTGCACGCCGACGACGCGCTCGGCATCCTCACCGATGCCACCCCCACCGAGAAGGAGGTGCTCGGTGCCTTCCGGTACTCCCAGAACGAGACCGTCCTGCACCGCGACGGGTCGCTGATGCCGCGCGCCCGCCTCGCCCGCTCCTCGTGGAACTACCTCGTCGGCACCGACCCGACCCAGGGTGCGGTCGTCACCTACTGGATGAACCGCCTCCAGGGCCTGCCGCGCGACGAGCCGTTCTACGTCACGCTCAACGCCACCGACCGCATCGACCCGGCCAAGGTCGTCGCGACGATGAGCTACCGGCACCCCCTCTACGACCTGGATGCCGTGCGCGCGCAGCGCCGCCTGCCCACCCTCGCGACCGAGCGCACCGCCTTCGCCGGGGCCTACCACGGCTGGGGTTTCCACGAGGACGGCTGCCGCTCCGGCGTCGAGGCCGCTGCTGCCTTCGGGGTGCACTGGTGAGCACCGTCGCCGACCTGCCGACCCTGCCGGCGCTGGTCGTGGGGTCGGTCCACCACACGCGGCACCGCCCCGTCGACCACTCCTTCACGCACCGGCACTACCAGTGGCTCGTCGACCTCGACGCCATGCCGCGGCTGCCGCGCTGGCTGCGCCCGTTCGCGCAGTTCCGCGGCGAGGACCACCTCGCGGGCAACCCCGGGATCGGCGCCCTGAAGGCCAACGTCCTGCGGGTGCTCGAGCGCGACGGCATCGAGACCTCCGACGTCACGCGGGTCGTCATGCTCGCGCACGCCCGGGTCCTCGGCCACGCCTTCGACCCGATGACCGCCTTCTGGTGCTTCGCCGCCGACGGCTCGCTGGCTGCCGTGCTCGTCGAGGTCCACAACACCTACGGCGGCCGGCACGCCTACGTGCTGCGCCCCGACGAGACGGGCCGGGCGACCACCGAGAAGGACTTCCACGTCTCGCCGTTCAACGACGTCGAGGGTGACTACGCCATCCGGTTCCACCTCTCGCCCCGCCGGGTCGCGGTCTCGATCCGCCTGCTCGTCGAGGGTGAGCCCCTCGTGACCGCGACGCTCCGCGGAGCGCCGCGACCGGCATCCGCCCCTGTCGTGGTGCGCACCGTGGCTCGCCACCCCCTCATGACCCAGCGCGTGAGCGGCCTGATCCGGGTGCACGGCATCTGGCTCTGGCTGCGCCGCCTGCCCGTCCGCCCCCGACCTGTTCCGTCCCTGGAGAGTGTGAGATGACCACCGAGGCCCCCTACCTGCAGTTCAGTTCTGCGACACCGACATTGCCCACCGGTCTCAACGTCTCCCGGGTGCTGACCCGCGGCGCGATCGCCAAGCGCGTGGTGCACGCCACCGTCGCGGGGATGCCGGTGCGCCTGCGCTACCCCGACGGCACCGAGGTGGGGGGCGGGGACGCCGACTCCCCGGTGCTCGAGGTCGTGCGGCCGGGCGCGCTCTACCGCCGGCTCGAGGCGCACCCGAAGATCGGCCTCGGCGAGGCGTACATGGCCGGTGACTGGCGCGTCGCGCCCGGCACCGACCTCGCGGTGGCGCTCATGCCGTTCGCGGCGCGGATGGGGCGGCTCGTCCCCAAGCCGCTGCTGTCGATGCGCGGCGTGGTCGACCGGGCGATCCCGCGACACCAGCGCAACACGCTCGAGGGCTCGCGCAGCAACATCAGCGCGCACTACGACCTGAGCAACGACCTCTTCGCGGCGTTCCTCGACCCGTCGATGTCCTACAGCTCCGCCCTCTTCGACCCGAGCCGGCCCCTCGCCGAGCAGGACCTGCACGAGGCGCAGCTGCGCAAGGTCGACGGCATCCTCGATGCGGCCGGCGTGCGCGACGGCAGCCGGGTGCTCGAGATCGGCACCGGCTGGGGCGAGCTCGCGATCCGAGCCGCGCTGCGTGGCGCCACCGTCACCTCGGTGACGTTGTCGGCCGAGCAGCGCGACCTGGCCCTGAAGCGGATCGCGGATGCCGGTGTCAGCCACCTCGTCGAGGTGCGCCTCCAGGACTACCGCGAGGTGACCGGCCAGTTCGACGCGGTCGTGAGCGTCGAGATGATCGAGGCCGTGGGGGAGGAGTACTGGCAGACCTACTTCCGCCAGATCGACTCGCTCCTCGCGCCCGGCGGTGCGGTCGCGATCCAGGCGATCCTCATGGAGCACCACCGGCTCATCGCGACCAAGGGTTCCTTCGGGTGGATCCAGAAGTACATCTTCCCCGGCGGGCTCATCCCCTCCCTCCAGGCGATCCGCGAGGTCACCCGCGACACGACCGACCTGCGGGTCGAGCGGGTGCACGCCTTCGGCGGCGACTACGCCGAGACGCTGCGCCGCTGGCGGCAGACCTTCCTGCAGGAGTGGCCCGCCATCCACGCCCAGGGTTTCGACGAGACCTTCCGGCGGATGTGGGAGTTCTACCTCGCCTACTGTGAGGCGGGGTTCGCGACGCACTACCTGGACGTCGCGCAGATCCGACTCGCGAGGAGGACGGCCCAGTGAGCACGACCATCGAACGCACCGTGACGACGACGACGAGCCCGGAGAAGGTGTTCGCGTACCTCGTCGACTTCACCAACGCCGAGCAGTGGGACTCGGGGACCAAGTCCTGCGAGCTCGTCTCGGGTGACGGCGGGCCGGGCACGGTCTACCGCAACGTCTCCGAGTTCGCGGGCAACACCGTCGAGCTGGAGTACACGACGGAGACCGTCGACCTGCCGACGTTCGTCATCGTCGGGCGCAACGACACGACGACCAGCCGCGACACCATCACGGTGACGCCGCACGGGACGGGAGGCTCCACGCGTCCACTACCGCGCCGAGTTCACCTTCACCGGCGTCGCCCGCCTCGCCGGCCCGCTCATGAAGCCCCTGCTCGACCGCCTCGGCGACCGCACCGCCGAGCAGCTCAAGAGTGCGCTGGACCGCCTGTGACGCAGCCCTCGAACCAGCCCCGCCGCGCGCTCGTCACGGGCGCCACCGGTTACATCGGCTCGCGGCTCGTGCCCCGCCTGCTCGACGAGGGGTGGCAGGTGCGGGTGCTGACCCGCACCGCGAGCAAGGTCGCCGACCGCCTCTGGCGCGACCGGGTCGAGGTCGTGGAAGGGGACGCCACCTCGGCGAGCACGTTGGCCGAGGCGCTCGCCGACGTCGACGTCGCCTACTACTTCCTGCACTCGATGGACGGACAGGGCAACTTCGTCGAGCGCGACCGGGCACTCGCGCAGACCTTCGGGCGCTGCGCGAGGGATGCCGGGGTCGGGCGCATCGTGTACCTCTCGGGGCTGCACCCGCAGGACGGTGAGCTGAGCGACCACCTCGCCTCGCGCGTCGAGGTCGGCGACATCCTGCTGGCCAGCGGGGTGCCGACGGCCGTGCTCCAGGCCGCCGTCATCCTCGGCTCGGGGTCGGCGTCGTTCGAGATGTTGCGTCACCTCACGACCCGACTGCCGGCGATGATCACGCCCAAGTGGCTCGACAACCAGATCCAGCCGATCGCCGTGCGCGACGTGCTGCACCTGCTCGTCGCCGCCGCCGACCTGCCCGCCGACAGCAACCGCACCTTCGACATCGGCGGACCGGACGTGCTCACCTACCGCGAGATGATCAACCGCTTCGCGAAGATCGCCGGGCTGCGGCCCCGTCTCATCGTGTCGGTGCCGGTGCTCACCCCCTACCTCGCGAGCCAGTGGGTGGGGCTCGTGACCCCGGTCCCCACGGGCGTGGCCAAGCCGCTCGTCGGCAGCCTGCTGCACGAGGTGGTCTGCTCCGAGCACGACCTCGACGACCTCGTCGGTGCTCCTCCCGAGGGCTACCTCGGCTACGACCGGGCCGTCGCCGACGCCCTCGCGGGTGACGCCGTCGTGCCCCGGCCCGAGCCCGGCACGGCCGACCCCGCGCGCATCACCGCCGCCGACCCCGACTGGGCCGGGGGACGCCGGCGGGGTGGATCGTGAGCCTGCGCACCTGCACCTCCCGCGCTGGGTGCTCAGACAGTCGCTCGGGCAGCCACGTGAGCACCCAACTCGGATCGTCGTGAACGTCATCGCCGAGTTCCGCGCGTTCCTGCGGGCCGCCCTCGTCACGCCCGTGGAGCGTGACCACACCGAGACCGACGCCGCCTTCCGGCGACGGCGGGTCGCTGCTGCCGTGACCCTCGTCATCGGAGCAGCCATCCTCGCCATCGCCCTGCGCATCGAGCCCGGCGACCCGCGGTTCTACGGTGCGACGTTCGCCCTCGCCGGGGTCTGGGCGGGCGGCGCGTTCCTCTCGGGCCCGCTCCACCTGGGGCGGGCCCACACCCGCGGTGGCTCGGGGTCGAGCCGGGCGGTCGTGCAGTCGCTCGCGCTGGGCGCCATGCTGCTGCTGCTCTTCATGGCCGGTGCCGTCGTCGTGGCCCGCATCCCCGTGCTGCGCGAGCCGGTGCAGGAGCTGCTCGACCACGCCCGGGTCGGCTCGCTGCCGCTCGTCGCCCTCATCACCGTCGTCAACGGCATCGCGGAGGAGCTCTACTTCCGCGGGGCCCTCTATGCCGCCGTGGGGCGGCGGCACGCGGTGGCGGCCACGACGGTCGTCTACGCGCTCGTGACGGCCGCGGCCGGCATCCCCCTGCTCGTCCTCGCGGCGGCACTCGTCGGCCTCGTCGTCGCGTTCCAGCGGCGGGTCACCGGCGGCATCCTCGGGCCCATCGTCACCCACCTCACGTGGTCGCTGGGGATGCTCTTCCTCCTCCCGCCCGTGCTCGACCGGCTCTCGTGAAGGGGCCGTCATGACCTCGATCCTGTGGCTGCGGCGTGACCTGCGCCGGCGCGACCACCCCGCCCTGCTGGCCGCCCGCGACGCTGCCGCGGCCAGTGGTGGTGACCTCGTCGTCGCCTTCGTCGTCGACCCGCGCCTGTGGGACGGTGGCGGCGCGGCCCGGCGCGCCTGGCTCGCGGCCACGTTGGAGGCGACGAACGAGGCGTTCGACGGTGCCCTGACCCTGCTCCACGGAGACCCCCGGCGCGTCGTGCCCGAGCTGGCCGCCCGGGTCGGTGCCGGCTCGGTGCACGTGTCGCGCGAGACGACGCCCGCCGGGCGCCGCCGCGACGAGGTGGTGGCGGGGCGGCTGCGTGAGGCCGGGGTCGAGTGGGTCGAGACCGGCACCCCGTATGCCGTGGGGCCGGGCCTCGTGGTCAGCGGCTCGGGCGACCCGTACAAGGTCTTCACCCCGTTCTCCAAGGCGTGGCGGGCGCACGGGTGGCCGGCGCCGGCTCCGACGCCTCGCGACCTGCCGCTGCGGCACGCCGGCGACGACCCGGACGCCTCGGCGGCGGTGGCAGCGGCGCTGGCCGCGCCCGACCTCCCCGAGCTGCCACCCGCGGGGGAGAAGGCGGCGCTCGCGCGGTGGCGGGAGTGGCGTGGACGCGCGCTCACGGCATACGCCGACGACCGCAACCGCCCCGACCTCGACGGCACCTCCCGGCTCTCGCCCTACCTGAAACTCGGTGTCGTGCACCCGCGCACGCTGCTCGCCGACCTCGCGGGGGAGTCGGGCAAGGGGGCGCACACCTACGAGAGCGAGCTGGCCTGGCGCGAGTTCTACGCCGACGTGCTGTGGCACCACCCGCGCACCGCGTGGGAGGACCTGCGGCCCGAGATGGCGCGGATGCGCTACGACGAGCCCGAGGACGCGATCGAGGCGTGGAAGGCGGGGCGCACCGGCTACCCGATCGTCGACGCGGGGATGCGCCAGCTGCTCACGGAGGGCTGGATGCACAACCGGGTGCGGATGATCACCGGCAGCTTCCTCACGAAGGACCTGCACGTGTGGTGGCCGCTCGGCGCGCGGCACTTCCTGGAGCACCTCATCGACGGCGACGTCGCCTCGAACAACCACGGGTGGCAGTGGGTGGCCGGCACCGGCACCGACGCATCGCCGTACTTCCGGGTGTTCAACCCGGTGACGCAGGGGCTGCGCTTCGACCCCGAGGGCGACTACGTGCGGCGGTGGGTGCCCGAGCTCGCGCACGTGGCCGGTGCTGCGGCGCACGAGCCGTGGGACGTCGCGGACGGGTACGCCCACGGGTACCCCGCAGCGCATCGTCGACCACGCGGCCGAGCGCATCGAGGCCCTCGACCGCCTCCAGGCCACCAAGCCCTGAGGCCGCCCGACCCCGCTGAACTTTCTCGCCCGATGCCAGGACATTCACCTTTGCACCACATCCTTTCTGGGGCGAAGGTGAACCTTCAGGCGCGAACCCTCGGGCCCTCGAACGGGCCGGATGCCGTGTCGAACGTTCGGCCCTTCCCTCACCATCGATTTGTGGAGGCCTGCTCCCGTTTCCTAGGCTTGGCGGCACGAGGGGAGTACTTCCCAAGCTCGCGCCGGTCAGTACGTCCACCCTGAGGTGGTCCCGGTGCGGCGCCGACCGGCATCCGGGCGGTGAAGGAGACCTCAAGACCGCAGTCCTGTCTTGAGGAGAACCGTGTTCACGTCCCTGCCCTCGTCCCTGCTCGCTGCCGCGGAGCCCGCGCCCGCGCTCGACTCCATCGGCACACCCACGCTGTGGGCCCTGACGATCGGCGCCGTCATCGCGCTGCTCGTCGTCGACTTCCTCATCACGCGCAGGCCGCACGAGGTCTCGATGAAGGAGGCCCTCGGATGGTCGGCCTTCTACATCGCGATCCCGGTGGCCTTCGGCGTCTGGATCTGGCAGACCTACGGCGGCGACCGCGGCCTGGAGTACTACACCGGCTACCTCGTGGAGAAGTCGCTGTCGGTCGACAACCTGTTCGTCTTCCTCCTGCTGCTCACGGCCTTCGCCGTCCCGCGCGAGCTGCAGCAGCGGGTGCTGCTCATCGGCATCGTCGGGGCCCTGGTGCTGCGCGGCATCTTCATCGCGCTCGGCGCCCAGCTCATCTCGACCTTCTCGTGGGCCTTCCTGCTCTTCGGGGCAGTGCTCCTCGTGACCGCCGTGAAGGTGCTGCGCGACGCCCTGTCGCACGACGACAAGGCCATCGACATCGGCTCGCTGCGTTCGGTGCGGTTCATCCGTCGCTTCATGCCGGTCACCGACACGTATGCCGGGACCCGCCTCACGGTGCATGCAGGCCGGCCGCCGGGCGCTCACCCCGCTGGCGCTCGTCATCGTCGCCATCCTCGCCACCGACATCGTCTTCGCCATCGACTCGGTGCCGGCCGTCTACGGCATCACCGGCGACCCGTACCTCGTGTTCGCGACGAACGCCTTCGCCCTGCTGGGCCTGCGCGCGCTGTACTTCGTCGTCGAGGGGGCGCTGGGCTCGCTGCGCCACCTCGGACACGGTCTCGCCGCGATCCTCGCGTTCATCGGCGTCAAGCTCGTGCTGCACTGGGCGCACGGCGTGTGGGCGTGGGTCCCCGAGATCCCGACCCTGGCCTCGCTCGGCGTCATCGTCGGCATCCTGGCCCTCGCGACGACGACCAGCGTCCTGGCCAACCGTCGTGACGCACGGCTCGCGGTGGACGCGCCCCTCGTCGAGGAGGTCGAGCGTGACCGCGCGCCACTAGGTTGACACCCATGGATGCCGCACTGCCGCCGCCCCACGTCGTCGCCACCTCCACGTGCACCGGCGAGATCCACGACCAGGGTGCGCAGGTGACCCGGTGGGCGCCGGCGGGTGCCGAGCCGGTCCTCTACGTGAGCACCGCGGTGCGGCTGGCGCAAGGGCGGTCGATCCGGGCCGGCATCCCCGTGTGCTGGCCGTGGTTCGGGCCGGGCCGCGTGGCCGGGATGGAGCCGGCCCACGGCTTCGCCCGCACCGCGCCCTGGCAGCTCGTCGAGCACACGGACGACGGGGACGAGGCGACGTTCGTGCACCGGCTCACGTCCGACGAGGTGTCCTCGCCGCACTGGCCGTACCCGTATGCCGTCGAGCTGCGGTCCCGCTTCGGGGCCCACCTCGAGGTGTCGCTCACGACGACGAACACCGGTGACACCCCCTTCGAGATCGAGGAGGCGCTGCACACCTACCTCGCCGTCGGCGACGTGCGCGAGGTCGCGGTCGAAGGGCTCGACGGCGTGGGCTTCTTCGACAAGGTGACGGGCGCCGAGCGGGTGCACCACGGCATCCTCGAGTTCGCCGGGGAGACCGACGCGGTCTTTCGCACCGGCGGCCCGGTGACGCTGCACGACCCCGGCCTCGACCGGCGCGATCGTCGTCCGGACCGAGGGTGCCGCGAACCTCGTCGTCTGGAACCCGTGGGACGTCAAGGCCCGTGAGGTCGCGGACATCGGCGACGACGACTGGTCGCAGTTCGTGTGCATCGAGGGCGCCAACGTCTTCGAGAACGCCGTGCCCCTCGCCCCCGGGGAGTCGCACACCCTGACCTACCGCCTGGAGATGGAGTCACTGTGAACACCGTGCCCGCCGCGAGCACCACTCGAGCCCTCCTGGCTCGACACCCCGGCCCACCGGGAGTGGCTGAACGCTCGCTTCGCCGACGTGCTGACCTTCGCGCTGCCGTCGATCCTGCCGGAGGGCGGGTTCGCGTACCAGGACGTCGACGGCTCTCGGATGCCGGGGCGCCCGCCCCAGCTCTTCCTCACCGCCCGCATGGCGTACGCCGCGTCCATCGGTGTGCGACACGGCATCCCGGGTTCTGGTGAGCTGCTCGACCACGCGATCGAATCGCTGGTGGGCCTGCACGCCGACACCGAGCACGGTGGCTGGTTCACCGAGCCGGGCACGGTGACGCGCAAGGCCACCTACGACCACGTGCACGTCGGGCTGGCGTCGGCGAACGCGATGATGGTCGGGCACCCCCTGGCGGCCGGGTTGCTGGACCAGGTCGTGGAGGTCATCGACACCCGCCTGTGGGACGAGTCGACCCAGACGCTGCTCGAGTCCTTCGCGCCCGACTGGTCGGACTCCGAGGACTACCGCGGTGCCAATGCCAACATGCACGGGCTCGAGGCGTTCCTCGCGATGGGGACCGCCACCGGGGATGCCGTGTGGCACGAACGCGGCCTGGCCATCGCCGACCGGCTCATCAACAGGGCTGCGCGAGAGCAGGACTGGCTGCTGCCCGAGCACTTCACGGCGGACTGGCAGGTGCTTCCCGACTACAACCGGGACGAGCCGAACCACCCGTTCCGCCCGTTCGGGGCAACGTTCGGGCACTCGCTGGAGTGGGCGCGCTTCCTGCTGCAGCTCGACGCGTCGCCGCTCGTCGACGTCGCCGGAGTGGCTGGTCGAGGCCGCCGAGGGCCTGACCCGTCGGGCGCTCGACGGCGGCTGGGAGGTCGACGGTCGCCCGGGGCTGGTCTACACCGTCGACTGGGACGGAGACGCGGTCGCGGACGTGCGGCTGCACTGGCCGATCTGCGAGGGCATCCAGGCGTCGGCGTTCCTGCTGCGCCGCACGGGGGACCACACTGGGAGGGCTGGTACCGCCGCCTCTGGGACCACGCCGCCCGGTACTTCATCGACGAGCGCGGGGCCTGGCGCAACGAGCTCGACGACGACATGCGTCAGGGCACCCAGGTGTGGCCCGGCCGGCCCGACGTCTACCACTGCACCGGTGCCCTGACGACCCCCCTCGACCTCTAGCCGAGGGTGACGAGCTCGTCCGGGTCCTCGTCGGGCAGCACCGGTGACGCGGTGGCCGTGACCTCGAAGTAGGTCAGCCCGCTCACCCCGCCGAGGCTGCTGAGGATGGCGACGTCCGCGGCATCCCGGCCGGTGCCGATGCGCACCATCGACCTGCGCGGCGCGAGTCGGGTCGCGTCGAAGACGAACCACGTCCCGTCGACGCCGATCTCGACGACGGCGTGCGCGTCCATCGGCGACAGACCCGGCGCGTACACCGAGACGTAGCGGGCCGGCATCCCGACGGCTCGCGCCAGCGCCACGACGAGGTGGGCGTAGTCGCGGCACACCCCGAGGCCACCGAGCAGCGGCGTGAGCGCGTCATCGGTGGACGTCGTGGTTCCCGGCTCGTAGGACAGCCGCTCGTGCACCCACGAGACGATCCGTCGCGCCCGCACGGCATCCGCCTCGATGTGCCCGAACTCGGTGTTCGCGAGGCCGGTGAGCCGGTCGCTCGGGCAGTAGCGGCTGGGCAGGATGTAGGTGAACGCGTCGGCGTCGCTGACCCGCTCGGGCTCAGCCGCGGTGAGCGCGACCGTCGCGTCGTACGTCAGCGTGACCTCGCCCTGCGGAGCGTCGATGACGTGCAGGCGCATGCCGCGGTCGAGCGTCACCTCCCGGTGGGGCACCGCACTCCCGTCGGATGCCGTGAGCGTCAGCGTCTCGGTGCTCGCCCCGAGGTCGGCTGCGGCGACGGACACCGCGAGACGGCCGGCGACCTCGACGGGGATGACGAGCAGGGTGCGAATCGTCGCGGATTCGGTCGGCTGGTTGGGCATGGTTGCCTCCGGGGAGTAGGGGTTCGTCACCAGGGGTGCGGGGCGAAGTTCTTCAGGAAGACACCGTGCAGGTCCTCGCCGGCCTCGCCCCGCACGATCGGGTCGTAGACGCGGGCGGCTCCGTCCACGAGGTCCAGGGGTGCGTGCCACCCTTCGGCGGCGATCCGCAGCTTGTCGTCGTGGGGTCGTTCGTCGGTGATCCAGCCGGTGTCGACCGCAGTCATCAGGATGCCGTCGGTCTCGAGCATCTCGGCGGCGCTGGTCCGGGTGAGCATGTTGAGGGCCGCCTTGGCCATGTTGGTGTGCGGGTGTCCGGCGCCCTTGTAGCGTCGCGAGAACTGGCCCTCCATCGCCGACACGTTGACGACATACGTGCGCCGTGCGCTCGAGGCCGCCAGCGACGGGCGGAGCCTGGACACCAGGAGGAACGGGGCCGTGGAGTTGCAGAGCTGCACCTCGAGCAGCTCCAGCGGGTCGACCTCCCCCACGGTCTGGGTCCAGGAGTTGGTGTGGTGCAGGTCGGGAAGCAGCCCGCCCGCGTCGATGGCAGTGCCAGCGACGTGCGCCTGCAGGCTGGCGTGTCCGGCGTTGAGTGCCAGCCGGGTCATGGACGCGGCGTCGAGCTCGGCGTGGGCCACGGGGTGCTGCGCCAGCGATCCGAGCAGCGCGGCGGGGTGCGCCTCGCTGATCCGGTCGAAGGTCACCAGCTCGGGCAACGGGCCGTGAGTGTCCAACGGCTCGGACTCGCCCTGCACCAGGTGGGAGTAGGCGCCCGGGCTCCGGCGCACCGTCTGGGCGGCGTTGTTGATGAGGATGTCCAGGGGCCCGGCGGCGGCGACGTCTTCGGCGAGCGCGATGACCTGGGTGGGGTCGCGCAGGTCGATCCCGACGATCTTGAGCCGGTCGATCCACTCGGGGCTGTCGGCCAGCTCGGTGAACCGGCGGACGGCGTCGCGCGGGAAACGAGTCGTCACGGTGAGGTGCGCGCCATCGCGCAGCAGCATCAGCGCGATGTACATGCCGATCTTGGCGCGACCCCCGGTGAGCAGCGCGCGGCGTCCGGTGAGGTCGGTGCGCTGGTCGCGCTTGGCGTGCGACATGGCGGCACAGGCCGGGCAGAGCCAGTGGTAGAACGCGTCGACCAGCGTGTAGTCGGCGTGGCAGATGTAGCACCCGCGCGCGGTGCTCAGCTCGCCGGCATACGCGCCCTGGGCGGTGGAGACGAGGGGGATGCCGCGCGTCTCGTCGTCGATGCGCATCGCCGAGCCGGTGGCGGTGCTGGCGAGCACTGCGGCGTCGGCCTCCTGCTGGGGTCGGCGGGCGTCGGCACGACGGGTCTTGCGGATCCTGCGGTACATGCGCCCGGTCGCCTGCTTGACCACGTGGATGTCCGGGTGGCCCGGGGCCAGGGTGGTGAGCTCGTCGAGGACCCGCAGGGTGGTCGCGAGGTCGTCCGGGTCGATCCCGCTGGGCTGTTCATCCACGGCTCGAGGGTACGGGCGGGGTATCCATTCGCCCGCATCGGCGCAGCGGTGGGGCAGCGGCCGGGTCGGTCAGTGCCCAGATGAGGGCGTGGGTGTCGAGGGGTGTCAGGGGCGCGCTCAACCGCGCGGTTGGCCCCCCTGCTCCCAGGATGAGCGCGTCGCGTCGATGAGGGTGGTCAGGCGGTCGCGGATGTCCTCGAGCTCGCAGACCTCCATGCCGAGCTGGGCGATGATCGCCGGGGGGATGCGTTCGGCGCGACGGCGCAGGCGGCGGCCAGCGGGGGTGAGGCTCACGGCGAGAGCGCGGTCGTCGAGGGGGTCGCGGTCGCGCACGACGAACCCACCCGCCTCGAGGCGCTTGAGGAGCGGGGAGAGGGTCGCCGGCTCCAGGCTCAGTCGGTCGGCGAGCTCGGAGACCCGCAGCGGCTCGGTCTCCCAGAGGGCGAGCATCACGAGGTACTGCGGGTGGGTCAGCCCCATCGGCTCGAGGAGTGGCCGGTAGAGCCCGATGACGGTGCGCGAGGCCACGGCGAGGGCGAAGCAGACCTGGCGGTCGAGCGCGAGGAGGTCGCCGGCATCCGGGGTCGTGTCGACCGACTCACGGGGGGTGGCTGCGCTCACGATTTCCATCCTACGGGCTCTCCGCGGTAACTTAGGGCACGAATACTTAGTGGACGAACTATAACGGAGGATGACATGGCCAGGGCAGATCGCGAAGGGCTCTCGCTGGGCTACCGGATCATGTGGCGCATCAAGTACGCGGGGCTGCACGTCTTCGGCCCGGCCCAGCTCGGCACCGAGGCCGACCCGCAGGCGCGGCTCGTGCGGCAGCGCGAGGCGAAGGTCGCAGCGGCCCGCGCCTCCGCGTCGAGCGCGAAGCCGGCGGTCCACCCGGGCCTGACGACGGCATCCGACCGAGTGCGCACGAGGCGCACGGCTGAAGCGCGCTCGCACCCCGCGGTGTCGTGGGTCACGGCATACGCGGGCACGCTCTCGCGGTTGGACCGACTCGGTGCACATCGACGTCGACAGGAAGGTCGCCATGACCGACAGCACGACCCCCACCACCCCGAACGACACCCCGGACGCCCCCGCCCCGCGCGAGGTGCGGCTCGTCTCCCGTCCCGTGGGCTGGCCGACACCCGCCGACTTCGAGGTCGTCGAGAGCCAGGTGCCTGACCTCGCGGAGGGCCAGGTCCGCGTGCGCAACACCGTCATGTCGGTCGACCCGTACATGCGCGGCCGGATGAGCGCCGCCAAGTCCTACGCCGCGCCCTACGGCCTCGGCGAGGCCATGACCGGCGGAGCGGTCGGTGTGGTCGAGGAGTCCCGCGCCGAGGGGTTCGCCGTCGGTGACCACGTGCTCCACGGCCTCGGCTGGCGCGAGGTCGCCGTGCTCGACGCCACGGCAGGTCGCAAGGTCGACCCCGTCGCGCCCGACTCGGCCTACCTCGGGGTGCTCGGCATGACGGGGCTCACGGCCTACGTCGGGCTCACCCGCATCGCCGAGATCAAGCCCGGCGACGTCGTGTTCGTCTCGGGTGCCGCTGGTGCCGTGGGCAGCGCGGTCGGGCAGATCGCCAAGGCGCTCGGCGCGAGCCGCGTCATCGGCAGCGCCGGTTCGCCCGAGAAGGTGCGCCACGTCGTCGAGGACCTCGGCTTCGACGCGGCCTTCGACTACAAGGACGGGCCGGTCTCGCGGCAGCTGCGCGAGGCGGCGCCCGACGGCATCGACGTCTACTTCGACAACGTCGGGGGCGAGCACCTCGAGGCGGCCATCGGCTCGCTCCGGCTCGGCGGCCGCATCGCCGTCTGCGGGATGATCTCGGTCTACAACGACACCGAGGCGTCACCGGGCCCGCGCAACCTCGCCCGCCTGATCCAGACCCGCGGCCGCATCCAGGGCTTCCTCGTCGGTGACCACTACGACCTCGCCGGCGAGTACGCCGGGCGGGCAGCCGGCTGGCTGGCATCGGGGGAGCTGCAGTCACGCGAGACCTTCGTCGACGGCATCGACCACGCCGTCGACGCGTTCCTCGGAGTGCTGCGCGGTGAGAACACCGGGAAGATGGTCGTCCGCCTCTGACCGGATGCCGTGCCCGCGCCGGTACCGCTGCTGCTCGGCGCGGGCCGGGTCGAGCTCGGCGGGCGTGACCACGGCTACCCTGCGTGCATGAGCCGGCCCGTCGCAACTGTCCTCGGTGGTGTCCTGGTCTTCATGGGCCTCGTGTGGTTCCTCCAGGGCGTCAACGTCCTGGGTGGGAGCGCCATGAGCGGGGTGACGCTGTGGGCGATCCTCGGCCCGATCGTGGCGATCCTCGGCGTGGCGCTGATCGTCCGAAGCCGCCGCGGCCCGGCGGAGTAGCGCAGGCGGGGAGATCGAACCGCTCGGTGGGCCCCGTGGGGCTCGAACCCACAACCTACGGTTGAACGACTTCGGCGCGCTGGGTCAGTCGCCGTTGGCGAGGTCGACCGTGAGGCAGGAAGTCCCGCGGCCAGACAGCGCGTGCTCGTACTCCGGTCCGTAGTCGACGACCCCGTCCGGCCGCACGCTGAACTCGAGGACCTCGTTCGGCACCAGGCCGATCCGCAGCGTGTACGCCTGGCCGGGCGGCATCTGCACGGTTGCCGCCCGAGGTCCGATCGGCTCGCGGCACCCGCCCCACATGGGGAGCAGCGGGCACCCGGTTTGACGCGGGTCGAGGACGACCGGGACGCCGAGGACGTGGAGCGTCGAGGTTCCTCGGCCGCACAGGAGGTGATCGACGTCCGGTGCGAAGTCCACGGTGCCGTGGGGCGTCACCCGGAAGCGGAGGTCGGAGGCGCGCTCGCGGGTCTGCTGCACCGCGTACTCGCCCGCGGCGAGGTCGAGCTGCACGCCCCCGGGAACCGACCCGTCGACGAAATGCGGCAGGTGCTCGGGGATCCAGAACCATGGATAGGTCAAGGCGCTGGTGTCGATGTGGATGCGGGGCACGGGTTTTCCTCGGTCAAGGATGTCGCACCCGGGCTCGGGCGCGACAGATGGGAGGGCTCAACCCGAGCGGGCTGGACCCTCCCCTGCTTGCGAGATGGTGCGCTGGGGTCAGGAGGTCGCGATGGTGACGTCGTCGATCAGCAGGCCCGTGCCGGACGGAGCTGCGTCATGCGCGGTGCCGCTGAGGCGGAACAGCAGCGTGTCGGTCTGGTAGTTCGCCTCGCCGTGTTGCGCGTCGTAGTAGGCCTCGAACGTGGTGTTCTTGACCGGCTTGCCGTCGACCTGGACCGAGAACGACGTCGTTGTTGGTCGACTTCTTCGTGTCAGCGGCTTCTTGACGAGCTTGAGCTTCACGGTGTGCGGCTTGTTCAGCGTCGAGCCCGGTGGCCACCGGTCGTGACCGCCCACTCGAGCTCGCCCGTCGGCGTCGGTGTCGCGACGACGAACTGGATCACCTTGGAGATCGTCCAGTCGGCGTGTGCTCGATCGCGAAAGCCGTCCCAGTTGGCGCAGCACCTGGCTCGTTGTACACCGGGGTCTGACCGTCACTCCGTGCTACGGTCCCGGCTGCACCGTCGACCGCGCTCGAGTACGAAGGACGCGGTGAACGTGTAGCCTCGGCGCCGGCCGTCGCGTCCTCGGCGATCGGGACGGCTGAAGCGGGGAGAGCTGACCGGCGATCGCCGCCGCTCCGAGTCGAAGCTGTAGTCCGACAGCGCCGAGTCGGCGCTTGCCGTTGGTCGCTTGCCGTTGACGTAGACGCCTGCGTCATCTCGCCAGCGTGTCGACGGTGAGCTCCGCCCCGTTGCTGCCGACGTCAACTGGACGATGCCGGTGCGTCGGAGAGCCGCGGAGCGGCGACTTCGGCGCGCGGCGGCCGCCTGTGCGCGCGCGATGCGCCCACGGCGGCGATGCCCACGGCGAGCGCTGCGGCGATGATGGTCTTCCGCATCATGTGCTGTCCTCTTTCGTCCTGCGTTGGTGCGGGAGTCCGTCACGCGGCGGCGAACGGGGGATCGGCTCTCCCTGGACGATCAGAGCGCCTCCCTGGTGTAGCCCGGGAAGTGATCCGATGAGCGTTATCTGCGTTCAATGGGGAGTCTATGAGGTCTGCTATTGGGCTTCCAAATCGTGACTGTGTGACCTCGACTTACCCGTCCCCTGTTACAGTCGGCCTCATGGCACGCCCCTATGGAGACCCTGTGGAGATCATCACCGGCCCGGTCCCGGCCCAGTCCCCGTTCATCCCCTTGGACGCCAAGATCGTGGTGGGCGCGGTTGCACCGGCCTCCCCGGACCCGATCCCGATCGTGCTGCTGCCCGGGTTCGAGTACCGGATGAGCGAGTGGCGGCACCCGCAGACCCACGAGATCCACTGGCGGCTCGAGCGCCGGAAGGCCGCCCAGTCCGGCGACGACGAGTAGAGCTCGCCGGGGAAGCTGGGGTGGCCAGCAGGTTGGGCCCGCATGACGTATCCAGCGGTGAAGATGCCGAGGACGGGGTTGGCGTCCGAGCGGGCCCGCAGTGCGCAAAGCGCTGACCTGCAGAACGGTGGTGGGCCCCGTGGGGCTCGAACCCACAACCTACGGATTTGCGAAGAGGCCCTGTGCCGGGAGGGCCAAACGGCCGTCCCGACCGCCCCGCATGAGGCACGCAATTCATCCCGGATCGAATCGACGAAGGGGACCTGGTAGCTGCGACCTGATCGGTGGTGATGTGAGCAACAACCGAGCCATTGAAGTCGCCCCTTGAGCGGTGCCGGGCCGGTTGAGACGAGTGCGGCCAGAGTGTAGAACCGCTCGGTCTCGTCATCGACGGTCACACGCACCATGCCGTGCGACAGGCAACCCGGGCGAAGTATTCATCGCGATCGTGAGCGGTCCGAAGTTCGGCCCGAACACGTCTGCAGCATCCTGCGCAGTCCCGTCGCCGTCCCACAGGACGCGCCACGTCTGCGTGTGGGACCTCTCGTTCGGCGAGTCTTTCGGATTTCCGGCGTGGTCATAAGGAGCCATTGACCAGCCGGCGGCAGTCATGTCATCGTGGGCAAGCCTGCTGGGGACGGCAGATCTCGCGAGTCGGAGGCACTGATGGCGCTAGAAGAGCACGATGACCTCATGAGCGTCATTGCTCAGGTAGCGGACGGCAACGCGACACGTCAGGATGCAGTCAACGCGCTGACGAGTCGCAACGTTGAAGCCCTCGATCTGCTCGTTGAGTACTTGGCGCTTGCCTGTCAGAACGAGCAGTCGCGGCAGCAGCCCAGTCGAATAGATGTCACGAGCATGAAGCAGCCAGCGCGGGTTAAGCGAGATGGGCCGCCCCATCAAGTGCCTCGCTTGCCGTTCCAGCTGAACGGCACCCTGTACGACCCGAAGGACATTGGCCGCTTCGACGACATCGACTTGGACTTTGTCGCATCTGGGGACCGACTGCTCGCCTTCGACGACCGAAGCCTGCTCGACGGCTGGCTCCAGAACAGCCAACTCACTGCCCAGATATCCGCAAATATCTCATGGCCAGGAATGTTGGTTCCGTCTTTCATCCCGCACACGAATTTCTATGAACACACCGGGCACGGCGGTTCGCGTCTCGAGCTGCCGTGCAGGCCTCGAGTACCCCGATCTGACCAACGTGAGCATGGGCGTATTCAGTGGCAACTGGAGCGACAAGATCTCCTCGGTTCAGTTTGTTTACATGGAATGGGCGCTGTTGGGCGAGCATGTGCATTTTGCAGGCGCGCGCCTCCTGGTGCACTTCCTGGAAGACACTCGTAACCTTCATTCGCTCGGGTTTGGCGATCGAGCCTCTTCTGTGTCGACCTGGGGCCCTCAACCTGTTCCCCACCACTGGAAGCCTGTTCCAGGCCCGCCGCCCTACCCCTACCCCCCCCGGAAGTTGATGAGGACCGAAGCCCAACCGGGCTCTCGAGTTGTGGCTCCAGACGCAGGTTGCTGTGCAGCCGCGCCTCACCCGACTTGGCTCACTGACCGAGTGCGTGACCTGCGCCGTCCGGCGAGCGTCAGGCCGCTGACCTGCGGTGTTGGTGGGCCCCGTGGGGCTCGAACCCACAACCTACGGATTAAAAGTCCGCAGCTCTGCCAGTTGAGCTAGAGGCCCGGAGGACGAGACAGCATTTCGAGTTCGCCCGGCACGGCATCCGCACAGCTCGTCCTGCTCACTCGTCCGGGGCAAGTATTGCCCACACTGCACCCCGCCGGGATGCCGGGCCCCGCACGTCGGCCCTCAGCGGGCCACGAGGTAGACGAGCGCCGCGATCGAGAGGAGGGCGGCGCTGAACCCCGGCACCCAGACCCAGTGCACGTGCCCCTTGGGTGCCGCCACCGGCACGTTCGTCGGTGTGGGGGTGGGGTCGGCGCTCCCGGGCCACCGCGGTGGGGCCGCCGGTCGGTCGTCCAGCGACTGCTCCTCTGCCGCAGCCGTACCCACGACGTCCGCGGCGTCCCCGGACGGCTCGGGGAGGTCGTGCTCGTCGAGCCCGAGGCGCTCACCGAGCTCGCGGGCGCTCGCGGGACGGTCGGCAGGCCTCTTCTCGAGGCACTGCTCGATGAGCGTGCGCAGGCCCTGGGGGACGTGCGCGGGCAGGGGCGGCGGGGGGTCGTTGACCTGGGCCAGGGCCGTCGCCACCGGGGTGCCCTTGTCGAACGGGCGGCGACCGGTGAGCAGCTCGTGCGCGACGACGCCGAGGGCGTAGAGGTCGGAGGCGCCGGTCGCGGGCTCACCGAGGGCCTGCTCGGGCGAGAGGTAGTGCGGAGTGCCGAGCACCTCGCCGGTCTGGGTGTGTCCCGACCCGTCGACGGCGCGGGCGATGCCGAAGTCGGTGAGCTTCACCGTGCCGTCGGGCATGACGAGGATGTTCGCGGGCTTGACGTCGCGGTGGACGACACCGGCCTCGTGGGCCGCCCCGAGGGCGAGCGCCGCCTGCGCCATGATCGCCCGTACCTGGCTCGGGTCCAGGGCGCCCTCGCGCTTGACGAGGTCGGACAGCGGTTCGCCGGGGACGAGCTCCATGACGAGGTAGGCGAGGTTGTCCTCCTCGCCGTAGTCGAAGACGGTGGCGACGTTGACGTGGGCGAGGTTGGCGGTGTGCAGCGCCTCGTTGCGGAAGCGGAGCGCGAAGACCTCCTCCTCGTCCAGGCTGGGCCGAAGGATCTTCACCGCGACCTGGCGCTCGAGCACACCGTCGCTGGCCTCCCAGACGTCGCCCATGCCCCCGGACGCGATGCGGGCGGTCAGCGTGTAGCGGTCACCGAGGACGAATCCCTCGTCAAACCGGTTCACCGCTGGTTGGTCGCAATCACCGGACCATGGTAGGTCACCGCGGGTCCCCTGCCGGCCCGCGAGCGCGCACATCGTGCGCCAGGAGGCCGAGGGCTGCCTCAGGGGCGCCGGGCCTGCTCCCGCGCGATGTCCGACGGTAGGGGCTCCAGCTCGTGCGCCGGTGCCTCGCCTTCGCGGGCCCTGTGTCGGTGGTGTCCATGACCCCGTCCGTGCCCGACCGCGGAGTCCTCAACGCTCGCCCGACGCCTGCGCATCGAGGCGCAGCCGGCGGCCCTCGGCGACACGCTCCTCCAGCTTGGTGGCCCGCTTCACCGACCCCGAGTCATCGCGTGGAGGCAGCTGCAGCGTGCGTTCGGACCGGATGCCGGCCTGCAGCTGGCGAGCCCGCTCCAGCTCGGCGTCGATCTCGGCCCCGAAGAGCAGCGCGAGGTTGGTCAGCCACAGCCACAGGAGGAAGACGATGATGCTCCCGAGGGACCCGTAGAGCGAGTCGTACTTCGCGAAGTTCGTGACGTAGAACCCGAACCCCAGCGAGGCGATGCACCCAGATGCCGATGGCGACGGCGGCGCCCACCGACACCCACCGGAACTTGGGCTGCTGGACGTTCGGCGTCGCGTAGTAGAGGACCGCGACCATCAGCACGACGACCGCGAGGAGGAACGGCCACTTGGCGAGGTTCCACAGCGCCAGGCTCTGCTCGCCGAACCCGATCGCGGAGCCGATGGCCTCGGCGACGGGTCCGCTGACGACGAGGCCGACCAACACGATGGCCGCCATGACGACGAGGCCCACCGTCACGAGGAGCACGAGCGGGCGCAGCTTCCAGACCGGGCGGCCCTCGTCGACCTGGTAGATGCGGTTCAGCGTGCGACCGAAGGCCCCGACGTACCCCGACGCACCCCAGAGGGCACCGGCGAGACCGACGGCCAGCGCCAGGCCCGCGCTCTGCGCCCCGACCATGGCCGCGATGGGCTCCTCCAGCTGGTCGGCGATGTCGCTCTGGCCGAGGTCGCGCAGGATGTCGAGCATCGCCTGGGTGGTCGCCTCGCCCTGCCCGAAGACCCCGAGCAGCGAGACCATCGCCAGGATCGCGGGGAAGACCGAGAGCACCGAGTAGTAGGTCAGGGCCGCCGCGAGGTCGGTGCACTGGTCGCGCTGGAACTCTGCCACCGCGGCCTTCGCGGTGTACTTCCAGCCGGGACGCTCGATGTCGGCCGGGGAGTCGGGCTTGTGGTCCGCGTCGGGTGGGGGTGCCGTGCGGGCCTTCGCCGCGGCAGTGTCGTGCTGGGTCATGTCCGTGCTCCTACCCCGGTGGTCGGCCTCGCACACGAGGTGGTGTCCTCCCAACCTAGCCGCGGCACGGCATCCGATCGCCGTCGTGGGCGGCGCACCTCAAACCGTCGGTGGTGCTGGGAGGATGTGGGCGTGAGCAGCGACGGTGGACGATCCCTCCCGCGCCGGCCCCAGCCACTGGGGCCGGATGCGTTGGAGTCGGTCGGTGGCACCCTGCCGGGGCCGGCCGAGGTCACCGAGATCGCGCACCAGACGGCGGCGATCCTCGTCGGCACCGGGCGCGCGACCCACGACCCCCAGGTCACCGCGCGGCTCGTGGCGCTCGTCGACGACCTGGGCCTGTCGACCGTGGCCGACCTCTGGAGCGCCCGACCCGCCCGCTCGCTGCCCGGCACGCTCTGGCGTCTGTACGCGCTGCGCGAGTGGGTGCAGCGCAGCCCCGAGCAGGCGAGCCGCGAGTACGCCGCCGGCATCCGGTTCACCGATGTCGCCCACGCGGTCGCCGGCATCGCCGAGCCACCCCGGCCCGAGGAGCTGCAGCGGGTCACCGACCAGATCCTCACCGGCGTCTTCGACGGCGACCTCGCGGTGGCCCTGGAGCGGGCTGCGGCCTTCTGTGCGGTCGTCGCGGCCGGGCGTGCCGAGATCGCCAACGACCGGGACGAGGTCGACCCGGGGGGCGCGAGCGACCTGACCCGCACGGCCCTCGCGATGCTCACGACGGGGGAGGACCTGCGGGCCTGCGCGAGGCTGTGGCGGGCCGGCGAGCTCGACTGAGGTTGCACAGGGTCGCGGCTTCGGGAACACATTCGCGGCACTGAGGCGTTAGTGTCGTCCGTGGGTGCCGGACCGCGGCAGCCCCGGGTCCCAACATCAGCCGCTACGAGCGGCCACGCGCCGTGAGGCGCTCCCGGTCCGGCACCCGCCCTCTTTCCCGGGCGAATCGCGCGGTGAGTCGGGCGCGCCCCGGCTACCCGGCATCCAGTGGGGCGTCATACGCTGTGCACACTGATCGGCCCCCTTCCCCGGAGACCATCGTGGGCATCCGCCTCACCCCGCAGGACCCGCACTTCTTCGCGCTGTACGCCGCTGCCGCGCGCCACCTCGTCGACGGCTCGCGCGAGCTGACCACGCTGCTCGGGGCGTCCGCCGAAGAGCGTGACCTGACGCTCAAGCGGATGCACGAGATCGAGGCGGCGTCGGGGGAGTCCACGCACGAGATCATCCGCAAGGTCAACGGTTCGTTCGTGACCCCGTTCGACCGGGCGGACATGCACGCGCTCGCGGTGGCCCTCGACGCCTGCGTGGGGCTCATGGAGGCGGCCGTCGACCTCATCGTGCTCTACCGCGTCGACGAGGTGCTGCCGCGCGTCGCCAAGCAGGTCGAGGTCATCTCGCGGATGGCCGAGATCACCGCCGACGCGATGACGCGGCTGCGTTCCATGAAGGGGCTCACCGCCTACTGGGTCGAGGTGGATCGTCTCGAGAACCGTGCGAACAAGGCCTACCGGCGGATGCTCGCCGAGCTGTTCAACACCCCCGGCGCAGACCCCATCACCGTGATGAAGCACAAGGACATCATCGACGCCCTGGAAGCGGCGGCCAACGGCTTCGAGGCGGTTGCGCTCAAGGTCGAGGCGATCGCCGTCCGGGAGTCCTGAGGCCGGTGGACTGGGTCCCCGTCGCGCTCGTCGTCGCCCTGGCGATGGGCTTCACGTACACGAACGGGTTCCACGACGCGGCGAACGCCATCGCGACCTCGGTGTCCACGCGGGCCCTGACCCCCCGCATCGCGTGCGCGCTCGCGGCGGTCATGAACCTGCTGGGTGGGTTCGCCGGGGTACGGGTCGCGCAGACCATCGGCAGCGACATCATCGAGGTGCCCATGGGTGGCTCGGGCGTCGCCGTGTGTGCCGGTGCGCTCATCGGGGCGATCACCTGGAACATGCTCACGTGGTGGCGCGGGATGCCGTCGTCGTCGTCGCACGCGTTGATCGGGGGGTTGGGTGGCGCGGCCCTCGCGGCGGGCGGGGCCGGCGCGAGCGTGAAGTGGCAGAGCATCCTGGACAACGTCGTCGTGCCGATGCTGATCTCGCCGGTCGTCGGGCTCATCGGAGGGTTCGCCGTCATGGCGGCGATCCTGTGGATCTTCCGGCGTCGCGCGCCGGGCCCGACCTCGCGCGGTTTTCGCTATGCCCAGACCGTTTCGGCAGCGGCGATGGCCTTCGGCCACGGCATGCAGGATGCCGCCAAGACCGCCGGTGTCGTGGCGCTCACCCTCGTCGCCAGCGGGCACCGGTCGCCCGACGACGTGTCGATCCCGTGGTGGGTCATCGCCTCGTCCGCCGTGGTGCTCGCCCTCGGCACGTATGCCGGGGGCTGGCGGATCATCCGGACGCTCGGCAGCCGCATCATCGACCTGACCGCGCCCCAGGGTTTCGCGGCGGAGGCGACCGCGGCGACGGTGCTGTACGTCGCCACGGCGACCGGTGCCCCCATCTCGACGACGCACGCGATCTCCTCGGCGATCGTGGGGGTCGGCGCGACCCGGTCGGCCAAGGCGGTGCGGTGGGGGGTGGCTCGCTCGATCGTCATCGCGTGGGTGCTGACGATCCCCGGGGCCGGGCTGGTCGCCGCCGTGGCCTACCTCGTCCTCGCCGCCTTCCTGTAAGCGACTTCTTGCACTCCACCCACCTCAGGCGGCCCTCAATGGGGAGATTCTGGTGGGCTGAGCGCAATCAGTCAGGGGTCGAGCACAGCAGGAGCACTCGAAGCGCGCGGTCACGGCATCCGGCCTGGCGCGGGCGGCGGCTGCCAGGAACCGCTCCCGGAGGACCAGCGGACGAGCGAGGTCGGGAGTGTCCCAGCGCACCACCTCGAGGCCCAGGTCCCGAACACGGCTCTCGCGCTGTGACTGTTCGATCACTGCGGATGCCGCTGCCTCCTCTTCCGCCTCGCCCGCCTTGGCGTTGAGCAGGTACTTGCCGCGACCATCTGCCTCGCCCACCACTCCCAACTCTGGCCACAGCTCATCCACGCGTGCCACGAATCTCCCGCGGCCGTCCTTGACGATGACCTGCGGGATGCCGGGGGGCAGGTCCCAGCTCGCCATCACCCACGCACTCGAAGACTCCAGCCATGACTCGCGCCGACCGTCGGCCAGGCGCAAGAGCTGATCGGCGATGGCAATACCCGGCCAACGCCGCTGAAGCCGGCGGGCCGCGAGGAGGTCGGCTCCGTTGACCAGCCCACGCCCGAGCGCCGCGTCGATCACCGCGAGGGCATCGCCCGGGGCCATGTCGCGCAGGCAGTCGATGACGACTCGGGCGGGTACGAAGTACGGCACTCCGCGGTCGATCCAGAGATGGGCGTGCGGGGTGGAGCCCCGATGGAAACGGCGCCAGTCGTCAGGCTTCGAGGTACGTCGATCGTCGAGCAGAGTCATGGTGGCGCGAGGCGGCGGCTTGGTCGGCATGGGGAGGCTCAGGAGGGCGGCGGCGCTCGCGTGGCTGACGATGGCGTCCGGAGTGACCCGCGCGGCAGTTCGTGCAAGAGCCAGATGGCGTTCCCACGCGGTCAGGGCCTCCCATGCAGACGCCACGGCGTACAGGCCCGGTGCCACTCGGGTGAGGGGTCCGGCATTGGCTGCCCGTTCCAACACGCGGGCGCTGACCCCGCTGGAGAGACATTCGGAGCGGGCAAACGGCTGCGGGAGGTGGGTGAACGGCATCCCCCACGGTGGTCTGCCCGCGCGGGCCTTGGCGAGTGTGGGTCGAGCAGCTGTGGACAACCCGACCCTGCGGCATCCCAGTGGACAACCCAGCCCGGACCCATTGCGATTCGCCCACCTTTAGACACCCCAGAAGGGGGTGAGAAGGTGGCCAGATCGCAATAAGTCCCGGGGTTTGGTTGAGCTTGGGTCAGGGGGGTGGTGGGTCCACGGGGGCGGAGGGCGGCTGAGCTTGTGGACGCAGCCGGCGCGCTTCACCCCCGTGGACGTGTGGGGGCCTCGATCAGCCGAAGCGGCCGGAGATGTAGTCCTCGGTGCGCGAGTCCGCCGGGTTGCTGAAGATCTTCGTCGTCTCGTCGAACTCCACGAGGTGGCCGGTGCGGTCGCCGTGGCCCTCCGCGGCCTCGGCCGTGAAGAACGCCGTGCGGTCGGCGACGCGAGCAGCCTGCTGCATGTTGTGCGTGACGATGACGATCGTGTAGTCCTGCTTGAGCTCGAGCATGAGGTCCTCGATGCGCGAGGTCGCGATCGGGTCGAGCGCCGAGCACGGCTCGTCCATGAGGATCACCTCGGGCTTGACGGCGATGGTGCGGGCGATGCACAGCCGCTGCTGCTGACCCCCGGACAGGCCGTATGCCGACTGCTTCAGCTTGTCCTTGACCTCGTCCCACAGGGCCGCACCGCGCAGGCTCTCCTCGACGACGTCGTCCATGTTGGACACCTTCATGCCGGTGACCTTGGGGCCGTAGGCGACGTTGTCGTAGATCGACTTCGGGAACGGGTTCGGCTTCTGGAAGACCATCCCGATGCGACGGCGGACCTCGATGGGGTCGACGTCCTTGCCGTAGATGTCCATGCCGTGGAAGGCGATCGTGCCCGTGACGCGGGTGCCCGGGATGAGGTCGTTCATCCGGTTGAGCGCGCGCAGCACGGTGGACTTGCCACAGCCGGACGGGCCGATGAGCGCGGTGATCTCGTGCAGGCCGATGTCCATCGTCACCTCGTTGACCGCCCGGAACGCCCCGTAGTAGCAGCTGACGTCGGTGGCGCTGATGACGGCACGCGGAGCCTCGGATGCCGTGATCCGGCCGGCGTCGATGGGGTCCAGGCGAGGGATCGTGATGGTCGAGGTGGTGTCCACGGTGGACTCTCCTGAGGTGTTGGCGGGCAGGATGGCTGGCGTGGTGTCGGTGGGGGGCTGCGCCCCGGGGCGTGGGTCCGCGGTGGGCGCGGCGGTGGGGTCGTTCATCGCGCGGTCGAGAACTTGTTGCGGATGATGATGGCCACACCGTTCATCGCGATGACGAGCACGAGCAGCAGGATGCTGGCAGCAGCGGCCAGCTGCTGGAACTCCTCCTGGGAGCGGCTGGACCAGTCGAAGATCTGGATCGGCATGGTCGTGAAGCCGCTCATCAGGCCGTTCGGGTCGAACTTGACGAACACCAGGCCACCGAGCAGGAGGAGCGGGGCGGCCTCGCCCATCGCCCGGGACAGGGCGAGGATCGTGCCGGTCGCGATGCCGGGAACCGCGGCAGGGATGGTCTGGCGCTGCAGGGTCTGCATCGGGCTCGCACCCAGGGCGAGTGAGCCCTGACGGATCTCCTGCGGGACGGCGCGCAGCGCCTCGCGCGTCGCGACGATGATGACCGGGAGGATGAGCAGCGCCAGCGCGATGCCACCGGCGAGCACGGTGTTGCGGGGGATCCCGATGGCGACCGCGGCAGCAGCGGCGAGCATGCCGTAGATGATCGCGGGGACCGCGGCGAGGTTCTGCACGTTCAGCTCGACGAGGTGGGCGAAGCGGTTCTCCTTCGAGGCGAACTCCTCCAGGTACGCGGCAGCGGCGACCCCGACCGGGATGGCGAGCAGGGCGGTGACGCCGATGACCCACGCCGTGCCGAGGATGGCGGCCCTGGCACCCGCACTACCGGGGTCGATCTGCGAGGTGTAGTTCGTGAAGAGCTGGATGTCCATCCGTGCCATGCCCTCGATGAAGGTGGTCACGATGAGCACGGTGAGGACGAGGAGGCCGAAGGCCAGGCTGAGCCACAGGAGCACGAGGAAGACCAGCGACTGGGGGTTCTTCTCGCCGTGGGCTGCCGCGGTCAGCGGCTTGGTGTCGCGAGCCGGCTCGGCGGTGATGGTGGCCATCAGTAGATCTCCCGGTAGCGGTTGACGAGGCGGATGCTGATCATGTTGATGATGAGCGTGATGATGAACAGGGTCAGGCCCACCGCGAAGAGGGTGTTGTACTGCAGGGACCCCTGGACGCTGTCGCCCAGTGCCGCGGAGGCGATGAACCCGGTCATCGTCTGGCCGCCCTCGAGCGGGTTCGTCACCATCTTGGCCTGGCTGCCCGCGGCCATCGCGACGATCATCGTCTCGCCGACGGCCCGGCTCAGGCCGAGGACGATCGCCGCTGCGATGCCGGAGATCGCCGCGGGGAAGACGACCCGCAGCACGGTGCGCATCCGGTTCGCGCCGAGGCCGTAGGAGGCCTCCCGCAACGCTCGGGGCACGGCCGACATGGCGTCCTCGGACAACGAGGCCACCGTCGGGATGATCATCACGCCGAGGACGAGGCCGGCCGACAGCACGGAGAAGGTCGAGACCTCGATGCCCAGCCAGTCGTTGAGCACCACCGGGCCGACGAACGTGACGGCGAACAAGCCGTAGACCACCGACGGCACACCGGCCAGCAGCTCGAGGGTGGGCTTGAAGATCTTGCGGGTCCTGGTCGAGGCGTACTCCGACAGGTAGATCGCTGCCCCGAGGCCGATGGGGATGGCCACCGTGAGGGCGATTCCCGTCGTCCACAGCGTGCCGGTGATGAGCGGCAGGACGCCGAAGCTCGCCTGGGCGAAACGCGGGGTCCACGAGGTTCCGGTGAGGAACTCGACGACACCGACCTCCCGGAAGAACTGCAGGGCGGGGATCAGCAGCGAGAGCACGATCCCCACGGTGGTGAGGATCGACACGCCCGCGGCGATGACGAGGAAGCCGTGGGCGACCTTCTCGCCGCGCCTGGGGCGGCTCGAGCGGAGCGAGGTCGGCGGGGACGGGCGCAGGCCCCCCGTGGTGGAGGGGCCTGCGCCGGCACTGATGGTGGTCACGAGGAAGAGCTCCTGTGGTGGGTGGTCCGGCCTCAGCCGAGGGCCGCGAGCTCGTCCTGAGCGGTCTTCTTCTGCTCGTCGCTCAGCGGGATGAACTTGGCCGCCTCGGCGATCGCCGTCTCGTTCTCGATGAAGTAGTTGACGAAGCCCTTCAACGCGGGGTTGGAGGCGAAGGCCTTCTTGTCGACGTAGACGTACAGCGGGCGCGACAGCGGGGTGTAGGTGCCGTCACGGGCGGTGTCGGAGCTGGGGGACACGCAGCCCTTGCCGCCGTCGACCTGCACCGCGGTGAGCGCGTCGGCGTTCTCCTCGTAGAAGGTGAAGCCGAAGTAGCCGAGGGCGTTCTTGTCGCCGGACACGCCCTGGACGATCACGTTGTCGTCCTCGGAGGGCTCGTAGTCGGTGCGCGAGGCGCCCTCCTCACCGTTGATGACGTCGGTGAAGTAGTCGAAGGTGCCCGAGTCGGTGCCGGGGCCGTAGAGCTTGATCGTCCTCGGCCGGGAAGGCCGGGTTGACCTGGTTCCACGTGGTGATCTTGCCGGTGGCCTCGGGGCCCCAGAGCGTGTTCAGCTCGGGGACGGTGAGGCACTTCACGAAGGTGTTCTCCTTGTTGACCACGACGGTCAGGGCGTCGTTGGCGACGATGAGCTCCTGGTACTCGATGCCCGCTGCCTCACAGGCCGCCTTCTCCTCGTCCTTGATCGGACGCGAGGCGTTGGAGAGCTGGGTCTGGCCCGCGCAGAACTTCTTGAAGCCACCGCCGGTGCCGGACGTGCCGACGGTGATCTGCACGCCGGTGTTGTCGGTCATGAACAGCTCGGCCGCGGCCGAGGTGAGCGGGCCGACGGTGCTGGAGCCGTCGGAGGCGATGGAGCCGCTGAGGGCGGCCGCCCCGTCGGCGCCGGTGGAGCCGCTGCCGCTCTCGGCCTGCTGGCCGCCACAGGCGGACAGGGCGAGCGCCCCGGCCAGGACGAACGCGGCGGAGACGCCGAAACGCTGAATCTTCACGGTGTGTACCTCTCGGAGGACAAGGGTCATGGGGCCGAGCCGCTCTGCCCGACACCGGTGACGCTAAAGACGCCGGGTGACGCGTCGGTCCGCGCCGGGTGAACGCACCGTGAACGGCATCCGGCCATTTCTCGTCCGGTTGGTCAGGTCCAGGTGTCGCGCGGCGCGCCGACGTGCGCGACGTGCGGCTCCCGGGGACCCAGCGGACCCGAGGGGCTCAGGGGAGGTGGCGCTCCACGGCGACCACGCGCGCGTCATCGCCCGCGCCGACCACGTGGCACACGAGGGCCTCACCCTTGGCCAGCCGCTCGTCCCGGGCCTCGGCGAACTCCTCGACGACCTCGACGGATGCCGGCTGGTCGAGGTCCAGGCGCGCCTCCAGCGCGTCGAGCAGGTCCGGAAGCACGGGCCCGTGGGTACACAGCACGGCGGGTTCGCCGCGCTCGAGCAGCCGGCCCAGGTGAGCCGGGGCCGTCCTGGGGTCGGCCTCGAAGCCCTCCTCGGACAACCCGCGCCGGGTGCGCAGGCGAACGCCCTGCCGACACGGCGTACGGCTCGACGGTGCGCAGGCACCGCTCGGACGGTGACGTGAGCACGCGACTGACCCCGTATGCCGTGAGCACCGGTGCCAGCGCGGCCGACCGTTGGCGCCCCTCGGGGGACAGGGGGCGCAGGGGGTCCTTCCCGGACCAGTCGCCGCGGGCGAGGGCGTGGGCGTGGCGGACGAGCACGAGGGGCCAGGTGTCGAGCCGGTCGGTCTGGTGCAGTCGCACGAGCGCGAGCAGCTGGTCGCGGTCGCGCGCGTAGTCGAGCCGGGCGTGGGCGGCGGGCACGTCGAGCCAGACGACCTCGTCGATCTCGTTGAGGAGGTGGCCGTCGCCACCGGTGACGCGGGCCGTCCAGTAGCGCACGACCTTGTCGTCGGGTGTGCCGTCGCGCCCGAGCAGGGTGTAGCGGGCCCCGGGCAGTGGTGGCCCGAGGCGCACGACGAGGCCGGTCTCCTCCTCGGTCTCGCGCACGGCCGCGACCGCCCAGTCCTCGCCCGGGTCGAGCTTGCCCTTGGCCCAGGACCAGTCGTCGTAGCGGGGGCGGTGCACGAGGGCGACCTCGAGCTCGCCGTCGCGCAGGCGCCACGGCAGGGTGCCCGCCGCGGGAATCCTCATCGGGCCGCCGCCGTGCGGGCCGCCGCTTGGTGCGGCGCCGTGCGTGCTGCCCCCGTGCGCCCGGTCACCGACGGCGGGCCTTGCGGCGACGCCTGGCGTGCATCTCGATCATCGAGGTCTGGATGTCCGTGAGCTGTACGCCGTCCTCGTCGAGGTGGTGGCGGATCCAGCGACCGTCGGCACCGAGCTTCCAGTGCATGTACTCGTCGCTCATGCCGCGCTTCATCAGCGACTCGAGGTCGGCGAGGTGGCGCGGGTCGACGAGGTGCAGCAGGGCCTCGACGCGGCGGTCGAGGTTGCGGTGCATCATGTCGGCGCTGCCGATGAGCGCGACGGTGTCGCCGCCGCCACCGAACAGGAAGATGCGGGAGTGCTCGAGGAACCGGCCGAGGATCGAGCGCACCTCGATGTTGTCCGAGACACCGGGGATGCCGGGGCGCAGGGCACAGATGCCGCGCACCCACAGCTGCACGCGCACGCCCTCGCGCGATGCCCGGTACAGCGCGTCGATGAGCTGCTCGTCGACGATCGAGTTGACCTTCCAGGCGATGTGCCCGGTGCCCGGCTGGCGCCGCTCGTGCTCGATCTCGGTGTCGATGAGGTCGATGAGGCCCGACCGCACCGAGCGCGGCGCGACGAGCAGGCGCTTGAACTTGCTGCGCGGGGCGACCCCCGACAGCTGGTTGAACAGGCGCGTGAGGTCCTCGCCCACCTGGTCGTTGACGGTGAGCAGCCCGAGGTCCTCGTAGAGGCGAGCGGTCTTGGGGTTGTAGTTGCCGGTGCCGACGTGGCAGTACCGCCGCAGCCCTTCGACCTCCTGGCGCACGACGAGGCAGAGCTTGGCGTGGGTCTTCAGCCCGACGATGCCGTAGACGACGTGGACGCCGGCGTGCTCGAGCTTGCGGGCCCAGGAGATGTTGTTCTCCTCGTCGAAGCGGGCCTTGATCTCGACGACCGCCAGCACCTGCTTGCCGGCCTCGGCGGCGTCGATGAGGGCGTCGATGATCGGGCTGTCACCGCTGGTGCGGTAGAGCGTCTGCTTGATGGCCAGCACGCGCGGGTCGGCCGCCGCCTGCTCGATGAACGCCTGCACCGACGTCGAGAACGAGTCGTAGGGGTGGTGCAGCAGGACGTCCTGCTTGCGGATCGACGCGAAGATGTCGCGGGCCTTGGAGCTCTCGGTCGGCGCGAGGTCGGGGTTGGTGCGGGCGACGAAGGGCTCGAAGTGCAGGTCGGAGCGCTCGAGGTCGGCGATGACGTTGAGCGCCCGCAGGTCGAGCGGGGCCGGCAGGCGGTAGACCTCGGATGCCGCGACGCCGAGCTCGCGCACGAGGAGGTCGAGCACGTGGTCGTCCATGTCCTCCTCGACCTCGAGCCGCACCGGCGGCCCGAAGCGGCGGCGGGTGAGCTCGCGCTCCAGCGCCGTCAGGAGGTTCTCGGCGTCGTCCTCCTCGACCTCGAGGTCCTCGTTGCGGGTGACGCGGAAGGTGAAGTGCTCGCGCACCTCCATCCCCGGGAAGAGGTGGTCGAGGTGGGCCGCGATGACGTCCTCGAGCGGGACGAACCGGGTGGCGTACATGTCGGCCAGCGGCGACTCGTCCTCCCCGTCGGCGACGCGCAGCATGCGGGGCAGCACCGGCGGCACCTTGACCCGGGCGAAGTGCTCCTTGCCCGTGCGCGGGTTGACCAGGACGATCGCCATGTTCAGCGAGAGCCCGGAGATGTAGGGGAACGGGTGGGCCGGGTCGACGGCCAGCGGGGTGAGCACCGGGAAGACGCGGCTGGTGAACATCTCGCCGATGCGCTCGTGCTCGACCTCGGACAGCTCGTCCCAGCGCACGATGGTGATGCCCTCGGTGGCCAGCGCGGGGCGCACCTGGTCGCGGTAGACGCGGGCCTGCATCGAGAGCAGCTCGTGGGCGACGAGCGAGATCTGCTCGAGCACCTCGCGGGGCTCCAGGCCGGATGCCGACCGCACGGCGATGCCGGTCGCGATCCTCCGCTTGAGGCCGGCAACGCGGACCATGAAGAACTCGTCGAGGTTGGACGCGAAGATCGCGAGGTAGCGGCAGCGCTCGAGCAGGGGGACGTTCTCGTCCGCGGCGAGCTGGAGGACGCGCTCGTTGAACTGCAGCCAGGAGATCTCGCGGTCGAGGAACCGGTCGCCGGGCAGCACCTCGTCCTCGGCGTCGGGGGAGTCGTCGGTGCCGTTCGGGCGCCCGACGAAGCGGCCGTTGGAGGCGCGCGGCTGGTGTCCACGGGTCTCGGTGGCTGAGGCGCTGGCGATCGAGACCTCGCTGACGATGCCCGCCTCGGCCGACGCGTCGGCGGCGGCATCCCGCGCGGTGATCCGTCGTGCGACTGCGACGCTCTCTGGCGCGATTCCCGTGTCTGCCGTCATGGGGCAATCCTGTCAGGTGTGGGGGTGGACGCAACGGTCTGTGTTGCGGTGGGGGCAACCCCGTACTGCGCGTGGACGGCGGCGTCGACGAAACCGAGCCGCTCGTAGGTGCGTCGGGCCGCGGTGTTGTCGCCGTCGACGTAGAGCTCGACCTCGGTGAGCCCCAGGCGGGCGAGGTGGGCCAGCCCCAGCCTGGTCACCGGCCCGCCGAGGCCCCGTCCCTGGTACGCGGGGTCGACCCCGACGACGTACACCTCTCCTTTGGTGCCCCCGGGCTCCACCTTGGTCCAGTGGAAGGCGACGACGGACCCGGTCGCGTCGTCGACGACGAGCAACAGGCCGGCCGGGTCGAACCACGGTTGCGCCATCCGCTCGTGCAGGTCGTCGACCGTGAGCCGCCCCTGCTCGGGGTGGCTCGCGAAGGCCGCAGCGTTGAGGGCCACCCAGCGCTCGTCGTCCTGACCGGGCACGAAGGCACGCACCGAGAAACCCTGCGGCAGAGCGGGATCCACCTCGTCGGCAGCACTCAGTGGTCGGCCCATGACGTACAGCTCGCGCGTCACCACCAGCCCGGCGGCCCGTGCCAGGGCGTCGGCCGCCGGCAGCATCCCGTGGGCCCAGACGCTCCGCGCCCCCTCGGCGAGCACGGCATCCAGCAGGGCGCGCCCGTTCCCGCGCCGACGGTGGGCGGGTTCGACGACCAGCTCGGCCACGGCATCCGGCGTCCCGACCTGCGCCACCTGCGCATAACCGACGAGGGTGCCGTCCCCGGCCTCGCGCAGGAGGTGGACGACGCCGTCACGCGCCGGCCCCAGGGCCAGCCGGAACGACTCGGAGACCGCCTCGACCCCGTCGGACTGCTCCGCTCGCTCCAGCAGGTCGCGCACCTCGGATGCCGTGGGCTCGCCGACCGCGAGGAGTCGCACCGTGCGCGTCACCTCAGGACTCGATCTCCGAGAAGGAGTCGGCGACCTCGGGGACGAAGCGGTAGCCGACGTTGCGGACGGTGCCGATGAGCACCTCGTAGTCGGTGCCGAGCTTGGCGCGCAGCCGCCGCACGTGGACGTCGACGGTGCGGGTGCCGCCGAAGTAGTCGTAGCCCCACACCTCCTGGAGCAGCTGGGAGCGGGTGAACACGCGCCCCGGGTGCTGCGCGAGGTACTTCAGCAGCTCGAACTCCTTGTACGTGAGGTCGAGGATGCGGCCGCGCAGCCGCACCGAGTACGTCGCCTCGTCGATGACGAGCGCGCCCGCGGTGATCGGCCCACCCTCCTCGACGGCTGCCTCGGTCGTGCGGCCCACGACGAGGCGCAGGCGGGCCTCCACCTCGGCCGGGCCGGCGGTGTCGAGGATGACGTCGTCGACGCCCCAGTCGCTCGTGAGCCCGGCCAGGCCCCCCTCGGTGACGACGACGAGGAGCGGGATCGAGATGCCCGTCGTGCAGATGACCCGGCACAGCGACTTGGCCATCGCGAGCTCGCGGCGGGCGTCGACGATCACGACGTCGGCCTGCGGTGCGTCGACCAGGACGGACGCCTCGGCGGGAAGGATGCGAACATGGTGGCTGAGGAGCCCGAGCGCAGGAACGACCTCGGCGCTGGGCGCCAAGGTGTTCGTCAGCAGCAGCAGGTGGGCCATTGCCCATCAGGATAGGCGGTCATGCACACGACAGGTCCCGGCGCAGGCCCGGCTGAGATGGTCACCGTCCGCTACTGGGCCGGGGCCCGAGCGGCCGCGGGTGTCGACGAGGAGCGCCTCGAGGGTGTCGCCACCGTCGGTGACCTCGTGGCCCGGCTCTCCAGCGCCCGCCCCGGGCTGCTCGCGGTGCTTCCCGTGTGCTCCGTGCTCGTCGGGGGGCGGGCGAGCTCGGGCGGCGACGAGATCCCGCCGGGCGCCGTCGTCGAGGTCCTCCCTCCCTTTGCCGGGGGATGATGGGAGGATGCCGCGCGTGGACGAGCACAGCGACGTGACCCGGGCAGCGGAGCCGGATGCCGAGTCGGCACCCGATGCCGTCGCCACGCCGTCGGATGCCGGTTCGGCCCCCGCGGAGGCGGCCACGGCATCCGAGCCGGAGACCCGCGCCGCCCGCCGGGCCCGACGTGACGCCACCCTCCACGAGCCGGTGCTCCCGGCGCTGGCCACCGTCCCGCGCCCGTTCGCGGTCGCCGCGACGGTCGTCCTCGCCGGACTGCTCGTGCTGGCCCTCATCGCCGACCCGGTGCTCCTGGCCGCAGGGCTGGCGTGGGGCGGCATCGTCGTCGCCTGGGGCTGGCCGGCGCTGCACGGTTCGTCGAGCCGGTTCGGGTCCTCCCTCGCGATCGGTGTCCCGGCCGTGCTGGCCCCGGCCGCCGGTGTCGCCACGACCGACGAGCCCTACCTGCGGCTCGTCCCGGTGGCCCTGATCATCGGGCTCGCGATCATGTTCGGCCACCAGATCCTGCGTCGTGACGGGCGGCCCCGGCTCACCGACTCCATCGGCATCACCTCGCTCGGGCTGGCCGTGATCGCACTCGGCACGACGTGGCTGCCGCTGTCGCGCACGCCCCGGGCCACCGAGGTGGCCGTCGTCGCGTTCGCCGCGATCGCGGCCGCGTCGTTCGCGGACCTGGCCGCCGGCGTGGAGAAGGTGCGGCCCTGGATGCTGCCGATCGCGATGCTCCTCGGTGGCGCGGGGGCGGCCGTCGCGGCCACCCTCACCGACGGGCCGGGGTTGGCGCCCGCTGCCCTCGTCGGGTTCGTCTGTGCCGCGGTCGCGCACGCGGTGCGGCGGGTGCACAGCGTGCTTCCGGGCATCTCGGCCGTCAAGGGCCAGCTGTCGAGCGCCGCGGCATCCCTGCTGGTGCCGGGTGTCGTGGCCTACGGGCTGTCCCTGCTCATCGTCGGCTGAGCTGCTTCAGTAGACGAGCGAGCGGGCCCCGGGTGCCATGACCTCCTCGACGAAGGCGGCCGCCCCCCGGATGCCGGCACCCGCCACGAGGTCGTCGACGGCGAGCCCCCGACGCGCCGCACACTGGCCACACACCGTGACCCTGGCCCCCTCGACGAGGAGGTCGCGAAGCTCGGCGAGCGGCACGGCATCCGGGCAGGTCGACGGCCTCGGCGTGACCCGGCACGGCCATGAACGTGGCGTCGCCGGTGAGCCACAGGCTGACCTCGACCCCCGCTGCCAGGGCGGTTGCTGCGACGGTGAACCCCTGGTTGAGCCGCTCGAGGGCCTCGGTGCCACAGGTGACCTTGATGACGAGTGAGGCCGCCGATGAGTCCATAGGATGCAGCGTATGGTCTTCACCCTCGACACGACCCTGCACGCGGACCTCGCGCCCCTGGCCTGGCTCGTCGGCCGCTGGGCGGGGGCCGGGCTCGTCGGCTACCCGACGATCGAGTCGGCTCGCTTCGGGCAGGAGATCGTCTGCAGCCACGACGGCCGGCCGTTCCTGGAGTGGCGCTCGCAGACGTGGCTGCTCGACGACGACGGCAACCAGGTGCGCCCGCTCGCGACGGAGGTCGGCTTCTGGCGCGTCGTGCCCGCCGGGCCGGACGGCACGAACGTCGAGCTGTTGCTCTGCCACCCCACCGGGTTCGTCGAGATGTATGCCGGGGTGACCGAGCCCGCGAGGGTCCAGCTGCGCACCGACGGGGTGATCCGCAGCCCGGAGGCCAAGGAGTACACCGCAGGCCACCGGATGTACGGCAACGTCAACAGCAACCTCATGTGGGTCATGGACATGGCTGCCATGGGCGAGCCGATCCAGTCACACGTCTCCGCGGAGCTCAAGCGCGTCGAGTGACCCGGTGCACCGCACGTGCACCGCTCGACGAGGGTCGGGCGTCAGGGGGTGACGAAGACGTCGAGGTAGGTGTCCATCGTGTCGGTGCGCAGCGCCTCGCCGAGCTCGGCCATCTTGGCCTCGTCGACGATGTCGATGGCCCCACCCTCGGGGGAGGTGCCGTACCCGGAGAAGGGGGCGGTCGCGAAGATGACGTCGCCGCCGCGCACACCGCGCAGCGAGAGCGCGTAGTCGGTCATCGCCCGGGTCGTCAGGCCCTCGTCGACCACGAGGTTCTCGGTCGCCGCATCGGCGAACTTGGCGACCGTGAGCGGGTTGGCGATGTTCTCGGGGCTCGTCGCCTCGAGCATCAGGGCCTTGATGAAGGCGAGCTGGCGCCGGCCACGCGAGATGTCGCCCTCGCTGAGGCTGTAGCGCTCGCGGACGAAGGCCAGGGCCTGTTCCCCGTTGAGGTCGTTCCAGCCCTCCACGATCCCGTCCTCACCGCCCTCCTCGGCGTACACGCGAACGCCGCCCACGGCATCCGTCATGTTCCTGAAGCCCTCGAAGTCCGTGCGGGCGACGTGGTGGATGCGCACGCCGAGCAGCTGTTCCATCGTCTGCACGAGGAGAGGTTCGCGACCGAAGGCGTAGGCGGCGTTGATCTTGTTCTTGCCGTGCCCCGGGATGCTCACGTAGAGGTCGCGGGGGAAGTGGATCATCTGCACGCTGCCGGCGTCCTCGGGCACGTGCACGAGCACGATGACGTCGGCTCGACCGGCGTCGCCGGGGCGGGTGTCGGAGCCCATGACGAGGAAGTTCGTGCCGATGCCGGTCTCTGCGACCGGCTCGCCGTCGGGGGCCGTGACGGGCTGGCGTTCGCCGAGATCGATGCCCTGGTCGACGTTGTTGTTCACCGTGAACGCGAGGTAGCCGACATAGGCGACGCCGGTTCCGACGATGAGGCCGAAGATGCAGAGGAACACGATGAGGGCTCGACGAGTACCCCGACGATCCCGTCGCTTCTGCTCGCGACGGGACTCCTGGCTGTCCGGGAGTCCCTCGATCAGCGACCCCACACCTTGTTCACTCACCCCCACAGTCTATGGGCGCAGTCTGGACGCCCGCTGCACGCTTCGGCCCGCACCCGGCATGCCCTCGCGCCGCCCCCGGCATGCGTCACAGGGCAGCGGCGCGGCTTACATTGGAGGCGTGAGTGATCTCGGTGAGCGGCTGCGGGCACGCGGCAAGCGACTGACGTCGCAGCGCGAGCGGGTCCTGGATGCCGTGGGGCGGCTCGGCCACGCCACCCCCGACGAGATCGTGGATGCCGTGGCGGACGACGGCGGTGGCGCGGTCCCGGCGTCGACGGTGTACCGGGCGCTCGACGCCCTCCAGGAGCTCGGGCTCGTCGGGCACACCCACGTCGACCACCGCGCCCCGAGCTATCACCTCGCCGACCACGCCACCCACCTGCACGTCGTCTGCCGTGGCTGCGGCTGGGTGGGCGAGGCGCCGCTCTCCGCGGCCGACGAGCTCGTCGCCCGGCTCGACGAGTCGCTGGGGTTCGCCTCCGACGTCTCCCACGCCGCGGTGCACGGGCTCTGCCGTGCGTGCCGCGAGAGCGCACAGCCAGCACCACCGACCCTGAGGACCACGCCATGACCACGTCCACGATGAGCTCACCCCTGCTCGACCGCCCCGGTGCGGTCGTGGGGGAGGGCGCCGACGCGGGGGTGGCCGCCCACTACGGCGACCCGATGCGCGAGCAGCGGCTGCTCGCCGAGGGCCTGGCCGTCGTCGACCTGTCGCACCGCGGGGTCGTCACGGTCACCGGCCCTGACCGGCTCACCTGGTTGCACTCGATGACGACCCAGCAGCTCACGGGGCTCGCGCCGCGCACCTCTCGCGAGTCGTTGGTGCTCTCGCCCAAGGGGCACGTCGAGCACGCGCTGCATCTCGTCGACGACGGCGAGACCACGTGGATCACGGTCGAGCCCGGTGGCGCGCCCGCCCTCGTCGCCTGGCTGGACTCGATGCGCTTCATGCTGCGGGTCGAGGTCGCGGACGTCACCGACGACTGGGCGGTGCTCGGGGAGCCGGTCGGCGCCGAGTCGGCACCGGGCGAGCCGCTGGCGTGGGTCGACCCGTGGCCCGGGCTCGTCGGGGACACCGCCGCCTACGGGCCGGTCGAGGGCCACCCGGGGCAGGGGCGCGCCTGGCGCGAGCTGATCGTGGCTCGCGCCGACCTCGAGGCTGCCGTCGGCGACCGGCCACTCGCCGGCACGTGGGCGGCCGAGGGCCTGCGGGTCAGCGCCTGGCGTCCGCGGCTGGGGTTCGAGACCGACCACCGCACCATCGCGCACGAGGTCGACTGGCTGCGCACCGCCGTGCACCTGCACAAGGGCTGCTACCGCGGTCAGGAGACGGTTGCTCGGGTGCACAACCTCGGTCGCCCGCCGCGGCGGCTGGTCTTCCTCCACCTCGACGGGTCAGGTCACGTGCTCCCGGATGCCGGGGCACCGGTGCTCCTCGGCGACCGGGAGGTCGGTCGCCTGACAACGGTCGCCCGGCACCACGAGGACGGCCCGGTGGCGCTCGCGGTCATCAAGCGCTCCGTGCCCGAGGACGTGGATCTTCTCGTCGGAGAGACTGCGGCATCCCAGACCGTCGTCGTGAGCGGCTGATCTCCGAAGATCCTTCGGCTGGAGGCCTGTCATGATGGGTGGCATGGCCACGTCATCCACGCCTGTCGGCACCCTCATCACCGTCGCCCCCACCGGGGCCGAGCACGCCAAGGCCGACCTGCCGCAGCTGCCGACGACGCTCGACGAGCTCGTCGAGACGGCCCGTCGGTGCGAGGCGGCCGGGGCGTCGCTCATCCACCTGCACATCCGCGACGCCGAGCACGCCCCGACGCTCGACCCCGGCCTGCTGCGGGCGTCGGTCGATGCCCTGCGCTCGGAGACCGACCTCATCGTCCAGCTGTCGACCGGTGGGTCGGTCCACGACCCCTTGGACGAGCGACTCACGGTGCTCGACGCCGAGCCCGACTCGTGCTCGCTGACCTGTGGCACCACGAACTTCGGCGACGACGTCTTCCTGAACCCCTGGGGCTTCATGAGCAAGCTGTACGTGCTGGCCCAGGAGCGTGAGGTGGTTCCGGAGTTCGAGCTGTTCGACCTGGGCCACGTCCACGCGCTGCGCCGGCTCATCGACACGCACGGGTTGCCGTTCGGTGGCCGGGTGCACGTCGACTTCGTGACGGGTGTGCCCGGCGGGATGCCGGCGACGACGTCCGCGCTGATGGCCGGCGTCGCCATGTTGCCGGCCGAGGTGACCTCGTGGTCGGCGACCGGCATCGGGCGGGGGCACCTGCCGATCATGGCGGCAGCGCTGTCCGCGGGTGGGCACCTGCGGGTGGGCATGGAGGACAACGTGGTCTTCGCCCGGGGGCAGGTCGTGGAGCACAACGACGAGCTCGTCGCCCGGGCGGCCGGCCTGGCCACGGTCATGCAGCGCCCGCCGCTCGACACCGATCAGGCGCGCGAGCTGCTCGGGGTCAAGGACCGCCGCACCCGCTGAGCCACCGTGGCCCGGGCCGGCAGCAGAGCCCGGGCTGGAACGTCTCCGCCGTCCGAGTGCTTGTCCGCCGCCCCAGGTTCTCCGTCTCCCCAGTGACGGCGGAGAACTTCATCCCGGTCGGACATATGTCTCCGCCATGGGACAACTTCTCCGCCGTCACAGTGACGACGGGGAAGTTTCGCGCGGGCCGGCAGGGCATCCGAGGCCACAACCGTCCGCGGATCGGACGCCCGTGGTCGCCGGGGGAATGTCCGTCGCATAATCCACAGTTATGGCTGACATGCGCAACGCTTTGGGATTCCCGGCCATCGTCAATGAGAAGGCGGCCCGGGTCGTGGCCGGCCTCGTCGTCCTCGTCGCCGCGGTGGCCCTGCTCACCGGCTGGCTGTGGCTGACTGCCGTGCTGGCGGTCGGCTTCGCCCTGCGGGTGGCCAGCGGGCCGCGCTTCGACCCGTTCGGCCAGCTCGCGACCAAGGTCATCGCCCCGCGACTGGGTGAGCCGGTGCTCGTCCCCGGGCCGCCCAAGCGGTTCGCCCAGGCGGTCGGCCTCGTCCTCACCCTCGTGGCGACGGGCTTCCTCGTCGCCGGGCTCCCAGCCGTGACGACCGCGCTGCTCGCCGTGCTCCTCGTGTTCGCGACGCTCGAGTCGGTGTTCGGGTTCTGCGCCGGGTGCTACGCCTTCGGCCTGCTGATGCGGGCGGGCCTGGTGCCCGAGGAGACCTGCGCGGCCTGCAACGACATCTCCCTGCGCCAGCGCGAGACCGCCGCCGCCTGAGCCGCTGTCCGAGCGTTAACACCTCGACCGCCGCGTGGGCGCCGGAGGTGCTGTGAGGGGTCTCACGCTTGCTCCAGTTTGCACTTTGCTAACTAGAGCAAGCATAATTGACCCGTGAGCAAGAATCCGCTGAACGACCTGGGCAGCAGCCTCGGCGAGTACCTGCGAGAGCAGCGCACCTCCGCCAAGCTCTCCCTCCGTCAGCTGTCCGCGCTCGCCGGGGTGTCCAACCCCTACCTGTCCCAGATCGAGCGAGGACTGAAGCGCCCGAGCGCCGAGATCCTCCAGCAGCTCGCGAAGGGTCTCGAGGTCTCCGCGGAGAGCCTCTACGTCAAGGCCGGAATCCTTGACGCCGAGGTCGCCCCGCAGACCGAGACCCCCGACGTCCGAGGAGCGATCGCCGCAGACCCGGCCCTGACTGCGCGGCAACGCAAGACCCTCCTGGACATCTACGAGTCCTACGTCGAGGACACCCCACGGCAATGACGCCGACCCCCACGAACTCACGCACCACCACAAGGAGAAACACATGTCCGTCATGACCGACATCAGGAACACCGTCGACACCACCCCGTTCTTCGCCGTGGTCGGCGCCACCGACCTCGCCGTCGAGAAGGTGCGCGAGGCCCGCGTCCGTGCGGACAAGGTTCGCGCCGACTTCTCGGCCGACCTGGCTCCCGCCAACGTCCAGGCACGTGCGACCACCCTCGTCGAGGGCGTCAAGGAGATCCCGGCCGTCGTCATCAACGAGACGCTGGTCGTCGGTGGCAAGGTCGCCGAGGGCTACGACGAGCTCGCGCTGCGTGGCAAGAACCTCGTGACCCGCATCCGCAACCAGAAGTCCACCAAGGACCTCGTCGCGCAGGCCGAGACCTCGGTCGCGCACGCCAAGGGTGCCGTCACCTCGGCCCGCAACGCGGCTGCTGACATCGAGCGCTCCGCCAAGGCGACCATCACCACCGGTCGCAACGAGGCCGTGAAGCTCGCCGAGATCGTCACCGGCTCCGTCGTCGACGAGGCCCAGGCCCTCGAGGCCGAGGTCACCGAGTCGGCCAAGCGCACCCGCACCGCGGCCAAGCGCACGACGACCACGACCAAGAACGCCTCCAAGAAGGCCGTGACCTCCGCCAAGGCCGCCACGACCAGCGTTCGCAACACGGCCGCTGCCGCGGAGAAGGCCACCGAGAAGGCTGCCGAGAAGGTCGGCGACGTCCCCGCGACCAAGCCGGTTGCCAAGCGCACCGCGACCAAGCGCACCGTCAAGGTGAGCACGAAGCCGGCCGCCAAGACCGCTTCGAAGCCGGCTGCGAAGCCCGCCGCCAAGCCCGCCGCGGCCGCGACGGTCTCCGTCACCGCCTGAACCACACCCCACGTGTCGGCTGCTGCCGACCTGACCGTCACCGGTCAACCCCTTTCCCGGTGACACCCCCGACGACCGGGGCCGGCCTGCCGGCCCCGGTCGTTCGTGTCCGCCCACGGATGCCGTCCGCCCCAGCCCGCGGATAGGGTCGCCTCCGTGCCCCAGCAGACTTCCCTCACCGTGACGCCGCCCGCGCTCGCCGACGCGCCGGTGCTCGCGCACGTCACCCGCGGTGGAGTCGTGGAGTCGGTGCACCGCGGCAGTGTCGCGGTCACGGCATCCGACGGCTCCCTGCTGCACTCCTGGGGCGACCCGGACGACCCGATCTTCCCCCGCTCGTCGAACAAGCCGCTGCAGTCCGTGGCGATGCTCCGTGGCGGGCTCGTGCTGCCGCCGCACCACCTGGCACTGGCGAGTGCGAGCCACTCCGCCCAGCCGTTCCACCTCGACGCCGTGCGCGACATGCTCGCCGCCGTCGGCCTCAGCGAAGCAGACCTGCAGAACACCCCTGACCTGCCCTACGACCCCGACGAGCGCGACGTCTGGATCGCCGCGGGCCGCACCGCACGCCCGCTGGCGCAGAACTGCTCCGGCAAGCACGCCGCCATGCTCGCCACCTGCCGGGTCAACGACTGGGACCTCACGACCTACCGTGACCCGGCCCACCCGTTGCAGCGCCTCATGGCCGAGACGATCGCCGACCTCGCCGGCGAGCCGGTCGCGGCCGTGGCCGTCGACGGTTGCGGTGCGCCCGTCATGGCGATCTCCCTCGCCGGCCTGGCCCGGGCCTTCGGCCGGGTCGCCGCTGCCGAACCCGGCACCCACGAGGCCACCGTGACCGCGGCCCTGCGCGCCCACCCCGAGTACCTCGGTGGCACGAGGCGCGACGTCACCGCCCTCATCCGCGGCACGGACGGCCTGATCGCCAAGGACGGCGCCGAGGCCGTCTACGCGGCCGGCCTGGCCGACGGTCGGGGCGTCGCACTGAAGATCGCCGACGGCAACCAACGCGCCCGGCCGGTCGTGCTCGCCGCCGTCCTGCGCAGGATCGGCGTCGAGTCCAGCGCCTACGAACGTCTCGAGGCGGCCCCGATCCTCGGGCACGGGATGCCGGTCGGCTCGGTCGTCGCCGTCGGCATCACCGAGTGAGCCCCCGGTGAAGGCCGTCCTCCAGCGGGTCTCGCGGGCCCGCGTCCTCGTCGAGGGCGAGGTCGTCGGTGAGGTGACCCGCCCGGGGCTCGTCGCCCTCGTCGGCGTCACCCACGGGGACGGTCCTGCCGAGGTCGCCACCCTGGCCCGCAAGATCGCCGAGCTGCGCATCCTGCACGGCGAGCGATCCGTGCTCGACGACGGCGCCCCGGTCCTCGTGGTCAGCCAGTTCACCCTCTACGCCGACACCCGCAAGGGGCGTCGCCCGTCGTGGAACGCCGCCGCTCCGGCATCCCTCGCGGAGCCCGTCGTCGAGCAGGTCGTCCACGCCCTCCGAGAGCGCGGGGTCGAGGTCGAGACCGGCCGATTCGGTGCCCACATGGACCTCGAGCTCGTGAACGACGGCCCGGTCACGATCCTCCTGGAGGTCTGAGCCGCTTCCGACGCCTACCCTTGACGTCATGAACCTGCTCGCCAGCCTCCAGCAGTACATCGTCCTGGGCCTGTCCGCCGTGGCCCTCGGCGTCGAGGTGTGGGCCCTCATCGACTGCCTCCGGCGCCGCCCCGACGCCTTCGTCGCGGCCGGGAAGCGGACCAAGCAGTTCTGGATGCTCGTCACCGGCCTGGCCGTGCTGCTCGGCTTCGTCGCCCTCGGTGGGGTCGGCTTCCTCGCGATCATCGCGATCGTCGCCGCGGGGGTCTACCTCGCCGACGTCAAGCCCGCGCTCGACCAGGTGATGGGCCGCGGGAGCGGCACCCAGGGGCCCTACGGCCCCTGGTGAGGCGCGACGGCATCCCAGGCGACCGTCAGCTCGCCCACGCGCCAGCGTGACGGTCCGTCGAGAACCGGCCACCCGGCATCCCGCAGAGCACCCGCCGTCGCGATGAACCGTTGGCGGACCCCGTAGGCCGCGTGCGGTGCCTGTCGCGCCCACGTCTCGTCGAGGTCCGACAGCAGTCGGTGCACGGGCTCGCCCGGGACGTTGCGGTGGATCAGCGCCTTCGGCAGCCGCTCGGCGACGATGCCGGGCCGCTCCAGGCCGCGCAGCCGCAGGCTGAGCGTCAGGCTCACGGGGCCGGATGCCGTGAGCGCCACCCACGCGGCGACTCGCCCGAGCTCGTCACAGGTGCCGTCGACGAGCAGGCCGTCCGGGGCCAACCGGGAGGTGGTCGCCCCCCAGGCCGCCGCGACCTCGGACTCGTCGTACTGACGCAGCACGTTGAACGCGCGCACGACCACGGGTCGGCGACCACCCGGCAGCGGCACCTCGAAGCCGCCGAGCGCGAAGGTCAGGCCGGGGCGCTCCAGGGGCCGGGCCGCGGCGACGCGGGCCGGGTCGATCTCGACCCCGACGACCTCGACATCGGGCCGGACCGCCCGCAACCGGTCGTGCAGCTCGACCGCGGTGACGGGCGAGGCGCCGTAGCCGAGGTCGACGACGACGGGAGGCGTGGCGCCTCCGCGCAGCCGCCAGGCCTGGGGCCCCGCGAGCCAGCGGTCGCAGCGACGCAGCCGGTTGGGGTTGGTCGTGCCCCGGGTGATGACCCCGTGGGGGCGCTGCGGCGTCACGCGCCCAGCGTACGACCGGGGGCCGGAGGCGCCCCGGACGTACCCTTGGGGGGTGCTGAACTGGTGGGGCCGACGCAACCGGGACGGCCGGGTGAGCCTGTCGATGCTCGCGCTCGTCGTCTCGCTCAGCGCCGCCCTCGTGCTGGGCCTCACGTCGTGGGTGCCCCGGGTGCTGGCGCAGGACATCGGGGTCGCCGACGTGGAGCCCGGGCTGCTCGAGGTGGCCCAGGACACCCGTGGTGTGCAGTCGCTGGGGGCCGGCCTCTCGGTGTCCCTCTACAGCTCGGGCTTCCGGCTCGCACGCGGCAGCGAGGTGCTGGCCGACACGGTGACCCGCAGCGCGCCGGTCACCGCGATGGTCGGGTCGCTGAGTGAGGGCGACGACCACCCCCGCGAACAGGTGGATGCCGTGCTCGACCACGTGCGCCTCGACGCCGTGCGCCGCGTGGGCGACGTCGTGGAGTACCTCGGCGTGGTCCACGACGGCTCCACGAGTCGGCCGCTGCGGATCAAGTTCGAACCCACGGACGGCTCCATCCGCATGGATGTCCTGGTGCCCGGCGCCGACGCGCTCGCCATCCACCTCGACTGGCGGCCCGCGACCACGGGCATCGCCCCGGCACTGCCCGAGCGCAACCTGCGACAACGCGCCTACTGGGTCGACCCGACCGTCATCGCGCAACCGTCGTTCACGTGGGTGCTGGGCACCGACGTCTCGATCGGGCCGGTGCAGGTACCCCGCGCGGTCGACCTGCGCCAGGACGGCCGCATCGCCGTGCACGTGTGGGCTCCCCGGGCGGTGGTGACCGTCACGGACACGCCGCGAGAGGCGTGACACACTCGATGGTCATGAGCACGCACCCGCCGCAGCGCCGGCTGCACCGCATCGCGATGGTCACCGTGCACACCTCCCCGCTCGCCCAGCCGGGGGAGGGCGACGCCGGCGGCATGAACGTCTACGTGCTCGAGGTCGCCCGCCAGCTGGCCCGCCGCCAGATCGCCGTCGACCTCTTCACCCGCACCACGAGCGCAGCGCTGCCGCCGGTCGTCGAGGTCGAGCCCGGCGTGGTCGTGCGACACCTCGCCGCCGGGCCGTACGAGGGCCTGTCCAAGGAGGACCTGCCGGGCCAGCTGTGTGCCTTCGCCGCAGGCATGATGCGGGTGGCGGCCCACGCGCCGCCCGGGTACTACGACCTCGTGCACTCGCACTACTGGCTCTCCGGCCAGGTCGGCTGGCTGGCCGCCGACCGGTGGGGCGTGCCGCTCGTGCACTCGATGCACACCATGGCCCGGGTGAAGAACCTGCACCTCGCCGACGGTGACGAGCCCGAACCGCGCGGCCGGGAGATCGGTGAGGCCCAGGTCGTCGAGGCCGCCGACCGGCTCGTCGCCAACACCTCCCGCGAGGCCGAGGAGCTCGTCGCGCTCTACGGCGCCGACCCGTCCCGCGTGGCCGTGGCCGAGCCGGGCGTCGACCTCGACGTGTTCAGCCCCGGCTCGAAGGGCGAGGCGCGGGCCCGCGTCGGCATCCCGGCGGATGCCGTGCTCCTCCTGTTCGTCGGCCGGATCCAGCCGCTCAAGGCCCCCGACGTCCTCGTGCGTGCCGCCGCCGAGCTCGTGCGCCGCCGGCCCGAGCTGCGCTCGCGCCTCGTCGTCGGCATCCTCGGCGGGGCGAGTGGCACGGGTGTGCGCAACCCGATGGGGCTCACCGAGCTGGCGCAGCGCCTGGGCATCGCCGACCTCGTGCGCTTCGTTCCGCCCGTCGACCGCGCGACGCTGGCGCAGTGGTACCGGGCAGCGGACGTCGTGGCCGTGCCCTCGCACAGTGAGTCGTTCGGGCTCGTGGCGGTCGAGGCGCAGGCGTGCGGCACGCCGGTCGTCGCCGCCAACGTCGGGGGGCTGCCCACCGCCGTCGGGCCCGCGGGGGTGCTCGTCGACGGTCACGACACCGCCGACTGGGCGACGGCCGTCGAGATGGTCGTCTGCGACCCGCAGCGCGCGCCGGGGTTGGCCCGGGCCGGCGTCGAGCACGCGGCCGGGTTCTCCTGGGCGCGCACGGCGCAGCGTCTGGCCGAGGTCTACGCCGACGCGATGGACCACCCGCGCGAGGTGCCGATCCACGAGGCCGAGCTGCTGACCGGCATCCCCACGGCGGTCATCCCGTGAGCGCGGGCTGCTCGGTCACCGTGGTCAGCGCGTGAGCCAGCGAGCGGCGCTGCGCGCGACGATCGAGGGTTTCCTCACGGCATCCGGGCTGGAGTGGGAGCCCGGGGCGCGCGACGACGAGTACGTCGTGGCGCTGCCGGGCGAGAAGAAGCTGAAGACCATCGCCTCGCTCGTCGTCTCGGACGCGGCGTTGTCGGTGTCGGCCTTCGTCATCCGCAACCCCGACGAGAACCACGCCGACGTGTACCGCTTCCTGTTGCGGCGCAACCTCCGGCTGCCCGGTCTCGCGTATGCCGTCGACCGCGCCGGCGACGTGTTCGTCACCGGCCGGATGCCGGCCGCGGGCGTCGACGCGGACTCCCTCGACCAGCTGCTCGGCGTCGTGCTGACCGCGTGCGACGAGCCGTTCAACGAGCTGCTCGTCATGGGCTTCCTGTCCTCGATGCGCAAGGAGTGGGAGTGGCGGGTGTCGCGCGGCGAGAGCCTGCGGAACCTCGAGGCGTTCCGCGGCATTCTCGCCCGGCCGGGTGACCCCGAGCGCGACTAGGGTTGCGCCATGACCGATCACACGCTCATCCTCCTGCGCCACGGCGAGTCCGACTGGAACCAGAAGAACCTGTTCACCGGGTGGGTCGACGTCGACCTCACCGACAAGGGCCGCGCCGAAGCGACGCGTGGTGGTCAGCTGATGAAGGATGCCGGGGTGCTGCCCGACGTGCTGCACACCTCCGTGCAGCGCCGGGCGATCACGACCGCGAACCTCGCGCTCGACGCGTGTGACCGGCACTGGATTCCCGTGCACCGCAGCTGGCGGCTCAACGAGCGGCACTACGGCGCGCTCCAGGGCCTGGACAAGGCGGCGACGCGCGAGAAGTACGGTGACGAGCAGTTCATGCTGTGGCGCCGCAGCTTCGACACCCCGCCGCCGCCCATCGAGGCCGGCAGCGAGTTCGACCAGACCGGCGACCCGCGCTACGCGGGTATCGACGTGCCGCTGACCGAGTGCCTCAAGGACGTCATCCCGCGGATGATGCCGTACTGGGAGAACGAGATCCGCAGCGACCTGGTGGCCGGCAGGACGGTGCTCGTCACGGCCCACGGCAACTCGCTGCGTGCGCTCGTCAAGCACCTCGACGGCATCAGCGACGACGACATCGCCGGGCTCAACATCCCCACCGGCATGCCGCTCGTCTACCGGCTCGGCGAGGACTTCATGCCGACCGGGCCGGGCGAGTACCTCGACCCCGAGGCGGCGGCCGCGGCTGCTGCGGCGGTGGCCAACCAGGGTCGCTGACCCGGTCGGTCCGCAGGCCCGGTGCGGGTCAGGTGTCGAGGAGGTAGCGGCCCGGGTTCGGCACGCCGTCGAACAGCACCCGACCCTTGGCGTCCCGGGTGATGACGCGGTACTCGCCGGCGTCGGCGCCGTTGACCACCGGCACGATGACGGCGTCCTTGCCGCGGGTGCGGACGACCTTCGAGACGGGGTAGCCGTCGGGGCTCGTCGAGATGAGCTGGACCCGGTCGGCGCCCGGCGCGGCGACGAGGAACCGTGCCACCCCCTCGCGCTCGTCAGAGGCCCACACCACCAAGGGGTCTCGCTGCGTCGCGGCGGTGAGGAGGTGTGCGGGTTCGATGGGGGCGACGAAGTCCTCGTCGTAGTAGGCGGACGTCCTGATCACGGCACCGTCCGGCGTGGTGGTGAGCAGCGAGACCAGGCGAGCGGGCACGGCATCCGTCGGGGGCGGCCAGTCGAACAACCCGCGCGGCACCTCGGCATCGACGAAGACGGTGCTCGAGAGCCCGGACACCGGGATGCCGGTCAGCGCGGAGATGTGCGTCTCGGCCCACGCCGGCGACGTCGACGGGGTGGGCCCCTCCATGATCGTCCGGTAGCTCTCGGTGAACGAGTCGGGCCTGCCCTCCCACGACCCGACACGCAGCTGGGTGGCGAGGGGGAGGGGGGTGTCGAGGGTCGTCGCCGAGACGCCTTCCTCCAGCGTCAGGGTCGCCCAGGTGCGCTGCATCGTGCCGCTGGGAAGTGGCCGGACGACGTTCGAGACGAAGGCCGTTCGCAGGGTGGGGCGGGCGAGCACGAGGAGGAGGGACTGCTGTGGCGCATCCTGCCCACCCGGCAAGCGTGACCGAGACGACCTCGGTCGTGCCGATCGTGCCTCCCGTCGTGAGGGCGACGACCCGCATGAGTGCCGGGTCCGATGCCTCGCGGCCCCTGGTAGGCACGCAGGAACGGCTCGGAGTACGACACGTCGTTGATCGTGCCGTCCTCCTCCACGTTGCCGGTGTACGTCAGGGCGAGCACCACCCGCTGGGCGTCGACGTCTCCGGCCCAGAGCACGCGGTCGCGAGGGTCGGCCGATCGCCCGACGAGGGCCGCGACGGCCGGGTCAGCAGCGAGGGGGCCTCGCGGGGGCCACCGGTCCACGGATCCCCAGCGCGGGTCGTCGGGGGCGAGCCGCGCCACGGTCGGGCGGGCACTCGTTGGTGGCTCGTCGGCACCTCGGCGCACGAGCACCGCCCCGACCCCGGCGAGGGCCGCGACGGCCACGCCTCCGGCGAGCAGGGTGCGCCGCCGCAGCCCGGTCGCGCGGTCGGCGACGAGGGCGGCCGGGTCGGGCGGGTCGCTGAGGCCGCGCAGGATCTCGTCGACGGCGGCCGCCACGTCGTGCTCGCGGCTCCAGGGTGCGGGTTCCTGACCGGCGGCGGCCCGGGCTGCGTCATGGGCTGCGGTGAGTCGGTGGTCCAGGGATGCCGCGTGCTCGGCCACGGTGCCACGGTCCCGGTCGAGCAGACGGGCGACCTCGTCGGTGCCGCAGCCCCAGAGGACGGACCCGGAGAGCACGGCCCGCTCGATCGGCGGGGCGGAGCGGATGACGTCGCCGAGCGCAGCAACCACCGGGTCCACCGGGTCCCCGTCGACGTCGCCCTGGGGACAGGTTCGACCAAGAGGTCACCTCTGCCCCACGGTCGGTTGTGGAGGTCGCGGTGGTGGAGGTCGCGGCGGTGACGGCGGCGTGCAGGACGGCGCGGCGAGCCTGCTCACCGGGGCGGCCGGCATCCACGGTGTCCTGCCACTGGCGGCTCAGCCCGGCCAGTGCATCGGCCGTCACGGCACGAGCACGCTCCGGATCGAGGAGCACGACGAGCGCCAGCGACTCCAGCTCGGGCCAGCGAGCGGCCACGAACTCGCGAAAGTCGTCGTCGACCGCCGTCGTCACCCCCCTATCATCACCCGCCGCAGGCCGGGCCGACAGGTTCGCCCTGTGCGACCCGGGGGCCGCTCTGCCGACGGGCCCTCGGGGGCCGCACCGCGAGATTTCCGGTCGGCGCTGCATCCAAGCGGGCCCGCCGTGCAGAACCAAGGATGGCAACACCCCCTTGATAGAAGCGCCCGTTCCGGGCGCACGACGAAAGGTGACACCTCATGCGCAAGGCACCCCTGGCAGGCGTGGGCGCGGCCCTCGCCCTCGCACTCGCGGCGGGCACCGTGGCTCCGGCCGCTTCCGCAGCCGGCCCCGGGCGACCGGGCAGCGACACCATCACCGACATCGCCGTGGCCGACGGACGCTTCACCTACCTCGTCGCGGCGCTGCAGGCGACCGGACTCGACGCGGCGCTCGACTCGAACGACACCAAGTACACCGTCTTCGCCCCCACCGACGCCGCCTTCGAGAAGGCGGCCGACGAGCTGGCAGCTGCGGGAGTCGGCGACGGCACCGTGGGGACGCTGCTCGGATTCCTCGTCGCGAACGACCTCGCCGACGACGTGCTGCTCTACCACGTCACCGACGGGCGTCGGTTCGCCAACTCCGTGGTGCCGAAGCAGGGCGAGCGCGCCATCAGCACCCTGCTCGGCCCGTCGCTGTCGGTGTCGACCTCGGCCAAGATCACCGACGTCAGCCCCGCGACGTCCGACGCTGCGATCGTGATCGCGAACATCAACGCCTCCAACGGCGTCATCCACGCGATCGACAACGTGCTGGTGCCCCTGCCCTGACCCGGCGACCCAAGGAGCCGGGCCGGGCGCGAATGTCGCGTCCGGCCCGGCCTCGTTGTTCGCGGTGCCCGGCGTGGAAGAAGAAGCCCGACGGGGTTCGAGCGCCCGATCAGCGCAGCGCGGGCGAGCTGTCCTCCGCGTCCTCGTGGCTGCCCTCGCTGGCCGGGTCGAACTCACCCGTGACGAGCCAGATGACCCGGTGACCCACGCTCACCGCGTGGTCGGCGAACCGCTCGTAGTAGCGGCCGAGCAGGGTGATGTCGATGGCTGCCTCGGTGCCGTGCCGCCAGGACGGGTCGGTGACGCGGGCGAACAGCTCGCGGTGCAGGTCGTCCATCGCGTCGTCGTCGCGCTCGATCTGCTGGGCGGCCTCGACGTCGCGGGCGGCGATGACCGAGCCGGCCTTCTCCACGATCCGTTCGGCCACGTGGCCCATCTGCAGGATGGTCGAGCGCAGCTCGGCGGGCACGGCGGATTCCGGGTAGCGCAGCCGGGCGACCTTGGCCACGTGCCGCGCCAGGTCACCCATCCGCTCGATGTCGCTGCTCATCCGCATGCTCGTCACGATGACCCGCAGGTCGGTGGCGACGGGCTGCTGGCGGGCCAGCAGGTCGAAGGAGAGCAGGTCGAGGTCGGCTCGCAGGGCGTCGATCTCGGCATCGGCAGCGATGACGGAGTCGGCGAGGTGGATGTCGGCGTCGAGCAGTGCCGTCGTCGCGCGGTTCATCGCGGACGACGCGAGGTGCGTCATCTCGACGAGCGTCTCGGCGACTCGGTCGAGCTCCTCGTGGAAGGCCTTGCGCATCACGGGTGGACCCTTCGGGTGGCGTGGGGGTGTCGAGGGGTCGCGCCGTCGGCGGCTGCGGCTCCTGTCCGGAACCCTGACAGGCGGGCATGAACCGGAGGCGCACCCGAGGTGAACTTCTGGCGAGGGCGCAGCGTCGGGAGCAGTTCGTGGGCGAGGACCATGCCCCTCGGGCCGTACCCTGACGTCGTGGACCCTGTGCTCGCGGCGATTCTCGGCGGGGCGGTGGGGCTCGTCATCGGAGCCGTCGCCGTCCTGGCGACGCGGTGGTCCGAGCGCAGCACCTCCGACCCCGAGCCTGCCGACCCCCCACTGCCTCGTGGCGTCGGGGACGTCTTGTCGGTCCTCCGGTCCATCGCCGTCGTCCTCGACGCCAGTGACGCCGTCGTCAACACCTCGGCGTCGGCCGTCAGCTACGGGCTCGTGCGTCACGGCGAGCTCGTGCACCACGAGCTGCGGCACATCGCCCGCCAGGTGCGCCGGGACGGCATGATCCGCGAGGCCGAGCTCGACCTGCCCAGGGGCCCGAACGCGCAGGCGAGCACCGTGATGCGGGTGCGGGTGGCGCCGATCGCGGTCTCCCACGTGCTGATCCTCGCCGAGGACCACACGCACGCTCGGCGGGTCGAGGAGATCCGGCGTGACTTCGTCGCCAACGTCAGCCACGAGCTCAAGACCCCGGTCGGCGGCATCTCGCTGCTCGCCGAGGCGGTGCTCGACGCCCGTGACGACCCGGATGCCGTCGAGCGCTTCGCCGAGCGCATCCTCGTCGAGTCCGCGCGGCTGACCCGTCTCGTCAAGGAGATCGTCGACCTGTCGCGGCTCCAGGTCGCCGACACCCTCCACGAGCCGGTGATCGTCGACGTCGGCGTCGTTGCCGCGGAGGCGGTGGACCGGGTGCGGGTCGCGGCGGAGGCGCACGGCATCCAGCTCACGCTCGTCGGTGAGGAGGGGCTGCGGGTCTTCGGGGATGCCGAGCTGCTCACCACCGCGGTCGCGAACCTCGTGACGAACGCCGTGAACTACAGCGGGTCCGGGACACACGTCGGCATCGGGGCCCGGCGCGTGGGCGACAGCATCGAGGTCAGCGTGACCGACCAGGGCGAGGGGATCCCCGCGACCGAGCAGGAGCGCATCTTCGAGCGGTTCTACCGGGTGGATGCCGCGCGCTCGCGGGCGACCGGCGGCACCGGTCTCGGGCTGGCCATCGTCAAGCACGTGTGTGCCAACCACGGTGGGCAGGTGAGCGTCTGGAGCCAGGAAGGGCGCGGGTCCACGTTCACGATGACTCTTCCCGCGGCGGCCGACCGGCCGCGCGCGGAGACCGACCAACCGCACCCGACGGCCGACCGGTCGCCCGAGGTGCACGACGATGCCGACCGGTGGCGGACGGCATCCGATGAGGAGAGGGCCCTGCATGACGCGCATCCTGATCGTTGAGGACGAGGTGTCCTTCTCGGACCCGCTGTCCTACCTGCTCAGCAAGGAGGGGTACGACGTCACGGTGGCCGAGAACGGCAACGACGCGCTCACGGCATTCGACGCGACCGGGGCCGACCTCGTGCTGCTCGACCTCATGCTGCCCGGGCTCTCGGGCGTCGACGTGTGTCGGGCGCTGCGGCAGCGGTCCAACGTGCCGGTGATCATGCTGACGGCCAAGGACAGCGAGATCGACAAGGTCGTGGGGCTCGAGCTCGGGGCCGACGACTACGTCACCAAGCCCTACTCCTCGCGTGAGCTGCTCGCGCGCATCAAGGCGGTGCTGCGGCGGCTGGCCGAGCCGGAGGAGCTGCTGCCGTCGACCCTCGAGGCCGGGCCGGTGCGGATGGACGTCGAGCGCCACGTCGTGACGGTCGGTGGGCGGCAGCTCTCGTTCCCGCTCAAGGAGTTCGAGCTGCTCGAGATGTTGCTGCGCAACACGGGGCGGGTGCTCACCCGCATGCAGCTCATCGACCGGGTGTGGGGCAGCGACTACGTCGGCGACACCAAGACGCTGGACGTGCACATCAAGCGGCTGCGGGCCAAGGTGGAGCCCGACCCGGCGCACCCGGTGCACATCCTCACCGTGCGCGGCCTGGGCTACAAGTTCGAGGTCTGAGCGCCCCGACAGCCGAAGGCCCGTCAGCCGAAGATGGTGCCGTTGTGACCGGTGGCGGAGAGCACCGGCACGGTGACGACGTTCTGGCCGGCCTCGTCGGTGGAGACCACGAGGGAGATGGTGTCGCCCGGGGCGGCCGGCAGGCTCTCGATCTCGACCCGCGAGGTGTCGTCAGACAGGGCGTCGCCCGAGGTCGCGGGCACGGCGGCCGTCGCGGTGGACGTGCCGCCCTCGACGGCGAAGGTGACGTCGACGGCCGAGGTGCTGTTGTTGACGGCCTGACCGATGAGCACGGCGGTGCCGCCCTCCTCCTCCACGACGAACGCGAGGTTGCGCAGCTCCAGGCCCGGGATCGACAGGCGCACGCCGTCGGCGGCGGGGTAGTCGTAGTCGGTCTGGGTCGGGGAGAAGACGGCGCATCCCGACGCGAGGAGGGTGGCCGCCAGCAGGGCGGTGGCGCGCAGGGCGTTGGCGGCTCGTGTCGTCACCCGGCAAGGATATCCATGACTCGGTCCACCGCGTCCAGCGACATGGAGGACCGCGTCCAATCACGTGGAGGACCGTGCCCGACCCGGGCGCACGTGCCGCGCGCGATGCATGGAGACCGGCATCCTGTCAAGACCTGATTTGCGGCCCGAGGGCGTTCTCCCCGCCCCTGACCTGCGCAAACAGGTCGTCCGCTGCATTTCAGTGGCCCGTTTCTGCGTGGTATCCTGAGTGTCGCGAAAGGGGCCAACAACACATGGTTTTCAAGGTCGGCGAAACGGTCGTGTATCCCCACCACGGGGCAGCACGCATCGAAGAGATCAAGACTCGTACGATCCGCGGAGAGGAGAAGCTGTACCTCAAGCTCAAGGTCGCCCAGGGCGATCTGGTCATCGAGGTACCAGCCGAGAACTGCGACCTCGTCGGTGTGCGCGACGTGGTGTCCAAGGAAGGGCTCGACAAGGTCTTCGAGGTGCTTCGCACCCCGTTCGCCGAGGAGCCGACCAACTGGTCGCGCCGCTTCAAGGCCAACCTGGAGAAGCTCGCCTCCGGCGATGTCATCAAGGTCGCCGAGGTCGTGCGTGACCTGTGGCGTCGTGACAAGGACCGTGGCCTGTCGGCCGGCGAGAAGCGCATGCTCGCCAAGGCCCGCCAGATCCTCGTGTCCGAGCTGGCCCTGGCCGAGAAGACCGACGAGGAAAAGGCCGAGGTCATCCTCGACGAGGTCCTCGCGTCCTGATCCGGGCTCACGCCCATCCACACTGACGTGACCGACGCCGACGCTGCCCCGAGCAGCGTCGGCGTCGTCGTCGTCGCTGCGGGTTCGGGCAGCCGGCTGGGGGCGGACGTCCCCAAGGCGTTCGTCCACCTGCGCGGCCGTCCGCTGCTGGCGCACGCGGTCGACACCATCAGCCGGATGCCGGGACTCACCTCCCTCGTCGTCGTCGCCCCGGCAGGGCTCACCGACACCGGTGGCCCGCTGTGGTCAGGGGTCGAGCTGCCGGCCGGTGCGGTGGTCGTGCCCGGCGGTGCCGAGCGCACCGACTCGGTCGTCGCCGGGCTGGCCGCACTCGCCCCCACCTGCGACATCGTGCTCGTCCACGACGCGGCGCGCTGCCTCACCCCGCTCGGCGTGTTCCAGCGGGTGGTCGACGCCGTGCGCGCCGGGGCTGCCGGTGCGGTGCCGGGGCTGCCGGTCGTCGACACGGTCAAGAGCGTCGACGCCGCCGGAGTCATCACGGGCACGCCCGACCGGGCCAGCCTGCGGGCCGTGCAGACGCCGCAGGGCTTCCAGCGCGCGGTGCTCGTCACGGCCTACGACAGCGGAGTCCAGGCGACCGACGACGCCGCCCTCGTCGAGCGCTGCGGTGACCACGTGCTCGTCGTCGACGGCGACCCGCTCGCGTTCAAGGTGACCACCGCCGACGACCTCGAGCTGGCGCACTGGCTGCTCGACCGGGCTGCGAGACTGGGCTGATGACGCAGCTGCCCAGGGTCGGTGTCGGGGTCGACGTGCACGCCCTCGCCCCGGAGGGCTCTGATCGCGAGCTGTGGGTCGCGGGCCTGCACTGGCCGGGGGAGCGCGGTCTCGACGGTCACTCCGACGCCGACGTCGCCGCCCACGCCGCCTGCGACGCGCTCTTCTCGGCCTCCGGCATCGGTGACCTCGGGGCGCACTTCGGCACGTCCCGCCCCGAGTTCGCCGGCGCGTCGGGGGTGGCCCTGCTCGCGGAAGCAGCCCGCCTGGTGCGCGAGGCCGGCTTCGAGATCGGCAACGTCGCCGTGCAGGTCGTCGGGAACGGGCCGAAGATCGGCACCCGTCGGGCGGACGCGGAACAGGCGCTCTCGGATGCCGTGGGCGCGCCCGTGTCGGTGAGCGGCACCACGACCGACGGGCTGGGCCTCACGGGCCGCGGCGAGGGAGTCGCGGCCATCGCCACCGCCCTGGTCGTCGCCGCACCGCGCCCCTGAGCCGCGGCACGGATGGCTCGACCGGGCCATGGACACCCTCTGGCACGCAGGAGGAGCCTGAGCGGAGCAGGGCAGGCGGAACGTCTGGCCGTGTCAGGAAGAGGGCTCGACATGCACCAGACTCGGCTTGTGGGATCGATGATCGGCGGTGCGGCCCTGCTGGCCGCCGTGGTGGTGCCGGCACACGCAGACCCTGCGGAGACGTTCCCGCTCGACGACACCGTGGCGACGATCGCGGACGACGTCAACGAGCTGGTGGTGTTCGGGAACACCACCCGGCAGACGTTCTGCACGGCTGAGCAGGTCGCGGCCGAGAACGCCTTCCTCGAGTGGGTCCAGGGCGGTGAGCAGGGCGACCCACCAGAGTTCCCGGTCCAGCTGGGCGCAGTGCCTCTGGAGGCATCGGCGAAGGACGTCGGGACCGGGAACGTCCGGTTCGCCTTCGGCGGACTGGTTCCGGTCGAGCTGTGGACCTTCGAGGAAGGCAAGTCCACGGCGCAGGAGAACCTCGTCGGCCCGTGCATCGACACCGACGGCCTGATGGACCTCACGGACACTCCTGTGGCCAGTGGGGAGCTCTTCGCGGCGGGCCAGGGCTCCTGGGTGTTCAAGGACAATGACGCGTTCGGCACGGGGCCCCGCTCCAACGTGTGGGGAGACCGGCTCACAGCAGACCTGTCCGGCCCGGGCGGCAGCTACCGCTACAGCCTCGCCCTCACCAACCACACCGTGCGCGGCGAGTACTCCGGATCCGCGAGCTTCACGCTGCGCGCGCGCTGAGGCCGCTGCGCCCCGACCACCCCGACGATCAGTGGCCGCGGTCGAGCCACTCCTGCAGGTGCGGGGCCTCGTCGCCGATGGTCGTCGTGTCGCCGTGCCCGGTGAGCACGACGGTGTCGCCGGGCAGTGACAGCAGGCGGTCACGGATCGAGTCGATGATCGTCGGGAAGTCACTGAACGACCGCCCGGTCGCGCCCGGCCCACCGCTGAACAGCGTGTCACCGCTGAGCAGGACCCCCAGCGCCGGGGCGTGCAGGCAGCACGCGCCCGGTGCGTGACCCGGGGTGTGCAGCACCGTCAGCTCGACATCACCCACGGTGAACACCTGTCCGTCGGTGAGCTCGGCTCCGGGCGGGTCGGCCTGCGTCTGGTCCCACAGCACGCGGTCGGCCGGGTGGAGGGATGCCGTGGCACCGGTCGCCGCGACCAGCTCACCGACCGCGTTGACGTGGTCGTTGTGCCCGTGGGTGCAGACCACCGCGACGACCCTTCGGTCACCGACCGCGGCCAGGATCGCGGCGGCGTCATGGGCGGCGTCGACGACGAGCACCTCGTGGTCGTCACCGACGAGCCAGACGTTGTTGTCGACCTCCCACGAGCCACCGTCGAGCTCGAAGACGCCAGAGGTGACCACGCGCTCGACCCGCACGCCTCCCGGGGAGGCCGCGACCGGCATCCGGGAGCTGCTCACGCGCCCTCACCCATGACGACGACCGAGCGCAGCACCTCGCCGCGGTGCATCTTGTCGAAGGCGGCCTCGACCTCGCCGATGCCGATGCGCTCGCTGACGAACGCGTCGAGGTCGAAACGACCCTGGCGGTAGAGCTCGACGAGCATGGGGAAGTCGCGCGAGGGCAGGCAGTCGCCGTACCAGCTGGACTTCAGGGCGCCACCGCGGCCGAAGATCTCGATCATCGGCAGGGTGACCTGCTTGTCGGGCGTGGGGACGCCGACGAGGACGACGGTGCCCGCGAGGTCGCGCGCGTAGAACGCCTGCTCGTAGGTCTCGGGTCGCCCGACGGCCTCGACGACGACGTCGGCGCCGTGGCCGCCGGTGAGCGCGCGGATCGCCTCGATGGCGTCCTCGGTGCTCGAGTCGACGGTGTGGGTGGCGCCGAAGGCCTTGGCGGCCTCGAGCTTTCGGGCGTCGACGTCGACGGCGATGATGGTCGTCGCGCCGGCGACCTTGGCACCGGCGATCGCTGCGTTGCCGACGCCACCGCACCCGATGACGGCGATGGAGTCACCGCGGCCGACGCCGCCGGTGTTCACCGCCGCACCGAAGCCGGCCATGACGCCGCACCCGAGGAGGCCGACGGCTGCGGCATCCGCGCGGTCGACCTTCGTGCACTGCCCGGCGGCGACGAGGGTCTTCTCGATGAACGCGCCGATGCCCAGGGCCGGGCTCAGCTCGGTGCCGTCGGTGAGCGTCATCTTCTGCTTCGCGTTGTGCGTGGCGAAGCAGTACCAGGGCCTGCCCTTGAGGCAGGCGCGGCACTGACCGCACACGGCTCGCCAGTTGAGGATGACGAAGTCGCCGGGGGCCACCTCGGTGACGCCCTCGCCGACGGCCTCGACCGTGCCGGCCGCCTCGTGCCCGAGCAGGAAGGGGTAGTCGTCGTTGATGCCGCCCTCGCGGTAGTGCAGGTCGGTGTGGCAGACCCCGCACGACTCGATCTTCACGACGGCCTCGCCCGGGCCCGGGTCGGGAACGACGATGTCGACGAGCTCGACCTCGGCGCCCTTGGTGCGGGCGATGACTCCCTGGACGGTCTGGGGCACGGGTTCTCCTCAAGTCGGCGGCGGTGCTGACGAGCCCTGGCCGGGCGCTCGCGCCACCGTATCCGCAGCAGCCGGATGCCGGTAGGCCGGTCCCGCGTCGTGCTCACCTCGGGCGAGCTGTCCGGCATCCGGTGACGAACTTCTCCGTCATCCCAGTGACGGCGGAGAACTTGGATCACGGCGGAGAAATATGTCCGCCAGGCCGGAAGATCTCCGTCATCACAGTGACGGCGGAGAAGTTCAGGCGCTGCGTCGCCGCTCGGCGCGGGCCAGGGCTGCTTTGAGCAGGGCGTCGACCCGGTGCGGGTTGTCCAGGTCGGCCCAGGTCAGCCGAACCACCTCGAAGCCCAGGGTCGCGCAGGGCATCCTCCCGACGCTTCTCGGCAGCCAGGGCCTCGCGGCCGTCCTGCCCGGAGTACTTGACGAGCCCGTCGAACTCGACGATGACCCGCTTCTCCGACGAGGAAGTCGACTCGGGCGACGATCGTGCCGGCCCTGTCTGCCACCCGCACCTGACTGCGCGGGGCATGGCCGAGGTCGGTCAGCAGCAGGCGGGTGCGGGTCTCGCCGACGGACTCGCTCAAGGGATCGCACTGGCGCAGCCACCGTGCCGCACGCACGCCTTGGCGGGGGGTCCGCGCGAGCTGTGTGACGAGGGTGATGACCTCGTCGAGCTCCACCCGGCGCTGCGCCAGGCCCGATCGGCCGCGACGACTGCCGGCACGCGGCCCTTCCCGCAGGGCGACCTGGGCGAGGGCTGCGGCCAAGGCGACCGTGCGGCATCCGCCGACCTCCACGACGTCGAGTGCAGCGTCAGTCGGGTGAATGCGCAGCGAACCCTCCCGTCGCACCCGGCGAACCTCCCCCGAGATGTCGACAACCCCCAGGGCGACACCGTGCAGTGGCAGACCGTGAACGGCCAGCGCGCTCTGGTGAGTGGCTGCTTCGTCGGCGTTGCTGCGGGCGCGAAGTACCGCCCGGGTCCGCAGGTCGAGCCGCTTCTCGGCTGCTGCCGCGGTCCAGTCGGCGGCGACGACGTAGGCGCCACGGCGCACTCGGTGCAGCACGTGCGTTCGGACGAGCGCGGCGAGTGCGTTGGGGTCGACGTCTGCGCGCGCGACGTCCTCGGTCGCGAGGATGCCGCCGTTGGCGGCCGCGATGGCGAGGAGTCGATCGGACATGGCTCGATCGTGCCCGGCCGAGCCGGCCCCCACGACTTGTCCACAGGCTGTCACTGGGATGACGGAGAAGGTGGACCGTGGCGGGGATATTTCTCCGCCGCGGATGAAGATCTCCGCCGTAACTGGGACCGGGCCGGATGCCGGGCGCGGCCTTCGCGGAATCGACGCACCTGCCGCGCCGGTAGCCTTACCCGGTGACTCTCAGGCTTTTCGACTCCCTCACGCATGAGCTGCGTGACTTCGTCCCCGTCGTGCCCGGCAAGGCGGGGATCTACATCTGTGGGCTCACGACGCAGGCGCCCCCGCACCTGGGTCACATCCGTTTCGCCGTGGCGTTCGACGTGCTGCGCCGCTGGATGACCCGCGGCCACGGCTACGACGTCACCCTCATCCGCAACGTCACCGACATCGACGACAAGATCCTGGCCAAGTCGCTGGAGTCGGGCGAGGCCTGGTACGCGGTGTCCTACCGCAACGAGCTGGAGACCACGGCCGCCCTCGAGGCCCTCGGGGTGCTGCCTCCCACGTACGAGCCGCGCGCCACCGGGCACGTGCCCGAGATGGTCGAGCTCATGGCCACCCTCGTCGAGCGGGGCCACGCGTATGCAGCGGCCGACGCCAGCGGCGACGTCTACTTCGACGTGCGCAGCTGGCCCGAGTACGGCGCCCTGACCCACCAGAAGGTCGACGACATGGTCGACGCCGAGGATGCCGACCCGCGCGGCAAGCGCGACCCGCGCGACTTCGCGCTGTGGAAGGGCCACAAGACCGACGAGCCGGCCACCGCGTCGTGGCCCACGCCGTTCGGCGCCGGCCGCCCCGGGTGGCACCTGGAGTGCTCCGCCATGGCCCGCAAGTACCTCGGCGACACCTTCGACATCCACGGGGGAGGTGTCGACCTGCGCTTCCCGCACCACGAGAACGAGCTGGCGCAGTCGCGCGCCGCCGGGCTGGGCTTCGCCAACTACTGGCTGCACAACGCCTGGGTGACCCTGCACGGCGAGAAGATGAGCAAGTCGCTCGGCAACTCGCTGCGCGTCAGCGAGGTCGTCAAGGAGCACCGCCCGCTGGCCGTGCGCTACTACCTGACCGCCGCCCACTACCGCTCGACCATCGAGTTCCATGCCGGGTCGCTCGAGGAGTCCGACACGGCCGTCGAGCGCATCGAGGGGTTCCTGCGACGGGCGCTGCCCGGCATCCTCACCGCCGTGCCGACCGGCACCGAGACCCTCCCCGACGACTTCCGCGAGGCGATGGACGACGACCTCGGCGTCTCCAGCGCGCTGGCCGTGGTGCACGAGGCCGTGCGCACCGGCAACACCAACCTCGATGACGGTGACCACGAGGATGCCGCTGCGGTGGCTCGCGTCGTCATCGCGATGACCGACGTGCTCGGCGTCAACCCCCTCGACCCTGCATGGTCCGCCGGGGACTCCTCGGCGGCCGATGCCCTCGCGAGCCTTGACGCCCTCGTCAAGGAACGCATCTCGGCCCGGGCACAAGCCCGGTCCGCCCGTGACTACGACACCGCGGATGCCATCCGCGACGAGCTCGCCGCCGCCGGCATCGCGCTCGAGGACACCGCTGCCGGGGCCCGCTGGTCCCTGGCACGGGGACGGAGCGAATGACCCATGGCTGGTAACTCCCAACGACGCGGCGCGATGCGCAGCACGAACAAGAAGGGCCCGCAGGTCGGGTCCGGTGGTCAGCGTCGCCGCGGGCTCGAGGGCAAGGGCCCGACGCCCAAGGCCGCGGACCGCCCGAACCACAAGGCGCACAAGATGGCCAAGGCGGCCGACCGCCGCGGTGGCGCCACCGGTGGCCGCACGAGCACCCGCAAGGACAAGGCGAGCAGCGAGATGGTCGTGGGCCGCAACGCGGTGCTCGAGGCGCTGCGCGCCGAGGTCCCGGTGACGACGATGTACGTCGCAGGCCGCTTCGACTCCGATGACCGCGTGCGCGAGGCGATGAAGATCGCCACCGAACGCTCCATCCCGGTGCTCGAGACCCCGCGCGGCGAGCTCGACCGGCTCACCGACGGTGCCGTGCACCAGGGCCTCGCGCTGCAGGTGCCGCCCTACGAGTACGCGCACCCGAGCGACCTCATCGACCCCGAGATGCCCGGCATCCCGCTCGTGGTGGCCCTGGACGGCATCACCGACCCGCGCAACCTCGGTGCGATCGTGCGCTCGGTGGCAGCCTTTGGCGGCCACGGCGTCGTGGTGCCGAGCCGACGCTCGGTGGGGATGACGGCATCCGCGTGGAAGACGTCCGCGGGTGCGGCCGCACGCATCCCGGTCGCGCAGGCGACCAACCTCACCCGGGCCCTGGAGGACTACCGCAAGGCGGGCTTCTTCATCATCGGTCTCGACATGGACGGCGACGTCGAGCTGCCCGACATGGAGCTCGCCTCCGAGCCGATCGTCGTCGTCGTGGGCTCCGAGGGCAAGGGTCTGTCGCGCCTCGTGCGCGAGACCTGCGACCAGATCGTGTCGGTGCCGATGTCCTCGGCGGTGGAGTCCCTCAACGCCGGGATCGCCACCGGCGTGACGCTCTACGAGGTGGCTCGGCGCCGCCGCCGCGCGTAGTCCCTGCCGACCCGGGCGGGTGGCGGCCCGACTTCTGGGATCTCGGTGGTTCGCCTCGAAGTGACCCACCGCCTGTGGGAGGATCGGCGCCGCCGGAGGACTTCGGCATCTGGGGGGTGCGCAGCCCCCACGAACGCATCGAGAGGGAACCTCATGTCTGACTACGGATCGACTCCCCCGCCCCCGCCCCCGCCCGGCTCGGGTGACGGCGGCTACGGGGGCGGCTACGCCGCGCCGCCGCCCGCGGATGGCGGCATGGGTGGCCCCGTGGACCACCCCAAGGGGATGACGATCCTCATCCTCGGCATCCTCGGACTGGTGTGCTGCTCGCCGCTCGGCATCGCGGCGTTCATCATGGGCAACAACGCCCTCAAGGAGATCGACGCCCAGCCGGGTCGCTACTCCAACCGCCAGCTCGTGCAGATCGGCCGCATCCTCGGCATCATCGCCATGGTCCTGCTGGTGCTGTCGATCATCTGGATCGTGTTCCTCGGTGGACTGGCCGTTCTGTCGGGCGACTCCAGCAGCATGTGAGATGACGCTCGTTCGGACGTCGGCGCGCCCCGGTCCGGTCTCGGACCGGGTGCGCGCCCTCGTGCTGCCGGCGGCGGTTGCCGCCACCGTGGCTGCCGGCACGGCCTACGTCGCCGCTGTCGACCCGAACGAGCCCGGCCACTACCCGCTGTGCCCGACGTTCGCGCTCGCCGGCATCTACTGCCCCGGCTGCGGGATGCTGCGGGCGACCCACCACCTGGCCAACCTCGACGTGGCCGCCTCGATCGCGATGAACCCGTTGGCGATCCCGCTCTACCTCGGGTGCGTGCTGTTGTTCGCCCGGTGGGTGTTCGCCCGCTGGCAGGGCCGCACCCTGCGCTGGGACCCACCCGTCTGGATGCCGTGGGCGATCGCCATCGCGTTCGTCGCCTTCACGGTCGTGCGCAACATCCCCGGCTGGACACTGCTCTCACCCGCGTGACCGCCGCGAGTCAGGCCTTGGGGAGCACGACGACCGTGGAGTGCACGGCCTTGTCGGCGAGGGTCTGCTTGTCGGCATCCCACAGCATCCACAGGTAGGACAGGTAGAACACCTGGTTGACGATGCCGCTCGCGAGCTCGCGCAGGAAGCACATGCCGGCACCGATGGGCTGGCCCGTCTTGTCGTCGATGAGCTTGAGCCCGATGACCTTCTTGCCGACGCTCTGGCCGGTGCGGCCCATCTTGAAGATGCGGTTCCAGATGGTGATGGCGAGGGAGAGGATGACCCCGAGGCCGATGAGGACACCGCCGGTGATGGCGAGCCCGCTGTCGCCACCGGTCGTCTGGGTCATGCCGAACTCGTCGACGTAGGTGTCCGTCGGCAGGCCCATCGCGAGCAGGATGAAGCCGATGATCATCGGGATGAGCCCGATCATGCTGATCAGCGAGTCGATGATCAGGGCGAGGGCGCGCTGGCCGAACGACGCAGCCTGACCGAAGTTGGCCTGCACGTAGCCGAGCGAACCCGGGTGCATCGCCGGGCCACCGGCGTAGACGGGGGCCTGGCCGTAGCCGCCGTAGGGATTCGCCTGGGCGGGCGGCTGGGGGACGCCGTAGGGCGACGGCGGCTGGGGGGCGCCGTAGGGAGCGGGGGGTGCGGCGACGGCATCCGCGGGGGGTGCCGGGGGCGGAGGAGTCTGCGGGTCGGGCTGGTACCCGGGCGGCGGGGGAGGCTGGTCGCTCATGCCCTCGATCCTAGGCCCGCCCCGGCGGTGGCCCCGGTCAGCCACTTCCCTTGGACTTGGCGATGACGGGCAGCTCGCGCGTGTCCACGCCGAGCACCGCCTGCTCGTCGGGCTTGCCGGGAAGGATCGAGCGCACGTAGTCGTCGATCGCGTCCTCGATGGGGATGTCGTGCTGGGCCCGCTCGGCCATGTACCACCGGTGCTCGAGCACCTCGTGGAACACCTCGGCCGGCTCCAGCTTGGTGACGAGGTTGCGCGGCACCCGGCGGGTCACGGGCTCGTAGACGTTGGTCAGCCAGTCGTGGGCCACCATCTCCTCGTCCTCGCCCTGACGACCCGTGGCGGCGGTGTAGGCGTCGAGGTCGTTGAGCAGCCGGCGGGCCTGGTTCTCGCGGACGTCGAGGCCGGTCAGGCGCAGCAGGCGCCTCGAGTGGTGCCCGGAGTCCACGACCTTGGGCTGGATCTGGATCGACGTGCCGTCGATGTCCGTCGTGATCGAGAGCTCGTCGATGTCGAAGCCGAGCGCGTTGAGCGACCGGATGCGGTCGTCGACCCGCCAGCGCTCCTCGTCGGCGATGAGCTGGCTGCCCGTCAGGGCGTCCCACAGCTCGCGGTAGCGCAGCACGATGCGCTCGCTGACCTCGACGGGGTCACGGTCCTCCTGGAGCAGGCCGCCGGCCTCGAGGTCCATCAGCTCGCCGGCGATGTTGACGCGGGCGATCTCGAGGTCGTGCTCGCGCTGCCCGTCGCTCAGCTTCGGCCGCAGCTCACCGGTCTCGGCATCCACGAGGTAGGCCGCGAACGCCCCGGCATCGCGACGGAAGAGGGTGTTGGACAGCGAGACGTCCCCCCACCAGAACCCCGCCAGGTGCAGGCGCACGAGCAGGACGGCGAGGGCGTCGATGAGGCGGGTGGCGGTCCCCTTGCGCAGCGACTGGCTGTACAGCGCGCGGTAGGGCAGCGAGAACTGCAGGTGGCGGGTGATCAGGCAGGCGTCGAGCTCGGTGCCGTCCTCGGCGATGCGGCCGCTCACGACCGCGAACGGCTCGACGCACGGCATGTCCATGCGGTTGAGGTTGCGCAGCATCTCGTACTCGCGGCGGGCGATGTCCGCCTTGATCTCCTTGACGGCCAGCACCCGCCCCGAGAGCCGGACGAAGCGCACGACGTGTCGGGAGATGCCTCGGGGGAGCGCCGCGAGCAGGTCGTCGGGCCACTCCTCGAGCGGGATGCGCCACGGCAGGTCCAACAGGGCCGGGTCGGGGCGGGCGGCGGTGATCTCCAGGGCCATGACGTCGTGCCTAACGTGCGGGAGGGCAGGGCGGGAGGTGCGGGAGAGGTGCGGGGTGGCAGGGCGGGCGGTCGGGGTGGGACACGAGACGCCCCGGACGAGTGCTCGTCCGGGGCGTCTCGGGCGGTCCCGGTGCCAGTGAGGGCGTCAGCCCATCCGCTGGCCGGTCTCCTTGTTGAACACGTGCATGTGGTTCGGGTTGGGGTAGACGTAGATCTTCGAGCCCTTCTCGGGCACCGCGCGACCGTCGACCCGGGCGATGAACGGCTTGGCCAGCGCGTCGTCGCCGCCACCCTCGAGCTTGACGTCGGGGTTGGCGGGCGTGGCGTAGACGTAGGCGTCGGCGCCGAGCTCCTCGACGACGTCGACGATGAGCTCGAGGCCGTCCTGGTCGGTGGTGACCTGAACGTCCTCGGGGCGCATGCCGACGATGACCTCCGACCCGGCCGCACCGAGCAGCGAGCGCTCGACGGGCAGGCGGTGGCTGCCGAACTGGACGCCGTCCTCGGTGACCGGCACCGAGACGAGGTTCATGGCGGGCGAGCCGATGAAGCCGGCGACGAACACGTTGTTCGGGTTGTCGTACATCTCGCGCGGGCTGGCGCACTGCTGGAGGATGCCGTCCTTGAGCAGGGCGATGCGGTCACCCATGGTCATGGCCTCGATCTGGTCGTGCGTGACGTAGACCGTGGTGACGCCGAGGCGGCGCTGCAGCGACGCGATCTGGGTGCGCGTCTGCACACGCAGCTTGGCGTCGAGGTTGGACAGCGGCTCGTCCATGAGGAAGACCTGGGGGGAGCGGACGATGGCCCGGCCCATGGCGACGCGCTGGCGCTGGCCACCGGAGAGGGCCTTGGGCTTGCGCTCGAGGTAGGTCGTGAGGTCGAGGATGGCGGCAGCCTCTTCGACGCGCTTGCGGATCTCGCCCTTGTCGACGCCGGCGATCTTGAGCGCGAAGCCCATGTTGTCGGCGACCGTCATGTGCGGGTAGAGCGCGTAGTTCTGGAAGACCATCGCGACGTCGCGGTCCTTGGGCGAGAGGTCGGTGACGTCGCGGTCACCGATCCAGATCTTGCCGCCGTTGACCTCTTCGAGGCCGGCGAGCATGCGCAGCGAGGTGGACTTGCCACACCCGGAGGGGCCGACCAGGACGAGGAACTCGCCGTCTTCGACCTCGATGTTGAGGCGGTCGACCGACGGAGTGTCGTTACCCGGGTAGATACGGGTGGCCTCATCGAATTTTACAGTTGCCATGGCGTCATTGCCTTCCTTCACCGGCAGGAACGTGCCGGACGATCCGTTGTAAAGGTGGTGCTCCCGCCCACATCGGTGTAAACGGTTTCGCCAGTATGCCGTGCGCCTGCTCCCAGCACCACCTGCGTCCGCGGGTCGGGCCGGCCCGCGGGGGCGGGTTGCTAGATTGCCGAGCGTGAACGAGTCGAGGTCTGCGCGCCTCGCCGACATCGCTGCGCAGGCTGACGTGAGCGAGGCGACGGTCAGCCGCGTGCTCAACGACCGCCCGGGCGTCGCCGACTCCACCCGCCGCGCCGTGCTCACCGCGATCGACGTGCTCGGCTACGACCCGCCGGCCCGGCTGCGTCCGAAGTCGGCGCTGCTGGTCGGCCTCGTGATGCCCGAGCTCGTGAACCCGATCTTCCCGGCGTTCGCGCAGGTCATCGAGACCGCCCTGGCCGCCGAGGGTTTCACCCCGGTGCTCTGCACGCAGACCCCCGGCGGGGTGCACGAGGACGACTACGTGCAGATGCTCATCGACCGCGGCGTCTGCGGCATCATCTTCCTGTCCGGCCAGCACGCCGACGCGACCTCCGACCCGGCCCGCTACCAGGCCCTGCGTGAGCGCGGGTTGCCGATCGTGCTCGTCAACGGGTGGCTCGACGGGGTCGATGCCCCGTTCGTCTCCAACGACGACGTCGCCTCGATGGACCTCGCCGTCAGCCACCTCGCCCAGCTCGGCCACACCGAGATCGGTCTCGCGCTCGGGGCCGAGCGCTACACCCCGGTCATCCGCAAGGTGCAGGGCTTCAAGGCCGCGATGCGCCAGCACCTCGGGGTCGAGCCGGCCCACCTCGAACGGCTCGTGACGCACACGGTGTTCAGCCTCGAGGGTGGGGCCGCGGCGGCCGGGCGGCTCATCACCCGAGGTGCCACGGCGGTCATCTGCGGCTCCGACCTCATGGCGCTCGGCGCGATCCGCCAGGCGCGGGCCATGGGGCTGACGGTGCCGCGCGACCTCTCGGTCGTCGGCTACGACGACTCCACGATGATGGCCTTCACCGACCCGCCGCTCACGACGATCCGGCAGTCGGTCGAGGCGATGGGGGATGCCGCGGTGCGGGCCCTGCTCGACGACATCGCCGGCGAGGGGCCACCCCGGGCGGAGTACGTCTTCCGCCCCGAGCTCGTCGTGCGCGGATCAACCGGGGCGGCGCCCTCCCGCACCTGACGGCATCCGGATGCCGTGGGGTCACGATCGTGACCGGCCCGCGGTCATCCACTGGCGCGTCGCACCCCACGCGCCTATCGTCGGGTCATGAGGATCTCGGACGTTGTCAGGCGCAAGGGTGGGTCAGTCATCACGGTGCGCACGGATGCCTCCGTCACCGAGCTGCTGGGGCTGCTCTCGGAGCATCGCATCGGTGCGGTCGTCGTCAGTGACGACGGCGAGACGGTGCACGGCATCGTCAGCGAGCGCGACATCGTGCGGCACCTGCACACCGACGGCGCGGCGTTGCTCGACGCCCCCGTCCACCAGATCATGACCTCCGAGGTGCACACCTGCGTGCCCGAGGACAGCCTCGACGACCTCGAGTCGGCGATGACGGAGAAGCGTTTCCGCCACGTCCCCGTGCTCAGCGACGGCAAGCTCGTCGCCATCGTGAGCATCGGCGACGTCGTGAAGAACCGCATCGATGACCTGCAGACCGAGCGCGACCAGCTGCGCACCTACATCCAGTCCTGACGCCGCTGGGGGTCCTTGGAGGGTCGCAGGGGGTCGCGCATCCAGCGCAGACCCAGCAACACGGCATACCGTGGTCGTCATGACCGCCGACGCGCTCGCCGACGGCCCCCTGCCGGAGGACTTCGAGGAGCTCGAGGAACCCCGCGAACACGCGCGCCTCGGGCAGTACCGCCTTGTCCAGCGGATCGGCGAGGGCGGCATGGGCGTGGTGCACCTCGCCCTCGACCGGCACGGTCGCGCGGTGGCCCTGAAGGTGCTGCGCCCGCACGTCGCTCTCGACCCCGAGGCCCGTACGCGGCTCGCACGTGAGGTCGCGTCGCTCAGCCGCGTCCACAGCCCGTACGTCGCGCCGATCATCGATGCGGACGTCGAGGGTCCTCGGCCCTACATCGTCACCCGCTACGTGCCCGGCCCCTCGCTCGACGAGCAGGTCGCCGAGCGTGGCCTGCTGCCACCTGCCGCGCTGCACCGGGTGGCGAGCGGCCTGGTCGAAGCGCTCGATGCCATCCACGGCGCGGGTGTCATCCACCGCGACGTCAAGCCCGCCAACGTCCTGCTCGTCGACGGCGAGCCCGTGCTCATCGACTTCGGCATCGCCCACGTGGCCGACGACACCCGGCTGACGATGGCCGGTCTGGTGATGGGGACGCCCGGGTACCTCTCGCCCGAAGTCATCAGCGGCCAGGACGTCACCACGGCCACCGACTGGTGGGGCTGGGCCGCGACGACGGCGTTCGCGGCGGGCGGGGTGCCGCCGTTCGGTCGGGGCGCCATGAGCGCCGTGCTGGCCCGCGTCGCCCAGGGTGAGCCCGACCTCCTTGCGGTCGACCCGCGCATCGAGCCACTGCTGTATGCCGCGCTGTCACCCGACCCTGCGCAGCGCCCTCACCACCACGAGATCGTCGCCGCGCTCGAGAGCTATGCGCACGGGGCTCCGGCCACCGCCGCGATCCAGGTCCGGCGGGTGCGACCCCAGACCCAGGTGCTCGGGATGCCGGCCACGGGCGTTCTCCCCACCACGCCACCTCCCCCGGTGGTTGCCTCAGCCCCTCCCGCGAGTGCGCTGCCCCCGCGCCGCTGCCCCCGCCGGTGTCCGCACCCCCCGCGCCCATGCCCCAGCCCGTGCTCGCACCCCCCGCGCCGGCCCCGGGCCCCGTCCCCGAGTCCGAGTCGGACTGGGATGCCGCCCGTCAGGGACTCGGGCCGTACGGCGACCCGCGCATCGGTCGACCGAGCCGCGCGGGCACCCTGCTCGCCCTGCTGGCCCTGCTCGGTGCACTGACCGCGGCCGCTCCGGTCGTGGCCGCGCTCGCCCTCGTCGGCTGGATCGCCCTGGCCCGCACCGCCGATCGTTCGGTCACCTCCCTCGTGATGCGCCGGCACGAGCGAGGCGCGCGGGGGAGTGACGTCGCGGTTGCCGTCGCGACCAGCCCGTGGCACCTGGTCATCGGTCTCGTCGGCGCGGCCGTCACGGCGGTGCTGCCGCTCTTCGTCGGCCTCTGTGCCCTGTTCGCCACGGCCTTGGTGCTCGGCGTCGCGACCGGCACCGACGTGAGCACCGCTGACGTGATCCCCCTGGTGTCCGCGGGTGTCTTCGCGGGGCTCACCGCGTGGTGGGGCCCCGGGGGTGCGAGCCTGCGCCGCGGTAGCCGGAGCATCGTGCGAGGGATCTCGCCCGGGGAGACCATGCGCCAGGTCGTGGCGGCCGTCCTGCTCGTGGCCGCGGCCGGCATCCTCGCGGTGACCGTGACGGGTGACGGACCGTCGTGGTGGCCACGCGCCGAGGCCCCGTCGTGGGTCGACACGACGGTCCCGTTCCCGTGACCGGCGCGAGCTGGAAGGCGACGCGATGACGACGCCACCGAAACGGCATCCGAGCAAGGTCCCGGCGTGGCGCCGCAGTGGGTTCATGGTCGGCGATGAGCCGACCGAGCCGATGCCGATGAGCGACCTGTTGCGCCGAACTCCCTACCGCGACACCCGAATTCCGGGGGAGGCGGCCGAGGACGCGCAGGTGCGGTGGGCGCTCGATCTCGCGGCCCGGGTCGGTGAGCTCATGCTGCGGTGTGGTGCCGGCGCCCCGCAGGTCGTCGGCAGCGTCGCGGCCGTCGCGGCATCCGCGGGGGTCGACGTCGTCGAGGTCGACATCACGCTCCAGTCGCTGCTGGTGCAGGCGAGCAGCTCGTCGGGGCGCCCCCACACCCTGCTGCGCGTGGTGCGGCGCACGCGTCACGACTACGCGCGGCTCGCCGCCGTCCACGAGCTCGTCGAGGCGCTCGCGGCAGGGAAGATCAACTCCAGGGAGGCCGATCGCCGGCTGCGGGAGATCAAACGCACGCCGCGACGCTTCCCGGTGTGGACGGTGTCGGTGGCGAGCGCGGTGCTGGCCTCGTCCGTCGCCGTGATGATCGGGGCGAGCGCGGTCGCGGCGGTCGTCACGGTGGCCGTCGTGCTCGCGGTGACCGGCGTGAACCGGGTGCATGCGGCAGCCGCGTTGCCCGAGTTCTACGGCAACGCCATCAACGCCTTCGTCGCGACCGTTCTCGCAGGTGTGGCGTATGCCGCGGCGACCTTGTCGGGTGCTCCGCTGAGCGAGGACGACTTCGCGTTCATCGTGGCCGGTGGCATCGTGGCGATGTTGCCCGGGCGCACCATGGCCGCCGCGATCGAGGACGTGCTCTTCGGGTTCCCGCTCACGGGCGCGGGGCGGCTGCTGTCGGTGCTCGTCGCGCTCATGGGGCTGATCATCGGCATCGGTGCCGGCTTGAAGGCGATGCTGTGGTTCACCACGGCGCTGGACACACAGTTCGTGTCGCCGACGGTGCTCGACCTGCGCACCGACCAGGGCTCGCTGGTCGCTGCGCTCGTCGGCGCGCTGTTCGTCGGTCTGAGTGCGGCCGTGACCGTGCAGAGTCGGGCCCTGCTCATCGTGCCGACCGGCCTGCTCTCGGTCGGCGCTGCAGCGATCGGTGCTGCGCTGCAGCGGGGCATCGAGGTCGGCGTCATCACGGCGACCGGGATCGCGGCGATCGCCCTGGGTGCCGTCGGCCGCGTCGTCGCCGCGAGGCTGGGCGTGCCGTCGATGGTGATCATCGTGCCGGCGTCGTTCGCGCTCCTGCCCGGTCTGACGATCTTCCGCGGCCTGTACGAACTGGTCGCCGTGGGCGGCTCGTCGGCCGGGTCGCTGACGATCCAGTCGGGGTTGACGACGCTGCTCTCCGCCGGTGCGGTGCTGCTGGCGATCGCGACGGGGACGGTGTTCGGCGAGATCCTCACGTCACGGTGGGACAACTCCGTGCGCGGTTCCCGGCCGGAGGGGAAAGACGGGAGCGGCGACGGTGAGGCGCTGACGGCACCCGACAGCGGGGGGCATTTCGGCACCCGTAGACTCCGGGGCTGTCCGGGCCGATGGCCGGCCGGGCGTGCTGGCGTGGCGCAATCGGTAGCGCACCTGTCTTGTAAACAGGGGGTTGAGGGTTCGAGTCCCTTCGCCAGCTCAAGGTAGTTCTTGCCGAAAACCCCTGTCACAGATTCAGGTTGGTCCGAGACTCCGGAACCCCGCGACATGCGGCAGAAGCGTGTTCGTGATGCGGCGCGAGGCTGGCCCGGCCTAGATCTGACCGCGGCCCGCGTGGACGTCGAGGATGTCGGCATTCGACGCTTCGTCGTGCAGCACAATCGCTTCTAACTCCACCGTCGCGGCATAGGGACTCCGCGGGCGCGATCGTCACGCGCCGTGCTGCATGAACATCCAGCGATGCCCCTCCACGTCCTCCACCCGGTAGAGGAGGTTGCCATCAGGGCCCGACTCGATCCCCGAGAGCAAAGTCGCCCCCGCACCCTGCGCCCGTTCGAAATGAGATGCGATGTCGTCGACGTACACCAGGACTCCGTCGATCACCCAGGGCGCGCAGGACCAGGCGGCCGCCTGGTCACAGTGGGAGCGGTGCTGCCGCGGTCCTTCGTAGTCACGGGTGGGGGTGGCCAGCATGATGAGTCCTCGACCAGCCACCATCTCACCGTGCGTCAGCACACCGTCGTCGTCCAGCCACCGGGCCTTTTCACGGAACCCGAAGGCAGCCGCCAGCCAGTCCATTGCCGAGGGGCCGTCGCGGTAGGCAATCATCGGGACAACACCGGCTGATTCATCAGCCATTGCAGATCTCCTCGTTCGAAGCGTGGCTTCAGCCAGTGGGCGTCGCCATCCTCAGCCTTGTCCGCGCTGCCTCGGCCCGCAACCTTTGGTACAACGTGACAGCGGTGATCCGTAGGCCGGCACAGACGACGGCGCAACATCCGCACATTCGACAGTTGAGGACGATCACCCACGTATCTCGGATGACATTGTCGGCCGGCATTGCGTGCGCGAACCGTTAGCGGACAGTCCGACCTCCACACGGCACACCGATGGAGCGCTCGTTGCCGACGCGGGTTGACACAGGAATCAGTTCAGTGGTTCATTAGTTCAGTAACTAACCATGTAAGCAGTTTCCGACCACAGACGAACGAGGGCCCGTGATCGACGGCGGCAGTCCGATCTTCCGGCAGATCGCCGAGCGCATCGCCGGGCAGATCCTGGACGGCACCCTCGCCGAGGAGGCCCAGGTGCCCTCGACCAACGACTTCGCCGCGATCCACCGGATCAACCCGGCGACGGCCGCCAAGGGCGTCAACGAGCTCGTCGACGCCGGGGTGCTCTACAAGAAGCGAGGGATCGGGATGTTCGTCGCCACCGGCGCCCGGGATCGCCTGCTCGCCGAACGGCGGGCAAGGTTCGCCGCGGAGTACGTCGAGCCGTTGGTGCGCGAGGCGGCGCGCCTCGGGATCCGCCCGGACGAGCTGCTTCGCCTCATCGCCGAACAGGAGGTGACCGCATGACCACAGCTGTGCGGGTGAACCACGTCAGTCGCCGCTTCCGCGGCGTTCTCGCCGTCGACGACGCGTCGTTCACGCTTGAGGCGGGCCGTATCCACGGCCTGCTAGGGCGCAACGGCGCCGGCAAGACCACCGTCATGCGCCTGGTCACCGGGCTCGACCGACCCAGCGTCGGGCGCGATCGAGGTCTTCGGCTCGGACCCGTTCGAGAACGAAGGAGTGCTGCAGCCGCACCTGCTTCGTCAAGGAGTCGCAGAGCTACCCCGACCTGTCGGTCGACCGGGTCCTCGCCTCGGCACGGCTGCTGCAGCCCGGGTGGGACGACGGCTTCGCCCACGCGCTGGTCGCGGACTTCGAGCTGCCGCGCGGGCGGAGGGTGCGGAAGCTGTCGCGCGGCATGCGCTCGGCCCTCGGCATCGTCATCGGACTGGCGTCGCGTGCCCCGCTCACGTTGTTCGACGAGCCCTACCTGGGGCTCGACGCACCCAGCCGCGCGCTCTTCTACGACCGGCTGATCACCGACTTCGCCGACCACCCACGCACCGTGGTGCTGTCGACGCACCTCATCGACGAGGTCGCCAACCTCCTCGAGCGCGTCGTCGTCGTCGACCACGGACGAGTCGTCATCGACGCAGAAGCAGAGGACGTCCGGGGCACGGCCTACACGGTCGTCGGGCCGGCCGGCACCGTCGCGCAGTTCGTCGGCCGACGCGAGGTCGTGGCGCGCCAGGATGCCGGCAGCGTACTCCTCGGCCACCGTGCGCGGCCGCCTCGACGAACCGCAGCGTCGGCTCGCCGACGAGCTGAGCCTCGACCTGTCCCCGGTCTCGCTGCAGCAGCTGGTCGCCCACGCGACCACCGGCGGGTCCGACGACCCGAATCGACCCACTGAAGGAGCCGGACCGATGAGCCGTGCCGTCGCCGTCGCACGCGTGCACAGCCTCGACGTGCAGCAGATCATCTGGCCCTGGGCCATCCTCGCCACGTCCTTCGCGGTGAACCTGGTCCTCTGGGTGGCGCTGAGCGACCTGGACGGCTTCGAGAAGACGACGGGTGGGCTGCTCTCGCTCTACGCCACGGCGCTGTTCGTCGCGGCCGTGGCCGTCTCGCGCCAGCTGCCCTTCACGCTCGGCCTCGGCGTGACCCGCCGGGCGTTCATGGGCGGCAGCCTGATGTACGCCGTCGGCAGCGCGGTCGGGACCGGTGTGGCGCTGACCCTGTTGAACCGCCTCGAGGAGGTCACGGGCGGGTTCGGCCAGGGCGGCCGGTTCTTCCGCGTGCCCTGGCTCACGGACGTGCCGACCTACCAGCTGCTCGTGGTCTACGCCGTTCCGATGCTGCTCGTGCTTGCGCTGGGGGCGCTCCTGTCCTCGCTGTATGCGCGGTTCGGCCAGACCGGCGTGCTCGTCACCACGCTCTTCGGCGTCGTCACCGTCACCTCGGCCGTCCTGCTCCTCACAGCGGCCGATGGCTGGGCCGCGATTGGGCGGTGGATCACCGGGCTCACCCCCCTGACCCTCACCGGCTGGCTGCTGATGGGGGCCGCGGCCGCGCTGGCCGCGACGTACGCGATGCTGCGCCGCGCCCCGGTCTGAAGCCGGCTGACCGAGCCAGCAGAACTGGCCCGGCGATCTCGCCGCCTGCCGACCGCAGACCCTGCCCGACTACATGTCATCCGGACGGCGTTCATCCGTCGGGTCGATCTCTCAATGACCGCCGACTGCGCCGTGCCAGGGCCGCGGGTCGGTCCGCAGCAGCGAGTACAGCAGGACGTCCTGGTTGCGACCGTCGTTGAAGAACGCGCCGCGTACCGTCCCCTCGAGCGTGAAGCCGCACTTCTCCGCGATGCGCCGGGATGCCGCGTTCTCGGGGACGATGACCAGGTGGATGCGGTGCTTCTTCTTGGTCGCCGAAGAGGTAGTCGACCAGCAGCTGCACCGCCTCGGTCACGTAACCGCGGCCGGCGTACTGGTCGTCGTACAGCTGGTAGGAGAGCTCGAACGCGTCCCAGTACGAGACCGGCCGGAAGAACTCGATGTGACCGGCGATCTCGCCCTCCGGGGTCTCGATGACGAGCATCCCCTCGGTCTTCTGCCAGAAGCCGTGCTCACCGAACTCGCGCCGGAAGGCCGTCTCAGACATGACGCCAAGCGGGAAGTAGTGCGCCGCGGCTCGGATGTCCGATGTGCGCGTCGTACAGGGCGTCCAGGTCCACGTCACGGACCTGACGCAGAGTCACGGTCCTACCCGCCAGCACGCTTCCAGCCTGGGTCCACCAAACGGGCGACGCTCTACCTCGTGCCGGCCATGGAAGTGGGTTCGGCATGGGATCACACGCGCGGATAGGCCTGCGGGCGTCACACCGCCGCCATCAGGGTGCCACGTGCGTCGGGAGGTGGAGCAGTGTCAGTGATGGAAGAGGGCCTCGACGTCGGGTAGCTGTTCGAACCGTGAGAATGTTCCCGCGTCGGCGATCTCCTTGGCCGCCTGCAGGAATCCACCCCACGCGGTACGCGCGAGTGCCTCCGACGCTGATCCGGCGTACGCCCAGCTGTGCCGCCTGCGCGACGGTGGTGAACGGTGCGTCGATCAGCAGATTGACCGGTTTCGGTGACACCGCGGCCACGATCGCGGCGACGTGCTGAGGTCGTCGATTCGCGGCGCGTAGAGGCAGTCCGCGCCCGCCTCGGCATACGCCTGGAGACGTCGAATCGTCTCCTCGATGTGGGACGCCCACACACAAAGCCCTCGGAACGTCCCGTGAGGAGGACGCCCGTCCCGCTGTCATCGATCGCCCGTCGTGCGGCGGCCACACGTTCCACGGCCAGGTCGAACTCGAACAGTGGGTCGTCCTCGTCCCCGGAAGCATCTTCAATGGAGAGCCCGGCGATACCCGTGGACACGGCCAAGGTCACGTTCGCCGCGACACCAGCAGGGTCAACCGCGAACCCCCCTGAAGTCGGCATTCACCGGGACGCCCACGGCTCGCGCGAGCGCCCGAAGATGATCCGGCCTCATCGAGGCTTACCTCGTGTCCGAGACCCCCAGCGTCCAGGCCAGTCCGGCGCTCGTGGTGGCCAAGGCCGGGGACCCCAGTTGTTCCAGCGTTCGCGCGCTGCCCACGTCCCAGGGGTTCGGCATGACGAAACACCCCGCAGCGTGCAGCCGGTGAAACTGCGCGACCCGATCCTCCTGCATATCCATGCCACACCTCGCCAACGTGCCGATGTGCTTTGCACCTTAGTCCGCTCAAGGGCTCCTTTGGCAGCCGCACATCGTCTGGTTGCGTCACTGGCCGCGTCAAGCGAGAACCGTGACATAGGCACCTATCTGTGAGTGACGAAAAGCGGAAACGCGCGCTCGTCGACCCGTTTGCGCTGCAGCCAGTCGGTGGCCTCGTCGTTGGGCTTGCCTGGAGCCTGCCCAGCATCGCGCCCTCACAAATCCAACGCCCCTTCCAGGCGATAGGCCCCGCCACACTGATGCAGCCGCTTACTCGCTTGTCGGTTAGTACCGGTGGCCCGCAATTTGGACGACCGAAACGCCGGGTTGCGCTGGACATGCGGGGTCGGGCAGGGCGAGTTAGCGTTTGGCAGGGATCTACGGAATCAACATTCGCCAGCCTCTGGCCGGGGACATCGTGGGGAATAGCATCGCGCTCGCCGCAATCGGAACCGCCTTTGAGGCGACCTATCGCTGGAGACTCGTCCGGGACGGGAAGAACCTGGCCGAAGGCTTCATCACTGCCGGCTCCATGGGCGCCATGGAGATCTGGGTCGAGCAGCTCAACACCACGGCGGTCAAGGGCGCCGGTCCCGCCGTGCTGGAACTTGCCGGTGATGACCCGTCCGGGGGAGAGGGTCCGGACGTCAAGCCGGTCCGCGTGTCGGTCTCGTCGTCCCCGGCGCACGTGGATACATCCCCTACATGGTCAGGAAGGGCGACACCCTAACGAAGATCCTTCAAGAGCTTGGCGGCGACCCCAAGGTCTCCAGTGTCAAGCACGCGGCGATCGCCAGCGGCCTGAAGAATCCCAACAAGATCTTCCCAGGACAGCTCCTCCGGATTCCCGTCTGAACGTCGGCCCGCCCGACGTGCGCAAGCGACGATGCAGCCTGTGGGCTGCGGTCGCGCTTCGCACGCAGTGGGCGGATCGCAGGACCCACTCGTGCAAACGGGGCTGGTTCAACAGGTCGCCGTGCGTCTCAACGACTCCCTTCTGTTGTCAAGGGGCCGGGATCGGCTCTTTGGAGTGTGCGCCGGCGCTTCTCGCCGTCAATGTCGTTCGTCCGGTGGGGCGCACCGCACCCTCACGCTGTTGTTCCTGGCACTGGGGCGTTTCATACTCGATGGGTAGAGCAGCCGGATGGTCTGGCAGTGGATCGGAGCGCCATGCGCTCGTACCTTCGCGTGGCTGGCGTCTGCGCGATGGCTTGTGCCCTCGTGGTGGCCGGTTGCTCTGGTGACGATGCTCCGGTGGACAGGAGCGAGTCTTCCAAGACCCGTGCCGCGAGTGAGAGTGTCTCACCGTCTCTGGGGGTGCCTGCGCCACCGGGTGTCCTGTCCTGACGTCGGCGGGCACCGTC
>CAWESS010000032.1:0-174719 GCA_963811825.1 uncultured Actinomycetota bacterium | reverse complement strand
ACTATGGAAGACAGTGGCGATCCGAATAGGGGTCAAGCATGACGGCTTGGCCCATCTTGGATAATCACTTGGAACGCTCAGGAGGATGAAAGGATGCCAGTCACGCCGGCCGAAACCTGTCTTTTTCCCGACAATTTGCTTGACCCATCAGTGCCGGTGGCAGACGCCTCGGCCGCTGGTGGGTCTTGCACACTCGGCCGCGGGCGGAAAAGGCGGTTGCCCGTCAACTCGTCGGGCGCGACGTCGGATTTTATTTGCCCCTTTACGAACATCGATTGACGAGCGGCGGCCGCGTGCGCTCCTCCTATCTGCCACTTTTCCCCGGCTACGTTTTCTTGCATGGCAACGACGAAGGTCGGCGGCTGGCTTTGGAAACGAACCAAATCGCGAAGACCTCTCCAGGTTCCCGACCAACTTGGGCTTTTTGGCGACCTACAACGCATTCGCCAATTGCTCGAAACGCGTCAAAAACTCACCCGGAGCAACGCCTCCAGCCGGGTACGCCCGTCCGCATCGTCACCGGCGCCCTCGCCGGCATGACGGGCGTCGTGATTCGCCAAGGCAGACAGTTGCGCTTTGTCGTCGCCGTCAGCTTTTTGCAGAGCGGGGCGTCCGTCGACGTGGAAAGTTGGATGATCGAACCACTGAACGAAGGCCTTCGCTTGGAAGACGCGAGCTAATGTGGCGGCACGTCTGTAACGTGCCATATGCTCGACTCTGTGCAGATAATCGTTGCCGCTCGTAGAAGACCGACACGTTACAAACGTGTCGCCACAGGTGTCCCTGAGCTTGTTCTTTCCTCGTCATTTGTGTAATCTTTTATCGGATTGTTAACGAATTTCATCTCCTCAAGGATGAGGTCCGGATGTCATCTCTTGCCAAGTCTCCGATGGCAGAGCCGGCGGTTCGGCGGGCCGTTCGCCGCATGCCAGCTCGTAACGCGGACGCACTTCTGCAATCGCTCGAAAAGTCCGTCGAACGGGCGCGCGAGCATTTGCTGCATTTGCAAAAGCCCGACGGCCACTGGTTCGGCGAACTGCAGGGCGACACGATCCTCGAATCCGAATACATCCTGCTCATGGCCTTCCTCGGCCGCGAGAGCGACGACCGCCGTCCGCAAGGCGGCCCGCTACATCCTCACGCAGCAGCGGCCCGACGGCGGCTGGAGCAACTATCCCGGCGGGCCGGTCGATCTCAGCGTCTCGGTCAAGGCGTACTTCGCCCTGAAGCTCGCCGGCCACGACGCCGACGCGCCGTACATGCGCCGCGGCCCGCGACGTCATCCGCGACGCGCGGCGGCGCCGACCAGTGCAACAGCTTCACCAAGTTCTACCTCGCGCTGCTCGGCCAGTTCCCGTACGCCAACTGCGCCGTCGGTGCCGCCGGAGATGATGTTCCTGCCGCGCTGGGCCTACGTCAACATCTACGCGATGTCGAGCTGGACGCGGACGATCGTCGTGCCGCTGAGCATCTTCTCGGCGCATCAAGCCGGTGCGGCGACTGCCGCCGGACGCGGGGCATCCGCGAGCTGTTCCTCGAAGACGCCGCAGACGCCGCGCTGGCCGCTGCCCGCCGACGCAAGCGGCTGGCTCACGCTGGACGAACTTCTTCCTCGGCGTCGATTAGGCTGTACAAGAAGCTGGCGAGCGCTGGGGCCCGCAGCTGGCTCCGCCGACGGCGCGTCGCAAGGCCGCCGCGCTGGATGCTGCGACCACTTCGACGACAGCGACGGCCTCGGCGCGATCTTCCCGCCGATGATCTACACGATCATCAGCCTGCGCTGCCTCGGCTATGCCGACGACTCGCCGGAGATGATCTGGGCGCTGCGAGCAGCTCGACGACCTGATGATCGAGGAAGACGACACGCTGCGCCTGCAGCCCTGCTTCTCGCCGGTGTGGGACACGGCCCTGTCGCTCAACGCCCTGGCCGATGGCCGGCGTGCCGGCCGACGAGCCGCGCCGTCGAGCGCGGCGTCGCGCTGGCTGCTCGACCGCGAAGTGCGCCGGCCGGGCGACTGGAGCGTGATGAACCCGCGACCTCGAGCCGGGCGGCTGGTTCTTCGAGTACCGCAACGGCTTCTACCCCGACATCGACGACACCGCCATGGTGCTGATGGCCCTGGCTCGCACCGGCCACGCCTGGGACATCCGACGCCGAGCGGCAGCGACCGATGCGCCGGTCCGCCGATCGCGCGGCGTCGACTGGCTGCTCGCGCATGCAGAACACGCGACGGCGGCTGGGCGGCGTTCGACCGCGACATCAACCGCGAAGTGCTCACCAAGGTCCCGTTCGCCGACCACAACGCCATGCTCGACCCGAGCTGCCCCGACATCACCGCCCGCGTCCTCGAAGCGCTCGGCCACTACGGCTACCGCGCCGGCCATCCGCAGGTCGACCGGGCGCTCGCCTTCCTCGAACGAGACGCAGGACCCGCGCGGCTGCTGGATCGGCCGCTGGGGCGTCAACTACATCTACGGCACCTGGCAGGTGCTGCGTCGGCCTGCGAAGCCATCGGCTTCGACATGGACCAGCCCGATGGTCCGGCGGGCCGTCGCCTGGCTGAAGAACGTGCAGCAAGCCGTGCGGCGGCTGGGGCGAGAGCTGCCACAGCTACGACGATCCGTCAACCGCCGGCCAAGGCCCGACCACCGCCTCGCAAACGGCCTGGGCCCTGCTCGGCCTGATCGCCGCCGGCGAAGCCGATTCCGAAGCCGTCCGCGCCGGCATTCAATTCCTCATCGAACGGCAACACCCGGACGGCAACTGGCACGAAGACGAGTTCACCGGCACCGGCTTCCCGAAAGTCTTCTATCTGAAGTATCACCTGTATCGGCTCTATTTCCCGCTGATGGCCTTCGCGCCTTCCGCAACGCGCAATCGATCTGATCTGTCAGAAATCGATCTTCACTGTTTCGCCCCCCGAGCGTGTCGTGATCGCGACCCAGATCGATGGGTCGATCCCGTAGAGGATCGACCGCACCGAGCCGTCGGCGAATAGGAAATTGACACCGGCGGCGTGCATGCTGCTGGCATCCTCGACGTGCTCGAGCGGATTGTTCGGCGTCCGTCCATCGGCGGCGACGCCGAATTCGTCAGGCAAAGGATGCCGGGGCCTTCGTTGTCATAGTTCGGGTTCAGAGGCGGGACGCTCGCGCTCGTGACGGCGCCGGTCCACGTTGTTTGCGGCGACTTTAGGCTGCATCGTTCCCCGACCAAAAGTGTATTGCTCGTGCCGTCGAGAATATCAACGATGCGCACACGGGCTATTGCGAAAAAGGACTCCGGGCTGGCCATTGCTGGTGTCGGGAAACACGGTCACCTCATTCACGCCCGCCATGCCGACATAGTTGCCGAAGGCGTCGACTCCTCCGACGGGGATGTGGCAGCTGCGGGCGATCCACGTCGAGCTGGACCAGGCGGTGATGGAGGCTTATGGCTGGGACGACGTCCGCTGGATCATGGCTTCCACACCTACCGGCAGATGCGAGCGCTGGACGGTGAGCCCGGCGGCGCGGGTAGAGATCCTTGATCGGCTGCTGGAGGAGAACCACCGCCGGGCCGCGCTGCAGGGCGGCGCCGGCCCGGCCGACGACGAGGACGAGGATGACGAGCCGACGAGTGACACGCCCGCTCCGATCGGCCACCGACGACGCGGCCGCCGTACCGGCTCACGCTACGAGCCCGACGGCCGCTCGTGGACCGCGCGCGAGAACCTCACCGACATCCTGAGCCGCGAGCTGCTCGGCCCGGCCGACGGTGCCGAGGAGGTCTCGACGGCGCCGCCGGACACCGCTACCTGGTCGGCCGGATCGCCCCGGTCAGGCTGACCGGCGACCGGAGCGACCCGGCGGCAGCCGAGGACCGACGACGGCGGACCGACGTCGGCGACGACCGTCGATGCACACGAAGGCCGGGGTGTGCCGGTCACGGCGGTCGACGACACGGCGCCGACAGCCGACGAGGACAGCGTCGAGGACCAGCCCCAGCAGCGCGGGCTGATGATCCCGGCCTCGATGGGCCTGCGGTTCCAGATCCCGCTCGACCTCGACGCGTTCACCGTCCGCGCCTCCTGGGGCACCTACGACCCGGAGGCGAGCGACGAGGGCGACCGAGTCCGGCACGGCCGATCCGGCAGTTCCAGCGCACGCCCGATCGACGATCCCGAGTCGATCGCGGCGTCGCCGACCTGTCGCCCGGCGCAGACCGACGACGTACCCGCTCGACGGACGACGTCGTGCTGCGGGTCGACCGCTACGACGACGCCGACCGCGACCGCCGCGCTGATCGAGGTCGCGCTGTGCAACGACCGGGAGACCCCGCCGCAGATCCCGATCAACGCCTGGCTCTTCCAGACCCAGCTGCACGTCGAGGCCGGCGGCGAGGCGGTCTTCCTGCCGGTGCGCCGACGTGCTGCGTCGACGACCGAGGTCGAACGCGACGCCGAGCTGCGCCGGCTGAACCTGCAGTACCGCGACCGGCTGGAGTTCGCGATCGGCCGCACCTGCTCGGTCGACTGGGACGGTCGCCGACCGGGCGCGCCGCGCGCCACCGCGGTGTGGACCACCTGGCTGCCGATCTGCGAGACCCCGCAGACCAGGCCGAGGAGATCGACGGCGCGCTGCTCGACATGACGGTGCTCGCCGACGGCCGACGCCGAGCGAGCTTCGAGGCGGGGCTGCGACCGATCGTCGACGGCTACGCGGACTGGCTGGACGAGCAGGAGCGCGACGCCGCACGCGCTGCCCGACCACCTGCGCGAGCGACGCCGACGAGGCGAGTCACCGACGCCCGCCGGGTGCGCGACCAGCTCGCCGACGGCCTCGACGCACCTGCTCGGCGACGAGGAGGCGCTGCGCTGCTTCCGGTTCATGAACCAGGTGATGGCCGACCAGCGCATCCAGACCCAGGTCGCCGAGCAGCGCGCCAAGCGACCCGAGCTGTCGATCGACGCGGCGCCGGACAGGTCGTGCTGGACGAGGGCCCGAGGCGCACTCGTGGCGCACGTTCCAGCTCGCGTTCGTCCTGATGCAGCTCCCGGCGCTGACGCGACCCGAGCCGCGCCGACGCGGTCCGGCGACGCTCGGCCGAGGTCGAGCTGCTGTTCTTCCCCACCGGTGGCGGCAAGACCGAGGCCTACCTCGGCCTGGCCGCGTTCACCTTCGCGATCCGCGCCGGCAGGGCGTCGTCGACACGGCCGACGGGCCGCTCGACGGCAGCGCCGGCGTCGCCGTGCTCATGCGCTACACGCTGCGGCTGCTCACCTCCCAGCAGTTCCAGCGCGCCACGGCGCTGGTCTGCGCCGCCGAGCTGGCCCGGCGCGACGACCCGGCGACCTGGGGCGACGGAGCCGTTCCGGATCGGGCTGTGGGTCGGCACCGACGTGTCAGCCCGAACGCGTTCGACGGAGGCCGACGAGCAGCTCGACGAAGGTCAACGAGGGCCGCGGCCACCGGCTCACCGTGCTGCAGATCCAGCGCTGCCCGTGGTGCGGCACGCCGCATCGACGCCGCGCGACGTGCACGGCCGACGACGGCCGACGCGGCGGGTGCTACGTGCTACTGCGGCGACGAGCTCGGCGAGTGCCCGTTCTGCCGAGGGCGGCGCGGTCGGACGAGGGCCTGCCGGTGCTCACCGTCGACGAGGAGATCTACCGGCTCGCCCCGGCGTTCGTCATCGCCACCGTCGACAAGTTCGCCCGGCTGGCCCGCGAGGGCGAGGCCGCCTCGCTCTTCGGCTACGTCGGCCGAGCGCTGCGACCGGCACGGCTACGTGCACCCCGACTACCGCGCACTGCGACATCAAGGACGGCAGCAAGCACCCGGCCAAGGACGGCTGCCGGCCGCCGCGGTGCACCCGGTCGGCCGGCTGCGGCCGCCGGACCTGATCATCCAGGACGAGCTGCACCTGATCACCGGCGCGCTCGGCACCACGGTCGGGCTGTTCGAGGTCGCCATCGACGTCCTGTCGCTCCTGGACGACCGCCGACGGCGCAGCCGGTCAGGCCGCTGATCGTCGCCTCGACCGCGACCGTGCGCAACGCCGCCGACCAGGTCCGCGGCCTCTACGGGCGGGACGTCGACGATCTTCCCGCCGCAGGTGCTCGACGTCGGGCGACACGTTCTTCTCCACGGAGGTGCCGGTCACCGAGGAGCACCCCGGCCGGCGCTACGTCGGGGTCAGCACCACCGGCGTCCGGCTGACCACCGCCGAGATCCGGATGGCCGAGGTCCTGATGGCGGCCGGGCAGCTGCTGCTCGACCGCGTCCGGCGCAGCGCCGCCGACCCGTACCTGACGCTGGTCGGCTACTTCAACGCCACCCGCGAGCTGGCCGGCATGGCCCGCTACCTGGCCGACGACGTCCAGACCGCGCTGGCCAAGGGCCGGCCGTGGTCGCGGCTGCCGCGCCGGACCGGCACCGACTTCGGCAGCCTCAACATCGCCGAGCTGACCTCCCGGGTGTCCAGCGCCGACATCACCGGCACCCTGGACCAGATGGCCGTCGCCGTTCGACCCGGCCTTCGACTCGACCGACGGCAAGCGCGAGCGTGCGCGAGCTGCGCGAGGCGGCAAGACGCCGTGCCGAAGCGGGAGGCGAACCCGTACGACGCCGTCCTCGCCACCTCGATGCTGCAGGTCGGCGTCGACGTCACCCGGCTCGGACTGATGCTGATGGTCGGCCAGCCGAAGAACACCGCCGAGTACATCCAGGCCTCCTCCCGGGTCGGCCGCGACCCGGCCGGCCCGGGCCTGGTCGTCACGCTCGGCAACTGGGCGCGCCCGCGCGACCTGGCCCACTTCGAGCAGTTCCGGCACTACCACGAGACCTTCTACGCCGCAGGTCGAGGCGCTGTCGGTGACGCCGTTCTCGGTGACCTCGATGGAGCGTGGCCTCGACGGGGTGCTCGTCAGCGCCGCCCGGGTGCTCGACGCGACCGGCGCGCGACGGGCTGTCGCCGGAGCAGCGGCGCCGGCCGGATCGACGACCGAGCACGGCGCGCGTCGACGCGCTCGATCGACGCGCTGGTCGCCCGGGTCGCGCGGGCCGTCCGACGAGGACGCTGCCGAGCGGCCCGGCAGCGGCTGCTCAACCGGCTCGACCAGTGGGTGAAGCGCCGCGACGTACGCTGGCCGAGCAGCGCAAGACGCTGGTCTACGAGCGGGTCACCGACGACGGCAAGCACGGGCCGCTGCATGATCAGCGCCGAGAACGCCCGGTCGCGCCGGACCGCAGGCGACGCGCCGCCGTTCGTGGTGGCCAACTCGATGCGCGAGGTGCAGCCGGAGATCAACCTGCTGGTCAGCCCGATCAAGGAGCAGCTGTTACGTCGCCGAGCCGCCCGGCGCGCCGACGTGGGAGCTCGCCGCCGCGAGGAGCGACTGATGACCGACGACGACGATCGTCCATGACGCCGACGACCGCCGCTCGACCCGCTGGGCGACGCCGAGCAGCAGGCCGAGCAGGGCATCAAGCAGCAACTACGCCAAGGTCGGGCTCCGGCCGCCCGTCGTCGCTGCTCTACACCTACGGCCCCGGCGCGATCATGGACCTGCCGCAGTTCACCGTCATGCCGGCCGGGCCTCGACGACTGGGACCGGATCTGGACGCGGCGCGACGGCATCCCGCACGATCCACGCGCCGCGGCTGCTGGAGGTGGTCCGGATGATGCTGGGCTCCCAGGTCGACGAGCTGCGGCCGTTCCCGTGGCAGCCGAAGAAGAACGCCGTGCTCCACGCGAGGGCGCCGACCTCGGCGTGCCGGCCCGGGTGTTCCCGCAGTGGCTGCGGTGCACGGGCTGCGACCTGCTCGGCCCGCTCACGCAGTTCGACTACCGCAACACCCACCCGTTCCGCACCGACGAGGCCTGCTTCGAGCACGTCAAGTGCCCCGGGCGCGGCGAGCGGCGCGGCAAGGCCGCAAGGCGCAAGCCGGCGCCCCGCCGTGCCCGCCCGCTACCTGCTGGCCTGCGCCGACGGGCACCTCGACGAGTTCCCGTACGACCTGTGGGTCCACCACGGGCAGCGCCTGCGCGCAGGCCGAGTTCCCGGCGCTGAAGATGGTCGACCGCACCGGCGGCAAGGGCGCCTCCGCGACCATCGTGTGCGCGTCGTGCGGGCCGCGCCGGCCGATGAACGAGGCCCAGGGCGAGGCCGGGCGGGCGAAGCTGCCCGAGTGCCGCGGCCGGCACCCGCACCTCGACGCGTTCGAGCCGGACGGCTGCGGCAACGAGACCCGGCTGATGCTGGTCGGGGCGTCGAACCTGTGGTTCCCCGCGACGCAGTCGATCATCGTCATGCCGCGAGTCGACGCCGAGGAGCGCAGCGACGACCTGGCCGACCAGATCCGGGTCGCGCTCGGCGACGAACCTGGCGACAGTACCGCGACGAGCCTCGACGTGCTTCGCGACGCTGCTCGACGGACAAGGTCGACGTCACCGAGCTGTCCGACGAGGAGCTGGCCGACGCTGGTGGCGCTGGCGCTCGCGCCGCCGGCCGTCCGCCGAGGAGCAGCGAGGAGCGGCTGCGCGACTGGGACCCCGTCGACCTGCTCGTCCCCGAGTGGCGCTACCTGCAGAAGGACCCGCTCGGCCCGCACGCAGGACGAGCGCCAGCGGACTGACGCTGTCACCGACGTGCAGCGCGACCCGACCTGCCGCGCCGAGATCACGCCGCGTGCTGGCCGTCGACCGGCTGCGCAAGGTCAACGCCGCTCGTCGGGCTTCACCCGGATCGACGACATGGACCGGGTCGGCGACCTCCCCAGCGGCTCGTCCCGCTGACCCGCACCCGCGCCCGACCTGGACCGTCGCCACCGAGGACCGCGGCGAAGGCATCTTCCTCCAGCTCGACGAGGACGCCGTCGCCGCCTGGGAGAGCGCGCGTCGAGGCGTCCGCGCTCTGGACGGCGCACCGCGAGGCGCACCGCCGCAACTTCGAGCGCCGCTTCTCCGAGACCGCCGAGCGACGTCGACCCCGACACGCGGCTCAAGCCCCCGCGCTACTGGCTGGTGCACACCTTCGCCCACGTGCTGATCCGCGAGATGGCGATGTACATGCGGCTACTCGGCCGCCAGCCTCAGCGAGCGGCTCTACGCATGGGGCGACGCGGACCGCGACCGCCGCGGCCGGCCTGCTGATCTGCACGACGGCTTCCGACAGCGACGGCACCCTCGGCGGGCTGGTGCAGCTCAGCGAGCCCGACCGGCTCGCGCGGATCGTGCGCAGCGCGCTGCACCGGGCCGCGCCGCTGCTCCTCGGACCCGGTCTGCGCGCATGCGCACCCGAGGACCCCGAGGACTTCCTGCACGGCGCCGCCTGCCACTGCTGCGTCATGGCGTCGGAGACCTCGTGCGAGCGCGCCAACCGCTTCCTCGACCGGCGGTTCCTCCTGTCACTCCCCGGCAGCGATCTCGGGTTCTTCGGGGAGCCGCATGACTGGTGACCCTCTCGCCAGCCGAGAGTTGGCCGAGTACGTGACTGGGTCAGAGGCCAAGGCAATGGCCGACCGGCTGGCGGCCGGGCAGCCTATGTCGCTTGTCCGGGCTGCCGTGGCGTCCGGGCGCCGGGCCGCGGTCTCCGACTTGCTGGAGCGGTCAGGGTTGGGCGCAGATACCCGTGACCAGGCAGTGTCGGTGCTCCGGGCCATCGAGGGGGCGCACGGGCAGGCGCGTACGGTCGGCACGGTGTGGACCGCCCCTGGCCACCTGGCTCAGAGCGGGCAGCTCACTGCGTCTATTCACCACTACGTCGACCGCGCTCGAGAGTCAGTCGTCTGCTCCACCTACAACTTCCAGAGGTCCTCCGCGTTGTGGAGAGCCCTGCGGGGTGCAGCGGCGCGACCCGAGGTCACCGTGAGGATCTACATGGACACTTCGGCAGCGGACGTCGATCCCGCCGCGTGGAAACCCACCACGCAGGAAGTCGCCGATGAGATGAGAGGCGCCACGGTGCTCCGCACCGGATTCTGCGACGGCCAGCGGGTTCGCAGTCATGCCAAGTTCACGGCGGTCGACCATCAGTACCTCATCGTGACCAGCGCCAATTTCTCGAAGAGTGCGGAGCACCACAACGTCGAGCTCGGCCTCGTCATCGAGGACCCGATGGTCACCCAAGCTGTTGAGCGCCAAATGGCGACCTTCGAAAAGCAACTCTACGAAGTGGTGAGGAGGCCGTAGGCCGTGGCAATCGAACTAGGTGTATGGCGAGTGACGAACGGGGAGCCGATCCGTCTTCACAGCACGGGAGTCCCTTTGGAGAAGCAGCTTGAAGACTTCATCGAGGCGGACCCCACGCTTTTGGGGGATCCGATCATGCTGATCGGTAGGCAGGTGCCAACGGGTCACGGCGGGTTCATCGACCTGATCGGCATCGATGCAGACGCGCGACTTCATGTGCTGGAGTTGAAGCGCGACAGACTCCTCGTGAGGTCGTCGCCCAGTTGCTCGACTACGGCTCGTGGGTAGCCACCCTGGAGCTCGACGATGTCCGCAACCTGTACGCGGCCTACGTGCCAGGTGCAGCCTTTGATGAGGCGTTCGCCGAGTTCGCGGGCGACACCCCACCCGACGAGTTGGGTGGGGGCCATGAGCTGACGATCGTGGCTGGGGGAGTGGACCCGTCCACCGAGCGCATTGCCCAATACCTCGCTGCTTGGTACTCGGTGCCCATCAATGTCGCGGTCTTTCGCTACTACGCGGACGGCGACCACTCGTACCTTGCGCGCACTTTCCTCGTCGACGATGAAGCGGGCGCGGCCAAGGGGACCCCGGTGCAAAGAAGGGCAAGGCTCCCTGGAACGGTATCGACTGGTACGTCTCGTTCGGCGCCTTGTCGGCGGCCGAGTTTGGGAGGACGGCAGGAAGTATGGATTCGTGTCCGCAGGTGGCGGGCAGTGGTACTCGAGGAGTCTTCGCTCCCTGCCGATGGGTGCTCGCGTCTTCGTCTGTGTCCCAAAGACCGGGTACGTGGGTGTGGGGAAGGTGGTGGGCGAGCCTCGGCGTTTCGACGATGCAGTCGTGACGGTGGAGGGCCAGGCCCAACGCCTCGCCGAACTGGCCCTAGACGGGACATACGCTCACGGAGCTGACGGCGCACCCGAGGATGACGAGCAGGCGGAGTGGGTTGTGCCGGTGGCGTGGGAACGCACCCTGCCCGTCTCGCAGGCCATCTGGAAGCGCGGGATGTTCGCGAATCAGAACAGTGCCTGCAAACTCCGGAACGCGTTCACGCTAAAGGTGCTCTACGAGGTCATTCGACGTGCTATCGATTCGGGGAAGGTCGTAGCTCTTGGCGGTTTTCGGATGCCTCTCCCACTTCGTGAGCTCGCTGTTGATTAATGGTTGCCGGCGCGGCTAGAGCCCTGCGGCCACGAATTCTTGAGGAAGTCTGCCCCGACGCGGATTCGGTCTGTTGTGTCGACGCCGTCCGTCTGTGGAATGGCGAGCAGCATTCCATCCTCGCTGGCTGTCGTGTGGCTCGACGAACACACCTCAAGGAACTGGTCGCGCAGGCTCTCGTCGGACGGGCCCTCGATCTCGAATCCCTCCTGAGTCAACGAATCCCGACGCCGCTGCGCTCCAGCCGAAGCCAGCGCGGGGTCGTCACGTAGCCGGTGAACCATGGGTTCCGCGCTGCGTCCTCACGCCGGAGGAGAGCCACACCTGAAGCAGGATCGGGTCACGGTAGTGGCCGTTGAGCTGCACGGTCCGCAGCATGCACAGCGAGTAGCCGAGCTCGCCGTCGCGCCCCAGTAGATGCCCGTCTTGCCCTCCTGCGCTCGTCTCGCTCGCCCCGCATGGCGGGGTACTTGACGAGGTAGTAGCGCCAGTCGAAGTCGCTTGCGCTGCTCGCGTTCCGCGCAGCCACGCGCCATGACGTCGCGGAGGTGAGTCGGCAGGTCGGAGCTCGCCGTCGCGGCGACGCCGTCGAGGAACTCGCCGAGGACCGCGCGGGTCGCGGCGAGGTCCTCGCGGGTGCCGTCGGTCAGGAGGTAGCGCCACACGCCTTCGTTGGCGGGCGAGCCGGTGCCGAACTGCCACGACTCGGTGTGTGGGCGGCGGCGCTGGTAGTCGCCAGTCGCCAGCAGCGCGCCGGTCAGGTCGAGCCACTGGCTCGGGTCCGTGAAGGCGCCGCTCGAAGGCCTCGGCCCGTGCTCGGAAGTGTCTCGGCGTCGAGCTCGAAGGCGCTGAGCGTGCCGCGGAGGATCGGGTGGTCCTCGAGCCGGAAGAGTGCCGGAGCGAGGTCCGGGTGCTCGTCGAGGAAGCTCGGCCTTGAGCCGCTCGTCGTCGACCTGGTTGCTGCTCAGCTTGCTCACGCCGTCGAGGTCTCCGTGGCGAATGATGGCCTCGACGTCCTGGAGAAGCCCGGCATGTTCTGGCGCCGAACCTCGTCCTCGGAGGCCGCGAGCAGGTTCCGGAGCATGCGGAGGCGCCGGGGGAAGTCGTGCGTGTCGCTCGATCAGGTGCAGGAGCACGGCGTACAGCAGGAGGCTCTGCTGCAGGGTGAAGGCTCGGTTGCCGCCCGTCTGGCTGTCGAACTGGTGGCAGCACTGCTCGAACAGGTTGACGCGTCGTCGGTCCCGAACAGCACGACCTTGCCCGGGTCGTACGCCGTCGCTGCCGGGCAGGGACGTGGAGAAGAGGTCGTCGAACGTCGGCCACGATGTCGGCGCTCGTCCTGCCAGACGTCGAATGCCGCGAAGAGGAAGTCGAAGTGCTCGTCCGCGCGCGGGTTGTCCGGCGCCGAAGATCGCCCGAGCGCGCGGCCCGAGGCGGTCCCGGGCTGACGCGATCCGTCGCGCAGCTCGCAGATCTCGGTGATGTAGTCGATGTAGCGGATGAACTCGTCGTCGACGATGTTGTCGCCGCCGTGGATGGGCCACATCAGGTCGGACCAGCGCCGTCGATCTTGTGGGCGAACTCGTCGGCCCGAGCGGAATGACCGATGTCCTGCTCGAACCGCGCCTTGAAGTTCTCGAACTCGGTGAGCGGCTTGCCGCGCGAGTTCATCTTGATGTAGAGGTCCTCGTCGGAGTCCATGTCCTCGAGGGGCAGGAGGTAGAAGGAGATCGCGGGAGCTTCGGTGTCGGTGAGCCGCGCCCAAGCCGCCTCGGCATCGAGTCGGAGTGGCGGTCGTGACCTCGGTCGTGGATCGCGTCGAGCATCACCAGCATCGACTGGATGGTCGGGTCGTTGCGCCAGGTGTGGAGGTACCAGGGCTGGTCCTTGATCCACTCGGACGGGACGTCCTCGTCCGTCGGGCAGCGCGTGGCTGCACGAGGCGACTCGCAGAAGAGCCGCGCGCTGGGGCGTGTCGCGTAGGAGAAGCGGGTCCACGGCTGCGCTCGCGGTCGAGGCTGACCGGCTGCGGAGGCGAGGTACCAGTGGAGGAGGAAGAGCGTGGTGAGGCGCTGCTGGCCGTCGAGGGGGTGGAAGCGTCCCGTCCTCGTCGACCTTGCCGTAGACGAAGTCGAGGCCGACGGGCTCGCCGCCGGCGACGCCTCGATGAGAACCTCGAGGAAGGTCGTTGCGGATCTCCTCGACGTCGCGTCGGTCCGGCCCTGGGCGTAGTCGCGCTGGATGAGCGGGATCTCGATGCTGGCGATGCGGGGCGCCGTCGGCTGCGCCTCGAACAGGCCGGCGTAGGAGGTCAGGTAGCCCTTCACGACGTGAGCCTCCTCGTCGGTCGAGCAGGTAGTCGGCCGAGCACGTCGATCATGAGCGTCGAGGTAGTGCTCGCGGTCCTTGGTGCTCCAGAAGTGCATCTGGTGCTCGCCCGGCCGGCGAGTAGTACTTCAGGAAGACGTTGCGGGTGCAGACCGGGATGTAGGAGCCTTCCCGGTCCCGGTCGAGGATCTCCGCGCGCTTGACCGCGAACACGGAGTTGCTGAGCGCGCTGTTGTCGCCGCCGTCGAGCAGGGCGAGGTTGCGCGATCGAGTGCATGGCGTCCTCGTCTGCGTCGCCTCGTCGGCTGAGAGCAGCTGCGTGTACTCGCGCTCCAGGGCCTGGAAGTCGTCCTCGCGTGATCGTCGGCGCCGACGAGCACCGCGTCGGTCCGGTCGATCAGGTCGCTGCTTGGTCGCCGGGTCGACGTCGTCGAGGCCTCGAGGGCGTCGCGGTGCAGCCGCAGCCACGTGCCCCACTGCTCTCGGCTGCGTCGGATGCCTTCGGCGCTCTGCGCGTGGATGTGCTCCAGTGACCACCGCCCGGCGGCGTGCTCCCTGAAGGAGTAGCGCTCGGTCGAGTGCTGCTCGCTGGCGGATGGTCTCGACGTTCATGAGCAGCAGAGCACGCGCTCGTCTTGTCGCTCTGGTAGCGTCAGCTCTCGCAGTCCGGCTCGGTCAGGTTCAGGTGGCTCGCGGATCAGGCCGTCAGAGCGTCAGCTTCGAAGCTCGCTCTTCGTCTTGCCCTCGGCGAGGTCGAGCAGATCCGCCGAAGGTCGCGGCCCGCTCGGCGATGAGGAAGCCGATCTTGTGGAACAGGTCTCGGTTGGCGTACCAGCCGAGCACCAGGGCGTGCAGCTCGACGACCTCGTTCCAGAACTCCTGCGGGTCGCTCGTCGATCTGCGTCGCGGAGGGTCTCGAAGGTGTGGAACGGCGGCCGCTCGCGGCCCGTCGGGCCCACCGGCGAGCGTGTCGAGCAGCAGGCTGATGTGGGTCGGCTCCTCGGTCGCGCTTGCCGGTGATGAAGGCCCAGAGCTCCGGGTCCCGCAGGTCGCGCTCGAAGCTGTCCCACTGGGCGGCGATCTCGTGGGCGCGGTCGGTCGACGTCGAGCTGCTCGCGGCTGCTCGGACAGCAGCAGCGCCTTGACCAGCTCGGCGTCGGTCAGCGGGATCCGCCCGACGTTCAGCCGGGTGAAGAGCGTGGTCGCGTCGACGTCCTCGGGCGCCTCGTACCAGATCACCCGAACGTGCTCGAAGAGCGCGCCGTAGAACTCGTTCGCCACGTACTGCGTCGCGGTGTCCGTGCTCGTCGAACCACTCGCGCGATGCACTCGTAGGCCTCGGAGATGTGGAAGAAGTCGATGTTCTCCTGGCTGCGCTCGACGTCGGGTGCCTCGAGGTAGTCCGCGCTGCTCGGCCGCGTCTCGTAGCGCGAGCGAGTAGCCGGCGCCCGCGCTCTGCAGCCCCTGCGTCTTGCATGTACTGGAAGATGAGGAACAGCGTCGTCAGGCGCTGCTGGCCATCGACCAGCTCCCACTCGTCGCCGTGCTGCCTTCACCACGACCGGCTGGAGGTAGTACGGCCTGCCCGCGGCTCTCCCAGATGTCGTCGAGCAGCTTGCCTGACCTCGTGCTCGCCCCAGCGGTAGCCGCGCTGGTAGGCCGGAACGAAGAACTTGCCGGTGATGTCGCCGACGAGCCTGGGCTCGAGAAGCGCTTCCTGCGCGACGACACCCATGCCCTGACAGTACTGACGAACCCCGGCAGCCGCCTTGCATGTGGGATGCTCCGACGCCAACGGCGTCCCCGTACGTGTTCGCTGACGCCGGTGTCAGACAGCTCAGGACGACGGTTCAGGGCGCCAGCCGTACTGCGCGAGTCGGTCGCGGCAGATGTCGCGCTCCTCATCCGTGAACAGCTCGTGGAAGCGATCCTGGAGCACGTGGGCCTCCACCGTGAGGTCCAGGCGACCCCGTTCCCACAGCGCGGTGAAGCCGTCGCTCGGCTTCGACGTGTGGATGAGGAACCGCGCGGTCTCGAGCGGCCCGCGCTCGGCGAGCATGCTGAGAAAGACCGTTGCGTTGTAGCCGGCCTCGACCTTCGCGAGGCGGTAGATCTCGTTCATCGCCGCGTTGAACTCGGCGACCACCGACTGGTGATCCGCGGGCTGGGCCGGCACGGCATCCGAGAGCGGCTGGTTGGGTGCCGAACGTCCACCGCGTCGTCGCCGCCGGGCAGGACTTCGTTGAGCTCAGGGTCGAGCTCCGCCATGAGCGCCGCCTTGGTCGCGCTGATGTCGTCCGTGTAGACGACGGCGAAGGAGCAGTGCTCCAACCACGCCCGGATCTCGTCCCTCGTTGCTGCTCGGCCCAGCTCACGGTCGAGCTGCCGACCGACCTTCTCGTGGAGGATCGACGCCTCGCGGTCTCCGGTGAGGTGCTGCCTGATCCGAGTGCGGGTGTGCTTGCTCATCCCGACGTACAAGGCTCTCCCGTCGGGGCGGTAGACGACGTGCACGCCCGGGCGTCCTCCACGGCTCGCAGCGCCGCTTCATCGCTCAGCGGATGCCGTGGCGAGAGCAGCTGCGATGCCGCTGGCTGGGTGGTCGGCGGCACGTACGGTCGTGAGGACTCGACCTTCTGCCACTCGTTGCGGCACTTGAGGCACTTGTAGAGGATGCGGTCCACGTGCGACCACGACGCGGTGGTCGGGTTCTCGCGGGCCTCCTCGAGGTCGTCGTAGCCCCAGCCGTCGACCGCGACCTCCTCGACCTCTCCCGATCCGCATCGGCCGCAGACGATGCGAGGCTGCCGTCGGAAGCGGTGTCCGCAGGACAGGCAGATCACCGGAATCCCGTCGCCCGCCGGAGCCTCTTGGTCGCGGTCCAGGTCCGTACTGCCGCACTTCTCACACGTCACCAGTGACATGAGGGCACTCTGGCACGAGCCGCCAGGGGCGCCATGGTGAGCTGGCCAGAGACACTCGGGTCGCTCGACGTCTGTTCGCTGAGGCCAGTTGCGCTTGCGATGTGCGCGGCTCGCCCCACAAGGACTTGCCCGACCACGGTTGGCTGCGCGCCGGCGCTAGCGTCTGACGTGAGCGGCGAAGGAGGTGCCATGGGGCAGATGGGTGTGGTGCACGTGAAGTCGGAGGCAGAAGCGCGCGCGCTCGCGGCCCGGCTCAACTCCGGTGCCCGCACCAAGCCGGTCGTCGTCATCAGTACGGCCGCGGGCAGAGCGACCCGTACGTGGACGACGAGAGATCGTGCCGACCCTCGGCGAGCTCGCCGACGTCCACGTCATCCCGACCGGAGACGTGTCCTGGGCCTTCTCCCACGCCATGCCGCCCATGACGCAGGTCTACGGCGGGGCCAGCCGGGTCTACCCGGTCGACCTCGAGTGGGCGACCCAGCCGTCCCGGTCGCCACTCCGGTTCGCCTACGGGGTCAAGGACCGCGCAGAGGGTGACGGACCTTCTCATCAGTGACGCGATGGCCATGGCGCTCGCGGCCGGTCTCCTCGGCGCGCCCACGCCCGAAGCCACCGTCGATGCCGAGGGCACGGTCATGGGGGTGATCGGCTCACGGGCCATGGTGACCACTGGCCGAGGCGTCGTCACCATCTGGCCGGAGCTGACCGTCGCCGACGTCGAGGCTGACCGGCTCTTCGCGAAGGGCATGCGGGTCGAGGGTCGACCTCGACCCGGTCCATCGACGCCTCGATGTTCGCGACTCGCTGGTCCCGACTGACCAGCTCCTCGTCGCCTACCAGCCTGGCGCCACGGTTCTCGCCAGGGTGACGCGGCTCGACGCGGGCGGCTGCCACGTCGAGCTCGTCCCGGGTACCCGCGTCTTCGTCAAGGCCGAGGACGCCAGCGCCACCCCCGGGGTCCCACTGACGGCGCTCATGACCGTCGGCGAGACGGTCATCGCGACGGTCGTGAAGGTGGGGGAGCCGGACGGCAAGGGGTGGCGCCTCACCCTCGTCGACGTCGAGCCGGATGCCGAGCCGCTGGCGGCCGCGCTCCTGCCCGGCGGCCCCCTGGCTGACCACACCTGGACGTCGCCGCCCCGGAGCTCGCTGGACGACGCGGCTGAGCCCGCAGTGGCCGGCCCTCGCACCGTCGCCTGTCGAGACGTCGACAGCCCCGGCCGAGCTGCCGGCCGACCATGCGAGATCGCCGCCCTGCAGTCCGAGCGCGATGCGTTCCTCGCTGAGCTGGAGGTCGGTCCGTGCCCGAGTGGAGCGGCTGGAACGATCCCGCGAACAGCTTCGACGCCAAGCTCGGGAGGCCGGCAACGAGGCAGAGCGTCGTCGCCGCGAGGTCCAGGCCCTGACGGAGGAACTGGGCCGGGCGGCGAACGACGCCAACTTGTTCGCCGACCCGAGGGAACAGCTTGAGTTCGACGTCCGCCTCACCTGGGCGCGTCGCATTCCCGCCGCCGAGAAGGCGTCGTTGCCTCTGGCGCAGGTACGACGTCGGCCCGGAGCTTCTTCGAGTCCTGGCAGTCGACTGAGGGCATCGACCGTCAGAAGGTGGTCGAGGTCGTCGTCGACATCCTCACCGGCCGGGTCCACCAGCTGGCGGGCCGCGAGACGCATCAGCTCCGCAGGTCCGACGGTGGCAATGCCGCCTATCGTGAGCCGCCCGGACGGGTCGACCTGTTGGCGGGTGGCCCTGCAGGTCAACGCTCCTCAGGCGAGGCGCCTGCACTACTGGCAGCGCGCCGATGGGAGCGTCGAGCTGTCGAGCGTCCGCCAGCACGACGACTTCCGACCTTGAGGAGTCGCGGCGCAGTGTCGGATGAGGGAGGAGCCGCCGTCGCCGCGCGCCTGTCGGTCGGTCTCGCCTAGGGTCGACATCATGACAACGTCACTTGTCTACGGCGCATCGCCCTATGGCTACCTGACCATCGTCCCTGAGGGCGCGATCGAGGAGGCGACGGCCGAGATCCGCCGCGTCCTGTCGCTGTCCACGTACGGCGAGGCACGCGCCGCGGACGCACCAGGCGCCGACGACGATGAGCTTGCGGACGACGAGCCCTACGACGTGCGCGAGCTCGGTCTCGTCGCGGACGGCGACTGGCCCCCGAACGCCGGGATGCTGGCGCTCGAGAAGCTGCCGGCCGACGTCCGTCGAACGGCTGACGCCCGAGCGGAGCATGGTCGGCCAGGAGTGGGTCGAGTTCTCCGAGGACGACGAGCAGCGAGTGGTCCAGGAGCTCACGGCGGCCGGGTACGAGGTGCGCCGCGACGATGCCGCCATCGACGCCTTCGATCGGATCCTCGAAGACTGAGTCGTTGGCCAGCCGGCCACCCTCCCTGGGTCAGCAGAACAAGGTGCTTGGCAGCGATAGGCGCCAGCGCGTCCCGCGGCTCACCGGGGAGCGCGGACTCTCTCCGCGGGCCTCACGCGAGCGACGGGCGCATCGGAGGAAACCGACTTGTAACGGGCCGAAACCACCGCCGGTACAGCGCAACTCTGGGAGCCTGTCGCTCATGGAGGGGCACCTGTTCGTCATCCAGGGCGACCTGACGAAGCTCGACGCTGACGGCGTCATCATCCCTTGCGACGAGGCGGGGAACATCACCCATGCATGGATGCCGTTCCTTCCGGAAGGGCGTCACGGTCCGGGTCCCTACGGGGCCAGGCTGCACGGTGTCGCCTTCGGCGAGCGGTGGCATGCGTCCTTGGGCGAGGTCGAGCACACGCACGTCCACGTGGTCGCCACCGCGGGGAGTTTCACGGGCTGGACGTCGACGAGCTTGTCGCCCGGGTCGCGGGGGCTGTGCGCGCGGCGTCCAGCGATCTCCAGGCTCACCGCAAGCGGCATCTCCCGCTCATCGCGCTTCCGCTCTTCGGCGCGGGGGCTGGTGGGCTCGGCAACGACCGGGGTCTCGTGGTGCGTCAGCTGGTCCCCGCTCTGGCACGACTGGCCGCCGAACACAGTGTCGACCTCGCACTCGTCCTCCACGACCGCCGCGACTACGCAGCCGTTCAGGCCGTCCGCCACGAGCTGGAGGCCGAACGGTACGCAGCTGTGGGGCGGCTCTCAGCCCTGACCAGCGGCGCCGTGCGGATGCGCTCGGCGGGAAAGCCGCGGAGGGCCAGCTCTCCCTCTTCGTGGGGTCGGGCGTCAGCGTGCCCCTGGGTCTGCCCACCTGGCGCGGGCTCATCGAGGAGATGGCCAAGAGGTTCCTCCCCAATTACGCGCTCCCGGAGCGGGCGGACCTGCTCCAGGAGGCGGCCGGGTTCCGCTGGCTGATCGGTGACGCGTACGGCGCCTTCATGCAGGAGATGTTCGAGCTGAAGCGTCATGCGCTCGGGCACGCGCTCCTCGCTGGGCTGCACGTGCGCCGCATGGTGACCACGAACTACGACCGCGGCCTCGAGCTCGCCCTCGATGGCATCCACGGTGCGCCCGAGTACGAGGTCCTCACTCGAAACCTCGCCTCGGGAGGTCGGCCCGTGGCTGCTCAAGCTGCACGGCGACATCCAGATCCCCGACACGCTGGTCCTCACCAAGGCGGAGTACGAGCGGCTGGCCGAGGAAGGGGGCGCGCTGCACGGGATCGTCGAGAGCCTGCTTCTCACGAGCCATGTCCTCTTCGTCGGGTTCAGCCTCGTCGACCACGACTTCAGCCACATCGCAGACGGGGTCCGCAAGGTGCGCGACCGGGCCGTGAACCTGGAGGACAGGCCGCCTGCGGGCACCGCCTTGACGCTTCACCCTGGCTCGGTGGACGAGAAGGCGTGGCTGGGGGAGATCGACGTCGTCCCTGTCGGGGCGGAGGACGACCTTCCTGCTGCTGCGCGCACCCTCGAAGTCTTCCTCGACCGCGTCGCTTGGGCCGCACTCCGCAAGAGCGAGCTCGCGGGTGAGTACCTCCTGGACGAGCGCTACGCCAGCGGCTCCACGGACGCTGACCGAGCACTGCGGCGGCGCGCTGGAGCCGCTCGTTGCAGCGGCTGGTTCGGAGGCCGCTGGAGTCTGCAGGATGGGCGAAGGCCGAACGGCTCCTGCTGTCGCTGGGGTTCGACCCCGGTGGCAGAGTCGCCAGACGCCCGTCTCGGATGCAGCCCAGCTGACCGCGAAGGAGCGGCCCGCCCTTCGGCGGTCGAGGCGTGGCGGCGCCGTCCTCCAGCGCGCGGGACCTCGCCCTCGAGGTGGCGCGGTGCCCACTCATCACCGTCGCTCTGGGTGACACCACGCACCCGTGCCACGACGTCGTGGCCGTGCAGGCGGGCCCGGAGGACGACCGCCAAGTCCCCGAGGCCTGGGCTGGTTCGCTGGAACCAGCACGCGTCCTCTTCATCTCGTCCAACCCGAGCATCTCCGAGCCGAACGATCCCGACCATCCGGATACGGCCGAGGCATACCCGAGGGCCGCGGACTCGGACGCCGAGATCGTCGACTTCGTCACGCGCCGGTTCGACCCCGACGTCCTGCCCGTCCCCCACGTCGTCCACAACGCCACCGACGGATCGACGGAACCTACGCGCCTGCGACGAAGTTCTGGGCTTCGTCATCCGCGCTCGCGCCGTCGAGTTGCTTGGCCCCGGCGCAGAGCCTTTCCGGGACTACGCGATGACCGAGGTCGTCCACTGCAAGAGCAAGAACGAGGTCGGCGTGAAGAAGGCGGCGGCGACGTGCGCTGACCGCTACCTCGACCGGGTGGTGGCGTTGTCACCGGCCGAGGTCGTCGTCATTGTCGGGTCCCATGCTCACGACCGGCTCGCGACCGACCTCGATCTGCCGAAGAGGCCCGTACGTCCGTCGACCGCCGATCGGAGGGCGTGACCGGCTCGTCGTCTACCTGCCCGCTCCGAGCAGTTTCGGAGGACCCAAGACGTTCGCGGGCCGTCCACCCGACGGACCTCGACGATCATCGCGAACGCGCCAGGGGGTAACAGCGCCTCGCTTCGAGAGCACGCATCGCCGTCTCCACCCCGAGCCCGGACGCACCGTCCGCCGTGACGCCCGGTCACCAGCCGGGGTAGCGAGTCCACCACTGCGGTCCGCGGCCTCGCTGTATTCGGACTCCACCGGGTGAGTCGGTCATCTCCAGCGACGGCATCCCGAGCCAAGGTGTCGAGCACCCAGGCGAGCTCGTGTCGGCTGACGAGGTCGACCGGCAGCTGGGAGGCTCCGTGGCCGGCGCCCAGCAAGGCGCCCGCCACCGCGGCCGACCGAGTCGCCATCGGGTGCCGTGCGCGGCGAACTCCAGCGCCTCGATGAACTGCGGCGGATGGGGGTAGGTCGCCGCGACGTAGAGCCCGCCGGCCAGCGCGGACCGCGCGGACTTGTCGGGGGCCACCTCGCGCAACACCGAGAGGGTTCCCCTTCTTGTAGTCCCGCCCGACGACCGACTGGTACGTGTCCGAGAGGGAGCTGGGCAGGCCCATCTCCTGAGCCTCGTTGGCTCCCTCGTGCACGCCCTCGAGCACATCGGGGGCGGCCATGCAGGCACCGGCGATCGTCACGCCGGCGCTCGTCACGTCGAGCCCGACGGGGCTGCCGTGGGTGAGGGCCGTGGCGCGCCGAGCGAGGTCGACTGCCGTGTTACGTTGCCCGCCGAACGCCGCGACCGCCAGGGGCAGCACGCGCACCAGACCCTGGCAACCCATGCTCTGTGAGACCGGACGTTCGGGCGTGCCCGGCATCCCGTGTCGAAGCGCAGCCACCGTGGTGGGAGAAGTTGCCACGCCGCTGGTGAAGCGCCGGGACCTCGCGAAGCCAGCCGTCGGGCGCCGAACAGAACGCGGCGCCGATCGTCGCCCTCTGGGTGCACCCCGGTGACCTTCTGGCCGAGCGCCCACCTCACGTAGGCACGCCAGGTCACCCCTGCGGGGTTGCAGATGCCCTTGTGCGACATCCGCACCATCGCCCGGATGTAGCCCTTCGAGGGTGAAGGCGGCGAGCTGGGTCGACACGCCCGCGGCGATCGAGGGTGGAGCGGTGCAGGCCGCGCCCGACGGACTCGCCGAGGGCAAGCCCGAGCACCAGCCCTCGTGACTCGCTCGGTCCACTGCTCGGCGCGCACCTGATCCGGTGTCATCGCTCGGCCCCGGGGGGACGCTGAAGTCCTGGTCCTTCGCCCACCAGAGGAACGACGACGCGTGCTGACGGGTGGCGAACCCGTCGCCGACCAGCTCGAGCAGCAGGTCGTTGCTCCACACGGCCAACCGGCCGATCTGCATCGTCACCTGGTCCTGCTTGGGCATCCGCAGCCCGTAGACGGCCTCGGTGATGTCGCGTTTGCCCGTGCCCTCACCCGAGTACGTGAGGATCGGTAGGAAGGACTTCGGCTCGACGACACAGAGGACCCGGGTGAGCAGCGACTCCTTGAACCCCTTCATGCCCATGCCGTTCCTGCCCTCGATCAGGTGCGTGAGGCGGTCCTCGAGGGGGATGCTCTCCGGGCCGCGGAGCAGGTACTCGATGGTGCTTCGAGTCTGCTCGGCTGCCGCCGCCTCGCCCATCTCGTTCCACGCGGAGTTGAAGACCGACATGTTGCCCGGGCGCGCCCCGATGTCGTTGTTCGCGAAGTCCTTGAGGTCCTGGGGGTTACAGGCCCACAGCCCCGCGGCCGAGAAGATCTCTTGGTACCGCCGCCAGTACGGCGCCACGTCCAGCTCCTCTGCCGGCTGGTGCTGGAGGAACTGCGCCTTGAGGGCGTCGACGCGAGCCTGCCGACCGGACTCGACCATCGCAGGAGTGGGGAACTTCAGGCCGTGCCACCTCGTGCGGGCTCTTCGATGCGACCGGCGGCGGCGCTGCGACGCCGTGGACCCAGGTCGTCCCGCAGGCGCTGCAGCGCACGCGCTTGCGGCCGTCGTCGAGCTTCTCGTCGAGGGTGATGTCGTCGGACGTGCACTCCGGGCAGGTCACCAGGGCCATGTCAGGCTCCCTTCGTCGTGGGGTGAGCTTCGGTTCGAAGAGCGGTGCGCCACAGGAGCCCTGCGCCGCGGATTCGTGGCAGGGCGCGCTTGAGGTCTGCTTCGGCGACATGCGCGGGGATGCCGCGGCGCACGGCATAGCGCGCCGCCACACTTGGCGCTCGCTGCTGGGCGGCCACGCAGTGGACCAGCACGCGCTTGCCCTCGGCCCGGAACGCCTCGATGGTGGCGGCCGCGTCGTCCAGCACGGCGTCGAGGTGAGGGTTGTCGTCGGGCCGCCCGGAGTCGATCAGCCACATCTCGACGTGGTCCTCCGGCGCGACGCCGGCGGCGGGCACGTCGTCCGTGCCGAGCCGGCAGAGGGACACCACGGCATCCACGCCGAGCTCGCGGGTGCGCGCCAGGTCGGCCACGGTGCCGATGAGCACCTCGGGGTCGTGAGGGTGAGGGATGCGCGAGCGGGCAGCTGCGCGTCCCACTGGCCGGCGTACGGCATCCGAGCCTTGGCCGGCCACCGGCCCGCGTCGCGGCCCTCCGCGGGCCGTACTCACGGCAAGGCGCACGAGGTCGCGAGCCCGGATGCCGGGCCATCCGTGGACGATGCGCCGCCACTCGGCGGGGATGGCAGAGGCGCCGTGCAGAGCGCCGAGCAGCCCGCCGGCGATGGCGGCCACGGTGTCGGTGTCGTTGCCCGCGAGGACGGCCTCGTTGAGGCCGGCGCGGAAGGCGGCCGGCCCGTCGTAGGACCGCTGCGCCTTGGTGACTGCTGCCAGCGCGGCTTGGAGGGCGGTGACGGTGAACCCGTTGGGGGAGTGACGCTTCGGCTCGGGGTCCTCGATGGCATCGCGCAGCCACGTCGCCCACTGGCCGCGTCGCTCGGCGGGGACCAGGCTCAGCGCGCCCCAGGTGTCGATCTCGCCAGTGAGGACGGCTCGTCGCACGAGCTCGCTCCAGATGACGCAGGAGTCCCCGGCGAGCGGGTCGGCGTGCGTGAGCTCGGCGATGGCACGCGCGCGGTGCGGCCGTGGCGCCGCGGTCGTCGAGAGCGCTGAGCCCGACGATCGCCGTGCGCATCAGCGCACCGTTGCCCGCTGCTCGCCCCGTGCGTTCGTACAGCTCGGATGCCGCGTCGGTCATCACGGCGTGGAGGGGGCCGCCGCCGGGGCCGCGTGAGCGTCGTCGTGAGGACGTGTCGCGTCTGGGTGCCCACGTCGGTGGCGCCGGCGTCGAACCAGTCGAGGAAGGCCGTGGCCACCTGCTCGAGGGCGTCCGGGTCGGCGAGGTCGGCGCCGGTCGCCGCGACGCGGGCGATGCACACGGCCATCTGCGTGTCGTCGCTCCACTCGCCGGGCGCGTACGGACCCAGGCCGCCTCCACGCATCTGCGGGTCACCCGACCGGGGGAGTGGAGAACTCGTAGGGGACGCCGAGCGCGTCTCCACACGCCTGCCCCAGCAGCACCCCGGCCGCACGGTCCGTCTGTCGCGTCGTGAGCTCCACGGAGGCCTCCTTCGTGATAAATTGTCTGAGAGACAAGATATGGTTCCTCGTCAGCAATTGTCAACACGACAAGAAAGAGGTTCTCGTGAGTGCCGCGAAGTATGTGAGCGACTACCCGGTCTTCAGCGTGACCGCCGACCTCGTCGTGCTGACGATCCGGGACGAGCGGTTGTGCGTCCTGTTGGTCAAGCGTGGTGGGGCTCCCTTCAAGGGGCGACTCGCCCTACCTGGGGGCTTCGTGCAGGCCAAGCGAGGACATCGAGCAGGCCGCCTACCGTGAGCTGGAGGAGGAGGCGGGGCTGAAGCCCGAGGACGTCGTCCTCGAGCAGCTGCGTACCTACGGTGCGGCGCTGATCGCGACCCGCGGGGTCGGGTGGTCACCGTCGCCTGGGTGGTCCTGACTGCCGATGCGCCGGAGCCGACGGCGGGGTCCGACGCCGCCGACGCCATGTGGCTACCGGTTGACGAGGTGTTGGGTGGACGCGTCGGCGCCCTTGGCGTTCGACCACGCGCAGATCTTGGCGGACGGAGTCGAGCGGGCCCGGAGCAAGCTCGAGTACACGGGTCTGGCCTCGGCGTTCTGTCCACGGGAGTTCACGGTCGCCGAGCTGCGCCGGGTCTACGAGATCGTGTGGGGCGTCGACACTCTCGACCCCGGCAACTTCCACCGCAAGGTCCTGGCCATCGACGGCTTCCTGCGGGAGACGGGAAACATGAAGACGGGAGGCACGCGGCAGGCCGTCGCGCACCTATGTGGCGGACAGCGGTGTCCCGCTGCATCCCCCTATGAGGCGTGACCGCCGGTGAGTGCGCCTGCCCCGTCTGACGGGTCTGCCGAGGCCGTCCCCACAACGGCCGGTGGATGTCGGTGGGCTCTGGCATGGTGACTTGCATGAGCGGTGAGGCGTCCGGCGGCCCGGACGACACGAGGTGTCCTTCCTGCGGCAAGCGATGCGCGGCTGGCGATCCAGTACGGGTTTCCGGCGTAGCCCGCCCGGACCCGGCGTGGCGCTGGGTGGATGCCTCGTCGGACCTGACATGAAGAACTGGGAGTGCGGAGACTGTGGCCACCGTGGGGCGATGTCGTTGGCCGTCGCCTGGACGAGGCTGAGCCCACCGGGCGCGCATGACAGCGCGACTTGAGCCACCGCATCCGCAGTTCGCCACGGAGTCAGAGCGCGAGGCGTGGGAGCGCCTCGTGGCGCAGGCGCCGGACGACTGGACCATCCTCGCCAACGTCCGGCTGACTGACGAGCAGAAGGACTGGGAGTTCGACCTCGTCGTCCTCATGCCCGATGTCGGGGTGATCGTGGGCGAGGTCAAGGGTGGGTCCGTCACGGTCGAGGACGGCGTGTGGCGCACGTCGTCGCAGAGCGGGCCGCGCGTCATCCACCCCGTCGACCAGGCGAGGGACGGCAAGCACGCGCTGTGGCGATACGTCGCAGGCGACCCGCGATGGAAGAACTCGAGCCGCACCCGGGTTCGGTTCGGCCACACCGTCATCACGCCGCGCACTCCGCTGCACCCGGACTTCTCCACGCCGGACTGCCCGCGCTGGATGATCCACGGCAAGGGCGACCTGGCCGATCTCGCGGGTCGGCTCTGGGACATCGCCGCGCGCCAGGAGTCCGGCTTTCGGGTTCCCACGGCCGATGACTGCGACCTCATCGTCCAGATCCTCAAGGGCCGCAACCTGCCGCAGCGAGTCCTGCTCGCCGAGGCCGACGAGCGCGAGTCCCGCGCCGACCGGCTGACCATCGAGCAGGCCACGATCCTCGGCGTCACGCGTCTGCATCAACCGCATCGAGGTGCGCGGCGGCGCGGGCAGCGGCAAGACGGTGCTCGCCCTGACCCAGGCCAAGGAGCTCACCCGCGGAGTGCACGGGATGCCGGCGCAGCGGGTGGCCCTGCTCTGCTACTCCGTGGGGCTGGCCAGCTGGTTCAAGCGCTACATGGGCACGGTGGATCGCCGGCATCGGCCGGCCTTCGTCGGCACGTTCGAGGACCTCGCGGCCTACCTGGGTGTGACCGAGTTCGGTGGGCGCGACGACGCCGACTTCTGGGAGAACCGGCTGCCGGCCGAGATGGCTGAGCGCGTCGGCGACCTGCCGGACAGCAAGAAGTTCGACTCGTTCGTCGTCGACGAGGCGCAGGACTTCGCCGACGCGCTGGTGGACGCCGATCATGCACTGCCTGCGCGACGAGGACGAGGGCGGTCTCTACGTCTACAGCGACGAGAACCAGCGGGTGTTCGCCCGGTTCGGCCGGCCGCCCGTTGCCACTGGTCCCCCTCGTGCTCGACCACTACCTCCGCAACACGCAGGCAGATCGCCGAGGCGTTCGGCCCGCTGGCACCGATGCGGATGTACGCCCGCGGGGGAGAGGGGCCGGAGGTGACCTTCGTCGAGGCCTCGGCCGAGGATGCCCTCGACGTCGCTGACGACCAGATCGACCCGCTGCTGGATGAGGGCTGGCGACCGGAGGACGTCGCGCTGCTGACGACTGGCGCGCGGCATCCCGAGCAGGTGGCGCTGCAGGAGTCGCGAGGGCCAGGACGGCTACTGGCGACACCTTCTGGGACAAGGACTGCGTGTTCTACGGGCACGTGCTCGGCTGCAAGGGCCTCGAGCGCAAGGTCGTCGTGCTGTGCGTCAACGAGCGGATGCCGCGCGAGCGGTCGCGCGAGCGGCTGTACGTCGGGCTTGTCGCGGGCGACGGACAAGCTCGTCGTCGTGGGACCGCCTGACGTCATCCGCGAGATGGGCGGCCCAGCGGTCGCCAAGAAGCTCGGGATCCAGTGACTCACGCCGACGTGCACGAGGCAGTCGCAAGCGCTGCCACATCCGACGAAGGAGCCCAGCATGGATGACCGCTTCACGACCACTCCGGACGGACTGGGACGGCAGCCACCGCATCGCAGCTTCACCGCGGCGGAGGCGCAGGTCTGGAAGGCACTTAACGATGAGGCCGTGGTTGGCCACGTGGAGCGCTACTACCGACGAGGTGGCAACTACGCGGGTGCGACGTTCATCGACCTCGACCCGGTCGACCCGTACTCGTTCACGGCCGCCGACCTTCTGTCGCTGAACCTGCTCAGCGTTGCAGCGCAACCGGTCGCGGTCCGCCGGCTACTCGAGCCGTCACGCGAACGGGGCCACCTGGTCCGTCTGCTGAGCGAGGAGAACCTTCCGCTCGACGCTGACTTGGCGATGGCCGACACCGGTCAGCTCCTGTCCATGGCTCAACTGCATGAAGCCGCTGAAGCGTGCCCTGTCGCCCGCAGACGTCAAGAACCCGAACCCGTGGGTCACTGCCTCCAAGCTCTGCGCCCGCAAGCGTCCTGACCTGTTCCCTGTGCGAGACAACGTGGTCTGCAAGCACCTTGGACTCATCGAGCCGAAGGGCAACTACGAGGTCGACTGGCAGGTGTTCCGCCACGTCATCCAGGACAACGCCATCCGCCGGCGCCTGGACGAGATCGTCGACGAAGCGGCTGCAGCGTCCTGGCGTTGACGTCGGTCATCCAAACCGGAGACTCCGCCACCTCGACGTCATTCTTTGGATGCACGCGCGGCCGAGGAACGCAACGCCCGCGGCGGCAGGGGACCTCTCGATGTTGCTCGAGTGAGCGACTCAGGTCCTGGGTGCCTTCTTGCTGACGACCCGCCTGAGGTCAGTGAGCCGACGACGTACTGGGGACGCCGGCATCCCTTGGAGGTTGAGCGGTGGGTCGAGTAGCCGCAGAACGTCGGACTCTAGGCGCCCCAGGGTATCTGCGTCCTCGTAGGGGGCGGCGAGCACGCGCAGGTGCGCCATCATCCAGTCGGTGAGCGACTGCTCATCAACGGTGGTGGTCCTCATCCGCTGCGCCTGGACCGCGCCAAGCGTGCGTCGGAAGGTGGAGAACTCATGACGCTTGCCGAGGTGCATCCCGGCGATCCGGGACCAGAGGGTGTTGGTCGACCGCTTGCCGCTGGGCCAGCGCGTGGCTCCCGCGAGGCCGGCGTAGATCATCCCAGGCGCAACCGTGTGACCGAGTCCGTCGGTGAGGTCCGCGGCCGCCGCTTCGTCCGCCCACCAGCTGTACAGGCCGGGCACCTTGAGCCCCGCCGATCCTCGCGCAAGAAACGCAGCCGGAGTCAGCGTCTTGGCCTCCTCGCGAAGGATCGCGGCGAACGCTGCCGCGCTCTGGTCGTGGTGTGACGCGGTGTCCGGCTCTGCGTCGACCAGCGCGAGGCGCGGGCGCCCCATCAGCTCGCAGGGCATACCAATGCTGTCGCGCACCGAGGCTCAGACCGTCGAGCGGCAGCGACACGGTCACACCCCTTCGTGCGGAGACGGTCGGCGATGGGCTCGACGTAGGCGGCGCCGGCGTGGATCTCCACGGTTCGCCCAGATAGGTCCCCCACAAGAAGGTCCAGACGTTCGACCACCCAGTGGCCCCAGGCGTCACGAAAGCTCGGAGGCGTGTCGTGGGAGGTAACGCTCGTAGGGGGCCAGCCATTCGTCAGGACTGACGAGACCGTGTTCGGCAGACAGGATGAACCACTGACCTCCACTGGCTTCGGCGTAGGCGCGTGACTGCCGAAAGAGTGGCAGAGTCGTAGAGGTCCCGAGCTGGTGCCGGGTGGTCTGCCTTGGTCTTGGAGCACGAGATCAAGGACGATGTCGGCGAGGGCCGGTTGCGTCTCGATCTCGCGCTGCTCCGGTGCCCGGAGCTTGATGTCGACGGCGGGAGGGGCGGCGAATACCTGTGCCGTGAGAGCTCGCGAACGAAGGTGACGTCATGGCCCAGTGAGACCGCGGCCAGCCGGAAGCCTGCGTCTTGCCAGGCACGTACCTGGGTGCGGTCGCCGCTCCACCAGGCCCGGTGGTTTGACGCGCTCGGAGGCAGTTCTCCGACGATGTCAGCGAGCTCGTCCCACGTCAGGCGGCTGGAGTCCCCCGATGCGAGAAGGTGGTCGGTCAGGGCACTCCAGCGCAGCATGTCTCAATGTCCCAGACGAACGTCAGCCCATGGAGGGCAAAGAACTCGAGAGCCTCATCGCAATCGCGAACCGCTGTGCGTCGTCGAGTGGTCCTTCCTGGGTGACCAGGTTGGACAGCCCCTTCGGGCCGCAGAGACGGACACCCTTCACTCGGCGGTTCTTCTCCCAGAGAGGAAGGGCCGCGTCGACGAAGCACAAGACGGGGATGACCGCGATATCGGTGAGCTCGGGCGAGGCCAGAACCTCACGGACCACATCGCACTGCTTCAGAACGGCGTCGACCAGGTCGTTCTTCCGGCGGCCACCGATCTTGAGTGTCTCGACGACAGGACTGAAGAGGCCGCCGGTTCGTTCGACCGAGACGTCGGCGTTCTTGTAGCGCTTTGCGTCGATGACGTAGACGCCTGCTGCCCCCACGAACAGGTGGTCGATGTTGGAGCGCTTTCCTGGCACGCGACGGTCGTGGAGCGCGTAACCGTGGCCGGCATCCACCAGGGCCGTCAGGGCCTGCGCGACCCGCTCCTCCCCGGCAGCGCCGACCTTCCAGGCATGGGTGGTCTGGCGGCCGTCGGGGTAGAAGAACGTGTTGAGCGCTCGCCAGACGCGCGACCGCTCGGCGCGGGCGGCGTCGTCCTTGGCCTTGCGGCGTTCGTACTCCCGCAACGCACCACCTCCGGCGACACCCACATCGAGCGTCGGAGGCGCGAGGAGCCGTGGCGCTCTTCGCGGAGGCGGTGGTGACGCGTAGTCCTCCGATCCTTCGTGGCAGGGCATGCACAGGACGCGCTTCTCGCCTCGGTCGTATGCCGCCCGCTCCCCCTGGGCGAGCTCCGGCCCGCAGGCGCAGACTCCGGCATACCGAAGCCGCATCACCTTGATGTCTGACACGGCCGTCACTCCCCCTTGGACTCGAGGCGCTCGATGGCGGAGACATCCAGGTAGCGGTTCCAGAACTCCCTCACCCACGGCTCATCGAACACCTCGGCCAAGGCCGCGACGACGTCCTCCAGGGTCGTCGTGATGAATGTCGACTGGTCGACCAAGTGGGTTCGGTAGCCGGCGAGGACGTCTCGAGACAGCGGTGTTCAGCTCGGGGTAGAGCAGCACGAAGGCACCCTCCCGGGCGAACTCCGTAGCGGCGTTGATGCTGAGCGCCAGCAGGTGGTCGAGCAGGATCTGGGCGTTCTTGCCGGTCGACATCACGGGGAAGGAGTCAGCGCGCAAAGACACCCGAGGTCTCGAAGACCTCCTTCGGCCGGCCAGCGCAGCTCGGTGGCGCGACGCCGAGGTCCTCGTGGTACTTCACCTCGATCCCCAGGAACCGGGGCGAACCGTCCGTCGCGGTGTACTCGACGTACACGTCGAATGCCGTGCCGTTGCCGAGGAACCTGGGGTCTCGGCGACCCGGCGACCACTCGTAGCGAATCCCCGTCACCGTGCGGATGTCCGGCCACACCCTGCTCAGCGCGAGCGAGACACGGGGATCGTTGTGGTTCTCGGACAGGGGGCCGAAGAGGTTCATGCAGAGCGGCTGGCTCGACAGGAGGTTACGCCACAGGCGCGTGGGTTGCATCACGGCCCCCTCGATCTTCGCGATCTGCGCTGCCTTCTTGGCTGCCCGCACGGCATCCGCCGAGACGAACGCCGAGCCTGCCACCTTGTACCGCGGAGGTCAGCGAGCATCGACCCCGCATGCAGGCCATCGCTCTCCGGCTGCAACCCGCGCGCCTCTCGCCAGAGCGACTGCAGAAGTCGAGCCTGCTGCTGCCACCCCCGAGAGTCGCCCTTGTAGTACGCCTGATGCGCTTTCAGAGTCTCCCCACTGACCATCCGTTGACGGTAGCCACGACTCGACGATCGCGTCCTGTGATCGTCAGAACTCGACCGGACCTCATCCGCAGCACGCCGGGGGCGAACCACTCCCGCTGCCATGGCGCTGCGTGTTCACCCGGCGCGTCGTACGCCTCCGCACCCGCCCCTGATCTGATGGCCGGCCCGTCTGGTGGTCCGCGCCGGGGCTGTGGTCGACTGTGGCGATGAGCCCCAAGAGCCGTGGCCGACCCAAGGGTCGCGGGCGTCCGCCGTCGTCGCGCGCGCCCCGGGCCATCACCCCGGTCGACAGGATCCTGCACGAGCTGCGCCTTGCGACCCCGGTGACCCGACTCGAGGCGCAGGAGGCCGCGAGCGAGTGGCTGGGCGCCGCGTGGGCCTCGCGCGGCATGGGCGAGCGGGACCCCGAGGCGCAGCTGGTGAGCCAGCTCGTGCGTGAGGCGGCGCGCGGACGCAAGCCCACGGCATCCGTCGCACTGCACTGCCTGGCCACGATCCCCGGTGAGTGGGGGCCGCTCGTGGGGGACGCCCTCGACTCCGCGTCCTCCCCGCTGCCGGTACCGCCATGGAGCGACGGCCGTTGCGACCGCGCCCGAGCTGCCGACCCGGGTGCAGCTGTGGTCGGACCCCTGGGGCTCGATGCTGACGTATGTGCTGCACTACGTCGATCCCGAGCCGCACGTCGTCATCGTGCCGATCAGCACTCCGGGCGGAGTGCTCGTGGAGACCCTGGCGCTGGGTGCCGCCGGGCTCGAGGTGGGTGAGCTGCCTGACGGCCAGGTGCTCGTCGGTGACGTCGACGGCGACGAGGCGCTCGCCGCCGTGGCGGACGCCCTGTGGCAGACCGACATGTACTGGCCGCCCAACGAGGACCCCGACTACGTCGCGTGGCGCGGGCTGGTTCACTGGCGGGCCTCCGGGCGACGTGTCGAGCGCGACTGGGAACCGTTGCCGGACAGCGAGAGACGCGCGCTGCTCTACGACTTCGCGGCTGGACACGGCAAGTCGCTCGGGCTGGACCCAGGCGTGGTCGAGGTGCTCGCCGACACGTTCGTGGACTTCGGCGACGGCTACGTCTCGCAGGGGGTCCTCGGGTGGAGCCCCGGGGAGGTCGAGGTCTTCATGCTCCACTGGGTGCACCGCAAGGTGCTGCTCGACGCCGAGGCGATGGAGGCGCTGCCTGACGTGCTCGCCGCCTGGGTGGCCTTCGCCTTGCGGCGTCGCGGGCTCTCGGAGGAGGACGTCGCCCCGGTGGTGGAGGCGGTGGAAGGGCTGCGCGACGAGTACGTCGAGGCCGCGGGGGATGCCAGGGGGCCGGCCGCGCAGGTCATGTCCCGTCTGCTGGCCGCTGGGGTGGACCTCGACGATCGTGAGGCGGTGGCGGATGCCGTGTCGGCGTACAACGCGGAACAGCTGGCCCGGCGGGTGGTCTCGGAGAGCTGACCGGGTGGTTGGTGGGGCTCGCGGCGGCGCGGCCGGTGGTCGTCGTGCAGTCTCGCGCGTACCCGTGGTCGTCATCCACAGGGGCTTGTGATCGAATACACGTTCGATTATGATGTGTCGTATGGACCAGCAGCCGGACAGCCTGACGGAGCGGCGCTCCGCCTTGGAGGCTGCCCGCGAGGCGCTGGCCGGTATCGGGTCCGTGCTGCACCAGGCGAGCGGACCTGAGCTGGCGGAGTACCTCGCCCTGGTCGACGAGTTGACGGCGCAGGGGGCGGCTGCGCGGGTGGTCATCACGGCGGAGGCGGTCTGCCGGGGCGAGGTCGCCGAGTCGGGCAGCAGCGTCCATGCGTGGGTGCGCGAGCACGCACCGTCTCTGCGTCAGGGTGGGGCTGGGGACGTCGCGAAGGTCGCCGAGGCGGTGGCTCCCGCCGCGTCGCAGTGGCGGCCGGAGGGTGGCCACGTCGACCCGGAGTCGTCGCTGGGCCTGGTGTGGGCTGGGGTGTCGCAGGGCAGGGTGTCTGCCGGCTTGGCGACCGCGACGCTGCGCGAGCTGGACCGGCTTGCCCCGTTGCTCATGGACGAGTCGAAGCCGACGGTCGTCGCGGCCCTGCTCGACCTGGGGCGCGAGTGGGGTCCGGGGCTGATGCGCCGGTTGCGGCCGCGGCTGCTCGCCGAGCACGGGCTGCCGGGTGTGCTCGATGACCTGCAGGAGCGGTTGGCGCCCGCGGCGCGGCTGTCGTCGCCGTTCGTGGAGTCCGGTGACCTCACCGAGTACCAGCTGCTGATGACGCCGGAGCAGGCGGCCGCGCTGGAGGCTGCGATCGGCCCGCTCAGTGCCCCTGCGCCGAACGAGGAGACGGGGGAGCGCGACCACCGGCCGGCGGGGCAGCGGCGAGTGGAGGCGCTGTCGCAGGTGTGCCAGCGGTCGTCCGCGATCGACGCGGACACCACCGGTGGTGCTGACGGGGCGGCCGGGGCGTCGTCGGCGCTGCACGTGACCATCGCGTTGACAGACCTGGAGCAGCGCACGGGGTGCGGCGAGGTGCTGGGGTCCACGGCGACCGGCACCGTGCTGTCACCGGAGATCCTGCGCCGCATCTCGTGCGACGCCGCTCTCGTCCCGCACGTGCTCGGCACAGCGAGTGAAGACCTCGACCTCGGGCGCGTCGTGCGGTTGTTCACCCGCGCGCAGCGGCGCCGGCTCCTGCGTCGCGACCGGTGCTGTACCTACCCCGGGTGCACGGCTCCTGCGACGTGGTCGCGCGCGCACCACGTCGTGCACTGGGCTGACGGCGGGCTGTCGGACATCGATAACGCCGCGCTGCTGTGCCAACGGCACCACACGCTGGTCCATCGCAAACGGCTCGTCGCCTCAGTGCTCGCGAAGCCTGACGAGCGAGGCAGGTACGTCGTGTGGGACCTGACCGAGGGCAGCTACGACCGACATCTCGAACGACTGCGAGCCGAGCGATGTGCGAACGACCCACCGCCGCTCACGCCTGAGCGACTACGCAGCCTGGTCGAGGCCATCAGGGGCGACGACCCTGACGAGCAGCGGTGGGCAAGGTACGAGCTGGAGGATGCCATGCCCGAGCCGACCTGGGAGGACGACGCAGGTCTCGACGAGACCCTTGCCGATCAGGTCTGGTCCGAAGAGCGCTGTGCGGACCAGGCAGCCCCGGCCTGACCGCCCGCTCGGGGAGAGGATGTCGCTCGTTGCCGGCGGAAGTCGCTGACCCGGTACGCCCCGACCCGCGGCATCGCATCGTCATAGAGTCACGGATGCACGGTGGGCGAGGGCCTTGCTGCCGGACCGACGAGGCCGGCCTCGTAGGCGAAGATCACGGCCTGCACCCGGTCGCGCAGGCCCAGCTTGGTGAGGATGCGACCGACGTGGGTCTTCACCGTCGTCTCCGACACGTAGAGCGTCCCGGCGATCTCGGCGTTCGTCAGCCCGCGCGCGACGAGCCGCAGCACCTCGTCCTCGCGGGGCGTGAGGGCGGCCAACCGCCGCACGGACTCAGGGTCCACCGCGGCCCCACGCCGCTGGTCGAGGTACGCCTCGATGAGCCGCCGGGTCACGACCGGCGCGAGCAGCGACTCCCCGGCAGCCACGGCCCGGATGCCGTCGACGAGCAGCTCGGGCCGCACGTCCTTGAGCAGGAACCCGCTGGCCCCGGCGCGCAGGGCATCGACGACGTACTCGTCCATGTCGAACGTCGTCAGCATGAGAACGCGCGACCGGCAGCCCGGGTCGGCGAGGATGCGGCGCGTCGCCTCGATGCCGTCCACGCCCGGCATCCGCACGTCCATGAGCACGATGTCGGGGCGCGTCGACGCGACCAGGCTCACGGCATCCGCACCGTCCTCCGCCTCACCGACGACGTCGAGGTCCGGCTCGGTCTCCAGGATCATGCGCAGGCCACGGCGCACGAGCGCCTGGTCGTCGGCGATGAGCACCGCGAGCCGCCCGACGTCGTTCACGACGCCGCCACCGTCGGCAGCACCGCGACGAGCTCGAACCCGCCGTCGGCCCGTGGCCCCGCCCGCAGCGACCCGCCGTAGACCGCAACGCGCTCGCGCATGCCGACGAGCCCGTTCCCGCCGGCGGCGTCGCCATCGACACCGTCACCGACATCGGCATCGGAGCCCCGGACGCCCACGCCCGCCCCCGACCCCCGTCCGCCGGGCCCGTCGTCGACCACCTCGAGCCGCACGGCATCCGGGTCGTAGGCGATCACGACCTCGGCGTGGCTGGCGCCGCTCGCGTGCCGCAGCGAGTTGGTCAGCCCCTCCTGCAGCAGCCGGTACGCCGTGAGGTCGACCCCGCCGGGCAGCTCACGCGGGTCGCCGGTCACCGTGACCGACACCGGCAGCCCGGAGGAGCGGAACTGCTCGGCGAGCCGGTCGACCTGGCCGAGCCCGGGTGACGGCTCCAGGCTGGCGCGCTGACCGTCGGGCTCCCGCAGCACGCCCACCAGCCGGCGCATCTCGGCCATCGCCTCGCGCCCCACGCTCTCGACCGTCTCGAGGGCCTCGCGCTCGACCACCTGGTCCGTCGCGCAGCCGCCGGCGCACCGCCGCGGCCTGCACGGTCATGACCGACACGCTGTGCCCGACGACGTCGTGCAGCTCGCGGGCGATGCGGTTGCGCTCCTCGGCGACCGCCCGGGACGCCTGCTGCTCGCGCGTCGCGGCGCGCTGCTCGCGGTTCAGCAGGGTGACCCGCACGAGCGCTCCGACGAGCCACGCGATGATCGAGGGCGACATCCACACGCCCGTCCCCAGGCGCTCGGCGGTCGAACCGCCCTCGTTGAGCGGGTCGAACGACATCCAGCCGAGCCAGAACACGAACGCCAGCGGAAGGGCGAGCCACGACCGGCGTGGAGCGGCGTACCGGCCGACCGAGTAGGTGGCAATGACCGGGGCGAACGCGACCCCGTTGCCCTCCGGCGAACCGAAGACGGCGAACTCGACGAGGTAGACCGCCGTCATGACGCCGAGCACCGCCAGCGGATGCCGGCGACGCCACAGCAGCAGCACCGCGGCGACGGCATACAGCAGGCTCTGGGCCCACACCGGGCCCTGCTGGTGCGTCGCGCCCACGCCTGCCCAGGCCTCGAGCTGCCCCAGCACGCCGACGAACATCGCGACGGCGATGTCGAAGGCCCGGCTCCGGCGGCTCACGCGCCCGACGCTACGCCTGACGGCCTGGCGTTCGCGTCCTCCCGAAGGAGGATGCCGGAATCCTCCTGCGGTCCACCGACGCCGCCCCGCGCGGTGACGACCGCGCCCACCCGCCGCTCCTAGCGTCGAGGAGTCGGCCTGACCGGGCCGCAAGGACGAGGGAGGAAGACTGATGGACATCTCGACGACGACGGCCAGGCGGCTGAGCGTGTTCACGTGGGGGATGGCGGTGTTCGCCACCATCGCCGGGCAGCTGCACGCACTGTCCCGGATCGCCAGCCACCCCGGAGACCTGGAGGAGGGCGTGCCAGGCGTGTGGACGACCCTGCTCGAGTCGGATGCCGTGCGCCCCCTCCTCGACTGGAGTGACCCCTACTTCGTCTACTGGACGTACGGCAAGATCTGGCTGCCGATCTTCCTGACGATGACCGTCGCCGCGTGGGTCGTCTACCGGCGGCGCCGGCCGACGGGTGCCGAGCGACTGGCCTGGCGCATCCAGCTCGTCGCGTACGCCGTGGCCACCATCTCGGTGGCGGGCGACTACTACACGCCGTGGACCGAGCGTCTTCTTCGTCATCGGGCTCGTGCCGATGCTCACGATGGGACTGGTCGGGGTGTGGCTGGGGATCCTCATGCTCCGCCACGGGTTCCGGCCGAGGGTCACGCCGTGGGCGCTGATCCTGTTCATCCCCGGCTTCTTCGCCATCACCGAGGTCACCTCGATGGGCAGCGTCATCCTGCCCACGCTGTGGGCCTGGGCCTACGCGCTGCACGTCAGCGTGCGCCGCGGCACGGGCGAAGAGCCGGAGGCGGCTCCCACGACGGAGGCCATGGTGGCGCGGTCGGCGTAGGCGCCGCACCGCGGGTGGGCCCGGCCTCCGGATGCGCTACGGCGCAACCGTGGGGCCGGTGTGGGGGCGCTGTGGGTGGGGTGGGACGGCATCCGAGATGAGGCTGGAGTCACCAGACCGACCCAGCCCGAGGAGCCCTCATGACCACCACCACCCACACCGACCACCGTCCCGACGTCCACGAGATGGTCGTCGTGCACCGTGCCTTCCGACGGGAGTCCGCCGCCGCCGCCGGCTACCTCCGCACGACCCCCGAGGGCGACACCCAGCGCGCCAAGATCGTCGCCGACCACCTGCAGCTGTGCCTGGCCGGCCTGGAGATGCACCACACGGGTGAGGACGTCATCCTGTGGCCGCTCCTGCTCGAGCGCGCCGCGCCGAGCACCGGGCTGGTCGAGACGATGATGGCCCAGCACCACGCGGTCGACGGGCACATCGAGGCCATCACCCCCGCGCTCACCGCCTGGGCGGCCAACCCCACCAGAGCTGGTGGCGAGCACCTCGCTCAGCTCTTCGAGCGGCTGACCACGGCTCTCGTCGAGCACCTCGACCTCGAGGAGCGCGAGATCCTGCCGCTGGCCTCGCGGCACGTCACCGCCGCCGAGTGGAACCGGATGGGCGAGCACGGCAAGGACTCGATGAGCCCCAGCCAGCTGCCGATCATGTTCGGGCTGGTGCTCGAGGACGCCGACGACGAGGAGCGCGCGAAGATGCTCGGCAACCTGCCGCTGCCGATCCGGCTGCTGCTCAGGACCGTGGGCGCCTGGCAGTTCAAGCGCTACGTCCGCCGCCTGCGCGTGTCGTGACCGTCGCCACGCGGTCGCGGATCTCGGCGTCGCTCGCGGCGCGGCCGGCATCCCACTCGCGGGTGAACGCCGGCTCGCCCAGTGCGGCACGGGTGGCGTCGAGCCCACGCTCGCTGAGCGCCCGCGACACCGGGAAGGTGAGGTCGACGGCATCCGCCGCCGAGATCGAGGCGCCCGCCCCGAACAGCCACGCCGCGGATGCCGGGTCGCCCACCCGCTGCGCGAGGCTCGCCAACGCGGGCAGCGCGTAACCGAGGGTCCAGCTGAGCCGCGCGCTGAGCGAGAGGCCAACCGACTCGCCCAGCAGTGATGCCGTCGCGGGCTCGTCGCCGAGCAGCTCAGTGAGGGTTGCGCGCACGTTGAGCGCCGTGGCCAGAGTGAACGGGTTGCCCAGCTCGCGCGCCGTGCGCAACGCGACCGAGAGCGTTGCGTCGGCCGCGGCGAGGTCACCTGACGTGAGGGCGAGCAGTCCCTGGGCAATTTTCGCGTGCGCCGCGACCCACGGGCGTCCGGCATCATTGGCCGCCACCTCTGCGTCGTCGAGCAGCGGCTTGGCGCCCGGCAGGTCGCCCGCGAAGACGGCGCCCTGGCCGGTCAGGATCAGGATCTCGCACGTGACGGCGGGGTCGGCGACCCGCCGGGCCAGGGTCAGCGCCTCGTCGGTGTCGCGCCGCATGCCCGGCGATGTCGCCGGTGTGCAGGAGCAGGCCGAGCCGGCCGGTCAGCGCCCGGCACCGCGCCACGTCGGACGCTCCGGGCCCGATCCGCTCCAGCCACGCCAACCCCTCGCGGGCGTGGCCGCGCAGCGCGAGGTAGAGCCAGAGGCTGCCCGCGAGCTCGGCGGCATCCCCGTCGCGGTCGAGCTCGAGCAGCCGCAGGTAGGCCGAGCGCAGGTTGGCGTGGTCGGCGTCGAGCCGGTCGAGCGCCGCGACGAGACCCTGGCCCTGGAGGGGATCCCGGAACGCCGTCGCGCGGGCGTGGAAGTGGGCCGCGTGCCGGTCGGCGGTCGCGGTGGCCAGCCCGGACGCGTGCAGCCGCATCATCGCGAACTGCCGCACCGGCTCCAGCAGCCGGAACCGCGGCTCGTCGTCGGGCGACGGCACGCGCAGCACGAGCGACTGGTCGACGAGCGCGCCCAGGGCGGGCAGCACGTCGGCACCGTTCCCTTCGCCGTCGCTCGCGACGGCCTCGACCGCGTCGAGCGAGAACCCGCCGCTGAACACCGCGAGCCGGGTGAACAGGTCGACCTCCTCGGGCTCGAGGAGGTCCATGCTCCAGTCGAGCACCGCGGCCATCGTGCGGTGGCGCTCGGGGAGGTCGCGCAGGCCGGTGCCGAGGCCGGTCTGCTCCAGCCGCGTGAGCAGGGTCGCCGGGGGGAGCAGCCGCAGCCCCGGTGCGGCGAGCTCGAGCGCGAGCGGGAGACCGTCGAGGCGGCGGCAGATCGCGGCCAGGGCCGGGGCGTCGTGCTCGGTGACCGCGGTGGGCGAGCCGGCGGCTTCGGCCCGGTCGAGCAGCAGGGCGACGGCGGGGGAGGAGGCCACCGTCTCGACGTCGTCGCGGGCGGGTGTCGCCAGTGGGGCGAGCACCACCTCGTGCTCGGCGCGCACCCGCAGCGGCGCCCGGCTCGTCGCCACGACGACGAGGTCGGGGCAGCGCGCGACGAGGTCGGCCAGCACCGGCGCGGCCCCGGTGAGCTGCTCGAGGTTGTCGAGCACGAGCAGCACGCGCAGCCCGAGGAGGTGGGCGACGAGGCTGTCGAGCGGGTCGGCGCCGGCGGGCTCGGGCAGGCCGAGCGCGGCGATGATCCGCGGCACCACGAGGGCCGGCTCGCGCACGGGGGCGAGGTCGACGGACTGGGCCGCACCGGGGAAGCGGGGCGCCTCGCGGTGCAGCACCTCCATCGCGAGCCGGGTCTTGCCGACCCCGCCGGGCCCGGTGATCGTCACGAGCCGGTGGGTGCCCGAGCGCACCAGGGCGCTCAGCGCGTCGAGGTCGGCCTCGCGGCCGATGAGCGGCGTCGTCGGGGTGGGTGGGGCAGTGGAGGGTGCGCCGAGCGTCGGTGACGGGGGAGCGGATGCCGTGTGGCCGGCATCCGGCGTGGTCGTCGTGGGGGTGGGTGGCTGGGAGGAGGCTGGCGCTGGGGCGCGTGTCCCGGCATCCCGGCTGGGGACTGCGGCGACGAGTGACGCCCGCTCGTCGTCGTCGAGGGCGAGGCCGTCGGCGAGGGAGCGGACGGTGTGGGGGTAGGGCCGGCGCCGCTCACCGCGCTCGAGGGCGCCGATCGCCTTGGCGGTGAGGCCGGAGCGCTCGGCGAGCTCTTCCTGGGTCAGCGACCGCGACTCGCGCAGGCGGCGCAGCGCGATGGCGAAGTCGCCGGGTGGGGTGCTCGCTTCCACGGGGCCGACGCTAGTGCTCGGATGCCGTGGGCGGCAGGCGTTCGGGCGGGCCGGTGCGCGCACACCGCTCTGCGGCGTCAGCTGGCGTTGACGCCGGGGCCTGGCACGCGTCCGCGGTGCAGCATCGGCGCGAGGCAGGCCATGGCTGCAAGGGTGAGCAGGACGAACCACATGCCGTGGCTGGTGCCGTCAGCGTCCTCCCAGGACAGCCAGGTTGCCAGAACGGGAGCAACGCCTGCCAGGGACCATCCGACGAGCATCCCGCGGGCCAGGAGGACTGGGCGGGCAAGCACTGCCGCCAGCGGCACGGCGACGCAGAACAAAGCCGTCCAGAGTCCCTGGAGGACCCACCCTCTGTCGCTCCAATACGTGTCCACCGCTGACACGGTGAAGGTCAGCGCGCCAGCGACCGCGAGAACCATGACTACACCCGGACACCCAGTCCGAGCGCGACAGTGCGACGAACCCCGCTTCGGGCTCGCGCCGTGCCGCGGCTACGGCGAAGCCGCCCGCCGCAATGAGGATGACGGGGGCGAAGAAACCGACCCAGAAGCCTACGTTCAGACCCGAGATCCCGAACTTGTCGAGAGTCTTGACCATGTCGAAGGCGACCACCGCTCCAACCGTCGATACTCCGATGACCGCGCCGAGACCCGGGACACGCCAACGGGCACTGAGAGCCAGACCTCCCACAGCAAGGACGATCAGGCCGAGGTAGAGCAGATAGGTCGCCTTGATCGGGTCGTTGTCGTAGGTCACGGTGTCCCACTGCTGCTTCAGGACGATGCACAGCAGCATGAGCGTGCCCGAGACGATGGCGGTGATGCCGCTGAGCTTCCAGTACGGCCTGGCCGTCGGCAGGGGGGCGGACGGTGTGGCGGGTGCCGGCGCCTGCCGCACGGCGGCGATCCCCGTTGGGCTCGCCTGGGGCGGAGGCGCTTCGAGGCCGAGAGGGACATCAATCGCGACGGGGGGCTCGCTCCTCTCCGACGCTCCAGCCTGTGCGGGTGGCGCGGCGGGTGGGGTTCCGGTGCCGGTGCCGGTGCGGGCACCGGTGCCGGTGCGGCCGTCGCGGCCGCGATCTGGGCGCTCACCGGAATCACCACGTGGCCGGTCGGTCCCGTGAGCGTCACGGTGCCTGCGAGGAAGCCCGACGTGGTCGTGTCCAGCGACACCTGTACTTCGGGCGGTCTCACACTCAGCGTGACCCACGCCTCCGACTGCGACACCGTCACGGCAACCGCGAGCGGGGGCCCGGCCAAGCGGATGGACTTCGTGACGGGCACGTCCGAGTCCACGACGGTCCCGAAGTTCACCTCTGCGGGATGTGGCGTCGGAACCGCGATTGCCAGGGCCTCGGACGCTGCTTCCTGCACGTACCTGATGTCCGAGCGGGACACCTCCACGAGTGCCTGGTAGGCGCCGAGAGCCGCGCCCAGATCTGCGGACGACATCCTCGACCTGAGCTCGGTCACTGCGCCGAGTCGGGTGAAGATGTTCTCGCTCTGGAGCGCTGCTGCCACATCGCTCGGGATCGGCAGCGGCTGCAGGCGGCGCCGATGGCTGCGGGCAAGGTACAGCTCGCCCTCCAGCTCCACGTCACGTCCCGGCGTCTGCTTGGGGGTGCGCTCCCGGACCCGGTCGTACACGTAGTCGTACAGCTCGTTCAGCGACACGAGCCCGTCTTCGTCGCGGTCGGCCTCCCCACTGGACAAGCCCTCCACCAGGGCTGCGGTGAACACCGATGGCTGCTGCTGGTGGTCATCGGTGAGGCTGTTCCCCTCGAACGCGTACTCCATCGCGCTGGATGCCGTGATGACCGCTCGCCCTCGACCACCGCCGAGCCTGCCCGCCGGGAAGCTCTCCAGGACGTTGGCGGAGCCGGCGGCCCGCACAGCCACCCCCTCGCCGAATGCGCCGCCGTAGCAGCAGTCGAGGAACAGCACGATGCTTCGCGCCCGTGAGCTTCGCATACACCGCTGCACGAACTCCGCTGGGACGGCTGTCGACCCGAGCCGGTCCGGTCGGGTGTTGTGGGCGGCGAAGAACAACTCGCCGGAGTCGCTCTTCAGCCCATGGCCTGAGAAGTGCAGCAGCACCAGGTCGTCCGACAGGCTGTCGGCGAAGAGGTCCTCGATGTGCCCTTGCACGACGTGGGCAGGCGCGTTGTGCACGACGTCGACCTGAAAGCCGCCGATGTCCTCGTCGCCCAGGACGTTCGCCAGGGCCTCGGCGTCTGCTGCCGGCGCCTGCAGGCGACTCAGCCCGGGATGGTCGTACTCGTCGCTGGCGATGATCAGCGCGCGGCGCCGGCCGTCCACGGCTAGACCTTCCCGGAGTGCTTGCTCAGGAACATCTGGACCAGCCGATCCTGGTCCTCGCTGGTTGCGGCGGACAGCTCCAGGACGTCGCCCTCGAGTTCGAGCCGGATCGTCCGTGGGGCCTGGTGCCCCCGGCCGAGCCAGCCCATCACCGTCGAGATCAGACCCGCAAGACCCTGCGTGCCCACCATTGCCACGACGATCTGGCCGATGGTCCCGGCGTCCAAGCCACGGCTGCCGGGCGGCGGCTGGAGTATCGGCGGGCGCGAGCCGCACGTCACCAACATCGAGTTGGCGCAGTTCGGCGAGCAGCTGCCGCGACAGGGTGTCCAGACGTACGTCGTCCGCCCCCGACTCCGACAGCGAGACAAGGAGAGCATCCTCTGGCAACGATTCCACCTCCCGGTTGGCTAGCCGATCCCAGGACCCCGCCGAACGACAACCGGGTCCTCGACGCCGACGTGGACTGGGCCCTGCTGGCTGGCGCTGCGAGCAGTGAATCTTCGTCCTTGGTCTCGCCAACCAAGGATTCCAACCAAGGTACTCCGCGTCCATTCAGGGCGCACCCTTCTTCTGAGGTGGGTGGGCGCCCTGAGGAACCCGACGAGGGCGCTCAGCGCGTCGAGGTCGGCCTCGCGGCCGATGAGCGGCGTCGTCGGGGTGGGCGGAGCAGTGGAGGGTGCGCCGAGCGTCGGTGACGGGGGAGCGGATGCCGTGTGGCCGGCATCCGGCGTGGTCGTCGTGGGGGTGGGTGGCTGGGAGGAGGCTGGCGCTGGGGCGCGTGTCCCGGCATCCCGGCTGGGGACTGCGGCCACGAGTGACGCCCGCTCGTCGTCGTCGAGGGCGAGGCCGTCGGCGAGGGAGCGGACGGTGTGGGGGTAGGGCCGGCGCCGCTCACCGCGCTCGAGGGCGCCGATCGCCTTGGCGGTGAGGCCGGAGCGCTCGGCGAGCTCTTCCTGGGTCAGCGACCGCGACTCGCGCAGGCGGCGCAGCGCGATGGCGAAGTCGCCGGGTGGGGTGCTCGCTTCCACGGGGCCGACGCTAGTGCTCGGATGCCGTGGGCGGCAGGCGTTCGGGCGGGCTCGGGCGGCTCGCGCAGGTGTGGTGGCGGTGTGGGCCCGCTGTGGGTGGGATGGCACGCGCCGTCGCCCGAGGGTGGGAGGTGACGGCATCCGCCGCCCCAACGAGAGGACACACCATGACCAGTACGACGACGCAGGGATTGGGCACGGGCTTGGGCACCGGGCCGGGGGAGCGGGTGGAGCGGATCGGCCGGCACATGTCGGGCGTGCTCGTCGCGGCCTTCTCGCTGTCGGTGGTGCACACCGTGTACGCGTGGGTCGAGGGCATCGAGGACCCGACGTTCACCGTCGACACCCCGCTGGCGTGGGGCTTCTACGTGGTGGCGTTCGCGATGGCGGCGCTGGCCCGGCGCTCGGAGCGGTGGGCGCAGCTCGTGGTGCTCGCCTACCTGGTGGTGGTGCTGGGGATCGCGCTGTTCTACTACCCGACGGTGTTCGGGCCGGAGCAGCAGACGGTGTTCGGGTGGTTCGAGAACGGCGTGTACGTGGGGCTGCTCTTCGTGGCGGCGTACCTCGGGGTGGCGCGTCTGCGGCGGGTGGCGCTCACGCCGGGGTGAGGTTCCGGTCCCTGCATGGTGGCAGCGTGACCTTCAGTTCGGCCCGCGAGGCGAGTCAGGGCCTCTCCCGCAGGCGTGGCGTCCGAGCCCACCCCGCAGGATCAGCCCAGCGACGACGACCACGATCACGGCGAACCGTAGGCGACGGCCGCATGCCGTCCACGACCACCACGACCAGGGCCGTGTTGGCGGACCAGGGCCGTGTTCCTTAACGGGCTGCGGGAGCATGACGCCGCTCAGGCGGTCTCACCAGGCGGGGTCCGATCAGCGCACGACCACCAGGAGGAGGTCTCCCTCGGTGGCGATGTCGACCGGTGGGCGCGGAAGGTTCACGGAGACTGACGGCTGAAGGGTCTCGGGGTCGTAGCCGAGCAGCATGGCGGGTTGCGTCGCCGCCACCCAGATGACGCCGGGTGCGGCCGCGATGGCGACGGGGTGGTCCGGGCAGCAGCTGTGTCGCGACCACGCGCCCGTGCACTGCGGTGGCGTGCCACAGCCGATCGTCGCCGCTGGTGACGGCCCAGGCATCTCCATCGTGTGCCGTGACGTCGACCGGGTCCCCTCGAAGCGCGGAGACCACCGGGTCGCCTCCCGCCAACGGGACGGCGACGAGCTGACGCCGGTCCTGGGTCAGGACCCAGGCGCGATCAGGGTCCAGGGCCATGCGCACCGGAATGCCCGGGACACGCACGGGGGTGGCGGTCGGGTTGGTGAGGTCTGGGCCGAACAGCTGCCGTCGATGGTGGCCGCCCACACCGCACCCTCGCGCGCTGCGAGGACGAGCCGACCGTCCTGGCCCTGGACGAGATCTCGTGGTGGTCCTACCCGCCCGTCGGCGATGGTCACGAGCTGTCCGCTGAAGCCAAGGGCGGACGTGGCGGTCCCCGCGCTCGACGCCGTGGACGTCGGCGGACCTGGCAGTCCGACAACTCGGATCGACCGAGGGTCTGCTGCCTCGAGCTGGGCGATCGCCCGGTCCGGAGCGAGCTGATCCACACGTTTCCGGAGTCGAGACTGATCTGGTCGGGGTTCACTGGTAGCTCGACGGCCTCGCGCAGTCGGCCGGACTGCGGGTCGTGGAACAACAGCGCGGGGCCGGCGGGCGGCGGCAGTGACGAGACCTGCTGTGTCGTCCGGAACCACCAGACGCCCAGGGCGATGGTCTGCCACCACTGCGGCGACGGCCAGCGCCACCGTCGTGGTGTGGCGCCGAGGCCGACGGGCGGGCTCCTCGCGTTCTTCGAGCTGTCGACCTCCGGAGTCGGCAGATGGCACCGGAGGCGGCTCCGCGGGTGGCTCCGGGGGTGGTACCTGAGGTGGGGCGCGGTCGATGTGAGGGTGAGCCGGTGCTGTTCCGCGAAGCAGCCGTTGGTGTTCTTGGGCCACCCGGGGAGAGGGGGTCAGCCCCAGCTCATCGGCCAGCTGACGGCGGTACCGGTCCAGGGTCGACAGCGCTTCTTCTCGTCGTCCCGTGTCGTCCAGAGCGCGAGCCAGGAGCAGGACGCCGCCCTCCCACAGTGGGTCGGCCGCGACTGCGGCGCGGACGTCAGGGAGGACCGCCGACGAGTCGCCGCCGTCCACCCGGCGCGACCAGCCCTGATGCTGCAGGAGCGTGCGTTGCTCGGCGACCCGCAGTCTCCAGGACTCGGCGAACTCGGTGTCACACCCGCTCAGCACTTCTGCTGCCGACAGTACTCAGCGCGGCAGCGATGTCCTCGTCAGCCAGTTCGTCGACCGACAGGCGCAGAAAGCGCAGCACGTCGACCTGCTCGGGCGCCAGTGGCAGACGGTATCCGCCCGCGACGGTCTCGGGGATGGGTGCGGCGCCGAACCATTGGTCAGGGCCCGCCGCAGGGCCGAGACGTGGGTGTGCACGAGAGCGCGGGCGGACACCGGGGGCCGATCGCCCCACATGGCATCGATGAGGGCCGGCGTGCGCACCACACCACCCCCTGCCAGTGCAAGCGCAGCGAAGGCGGTCGCTGGCTTCCCCGCGGGTGGGGTGAGGACGGTTCCCCCACGACGACCGCGGCGCCTCCGAACAGTCGAACGGACGGGGCTCTGTTGAGGGTCGCCATCCCGCCTCCCGACGTCGGGCGAGGCGGTGGTGACCGTCCCGCGTGCCAGATGCTGCCCACCTGAAGGACGGCTGGAGGCCTTCTGGAGGTGGCTGGTCCAGCGTAGGTCCAGGGCCGCGGCTGGCGCTGCCCACCGGAACGGAGGACCGACCATGAGGACCATCAGGACCACGAAATCGGCTGCGTGCTCGCACTGGCCCCGACTCATGGCGTGTGCCGGGGTGTCGTCGGCCGTGGCCGAGGAGACCACGGTCACGCGCGAAGACCGGACCGTGGCGAACAGCGGGGTGTTCACCACTTGCTCAGATGGCGGCGAGATGCGCTTCGCGAGCGTGACGCAGCGCGGGTACACGACGTGGTGGCGCGACGGCGCCGCCGTGCGCGAGCACCGCCACATCACGTTTGAGGGCACCCTGACCAAGGATGCCGTCACGCTGCCCTACACCGGGGTGTGGAACCGGGATGAGGACCTGGTCACCGGTGAGATCCGGATCACCGGAGGGCAGTTCCGGGTCGACCTTCCGGACGGGCGGACCCTGGTCGGTGCCGGGGTGCGCGCCGACGGAAACGAGTTCAAGGGCACCGGCGACTCGCTTCCTGGTCGACGTGTGCGCCGCTTTCGGGGGACAGTGACGCCATGCCCGCTCGCGCTCGTGCGATTCTGCGCCGTCGTGGGCGTCATCGCGCTCCTGGCAGCATGCACTGCGACCGGGACCGGAGACGGATCGGGCCTGAGCAGCGGATCTCCCGCTCCCGGACTGCCTGCGTCGTCGGCGAGCCCGACCCCGCCGCAGGCAGCCCCAGCCCCGCTCCCAGCCCTCGAGAAGCTGCCCAGCTCGGACGTGGCTCTGGGCGGCGCCCCAGGGGCAGTGCTCTGGGCCGACGCCGCCATCTGGGTGATGAGCCACCGCAGCACCACCTTGTACAAGGTCGACCCAACTGACCTGACCGTGTCCGGCACGCTCGACACCGGGCGTGCTGGGCTGCGGCGACATCGTGTCTGGTGCCGGGTCGCTCTCGGTCAGCGGGTGCAGCGCCACCCCCGGCCTGGTGCGGGTCGACCCAGGCCGACTCCGCGTGGAGTCCAGCCATGTCGAGCTCAACGGGCTCGGACCGGCCTTCCATGTGGGGGAGCTGTGGATCGCGGCCGGTTCGGGCGGGGTGTTCGGTCTGCGCCGCGGGACCCCGACCGCCTCGAGGAGGCCCACGAGGTGCCGGTCGTGGGACTTGGGTGGATGGCGGCGTCGTGGAGTCAGCGAGCTCGGTGTGGGTGGCCGACCAGGAGGCCGTCGTCTACCGGGTCGACCCGCAGACGGACCAGGTGACGGCAGCCGTGCCGCTCCCCCTGGACCCCGGGGTGCCCTACCTCATCACCCACAACGGGGCCCCTTGGTACATCGACCACAGCCTGGGGCGGTCGCCCGCGTCGACCCCGAGACGAACACGCCCACGGTTCTTGCCCTGCGCCCGTCAGGCCGCCCGAGTACCGCGGGGTGGCGGCGTCCTCGGCCCCTCGCCCGGGTGAGCTCTGGTCCGCAGCGGCAGCGACGAAGCGTGGCTCATCGACACCCCCAGACCGGTCATCCGTCGAGTCGCCATCGCCGACGGTGGGGCGGCGACCTCGAAGAGGTCGACGGGGACCTGTGGTGGCCCACTTCGGACTGGACACCCTCGAACGCATCGCTCTCGGGTGACCCCCTTCAGTTGGCCGAGCGCCCCGCCCTCCGAAGAGGGCGGGGCGCTCGGCCGTTCGTCAGCTCGTCAGCGGGTCAGCTGGACTTGCGCTCCTGCTTCTTGGCCTCGGTGAGGTCACTGAGGCGGTCGGCGTCGGCGCGGGTCTTGGCGGCGGCCCGCTTGGTCTCGCGGGCCTGGTCGAGCTCGGACTTCGCCTGGCGCTGGGCGGCCTTCTTCTTCGCCTCTGCGGCGGAGTCCACGCGCGCCTTGGCCTGCACGATCTTGTCGGTGCGGGCGTTGGCCTTCCTGGTGGCGGCTGCCTTCTTGGCCGCGGCCGTCCTGGTCGCCTTGGCCTTGGCCTCCTGCTTGCCGCGTGCCTCGGCGGCGTCGGCTGCCTTCAGGCCTGAGGCGGCCGTCTTCTGGGCGGCGGTGCGCTGCGCAGCGGCCTGCCGACGACCGGCGTCCGCCGTCTCGCGGGCCTGCTCGCGTCGGGTTGCGGCCTGCTGCTCGAGCTGGTCGGCCAGCAGCAGCTTGCGGGACCGCTCGATGCGCTCGGAACCGCGCTCGGCGATGCCGGGGTTGCCCAGCAGTGCGCCGGCGAGCTTGTCGGAGTAGCCGATGGCCCGGCCCACGGTCACGCGCGGGGCGGAGGTCTCCGACAGCAGGAACAGGCTGCTGTCCAGGATGGCCAGGGGGAGCCGGGCGAGCTCGTAGGGAAGGGCGATGACGGTGCTGATCATGGTGGTCCTCAGTTCTGGGTCTGGGCGCGCAGCTGCGCGGCCTGCTGGTCGTCGGCGGCAGCCTGTCGCTCGAGGCGACGCTTCTCGGCTGCGGCCTGCTTCTCGGTGGAGTCGGCGTCGGCAGCGATGGCCTCGGCCTCGCGCAGCCGGGACTCGGCCAGCTCATCGGCCTTGCGCTCGGCGGCCTCGCGGTCGGCCACCTCCTGCTGGTGCGCCTCGCTGGCGGCGACCAGGTGCTCGCCCTCGCGCTGACGCTCAACGCGGGACTCCTCCTGCTCGGCCTTGGCGCGCGCCGCGCCCTTGAGCTGGGCGGCCTCGTGACTGGCCTCTCCCAGGTCCTGGGTGGCCTCCTCGGCCTTGGCGTCGGCGACGGCCTCGTCAGCGAGAGCGGCCTTGCGGTGGCTGGCCTCTGCCTGCTGGAGCTGCCCCTCCTGCACCAGGTCGTCCTTGCCGGTCACGGCGCCGGCCATTTCCTTGGCTTTCCCCTTCAGGTTGTCCATGAAGCCCTCTCGGGCCTGTGCTGCCTTGTCTGTGGTCATGCCTCCAACGTGCCCCGAAAGGCCGGCTGAAAACGTGGCAGTGACTGCGACCTGCATCACCCCACGTCCACGAACGCAACCACAGACCGCCCGGATGCCGTCCGCCCACCTCGCGCGGACGGCATCCGGCTTGCGCGTCGGTGCGGGCCGAAGTCAAGTTGGCGCTGCGCCTATGGGACCTACGGGGCCGATCGCACGCTACGTTCGCCTGCGGGGGTGCCGGCATGTCGGCGCCCCCGCTCTCGTAACAGTGACAAAGGAGTCCTGATGACAAGTCCGCGGATCAAGCGCACGGTGGGAACGGCGGGGGTGTTCGGCGTGCTGCTGGGCGCCGCGCTCGTCGTTGCACCGTCTTCCGGTGCTGCACCCGCCACGGCCGGCTGCGACACCCGCACCAACAACACCTACCAGAAGCTGCTGGAATGCGTGCGACTCGACGGTGTCGTCGAGCACCTGGAGGAGTTCCAGGCGATCGCCGACGCCAACGGCGGCACCCGGGCCGACCAGACCCCTGGCTACGAGGCCAGCGTCGACTACGTCGTCGAGGTGCTCGAGGCCGCTGGCTGGTCCGCCGACGTCGTGCCGTTCACCTATGACGCGGCGGACATCATCCTTCGCCAGCTGACGCCGGTCACGGCGGACTACGTCGGCTATGAGGCGGTGGGCACAGGTGAGGGCGACGTCACGGGCAACGTGATCCCGGTCGACATCAACCTCGCCGGAGACCGGGCCAACACCAGCGGCTGCGAGGCCGGCGACTTCACCGGCCTGAACTTCACCGGATCGACCGACATCGCGTTGTTGCAGCGTGGAACCTGCCCGTTCTCGACCAAGGCGCTCAATGCCGAGGCCGCGGGCGCCGAGGCGGTCGTGCTGTTCAACCAGGGTGACACCATCGGAGCACCGGCGACCGGTTCGGTCCGGTCAGCCCGACCCTCGCGCCGTTCACGGTGGACATCCCGGTGATCGGCACGACCTTCGCCGCTGGCCAGTCGCTGGCCGCGGCGGGCTCCACCGCGCGGGTCAAGGTCGACTTCTTCGAGGCCGAGTCCGTCAACGTCATCGGTGAGCTCGCCGGCAAGACCGACGACAACGTCGTGATGGCCGGTGCCCACCTCGACTCCGTGCCGGCCGGCCCGGGCATCAACGACAACGGCAGCGGCTCGGCCGCGCTGCTCGAGGTCGCCCAGCAGATGGCCAAGTCGAAGCCCAACAACACGGTGCGCTTCGCGTGGTGGGGTGCAGAGGAGCTCGGCCTGATCGGCTCGACCGAATGGGTCGAGCAGCGCACGCCGGAGGAGCTCGACGAGATCGCGCTCTACCTCAACTTCGACATGATCGGCTCGCCGAACTACTACTTCGGTGTCTACGACGCCAACGAGTCGAGCTTCGTGGCACCGGTCGAGGTGCCGGACGGCTCGATCAACATCGAGGAGACCTTCGAGTCGTTCTACACGCTGCGCGGAGAGCCCTACGACGACTCGGCGTTCAGCGGTCGTTCTGACTACGCCGCGTTCATCGACAACGGGATCCCCTCCGGTGGCCTCTTCACCGGCGCCGAGGAGCGCAAGACCGTGGAGCAGGAGCTCCTCTGGGGCGGCGACGCGGGTCAGCAGTTCGACCCGTGCTACCACCTGGCCTGCGACACGATCGACAACTACGACGCGCACGCGCTGGAGGTCAACTCCGACGCGGTGGCGTTCTCCGTGTTCAAGTACGCGGCCTCGACCGAGGGCGTCAACGGTGTTGAGGGAGCCAGTGTCCCGGGCAACTTCAGCGTCCCGGCCCCGGCTGGCCCGGAGCACACCTTCGCCGGCCCGCTGGGCGGCGACGACGGTCACGACCACAACCGCGTCAGCGAGTGAGCTGACCTGAGGGATCGCGAGGGGTGGGTGGACGGCAACGTCCACCCACCCCTCGCGCTGTCTGTTGCGGCTGGGACGGGATACGCGAGCGGATGCCGTGTGGCCGGCATCCGGCGTGGGTCTGGTCGGGCTTGAGCACGCCGTAGGCGGTGAGGCGACTGATGATCCGGGCGATGAACCCGACGGCTAGTTCGGGCCGGAGTTCGGGATGTTCGCCGGAATGAACGAGACCTCCGCGAGCGATGCGTCATAGAAGTAGTCGAGCTGATTGCCCGCTCGCTTCCCCGGAATGCACCGCCCGAGGTAGGTCTCCTCGATGGTGAGACGGATCGTCGTCGCGCGGGACTTCACGTCAAACCGCTGGGGCTCCTTCCCATCCCTCAGCTCAAGGTCCTGAAGCGGCTCTCCGTCGGCGTGGACGGAAAGTCTGGCGACCCGGGGGTTCCTGAGGAAGGTCTGGTCGCTTTGCTGGTTTCCGTTACGGATGTACACCGCCTTGAGCTGGGTTTCGGCTGGAAATGTGAACTCCACCCATTCTCCGATGCCTTGGGTGACAGGGTCGGACGCGAACAGCTCCGGGTTCAGGCAGCGCTCTGCGAGGTCGGCTTCCGGACCCGACTCCTCGCACGGGTAACGAAGTTCAGTTGTTAGCAGTGCCTTATCACGCGTCCCACATTCGCTCCACGCTGTCTTCGGGTCGTTGTCGACGAGGTCGTTGCCGGACCAAATGTCCCCGTCGTTGTCGACGAGGTACCCGGAGGTGAGGATCTCGATCCGTTGCGCGGAAATGGGGATGTCGTCGTCGTTGGGGACGAAGAACGCGGCAAAACGATCGTCGATCCACTCCTGCATTGGGGCCGGCTTGAACAAGGCGACGATGGAGATCACCAGTGAGAGGACAGCAATCACGATCGCGGTGCGGCCCTCCTTGCCCTCGCTCATGCGGACACGGCTTCAAGCAGGTCCAGCTCGATTCCTGCACCACGACAAACGAAAAGGGTCACACCGGTCGCTAATGAATCCATCGACGGTTCGCACTCCTGTCGTCGGCTCTCCGTGAATGAGGCGATGCCAGTAAACCACCACGCCTGTGGCAATTGCATTCAAATGGCCCGTGACGCTCGGAGGGTGGCACATGCCGCGGTGCGAGAAGCAGACGGCGGTGCGGATAAAGCCCTCAAGGGTGAACGCCGCGAGCTGGGTGGCGACGCCTGCAGTGATCGTGGGGGAGCTGGCATGGTTGCCGCGCAAGCCGATCGACTCGCCGAGGGCGAGGCCGAGCATTTGGCCGCGGGCGAGGTCGGTGCGGCGCTCTAGGCCGGCTTGGCGCTCGGTCTGCTCCGCTCGTTGAGCGGCGGCGTCGGACTGGGTCACGTCACGCTCCATGGCGTCGTCCTCCCTGGGCAGGGCCGCTCGTTCGGGCACGGGCTCCACCCCGCTCGCCTCAGTGCCGGTACTGGTCGCGCAGCGTGATGATCGCGGCGCGGCGGGTCGAGACCAGGAGGCCGGCGTCACCGAGCCGCTCGGCCCCGACCCATCGACCGTTCGCCCAGGCCCGGAGCAGCGCCTCGGCCTTGGCCGAGGGCGGGCCGGAAACACCGAAGTCGGCGGCGAGGTCCTTGACCAGCACCGCGCCCTGCGGCCCGATCAGGTGGTTCGCGATGCCGGTGGCCCAGAGCAGGCCGCAGGCCCGCCCGGTGGCCGATGCACGCCGGCGCAGCCAGCTCGGGTCGTTTGCGGCGGCACCGACCAGGAGCCGGCGGGATGCCGTGCGCCACTCGCCGAGCACCGGGCCCAGGTGTGCCACGCGGGGCGAGGTCTCGAGCCACTCGTCGACCCGTGCGGCGATGTCTGCGGCCGTGTCACGCACATCAGCGGCGACGTGGTCGAGCACCAGCGGCTCCGCGGGCAGCGGTGAGGCGTCGAGGTCGTCGAGCACCGCCGGGCCACCGACCTCCTCGGCCAGCGAGTGCAGTACGAGCGGGCCGTGCTCCCCGTGCTCGAAGGCCTCGATCATCGAGGCGGTGGCGCGCCAGGTTTGAGCGGGCGCCGCGTCGCGCAGCCGGTTGAACACCGGCATCCACTCGTCTAACGCCGCGAGCGTCTCCTGCGTCGCCTCCGACGAGACCTCGAGTCGCTGGTGGGCGTACCGGATGAAGGCGGGCATCACCTGCTCGACCGCGTCGAGGCCGGTTTCGGTCGCGTCCGTCGACCAGGGCAGCCGCTGGGTCAGTGCCAGCTCGACCTGCACGGGTGACCAGCGAAGGGGGTGCCCGGCGAAGGCGGCAGCATCGTCGGCGAGCAGCAAAGCGGCCTCCTCGACGTCGTCAACGGCACCGCCGAGACCCCGCGCCGCGAGCGAGTCCAGGAAGCCCCGCACCGCGTCGATCGCCGACATCTCGGGCTGGGTGCTGGAGGTGAGCACGGAGGTGCCGCCGCCCGGCATCCGGCGCAGCAGCATCTCGACGAAGGGGCGCGCCGTCGGCCAGCCGAGCGGGTCGCCGTCGGCGTCGGACCAGTCGTCGGGGACGAGGAGCGCGTCGGGCGCGTCGCCGCGCTCGATGGCGTGCTCGAGGCTGGCGCGCGCGTCGGCCAGGTCGATGGCGGCGAGCTCGGTGGTGCGTCGGCCCTCGTCGGCGAGCAGCTGGCGGTAGCGCGCACAGACCTCGTCGAACGGCTCAGGCACGAGGAAGACATCCTTGATGCGGGTACCGAACGCCTCGTCGACGTAGACGACGGCGGTGACGCCACCGATGCCCGGCCAGCTCAAGCCCAGGAGGACGTTGTCTCCGTCGCCGAGGTCGTCGCCGATCTTCGCGGCCTGCTCGACCGCGATCTCCCGCACTCCGCTCACGTGGACGGGCACCGGATGCCGGCGGCTCACGAGTGCGCGTCGCACCCGGGCGGCGTCGAGCTCGTCGGGCAGCAGGGCGGCGATGACGTGGAGAGCCGCTGTCGTCTCGGCGTAGCTGGTAGTCATGAGGAAGTCGAGGAGCGCGCCGAGGGGGAGCGGGTCGGCGTCGAGGTCGTTGTCGTCGGGCCACCAGGCGTCGGTCACCGCGAGCATCGAGGAGATCAGGGTCGTGAACGCGGTGGGGTCCTTCGACCGCAGGGCGGTGCGCAGGGTGCTGCCGAGGTCGTCCTGTTCGTGGGCGGGTTCCACCGACTGGAGTGATCGCTGCGTCGACCCCGTCCTCGTCGCGGACCGGTTCGGCCCGTGCTTCCCACGTCGTCCACCCTTGCGCGCCACGCCCTCATCGAACCATGTCGTGGGGGTGCCGTGGGGCTCAGAGAGGGCCCTGCGCGTGGTGGTCGGGCCTGTGGACAACTCGGCGCCCTGTCGGTGGACGTCTGTACGATTAACGCATGGCAGGGGGGCTTCCACTCGACGAACGGCTTGCGCGAATCGCGGCTGGCGTTGAGGCGTGCCGCGGGATCGAGGGTGAGCTGTGGCGGGCCGGTTCGACCGAGCTCGAGCAGGTGATGGGTGTGGCCGACGCGATGGTGGTCGCGGGGGAGGCGGCACGGGTGGTTGTGACCGGTGAGGCGCTCGCTCGGGGCGAGATCGGTTCTGGGGCTGAGGCCTTGACGCCGGTGGGTTGGGTGCGTCGGCATGCGCCGTCGACGCTGGCCGGCGGGGCGGGCCAGGTGGTCGCGGTGGCGCAGGCGTTCGCGGTGGCCGGGAGCGCGCCGGTCAAGGATGCCGTGCTCTCGGGTGTCGCTGCCGGTGCGAAGTGCCGCTGTGGTCGTGTCCGAGGCAGACAAGCTGTTGCCGTTGGTGGCCGAGGACGCACGGCCGACGGTGTTGGACGGGTTGATCCGGATCGCGGCGGAGGAAGGTCCGCGGGAGTGTCGCAAGCTGCGTCCCGAGCTGCTGGCGAAGTACGGGGTCGACGGTCAGCTGCAGCGCGAGCAGGACGCGACCAAGCGGTTCGTGTCGTTGTCGCAGCCGTTCGTGGACGAGATGGGCGTGGCCGAGTACCGGCTCACGCTGGACCCTGAGGGCAAAGCGGTGCTGGAGGCGGCGCTGGGCCCGTTGTCCGCGCCGGCACCGGTGGAGGGGGAGCGTGACCTTCGCTCGAGCGACCGCCGACGGGGTGATGCCCTGGTGACGCTGGTCCGTCGGGCGGTGGCGACCGCCGATCAGGGTCCTCGGCACACCAAGAGCCAGCTGTTCGTCACCGTCGACCTCGAGACGCTGCAGAGCGGCCTCCGAGGTGCCGGAGTGATCGTTGGCGGGCCGGAGGCCGGCACCCTGCTCGCGCCCGAGACGGTGCGGCGCCTGGCGTGTGACGCCACGATCGTCCCCACGGTGCTGGGTGTCACCGGTGCGGTGGTCGACCTCGGCAGGGACGTGCGGCTGTTCACCTCCGCTCAGATCAAGCGGCTCTGGCTCCGCGACGGGCACTGCACCTATCCGGGCTGTCGACATGCCTGGCCAATGGGCGGACGCGCACCACTTGGTGCACTGGGCGGATGGCGGGCCGACCGACCTGTCGAACGCGGCGCTGCTGTGCGAGCGGCACCACACGGTGGTCCACACCCGGAGGTACGCGGGAGCACTCGTCGAGGACGACACCGGCAGCCGGGTCGAGTGGGATCTCACGGTCGGCTCGTACGACCGGCTCCTCGCGACCCGAGCGGCACAAGAACCAGCGTGACCCCGCCCCGCACCCTGCCGGCCCCGGCGGGGTGCACAGCCACGCCGTCGTGGGAGCGAGGGCCCCAGCCTCCGGTCGCGGCACTGGTGCTCCGTGTGGCGCTCACCGCCTGCACCAGCTCGGGGCAGGGCGAGGTCTCGACGACCACTCGGCTGGGCGATCGAGATGCCTGACGCCGAGTCACACACCAACCCGGGTGGTCACGAGGGCGAGAGTGAACCACCTGGCCGCGTCAGCGGACCGTGTTCGCGTAGTACCTGGCCGCGACGCCGATCAGTGAAGCCATGAGCACGATCTGGATGACGTCGAGTGCCCGCTGAGGGATGGGCGCGAACTGGGCGGCGAGGAGCGCGAGCATCGAGATCGGCAGCGCCCGCGGCACGGTGCCGGCACGCAGCAGCGCGATGGCGAGCAGGACCAGGCCCACGGTGAAGCTCAGGAAGCCGACCATCTGCACCGCGATGCCGTGCAGCGGGCTGTCGACCGCGTAGGTGAGCAGCGCAGCGCCGTCGGTGGCGTTCACCAGCGAGGTGTCGGTGACGTGCCAGGCGAGCGAGGCGAAGGCGGAGGCGCCCATGGCGAACGCGATCCCGCCAAGGCTGGTGAGCAGTGCACCGATGGTCGCCAGGGTGGCACCGCGGGAGCGGGCCAGCCCGCAGACCGCGAGGCCGACGGTGACGCCGACGACGGCGAAGGCGAAGCCGTCCACGAGGAGGCCGGTCCAGACGCTGTCACGAATCGGGGCGAGGCTTGCGTAGTCGAGCGCGTCTCGCTCACCCCATGGCGTCGTCAGCAGCAGGACAGCGATGGTGAGGGATCCGACGGCGAGGCCGCCGGCGACGATGGCGCGGCGTGCCCGGCTGGGCGATGGTGTGAGGTCTGTGACGGGGCTGGGGTACTGCGTCGTGGTCATCGTGTTCTCCATGGTCCAGGGGCGGATTGAACGTGCCACGACCGTAGGAGCCACGGTGGCCGCTGCGCCTCGTGGCAGTCACGGGTCAGGGCCTCCGTGCCAGCACGGAGTCAGGGGAATGGCTTCAGCCCTACATTGTGGGGATGGCCCGTTCGCCGTGGCTGCGTCACCTCGCGACCGTGCTCGCGGTTGGTGCCGCGGGTGCGCTCGCTGCCGCCGTCGTGCTCGCCGCCCTGGCGTCCACGCCCGAGGCGTGGGCGAACGTCGCGGTCGGGCTCGCGGTGACTCCGCTGGCCGCGGTGCTCGGGGTGTTCGTGGCCAGGCAGGCACAGCCGTTGGTCGGCGCCCTGCTCGCCTTCGTTGGTCTCACCACGTCGCTCGTGGTGTTGCGCGGCACGGCCTGGGCGCTGCTCGCGCAGAGTGGTGACGCGTCGGGGTGGGCCCCGCTGGTTGCCTCCGTGGAGGAGAGCGCCTGGTGGGTGCTCGTGGCGATCGCGCTGCTCTGCCTCACCTTCCCCGACGGCCGCCTGCCGAGCCCGCGTTGGCGCTGGGTGCCGGCGGCCCTGGTGACCTGCACCCTGGTCAACCAGGCGTACGGAGCGTTGGATGCCGTGCCTTTCCTTCCCCCGTTGGCGAACCTCGAGCGCCCCTTCGGAGCGCCGCCGGTGTGGCTCGAGGTGGTGGGTCTCGTCGCCTTCGTCGGGCATGCTCGCCCTGGTGCTGGCGTGCGTGGCTGTCGCTCGTCGCGCGGTACCGACGGGCCGATGCCGTGCACCGGGTGCAGCTGCGGTGGCTGTCGCTCAGCGGTCTGGCGGTGGTGGCGTACCCCGTGCTGTGCCTGGTCGAGATCGTGGTGTTGGGCCGCACGGCGTGGCTGAGCGCTGCGGTCGGCCTGGTCGGCCTGGCCCTGATCCCCCTGACCACGGCGATCGCGATCCTGCGGTACGACCTGTACGACGTCGACCGGGCGCTGGCGAGCACCGTCAAGTGGGCTCTGGTGTCGGCCGCCCTCCTGCTGCTCTATGTCGGCGCCTCGACGGTGGTGGGACTGGCGTTCGGTCAGCAGTCGTCACTCGCGGCCGCTGTCGCGACGGCTCTGGGCGCTGCCGCGCTCGCCCCCTTGCTTCACCGGTTGCAGGAGTGGGTGGACCGACGGCTGTACCCAGCGCGCCGTGCCGGCTACAAGGCCCTGGCCTCACTACAGGACGACGTCACGATCGGGAGTCGCGCGCCGGAGGAGCTGGAAACCGTTCTGCGCGAGGCGCTTCGGGATCCCTCCCTCCGCGTCGGGTACCTCCTGCCCGAGGGTGGCCACTACCTCGATGCGGGCGGCGAACGGGTTGAGGCAGCAGGGGGTCACGTCGTCGAGCTCGCCAACCAGCCGGTCGGTGTCCTGAGGAGCGATACCGGGCTGGTCTCGCCGGAGCTGCTGCGTGAGGTGGGCGAGCGCGCGGCCACCCTCCTCGAGATGGTCCGGCTACGCCTCGAGCTGGGCCAAGCCCTGCGGCAGGTGGAGTCGAGCCGGGCTCGGTTGGTTCAGATCGGGTTCGACGAACGTCGCCGGCTCGAGCGCGACCTGCACGACGGTGCGCAACAACGGCTCGTGTCGCTGGGGATGGCGATTCGGCTCGCGCAACGTCACCTGGACGACGGCACCGTCGACACCCACGACCTGCTCGACCAGTGTGTCGCTGAGCTCGGCACCGCGATCGCCGAACTGCGACAGATCGCCCACGGCATCCGGCCCAGCAGCCTCGACGACGGCCTACCGGCCGCACTGTCACGGTTGGTGAGCGCCCTCCCCGTGATGGTGGAGCTGGACATCGACGCGGAGCCGCTGCCCGACAACGTGGCCACCACGGCGTACTTCGTCGTCAGCGAGGCGGTGGCCAACACGATCAAGCACGCGGACGCGAGCACCATCGAGCTGCGGATCCACCGGGTCGACGGACAGGTCGTGGTCCGCGTCAGCGATGACGGTCGGGGTGGCGCGACGCTGAGCCCGGAGTCCGGGCTCGCGGACCGCGTCGCTGCTCTCGGTGGGTCACTGACGGTGGACAGCCTCGTGGGGCGAGGGACGGTCGTGGAGGCGGCGTTGCCATGCGCGTCGTGATCGGTGAGGACTCGGCGCTCTTTCGCGAAGGTCTGGCTCGGCTCCTGGAGGACGCGGGACACGACGTGGTCGCCAAGGCGGCCGACGCGCCGAGTCTCATCGAGGCGGTGGAGTCGGCGGATCCGGACCTCGCGATCATCGACGTCCGGATGCCGCCCGACCTGACCGACGACGGCGCCCGCGCGGCACGCGAACTGCGTAGCCGGCATCCCGAGCTCGCCATCGTCCTTCTCTCGCAACACGTCGAGACCCGGCACTCGGTGGACCTGGTGGCGAGCGGCAAGGTCGGCTACCTGCTCAAGGACCGGGTGCTCGACGTCGACGACTTCCTGGACGCCCTGCGCCGGGTTGCTGCTGGAGGTTCGGCACTCGATCCGGAAGTGGTGGCAACCCTGCTGGGGCACACGCGCACCAACGACCCCTTGGCGGTGCTGACGGCGCGCGAGAGCGAGGTCCTTTCGCTCATGGCGGAGGGCCGGACGAACTCCAGCATCGCCAAGCGACTGTGGCTGACTGACCGCACCGTCGAGACCCACGTCGCCAGCATCCTGGCCAAGCTCGACCTGCACGAGTCGGCCGACGAGAACCGCCGCGTCCTGGCCGTGCTCACCTGGCTCGGCGTGCGACCAACCACGGGGTAGCTGGATCGGTGATCCGGCCGCTCCGCAGGACTGGGGTGACTGGCGACCAGGCGACGCTGCCGAGTCCGGCGCGAACGAGTCACGCCTGCTGCGGCGTGCGGAGCGACTCCCTGAGCGAGCCGGTTGCCGCGGCCGCTGGTGATGTGGTGCGGCGGGGCCAGGCCCAGGCGGAGCGAAGGATGAAGGCGAGAACGACCAGTTCCAGTGCGACGCCGAGGATGTAGAAGTACATCCACGGCTCGCCCACCTCGCCCCACGCGTTGAATGCCGCGAAGGGGACCTGTATCGAGGCCACGATGAGGTTCGCGATGCGGTTGGCCCGGGCGGGCAGCGTCATCGACAGCGCGACCATGAAGATCGGGATCGCCAGGAGGGTCAGCGCCGTGATCGCCCAGGTCGGGGTGATGTCGAACTCCCAGACGCGGCCGACCAGGATGTCATCGACGACGCCGGGCTTGTAGAAGCCGAGGATGTCCACGTAGATGTAGAGGAACATGAAGGTGGCCCATGCTGCTGCCAGCTTGGCCTGCACGGGCAGGCGCAGGTCTTCCAGCGCGGTGTGGGGTCGAGGTGTCATCAGGAGCTCCGTCGGCTTGGTGGGGTGGGTGTCTTCCAACCCTCACGGATGCCGTCGGCGGGCACATCAGCCCCGGAGCCTGATCTGACCTGGCCCCTGGCACAGTCGTCCTGTCGTACTTTCGGCGGATACGCCGACCACGTGGGGTGCCTAGGCTCACCGCATGGTCCCCGACGCACTGCGATCGCTGTGGGCCGAACCTCGGCCCTCGAACGCCCCGGGCCCGCTGCCTCGGGACTGGGTCCTGGTCGCCGTCCTGCTGTGCTGGTCCGTGGCCGAAGCGGTGCTCCGCGAGGACATGGCACCGCTCCCGGTGCTGCTCATCGCTGCGCTGGCGGCCGTCGCCCCCCTGCCGTGGCGACGCACGCACCCGCTCCTCGCGGTCGCGATCGCCTTCGGCACGTTGGCGGTGGTCGACATCGTCAGGATCGCCACCGGACCGCACGGCGCACTGCCCGTCGGCGTCTCGGCCACCCTGGTCCTGACCTACTCCCTGTTCCGGTGGGGTTCCGGTCGGGAGGCCGCAGGCGGACTGGGCCTGATCCTGGTCTGGCTGACCACCACCCTCGTGGCCGAGTCGACCGGCCTGGCCGAGAAGGTCGCGGGATATGCGTTCTTCCTCACCGCCGCAGCCCTCGGGGCCGCGATCCGCTTCGGCGCGAGGATCCGCATCCGCGACATCGACGAAGCCAAGGCCCGCGAGCGCGAACAGCTCGCGCGTGAGCTGCACGACGTCGTCGCCCACCACGTCTCGGGCATCGCCATCCAGGCTCAGGCGGGACGTGCCGTCGCGGCCTCCCACCCCGAGCGGGCCGTCGAAGCCCTGGCCACCATCGAGGACGCGGCGACCCGAACTCTCACCGAGCTGCGCGAGATCGTCGGCGTCCTGCGCGCTCCGCACGACACCGAGTTCGCACCACAGCCGGGCATGGCCGAGGTCGAGCAGCTCGCCACAGACGGCCGGATGCGTCCGTGCGTCGAGGTGACGCTCGCCGGCGAGCTCGACGACCTCAGCCCTGCGGTCGGGTCCGCGATCTACCGCCTCGCCCAGGAGTCCGTCACCAACGCTCGACGCCACGCCCGCCACGCCACCCGCGTCACCGTGGCCGTCACCGGTGACACCGACCAGGTCCGACTGACCGTCGACGACGACGGCTCCATCGGGTCGACCGGTCGCGCCCCGGCCGGCTACGGCCTCGTGGGCATGCGCGAGCGCGCCACGATGCTCGGCGGCACGTTCCACGCGGGCCCCACCGCCGACCACGGCTGGCGGGTCGAGGCGAACCTGCCCCGCACCGGGACGCCACGATGAGCATCCGGGTCCTCATCGCCGACGACCAGCCCATCGTGCGCTCCGGGCTGACGATGCTGCTCGACGCCCAACCCGACATCGAGGTGGTCGGCGCGGCCGCGGACGGGCGCGAGGCAGTGCGCCTGGCGCTCGAGCTGCGCCCTGACGTCGGCCTGTTCGACATCCGGATGCCGGTGATGGACGGCATCGAGGCCACGCGTCGCCTCGCCGGCCCCGACGTGGCCAACCCCCTCCCGATCGTCGTGATCACCACCTTCGACCTCGACGAGTACGTTCACGGGGCCCTCAAGGCCGGCGCCCGCGGGTTCCTGCTCAAGGACGCCGGGCCTGCGCTGCTGACCCAGGCCATCCACGCAGCCGCGGACGGAGACGCACTCATCGCACCCAGCGTGACGGTCCGGCTCCTGGCCGCCTTCGCGCACTCACCGACCTCACAGCCCCGGCAGCCGATCGAACCGCTCACCGCCCGCGAGGAAGAGGTCCTCCTGCCGGTGGCTCGAGGACGCACCAACAACGAGATCGCCAGCGACCTCTACATCACCCCGAGCACCGTCAAGGCCCACATCGCCAGCCTGATGAGGAAGCTCGGTGCCCGCAACCGGGTCGAGGTCGCCATCTGGGCCCACGAGACCGGCCGAGTACGTTGACCGGGTGTTCGAGTACGAGACCCGAACGGTTGGCGGCCAGGCCGGCCGGTTCGTCGAGCTCATCTGGTTCGCCCGCGGTCACATCACCGGGGTGAGCGAGCGCATCGCGCCCACCGGGTCCACGGTCGCCGCCGTCGTCCTCGGCGACCCGATCCGCCTGACACCCAGCGGCGGTGGACCGTCGCTCACCACCGACCAGGGCTTCCTCATCGGTCCCCACGACAGACCGGTCGTCAACGAGCCCCAGGGCGAGACCTACTGCGTGGGCATCGTCACTCGGCCCGTGGGCTGTCGACCGACGTTCGGGTTCGCGCCGGCGCGGCTTCGCGGGTGCGTGGTGGACCTGATGGCGGTCTGGCCACGGGCCGCCTCCCTGCGGCGCGCGCTGTCGTCGTGTGACACGGCGGACGAGGCCCTGGACGTCGTCGAGGCCACGGTGCGGATGCCGGAGCCGTTCAGTCGCGTGGTGGTCGAGCGTTGTGAGGCGGCCGTGGCGGCGCTCGCGGCGGACCCGGCCCGTCCTGTCGGTGACATCGCCGCGACGCTCGGCGTCAGCCACGGGCACCTCGACCGACAGTTCACCGAGCAGGTGGGGCTCAGCCCGCGCACCCTCGCCCGGATCCTGCGCATGCGCCGGCTGCTCGACCACATCGACGTCTACGAGAGCGTGGCGTGGGCAGACCTGGCGGCCGAGCTGGGGTGGTTCGACCAGTCGCACCTGATCCGCGACTTCCAGCGGCACACCGGTGTCTCGCCTGCGGAGTACGCGGCCGCCCAACGGGCGACCTACGACCGCGAGGAGGCCGCGGCATCCGCCGGATTCGTCCCTGACCAGAGGTGAAGTTCGTCCAATGCCCGCGCGCCTCGGCGGCAGGAGCATGAGGCGAACGACCATCGATGGGAGCGTCAGATGACGACAGCATTCACCGCCAGCACCACGGTCGGCCAACCGGTCGGCGCCGTGTGGGAACGGCTCGTCGACTGGGACACCGCCGATCAGTGGATGCCGGGCGTGGATGCCGTGCGGGCGCCGGGCCCGCTGGCCGCCGGTTCGACCCTGGTGTTCACGGCGCGGGGCAAGGAGCGTCTCGCCACCGTGGCGGCCCTGGAGCCGGGTCGCAGCATCACGCTGAGGTCCGTGCAGGGCGGGGTGACCGCCGACTACACGTACGAGTGCGTGGCTGACGGTGGTGGCACCCGGCTCGGGCTGGTCGCCGACTGCACCATGACGGGTCCCGTGAAGCTGCTCGGGCCCGTCGTCAGGTACGCGATTCGACGAGCGGACGGCGGCCAGCTCGACGCCTTCGCTGCCACGTTCACCACGAGACCGCAGGAACCTGCCCGGTAGCCTCGGCGGATGACGGTGTCGTTGCGGATCCCCGGGCTGGTGCTGACCGACCACGTGCTGAGCGTGCCGCTCGACCACGACAGGCCGGATGCCGGGAGCGTGGACGTCTTCGCGCGCGAGGTCGCGGCCCCTGACGGCCGCGACCGACCGTTCCTCGTGTTCCTCCAGGGCGGCCCGGGGCAGGAGGCCCCGCGACCGACCGCCCGGCCCGCCGCACCCGGCTGGCTCGCCCGGGCGCTGCGCGACTTCCGGGTGCTCATGCTCGACCAGCGCGGCACGGGCCGGTCCACGCCGTACAGCGGAACCGGCGGCGGCACGGCATCCGACGCGGGGGTGACCGAGCCGGCATCCGAGGCGGGGTATCTCACGCACTTCCGGGCCGACGCGATCGTGCGCGACGCGGAGTGCTTCCGCGAGCACCTCGGGGTCGACCGGTGGAGCCTGCTGGGGCAGTCGTTCGGCGGGTTCTGCACGCTGCACTACCTCACGGCGTTCCCGGGGTCGGTGCGCGAGGCGTTCTTCACGGGCGGGCTGCCGCCGGTGGGGCGCCCCGTCGACGAGGTGTACGCGACGACGTTCGGCATCGTGCGCCGGCTCAACGCCGAGCACCACCGGCGCTTCCCCGACGACCAGGGCCGGCTCGAGCGGGCGATGGCGATGTGCGACGACGGGGTGGTGTGCCTGCCCGGTGGGGCGCCGGTGTCGAGTCGGCTGCTGCGCTCGATCGGTGGACGGCTCGGCGCGGACGGCGGCTCCGAGGAGATCCACTACCTGCTCGAGCGCGACCCGCGCTCGCCGGCGTTCGGGCACGACCTCGCCGGGCTGCTGCCGTTCACGGGGCGGGCCCCGCTGTATGCCGTGCTGCACGAGTCGAGCTATGCCGACGGGGGAGTGACGGGGTGGTCGGCGGCTCGCGTGGCGCCCGACGACTTCGTCGGTGACTCGACGCTGCTCACTGCCGAGCACCTCTTCCCGTGGCACTTCGAGGACCACCCCGAGCTCGTGCCGTACGCCGAGGTGGCGGGGCTGCTGGCCGAGCACGAGTGGCCGCGGCTCTACGACGCCGAGGTGCTCGCCTCCGTGGACGTGCCGTGCGCTGCGGCGATCTACGTCAACGACGCCTTCGTCGACCGCGCGTACTCCGAGGTGACGGCCGACCTGCTGCCCGGGATGCGGCGCTGGGTCACCGACGAGTACCACCACAACGGGCTGCGCACCGACGGCGGGCGCATCCTCGACCGCCTCATCGGCCTGGCCCGCGGGAGCCTGTGACTGGCTTGGCATGATGGCGCGCTGCGACGAGGCCCGGTTGACATGGTGACGCCGACATGCCACCGGGCACCTGGCAGACCAGCCCCACGAAACCCAGACCCGCGCGCTGCTGGCCCAGCTGGGCACCGCGATGATCGCGTCCGGGCAGCCGGCGCAGGAGATCGAGGAGGAGCTCGTCGAGCTGGGCACCGTGCTCGGGTACCCCGATGTGCAGCTGGCGGTCGGCCCGACCGGGTTGGTCGTGACGTTGACGGAGGGTGGCGCGGCGACGAACCGGTCGGCGCCACCCGGTCTGCGCCTCCACCAGGCCGCGAGCGTGCGGCGGATCCGCTACCAGCTGGTGCGCGGTGAGCTCGACCCGGCGCAGGCGCGTGAGCAGCTGACGGCGGCCGCGCGGCGTCCGGTCGCGCACCCGTGGTGGCTGGTCGCCCTCGCGTGGCCCGTGCTCGCCGTCGGGATCGCGCTGATCCTGCAGCCCGGCTGGGCCAACGTCGCCGCTGCCGCGATCGGGGCGGTGATCGTGTACCTGCTCGTGCAGCTGGCCGAGCGGCACCAGGTGGTCAAGGCCCTGCTGCCGACGCTGGCCGCGTTCCTGGTGTCCCTGGCGGTGTTCGGCGCTGCCGACGCCGGTCTGCTCGAGGGGCCGTTGCGCACCGTGTTGCCGCCGCTGGCGGTGCTGCTGCCCGGGGCCCTGGTCGTCAACGGCATGTCGGAGCTCGCCGCCGGGCACATGTCGGCGGGCTCGGCCAGGCTCACCTATGGCCTCGTGCAGCTCGGCCTGTTCTCGCTCGGGCTGCTCATGGCCACGACCCTGCTGCGCGTGCCGACGTCGATGCTGGCCAACCTGCGGGTCGACGAGATCGGCTGGGTCGGTGCTCCCGTGGGCCTGCTGCTCATCGGGCTGAGCATCTGCCTCATGGAAGGTGTCCCGCTGCGGATGCAGGGTTGGGTGCTGCTCGTGCTGAGCCTGGCCTTCGGCGCCCAGGTTGCGGGGCAGGAGCTCGGCTCGATCGCCCTCGGTGGCTTCCTCGGCGCGATCGCGGCCAGCCTCGGCGCGAGCATCGTGGAGTCGCGCCGACCGCAGCTGGCCCGCCTCGTGCTCTTCCTGCCCGCATTCTGGCTGCTCGTCCCCGGCAGCCTCGGTCTGGTGGGCGTGACCGAGCTCGCCGCGGGTCGTGAGTCGGCCACCGACGTCGCCCTGGGCGTGGCGGGGGTCGCCATCGCGATCTCGCTCGGCCTGCTGGTGGGGTCGTCGCTGGGACGGTCCCTTCGCGGGAGGCTGGCTGCGGCCCCCGCGGTCGGTACGTAGAACTCCTGATACCCCGCGACGTCCTGCTTCCGGTTCCATGGGTCGTCCCCCTGACACCACCCGAAGGAGAAGCCCATGTCCATCAGCTCGTCACTTGGCCGTCGAGTGCTCGTCGGCACGGCCGCGACAGCCGCCCTCGCCATCGGCGCCTCTCCCGCGATGGCGCACCACTGCTACATCCCGATGTACAGCCTGAGCGCCCCGACGTCGAGCAACTGGCTGGTGTTCAGCGCACAGGACGGTGCCGGCCTCGGCGGCTACGAGGCCGAGTGCGAGGGTGCCGCGGCGGCGGGTTACGAGGCGCTGAAGGACGCGGGGATGCCGGTGGGCATCAAGATCTTCGAGAAGATGACCATCGGTGACCCGAAGGGGACCGGCAGGATGAACCCCAACGGCGCCAACGGGGTCGGCCTGGAGTACTTCGGTGCCGGGTCGACGCTTGCCGACGACATGGTCGAGACCTGGATCGAGGGTGCCGAAGGGTACTCCTGCTGAGGTCGCAGGGATGACGGACGGCGGGGTCCGGCCGCGAGCAGGAGCGCGGCCGGACCCGCCACCCCGTTCCGTCGAGGATTGATTTTCACGTTCCCCGGCATCCAGCCCCGACGGTTGCCTAGCGTGTCCTCATGCCACCCGGGCCACCGACGCTGGAGTTCGTCACCGACCTCGTGGCACGGATGGCGCGCTCGGACGAGGTGGTGGGGCGGGTCGATTCCATGATCGACCTGGTCAGTGACGTCATCGAGGCACAGTTCGGCATCGTCGTCCAGGCAGACCCCACCCACACCGTGGTCCGGGTCGTCGGTCGACGCCTCCCGCCCGGGCAGGCCGCGTCCCTGTCCCACGAGCTCCAGCTCATGAGGGCCAGCGACCCCCTGCTGGACCCCGTCAGCCAAGGCGATCTGACCCCCCGCACCGCCGAGCGGGAGTTCGGTGCCACTGCATGGGCGGCGTCCCACCAGCGTGCGGGCTGCCTGCGCTACTGCGGCGCCGATCAGGTGTGCACGCTGCCATTCTTCGGCGGTCCCAGACTTCGTCATCGCGATGTTTGCCCGAGCGGGTGAGGACTTCAGCGAAGAGCACCTCCAGCGACTCGCGGCGATCCGCCCGATCGTGGCGGACATGGTGGCGCTGGCAGGGTTGCGCCCCTTGCCGTGGCCAGAGCAGCGCCCTCGGCTCACGGCACGTGAGAGCGAGGTCCTCGTCCTCCTCGCCCGAGGCCACACCAGCTCCCGAATCGGGCGAATCCTGGGCACCTCACCGAGAACGGTCGAGGTTCACCTCGGACGGATCTACGGCAAGCTCGGCGTCAGCGACCGTCTCTCGGCAGTCCTCGCAGGCTATGACCTCGCCCTGATCCCAGACCGGTCCGACGGCCTTCGTGGAGGGCTGGGCTGATCTCCCGCCATGGACGCTGCCGAGCGCGGCGATGGGTCCGTGGGAGGGGGGCACCGGCATCCGATCGCACGCCGACTATCGGGCACCGGCAGACCTCCGTGGTGGAGCGACCGCGAGCCGGACATGCCTGCGGGCGTCGGTTGCCGCGATCCTGTGTCAACTCGCCTCGGAACTGTCTCCAACGCCCCGCTGGTGCGCCCGAAGTCTCGGCATCACAGGCTGAAGCGGATGCCGTCCCACGTCGCGTCAAGCATCGTCGCGTACGCACTGGAGCGGATGTCCTCGCCCGACCACACGAGCGCCAGCTCGTCACCCAGGCGCGATGCACCTGGCAGCAGCCCGGCAACGGCCGTGAGCTGCGCCCACGCGTAGTCACCGCGACCGGCAGGCGCGACGGGCACCCGGCGCGCCACGAACACCGTCCCGGCCAGCGCGGTCTCGATCGGGAGCATGGGCACGGAGCCGAGATCTCTCTCGACGAAGCCCAGCCCGATCGGGTCCCACGCCAGCCCGGTCCACTGTTCCGTGGTCGCGCCGGGCGTCCCGTCGGCAACCCGGATGGCCAGCCGGTACCCCGGTGCGGCATCGGATGCCGCCCGGCCAAGCACCACCGGGTCGTTCTCGGGGTCGACGGTCGCCGTGGTGGGTGCCACCCACACCTGGCGACCGAGGTAAGGGAGCGGGTCCGGCGGGCCCGCCGTGCCACCGGACGGCGCCGGCAGCGCAGCCGGCGGCGACCACAGCGGCAGCAACCCGCCCGCTGCCGCCACATCGACGAGGGCCGCGACGAGCGGAGGCGCCAGGTCCTCGCGCACCCCCACCGACAGCGGCACCTCCGCACCGCCGGCCCCAGCCGGTCGGTGCGTGGCGACCGCGGTCAGCCGCAGCGGCGGCACCGCGGAGCCGACCGACGGCTCGAGCCCTCCCGTGGCCAACCCGAGGGTCGACCCCAGCATGTCGCGGCGCATCGACTGCTCGCCGAGCGTGCCGAGCAGGTTGAGGTACCCGCCGACCTCGGTGATGTTGAGCGGCGCCGGGATCCGCGACGGGATGACGTCACCCTGGGTCGCGAGCCGCCGGAGCAGCAGCGCCTGCGCCTGCTGGATCTCGGGGCTCGTCGCTCCCTTGATGACCTCGGTCAACGCGAGGACGAGGGCGTCCTCGGCGGCGTCTGGTTGGGTGCTCATGGCGGTCCTTCTTTCCTGGGTGGGTCAGGCCTGGTCATGGGTGGTCGGCTGCGGTCAGTACGTGAAGGCGACGTCGGCGCGACGCAGCTTCGGGAAGTCGCCGGCCGCTCCGGCCAGCACCCCACCCTCGGCGCGGGTCGCCGTGACGCCCTTGGTCGCGAGGTGCGCGATCACGGCTTCCGCCCGACGGTGCGCCAGGTCGATGTTGTGCGCGGCCGTCCCCTCGGGGGAGGCGTAGCCGCGAACGACGGCGCCGGTGACGCCGGCCGTGACGGCCTTGGCGACGACGGCATCCAGGGCGGTGACCTCCGCGGGGGCCGGGGCGATCGTGAGGTCGTCCTTGTCGAGCGCGAAGTGCACGGATGCCGTCTGCGGCGGCGTGGGCTTCGGCTTCGGCGTCTCACCGGTCGTGGGCTTGGGTTCCCCCGTGGGCTTGGGCTCGGTCTTCTCGGGGTTCTCCTTCTTCTTCTCCGCCTCGGCCTTCTTGCCGGTGTAGATGCTGGCGGAGGTCTCCATCGCCTTCTCCGCGAGCTTGGTCGCCGAGGCCAGGGCGTCCTTGCGGGCCGCCTCGGCCGTGTCGATCGTCTTGCCGCCGAGCGTCGTGAGGTTGGCCGCGTTGGTCAGCGCACCGATGTCGAACGACTTCTGGTCCTTGGCCGCCGCGATGAGCGCCGCCGCCAGGGAGGTGTCGGCCGCCACGGGGGCCATGCTGAAGTTCTGGATCTGTGGGGCGACCTTGGTCAGTGTGTCCGGGGCCGTGAGCCCGCTGACCAGCGAGGACGTCGGCATCGTGATCGGGGAGATCGCGGTCGCCTCGTCGCCGGGGCTGTCCTGCCAGTTCCAGAACCGGGTGAGGTCGATCTTCTCCGCCGACGGGCAGTGCCCGAGCACGGCCTCGCCGAGCACGCCCTTGGTGGGCAGCGCGATCGTCGAACGCGGCGGGGAGAACCCGTCGGTGTGGAAGCGGGTCAGCGCGTCCTGGATGTCGCCGGTCGTGATGCCCGACTCCACGAGCACCCTCGTGCCGTCGTCGAGGGTCTCCCACGTGCCCGTCGCCTCGGTGATCGCCGCGGGAATGATGAACGGGAGCACCATCGAGTTGCCGAACCACCCGAGGACGTTGTTCGTCACGCACGACAGCAGCGGCACCCCGGGGCGCGGTGTCCCGTCATCGGCCGGCGGCAGCTCGATCTCGTAGCGCTCGAGCATGACGGCCCGCTCCTCGGGCGTCAGCGACGCGAACACCGCGAGGCTGCACGTCATCGTGTTCCGCACGACCCACTGGAGGGTCTTCTCGATCTCCAGCACCGAGGCGTACGACAGGACAGGGGGGATGCCGCGCGCGGCCAGTGGGTACGGCGAGGAGGGCAGCTCGACGCCACCGCCGAACGTTCCCGCGACGAGCTCGGTGCCCGCCGGTGCCGGGCCACCGCCACCGGCGGGCGCGGGGGAGGGAAGGGTGGCCGAGAAGCTGAACACCCGTGGCCCGCCGACCTCCTTCTCCACCCGGTCCGAGGCGTACGAGCGGGTCACCGACGGCTTGTCGAGCGCGGCCTTGAGCACGGCATCCCCGAGGGTGCCGAGCGGGCCGAGCAGACCCCCTGCGGTGGCCAGGTCGGCCACGAGCGGCGGGGCGAACGTGTAGTCCAGCCGCCGGGTGCGTCGGGTGACCTCGAAGCCGGTCACGTCCTGGCGCGGCAGCGACGTGGGCAGCGAGACGCTCGCCGTCCAGTAGCGCAGGGGGCCGCTCTGCCGCACCCGACGCATGGCCCCGAACAGCGCCTCCTCCGATGCCAGGGCGGCAGTGCCGGTCGGCGGGGTGTAGGCCGGGTCGCCGTCGATGCGCACCGGGCCGACGCGCATGCCGCGCTTGCCGAGGATGGTCACGTAGACCTCGTCGGTCGACAGGAACGAGCCGCGCACGCTGAGGTTGACGATCTCGGTGGAGGGGGCGGTCTCGTCGGCGACGTTCGTCGTGGGGTTGGCGGCGAAGTCGCTGATCAGGCTGAGCCCGCGGCGGTAGCGGCCCGGGACGACGCGGGTCAGCACGTCGGCGTGGGTCAGCATCCGGCCGTAGCGGTCGAGTACCTCGTCGCGGGAGTCGGGGGCGTCGGTGAGGCGCGGCGGCATCCCGGGTGGCAGGAACGTGATGACGTCGAGCGGCACGAGGCACACGAGGTTGACGCCCTCGGCCACGGTCGTGACGTCGAACAGCCGCTGCACCTCCCAGTACTGCATCGTGAGCGCGCGGGTCTTGTTGTGGTTGGTGATGACCTTGGTGACGACCTCGGTCGTCTCGCTCGCCGACGCCAGCCGCATCGCGGTGCGGGACGAGCTGCGGCGGGCGGCGGCCTGGCGCTGGACGGCCGAGTGCGTGCTCTGCGCGGCATTCGAGGTGGAGTTGCGGGCGCCGTTCATCCACGTGTTCGTGTTGCCCGACGAGCTCGACGTGCCGAAGCTCGTCGACACGCCACCGGCCACGCAGCCGAACGGGAAGACCCCGCCACCGCCGACGGCGGCCGCGACGGAGAACGAGCTGGCCTCGGTGTCGTAGTGCGACCCGCCCGCGGCGACCTCGGTGAACGCCGACGCGAAGGTCGCTGTGGCAGAGGTGTCGTCGCGCTCGGTGAAGGACATCTGCTCGCTGTTGTCGACCCGCTCGCTCTCGATGACGCTCGAGGTCGCGCTGCGCTCCATGACGGCGATGCGCTGCTGCTCGCCGGGTGCCAGCGGCAGCGAGTAGACGAGGTCGCCCAGCGCCAGCCCGATCGGCGTCCAGCGCTGCGCCATCTGCACGACGTACCCGATGGCCAGCGACCCGGCGATCGGTACACCGCCCCACGGCCGGTCGACGGCCAGGCCCTCGCGGAACGCCTCGACGTCGATGGGCCGGTCGATCGGCACGCGCTCGGCGAGGCGGAAGTCCATCCGGGTGAGCTTGCGCGCGAGGCGGGTGTGGGCGGATGCCGGGCCGTAGAAGGTGAACGCGTCGCCGCCCTTGGTGGGACCGTGGTGCTTCGTCGGCAGGCGGAAGCGCAGGGTCGGCTGGCTGAGCGCGGGGTCGGTGAGGCGGAAGAGCACGCCGTAGGGGAACCGGTCGCTCGAGGCGTCCTTGCGGAAGACGATCATGCAGTCGTCCTCGCCGACGGCGATCGCGGTGTTGGTGTCGTGCTTGGAGCCGTGGCCGTCGTCGTCGGCCGAGGTGGGGATGCCGTCGATCAGGTCGCGCATCGCCGCGACCAGGCTGGGCGGCAGCGGGGGGGCCGGGGTGGGCAGCGTGATCGGCGGGAGCATGCCGCTCGGCAGCAGGTCGGCCAGGGCGTCCTCGACCCGCAGGATGCCGGCCGCGGTCGTGATGACGAGTGCGACGGTCATGGTCGTCGGCCGCGCGGACACCGGCAGGGCGATGACGAAGCTGCCGTCGGCCGCCGTGAGCGCGGTGGCCGAACGCGCCTCTGCCGCACTGGCGCCGGCAGCCTCGAGGGTCACCTGCACGCGGTGCGCCGGGGTGCCGTCCGGCTGCTCGAGGCGGCCGATGACCTGCGGGGCGCGCTGCGTGGCGTCGGTGCTGTCGAGGGCGTTCATCGTCTTCACGAGCTGCTCGAGCGAGGCGACGAGGCGCTTGCTCTGGTCTGCCTGGAGCGCGACGTACTGCCGTGCGAGGTCGTGGCTGATCTCGTCGTCGCCGTCCCAGATCGTGGAGTCGGGCCCGACGGCCCACGGGATGCTCGACTGGAGCATGCTGCGGCTGCGGTTCTCGCGCCCCTGGCTGAACATCATCTTGTCGTTGAACACCGTGGCCTCCTGTGGGGGAGCGCCGCCGCTCGGCGGTGCCGTCAGCGGGGAGGAGCACGGCTGGGGCGTGCCTGATACACGTGCCGTAATTGTCAGGGTGACCCTAAGATGGCCGGGTGGCCTACACCAGTGAGTACCCGCCGTTCTACGTGACGTGCGACCTCGTCGTGCTCAGCGTCCGCTCGGGCGAGCTGCACGTGCTGCTCGTGCGCCGCGGCGAGGAGCCGTATGCCGGCGCGCTGGCGCTGCCGGGCGGGTTCGTCCACGTCGACGAGGACCTCGAGGATGCCGCGTACCGCGAGCTCGCCGAGGAGGCCGGGGTCGGGCGCGGCGACGTGATCCTCGAGCAGCTCGCGACCTACGGTGCGCCACAACGGGATCCCCGCTCTCGGGTCGTCTCGATCGCCTGGCTCGCCCTCGGGTCGGACCTTCCCGAGCCCACTGCCGGTTCGGACGCCGCAGACGCGGTGTGGATGCCGGTCGCGGAGGTGACGCGCACGGCATCCGGTCTCGCGTTCGACCACCACGAGATCCTCGCCGACGGTGTGGAGCGAGCCCGCGCGAAGCTCGAGTACACGGGGTACGCGGCGGCCCTGTGCGGCGAGACCTTCACGATCGCCGACCTGCACGCGGTGTACGAGGCGGTGTGGGGCGTGGCCCTGGACCGCGCGAACTTCCACCGCAAGGTGACCGGTGTGGCGGGTTTCCTCACGACGACGGGCGACCGGCGCGAGGGCGGTCGCGGTCGACCGGCCAGGGTCTACCGCGCCGACCCGCTGGTCGTGCTGTCGCCGCCGATCCTGCGCGCCGACCGCTGAACGCAGCCACCGCTGAATGCAGCGAGCCGCAGGTCAGCGCACCGCGGTGAGCGGGCGGGCGCCCGCGCGGGTGTTGGCCCACAGCAGGAACGCTGCCGCGTGGTGCGTGCCGGTGAACCCGTCGCCGACGAGCTCGAGGAGGAGGTCGTTGGACCACGTCGCGAGCCGGCCGATCTGCATCGCGGTCTGGTCGGGCTTGATCGGCAGGTGCAGGCCGAAGACGGCCTCGGTGATCTCGCGCTTGCCCGTGCCCTCGGCGGTGTAGCTGAACAGCGGCAGGAAGCGCTCGGGGTACGCGACGCACAGCACCTTGGTGAGGAGCGGCTCCTTGAAGCCGGGCATCGCGGTCTGCGCGTCCTCCTCGATGAGGTGGGTGAGGCGGTCCTCGAGGGGGATGTCCTGGGGCCCGCGCAGGAGGTAGTCGATCGACTCGCGGGTGCGCTCGGCGGCGTCCTCGGCCCCGAGCTTGTTCCACGCCCGGTTGAAGACCGACGCGTTGCCCGTGTCGCCGCCGATCGAGCTGTTCGCGAAGTCCTTGAGGTCCAGCGGCGCACAGGTGGCCAGCACCTCGGCGGAGAACAGGTGCTGGAAGCGAGCGCGGTGCTCGTCGACCTCGGGCGTGGGCAGCGGCTCGGTCTTGAGGAACTGGCGCTTGAGCTTGACCACGCGGGCGGCCCGCTCGGGGCTGAGCATCGTCGCGGTCGCGAACCGGCCCTTGGCCATCTCGAACGGGGACCGGTCCGAGGGTGACCTGGTGGGAGCCGTCGTCGCGCCCCACACGTGCTCGCACTCGCCGCAGCGGAAGGTGCGCGACCCGTCGGAGGCGTTGGCGCCCAGGTGGATGTCGTTGTCGGAGAGACAGTTGGGGCAGGAGATGATCGCCATGGGGGTGGCTTCCTTCAGGGTCGGTACAGCGGGGGACCCGTCGGTCAAGCGCCGGTGCAGAGGTTTGCCCTCCCACGGTAACAGCGTCCCGGCTCAGCCCGTGTCAGCCTTTCTCGTCAGCCGTGAGAGGCCGTTGGACAGCGGGAACTCGCCCAGGCGTGAGCACCGTTGCTGTCGAAGGTTTTCCGAAGGTTCGCCCCGGTCCGCCTAGGTTGGGGACGTGACCACAGCGGACGCCTCGACGTCGACCCCCAGCCCCCAGCGGGTCCTCGTCACCGGCGCCACCGGCTACGTCGGGAGCCGCCTCATCCCGCGGCTCCTGCGCGACGGGCACCACGTGCGCGCCGCCGTGACCGACCCCGACAAGGCCCGCTCGAAGTGGTGGGCCGACCAGGTCGAGCTCGTGCGGATGGACGTCCTGGATGCCGCGACCGTCGAGGCCGCCGTCGAGGGCATGGATGCCGTCTACTACCTGATCCACGCGCTCAAGGGCGAGGACTTCACGACGACGGACCGCGAGTCCGCGGAGAACATGGCCTGGGCCGTGGCGGCTGCCGGGGTCGACGTCCTCGTCTACCTCAGCGGCCTCGTGCCCGACGTGCCGGAGGCCGAGCTCTCCGAGCACATCACCTCGCGCCTGGAGGTCGAGCGCATCCTCACCGGCGCGACGGCCGGCATCCGGGTGCTCACCCTGCGCGCGGCGATCGTCACGGGCTCGGGGTCGACGAGCTTCGAGGTCGTGCGCCAGATCAGTGAGCGGATGCCGGTGCAGGCGGTCCCCGACTGGATGGACAGCCGCGTGCAGCCGATCGCCGTCGTCGACGTCGTCGAGGCGCTCGCCGGGGCCCTGTCCGTGACGAGCGAGTCGCGCTCCTACGACGTCGGCGGACCGGAGCGGATGCCGTACACGCAGCTCCTCGACCGCTACGCCCGTGCCGCTGGCCTCACCCGCCCCCAGGTCACCGTCCCGGGGCTGCCCAGCGACGTCGTCGCCGTGCTCGCCGGGGCCATCACCGACGTGCCGGGATCGACCGTCCCGGCCCTCGTCGAGAGCCTGCACCACGACATGGTGTGCCATGACGTCGACTGGACCTACGACCTGCTCCCCGACGGGTACGAGCTGATCGGGGTGGACGAGTCGTTCGCCCGTGCGCTGAGCGAGCCCGACCCCGACGTGCCGCCGGGGGAGCGCGACCCGCTCGGCCCGATGCCCGGAGACCCGCCCTGGGCCGGCGGCAGCGGCGCCACCCCGGGGCCGGTGAGCGCGGTCGTGGCCGGCGCGCGGTCCGTGGTGACGGGCCTGGCGGGCAAGGTGCGCTCGCGGCGCTAGGCTCGCGCCATGCTCTTCATCGGAATCATCTTGTTCGGCATGATCGTGGGCGCCGCCGCCCAGCTCATCCTGCGTCGTGGCGGGTCCGGCATCAACTGGCCGCTGGCCTTCGGCACCGGTATCGCGGGCTCGTTCGTCGGTGGGCTGCTCGCCAGCCTGCTCGCCGGTGACGGCATCGCCCTGCGGCCGAGCGGCATCATCGGCTCGATCATCGGCGCGATCATCGTGACCCTGGGCTGGGAGAAGTTCAAGGGCAGCTCCGCCTGACCCTCCGGCGTTCCTGCCGACCCCACCGACATACGGTGGGGACATGAACTTTCGATACCTCGGCAACAGCGGTCTCAAGATCTCCGAGATCACCTACGGCAACTGGCTGACCCACGGCTCACAGGTCGAGAACGACATCGCGACCCAGTGCGTGCGCGCGGCGCTCGACCACGGCATCAGCACCTTCGACACCGCTGACGTCTACGCGAACACCAAGGCCGAGACGGTGCTCGGCTCGGCGCTGAAGGGCGAGCGGCGCGAGAGCCTGGAGATCTTCACCAAGGTCTACTGGCCCACCGGGCCCGGCGGCAAGAACGACACCGGCCTGTCGCGCAAGCACATCATGGAGTCGATCAACGGCTCGCTGACCCGCCTGCAGACCGACTACGTCGACCTCTACCAGGCGCACCGCTACGACACCGAGACGCCGCTCGAGGAGACGATGACGGCCTTCGCCGACGTCGTGCGCCAGGGCAAGGCCCTCTACATCGGCGTCAGCGAGTGGACCGCGCAGCAGATCCGCGACGGCCACGCGCTCGCGAAGGACCTCGGCATCCAGCTCATCTCGAGCCAGCCGCAGTACTCGATGTTGTGGCGGGTCATCGAGGACGAGGTCGTGCCGACCAGCGAGGAGCTCGGCATCAGCCAGATCGTGTGGAGCCCCATCGCGCAGGGCGTGCTCACCGGCAAGTACCTGCCGGGGCAGGCCCCGCCCGAGGGCTCGCGCGCGGCCGACGACAAGGGCGGCGCCGACATGATCAAGCGCTTCATGAACGACGACGTGCTCACCCGGGTGCAGGCGCTCAAGCCCGTCGCCGACGAGGCCGGGCTGAGCATGGCCCAGCTCGCCGTGGCGTGGGTGCTCCAGAACCCCAACGTCGCAGCAGCGCTGGTCGGGGCGTCACGCCCGGAGCAGGTCGGCGAGAACGTCAAGGCGTCGGGCGTGAAGCTCGAGGCCGACCTCATGGCCAGGATCGACGAGGTGCTCGGCGGCATCGTCGAGCGCGACCCGGCGCTGACGGCCGCGAACGCCCCGAAGACCCGCGTCGTCTGAGTCCGGCGGGATCAGGCAGCGGGCGGCGATCAGGCCTCGGGACCTTCGAGCAGCTGCCGCAGGGTCAGCGGCACGCGCCCCGTCACGCGGAGCACGTCGTCGCTGACCTCTGCCACCTCGCCCGCGGCGATCGCGGTGTACGTCGAGACCCAGGCGTCGTACTGCCACTGCTCGGCCGGCCACCGCAGCCGGGACGCGTAGGCCTCCTCGATGCTCTCGTCGTGGAAGGACACGGCCGTCCCGGTCACCTCCGCGACGGTGGCCGCGACCTCGGTCATCGTCAGGGCCTCCGGTCCGGTGAGGTCGTAGGTGGAGCCGCGGTGGCCGGCGGGGTCGAGCAGGACGGCCGCCGCGACGCGGGCGACGTCGGCCCGGGCCACTGCGGCGACCCGCCCGTCGCCCGCGGGGCCTCGGATCACGCCGTCCTCACCCGCGAACAGCGGCAGCACGTCGAGGTAGAAGTTGTCGCGCAGGAACGTGAAGGCCGTTCCGCGAGAACGAATGTGCTCCTCCGTCGCCCAGTGGTCCCGGCCCAGCATGAACGTGCACTCCGGCGACGCACCGAAGAACGAGGTGTAGACGATGTGCTCCACCCCGGCATCCACGGCAGCATCGACGAAGGCGCGGTGCTGGGCGAGCCGGTCGGCCGACTCCGAGGCCGAGACCATGAAGAGGGTCTGCACGCCGTCGAGGGCGAGCAGCGCGGCATCCCGGTCTCCGTAGGCCGCCCGCACGGCGTGTGCTCCCGGCAGGGCGGGCGCGCGCTCGGGTGATCGCGCGAGGAGCCGCAGGGGCACCTCCTCGTCGGCGAGGTGACGCGCCACGAGCCCGCCGAGCGCCCCCGTCGACCCGGTGACAGCGAGGGTGGGCAGCGGTGACGAGGCGGGGACGATCATGGCCGTCAGTGTGCCAGCGGGGTGGCGGCCGCGCCCTGCGGTGCCGTGAGGCCGAGGTGCTCGAGCCAGACCTGCGCGCCCACGGACGTCAGGAACTGGCGCGCCTCGTCGAGCAGCGGCTGGGCCTCCTCCGGTCGTCCCTGGCGCATGAGGAACCCACCCAGCTCGCCCAGGGCGCGGGCGCGGTAGGCCAGGGCCCCCCACTGCGTGTAGAGGTCGACCGAGCGGCGCAGCAGCGACTCGGTCTCGTCGTCCCCGACGACCTCGTCACGCATCGCGAGCAGCGCACCGAACCTCGCGCGGTGGGCGCGCAGGCCCAGGGGCGGCACGACCGGCGTGCCGTCGACGAGGTCGAGGAGCTCGGCCTCGACCTGCCGGTCGCCACAGGCCAGGGCGAGCTCCATCGCCAGACCCCACATGTGCAGGAAGTCGTCGAAGATCTCGTCGTACTCCTTCACGGCGGCCACGGCGAGCCCCAGGGCCGCGGCGCTCTCGCCGGCCTGGGCCGCCCGCAACGCGTCGTCGAACAGGGCCCAGGCCCGGTCGGTGCCCTGCTGGACCTCGACGTCGGGTGGGTCGCCAACGTGCAACCGCCGCTCCGTCCCTCGCGCGAGGGCGAGCATGGTGTCGATGGCCGAGATGGCCATGGTGTCCATCCCGACCTCCCAGGGCACGTCGGAGATGACGAGCTGCTCCACGCCGTCCCACTCACCGCGCACGAACTGCGCCACACCGAGGTTGAGCGCCGCGATCGACACCCATCGGCGCACCCCTGCTCGCTGGGCCACCGTCCGGGCCTCCTGACCCAGCTGCACCGCCTCTTGCGCGTCGTTGGTGATCGCGTTGGCGGTGAGGTTCACCAGCGCGCGGGTGAGGGGCACGGGCAGCTGGTGCTCACGACCCAGCGCGGCCGTGGCATGGAGCAGGGTGAGGCCCAGGGTCGTGGCGCCGCTGAACAGGTGGCGGATGCCCATCCACGCGAACGTGTCGGCCAGGGTCTCGACGTCTCCCGCCTTCTCGGCCAGTCGAGCCCGGATGTCGAGCACCTGCACCATGTCGGGATCGCCCCCCAGTGAGCGGTCGGTGTTGATGAGCGCCTGGGACAGCGCAAGGGCCGTGCTCGTGGCGTTCGGGTCTGCGTGCAGCCGGTCCCACCGCGGTCGGGCCACCCGCTTTCCCTCCCCTCGCCGGCCGGAGAAGGAGAGCGCCGTGGACCACGTGGCTGCTGCCAGGCCCGCCGCGAGGTCTTCCCCCGCGGCGTCGAGCACCTCGGTGGCGTGCTGGGCGGTCGTCGCTGCTTCCGCGTAGCCGCCGACGTCGGTGAGGGCCGCGGCCAGCCTCGCCTCGAGGTCCGCCCTGGCCAGCGGGTCGTCCTCGTGCCCCAGGGCGACCCGCAGGTGCTCGACCGCCTCGTCCGACAGTCCGAGGGCACGGGCCCGGGTCGCCGCGCGGGTCAGGAGGCCGATGGCGCGGGAGCGCAGAGTGTCCACGTCGTCGTCGCCGGGGACCGTCTCGATGGCGTCGAGCAGGTGTTGGGCGAGCACGGCGGCGTGGTCGGGGGAGAGGTCGGCCTCGGGGCCGTAGGAGTCGACGATGGCGAGGTGGATCTTCTTGCGCTCGCGCAGCGAGAGCGTCGCGTAGGCCACGGACCGGAACATCGACTGACCGAACGAGTAGCGCCCGAACTCCGAGCTGAGCCGGCTCGACTGGTGGGCCAGGATCTGCAGGTGCACCAGCTCGCTGAGCACGCTGTCGATGTCGGCGACGTCCGGGCACAGCCCGGCGACGCGGTCACGGCTCAAGGTGGTGCCGAGCACCGACGCGATGCTCACGACGCGGCGCTGGTCCGGGGTGAGGGTGTCGAGCCGTGCGGCGAGCAGGGCCTGCAGCGACGCCGGCGCCCCGATGCTGGCCAGGTCGAGCGGGTCCGTGGTGGCGAGGACGTAGACCCCGCCGCGCGGGACGACCAGATCGCGGTCGATCAACGAGCGCACCGTCTCCACGGCATACAGGGGGATGCCTTCGGCTCGGGTGACGAGGTCGTCGCGGGTGTGCTCAGGGAGCCCCGAGACCAGGCCGTCGAGAAGGCGAGCCATGCTGGCGGCATCCAGACCGGGCAGGTGGATGACCGTCGAGTTCCGGTGTGTCGCAAGGGAGACCCGGCGTTCGAGCAGGCCCGGCCGGGTCATCATGAGCACGAACAACGGAACGACGACCAGGTCATGAGGTGCTCGACGAACTCGAGCAGGCCGTCGTCCGCGTACTGCGCGTCGTCGATGATGAGCACGACGGGATGCCGGCCCTCCCCGATGCGCTCGAAGAACGTCGTCCAGGCCGAGAAGAGGTCCTCCTTGGCGAAGCGGTGCGCGGCGATGCCCAGCAGCACCTCGAGGCGGGGCCGCATCCACTCAGCTCGTCAGGGGCGATGCCGTACCTCGCGAAGGCGGCGTCCAGCATCACCGCGAGGTCGGCGTCGGGGTCCTCTCCCGCAGCGGCGAGCCGGCCGCGGACCGCCTCGGCGATGGCCCAGAAGGCGACACCTTCCCCATAGGAGAGGCAACGTCCGCTGTGCCAGCGGACCGACGTGCCGAGCCCGTCGATGTACTTCTCCAGCTCCCACGACAGGCGGGTCTTGCCGACCCCGGCCTCGCCGTCGACCAGGAGCAGGGCGGGCCGGCGCCTCGCCTCGGCGTCATGGAAGAGCTCCTTGACCAGCCGCAGCTCGCGCTCGCGACCGATGAGCGTGGCCTCCAACCCGTCGGCCCGCTGGGCGCCACCGCGCGCGGCGACGACCGCGCGCGCGCTCCACAGCGGCATCGGGTCGGCCTTGCCCTTCAGCTGGTGGCTGCCGGCGTCGGCGTAGGTGATGGCGCCCGACGTCAGCAGCCGCGTGGTCTCGTCGACCCAGACCTGTCCCGGGACGGCGACGGACTGCACCCGGGATGCCGTGTTGACGGCGTCCCCGGCCACCATCCCCTGTTGCTCGGCCCCCACGGTCACCGCCACCTCACCGGTGACGACCCCGACGCGCGCGGCCAGCCCGGCCACGCCGACGTCCTCGCCCATGTCGGCCACCCGGGTGACGAGCTCCAACCCGGCGCGCACGGCCCGCTCGGCGTCGTCCTCGTAGGACGTCGGCACCCCCACACGGCCATCACGGCGTCCCCGATGAACTTCTCGACCGTCCCGCCGTACCGGCCGATGATCCGCCGGGCGTCGTCGAAGTACCTCGTGAGCAGCTCCCTGGTCTCCTCGTGGTCACGCGACTCCGAGAGCGTCGTGAACCCGACGAGGTCGCAGAACAACACACTCGTGACCCGCCTCTCGGCGATCGCCGCAGGGGTGCTCGCGGCCGAGGTGGGAGCCCCGCAGGCACTGCAGAACCGGGCCCCGGGGCGAGTGGCGCGGTGCACTGCGCGCACGCGACTCCAGCGCCGAGCCGCACTGGTGGCAGAACCGCGCCCCGGCCGGCTGGTCGGCGGCCCCGCAGGCGGCGCACGCGCTCATGCCGGGCCCATCGTCAACCCAGCCGCCGCGACACGATCTCGTCGGCAGCGGTGAAGGCCTCGTCGGTGCCGCTGACCGCCTCGAGGAACGGCTCGCGGGCCAGGCTCCACAGCTCGGTGTCCTCGACCGCGGTCACCGTGGCGGTGCGCGGCACGTCACGCAGCAGCCCGATCTCGCCGAAGAACTCGCCCGGCCCCTCGAAGCGGACGTGGCGACCGTCCTGGGTCACCTCGACCCGGCCGCTGCGGATGACGAGGAAGCGGTCCGAGCTCTCGCCCTCGCGCACGATCGCTGAACCGGCGACGGCAGCTCTCGTCCACCAGGCTGCGGGCCAGCGACTCGATCGCCGCCTGGGGCATCGGGGAGAAGATCGGGATGCCGCGCAGCAGGTCGGTGCCCTCCGGCGGCCTCAGCGTGGCGTCCAGTCGCACGCAGCGCCGGAGGAAGAGGAGCGCGGGAACGCCGACGAGGACGGCCAGGATCGTGAGGGTCCACCGCATCCCGAGGTGCTCGAGGAGGAACGGTGTGGCGAGGGCACCCATGGCCATCGACGAGTACAACGCACCCTCGAAGGCGCCCCACACTCGCCCGAGCCGGTCGCCGGGAACCATGCGCTGGACGATCGTCGTGAAGTTGACGTCGACGAGCGGGTTGCCGAAGCCCATGAGGATGACCGCGGCGAAGACGGTGACGGGTGACGGCCAGGCCACGATGAGCAGCAGGGGCAGCGACCACAGCGCGGTGCCGATCGCGACGTCGAGTGCGAGGTGGTTCTTGGCTGGCCCGGGCGATGGCGAGCAACCCGCCGACGATGGCACCGACACCGAACGCGGAGTCGATGATGCCGACCGCCTCCGGCCCACGCTCGAGCAGCTCCACGGCCCAGGTGACGCCGAGCACCATGTCGCCCCGTGCACGAGGGTCTGCGCGCACGCCAGGCTGCTGAGCAGCAGCAGGTCACGGTTGTGCCCGATCTCGCGAAAGCCGCCGACGACCTCGCGCAGTGCGTTGCGGCGGTACGGTTGGCGCGTGGGTCTCTCGACGCGCCACGGGCCGGATGCCGGCCACCAGAGCCACCGAGATGAGGAAGGTCACGACGTTGAGGCCGAAGACGGTCGCGATGTTCGTCGTCGCGACGAGCAGCGCGCCGAGCGCGGGGCCGACGAAGTAGGCCAGGCTCTCGACGGTGCTGGAGGCGCCGTTCGCGGCGGTGAGCTCGTCGGGCCGGTTCGTGAGGGACGGCATCCACGCCACTCTCGTGGGTCGCACGACACACCCGATGAGGCCGGTGATCGTCGAGATGACGATGATGGCCGCCGTCGGCGCGTCGTTCAGCACGAGCACCGCGGCCGCGGCGATGAGCACCGCGCGCGTGAGGTCGGAGACGATGAGGACCTTCTTGCGGGCGAACCGGTCGGCGAGCGAGGAGGCCAGCGGCGAGAAGATCGCCATGAGGACCAGCCGGACGGCGAACCAGAGGCCGACGAGCTTCGCGCCGCCCACCTGGTACGCGTAGACCGTGATCGCGGTGGCGAAGGCCCAGTCGCCGACCATGGATGCCGCGAGGGCCAGTTCCATCCTGCGCAGGGCCGGGTTGACGAACACCGACCGCAGCGAGCGCCACGTCCCCGTGACGGCACCACGGATTCCTCCGCGCGGCGGCCGGGTGTCGGTGTCAGCGATCATCGCAGCGTCACCCTAGACGGCTGGTCACGATGTCGTAGGCGGCGGCCATCGACGCGTCGGTGCCCTGCACGGCGCCGAGGAAGTCCTCGCGGGTCAGGGTGAGCAGCTCGGTGTCCTCGGTCGCGGTCACGGTCGCCGTGCGGGGGACCGTGCGCAGGAGGCCGATCTCACCGAAGAAGTCGCCGGGCCCCTCGTCGCGCAGGTGGCGACCGTCCTGGGTGACCTCGACGCGCCCGCTGACGATGACGTAGAAGAGGTCCGAGGGGTCGCCCTCGCGCACGATCGCCGTGCCCCGGGGTGCCGACCGGCTCCCGAGCCGGCGCGCGAGGAACTCCACGGAGGCCGGGGCGAGGGAGGTGAACATCGGGATGCCGGTGAGCAGGTCGGTTCCAGCGGGCCGGCGAAGCGTGCGGTCGAGCCGGCGGGCCCGGGGGACGTAGGCCAGCGCGGGCAGCCCGACGACGACGGTGAGCACGGCGAGCACGCCGCGGATCCCGAGGTGCTCGAGGAGGAAGGGGGTGATCGCCGAGCCCAGGGCCATGGTGCCGATGCAGGTTCCCTCGAAGGCGCCGAAGACGCGGCCGAGGCGTTCGTCCGGGGTGAGGCGCATCGTCAGGGTGGCGTAGTTGACGTCGACGAGCGGCAGGCCGAAGCCCATGACGGCGACCATCGCGAAGACGGTCGCGGGTGAGGGCGCGATGATGACGAGGAGCAGGGGGAGGGACCACAGCAGCGTGCCGGTCACGAGGTCGAGGGCGACGGAGTTGCGCACCGAACGCGCGATCGCCACGAACCCGCCGACGATCGCGCCGAGGCCGAGCACCGCGTCGATGAGCCCCACCCCGGCGGGTCCCGTGCCGAGCACGTCGACGGCGAGCACGACGCCGAGGACGACCATCGCGCCCGACACGGTCATCTGCACGCAGATGAGCACCATGACCATGACGAGGTTGCCGTCGCGGCCGATGGTCGTGAAGCCGCCGGCCATCTCGCGCAGGAGGCCGGCGCGCCTCCCTTCGCCGTTCCCCGCGCTTCTCCCTGCGCTGCTCCCCGCGCCACCGCGCAGGTCTGCCGCCCCCGGCCGGATGCGGGCCACCAGCGCGGCCGACGCGAGGAACATCACCGCCGTGACGACGAACATCGTCTCCACGCTCGTCGTGGCGACGACGAGCCCACCGATCGCCGGACCGATGAGGAAGGCGAGGCTGTCGATGGTGCTCGATGCGCCGTTGGCAGCCGTCAGCTCGGCGGGGTGGTCGGTGAGCGAGGGCAGCCAGGCGAGCTGAGCGGGTCGGAAGACACACCCGACGAGCGGGGCCAGGGTCGCGAGCACGAGGACGACCCACGTGGGGGCCTCGACGAGCAGCGCCACGACGGCCGCGGCCACGAGCGCGGCGCGCACGAGGGTGGACACGAGCAGCACGCCCTTGCGCGAGATGCGGTCGACGACCGAGCTGCCGAGGGGGGTCGCGACGGCGATGAGCGCGAGCCGCACCCCGGCCCACAGGCCCACGAGCGGGGCACCGCCCTCGCGGTAGGCCCACACGGTCACCGCCGTCGAGTACGCCCAGTCGCCGACGAGTGAGGCGGCCAGGGCCAGCTGCATGCGCCGCAGCGCGGGCTTGGCGAAGACCGCTCGCAGCGCGCGCCAGGTCTCACCGAGGGCGGCGCGCCCGCTGCGGGCCCCGGAGTCGGCCTGAGCTGCCTCTCCCACCGCCACGTCCTTTCGGCCGACTCGCCCCGTGAGAGCACGATCCTCGCAGCAGCGGCGCTCCCCGACGGCCCGATTGGGTGAACCCGCCGGGGCGTGGCGCGTGGCCCTGTCGAACCTTCGTGCGGCGGTGCGGCACACCAGTTGCCGCCGTGGCCACCGTGTGGTTTCGTGACGCGAGAGCGCTCTCTCACCGGCGAGGGAGCGCCCAGAGGAGAGGCCTCCCGCATGAAGAGTCCACACCCCCGGACCCCTTGGCGCGGCGCTCGCGCCACGGCATCCCTGGTCGCCATCGGTGCCCTGACCCTCGCGGCGCGCGGTGAGTGCCTCCACCGCGTCGGCCGCCGTCACCGCGTCAGCCCCTGTCACCGCGTCAGCCTCCGTCGTCGCGGCGGCGGCGGACAGCCCGTTCGGTGACCGCGTCGTCGTGTTCGACCCGAGCATGTCGCCGAGCGAGATCGAGGAGGTCGCCAACGGCATCCATGCCGAGCAGGTCGACGACGAGATGGGCACCAACCGCTGGAGCCTGCTGTTCAAGCCGGGCACCTACGGCACCGCCGAGGACCCGCTGCAGATCCGGGTCGGCTACACCACCGAGGTCGCGGGCCTCGGAGCAGACCCGGGCGACGTCGTGATCAACGGCAAGATCGAGTCGTTCAACCGGTGCCTGCGCGATGACGGCACGACCTACTGCGTCGCCCTCAACAACTTCTGGCGCACGCTGTCCAACCTCACGATCAACGTCAACGGCGCCGGACAGGACGGATGCCGTGCGTCGGCGAACTTCTGGGCCGTCAGCCAGGCGGTCTCGCTGCGACGGGTCGAGGTCACGGGCGGCAACCTCTCGCTCATGGACTACTGCTCCGCCGGCCCCCAGTTCGCGAGCGGTGGCTTCATCGCCGACTCCAAGGCCTCCTTCGTCATCAACGGCTCGCAGCAGCAGTGGCTGACCCGCAACAGCGAGGTCGGCGGCTGGAGCAACGGCGTCTGGAACCAGGTGTTCTCCGGTGTCATCGGCGCACCTGCCGACACGACCTTCCCCGACCCGCCCTACACGACCCTCGAGAACACCCCGGTCAGCCGGGAGAAGCCCTGGTTGTGGATGGACGACTCCGGTGACTGGAAGGTCCAGGTGCCCGGCGCGGCATCCGACACCCGGGGCACGACCTGGGCCGACGGTGCACCGACGGGTGCGCGCACCCTCGACCTCGCCGACTTCCACGTCGCCAGGCCCGGTGACTCGGTGCAGTCGATCAACAGCCAGCTCGCTCGCGGCAAGCACCTCCTGCTCACGCCGGGTGTCTACGACGTCAACCGCAGCATCGACGTCAAGCGGCCCGGCACCGTCGTGCTCGGCATGGGTCACGCGACGCTCACCGCCGTCGGGGGAGCGACCCCGATGACCGTGTCCGACCGGGCCGGAATCGTCATCGCCGGCATCACGATCGACGCAGGGACCGTGGAGTCGCCCGTGCTCCTTCAGGTCGGTGCCGACCGGCCGCGCAACCCGGCACAGGGCTCGACCTCGGCCAACCCGCTGACGCTCAGTGACGTGTACTTCCGCGTCGGTGGTCCGCACGTCGGCAAGGCCGAGGTGTCGCTGCAGGTCGATGCCGACAACGTGCTCGTCGACCACACCTGGGTGTGGCGCGCCGACCACGGCGTCGAGGGCTTCACCGGCCCCAACGAGGGCGACTCGCAGCGCTGGGCGACCAACACCGGCCGCAACGGGGTCATCGTCAACGGTGACGACGTCACGGCCACCGGGCTGTTCGTCGAGCACTACCAGGAGCACAACACCATCTGGAACGGCGAGCGTGGCCGGGTGGTGCTCTACCAGAACGAGCTGCCCTACGACCCGCCGAGCCAGGCGGAGTGGACCCAGCCGGACGGCACCCTCGGGTACCCCGGGTACAAGGTCGCCGACGACGTGACCACCCACCAGCTGTGGGGCGGCGGGTCCTACGTGTTCAACCGCAACGACCCGAGCATCGTCACCGAGAACGGCTTCGAGGTGCCGAACACCCCGGGCGTGCAGATGACGCACCTGCTCACCGTCAACCTCGACGCCGGCACGATCCGGCACGTGGTCAACGGGGTCGGCGACCAGGTGGACGCGACGCGGTCCGGCATCCCGGCGTACGTGGTGTCCTACCCCTGACGGGGAGCACCGCCCTCGGGCTGGGTCGGCTTCGACGCGATCCGCTCCTCGACCCCCTCGTCGAGCTCATCGGGCTCGTCGAGGGGGTCGAGGATCTCGACCGCGAACGGGTTCATGGGGTCCACCCCCGCGGACCTGGCGGCCCTGGCGGCCTTGACCCCGGCGGCGATGGAGTGCCACGCGTGGTCGGGTCCGAGCGCGTCGAGGAAGCCCGACTTGGTGAGGACGTCGCGCACGTTGCCGAACACGCGCACGAGGTAGAGGTCGGTGCCGTCGGCGCGCAGCCGGGTGAGGAGGCCGTCGAGCCGTTCGGCGGTGGTGGTGTCCATCTGGTTGGTCGCCTCGAGGTCGAGCACGACGGCATACAACGGTTGGTGCTCCTTGGCGACGGCCTCGATGCGGCCGACGACGGAGGTGGCGTTGGCCCAGAACACCGGGCCGTCCGGCCGCAGCACGGCGACCCCGCGGTACGTGCGACGGGTGGGGTCGTTGCCGACCGAGCCCCAGGCGGCCTTCTCGCCGGCCACGCGCCCCATCTCGTCGATCTCCACCTGCATCGAGCGGTAGACCAGGCCGAGCAGCGACTGCGCGATGGCGAGGAGCAGCCCGTTGAGCGGGCCGAGGAAGAGCACCCCGCCGAAGGCCACGACGGCGGCGACGAAGTCGTTGCGGCGGACCGCGGCATACCGGCGGAAGGCGGAGATGCTGACCAGTCCCCACACGGCGTGGATGACGATGGCCGACAGGACGGCTCGCGGAAGGTTCGCGAGCAGGCCGGCAGCGAAGGCGACGAAGAGCAGCACGAGGAGGGCGGCAGCCACCCCGCTGACCTGGGTGAAGGCGCCTGCGCGGGCGTTGGCCGCGGTCTTGGACAGCGATCCTCCGACGCCCATGCCGCCGAAGAGGCCGGAGGCGAGGTTGGCCGCGCCGTGCCCGACGAACTCCCGGTTGTCGCTGTCGGGGTCGACCTGTCCGCTCGGCGCGAAGGTGCGCACGGCAGCCAGGCCCTCGGCGATGCCGACGGCGGCGATGGCCAGACCGCCCGTGACGATGGCGCTCCACAGCTGGACGTCGGCGATCGGGATGGCCGGCAGGGGCAGGCCGGTCGGCACGTCACCGACGACGCGGACACCCCGGTCGGCGAGGTCGGCGGTCGTGGACAGGACGATGCCGCCGACGAGGACGATGAGGGACCACGGCGCCCTGGGCAGCAGCCGCGACCCGCCGAAGAGGATCACCAGGGAACCCACGCCCACGGCAAGGGTCAGGCCGTGGAAGTCCTCGAGGCCGCGCAGGGTCTCGTCGATGCGCTGGAAGATGCCGCCGATGGGGGCTCTGATGCCGGCCAGACCGGGGATCTCACCGACGACGATGAGCACGACGAGCCCGGCCACGAAGCCGGTGACGATGGGTTCGCTGAGGAACTGCGCGACCCAGCCCAGGCGCAGCAGGCCGACGGCGACGAGCACCGCGCCGGCGGTGATGGCGAGCACCGCGGTGAGGGTGACGGCCAGGGCCTCGTCGCCGCCGGAGAGCGCGCTCACGATCGAGCCCGACAGCACCGAGACGGTCGAGACGGGGCCGACGAAGAGCAGCCTCGACGAGCCGAACAGGGCGTAGGCCAGCAGTGAGGGCGGCAGCGTGTAGAGGCCGACCTGCACGGGGACACCCGCGACGACGGCGTACCCGAGTGACTGGGGGACGGCCAGGGCAGCGACGAGCAGGCCGGCGAGGAGGTCGGCGGGAAGGTGGCGGCCGGAGTAGTTGCGCAGCAGGCGGAGGCCGATGGGGAGGGTCGGCTTCGGCAGGTCCACGGGGGACAGTGTGCACCCGCGGTGCGACGGGCGCTGGGGCTGCGCCCGGTGCGCGTCGCGCCGGGGGTCTGTCGGTGGCTCGATCTAGGGTCGGAGCAGCGGCAGGGTACGAGCAGGACACGAGCACGATGCGTCGGGTGAGGAGGGGCGATGGAGGTCACCAGGGCGCTGTCCACGGGTCGCCGCCTGCTGCGCGAACACGGCCTCGACGACTGGACCATCGTCGCCGACCGGGCCAAGCTGCGCGCCGGCGTGTGTCGCTACTCGCGGCGACAGATCGGCATCAGTGCGCCGCTCACGACCCTGCACGACGAGGCCGAGGTGCTCGACACGATCCTTCACGAGATCGCGCACGCGCTCGTCGGCCCGCACCACGGCCACGACGCGGTCTGGCGGGCCAAGGCCCGCGAGATCGGCTCCAGCGGACGGCAGTACGTCTCCCCTGAAGCACCCCGCGTGCCGAAGGACTGGGTCGGCCGTTGTCCTGTCGGCCACGAGAAGTCGCGCCACCGCGGGCCCCACCCGGCTGATGTCGTGCGGGCAGTGCTCGCGGCGCTTCGACCCCGTCCACCTGTTCACGTGGACCTACCAGGGCCGCCCCGCCACGCTGCCGCCCTCGTACGCCGCCCAGCTGTCGGCTCTCGCGACCACCAGCCGCCAGCCGTCGGGTCGGCGCCTGCCGCTGCGCCTCGGTGACGTCGTGCTGGTGCTGTCCGGGCCGTGGGGTGGGCGTTCCGGTGAGGTCGAGCTCGTCGGCTCGGTGCGCTGCCAGGTCCGCGTCGGGGACGACCTCGTGAGCCTGCCACTCGATCTCGTGAGCCTCGAGCCCGCCACGGCGGCCCGCAGGGCGTGAGCACTCTCACCCCGTCAGGAGGTGCGGGCAACCAGGGCGACCTGCCATGATGTACTGGTGAGTAACATCGCGCCACTGGTGAACCAGAACGCCTCGTCCCCCGGCGACGGCCCCAGGGGGACCGTCGCCGTGAGCACGACCACCCACGGCGGGGACGAGTTCGCGCGCTGGCAGCCCCCGGCCACCGGCACCGAGCGGGCCTTCGTCCTCGCCGGTGGGGGAGCGACCGGGATCGCGTGGGAGGCCGGCGTCATCATGGGCCTGCGCGACGGCGGGGTGGACGTGCGCGAGGCGGACACGATGATCGGCACGTCGGCCGGTTCGATGGTCGCGGCCCACCTGCGCGTCGGGACGCAGGAGTCGCTCGCCTTCGCCCGGATCCGCGAGGGTGCCCAGATCGCCGAGGTCGGCCGACTCGGGCCGGCGGACGCCTCTCGCTACCTGCGCGCCCAGCTCGCCCTCGACAAGCGGCGGGGTCGTGCCCTCGTGGGGCAGGCGGCCCTCTCGGCACGCACGACGTCCGAGGAGGAGTGGCTGGGGGCCATCGGCCTCGGCCTGGTGGGCAAGGAATGGCCCGCCGGCCGACTCCTCATCACCGCGGTCGACGCCCAGACCGGCACCTCCGTCGTCTTCGACGACACGAGCGGGATCCCGCTCGAGCGGGCCGTCGCCGCGAGCTGCGCCGTGCCCGGCATCTTCCCCGCCGTCGAGGTCGGTGGGCGTCGGTACGTCGACGGCGGCCTTCGCTCCGTCGCCAACGCCGACCTGGCGGCGGGTCACCAGCGCGTGCTGGCCCTGGCGCCCTACCCGGTGGCCTCGAAACTGCGCGACCTGCCGGCCGTGCAGCTGCGCTCGCTGCGACCGCGGTCCCGGACCTACCTCGTCGTGCCCGATGCCCGCGACCTGTGGGCCATGGGGGCCAACCCGCTCGACATGAGCCGTGGGGCCGACACCTTCGAGACGGCGCGGGCCCACGGCCAGCGCATCGCCGACCGCGTCGGGGAGGTCTGGCTCGGCTGAGCGCCGCACGTCGTGACCGGGCTGTATCAGGGACCGCCGTTCGGGCTCCTTGTCGGTGAGGTCACGCGCGGGCGTGGCCCTGCCGCCCCGGAGGAAACCATGGCCGCGCTCGACGTCCTGCCACTCATCAAGCTGCCGTCGTCGTGGCCGGTGCCCGTCGTCGCCACCCTGGCCATGGCGGCCCTGGCCGGGCTCGACCTGCTCGGGGCGATCGCCGCCAAGGAGTGGGCCGAGAAGCAGAACATCACCGCGATCGCCCTCGGGGTGCTCGCGTTCGTGCTGCTCTTCTGGGTCTACGCGTCCTCGCTGCAGTACGCCGAGCTCGCCGTCGTCACCATGGGGTGGATCGTGCTGCTGCAGGTCGGCATCGTCATCGTCGACCGCGTGCACTTCGGGAACGTCCTCCCGGCCGACAAGATCGGCGCGATCGTCATCATCCTCGTCGCGCAGGGCTACCTCGTCCTCGCCCCGAGTGCGCAGTAGGTCGCGCGCCTCGCTACGCTCACCAGCGAGGAGGCGACAATGACGTCAACACAGAGCCAGGACCCCGGGACCACCGCCCAGACCGCCGCGCACATCTCCCAGGTCGAGCGGTACGCCGCGCACAACTACCACCCGCTGCCCGTCGTGCTCGCGCACGGCGAGGGCGCCTGGGTCACCGATGTCGACGGGAAGCGCTACCTCGACTGCCTGGCCGGGTACTCGGCGCTGAACTTCGGGCACGGCCACCCACGGCTGCTCGCCCGAGCCCACGAACAGCTCTCGCGGCTGACCCTCACGAGCCGGGCGTTCCACAACGACCAGCTCGGCCCGTTCTCCCAGGCACTGGCCGAGCTCACCGGCAAGGACATGATCCTGCCGATGAACACCGGCGCGGAGGCGGTCGAGACCGCCCTGAAGGTCAGTCGTCGCTGGGGCTACCGCGTCAAGGGGGTGCCCGAGAACGAGGCGAACATCATCGTCATGGAGGGCAACTTCCACGGGCGCACCACGACGATCATCAGCTTCTCCGACGACAAGGTCGCCCGCGACGAGTACGGGCCCTACACACCGGGATTCCGCACCGTCACGTACGGGGATGCCGAGTCCCTGCGCCAGGCCGTCGACGACTCGACCGTCGCGGTGCTCCTGGAGCCCGTCCAGGGGGAGGGCGGCGTCGTCATCCCGCCCGAGGGGTACCTGCGCGCCGTGCGGGCGATCTGCGACCAGGCCGGCATCCTCATGATCGCTGACGAGATCCAGTCGGGGCTCGCCCGCACCGGCCACACCTTCGCGTGCGACCACGAGAAGGTCGTGCCCGACATCTACGTCATGGGCAAGGCCCTCGGGGGTGGGCTCTACCCCGTCTCTGCCATCGCGACCAACCACGAGCTCCTCGACGTCATCACCCCCGGTTCCCACGGGTCGACCTTCGGCGGCAACCCGCTGGCGGCTGCGATCGGCCACGAGGTCGTGACGATGTTGTCCGAGGGCGAGTTCCAGGCCCGGGCCACCGAGCTCGGGGGAGTGCTCACCGAGCTGCTGACCCCGCTCGTCGGCCGCGAGGGCGGAAACGGGCTGTCCGGCATCCGGGTGCGTGGGTTGTGGGCCGGGCTCGACATCGAGCCCGGTGGCCCGACCGGTCGTGAGGTGTCCGAGCGGTTGATGCGCCGCGGCATCCTCGCCAAGGACACCCACGGCTCGACGATCCGGATCGCCCCGCCGCTCGTCATCACGCACGACGAGGTCGCGATGCTCGTGGATGCCGTGTCCGACGCCCTCGAGCGCCCGTAGTGCTCAGTTCTGGCTGACGCGCACCTGGGCCCGGGCCGCGTTGCGGGTGATCTCCTCGACGATCTCGGCGCGGCGCGGGCCGGGCAGGTCGTGGGCCATGTCGGGGAACATCACGAGCCGTGAGCCCGGCACGGCCCGAGCGGTCGCGATGCCGCCGCTCGGGAGCACGAGCTGGTCGAGCAGGCCGTGGATGACGACGGTCGGCACCGTGATCTGGCGCAGCCCGGGGGTGCGGTCCGGGCTGGCCTGGATCGCGAGCAGCTGGCGCACCGTGCCGAGGGGGTTGACGTTGCGGCCGATGGCCTGGCGCACCATCACGGCCATCTCGTCAGCGTCGTAGTGCGGGCCGGCGATCAGTCGGAAGTTCTCGACACCGAGCTTCTCCGCCTCGTCCGGGTCGGTGGGCCGCGGGGTCGTCATGGTCATCGCCATGGTGGGGAGCAGTTTCGGGGCGACGGTGCCGTGCAGGCGGGAGCCGGTGTTCGACATGATCGAGCACAGGCTGAGCACCCGCTCGGGGTGGTCGATGGTCAGCTGCTGGGCGATCATGCCGCCCATCGACACGCCGACGACGTGCGCCGCCTCGACATCGAGGTGGTCGAGCAGGGCCACGGCGTCGCCCGCCATGTCCGCGAGCAGGTAGTCGGACTGCGCGTAGCGCCGGTGCGCGAACGCCTTGAACAGGTCGGCCCGCTTGGGTGCCGGACCCTCGGTCTTCGTCGACAGCCCGATGTCGCGGTTGTCCATCCGGATCACCCGGAAGCCCCGCTCCGCGAGGCCGTCGATGATCGGGGTGGGCCAGGCGACGAGCTGTGCCCCGAGGCCCATCACGAGCAGCATCGGGATGCCGTCAGCCGGCCCGTCGAGCTCGTACTCGATGGTCACGTCGCCGAGTTGTGCACTGGTCATGACCCGAGTCTTCCACCCCCTCGTCGAGCGTTCGCGGGGACCCTACTCGCGGGTTAGGGTTGCGGGCGTGATCGAGCCCCTGACGTATGCCGTCGTGGGCCTCGCGACCGTGCTGTTCGTCCTGTCGGTGTACTACGCCGTGCGTGACCGGCTCGTCGACGACAAGGTCCTGCTGCTCGTGGCCCTGCTCGAGCTCGGCCTGATCGCCCAGCTGGTGCTCGGACTCGTGGGGCTGGGGGAGATCGAGAACTCGACCGAGCGGGCCACCTTCGTCGCCTACCTCGTGTCCCTGCCGGTCATCCCGGTGGGCACGGCCCTGCTCACCATCAAGGAGAAGACGGTCTGGGCCATGGGGGCCCTGGCCGTCGGTGCCTTCGCGGTCGCCGTCATGACGGCCCGCCTCCAGCAGATCTGGAACCTCAATGGCTGACCGGCGGGCGCTCGGCGGCCCGGGCGTCGTCCTCGTCGTCGTCTACGGCGTCCTCGCCCTGGCCGCCACCGGCCGCTCGCTGCTGCAGATCACGAGTGACTTCTCCGCCGCGCCACTCGCCTACACGCTCTCGGCCGTGGCTGCCGCCGTCTACGTCCTCGCGACGTGGTGCCTGGCGCGTGGGGGCCGGTGGGTGCGCGTCGGCATCGTGGCCTGCGCCGTCGAGCTCGTCGGGGTGCTCGTCGTCGGCGCGGCGTCCTTCATCGTGCCCGAGGCCTTCCCCGACAAGACCGTCTGGTCCCACTTCGGGCAGGGCTACGGGTTCGTCCCGCTCGTGCTGCCCGTCCTCGGCCTCTGGTGGTTCCGTCGGGTGGACCGGGGTGTCGTGCCCCAGCCGGCTGAGAGCGACTCAGCCCGCTGACACGGGCTCGAGCAGCAGCACCGGGATGATGCGCTCGGTCTTGGTCTGGTACCGGGCATAGTTCGGGAAGGCCGCGACGCACCGCTGCCACCACTGCTCACGCTCCTCGCCGGAGATCTCGCGCGCCACGGCATCCCAGGACTCGGTGCCGTCCTGCACGGTGAGGGTCGGGTTGGCGCGCAGGTTGGCGTACCACTGCGGGTGCGTGGGGGCGCCGCCCATGCTCGCCACCGCCGCGTACACGCCCTCGTGCTCCACCCGCATGAGCGGGACCTTGCGGATGCCGCCCGTCTTCGCCCCGCGCATGGTGAGCAGCACGACGGGCAGGCCCATGATGTCGACCGAGCGGGTGTCCCCGGTGGCCTCGATCTTCTCCACCTGCTTGCGCACCCATCCCGAGGGGCTGGGGAGGTAGGGCTCGTCGTCGGTCGTCGTGTCGGCGGTGGTCTGGTTGTCGAAGGTCATGTCGTCCCCAACTCACTTGTCGCTCGAGGTCTTCCACAGGTTGATGCCCGCTTCGACCGCGTGCTGGTCGATCCGCTCGAGCTCCTCGGCGGTGAAGTCGAGGTTCCCCACGGCATCCAGGCTGTTGTCGAGCTGCTCGGCGGAGGACGCGCCGACGAGCACGGACGTGACCCGGGGGTCGCGCAGCGCCCAGGCCAGCGCCATCTGCGCGAGCGACTGGCCGCGCGCCTGCGCCATCTCGTTGAGGGCGCGCACGTGGCGCAGCGACTCGTCGGTGAGCAGCTCGGGGTCGAGCGACTTGCCCTGGGCCGCGCGCGAGCCCTCGGGGATGCCGTTCAGGTACTTGTTCGTGAGCATGCCCTGCGCCAGCGGCGAGAACGCGATGATGCCGGCCCCCTCGTCACTGGCTGCATCGAGCAGGTCCGCCCCGGCGAGCCGGCCCGCTCGATCCACCGGTTGAGCATCGAGTAGGAGGGCTGGTGGATGAGCAGCGGGGTGCCCATCGAGCGCAGGATCGCCGCGGCCTCGCGGGTGCGCTCGCCGGAGTAGGAGGAGATGCCGACGTAGAGCGCCTTGCCCGAGCGCACGAGCGAGTCGAGCGCCCCCATGGTCTCCTCGAGCGGGGTCGTCTCGTCGAAGCGGTGGCTGTAGAAGATGTCGACGTAGTCCAGGCCCATCCGCTGCAGCGACTGCTCGCAGGAGGCGATGACGTACTTGCGTGACCCGCCGCCCTGGCCGTAGGGGCCCGGCCACATGTCGTAGCCGGCCTTGGAGCTGATGACCAGCTCGTCGCGGTAGGGCCGGAAGTCGCGGGCGAAGATGGTCCCGAAGTTGCGCTCGGCGCTGCCGTAGGGCGGGCCGTAGTTGTTCGCGAGGTCGAAGTGCGTCACCCCACGGTCGAAGGCGCGGCGCAGGGTCGCCTGGGCGCGCTCGAGGGGCACGTCGTCGCCGAAGTTGTGCCAGAGGCCGAGCGAGACGGCGGGCAGGTCCAGGCCCGAGCGCCCGACCCGGCGGTACGGCATCCCCGCCTCGTAGCGTCCCGGTGCGGCCTGGTACTCGTCTGCGTGGAAGGTCATGCCGTCATCCTCTCGCGTTCGCGAGGTGAGATGGGCGCGGGGGGCGCGTGACCGGCATCCGGGAGTCGTCGTATATTTCGTGCAGGTCATGAGTGCCAGCGACAAGCCCCGGCTCGCTGGCCGGCAACCCTCCACCTGCGGTGGGGTGCCCCGGGTGAAGACCTGGCGAGCGGCAACCGGCCGCTCGCAAGCGCCGAGCACACGAGGAGTTCCGCCATGACCGACCCTTCCCAGTGGGGTTTCGAGACCGCCCAGATCCACGCCGGACAGGTGCCCGACAGCGCCACCGGCGCCCGGGCCCTGCCGATCTACCAGACGACGTCGTACGTCTTCAACGACACCGCGCACGCGGCAAACCTGTTCGCGCTCAAAGAGTTCGGCAACATCTACACGCGGATCATGAACCCCACGCAGGATGCCGTGGAGCAGCGGATCGCCGCGCTCGAGGGTGGCGTCGCGGCCCTGCTCGTGGCGTCCGGCCAGGCGGCGACGACGATCGGCCTGCTCAACGTCGCCGAGTCCGGTGACCACATCGTCTCCAGCTCGGCGCTGTACGGCGGCACGGTCAACCTGCTGAAGTACACCTTCAAGAAGCTCGGCATCGACGTGACGTTCGTCGACGACCAGGCCGACCTCGAGGCCTGGCGCGCCGCTGTCCGCCCCAACACCAAGGCCTTCTTCGCCGAGACGATCGCCAACCCCAAGGCCGAGGTGCTCGACATCGCCGGGGTCGCCGGGGTCGCGCACGAGGTCGGGGTGCCGCTCGTCGTCGACAACACGATCGCGACGCCGTACCTCATCCGCCCGCTCGAGTGGGGCGCCGACGTCGTCATCCACTCGGCGACGAAGTACCTGGGCGGTCACGGCACGTCGATCGCCGGCGTCATCGTCGACGGCGGGACCTTCGACTACGGCCAGGACCCGGAGCGCTACCCCAACTACAACACGCCCGAGGAGAGCTACCACGGGCTCGTGTTCGCCCGTGACCTCGGCGTCGGGGGAGCGCTCGGCGCGAACCTCGCGTACATCCTCAAGGCGCGCGTGCAGCTGCTGCGCGACCTCGGGTCGGCGATCTCGCCGTTCAACGCGTTCCTCATCGCGCAGGGCATCGAGACGCTCAGCCTGCGGGTCGAGCGGCACATCGAGAACGCCCGTGCCGTCGCGGCGCACCTCACGGGCCACGCGCAGGTGGAGTCGGTGCGCTGGGCCTCGCTGGACGACAGCCCGAGCAAGGCGCTGGCCGACAAGTACGCGCCGAAGGGTGCCGGTGCGGTGCTCGCGTTCGAGATCGCCGGCGGGCTCGAGGCGGGGCAGCGCTTCGTCGAGGGCCTGTCCCTGCACAGCCACGTGGCCAACATCGGTGACGTGCGCTCGCTCGCCATCCACCCGGCATCCACGACGCACAGCCAGGGCGGCGACGAGGACCGGCTCGCTGCCGGGGTGACGCCGGGGCTCGTGCGCCTGGCGGTCGGGCTGGAGTCGATCCAGGACATCCTCGCCGACCTCGACGCCGGGTTCGCGGCCGCTGCTGCTGAGTAGGGCCGCGGGCCACCGGGGCCCTGTGGACAACTTTCCGGGCTGATCGTCGTGGCCACCTAGCGTGGTGGCCATGACGATCATCCGGGTGGACGGGGCCGAGGTGGCCGAGCTCGGGGTGGCGCTCGCCGAGACGGGTGCCGACCTCCTGCTCATGGGTGACCCCTCGGCCGAGCGCTGGGCGCTCGGCCCGGGGGAGAGCGGGCCGGCCGTCGAAGAGCTGCTCGGCGGGTGGCGGCGACAGCGCACGGCACTCGGCCGGGCCCTCTGCGAGCTGGGAGAGGCGGCCGTCACCGCGGGTTCGGTCTACGTCGACACCGAGGCTGGGGTCCGGCGCTCGTGGGTGGGTGGGTCCTGGTGATCCTGCAGCCCCTGCCCGGCAACCCCGACGGCATCCGAGTGCTCGCCGACCGGCTCACGGCCTCGGCGCGCCGGACCGCGGCGATCACCGGCGTCCTCGCCCGGCTGCGTGGTGGTGCGACCTGGGTGAGCACGGCGGGGGAGGCGTTCGGCGCCCGTCTGGGTGAGGTCCCGCCCGTCCTGGATGCCGTGTCGGCGCGCCTCGGTGGGGCGGCCGGGCCGCTGCGGGCGCTGGCGGACGTCATGGAGGAGGTGCAACGGGTCGTCGAGGGGGCGATCCGTGACGACTCCGACGCCCAGGCGGGGTATGCCGTGCTGGAGGACCGCGCGTACGTGCTGGTCAGTGGCGGGTCGGGCGAGGACTCTCCCGACCTTCTCGTCGTCCGGCACCTGCAGCGGGAGCAGCTGCGGGTGCGGGAGGTGGCGCAGGCGCGGCACGCCGCGGCCTGGGAGCGGTTCCGTGAGGCCGACCGCCGGTGCTCGGCGACCCTGCGGGCGCTCTCGGGTGATGCGCTGGCCGACTCGGGGCTCTACCGGCTGGCGTCAGGGGCCAGCACGGTCGGGCGCGACCTGGCGAGCGTGGGGACCGTGGCCGCAGTGGTGCCCCAGCTGAAGGGGGTGGCCGTCAGCGGGGGTGCGATCGGGGTCGTGGGGGACACCGCCTTGCTCGTCGGGTACGACGAGGGGTCGTGGTCCGACCTCGGGAAGAGCACAGCGCTCGCCGCGACGGGTGGTGCCGGAGGGGTGCTCAAGGCGGCGGGCGCCGCGGGGGCCAGGCGCACGGCATCCGGGGTGGTGGTCACGCGCCGGCTCACGGCCCAGCAGCGGCTGGCGGTGGGGGTGGCGACGCAGGCGCGGGCCAGGCGGGACGCGATCCGGGTGAAGTTCGAGGTGCCGCCCGACCGTGGGACGCCGAGCCGCTTCCTCGGCGGCCCGACGCGGGCGCCGGTGAAGGGCCCGCTGGTGAAGATCTCTCGGGAGCAGGTGGTGCAGCGGGTGCGCTCGGCGGCGCAGGCCAAGGCCGACCAGGCCTTCCTCGACGGGTGGCGCCTGGCCAGCGCCAACGGGCCGCAGGCGCAGCGGATGTACGCCTCCGGGGTCACCCTCGAGGTCGGCACCAAGGCGGCGGCGAAGGTGCCGACCGAGGCCGACGCTCGGGCCGGGGAGCAGGTGGCGGCGAAGCCGTGAGCGGCGGGCAGCCCTGGCGGGACCGGGTCAGCCCGTTCGTCGCGGGGGACTCGGCGACGCAGATGACTCCCGTGTTGCCGTCCTGGTCGGCGATCACGATGAGTGAGGGTGCGTCGCTGTCGTCGACGACGGTCCCACCTGCGGCGACGACGGCGGCGACTCGTTGGGCGGCCACCTCGCGGGGCACGTAGACCTCGACGTGGAAACGTTGACGCGGGGGGTCGTGCTCGTCGGCGTCGCCGAACCACAGGTTCGGTACCCGCCCCGTGGCGTCCCGGATCTCGTCGCCGGGCGTCCCGCGGCCCTGGGACTCGGCGTCTCCGGTGAGCAGCGCGGCCCAGACCGGGGCGATGGTCGCGGAGTGCGCCGTGTCGAGGCCGAGCTCGATGACGCTGACCGCTGCCGGGTCGGCGGTGACGTGGTGGACGGCGGCGATCTCGGTGATCCGGCGGGCGAGGTCGACGTCGTGCTGGGTCACCCACTCGACGACGTGCTCGGTGCCGTCGTCCTCGCGGTAGATGGCGTCGGCGCTGCTCAGCTTGAGGTCGACGTACCCCGTGCCGATCGCCACGCGGGGGTGGTGCCCGATGTCGTCGCCCGCCTCGCCGACGGCGGTGACGAACCGTGCGGCGGCGCCGAAGTCGTCGACCAGGTAGCGGGCGTGCAGTCCCTGGGCCAGCTTGCGCCAGTCGGTCAACCCGGCCTCGGCGATCTCGTCGCCCCTCAGCATGTCCATGGTCGCGCCTCCGATGGATGGGATTCCAGCTCGACTCTAGGCGCAGGACCGCGCCCAGCACGCCCTCGGTGTCCAGGAGGAGGCTCGCGGGCGAGCGCACATCGGGAAAGGTCGGGGAGGACGGGGCGAATTAGGCTGGGGGGATGCCTGCCCAGCTCGTCGACACGGTCGATCCGGTCGACCCCGCGCGGCTGAGGTACCCCGAGCACCTGCCGGTCGTCGAGCGGCGCGAGGACATCCTCGCCGCGATCCGCGACCACCAGGTCGTCGTCATCGCCGGTGAGACCGGCTCCGGCAAGACGACCCAGCTGCCCAAGATGTGCCTCGAGCTGGGTCTCGGCTCGGCCGGCCAGATCGGGCACACCCAGCCCCGGCGGATCGCCGCCCGCTCCGTCGCGGAGCGGATCGCCGAGGAGATGGAGGTCGAGCTCGGCGACCTCGTCGGCTACCAGGTGCGGTTCACCGACCACAGCAGCGACGCGACCCGGCTGAAGGTGATGACCGACGGCATCCTGCTCGCCGAGATGCAGCGCGACCGCGACCTGCGTCGCTACGACACGATCATCATCGACGAGGCCCACGAGCGCAGCCTCAACATCGACTTCATCCTCGGCTACCTCAAGCAGCTGCTGCCGCGCCGCCCCGAGCTGCGGGTGATCGTCACCTCGGCGACGATCGACCCCGTGCGGTTCGCCCTGCACTTCGCGACCGACGAGCGCGGGAACGAGGTGCGCGAGGTTCCGGTCATCGAGGTCTCCGGCCGGACGCACCCCGTCGAGGTGCGCTACCGACCCCTGCTCGAGCTGCACCCGGAGGGACGGCACGTCGTCGTCGAGCGCGACCAGGTGACCGGCGTCGTCGAGGCCGTCGAGGAGCTCTGGACCGAGGCCCCGCCGAGCCCCGAGGCCACCGACATCCTCGCGTTCTTCTCCGGGGAGCGTGAGATCCGGGACGCGGCGGAGGCGCTCACCGCCCTGAAGCTCCCGAACACCGAGGTGCTGCCGCTGTTCGCCCGGCTCTCCGCGGCCGAGCAGCACCGCGTCTTCCACCGGGGGAGCGGGCGCCGGATCATCCTCGCGACGAACGTCGCCGAGACCTCGCTCACCGTGCCCGGCATCGGTTACGTCGTGGACACCGGCACCGCCCGCATCTCCCGCTACAGCCAGCGGACCAAGGTGCAGCGACTGCCCATCGAGCCGGTCAGCCAGGCCAGCGCGGCGCAGCGCTCCGGCCGGTGCGGGCGCGTCGCCCCCGGCGTGTGCATCCGGCTGTACTCGGAAGAGGACTTCGACGCCCGGCCCGAGTTCACCGAGCCCGAGATCCAGCGCACCTCGTTGGCCTCGGTCATCCTGCAGATGACGGCGCTCGGGCTCGGCGACGTCGCCCGCTTCCCGTTCGTCGACCCGCCCGACCCCCGCCAGATCGCCGATGGGGTCCGCCTGCTCGAAGAGCTCGGCGCGTTCTCGATCGGTGACGAACAGCGGGGCCGGCACCGGGGGCGCGGTCGGCGGCTCACGGCATCCGGTCGCACCCTGGCGCGGCTGCCGCTCGACCCGCGGCTCGCGCGGATGGTCATCGAGGCCGGCAGGCTCGGCTGCACCCGTGAGGTGCTCGTCATCGTCGCGGCCCTGTCCATCCAGGACCCGCGAGAGCGGCCGGTCGACAAGCAGGCCCAGGCCGACCAGTCGCACGCCCGGTTCAAGAGCGAGCGCTCCGACTTCGAGGCGCTCCACACGCTGTGGCGCTACCTCAAGGACCAGCAGAAAGCGCTGTCGCACAGCGCCTTCCGACGCACGTGCAAGGCCGAGTACCTGCACTACCTGCGGATCCGCGAGTGGCAGGACCTGCACTCGCAGCTGCGCGCCGCCTGCCGCTCGGTGCGCATCGACCCCGACGTCGCGACGTCGGCAGCCGACGCCGAGCCCGACTGGGACACCATCCACAAGGCCCTGCTCGCCGGGCTCCTCTCCCACGTCGGGGTGCGCGACCAGGCCAAGCGCGAGTATGCCGGGGCACGCGGCGCGCGCTTCGGCATCAGCCCCGGGTCGGGCCTGTTCCGCAAGCAGCCCGACGTCGTCATGAGCGCCGAGCTCGTCGAGACGAGCCGGTTGTGGGCGCGGGTCAACGCGGCCATCGACCCCGAGTGGGCCGAGGAGGTCGGCGCCCACGTCGTGACCCGCACCGTGAGCGAACCGCGCTGGAGCAGGCGCTCGGGGGCGGCGGTCGCGACCGAGCGGGTCACCCTGTTCGGGGTTCCGCTCGTCACCGACCGCACGATCCAGTACGCCCGCATCGACCCCGAGGCGGCGCGCGAGATCTTCATCCGCTCGGCCCTCGTCGAGGGTGACTGGAACCCGCAGCACGAGTTCTGGACGCGCAACGTCGCCACCCTGGCCCGGGTCGCCGAGCTCGAGGAGCGGGCCCGTCGGCGCGACATCGTCGTCGACGACGAGGTGCTGAACTCGTTCTACGACAGCCGGATTCCTCCCGACGTCGTGAGCGAGCGGCACTTCGACCGCTGGTGGCGCGGGGAGCGCAAGCGGCGCCCCGACCTGCTGACGCTCACCGAGGAGATCCTCACCGCCGACTCGGGCGAGCAGGTCTCCGCCGCCGACTACCCGCGCACCTGGCGCCAGGGTGACCTCGACCTCGACGTCACCTACCAGTTCTCGCCGGGCGCGGATGCCGACGGCGTCACCGTCCACGTGCCCGTCGCCGTGCTCAACCGCGTGACCTCCGACGGCTTCGACTGGCAGGTGCCCGGCCTTCGCGACGACCTCGCCGTCGCGCTGCTGAAGTCACTGCCGAAGACGACGCGCCGACACTTCGTGCCCACCCCCGACCACGCGGCTGCCGCTCTCGCGGAGGCGGATCCGTCACGGGGGCCGCTCACCGCGGAGCTGTCGCGAGTGCTCCACGCGCGCACCGGCATCCGGATCTCGCCGGAGGAGTGGGACGTCGAGCGGGTCCCCGACCACCTGCGGGTCACCTTCAGCATCGAGGGCCCCGGTCGGCGGGTCGTCGCTCGCGGCAAGGACCTCGAGGCGCTGCGCCCGCAGGCCGGGGGAGCGGTGCGCGCCGGCATGGCCCGCGCCGGGGCGTCGCTGGAGCGCAGCGGCCTCACCACCTGGTCGGTCGGGAGCCGTGCCCGAGACGTTCGAGGGCCAGTCCGCCGGGCTCACCGTGAAGGGGTACCCGGCCCTCGTCGACGAGGGCACGAGCGTGGCCCTTCGGGTCCTTCCGGATGCCGGTGCGGCACGCGCCGCCCACCGGGCCGGAGTCCGACGGCTGCTGCTGCTCGGCACCACCGCCCCGTGGAAGCGGGTGCTCGCCCGGCTGAGCAACACCCAGAAGCTCGCGCTCGCCGACAACCCGCACGGGTCGGTGCCGGCGCTGCTGCAGGACTGCCTCGACGCGGCCGTCGACGACATCGTCGCCGAGCACGTGCCGGGCGAGGTGCGCACCGAGGAGGCCTACGCCGCGGCGCTGGCGGCCGTTCGAACCCACGCGGCCACCCGGGTGCTCGTCGTCGTCGAGGCCGTGGAGCCCGTGCTGGGTCTGGCCGCACAGGTCCGGGCGACCCTCACCGCACTCGAGCGCGGAGCCACCTCGGCCCGCACCGGGGCCACCCGGGCGGACGTGCGGGCCCAGCTCGACAGCCTCGTGCGCCCCGGCTTCGTCGCCGCGACCGGCGTCGGACGGCTGCGCGACGTGCAGCGCTACCTGCGCGCGGCCCAGCACCGGCTGGAGCGGGCCGCGACCAACCCGCGCGAGGCCGTGCTCCAGGAGCAGGTCGACGGCGTCGAGACGGCCTACGCCGACCTGCTCGAGTCGCTGCCCGCCGTGCGGCGCGGTGCCGCCGACGTCGTGGACATCGGCTGGCAGGTCGAGGAGCTGCGCGTCTCGCTCTTCGCGCAGGGGCTCGGCACGGCACACCCGGTCTCCGAGAAGCGGGTGCGCGCGGCGATCGCCGCCGTCGACCGCTGACCACGGGCGGGTCGGGGTGGACAGGGGCAGGCAGGCCCCCCAGGTGGGAATCCCGCGGGGGCACCCGGACGTTCAGGGGAAAGACGAGCTCCACCCGTGAAAGGCCGTGCCGTGCTGAACCCCTCCGCGCTCTACCGCTTCGAGACCGACGCAGACCACTCCGTGCCCCGGCCCGGCGTGCTCGTCGTGACGCTCGGCGCGTTCGTCGACGCCGGCCAGATCCAGTCGGTCCTCGGCGGGCACCTCCTCGAGACCGGTGAGCCCGAGGTCGTCGCGTCCTTCGACGTCGACCAGCTGCTCGACTACCGCGGCCGCCGCCCGGCCATGGTCTTCGACACCAACCGGTGGGTCGAGTACGACGACCCGACGATGCTGCTGCACCGCCTCACCGACCGCGACGGCCAGACCTACTACGTGCTCACCGGCCCCGAGCCCGACTACCAGTGGGAGCGCGTCATCGAGGCCGTGCGCGAGCTCGTCGTGCGGCTCGGCATCACGCTGGTGGTCCACACGCACGGCATCCCCATGGCGGTGCCGCACACCCGCCCGGTCGGCATGACCGCGCACGCGACCGACACCTCGCTCATCGGCGACACCGTCTCCCCGTTCGGGCGCGTCCAGGTGCCCGGGTCGATCGGTGCGCTGCTCGAGATGCGGCTCGGCGAGTCCGGCCACCAGGCCGTCGGCTTCGCGATCCACGTGCCGCACTACCTCGCCGGCGCCGAGTGGGCCGAGGGTGCGCTCGCCGCCCTGAACGCCGTCGTCGACGTCACCGGGCTCAACCTGCCCAACGACGACCTCGTGCTGCGCGCCCGCAGCAACCAGCAGGCCATCGCCGCCGAGGTCGAGGGCAACGACGACGCCCGCGCCGTCGTCACGGCGCTGGAGCAGCAGTACGACACCTACCTCGAGGGCAAGCAGCGCCCCAGCCTGCTCGCGACCGAGGCCTCGCAGCTGCCGTCGGCCGACGAGCTCGGCGCCGACTTCGAGAACTTCCTGCGCCACGTGGCCGACGACGAGACCAGCTGACCCGTCCGAGCGCTCAGTCCTTGGCCTCGGACCACCGGTGGATCACCGAGGTGTCCGCGACGAACCGCACCGGGGCGCCCCCGGCCCACCGGCGTGACGCGTCCTGCAGCGCCCGGTCGACCCGGGCCGCCACCTCGTCGGCGTGCTCGGCGGGCGCGTGCACCAGCAGCTCGTCGTGCAGGCACAGCACGACCTGCGCCCCGAGGTCTCGTGTCGTCGCCCGCACCGTGGCGGCCCACGCCTTGAACAGCTCGGCCGCCGCACCCTGGATGATCGCGTTGCGCGCGAACCGCCCGCGGGCGGCGTCGAGCGCCGGGTCCACCCCGACACCCGCACCCGCCAGCACGCTGGCCGTCGGGATGAGCCGCCCCCCGTACGTGCGCAGCGGCGCACCCCGCACCCCCGAGGCGTAGGCCCGGTCGAGCAGCCCCATCGCCACGGGGTAGGCCCGCTCCAGCCCCTTGAGCGCCTCACCCGCGGCCCCGCTGCGCTGGCCGTACATCGCCGCCAGCACGGCGATCTTGGCCACCGGACGCTCCACCCCGAGCCGCGCGGCCACCGGCGCGTAGAGGTCGTCGGCCTGCGTGGCGGCCGCGAACACGGCATCCCCGCTCACCACCGCGAGCACCCGGGGCTCGATCTGCCCGAGGTCGGCCCGCACGAAGACGTGCCCGGGGTGCGCCGCGACGCCGGGTCGCAGCGCCGCAGGCAGGTTGTGCAGCCCGTTCTCGGCGGTCATCCGCCCGGCGGCGCCGTCGCAGGCCGTCCACCGTCCGCGCAGGCGGTCGTCGGCACCGACGTGCGCGTCGAGCCAGCGGTAGCCGTAGGTCGTGGCGATCCGCTCGTCGCGCCGCCACGTGAGCAGGGCGTCGACGAGCGGGTGCACCGCCCGATACGGCTCGAGCACCCACTTGCGCGTGTTCGGCACGTCGACGCCGACGGCCGCGAGCAGCTCGCGCACCTGCGCCGGGTTCCGCAGGTCCGTGGACTCGCGCCCCGGCGCGTGCCGCAGCACGAGTGCGTCACGCACCCGCCGGGATGCCGCCTCGTCGGCGTCCGTGGCCGGCCGTGGCCCCGCAGCCCCCGTGATGAGGTGCTCGATGCGTTCGCGGTCGATGGGCAGCCCGTCACGCTGCAGCTCGAGGCAGAGCAGTGCCGCCGCCGACTCCGAGTACACCGTGGCCGGCAGGCGCACCGACGTCGCGGCCGCCGTGTCGTGCTGCAGGTGCGCCGTGTCCAGCGCCGCCTGCGCCCACGCCTGCAGGTGGTGCGGGTCGCTGCCGCCAGCTCTCGTGGTCGCCGCGCAGGTGCCCGTCACCGTCGACGAGGGTGTCGGCGGCGAGGGCCTCGCGGTCGGCCGCGAACTCGAACAGGTCACCGGTGGGTGGGGCCGGCACCGCGTCGACGGGGATGCCGTGCGCGGCCGCCCAGCACTGGCCGGCGGTCGCGCTCCACCCGCCGTGCAGCAGCCGGTGCGCCTCGGCCACGTCCCAGGCCCGAGCGAGGGTGAGGTCCGCCTCGACCAGGGGGGCCGCGGCATCCGACGCCGCCCACCAGACCCAGCGAGGTGAGGCGCGCGCCTCGAGGGCGCGGACGGCATCCGGAGCCTGATCCAGGGCCACCACCTGGCACCGGCCCTCGAAGAGCAGCGCGGCATGCCGCGGCCCGGAGCCGTGAGGGGTCACGGCGAGCGCCGCGACGGCTCCGGGGATCATCGCTGCAGCGTAGGCGGAGGGTGCGTCAGTGGCGGCCGGAGGGGAGCATCGGCGTGGCAGGATGACGAGTTGACGCCAGCGTGCCGCACGGGCCGCGCCGGCCAGGCTCCAGGAGGACGACGTGGCATTTCCCGGCATCGATGGGGGACGCACGAGCGACGCGGTCAAGGACGTCAAGAGCGCCCTCGAGCAGGCCCAGGCGGGTGGGGCCGACGAGGGGGTGCTCGGCCGGCAGTCGACCAAGATGGTGCAGAACATCCTCGACCTCGGCGTCGACGGCAAGGGCTGGTTCGACTCGGCCGCCTACGAGGCCGACGAGGCGCTGCGGGCCCACGACGGTGACGTCGAGGCGGCGGTGGCCGCGATCGTGCGCAGCCACGTGACCAAGGGCGCCGCGTCCGGTTTCGTCACGAGCCTCGGCGGGTTCGTCACCATGCCGGTGGCCCTGCCCGTCAACCTGCTGGCCTTCTACCTGCTCGCGACCCGGATGACGGCCTCCATCGCCAAGGTGCGCGGGTACGACCTCACCTCCGAGCAGATCCGCACGGCAGTGCTGCTCACGCTGGTCGGGGCCGATGCCGATGACCTGCTGCGCAAGGCCAACGTCGTCGTGCCGGGCGGCACGCTGTCCCACCTCGCGGTGCAGCGTCTGCCCGGGCCGGTCCTCATGGTCGTGCAGAAGGGCATCGGGTTCCGGCTGCTCGCACAGGTCGGCACCAAGTCCTTCGCACGTCTCGGCCGACTGGTGCCCGTCATCGGCGGCGCCATCGGTGGTGGCCTGGACGCGTACATGCTGAGCCGCTTCGCGAAGCACGCCAAGGACCAGTTCCCGAGGGTGGCGCCGGCCGTGGCGGCCCCGTCGGAACGACCCGCCCTCGACCGGTAGCGCGAGGCGTACGTCACGCCCGACGCGGGAACGGGAATCGCACGCCGTGCGTCAATCGTTGAGCACATCGGCACGCGTGACGCACCCAGGCCCACGAGTGACCGGTTTCGCCCCAGGAGGATCCCATGGCATCACCCAAGCGCTTCGCGGCCGTCGCGGCCGTCTACCACGCCATTCGCCTTGCCGTGCGTCCGGGCGGCCCGTCGCTCGGTGAGCGCGCCGGCGCCATGCCCCGCCTCGTACGGGCCGCGGTCACGGGCGAGTACACGGGCATCACCAAGGGGCGGCTGGCCCTGATGGCGGCAGCGGTGGCCTACATCGTGTCGCCGATCGACCTCATCCCCGAGTTCGTCTTCCTGGCCGGCCTCGCCGACGACGCGCTGGTGATGAGCTGGCTGGCCACCCAGTTCGTCGAGGAGACCGAGGCGTTCCTCGCATGGGAGCTCGCCCAGGTCGCCCCTGCGTACGCCGCGACGCCGGGGTACTCCGCGCCGTCGGACACGCCGCTCGACACCCGGTTCGACACGGTGCGCGGGAACGTCGTCCCCTGACGCGCCCGCGTCGTTGCGGGGGCGGTCGTCCACACCCGGGCGACGTCCCTGCCTGATGGGCGCTTGTCCACAGGTCTGAACGTGCTCGATTCGGCGTCCCCCGACTGTCGGGGGAGCGTGTCCGCATGACAGCAGACATCACCCTTCGCGGGCCGGACGACATCGTCACGGTCCTGCCGTACCACCTGGGCTACCACCCACGCGACAGCGTCGTGGCGGTCTCCATCCGCGGCCGTCTGCTCGGGCTCGTGGCCCGGGCCGACCTCCCGCCTCCGGGGCACGAGGACGCCGTGGCCTCCGGGCTCGTCGGCCCGCTCGTGCGTGACGGCGCGAGCTCGGTCATCGTCGTCGGCTTCGAGGACGAACCCGATGCCGCCCGCTCCACGGTGCTCCGCGTCGCCGAGCACCTCGAGCGGGCCGGGGTCGAGGTGCTCGACGTCACGGTGGTGCGTGACGGCCGGCGCTTCTCGCCGCGCTGCTCCAAGGCCTGTTGCCCACCCGAGGGGGTGGTGCTGCCCGAGCCGGCCGACGTGCCCGGGGTCGCCGAGTTCGTCGCGCGAGGACGCTCACCGCTGGGCTCGCGTGACGCCGTCGACGGACTCGTCGAGCCCGATCCGGTCGTGAGCCGGGGGGTCGCGGCCGCGATCGTGCAGCGAGACCGGATGCCGGGTCGTCGCCTCCGCCGCCGCTCCGTAGCTGCCTGGGCCGAGGTGCTCCGCCGACCGCGCACCGACGACGCCGGGTCTCGGCCGCGTTGGGGCGTGCCCGCGACCGCAGTCCCTGCTTGCCGACCTCGCGCTCGGCCTGCGGGACATCGCCTGGCGCGACGCGCTCATCGCGTGGTTGGCGCCCGGCGTCCTGCCCGTCGAGGACCTCGACGCGCCCGTGGTCCGTCTGCTGGAGTCGTCGCTGCCCACGTGGGGCGGGATGGGGTTCGAGTCGGTGGAGCCCACGGGCCGCGACGAGGTGCTCCAACGCCTCCTGGCACTGTGCCGGTGCATGCCGGACGAGGCCCCGGGCGAGGCCGCCGCGGTGTGCACGGTGGTGGCGCACGTGGCCTGGGCCGGTGGCGACGGCACCGTCGCACGCGCGGCCGTCGAGCGGGCACTGCGACTCGTGCCCGACTACCGGCTCGCCAAGCTGCTCGAGCGGCTCATCGACAACGGCATCCGGTTTCCGCTGCCCGAGCGGGACGCTGACTCCCCGGGAGGGGCGCAACGGTTGGGTCGCGCGGGCTGACCGTCACTCGGACGGGGGAAGCCGCAGCCCGCGCCGCCGGTTTACCATGGATGCCGGTCATGAGTCCCAGTGCCAAACCCCGGTTTGCTGGGCGGCAACCCTCCTCGCGGTGGGGTGCCCCGGGTGATGACCTGGCCGTGCCCCGACCGGTGCGGCAAGCGCGATGTCCGAGGAGCACCTGTGATGACGGCCACCCCCACGAGGTCCACCTCGGCGGTCTGGCGCCCCGGCGACCCGGTGGGCAACCGACGGTTCGCGGCCGTCGGGGACCTGCACCTCGAGCGCGGTGGGGTGCTGTCCGACGTCACCGTCGCCTACGAGACGTGGGGGACGCTCTCGCCGTCCGGTGACAACGCCGTCCTCGTCGAGCATGCCCTGACCGGCGACAGCCACGTCGTCGGGGATGCCGGTCCGGGCCACGCCTCACCCGGCTGGTGGCCCAGCCTCATCGGCCCCGGTGCCCCGCTCGACACCGACCACCTCTTCGTCGTCGCGAGCAATGTCCTGGGTGGGTGCCAGGGCACGACCGGCCCGGCATCCCCCGATCCGGACGGGCGAGCGTGGGGAGGCCGGTTCCCGTTCATCACCATCCGCGACCAGGTGGCCGCGGAGGCGGCCCTGGCCGATGCGCTCGGCATCGAGCGGTGGCACGGCGTGCTCGGCGGGTCGATGGGCGGGATGCGGGCGCTGGAGTGGGCCACAGGTCACACGCACCGCGTCGAGCGCACCCTCGTCCTCGCCTCGACCGCGTACGCGACGGCCGACCAGGTGGCGTGGTGCCTGCCGCAGCTGCTCGCCATCCGGTCCGATCCCGCCTACCGGGGCGGCGACTACTACGACGCCGACGAGTGGCCGGTCACCGGGATGGGGATCGCGCGACGGATCGCGCACACCACCTATCGGCACGAGGGCGAGCTCGACGAACGTTTCGGGCGGTCGCCGAGGGCGGGGGAGGACCCGCTCGGAGGTGGTGGGCGCTACGACATCGAGAGCTACCTCGACCACCACGCGACCAAGTTGTCCCGGCGGTTCGACCCCAACAGCTACGTCGTGCTCACCGAGGCGATGAACAGCCACGATGTCGGGCGGGGTCGAGGCGGTGTCGCCAGTGCGCTCGCCGCGTTCCCGGGTGAGCTGCACGTGGCCGGGGTCACGACCGACCGCCTGTACCCGCTGCGGTTGTCCGAGGAGATCGCGGCGGCACGCGTCGGCACCGAGCTGTCGGTCATCGAGTCGCGCCACGGCCACGACGGCTTCCTCATCGAGACCGACCAGGTGGGCGCGGTCATCTCTCGTGCGCTGGGCACTGCCTGAGGGCTCAACGACTGCGGTAACGTCGCCGGTGAAGACAATGCCGTCAGCACCACAGGAGGACATCGTGACCATCGTCGTCGGGTTCGTTCCGACCAAGGAAGGGCGAGCGGCCCTCGCCCGAGCGGTCGAGGAGGCGAGGTTGCGCCGGTCCAAGCTCATCGTCATCAACTCCAACCGCGGCGGTCGCGACTTCGACGACGACACGAGCCAGGCCGCCGAGGCCGAGCTGCAGCGGGTCACTGACGAGCTGAGCGGCTATGGCCTCGAACTCGAGGTCCGCCAGCTCGTGCGCGGGAACGAGCCTGCCGAGGACCTCATCGCGGTCGCCAACGACACCGATGCCGACCTCATCGTCATCGGGCTGCGCCGTCGCACCCCTGTCGGGAAGCTGATCCTCGGCTCGAACGCCCAGCGCATCCTCCTCGACGCTCCCTGCGCCGTCCTCGCCGTCAAGGGCTGACCGCCGGTCAGGCCCCCGGCTAGCTCGGTGTCCCACGCCGTTGGAGGGCGCGCCGCGGTGGTGCGATGTGCCGGAATCGGCTCTTGCGTTTTATAATGTGAGAGCGCACCTGGTCACGCCCCGGCCCAGCCCCCCACGGTCGGACGAAACGGTGTCGCACAGGACCTCCCCCCAAGCCGGCCCCGGCGTTGCTCTGCGCGCCCGGACACCGGTCTTCCGCGACGAAAGGTTGTTGGTGTCGCCTGTGTCCATGAAATCCTCCGAGCTCGGCGCTCTCCCTCCGGAGTTCTCCCACGAGGCGCTTCAGGCCCTCGTCCGCATCGGGACAGCCGCTGGTTCGGTGACCGGTGAGCAGGTCGCACACGCCATGCAGGCCGCCGAGGTCAAGCCCAAGCGGGGACGCGTCGTCCTGAGCGCCCTCGGACAGCACGGCATCGAGGTCGTCATGGACCAGTCCACGATCGGCGTGGCTGCGGCCACGACCCACACCACGAAGAAGGCTGCTGCCTCGGCGTCGACGAAGGCCCCTGCGGCTGCGAAGAAGCCGGCGACCAAGGCTGCTGCGGCCAAGACGGCAACGGCCAAGACCGCCGCGACGAAGGCCGCTCCGGCCAAGGCAGCGGCGAGCAAGACCGCCGCCAGCAACGGTGCAGCCGCGACGACCAAGACGGCAGCGACCAAGGCCGCGGCGACCAAGGCTGCTCCGGCCAAGGCGGCTGCGACGAAGGCTGCTCCGGCCAAGGCGGCTGCGACGAAGGCTGCTCCGGCCAAGGCGGCTGCGACGAAGGCTGCTCCGGCCAAGGCGGCCGCGACGAAGGCAGCCGCGAGCAAGACCGCCGCCAGCAAGACGGCTGCGGCCAAGACGGCCGCGCCGCGCGCTGCGCGGGCGACGACGACCCGCAAGGCTGCCTCGGCTGCTGCCGGGGGAGCGGCCACGCCGGCCAAGACCACCGTGCCTCGTCGGAGCGCCGCCGCGAAGGCCGCTGCCGCCGAGACCGAGGCCGCCGCCACTGAGGCCGAAGACGTCGACGACGACGACGAGGACGGCGAGACCAAGAAGCCGGCCGAGCCCGAGACCGAGACGAGCGGGTTCGTCCTGCGCGATGACGACGAGGACGACGCACCGGTCCAGCAGGTCGTCACCGCCGGCGCCACCGCCGACCCGGTCAAGGACTACCTCAAGCAGATCGGCAAGGTCGCCCTCCTCAACGCCGAGCAGGAGGTCGAGCTCGCCAAGCGCATCGAGGCCGGCCTGTTCGCCGAGGAGAAGCTGAACTCGGGCGAGAAGATCGACATGAAGCTCAAGCGCGAGCTGTGGTGGATCGCCCAGGACGGCAAGAAGGCCAAGAACCACCTGCTCGAGGCCAACCTGCGCCTCGTGGTCTCGCTGGCCAAGCGCTACACCGGTCGCGGGATGCTCTTCCTCGACCTGATCCAGGAGGGCAACCTCGGCCTCATCCGTGCGGTCGAGAAGTTCGACTACACCAAGGGCTACAAGTTCTCCACCTATGCGACGTGGTGGATCCGCCAGGCCATCACCCGCGCGATGGCCGACCAGGCCCGCACCATCCGCATCCCGGTGCACATGGTCGAGGTCATCAACAAGCTCGCCCGCGTGCAGCGCCAGATGCTCCAGGACCTGGGCCGCGAGCCCACCCCGGAGGAGCTCGCCAAGGAGCTCGACATGACGCCCGAGAAGGTCGTCGAGGTCCAGAAGTACGGGCGGGAGCCGATCTCGCTGCACACCCCGCTCGGCGAGGACGGCGACAGCGAGTTCGGTGACCTGATCGAGGACTCCGAGGCGGTCGTCCCGGCGGACGCCGTGAGCTTCACGCTCCTGCAGGAGCAGCTGCACTCGGTGCTCGACACGCTCTCCGAGCGCGAGGCCGGGGTGGTGTCGATGCGTTTCGGGCTCACCGACGGCCAGCCCAAGACGCTCGACGAGATCGGCAAGGTCTACGGCGTGACCCGCGAGCGGATCCGCCAGATCGAGTCCAAGACGATGAGCAAGCTGCGCCACCCCAGCCGCAGCCAGGCCCTGCGCGACTACCTCGACTGACCGGTAGGCCTCCTCGGAGCCACCGCCGCTGCCTGTCCACCACGGGTCATCCCTGTCACACTCGGCTCATGCGGTTCTCTTTCGGGGATGCCGTCCTCGACACCGCCCGCTTCATCCTCGAGCGGGGCGGGGAACCACAACACGTCCAGCCGCAGGTCTTCGACGTGCTCAGCCACCTCATCGTCAACCGCTCGCGGGTCGTTCCCAAGACCGAGCTGCTGGACACCGTCTGGGGGGACCGCTTCGTCAGCGAGTCGACACTGACGAGCCGCATCAAGGCGGCGCGTCGCGCGGTGGGTGACGACGGCATCACGCAGAGCATCATCAAGACCGTCCACGGGCGGGGCTACCGCTGGGTCGCCCCGATCGAGGAGCTGGACGACCCGGAAGGGTCGCAGGACCGGCAGCGATCTGATCCTCCGTCGCAACGGCTGGAACAGCGGATCCGCTTCTGCAGGACCTCGGACGGGGAACGGCTGGCCTACGCGACCGTGGGCTCGGGCCCGCCGCTGGTCCGGGCAGCGCACTGGATCACCCACCTCGACCACGAGTGGGCGAGCCCGGTGTGGCAGCACTGGATGGAAGGGCTCTCCCGGGGGCACACCCTCGTGCGGTACGACGAACGGGGATGCGGCCTGTCGGACCACGACCCGTACGACGTCTCCCTCGAGTCGTTCGTGCACGACCTCGAGTCGGTGGTCGACGACCTGGGGCTCGAGCGGTTCCCCCTGATGGGGCTCTCCCAGGGCGGGCCCCGTGGCCATCGAGTACGCGCATCGCCATCCGGAGCGGGTCAGCCGGCTCATCCTCGTGGGCGCGTTCGTGAAGGGACGGCGGGCGCGCTCGTTCACCCCGCAGCACCACCGCGAGTTCGAGATGCAGCGCGAGCTCATCCGGCTCGGCTGGGGCCGGGACGAGCACTCGTTCCGGCTGTACTTCTCCTCGGTGTTCATGCCGGATGCCGACCCCCAGCTCTGGAGCGACTTCGCCGAGCTCATGCGGCGCACCACCTCGGCCGAGAACGCCCTGCGGCTGTTCGACGCCTGCCTCGACATGGACGTCACGCAGGCCGCCTCCGCCCTTGACCTACCGACGCTGATCCTGCACGGTCGCGAGGACATGCGGATCCCCTTCGAGCAGGGGGTCTCACTGGCCGCGCTCATCAAGGGCAGTCGGCTGGTGCCACTGGACACGCAGAACCACCTGCTGCGGCCCGACGAGCCCGCGTGGGCTCACCTCCTCGAGGAGATCCACGCCTTCCTCGCCGAGGGCCAGTCCGACGAGTCCACGCGAAGTCCACGTTTGGGCCACACGGTCTCCAAGAACCCCGCGCCCTAGCCGACGACGGTTGTCCCATCGCCACCGATGAGGAGACAACCGTGAACGACACCGCCCCGGGCCAGGCCGGCGCCGACCGCACCTGGCGAGCCGACGTCGTCGTCGTCGGTGCCCGCTGCGCGGGAGCCGCCACCGCGATGCTGTTGGCCGACGCCGGACACGACGTGCTCGTCGTCGACCGCGCGAGCTTCCCGAGCGACACCGTGTCGACCCACGTCATCGCCCGCACCGGCATGGTGCAGCTGAACCGGTGGGGGCTGCTGCGACCGCTGCACGACTCCGGGGCACCGCGGGTCACGACCGTCGAGATCGACACCGGTGACGACGTCGTCTCGCGCACGATCAAGGACCGGCACGGCGTCGACCACCTCCTCGCGCCGCGGCGCATCGTCCTCGACGGCATCCTCCAGGACGCCGCCCGTCGCTCAGGGGCACGGCTCGCGGCGGGGGTGAGCGTCGACGGAGTGATGAAGGATGCCGGAGGCAGGGTCGTCGGCCTCCGCGCGCATGACGCTCGCGGCGGCATCCGGGTCCACGCCCGCCACGTCGTCGGTGCCGACGGGCTCGGCTCCCGCGTCGCACGCGCCGTCCAAGCGCCGTTGACCCTCGAGCGGCCGACCTCGGGTGCCGCCCTGTACGCGTACTTCGCCGGGGACTGGTCGAGCATCGAGTACCACGTCGGTGCAGGCGCCCTGGCCGGAGCCTTCCCGACCCACGGGGGCGAGGCCTGCGTGTGGATCTGCACGCCCGAGGACGTCGCCCGCAGGCACCAGCGAGGCGGTCGCCGGGATGCCGTGCTCGCCGGCCTGCTCGCCGAGCTGACCCCCGCCTTCGGCGACCGGGTCCACCACACCGAGCAGACCTCCCCGGTGCGGGGGATGCTGCGCATGCCGAACCACGTACGCCAGGCCGCCGGCCCCGGCTGGTCGCTCGTCGGGGATGCCGGGTACCACCGCGACGCGATCACCGGCCACGGGATCAGCGATGCCTTCCGGGATGCCGAGCTGCTCGCGGCCGCCCTGGACGCCGCGCTGCGTCACCCCCTCAGCGAGACCGCCGCGCTCACGGCATACGCACGGGACCGCGACCGCATGGCGCGCCCGATCTTCGACCTCACCTGTGAGCTGGCCACGTTCCCCGGTGCCGAGCGCTTCGTCGAGCTCCAGCGGCTGCTGGCCGTTGCCATCGACGACCAGGCCGGCGAGCTCGCCGCGCGGCCCTCACCCGTCGGCGCAGCCGTCGCGTGACCACAGACCTCACCAGAGGACCTGCCGGAACTTCCGGCATCCACACCAAGGCACCACCCCACCGGAAGGCACGTCTCACCATGACCACCAACACCACCCACCGCAGTGACACCCACCGCAGCGCCACCTCTCGCAACGGCGTCGACACCGCGACGCTCTTCGCCACGCTGGACGCCGTCAAGCAGATGCCGGCCGCCGCGCAGTTCCAGTTCCGCGCCCACAACGAGTGGCAGCAGGGCACGCACAGCCGGTCGACGATCTCCGACTTCTTCGGTGTGGGCGAGGAGCGTTCGCACGAGCGCGAGTTCACCTTCGACGCCGACCACCCGGCCGTGCTCGTCGGGCGGGACAACGGCCCGACCCCGGTCGAGTTCGTCCTGCACGCCCTCGCGGCCTGCCTCACCGCGGGTCTGGCCAACATCGCCGCAGCCCGCGGCGTGACGCTCACCGAGGTCCGGTCCACGGTGACCGGCGACATCGACCTCAACGGCATCCTCGGCCTGCAGCCGGTCCGCAACGGCTACCAGCAGGTGGGCGTGCGGTTCGTCGTCAAGGGAGACGCCCCGGAGGAGGTGCTGCGCGGCATCGTCGAGCAGTCCCGCCAGCGGTCGGCCGTCTACGACGTGCTCACCAACGGGGTACCCGTCGACATCGAGGTCGAGATCAGCTGACCCGGCAGCGCGTAGCCCAGCGGGGTTGCTGAACTTCTCCGCCGTCCCTGTGACGGCGGAGAAGTTCTGTCGTGGCGCAGATATGTCTCCGACGCGGGCCAGCATCTCCGCCACCACCGTGACGACCAGCAGGCCAGCAGCCCACCACGCACTCGGCGTACCGTGACGGGGATGACCCTGTCGCTCCGCCCGGTACCGCCCGAGCTCATGCCTGCCTGGATCCAGCGCAGCGCCGATGAGTACGCCCGCGACCTCGTGCAGGTCGGGCGGTCTGCCGCTGACGCGCAGCGCATCGCCGATGAGGGGATGGCGCAGTCGTTCCCGGCCGGCCGACCTGCCCCCGGCCACGCGGTGCTCACCGTCCTCGATGGGAGCCAGGCGGTGGGCTACCTCTGGATCGGGCCAGCCACCGAAGCCGACGCCGGCGCGTGGTGGGTGTGGGACGTCCTGGTCGACGAGGCCCGTCGGGGGCAGGGCCTGGGGCGGATGACGATGCACCTGGCTGAGGAGTACGCGGCGGCCCACGGTGCCCGCAGCCTCGGCCTCAGTGTGTTCGGCTTCAACACGCGCGCTCGTCGGCTCTACGAGTCGCTGGGCTACCAGACGACCAAGGTCACGATGGACAAGCCGCTCGACCGTCCCGTCACTGCCACGACGTGAGCCGGCCTCGGGGTTCCGGTCACGGCTCATCCTGAGGTGGGTCGGTGCGCCTCCGGGTGGGCGTCATGCCGCGCAGGACGCTGCGCCACAGGCCACGGCCCTCAGCAGGCAGCAGCAGCGCCCGCGCCCGGTCCAGCCGCCGCCGCCGGGACAGGGCCCCGCGCCACACGGCCTGGGCATCGTCGCTGACGTCGTGCAGGTCGGTGCCCGGACGGGCGTACCGCGCCAGCTCGACCGTGGCCACGACGCGACCGAGGGCCTCGTTCTCGTCCGGGGTCAGGTAGGCCGCGTGCCCGATCTGGCGTGACGCCTGCCGTGGCGTGGTCCCGTCGGGCGGGACGTAGCCGATGTCCTGCAGCCGGAGCAGCAGCGACTGCCACTGGGCCTCGACCCGGTCCGCGTCGTCCCGAGCGGCACGCGCCGAGCGCCGCCGCGCGAGCCAGGCACCGAAGGGCACGGCCGACACGGCCAGCACGGCGAGCAGGACGGCGAGCAGGGTGAGGGCGTTGTCGGAGACGAAGCGCACGATCGAGAATCCGCCGGTGTCAGCGGCACCCATGCCCCCGGCGTCGGTGAGGTCGCGGGTGGGGGCGGTGGACGGGGCTGCGCTCGAGGAGGGCGTCGTCGCGCTCGGCGTGGGGCTCGCGGTCGCCGCGGGGTCGGTGGGCGCGAGGCTGTAGTCAGGGGCGGCAGCTGCTCTGCGTCGCCGGCGTGGGCTCGAAGCGCACCCAGCCCAGCTGCGGGAAGTACAGCTCGGGCCACGCGTGGGCGTCGCTGACCCGCACGACGCGCTCGTCCCCGTCGGGCACCCCCGGCAGGAACCCCACGGCCATCCGGGCGGGGATGCCGGCCGCGCGCGACAACATGATCATCGCGGTGCTGAACTGCACGCAGTAGCCCCGCCTGGTCTCCAGGAACCGTGACAGCGGGTCCGAGGGGAGCGTGCCGTCGTCCTCGGCGAGGTCGAGGGAGTAGGTGAACTCCGTACTGCGCAGGTAGGCCTGCACCGTCCGGGCCACGTCGAGGGCGGAGTCGCCGTCATCGGTCAGCTCGGCGAGCAGCGCCTGCACCTCGTCCGCGGAACGGCGGTCGACCTCGAGGGTGGATCGGTCGACGCCGAGCAGGTCCGGATCGGCCTCGGTGGCGAACTGCTCGGCTTCCGGGTCGAGCTCGACGTACTCGGCCGAGTAGGAGCCGCTGGGTGCGGTGAGCTGCACGACCCCACCCACCGTGACGTTCCACGTGCCGTCGGCGAAGGACGTCTCGACGGTGCCCGCCGGCAGCGCGACCTGGGGCACCCGCGACCGCGTTGTCCGTGACCTCGAGGCGCTCGACGCGTCGAGGCACCTCGGGTCCGGCGAGCGGCGCCGGGATCTGACCGTCGATCGGCACGTAGGAGAACTCCTGCCTCGCCTGCCACTGACCTCTTCGGTAGTTGTCGAGGACCCCGACGCGCAGCGGCTGCAGGTCCTCGGAGCTGGTGCGGTAGCGCAGCACCGGCGCGTCGGAACGGCTCTCGAGGTCTCGGGCGATGTCCACCGTCGACGACAGCTGCACGCTGGAGCCGGGGCCGCCGCCTCGGGAGTTGCTGCTCTGCCCGAGGCCGTCGGCGATGAAGGTCGTCGGCAGGTGGGGCACCAGGGCCGGCACGACGACGGCAGCAGCGAGGGCGGCCACCCCGACGATGCGGCCGGTCGTCGCGAAGGCCGTGGCCGGATCGGGGCCGGTGCGCCCGGACGTGCCCGGGGCCGACGTGCCCCACGCGCGCAACGAGCCAACGGACTGCCGGCCCATGAGGGCGAGCCAGCACAGCGCGGCGGGGACGGCATACCAGGCCGCCAACCCGTCACCGGAGTTGGTGGCCGAACCGAGGAAGGCGGACAACAGGGGGATGCCGGCCAGTGCGGGGCTGCGGTACGTCACCCCGATCGCGTCGACCGCCAGCGCGGTGAGGCCGACGAGCAGGCTGATCGCGAGGATCGTGCCGCGGTTGGACGGGGCCGGCGCCGACGAGATCGTCACCGTCTCCTGCGCCTGGGTGAGCAGGATGCCGAACGCCTGCCCGGTCTCGGGGGTCGGGACGAGGTCGGCCCAGAGGTGCCCGCGGCCGTGCAGCAGCGACGCGACGTACACGAGGGCGGTGGCCTGTCCGAGCACGACGAGCGGCCGTTGCGAGGTCACCCGGCGCAGTCCCATCCCGGCGAGCGCGACGACGAGCACGAGGATCACGCTCGGGCGGAACCACGTGTCCGGAGCGAACAGGGTCGTCACCGGAAACGTCACCGCGATGGTCGCCAGTGCCGCCAGGAGGGCCTCGATCGGCCGGGTCCGGTTCACCGGGCCCCCACGGGATGGGCGCCGACGACCGCGGCCCACGCGAGCGGAGGTGCGGTCTGCGCGTCGACGACGGTGGCCAGCCAGCCCGAGGAGCGCAGACCGGCGACGCACGACTCCGCCAGGGCCGTGCCCTCGCCACCACCGCGGCGCCCGCGACCGGTGAACGCGTCCGGGTCGACGACCATCGCCGCGCCGGTGGAACCGGGCTGCCTCAGGGCCGCGAGCGTGCGGGCGTCCGTGTCGTCGAGCGGGCCCCCGATGTAGACGACGAGACCCCCCTGGGAGGTCAGCACGCTCGCGGCGTGCAGGACCGCGCGCAGGCTGTCGTCCGACCGGAGGGTCACCCGGGCGAGCGTCTCGAGGCCCTCCTCGTGGGAGTCGTCGTGGTGGATCCCGGTGTCGGAGGCGGCATCCGCGGTCACGAGGTGCACGGCATACCCGGCGTCGACGACGTGCGCGGTGACGGACGCCGCCATGGTGACGCACCACTCGAGCGAGCTGCTGCGTCCCGTGCCCCCGTGCCCGCCGCTGCGCGAGTCGAGGATGACGACGGCGCGGCGCTTGGCGGGTCGGTCCTCCTGACGCACCATGAGCTCGCCGGTGCGAGCGGTCGCGGGCCAGTGGATGCGGCGCAGGTCGTCGCCGTCGCGGTACTCGCGCACGGTCTGGTCGTCCTCACCGTGCAGGGCGACCATGTGCGGCACCGACCCCTCGGAGCCGATCCCGCTGCCGAGCGAGCGCGCACCGGGCAACGGGAGGACGCGGGGGAGCACGACGATCTCGGCGTCGCCACTGACGGCGGCGCTGCGCAGCGTGAGGCCGAACGGGTCACGCACCCGGATGCCGAGTGGCCCGATGCGGTGCACCCCTCGGCTGTGTGAGCGCACCGTGTACTGCACCTCCTGCGTCTCGCCCGGGCGCAGCGAGGGCAGGACGAAGCGGGGGCGGTCGCCGAGGGCGTAGTCGATGGACTCCTCGGCCATCACGACGGGGGATGCCGTGGCCTCCCCGTTGCGGACCCGCACCGTCACCACGGCGCGCTCGTCGATGGCGATGCGAGCCGGCACGGCGGTGCGCACGACCTGCAGCCGCAGCCCGTGCCGCCGCACCAGGAGCAGGGCCATCGCGGTCAGGGCCAGGAGCAGCACCCCGATGCGCGTCACGTCGGGCTGGCCGAGGAGGATGCCGGCCGCGAGCAGCACGATGGCCGACCCGACGAAGGATGCGCCTCGGGTGGTCAGGGATCGACGGACGGCGTGCACGCGTGCCTCAGCGCGTCGGGGACGGCACCCGGACGCGCTGGAGCAGGTCGCTCACGACGTCGGCGGTGCTCCGGTGGGCCATCTGGGTCTCGCCCGTCGGGATGAGCCGGTGGGCCAGCACGGCAACGGCCACCTGCTGGACGTCGTCGGGCAGGACGTGGTCGCGCCCGGCCAGCGCCGCGTGCGCCCGTGAGGCCCGCAGGAGGTGGATCGTCGCGCGGGGGGAGGCCCCGAGGCGCAGCGCACTGCTCGAGCGCGTGGCGTGGGTGAGGTCGACGAGGTACTGGCGCACCGAGGGTGAGGCGTGCACCTCGCGCACGGCCCGCACCATCGCGGACACGGTGGCTGCATCGGTGACGGGCTGCAGCGAGTCGAGTGGGGAGACCCCGCCGTGCAGGTCGAGCATGTCGAGCTCGGCCCGGGCCGAGGGGTACCCCATGGAGATGCGCGCCATGAAGCGGTCGCGCTGGGCCTCGGGCAGCGGGTAGGTCCCCTCCATCTCGATGGGGTTCTGCGTGGCCATGACGATGAACGGGCGCGGGAGCGCGTACGTCGTGCCGTCGACGGTGACCTGGGCCTCCTCCATGGACTCCAGCAACGCGCTCTGGGTCTTGGGTGAGGCGCGGTTGATCTCGTCGCCGACGACGACGTTGGCGAAGATCGCGCCGGGCCGGAACTCGAAGTCGCGCACGTCCTGGTTGAAGACCGAGACGCCGGTGATGTCGCTCGGCAGCAGGTCGGGCGTGAACTGCACGCGACGCACGCGACAGTCGATGGTGCGGGCGAGGGTCTTGGCCAGCAGGGTCTTGCCGACGCCGGGGACGTCCTCGATGAGCAGGTGTCCCTCGGCGAGCAGCACGGTGATCGCGGTGCGGACGACGGACTGCTTGCCCTCGATGACCGAGTTCATGGCGGCAGCGAGGGACGCCGACACCTGGAGCACCGTGTCGAGGGAGGCGCCACGGGTGGTGTCCACGTCGTCAGCCGGCGCGGTTCGTCGATGGTCGTGGAGCTCGCTCACGGTGGTCCCTTCGTCGTCGGTGTCCACCCAACGATCGGTGCGTGGTCCGGGTGCCCTCGATCTTGCCCCACGACACGACGTGACGGGAGGGGCCGGGGCGACCGGGCTCCGCCTCCGCCGAAGGTTCGACACGCGTGATGGCGGTCAGGGGACGAACGTCGGATGCCGTCCGGATCGCCGTCGTCCGTTCTCGCTCCACTTTGCACCACCTACCGTGAACTGCAGAAATACCCTCAAACGTGCAGATTGACCCTGTTTTCGGTGTGGCGTGGAGCACTGGTGGAGTAATGTGGAGGAAACCGGTGCAGCCGGGGGCGCAGCGAAGGGTCGAGGAGGTGGCGCCAGTGCAGGAGTTCCTGGGTACCCACACACCCCGGCTCGACGAGAAGGGGCGCCTGTTCCTCCCGGCGCGCTACCGCGCCGACCTGTCCGAGGGCCTGGTCATCACCACGGGCCAGGAGAACTGCCTCTACGTCTTCCCCACCGCGGAGTTCCACCGCATCTCCGCCCAGATGGCGGCCGCCCCGAGCTCGTCGAAGAACGTCCGCGACATCGTTCGCGTCTTCCGGGCCCGGGCCCACTCCGACACCCCGGACCGCCAGGGCCGCGTCACCATCCCGGCACCGCTGCGCAGCTATGCCGGCCTCGACCGCGAGTGCACGGTGATCGGCAACGGCAGCCGGCTCGAGGTCTGGGACACCGCTCGGTGGGACGCCTACCTCGACGAGGTCATGCCCGCCTACTCCACGTACTCGGTCGAGACGGAGGAGGGGGTCCCCGGACTCTGACCAGCACCACGCAGCGACCCGACCGCCGGCCTCCAGCCGACCCGCTCCCGACACGACTTCCCCCGTGCCGGGCCCGGATCGGATGGGGACCAGCAGCCGGGTCGACCAGCACCACCACCGATCACCACCCCGCACCACCATCGACGTAGAGGACCACGATGAGCAGCCCAGGAGATGCCGTCCAGCGGCACGTTCCGGTGCTGCGCGACCGCATCGTCGACCTGCTCGAGCCCGCGCTGACCGCCGATGGCGCCGTCTGCGTCGACGGCACCCTCGGCATGGGGGGCCACGCCGAGGCGATCCTCGAGCGCTGCCCGAGCGTCCGCGTCATCGGGGTCGACCGCGACGAGGAGGCCCTGGCGCTCGCCGGTGAGCGACTGGCGCGCTTCGGTGAGCGCTTCGTCGGCGTGCACGCCGTCTACGACGAGATCGCCGACGTGCTCGCCGAGCACGCTGACGGTGTCGCGCACGGCATCCTGTTCGACCTCGGTGTCTCCTCGCTCCAGCTCGACGAGCCGGAGCGCGGTTTCGCCTACCGCCACGACGCACCGCTCGACATGCGGATGGACCAGTCGACGGGCATCACGGCCGCCGAGGTGCTCAACACCTACTCCCACGGCGACCTGGCCCGCATCCTGAAGACCTACGGCGAGGAACGCTTCGCCGGACGCATCGCCTCCGCCGTGCTGCGCGAGCGCGAGAAGGAGCCGTTCACGACGTCGGCCCGCCTCGTCGAGGTGCTGCGGGCCGCGATCCCGGCGGCCTCGCAGCGCAGCGGCGGCCACCCGGCCAAGCGCACCTTCCAGGCGCTGCGCATCGAGGTCAACGCCGAGCTCGCCGTCTGGGAGCGGGCGGTCGCCTCCGCCATCGAGGTGCTGGCACCCGGCGGACGGATCGCGGTGCTGTCCTACCACTCGCTCGAGGACCGCATCACCAAGCAGGCCTTCGCGCAGGGCGCCCGCAGCCGCACCCCGGCCGGAATGCCGGTCGAGCTGCCCGAGCTCGCGCCCTACCTGCGCCTGCTCACCCGGGGCGCGGACGTGCCCGACGAGCAGGAACAGCAGGACAACCCCCGATCCGCCTCGGCCCGACTGCGGGCTGCCGAACGACTCACGCCCTCGAACGGAGCCACCGCATGAGCCAGCTCGCACCGGCCAGGCCGCTACCGCGCACCAGCCCGCGCCGCGCCACCGCCGCGGCTCCCCGCCAGCTCAAGGTGGTCGCGCCACCCGAGATCCGCGGCCACGGTGCGTTCGCCGCGCTGTGCATCATGCTCGTCCTCGGGGGGTTCGTCGCCGTGCTCATGCTCAACACGGCCATGGCCAAGGGGTCCTACACGCTGCGCGCCCTGCAGCACCGCTCCGACGAGCTCACCGACAGCCAGGACTCCCTGCGCCACTCGCTGGATGCCGTGTCCGGGCCCGGACCGCTGGCCCAGCGGGCCCGCGCAGCTCGGCATGGTGCCCGCCGCGACACCGGCCTTCCTGCGGCTGTCCGACGGTGCCGTGCTCGGCGTGGCGGACAAGGCCAAGGCCGACAGCACCTTTAGCGTGGTGACCGAGACCGCAGCCCCCCCGACGAGGGTCGGTGTCCCGAAGGCCAGCACCCCCGCAGCCACGCCCGCGGCGAGCGCCACGCCCTCGAGCAGCACCGCACCGACGACCACCGCTCCGAGCACGACCGCACCGAGCCCGACAGCACCGACGACCACCGCCCCGAGCACGACAGCACCAAGCCCGACAGCACCGACCACGACCCAGGCGACGCCACGCCGACCACGACGGAGAGCCCGTGACGCAGCGCAGGACGCCACCGCCGCCCGGGCGTGGGCGAGCCGGTGGCACGCCGGATCCCCGCCGCAAGCCCGGCCTGCCGGGTCGCAAGCCGGTGCCGGGTCGCAAGCCGGTCTCCCGTCGCAAGCCGCGCGCCCCGGCGCACGCCAGCGGCCAAGATCACCCCGGTCGCCAACCCGCGCCGCCGGATGCGCTTCCTCACGGTGGCGAGCCTGTTCGTGCTCAGCGTCTTCGGCGCCCAGCTCGTGCGCATCCAGGGCTTCGACGCCCACGCGGTCGCCGAGGAGGCCCAGAGCAAGCGCGCCGCCGTCCAGATCATCCCGGCCATGCGCGGCCAGATCCTCGCCGCTGACGGCACGGTGCTGGCCGCCAGTGCCGTGCGAGAGGTCGTCGTCGTCGACCAGCAGGCCGTGTGCACCTTCGGCACGAAGAAGAACACGTGCAACTCGCAGAGCTCCGAGTCAGCCGTGCAGGAGGCGGCGACCAAGCTCGCGCCCCTGCTCGGCACGACGGTCGCCGAGCTGGTACCGCAGCTGACCGGCACCAGTCGGTACGTCATCCTCAGCCGCGACGTCACCCCGGTGACGTGGAACGAGATCTCCGACCTCGGCATCCCGGGCATCTACCGCGACCGCCGCGAGACCCGGTCCGAGCGCACCTACCCCCAGGGCACGACCACGGCGGCCCTGGTCGGGTACGTCACGGCCGACGGCAAGCCCGGCGGCGGCGTCGAGCTCATGGTCGAGGACCACCTGCGGGGAACGCCCGGCAAGCAGACCTTCGAGCAGGGCCGCGACGGCACGATCATCCCGGTGGGGGAGAGCTCGCTCGTCCCGGCCGTCGACGGCAACGACGTCCACCTCACCATCAGCTCGAGCCTGCAGTGGTACGCCCAGAACTCCCTGGCAGCGCGGATCAAGGAGGTGAGGGGGAAGTCGGGCACCGTCGTCGTCATGGACGCCAAGAACGGCAACCTGCTGAGCGTCGCGTCCTACCCCACGTTCAACCCGAACACCGACGTCGGCAAGAAGGGCGCCAAGCTCGGCAACGTCGCCTTCTCCGACGTGTTCGAGCCGGGGTCGACCTCGAAGATCATGACGATCGCCGCCGCGCTCGAGGAGGGCACGGTGACACCGTCGACGCCGGTCGTCATCCCCAACCGGCTCAAGCGCTACGACGCGTCCTTCAAGGACAGCCACGACCACGCCACCCTGTACCGCACGGTCGCCGGCACCCTCGCCGAGTCCAGCAACATCGGCACGGTCCTCGTGAGCGAGACGATGACCTCGAAGACGCTCGAGTCCTACTTCCGCACGTTCGGCGTCGGCAAGCTCTCGGGGACGGGCTACCCCGGCGAGTCCAAGGGCCTGCTCGCCAAGTCCGAGGACTGGAGCGGCACCCAGAGCAAGACGGTGGCCTTCGGGCAGGGTCTGTCGGTGAACGCCATCCAGGCGGCATCGGTGTTCCAGACCATCGCCAACGACGGGGTCCGGGTCGCACCCCGGTTGGTCGAGAGCCTCACCGCCGCAGACGGCACCGTGACCCCGACCCCGAAGTCGGCGTCGACCCGCGTCGTGTCCGAGCAGACCGCGAACGACGTCAGCAAGATGCTCGAGGGGGTGGTGAGCGACGAGGGCACGGCCGAGCAGGCCATGATCCCCGGCTACCGCGTCGCCGGGAAGACCGGCACGGCCGAGTACTTCGACGCCGCTGCCGGGCAGTACAGCGGACGCACCGCGAGCTTCATCGGGTACGCACCGGCCGACGACCCGCAGATCGTCGTCGCCGTCATCGTGCACAAGCCGATCAGCCCGTTCTTCGGCGGTCCCGTCGCCGGTCCGGTGTTCAAGGACGTCGCGACCTACGCGCTGCAGGAGCTGAAGATCCCGCCGACCGGCGCGAAGCCCGCCAAGATCACCATCAAGGTCTCCCCGGAGGAGGCGCAGGCCGACCCGACGCTGCTGCGCGACGGTCGCAAGCGCAGTGCCGGGTAGGGTGCTGCGACGTGGCCGTACCTCGACCGACACTGCTGCGCAGCACCTCGATCCGAGCACTCGCAGACCTGCTCGCAGCACCAGCAGGTGACCTCGCGGACGTCTGCGCCACCGGCGTCACCCTCGACTCCCGCGCGGTCGAGCCGGGGGACCTGTATGCCGCGCTGCCGGGTGCTCGCGCCCACGGCGCCGACTTCGTCGCGGCGGCAGCGGCGGCCGGTGCCGTCGCCGTGCTCACCGACCCCGAGGGGGCACGCCGGACGCGAGACGCCGGGGTCGACCTCCCCCTGCTCGTCGTCGAGCGACCCCGCGCGGTGCTCGGGAAGGTGGCGGCGGCGATCCTGGGCACCGACCACCTGGGGCTGCGGATGCTCGGCATCACCGGCACCAACGGCAAGACGACGACCGCCTACCTCGTGCACTCGGCGCTCACCGCGCTCGGCGTGAGGACCGGGCTCATCGGCACGGTCGAGACCCGCATCGGCGACGAACGGCTCGACAGCGTCCGCACCACCCCCGAGGCCCCGGAGCTGCACTCGGTGCTCGCGGTGATGGCGCAGCGGGGGCTGCACACCTGCGTCATGGAGGTCTCGAGCCACGCCCTGGCCCAGCACCGGGTCGACGGGGTGGTCTACGACGTCGTGCTGTTCACCAACCTCAGCCAGGACCACCTCGACTTCCACGACGGGATGGACGACTACTTCGCGGCGAAGGCGTCGTTGTTCACGCCGCAGCGCGCGCGGCGCGGCCTGGTCTGCGTCGACGACGCCTGGGGTCGGCGACTGGCACAGGAGGCCGGCATCCCCGTCGAGACGATCGCCACGGTCCACGCCGGATCGCACGAGGCGGCGCCGGCTGCCGACTGGCTGATCAGCGTCGATGCGGCAGACCCGGCCGCCTTCCGGCTGACCGGTCCGGGGGTCGACCTCCACCTGAGGTCGAGGTTGCCGGGGGACTTCAACGTCACCAACACCGCCATGGCCGCGGCCGCCCTGGTGCTCCTCGGTGAGGAGGCCGACGCGGTCGGCGAGGCCGTGCTCAGCGACCCCCACGTTCCCGGCCGGATGGAGGCCGTCGTCGGGCCCGAGGGTGCGCCGCGCGCCGTCGTCGACTACGCCCACACCCCCGAGGCGATCCGAGCGGCCCTGACGGCGCTGCGCCCGAGCACCTCCGGCAGCCTGGTCGTCGTCACCGGCGCAGGGGGAGACCGTGACCGCGACAAGCGGCACGCGATGGGAGTGGCCGCCGCCGAGGTCGCCGACGTCGTCGTCGTCACCGACGACAACCCGCGCTCGGAGGACCCGGCAACGATCCGCGCCGCCCTGCTCGACGGCGTGGAGACGGCACGCGCGGCGGGGCGCACCGGCATCCGGGTGCTCGCGGTCGGTGACCGGCGGCAGGCCATCCGCGACGCCGTGGCGGCGGTGTGGCCAGAAGGTGGGGCGGCGACCGTCGCCGTCGTCGGCAAGGGGCACGAGAGCGGCCAGGAGATCGGCGGCGTCGTGCACCCCTTCGACGACCGGGCCGAGCTGGCCCAGGCGCTGGACCTCGCCGCGTCGGGGGCCCTCGGATGATCGCGCTCACCGTCACCGAGGTCGCCCGGGCCGTCGGCGGAGACATCGTCGTCCCGGACGGCGTCGACCCGGACGCCGTCGTCGTCGACGGCCCCGTCGTCACCGACTCGCGTGAGGCGGCCGCAGGTTCGCTCTACGTCGCCCGGGTCGGGGAGCAGGCCGACGGCCACGACTTCGTGCCGGATGCCGTGGCTCGAGGAGCCGTCGCCGCGCTCGTCACGCGGGCGGTCGACGGTGTGGCGTGCGTGGTCGTGCCCGACACCCAGGACGCCTTCGCCGCCCTGGCCCGCGAGGTCGTGCGGCGCCTTCCCGACCTCCAGGTCGTCGGCATCACCGGGTCGTCGGGCAAGACGAGCACCAAGGACCTGCTCGGCAGCGTGCTCGCCACGGCCGGCCCCACCGTCGCCCCGGTCGGGTCGTACAACTCCGAGGTGGGCGTGCCGCTCACGGTCTGCCGGGTCGTCGCCGACACCCGGTTCCTCGTCGTCGAGATGGGGGCCAGGGGCATCGGGCACGTCGAGTACCTCACGAGGATGGCGCCGCCGCGGATCGGGGTCGTGCTCAACGTCGGCACCGCGCACGTCGGGGAGTTCGGGAGCCGGGCCGCCATCGCCACCGCCAAGTCCGAGCTCGTCGCGGCGCTGCCGCCGGACGGCCTGGCCGTGCTCAACGCCGACGACCCCGCCGTGCGCGCCATGTCCCCGTCACGAGCGCGCGCGTCGCCCTCGTCGGTGAGGCGGACGACGCCCACGTGCGCGCCGCCGACGTCGTCCTCGACGACGGGGGCCGGGCCTCGTTCACCGTCCACACGCCCTCCGGGACCCGCGTCGTGCGCCTGGGGCTCGTGGGCCGCCACCACGTCGGCAACTCGCTCTCGGTGGTCGCCGTCGCCACCGAGCTCGGGATGCCGCTCGACGCGGTGGTCGCCGCCCTCGAGGCGGCCCGTCCGGTGAGCCGCTGGCGGATGGAGGTCGTCGAGCGGGGTGACGGCGTGACCCTGGTCAACGACGCCTACAACGCCAACCCCGACTCGATGCACGCCGCCCTCACGGCGCTGGCGCGCATGGGGCGCGGCCGGCGCACGTGGGCGGTGCTCGGCACGATGCTCGAGCTCGGCCCGGAGTCCGAGGCCCTGCACGCGCAGGTCGGCGCCGACGTCGTCGACCACGGTGTCGGTGAGCTGCTCGTCGTCGGCGAGGCGGCGGCATCCCTGGCAGTGGGAGCCCGGGACCGGCTCGGGGTTGGCCACGGTGCTGCCACCACCGTGCGCGCCGTCCCCGACGCGGACGCCGCGGAGGCCCTGTTGCGCGAGGAGCTGCGCCCCGGTGACGTCGTGCTCTTCAAGTCCAGCCGGGACGCGGGACTACGGTTGCTCGGTGACCGACTGGCGCAGGGCGAGGAGGAGCTGACGTGAGGGCTGTGCTCATCGCCGGCGTCGTGTCGCTCGTCATCGCGCTCCTCGGTACGCCGCTGTTCATCCGGTTCCTCGTGCGCAAGGGCTACGGCCAGTTCATCCGCGACGACGGCCCCACGAGCCACCACACCAAGCGCGGCACCCCGACGATGGGCGGCGCGGTCATCGTGCTGAGCTCGCTCATCGCCTACGGGGTGGCGCACCTGGCCACCCGTCAGAGCCCCACCGTGAGCGGCATGCTCGTGCTGTTCCTCATGACCGGGCTCGGCTTCGTCGGGTTCCTCGACGACTTCATCAAGATCAGGAACCAGCGCAGCCTGGGCCTGCGATCGGGCGAGAAGCTGGCCGGGCAGACCCTCGTCGCCGTGATCTTCGCGATCCTGGCCCTGCAGTTCCCCAACGACGCCTTCCGCACGCCGGCGTCGACCTCCATCTCGTTCGTGCGCGACACGAGCCTCGACCTGGCCTTCGCCGGACCGCTCATCGGCGTCGTCCTCTTCGTCATCTGGGCCAACATCATCGTCGCCGGCACCTCGAACGGCGTGAACCTCACCGACGGCCTCGACGGCCTCGCGACCGGTGCCTCGGTCATGGTGTTCGCGGCCTACGTGCTCATCGGCATCTGGCAGTTCAACCAGAACTGCCAGTGGAACCCGGGCATCAAGTGCTACGAGGTGCGCGACCCCCACGACCTCGCGATCGTCGCCGCCTGCGGCATGGGGGCGTGCTTCGGCTTCCTGTGGTGGAACGCCTCGCCGGCCAAGATCTTCATGGGCGACACCGGGTCGCTCGCGCTGGGCGGAGGGCTCGCCGGCCTCGCCATCCTCAGCCGCACCGAGCTGCTCATCGTCATCCTCGGCGGCCTGTTCGTCACCATCACCCTCTCGGTGATCATCCAGGTCGCGAGCTTCAAGACGACCGGGAAACGGGTGTTCCGCATGGCGCCCCTCCAGCACCACTTCGAGCTGCTCGGCTGGCAGGAGGTCACGATCGTCATCCGGTTCTGGATCGTGGCCGGGCTCTTCGTCGCGCTCGGGCTCGGGCTCTTCTACGCCGAGTGGGTCGTGGGCGCCGGATGAGCGACCGGCTCTCCTCCCTGACCCACCGTGACGCCCCCTGGGCCGGCCTGCGCGTGCTCGTCACCGGTCTCGGGGTCAGCGGCTTCGCGGCGGCCGACGCCCTCCTCGAGCGCGGCGCCCACGTGCTCGTCGTCGACGGCGCCGAGCCGAGCGGGGTGCTCGCCGAACGTGCCCGCATCCTCGACATCCTCGGGGCCGAGCTCGCCTTCGGGCCCGACGCCGTCGACCGGATGCCGCACGCCCCCGTCGACCTCGTCGTCACCTCCCCGGGGTGGCGCCCCGACCAGCCGCTGCTCGCGGCTGCCGCTGCGGCCGGCATCCCCGTCTGGGGTGAGGTCGAGCTCGCGTGGCGCATGCGCCCGGAGCACGGAGCCGCCCCCTGGCTGACCGTCACCGGCACCAACGGCAAGACGACGACCGTGCAGATGCTCACCTCGATCCTGCGCGCCGCCGGGCTGCGCGCGTGCAGCGCCGGCAACGTCGGCACCCCGATCCTCGAGGCCGTGGTGCACCCCGAGCCGTTCGACGTCATCGCCGTCGAGCTCTCCAGCTTCCAGCTGCACTGGTCGCACTCGCTCGCGCCGCGGGCCTCGGCGTGCCTCAACGTCGCCGCCGACCACGTCGACTGGCACGGCTCGTTCGAGGAGTACGCGCTCGCCAAGGGCAAGGTCTACGCGAACACCGAGGTCGCGTGCGTCTACAACGTGCAGGACGAGCGCACCCGAGCCCTGGTCGAGGACGCCGAGGTGCGCGAGGGATGCCGTGCCATCGGCTTCACGCTCGGGGTCCCCGCCCTCTCCGAGGTCGGGCTCGTCGGTGACGTCCTGGCCGACCGGGCGTTCGTCGAGCAGCGGCGCACCTCGGCCGCCGAGCTCGCGACCCTGGACGACCTGGCCGGTGGCGGCCCGAGCCCGGCACCCCACCTCGTGGCCAACGCCCTCGCGGCAGCGGCCCTGGCCCGCGCCCACGGCGTGCCCGCGGGCGCGGTCCGCGCAGGACTGCGCGACTTCGTGCCCGAGGCCCACCGCATCGCGGAGGTCGCGACCGTGGACGGCATCCGCTTCGTCGACGACTCCAAGGCGACCAACCCCCACGCCGCGCAGGCGAGCCTGACGGCATACGAACACGTCGTGTGGGTCGCCGGCGGGCTGCTCAAGGGCGCCGACGTCGACGACCTCGTCGCCGCCGCGGCCGACCACCTGCGTGCGGTGGTGCTCATCGGCCGGGACCGGGCGACCATTGCGCAGGCACTGGCCCGACACGCGCCCGATGTCCCCGTCGTCGACATCGACCGCACCGACACTGGTGCCATGGACCTGGTGGTGAGGGAGGCCCGTGCGCTCGCGCACGCGGGAGACGTCGTGCTCCTCGCGCCCGCTGCTGCGTCCATGGACATGTTCACGGACTACGGCGCTCGCGGTGACGCCTTCGTCGGCGCGGTCGACCGGCTCGCCGCAGGGGAGTAGCCGTGAGCAGCGCGACCGCACCGGCCCGCGCGAGGACCACGCGCGCCGGCACGGGCCAGGGGTCCTCGGCAGCACCGGGAGGCTGGTGGGGACGGTTCGAGTCGCCCGTCACGACCTACTACCTGCTCGTCGGGGTCACCTCGGCGCTCGTCGTCTTCGGCCTGATCATGGTGCTGTCGGCCTCGGCGATCGTGAGCATCCAGGCCACCGAGGGTGCCTCCGCCTACACGATCTTCATCAGCCAGGCCGTGTTCGCCACGATCGGCGCGGTCGCTCTCGTCATCGCCTCGCGGCTGCCGATGCGGGCGTGGCGCACGCTGGCCTTCCCGATCCTCCTCGTGGGGGTCGTCCTGCAGGTCCTGGTGCTGCTCACGGGGGAGAACGTGAACGGCAACCAGAACTGGCTCAAGGTCGGGCCGATCACGGTCCAGCCCTCCGAGATCATCAAGCTCGGCCTCGTGCTCGTGGGCGCGCTCCTGCTGTCCAGGAAGCGCCAGCTCCTGCACTCCTTCATGCACGTCGTCGTGCCCTACCTCGTTCCCGTCGTCCTGGTGAGCGTGGGGGCGGTCGCCCTCGGGCACGACCTCGGCACGGTGCTCATCCTCGGAGCGATCGTCGCCGGTGTCCTGTTCGCCGCCGGCATCCCGCTGCGCTGGTTCGCCTTTGCCGGCGTGCCGTTCATCGGTGTCGTCGTGTGGTTCGTCCTCAGCAGTGCCAACCGGCTCAGCCGCTTCGATGTCTGGCTCGGGCGCGACACGAACGAGTTCGGCACGGCGCGCCAGCCGATCCACGGACGCTACGCGCTCGCCGACGGTGGCTGGCTCGGCGTCGGCCTGGGCCAGAGCCGGGAGAAGTGGGGGCTGCTCTCCGAGCCGCACAACGACTTCATCTTCGCGATCATCGGCGAAGAGCTCGGGCTGCCCGGCTCGCTCGGGGTGCTCGCACTCTTCGCGGCGCTCGCCCTGGCCTGCTACCGGCTCGTCACCCGCACCGACGACTTCTTCGTGCGGGTCGCGACGGCCGGGATCATGACGTGGATCGTCATCCAGGCCGTCATCAACATCGGAGCCGTCATCAACCTGCTGCCGGTCATCGGTGTGCCGCTGCCGCTCGTCTCCTCCGGCGGGTCGGCGCTCATCACGACGATGTTCGCCCTGGGCGTCCTGCTCGCGTTCGCCCGTGCCGAGCCCGGCTGCGCCACGGCGCTGTCGGCCCGTCCCTCGGCGATCCGGCGCACGCTGGCCGTGTTGCCCGACGTCGGCCGGCGGCGCAGGGCGCGCTCGTGACGGTCGCCGCCCTGCGGTCGGTGCTGCTCGCCGGGGGAGGCACCGCCGGGCACGTCTCGCCGTTGCTCGCCCTGGCCGACTGCCTGCGCCGGCGTGACCCCGAGATCACGATCACCGCCCTCGGCACCGCGGCCGGGCTGGAGGCCCGCCTCGTCCCCGAGCGTGGCTACCCGATGCTCGAGGTCCCCAAGGTTCCACTGCCGCGTCGCCCGTCCGGCGACCTGCTGCGGCTGCCGCGCAACCTGCGCCGCGCCGTGCGTGCCGCCGAGGACGCCATCGAGAGCACGGGGGCGCAGGTCGTCGTCGGGTTCGGGGGGTACGTCTCGACGCCCGCCTACCTCGCGGCGCGGCGCCGCGGCATCCCGATCGTCGTCCACGAGCAGAACGCCCGCCCCGGCATCGCCAACCGTCTCGGCGCCCGGCTCGCAGCCCGTGTCGGAGTCACCTTCCCCGGCACCGCCCTCCCGCGAGCCACGGTCACGGGGATGCCGCTCCGACGGGAGATCGCGACCCTGGACCGGGCAGCGCGCCGGGACGAGGCGCGCACCCACTTCGGGCTGGGCGACGCCCCGACGGTGCTCGTCACGGGCGGCTCGCTCGGGGCACAGCGCCTCAACGACGCCTTCGCCGGTGCCGCGGCCGGGCTCTCCACCCACGGGGTGCAGGTGCTGCACGTCGCGGGCACCGGGCAAGGACTTCGAGCCGCAGGGCGCGACGGACGCCCCGTACGTCGTGCTCGCGTACTGCGACCGCATGGATCTCGCCTACGCCGCCGCCGACCTCGTCGTCGCCCGCTCGGGAGCCAACACCGTGTGCGAGCTGACGGCCGTCGGGCTGCCCGCCGTCTACGTGCCCCTGCCGATCGGCAACGGGGAGCAGCGCCTCAACGCCGCGTCCGTCATCGCCGCCGGTGGTGGCCTGCTCGTCGACGACGCCACCGTGACGGCGCAGTGGGTCGACGACGTCGTGCGCCCGCTCGCGCTCGACCCGTCGCGCCTCGCTGCGATGGCCACGGCGTCGGCCTCGGTGGGGGAGCGGGGCGGCGACGAGCTGCTCGCCGACCTCGTCCTGGCCGCAGCCGGCGGCGGGCGACCGGCCGCGCGGACGTGATCACCGTGACCCTCCCCCTGCGCTTCGACGTCACGCGAACCCGTCCCGTCGCTGGCCGAGCTCGGGCACGTCCACCTCATCGCGATCGGTGGCGCGGGCATGTCCGCCGTGGCCCGGCTGCTGCTGGCTCGGGGCACGACGGTGAGCGGATCGGATGCCGCGGACAGCCCCACGCTGGAGGTGCTGCGCTCGCTCGGCGCCCGCGTGCACCTCGGCCACGACGCCGGCCACCTCACCGGTGTCGACACCGTGGTCGTGTCGTCGGCGATCCGCGACGAGAACGTCGAGCTCGCCGCGGCTCGCGATGCCGGGCTGCGGGTGCTCCACCGCTCGCAGGCCCTGGCCTCCCTCATGGCGGGATCGCGGCGTGTCGCGGTCGCCGGCGCCAACGGCAAGACCACGACGACCTCGATGCTCGTGGTCGCCCTCGAGGCAGCCGGTGCGGACCCCTCGTTCGCCTCGGGCGGCGAGATCGCCCAGCTCGGCACCAACGCGGCGATCGGCGACGGGCCGGCGTTCGTCGTCGAGGCCGACGAGAGTGACGGCTCCTTCCTCGCCTACCGGCCCGACGTCGCCGTCGTGACCAACGTCCAGCCCGACCACCTCGACTTCTACGGCACGCCCGAGCGGGTCGCGCAGGCGTATGCCGCGTTCGTCGCCAGCATGCCCGGCGGGTTGGTCGTCGCCTGCTTCGACGACCCCGGGTCGCGGCACCTCGCGCAGGCGGTGCGCGCGCAGGGCCGGGCCGTCGTGACCTATGGCTACGGGGCCGGCGCCGACCTCCAGGTGCTGCGCACCGAGCCCGACGCCCTGGGCACCAGGTCCGGGTTCGTCACGGCCGGCGTCGAGCGCACCCTGGACCTCGCGGTGCCGGGGGAGCACAACGTCCTCAACGCGTGCGCGGCCTACCTCGCGGCGACGGCCGGGCTCGGGGCCGACCCGGATGCCGTGCTCGGTGGCCTGGCCGGCTTCGCCGGCGCCCGACGTCGCTTCGAGGTGCGCGGCGAGGTCGACGGTGTCACCGTCGTCGACGACTACGCGCACAACGCGCCCAAGGTCGCGGCGGTGGTCGGCACCGCTGCCGAGCTCGTGCGCCGGGCCGGGGCCGGCTCCGTGCGCGTCATCTTCCAGCCGCACCTGTACTCGCGCACCCGGGACTTCGCGGTCGAGTTCGCTGCAGCGCTCGCCCCCGCCGACCAGGTCGTCCTGCTCGACGTCTACGGCGCCCGCGAGGCGCCGGTCGACGGCATCAGCTCCGCGTTGATCGGCGACCCGCTGGCAGGGCTGCCGGGGGAGCGGACGGTGCTCGTCGGGCCCTCTCGCGAGGATGCCGTGGCGGCGGTCGTGGGTGCCGCCGGGCCGGGGGACCTCGTGCTCGTCGTCGGCGCCGGCGACGTCACCGCCCTGGCCCCCCTCGTGCTGGAGGCACTGCACGCCCGCACGGGTGGTGATCCGTCATGAGCCTGCGCACCGAACGGCCGTCGGGTGGCCCCACCACGGCATCGTCCGCGGGCCGGTTCCGCGAGCGCGAGCTCGCCCACCGCCGTCGGCCGTGGCGCCGGGCTCTCCTGGCGCTGGTCGCCGCCGCTGTCGCCGCCGGCCTGGTCTGGGTGCTCGGGTGGAGCAGCGTCCTCGGGGTCTCCGACGTCGAGGTCAGCGGCGCGACCGGTGCCGAGGCGGCCGCCATCGGCGAGCTCGTGGACGTCCCGGCCGGCACCCCGCTGGCGCGCGTGGACACCGATGCCGTCGCTGAGCGGGTGCGGGATCGGATCACCGTGGCGGAGGCCTCGGTGCGCCGCGCGTGGCCGAACACCCTGGCGGTCGACGTCGTGCTGCGCACCCCCGCGATCGTGGTGAAGAACCCTCAGGGTCAACTTGAGGTTGTGGATTCCGAGGGGATCGCCTTCGGGGTCGTGAAGGCGGCGCCGAAGGGCGTTCCGCTCGTGACGGCTCGGGGCTCGCAGGGAGCCACCCGCGAGGCCCTGCAGTCCGCGCTCGCCCTCCTGGACGCCCTCCCGCCCGAGCTGGCGACGCAGGTGTCCGGAATCACCGTGAGCAGTGCCAGCCTGGTGACGTTCACCCTGGGCAGGCGCACCGTGGTCTGGGGCAGTGGTGAGGACTCGCAGCGCAAGGTCGCCATCCTGACCGCACTGCTCCCGACCAAGGCCAAGGTCATCGACGTCAGCGCCCCGGACACCCCGGTGACCCGCTGACCCCACCGCAGCGTGCCGCGGAGTCCGTCGCATCGTGCCGTGGTACGGGTGTGACTCATGGGGCTGGTGAGGCGGTTGGGCATTCCCGTGGGAGGATTTCCTCAGGGGATGTCGCGACACGCCCACCGCGTCTTTGCCTGAGGTCCAGGACCGACCTAGCGTCGTGCCATCGAACCGCATCAAAGTGTGACTGTCAACCTTACGTTGAGAGTTATTCGAATCGGAACCCCGAGTTCAAACCCAGTGGAAGGCCCGCATCGTGGCAGCACCCCAGAACTACCTCGCCGTCATCAAGGTCGTCGGCATCGGCGGCGGCGGTGTCAACGCCATCAACCGGATGATCGAGGTCGGCCTCAAGGGGGTCGAGTTCATCGCGGTGAACACCGACGCCCAGGCGCTCCTCATGAGCGACGCCGACGTCAAGCTCGACGTCGGCCGTGAGCTCACGCGTGGGCTCGGTGCGGGCGCGGACCCCGAGGTCGGCAAGAAGGCCGCCGAGGACCACGCGGAGGAGATCGAGGAGGTCCTGCGGGGCGCCGACATGGTCTTCGTCACCGCGGGTGAGGGCGGCGGCACCGGCACCGGTGGCGCGCCCGTCGTGGCCCGCATCGCGCGCGGCCTCGGCGCCCTGACCATCGGTGTGGTCACGCGACCGTTCACCTTCGAGGGCCGCCGTCGCGCCAACCAGGCCGAGACCGGCATCGCCCAGCTGCGCGAGGAGGTCGACACCCTCATCGTCATCCCGAACGACCGGCTGCTGTCGATCAGCGACCGGGGCGTGTCGATGCTCGACGCGTTCCGCAGCGCCGACCAGGTGCTGCTCTCGGGTGTGCAGGGGATCACCGACCTCATCACCACGCCCGGCCTGATCAACCTCGACTTCGCCGACGTGAAGTCGGTCATGCAGGGCGCCGGCTCGGCACTCATGGGCATCGGCTCGGCACGTGGCGAGGACCGCGCCGTGCAGGCCGCGGAGCTCGCGATCTCGAGCCCGCTGCTCGAGGCCAGCATCGACGGCGCCCACGGCGTGCTGCTCTCCATCCAGGGTGGCAGCGACCTCGGTCTCTTCGAGATCAACGAAGCCGCCCGCCTCGTGCAGGAGGCCGCGCACCCCGAGGCCAACATCATCTTCGGTGCCGTCATCGACGACGCCCTCGGTGACGAGGTCAGGGTCACGGTCATCGCGGCCGGGTTCGACGGCGGCGCTCCGGCCCGTCGCGCCGACGACCGCGCCCTCGGGTCGGTGCAGGGCCGTTCCCGCTGCCGCGCCTGCTGCCGCCGCGTCGGCTTCGTCGAACCACCGCCCCGACACGGCGGCCCAGACGCAGTCGGCCCCCGAGGAGGGCGCCGTCATGACCGAGCGTGCGGACGCGGCCGAACCGGTTCGCCCGGCCCAGCCCGCCCCGTCGCAGACCCCGCCGCGCACGGTGACCTTCGACGAGAACGACGACCTGGACGTGCCCGACTTCCTGAAGTAGGTCTCCACGCAGTCAGCACCGCCGACAGGGGCGGGGCCGGATCATCCGGCCCCGCCCCTGTGGTGTTCGGGGGTCTCCGGGGGCGGAGCCCCCGGACGTAGGGTTGTGGGGTGTTCGCCTGGCATGAGGACCGGTCCGATGTCGTTCGCGCGCTCACGGACCGCTCGGCGGGCGTGAGCGCGGGCCCGTATGCCGGTCTCAACCTCGGCGCCCACGTGGACGACGACCCGGCGGCGGTGGCGCAGAACCGTCGCCTCCTGGAGCAGCGACTGGGCCGGCCGGTGGTCTACATGGACCAGTGCCACGGTGCCGGGGTCGCCGTCGTGGACGACGTGCCCCGGACCCCTCCGTCGTGTGATGCCGTGGTCACCCGCTCGGTCGACCTCGCCCTGGCCGTCCTCGTGGCCGACTGCGTCCCCGTCCTGCTGAGCGGGAGCGGGGTCGTCGCCGCGGTCCACGCGGGTCGGCCCGGTCTGGTCGCGGGCGTGGTGCCGGCCACGCTGGCGGTCATGGGCGAGCTCGGCGCGGGAACCATCGACGCCGTCGTCGGCCCGTCGGTCTGCGGCCGGTGCTACGAGGTGCCGGAGGCGATGCGCGAGACCGCAGCCCGCGTGCAGCCGGTGGCGGCGACGGTCTCGTGGACCGGCACGCCGGCGGTCGACGTCGCGGCCGGCGTCGTGGCGCAGCTGCGCGAGGCGGGTGTCGAGGTGCGGTGGGTGCCGGGCTGCACCCGGGAGCGCCCCGACCTCTACTCCTACCGCCGCGACGGGGCCACTGGACGCTTCGCCGGTGTGGTCGCGCGGAGCGCCGCGTGAGCGACCCGGCCGCCGACGCCCGGAACGCCGAGCTCGCGGCCAACCTCGCGGCCGTCCGTGACCGGATCGAGCGCGCCCGACGGGCCGCCGGTCGCACCGACGAGATCACCCTCGTCGTCGTCACGAAGTTCTTCCCCACGACCGACGTCGACCTGCTCGCAGACCTCGGCGTCACGGACATCGGCGAGAACCGCGACCAGGAGGCCGTGGCCAAGGTGTCGGCGCTGACGCACCGCGACCGCCTGCGCGTCCACTTCATCGGGCAGCTCCAGAGCAACAAGGCAGGCTCGGTCGCCGGGTACGCGGACGTCGTGCAGTCCGTGGACCGGGCCAAGGTGGTGAGGGCCCTCGACCGGGCGGCCACGGCATCCGGGCGGGCCCTCGACGTCACGGTTCAGGTGGCCCTGTCCGACACCGAGGGCCGGGGAGGTGCGCCCGTCGACCAGGCGCCATCCCTCGCCGATCTGGTCGCCGGGTCAGCCTCGCTGCGTCTTCGCGGGGTGATGGCCGTCGCACCGCTCGGGGGTGACCCCCGCGAGGCCTTCGCCCGCCTGCGGGGGGTGCGTGACGGCATCCGACGCTCTCACCCGGACGCCACCTGGATGTCCGCCGGGATGAGTGGCGACCTCGAGGCAGCAGTCGCCGAGGGCGCGACACACCTGCGTGTCGGGTCCGCAATCCTCGGATCTCGGCTGTCACACCGGTAACTTCGGTCACGATGGACGGCGCCGAATGGGCGAGTCGACGACCAAGGAGCACTCAATGGCAGGCGCGCTGCGCAAGACGATGGTCTACCTGGGCCTCGCCGAGGACCAGGGTCGCTACGACGACGACTACGACGAGGCGTACGACGACCACCCCAACCAGGCTGACCACCACGAGCAGGCGCCCGAGCGCGCCGAGCGTCGTGGCGCCGAGGTCACGCACCTGCCCACCCGGCACTCGGTGGCCCACGTGGTGAGCAGCCCCGAGGTCGGCGGGCTCTCCCGGATCACGACCATCCACCCGCGCACCTACAACGAGGCCAAGACGGTCGGCGAGAACTTCCGCGACGGCATCCCCGTGATCATGAACCTCACGGACATGAGCGACGCCGACGCCAAGCGACTCGTCGACTTCGCGGCGGGGCTCGTGTTCGGCCTGCGTGGGTCCATCGAGCGGGTGACCTCCAAGGTGTTCCTGCTGTCGCCGGAGACCGTCGAGGTCAACGCCGAGGAGGGCCCGGTCGCCGCGACCGGCCGAAGCGTGTTCAACCAGAGCTGACCCCGTTGCGGGGATTCGCAGCTGCGTCAGTCAGACTCCTGTCATGAACGCGGTGCGCGAGGTCCTCGGTTTTGTCGTCTTCCTCTACTTCCTCGTGCTCATCGGACGAGTCGTCTTCGACTGGATCCGGATCTTCGCCAAGGAGTGGCGTCCGCGCGGTGCCGCGCTCCTCGTGGCCGAGCCGATCTACACGCTGACCGAGCCGCCGCTGCGTGCCCTGCGCAAGGTCATCCCGCCCCTTCGTCTCGGCGGCGTCTCGCTCGACCTGTCGTTCATGGTGTTGTTCTTCATCGTCTACATCCTGCTCATCGTGCTCTGAGCGGTGTCCTCGGCGGTCTGGCCTGACGCGGGTGGTCGGCAATCGCGTAGGGTGGCGAGTCCGGACCCTGACCCCGGGTGCCGCGCTGTGCGTGGACGCTGGGGGACGGGCCTTGACCCGATGTCCCCACACAGGAGTTGACCATGGCTCTCACGCCCGAGGACGTTCTCAACAAGACGTTCACCCAGACCCAGTTCCGTCGTGGGTACGACGAGCGTGAGGTCGACGACTTCCTGGACGACATCGTCGCCGAGATGCGTCGCATGACCAAGGAGTCCGACGACCTGCGCGGCGAGCTGAGCGCTGCTCGCGAGGGAGGCGGCGTGGCGCCGGTTCCGGCCCGCCAGGAGCAGGACACCTCCGCCGCCGACCTCGACGACCTGCGGTCCAAGAACGCCACCCTCGCCGCGCGCGTCGCCGAGCTCGAGGGCACCCGCAGCGACCTGACGGCCCGTCTGGGTGAGTTCGAGGGCAAGAGCGGGGACACCGAGGTTCGCAACGCCGAGCTGCAGGGTCAGCTCGCCCAGCTCGAGCACCGTGGCACCGAGCTCGAGACCCAGGCCGCGGATGCCGCGCAGCGCGCCCAGGAGCTCGAGGCCGCCAACGCATCCCTGCAGGAGCGCGCCACCGAGCTCGAGACCCGGGTGGCCGAGCTCGAGGGGCAGCTCGAGGAGAGCCGCGCCGAGCTCGCGTCCGTGCAGGCAGGGCAGGAGCAGGACGCCACCGCCCGTCAGGACGCAGCCGGCGCCGAGAAGGACGAGCAGATCGCCGCCCTGCGCGCCCGTCTGGACGCAGGCCGAGCAGGACGCCCAGGCCCGCATCGCCCAGGCGACCGAGCGTGCCGAGGCCGCTGAGCGCGAGGCCGCTGCGGCAGCGCAGCGTGGCGACTCCGACCCCTCCGTCGGTGCTGTCGCCCTGGCCGGGGCCGGAGGCGGCGCCAGCGCCGCCGGGGTCATCGCCCTCGCGCAGCGTCTGCACGATGAGCACGTGGGTGCCGGTGAGGCACGCCGCGACGAGCTCTTCGCCGAGGGGCAGCGTCGTCACGACGAGCTGGTCAGCACGGGTCAGGCCCGGCACGACGAGCTGGTCAGCACGGGTCAGGCCCAGCACGACGATCTGGTCAACACCGCGCAGGCCCGGCACGACGAGCTGATCAGCACGGCGCAGGCCCAGCACGACGAGCTCATCTCGACGGGGACGAGCACGAAGGAAGAGCTCATCTCCACGGCCACGGCGCAGCGCGACGAGATGCTGTCCACGGCGACGAGCGAGCGCGACGAGATGCTCGCAACCGCGAGTGCGCAGCGAGACGAGATGCTCACCGAGGGCCGGGAGCGCTCGACGGGCATGGTCGCCGAGGCGCAGCAGAAGAAGGCCGCGATCCTCGAGGAGCTCGGGCGTGACCGAGGTCTGCTCGAGCGCAAGATCGAGGAGCTGAGTGGGTTCGAGCGCGACTACCGCTCGCGCCTGCACACCTACATCCAGGGCCAGCTCGCCGACCTCAAGAACACGGGGGGCGACGAGTCCGACGAGGCGTCCGACGAGGGTGAGCAGCACGCGGAGGCGGCTGCCGAGCCGCAGCCCGAGCACCAGGGCTGACGCCCCACACCGAGGAAGGGCCCGGCCATCGGCCGGGCCCTTCCTCCGTGTGTGAGCGAACTCGCCCGGCGCCCCGGCGTTTTGCCGTTGAGGCGGACACCCGCACGCCGTATCCTCACCCCCACTGGCGAGGGCCGACCACGGCCCGCCGAACCCTCGGGAAGTGGGTACGCATGGTTGCCAAGCTGGCAATGTCCGTGGCGAAGCAGGCGGCGGCTGCCGCTCGCAAGGCGGTCGGGGGTCAGGGAGCAGCGAGCACGGTGGCCGCGCCCACGAAGAAGACCGCCACGGCGAAGAAGCCGCGCCGGCGAAGAAGGCAGCGCCGGCGAAGAAGGCGACCGCGACCAAGGCCGCTGCGCCGGCGAAGAAGGCGCGCCGGCGAAGAAGGCCGCTGCGCCGGCGAAGAAGGCCGCGCCGGCGAAGAAGGCGACCGCGACGAAGGCCGCTGCGCCGGCGAAGAAGGCTGCGCCGGTGAAGAAGGCGACCGCGACCAAGGCCGCTGCGCCGGCGAAGAAGGCCGCGCCCGCGAAGAAGGCCGCGCCGGCACGGAAGGCGGCAGCGACCACCGCCCTGGCGGTGCGCGACGACGAGTCCCCGTGGACCGCGAAGGAACTGCGTGAGGTGCGTGGCGAGCTCGAGCACGACATCGCACAGCTGCGCAGTGAACTTCGTCACGCCGAGAGCGACCTCGTCGACCTCATGCGCGACTCGGGCGACGGCGCGGGCGACGACCAGGCGGATGCCGGCGCCAAGACCTACGAGCGTGAGCAGGAGATCTCGTTGGCCAACAACGCCCGCCTCATGCTCGAGCAGACCGAGCACGCCCTCGAGCGGCTCGACGACGGGACGTACGGCATCTGCGAGTCCTGCGGCAACCCGATCGGCAAACTTAGGCTGCAGGCCGCTCCTCGTGCGACCCTGTGCATGCCATGCAAGAAGAAGCAGGAACGCCGCTGACCGCGACAGACCCCTCCCCGTCCACGCCACCTCCGGCCCCGCCGGGAGGTCGGCGACGGTTGCGGACCGTGCTGCTGGGCCTCGCGCTGGTGGTGCTCGTCCTGGACCAGGCCACCAAGGTCTGGGCCCTGGAGGCGCTCACTCCCGGTGAGAAGGTCGACCTGGTCGGCTCCGCCATCTCGCTGAACCTCATCCGCAACCCCGGTGCCGCGTTCTCGATCGGCGACGGGGCCACCTGGATCCTCACCGTGGTCTCGATCGTCATCCTCGTGTGGGTGGTGTTCGCGGCCCGCAAGGTCGGCACGATGGCCTGGGCGGTCGCGCTCGGGCTGCTGCTGGGCGGCGCCCTGGGAAACCTCGGTGACCGGTTCTTCCGGGCGCCCGGCCCGGGGCGCGGTCACGTCGTCGACTTCATCGACTACTTCGGCTGGTTCGTCGGCAACGTCGCGGACATCGCGATCGTCGTCGGTGCCGCGATCATCATGGCCCTGGCCTACCGGGGCACCCCGGTCGCGGGCCCCCCTCACCGTCCGGAGCACGCAGATGTCTGACGCCCGCACCGTCCTCGTCCCCGACGGGCTCGAGGGAGAGCGGGTCGACGCGGCCATCGCTCGCCTCTTCGGCCTCTCGCGAACCCGGGCCGCCGACCTCGCCGCCGACGGCGGTGTCGTCGTCAACACCGCCAGCGTCAGCAAGAGCCACCGGGTGAGTGCGGGCGACGTGCTCGAGGTGACGCTCCCGGCATCCCCCCTGAGCCCCACCCTCGAGGTCGTGGCCGAACCCGTTCCCGGGATGAGCGTCGTCCACGACGACGAGGACATCGTCGTCGTCGACAAGCCGGTCGGCGTGGCCGCGCACCCGAGCGTCGGCTGGACCGGGCCCAACGTCCTGGCCGGCCTGAAGGCCGCCGGTTACCGGATCTCCACGAGCGGGGCGAGCGAGCGCCAGGGCATCGTGTCCCGGCTCGACGTCGGCACCTCCGGCCTGATGGTCGTGTGCAAGAGCGAGCGGGGCTACTCCGTGCTCAAGCGCGCCTTCAAGGAGCGCCGGGTCGACAAGACCTACCACACCCTCGTCCAGGGGCTCCCCGACCCGCTCGAGGGCACGATCGACGCGCCCATCGGCCGCCACCCGGGCCACGACTACAAGTTCGCGGTCATGGACTCGGGCAAACACGCCGTGACCCACTACGAGCTGATCGAGGCCTTCCGCCACGCGTCGTTGCTCCAGATCAGCCTGGAGACGGGACGCACGCACCAGATCCGGGTGCACATGGCCGCCGTGCGGCACCCCTGCGTCGGCGACCTCACCTACGGCGCCGACCCCACGCTCTCGCACCGGCTCGGCCTGGAGCGGCAGTGGTTGCACGCGGTCGGGCTCGGGTTCGAACACCCCGGATCGGGGGAGTGGGTCACCTTCACGAGCGGCTATCCCGCCGACCTGCAGGGTGCCCTCGACCGACTCTGAGACCTGTCGGCGACACGGTCGCCGACACGCCGAAGCGGTGTCGGCCCGGCGACCTAGGATGGTCGGCGATGTCCTCACCGAACGCGTCCTTCGTCCACCTGCACGTCCACACCGAGTACTCGATGCTCGATGGTGCGGCTCGCATCGGCGACCTCTTCGAGCGAGCCGCCGAGATGGGGATGCCGGCACTCGCCACGACCGACCACGGTTACGTCTTCGGGGCCTACGAGTTCTGGAAGAAGGCGCAGGGCACGGGGGTCAAGCCGATCATCGGGGTCGAGGCGTACGTCACCCCCGGCACGCACCGCACCGACAAGACCCGGGTCAAGTGGGGCGACGAGCGCACCCGCCCCGGTGACGACGTCTCGGGGTCGGGTGCCTACACGCACATGACCCTGCTCGCCAAGGACAACGTCGGGCTGCACAACCTGTTCCGCATGGACTCCCAGGCCTCCCTGGACCAGGTCTACGCGAAGTGGCCGCGCATCGACCGTGAGCTGCTCGACCAGTACGGCAAGGGCCTGATCGGCATGACCGGCTGCGCCTCCGGCGAGATCCAGACCCGCCTGCGGCTGGGCCAGTACGACCTGGCCAAGCAGGCGGCATCCGACCTGCGCGACATCTTCGGCGCCGAGAACTTCTTCTGCGAGGTCATGGACCACGGGCTCGACATCGAGCGGCGCGTCATGAAGGACCTCCTGCGCCTGGCCCGCGAGCTGAAGCTTCCCCTGGTCGCCACCAACGACCTGCACTACACGAGCCCCGAGGACGCCAAGGCCCACTCGGCGCTGCTGTGCGTGCAGTCCGGCTCCACGATGATGGACCCGAACCGCTTCAAGTTCGACGCCGACGACTTCTACCTCAAGAGTCCGGCCGAGATGCGCCAGGTGTGGCGCGAGCTGCCCGAGGCGTGCGACAACACCCTGCTGATCGCCGACATGTGCGACGTGTCGTTCACGGTCGACGAGGGTCGCTACATGCCCCAGTTCCCCTGCCCTCCCGGGGAGAGCGAGGCCAGCTGGTTCGTCAAGGAGGTGCAGCGCGGCCTGAACGACCGGTTCCCGGACGGCATCCCCGAATACGCCCAGCGGCAGGCGGAGTTCGAGACCGAGGTGATCGTCTCGAAGGGGTACCCGGGATACTTCCTGGTCGTCGCCGACTTCATCACGTGGGCCAAGGACCACGGCATCCGGGTCGGTCCGGGTCGCGGGTCGGGCGCCGGGTCGATGTGCGCGTACGCCATGAAGATCACCGACCTCGACCCCGTGCCGCACGGCCTGATCTTCGAGCGGTTCCTCAACCCCGAGCGACCCTCGCTGCCCGACTTCGACGTCGACTTCGACGAGCGCCGACGCGGTGAGGTGATCCGCTACGTCACCGAGAAGTACGGCAGCGACCGCGTCGCCCAGATCGTCACGTACGGCACCATCAAGGCCAAGCAGGCGGTCAAGGACGCGGCGCGGGTCATGGGGCACCCGTTCGCGGTGGGGGAGCAGCTGACCAAGGCCATGCCCCCGGACGTCATGGGCAAGGGCGTGTCCCTGGCGGGCATGTACGACGAGAAGCACGAGCGGTACAAGGAGGGCAAGGAGTTCCGCGAGCTCGTCGCCGGCGAGGTGCACCTGCAGGAGGTCGTCGAGACGGCCAGGGGGCTGGAGGGCCTCAAGCGCCAGTGGGGCGTGCACGCCGCCGGCGTGATCATGAGCAGCGAGCCGCTCATCGACGTCATCCCCATCATGCGCCGGCTGCAGGACGGGCAGGTCATCACCCAGTTCGACTACCCGAGCTGTGAGTCGCTCGGCCTGGTCAAGATGGACTTCCTCGGCCTGCGCAACCTCACGATCCTCGACGACGCCATCGCCAACGTGAAGTCCAACCGCGGTCAGGACATCGACCTCGACGCGCTGTCCAAGGACATGACCGACCGGGCGACCTTCGAGCTGCTCTCGCGCGGGGACACGCTCGGCGTCTTCCAGCTCGACGGTGGCGGCATGCGCACGCTGCTCAAGCTCATGCAGCCGGACAACTTCGAGGACATCTCGGCGGCCCTGGCGCTCTACCGTCCCGGCCCCATGGGGGTGAACGCGCACACGAACTTCGCGCTGCGCAAGAACGGCAAGCAGGAGCTCACGCCCCTCGACCCCCAGCTCGCGGGCAAGCTCCAGCCCGAGATGATCGCGGCGCTCGACCCCATCCTCGGCACGACGTACGGCCTGGTGATCTACCAGGAGCAGGTCATGGAGATCGCCCAGAAGCTCGCGGGCTACTCCCTCGGCAACGCCGACCTGCTGCGGCGGGCGATGGGCAAGAAGAAGAAGGAGGTGCTCGACGCCGAGTACGTCCCCTTCTCGGAGGGCATGAAGGCCCAGGGGTTCAACGAGGCGTCGATCGCCGCGCTGTGGGGCGTGCTCGTCCCGTTCTCCGACTACGCGTTCAACAAGGCGCACACGGCCGCCTACGGCCTGGTGTCGTACTGGACCGGCTACCTCAAGGCCAACTACCCCGCGGAGTACATGGCCGCGCTGCTGACCTCGGTCGGCGACGACAAGGACAAGTCGGCCCTCTACCTCGGCGAGTGCCGCCACATGGGCATCAAGGTGCTGCCCCCCGACGTCAACGACTCGCTCGGCCAGTTCGCGGCCGTCGGCACCGACATCCGGTTCGGGATGCAGGCCATCCGCAACGTCGGCCACAACGTCGTCGAGGCCATCATCACCGCCCGCACCGAGAAGGGGCCGTTCACCTCGTTCCGCGACTTCATGTCCAAGGTGCCGGCTGTCGTGTGCAACAAGCGCACCATCGAGTCCCTCATCAAGGGTGGGGCCTTCGACGGGCTCGGCGAGGCCCGGATGGGCCTGCTCCAGGTGCACGAGGAGTACGTCGACGCGTTCGTCGCGGTCAAGCGCCAGGAGGCGATCGGCCAGGACAGCCTGTTCGGCGCGTTCGGCGACGACTCCGGCGGTGACAGCAGCAGCGACCTCATGGGCCTGGCACCGGTGCCCGGCATCGAGTGGGACAAGTCGGCCCTGCTCTCCTTCGAGCGCGAGATGCTCGGCCTGTACGTCTCCGACCACCCGCTCTTCGGGGTCGAGCACGTGCTCACCCAGCACGCGGACACGCAGATCGCGACGCTGACCGCCGACGAGGCCGGCCGACCCGAGGGGTCGATGGTGACCATCGCAGGGCTCATCACGGGCCTGCAGGTCAAGCGCACGAAGAAGGGTGACCTCTGGGCGATCGCCACCGTCGAGGACCTCGCCGGCTCCATCGAGTGCCTGTTCTTCCCCAGCGCCTACATGACCGTGGGCCCGTTGTTGCGGCAGGACACCGTGGCCGTCGTGCGCGGCAAGATCAACCGGCGCGACGACAGCGTCTCCATCTATGCCCAGGAGCTCACCCTGCCCGACGTCAGCGACGGCCCGCGGGGCCCGGTGGTCGTGACGATGGAGACCGCCCGCGCCACGATCGAACGGGTCGAGGAGCTCAAGGGGGTCCTCACCAACCACCCGGGCACGACCGAGGTCCACCTGCGGCTGGTCAAGCCGGGCCGGGCCGTCGAGATCCGCCTCGATGCCGCGTTCCGGGTCGACGCCACGGAGGCGCTGTTCGGTGACCTCAAGGTGCTGCTCGGGCCCCGCTGCCTCGTGTGAGACGCCGACCGACCTGCGAGTGACGTGCGGCGACCGCGAACGGGGCGCTACTGGCAGGTAGCGCCCACGTGGATGCCGGAAGTTCGGTGTGTTTTTCCGGGGCGGCAGGGGTGGTGCGCGCCTAAGGTGGGCGGCGGCCGACCACCACAAGGAGATCCACATGACCACCACGCATCGGCGCGTCCTCGGCGCCGGGATCGCGGCAACCGCGATCGCAGCCCTCGTCGCGGGCACCCCCGCCCTGGCCGGACCGGGCAACAAGCCCGCCGTCAAGGGCAACCCCAACCTCACGAGCGTGCAGCTGCTGTCGTTCAACGACTACCACGGGCACCTCCAGGCCACCGACGGGCCGCTGTCGGCCGGCCCACGACCCCTCGCGACTCCTGTCGGGTGGCGCCGAGTACCTGTCGACGAAGCTCACCGAGCTGCGCGCCAAGGTCGGCGACGAGCAGGAGCCTGACCGTGGCGGCGGGTGACCTCATCGGCGGCTCGCCGTTCCTCTCCGGGCTCTTCCACGACGAGCCGTCGGTCGAGAGCCTGAACGTCGATGGGCCTGGACGTCAGCAGCGTCGGCAACCACGAGTTCGACGAGGGCACCGAAGAGCTCCTGCGCATGCAGGAGGGTGGCTGTCACCCGGTCGACGGGTGCTACTTCCCCGACGACCCGTATGCCGGCGCCGACTTCCCGTGGCTGGCCGCCAACGTCATCAACAAGGCCGACGGCTCCACCTTCCTGCCCGGCACCTGGGTCAAGGAGATCTCCGGCACCAAGGTCGGCTTCATCGGCATGACCCTCGAGGGCACCGACCTGCTCGTCAGCCCCGGTGGCATCGCGACGGTCGACGTTCAAGGACGAGGTCGAGACGGCCAACGCCGCAGCCGGCCAGCCTGAAGAAGCAGGGCGTCAAGGCGATCGTCGTGCTCATGCACGAGGGCGGCGCCAACTCCGGCACCTACAACGAGTGCGTCGGCATCTCCGAGCCGATCGCGACGATGGCGACCCAGTTCAGCCCCGAGATCGACCAGATCGTCACGGGCCACACGCACGACCCGTACGTCTGCTCGATCCCCGACCCGGCCGGCAACCCGCGCATGGTCACCTCGGCCGCCGACTACGGTCGCGTCGTCACCGAGACCAACCTCGTCATCAACACGCGCAGCGGCGAGGTCGACCGCGGCCGCACCGGTCGTCGACGAACCACCTCGTGACCCGAGACGAGGCCGACCCCGTCGCTCACCGAGGTCATCGCGAAGTGGGACGCCCTGAGCGGCCCCCTCGGGGCGCAGGTCGTCGGCACCCACGTCGAGGCGATCACTCGGTGCACTCCGAGCCCGAGCGCGAACCGCGCCATCGAGACGCCCGATGGCGCGACTGGTGGCCGACGCCATCCTGTGGGGCACCTCCGGAGCCGCTGGCGGTGGCGCAGATCGCCCTCATGAACGTCGGTGGTGTCCGGGCGTCGCTGACCTATGGCGGCCGACGTACGGGCGAGGGTGCCGGGCAACATCACCTATGCCGAGGCCTACGCGATCGCGCCGTTCGGCAACCTGCTCAACACCCTGGACCTCACCGGCGCCCAGATGAAGGCCGTGCTGGAGCAGCAGTACCGGGCCGGCAGCACCGTGCTCCAGCATGCTGTCGCTCTGCGTGTCCGAAGGGCTTCACCTACACCTGGGACGCCTCGACGCCCCGCAGGGCCCGAAGGTCGTGCCGAGAGCATGGCGCTCAACGGCGTGCCGATCGTCGCGGACAGCCACCTACCGGGTCGGCACGCTGAGCTTCCTCGCCCAGGGCGGCGACGGGTTCACCGCCTTCAAGGCAGGGCACCAACCTCCTCGGCGGTCCGGAGGACCTGAAGAACCTCGTCGACTACTTCAAGGCCAACCCGGGCTTGTCGGCGCCGACGAGTCGCGCATCGACGGTCTCTGACCGAGCCGACACCCCGCACGACGCGAGGGCCGCACTCCCACCCGGGGGTGCGGCCCTCGCCGCGTCGCGCCCACATAGAGTGACGCCATGCCGAGCCCTACCCCGCCGATCCCGCCCCGCCGACCCCACGTGCGTGAGCACCACGGTCACCTGTTCGAGGACCCCTTCGCGTGGATGCGCGACCTCGAGGACCCCGCGCTGATCGCCCACCTCGAGGCCGAGAACGCCCATGCGCAGGCGCGCACCGAGCACCTCGCCGACCTGCGCGGCCAGATCTTCGAGGAGATCCGCTCGCGGGTGAAGGAGAGCGACCTCTCGGTTCCCGTCGCGAGCGGACCGTGGTGGTACTACTCGCGCACCGTGCAGGGTCAGCAGTACGCCTCGCAGGTCCGTTCACCCCTCGTCGACCCGGCCGAGCGCCCCGACCCCGAGGATGCCGCACGGCCGGGTGAGCAGGTCGTCGTCGACGGCAACGTCGAGGCCGGGGACAGTGAGTTCTTCTCGCTCGGGGCGCTGACCGTGAGCGCCGACCACCGCCTCGTCGCGTTCGCCGTCGACACCGAGGGCGACGAGCGCTTCGACCTCACGATCCGCGACATCGAGACCGGCGAGGTGCTCGACACCTCGGTCACCGGCATCGGCTACGGCGTCGAGCTGAGCCTGGACGGCACGTTCGTGTTCTACACCCGCCTCGACGAGGCGTGGCGTCCGCACCAGCTGTGGCGCCACCGGGTCGGCGGCGACCCGGCGCAGGACGTCCTCGTGCACCAGGAGGACGACGAGCGGTTCTGGATGGGCGTCGCCTCGAGCCGTGACGAACGCTGGCTCATGCTCGGCCTCGGGTCCAAGACGACGTCCGAGGTCCACCTGCTCGACTCCCGTGAGCCCGAGGGGGACTGGCGCGTCGTCGCGCCCCGCCGCGAGGGCGTCGAGTACGACGTCGAGCCCGCCGGCGACCGGTTGCTCATCGTCCACAACACCGACACCCCGGATGCCGACCTCTCGTGGGCTCCGATCGACGCCACGAGCCACGAGCAGTGGGTGCCGTGGCTGCGCTCGGCCGACGGCGAGAGGTTCGTCTCCGTCGACGCGTTCGACACGGCATCCGTGCTCTCGCTGCGCACCGGCGGCCTGACCGCGCTTCGGGTGCTGCCGCGCGATGGGTCGAGCCCGTCGGGCCACGCCGCGGCGTGGGACGTCGCGGTCGACGCACCGGTCCACTCGATCGGGCTCGGCGACAACCCCGAGCCCGGTCAGGGGGCGGTGCAGGTGGTCGTGGAGTCCTGGGCGACCCCACGCACCGTGCTCGACGTCGACCTCACCACGGGTGAGCGCACGGTCCTGAAGCGCCAGCCGGTGCTCGGGGACTTCGACCCCGAGAACTACGCCGAACGGCGTGAGTGGGCCACGGCATCCGACGGCACGCTCGTCCCGATCTCGGTGGTGCACCGCGTGGGCATCGAGCCGGACGGCACCAACCCGGGTCTGGTCTCGGCCTATGGTGCCTACGAGATCTCGTCCGACCCCTACTTCTCGGTCGCGCGGCTCAGCCTGCTCGACCGCGGCGTCGTGTATGCCGTGGCGCACGTTCGCGGTGGCGGCGAGATGGGGCGGCGGTGGTACGACGACGGCAAGCTGCTGGCCAAGACGAACTCGTTCACCGACACGCTCGCCTGCGTCGACCACCTGGTGACGTCCGGGTGGTTCGCCGCTGACCGGGTCGGCCTCGAAGGCGGTTCTGCCGGTGGGCTGCTCGTGGGGGCCGTGCTCAACCTCGCGCCGGATCGGTTCCGGGTCGCCCATGCCGCGGTGCCCTTCGTCGATGCGCTGACGACGATGCTCCAGCCCGACCTGCCGCTCACCGTCGGCGAGTGGGAGGAGTGGGGCAACCCCCTCGCCGATCCGCAGGTCTATGCCGCGATGCGCGCCTATGCGCCCTACGAGAACCTGCGCGCAGAGCAGTACCCGGCGGTGCTCGCCACCTCGAGCCTGCACGACACGCGGGTCTACGTCACCGAGCCCGCCAAGTGGGTCGCGCGGATGCGGGAGGTCGTGACCAACGACCCGGCGGCCCGCCCGGTGCTGCTGCGCACCGAGCTGTCGGCCGGCCACGGCGGGCGCAGCGGCCGGTACGCGGCGTGGGAGCAGATCGCGTGGGAGTGGGCCTTCGTCCTGGACCAGCTCTCGGCGACCGAGCGCGTCAGCGGGTGAACGACCTCAGCGGGTGAACAGCACGGGGCAGGGGCTGCGTCCCATGAGGCGCAGCGCGGTCGACCCGACGTGCAGACCGGCGAAACCACCCGAGCCCCGGCTGCCGACGACGAGAAGGCCCGCACCCTGGGCGTGGTCGAGCAGTGCCTGCACCGGCTCGCCCTTGACGACCTCGTAGGTGACGACGACGCCCGGGTGCGCGGCTCGGCGGGAGGCCAAGGCGGCCTCGAGCGTGCGTTCCAGCTCGCTCTCGTAGGCGCTCCAGCTCGACTCGCTCGACAGTGTCGGGTCGGCGGCGCTGCGCGGCTCCCACGCGTGGACGACCTGAAGCGCGTGTCCTCGGGTGGCTGCCTCGTCGAAGGCGGCCGTGAGGGCGCGCAGCGACGGCTTGGAGCCATCGACGCCGACGACGACCGAGGTGCTTTCGGGCGGCTGCGTCGTCTCGTGGCCGACGACGAGCACGGGGCAGCGGGCGTGCGTCACGACCTGCATGGCCACGGCGCCCACGCTGGCCCGGCTGAGGACACCGTGCCCCATCGCTCCCACGACGACGAGGGCGGCCGTGCGAGCGGCATCGACGAGCGCCTGGCTCGCGTACCCGTCGCGGATGGCCGTCGTCACGGTGAGGGCGGGGTCCACGGAGTGTGCCCGTGCCACCCCATCGGCAACCAGTCGCCTGGCGTGCGTGGAGACGACGTCCGACCCGCTCGGAGAGCTCGCCGAACCCGAGCATCGGCAGGTCGACGGCGAAGGCGTGCAGGACGTGCAGCGGGAGCCCGCGGACACTGGCGGCCCGGGCGGCCACCCTGACTGCCGCCATGGACAGGGGGGAGCCGTCGACCCCGACGACAACTCGTGATGCGCTCATCCGGGTCTCCTCCGATCGCGAGTGGTTCGCGGCGGCGGGCTGAAGTGGTCCGTCGTCATGGGCTCGGTGGTCCCACACCCCGACCGTGGCACGCCCCGTCACGGGGCGCAAGGGCGCCGGTCACACCCGATGGTCAGCGCGTGAGGAGCTCGCCGTCGCCGAAGATGTCGAGCACGACACCGCTCGCGCCGAGGGAACCGTTGGCGCTGACCCACGAGGTGGCATCCGTCCCGTCGGCGACGACCACCGAGGCGCCGCTGACGGAGGCACTCGAGGGGGAGAGCACGACGGCCGAGCCCGCCGCGACGCCGATGGCGAGGTCACCGGGTGCCGCAGCGACGCCGGCATACAACCGGCCCCAGCGGAAGTCGTCGGTGAGGTGCGGGACGAGGGTCGCGGGCACGAGGGCCAGGCCCGTCTGCCACGCCGCGTCATCGGCGCGGTGGGCGGCGATGCCCTCGTCCTCGAGCGTGCTGGGCGTGGGGCGTGCCTTGGCCGACCAGCGCGCGCCGAGAGCCGCCGTCATCGTGCCGTCCGCGAGCACCACCGGGGTGGAGCGCACCGCCTGGGTCACGGCGCCCCGGAAGGCGGGGTCTGCCATCGACGACGCCAGGGCCACGGGGTCGTCGCCGACGAGCAGCACGGCCGTGGCGCCCGTGAGCGTCTTTCCGGGCCAGCCCTTGCTCCCGTGGACCACGGTGGTCACCTTGCCCGTCCAGCCGGCCTTCTTGACCGCCTGCGCGTACGCGCTGGTGAGTGAGCTCGAGGTCGCCCCGCCCCCGAGGACGACGAGGCGGGCCGTCTTGGACGCGTCGACCGCCCGAGCCGCCGCGACGACGTCGTCGACGACCTCGCTGCCGAGCACACCGCCGCCGAGGAACACCGTCCCCGACACGGCCGACGGGGATGCCGGGGCCTGCCACGCGCTCGCGGCGGGCGCATCGAGTGCGGTGCCCCCTCGCGAGAACACCCGCGACGCGAGGTCGTAGGTCGTGTCCTCCGTCATCAGGTGGGTCAGCACCCGCCGGGCCGACAGGGTGGCGGGGCTGCCGACCCACGTGTGGGTCGCGCCGAGGCTCTCGAAGTCGATGAGGGCGACCGAGCTGTCGCCGAAGACCCCGGACACCGTCGTGTCGCCGGTGACGCGCACCCCCGTGGCGAAGTCGACGCCGACGCCGACGGGGCTCGTGCCGAGGCGTTCGTCGGCGGTGGCGATCGTCGACAGGCTGCGACCGAGGCGCCCGCGCTGGTGGAAGTGCTGGTCGAAGATCGCGGCCGAGGAACCGACCTCGAGACCGCGCTCGAGGTCGGTGTCGTCCCCCCACCAGACGAGGGTCGAGTCCTGCTGGAGGCCGTCGGCGGGGCCGAGGGCGCCGCGGTAGCCGTTGATCATCGTGCGCGACTGCACGGCGGCTCCGGCGCTCGTGCCACCCAGTGCGGCCCCGCGCTCGACGGCGGCCGTGATGGCCGCCTCTGCCGGGGAGTCGGCCAGCACCATCATCGCCAGTCCCTGGTCGCCGCCCAGCACGTAGATGCCGTCGGTGCCCGCGTCCGCGAGGGCCACGGCGTTGGCCGGGTCGAGGGCGTCGGCCCGGTTCAGCAGCACCGCGAGGGTGGCCGTGCAGCCGGAGTAGCCGCTGCCCGGCGCCGAGACGACGGCGTCGCAGGCAGCGTCGAGCTGGTCGGTGCGCTCCTGGGCGAGCTCGAGGTTCTCGGCCCGGTCCTTGGCCCCGTCACCGTAGGCCGAGGGGACGACCACGAGGTCGACGGTGGGACCGCTCGCACCCTGGGCTGCGGCGGTCGCGAAGCCGGCGAGGGTCGAGGTGACGTAGCCGCCACCGATCGGGGTGAGCACGGTCGGTTCGTCGCTGGCTGCGGTCGTCATCGCCGCCGGGGCGACGAGCAGCGCGAGGGTGAGCAGGCCGATGGACGAGCGCCGCGTGGAGCGGGCAGGCGTGACGAGGGTCATGTTCGGACGCTAGCGCCTCCGTGAGGGCCGCGCACCCGAGAGGAGCACGCGACCTCGGGCGCCCTCCCGAGCGTCATAGGCTGGCGCCCATGACGCTCATCGCCATCACGTGGGACGACACCGCCGGCCGCGAGGGTGCAGGGGCCGTGCGCCTGCTCGACCAGACGCTGCTCCCCGGCACCACCGAGTACCGCGTCATCGACACGACCGATGCCCTCGTGGACGCGATCGCCGAGCTCGCCGTCCGGGGTGCCCCGGCGCTCGGGGTCGCCGGCGCGATGGGGGTCGTCGTCGCGATGGACGAGGGCGCCCGTGAGGGATGGTCCGAGGCGCAGGTCCAGGAGGCGGTCGACCGGGTGCGCCTGGCCCGCCCCACGGCGGTCAACCTCGCCTGGGGCGTCGACCAGGTGCGGCCGGTCATGGCGCAGGGACGCGATGCCGTGCTGGTCGCCGCTCGGCGGGTCGCGACCGAGGACGAGGCCGCCAACCGCGAGCTGTCCCGGCTCGGAGCCGACTGGCTGCTCGCTCGCATCGACCGGCCGCGCCTGCGGGTGCTGACGCACTGCAACACCGGCTCGCTCGCGACGTCCGCCTGGGGGACGGGCCTGGGGGTCATCCGCGAGCTGCACGCCCGCGACCGCATCGAGCTCGTGTATGCCGACGAGACCCGGCCGCTGCTGCAGGGGTCGCGACTCACGGCGTTCGAGCTGGCCGATGACGGCATCCCGCACGTGGTGCAGGTCGACGGGGCCGCGGCATCGACCATCCTGCGCGGCCTGGTCGACCTCGCCGTCGTCGGTGCCGACCGCATCGCGGCCAACGGGGATGCGGCCAACAAGATCGGCACGCTCGGGGTGGCACTGGCCTGCCGCGACGCCGGCATCCCCTTCATGGTCGCCGCCCCGTGGTCCACCGTCGACCTGTCGATGGCCGACGGGTCGAGCATCGAGATCGAGGAGCGCTCGGGCGAGGAGATCACGATGTTCGCAGGGGTCCGGGTCGCCCCGGCGCAGTCGCCGGGGTTCAACCCCGCGTTCGACGTCACTCCGGCACGACTCGTGGATGCCGTGGCGACCGAGCGCGGAGTGGCGCAGCCGCGCGCCGGGCACGACCTCTGGTCGATCGCGTAGGGATCTGCTTCACCTTGACGTGCAGCCCGGGCCTTCAGACGAGGCAATTGAAGATATAGTCTTCATATGAAGACAGTGAAGAACAATCCTTCACGATGCGTGCTGATCGGCGACATCGTCGACTCACGCAGTGCCGCAGACCGCGCCGCACTGCACCACGATGTGGAGGCCGCGCTCCTCTCGGTCGAGGATGCCGTTCCCTCCCTGGCCGGGCTCCGCGTCACGGTGGGTGACGAGTTCCAGGGGTCGTACGCCACCTTCGGGGACGCGGTGGACGCCGCCCTCCGGGTGCGGCTGGCCCTGTTGCCCGCCGTCGACACGCGCATCGGGATCGGGCGCGGTCCGGTGGCCACCCTGGACGCCGAGCGGGGCATCGAGGACGGACCGGGCTGGTGGGCCGCACGGGCAGCCGTCGACGCCGCCGAGGAGGCCGCGTCACGGCCTGCCACGCGTCACGTGCGCACGGTCTACCGGGTCGCGCCCGAGGACCTCGGGACAGGGCCCGGCGTCGACGCGGCCACCGTCGACGCCGTCAATGCAGCGCTGCTCTGTCGGGACCATCTGGTTGGCTCGTGCTCAGACCGTTCGATCCGACTGCTGAGGGGGCTCATGCAACCGCACACCACCCAGGGCGAGCTGGCGGCGCTGGAGGGCATCAGTCCCTCGGCGGTGTCCCAACGCGTGCGTGCCGACGGCCTCGGCGCGGTGCTCGCCGCCCACGAGCTGCTGCGGGGCATGCCGTGAGCTGGCTCGGGGTCTGGCTCATCGGCATCGGGCTCGCCGACCTCGTCCGCGCCGGGGCGCCCCCCTCCGTCGCGCGGTGGTCCCCGGCCGTGGGTGCGGTGGCGATCGGCGCGCTCACCGTGCTCGTGGGGTTGACCGCACCGGTCGACCTCGTGGTGATGGGCGCCTCGCTCGTCGCGCTCACGGCCTGGGGTGTGCTCTCCCCCCAGGCGCTGGCGACCGGCCACGGCCACGGTCGCGCCCTGGCCGTGCTCGCCGGGGGAGCGGTCCTGCTCGTGGCGTTGTCCGGCTGGGCCTCGCCGGCAGGTGGGGCGTTCGGGCAGTGGCTCGCGTGGGCCGACCTGCCGCTCGTCGACGCCTCCAGCGACCCCGGTGTCGTCCTGCTCGTCAGCGGACTGTTGCTCGCGAACCTCGCGACGGCCAATGTCGTCGTGCGGCTCGTCCTCGTCAGCGTGGGGGCGTTGCGGCCGGTGCAGCAGGCCGAGCTGCCCACCGGGCCGCAGGCCTCCGACCAGCTGCGTGGCGGCCGCCTCCTCGGGCCGATGGAGCGGGTGCTCATCATCGGGCTCGGGCTCGCCGGTCAGCTCACGGCGGCCGGGCTGGTGATCGCCGCCAAGGGCCTGATCCGGTTCCCCGAGCTGCAGGCCAAGCGTGACGAGAGCTCGACGGTCGACGCCGTCGGCATCGACGAGGTCACCGAGTACTTCCTCGTCGGCTCGTTCGTGTCGTGGCTCGTCGCGCTGGTCAGCCTGGCGCTCACCCGCTGACGATCGCTCACACGCTGACGATGTTGCCCTTCCACTCCTCCGGGAAGTCCGTCGTGGTGTCGCCGGCCATGAGCAGGCGGTAGGTCATCGCGGCGGCCTCCTCGAGGTTGAGGGCGCGGCGCAGGGCCATCGAGACCGTGTCGCCGAGGGTGGAACAGCCGTGGTGCGACATGACCACCGCGTCGTGGTCGCGGGCGGCGGCGGCCGCGGCATCCGCGATCTCCTGCGAGCCCGCGGGGTGGAACGGCACCTGCCCCGTGCTGCCCACGTAGAACTGGTGGTCCAGCGTCGTGAACCGGATGGGGGCGCCCAGCATGTCGACGAGCAGCACGTGCTGCGGGTGCAGGTGGATGACGGCGTGCACGTCCGGGCGCACGGCATACGTGCGCTGGTGCAGCTTCCACTCCACCGAGGGCCGTTCTGCCCCGCCGACCCGCTCACCGTCGAGCGTCAGCTCGACGAGGTCGTCGGCCGTGAGGCGATCGAGCCAGGTCCCCGAGCCCGTGACGAGGAAGTGCTCACTGCCCGGCAGGCGCACCGACAGGTTGCCGCCGCTCGCCTGGACGAGGCCGCGCTCGACGAGGTGCCGCCCGGCATCCAGCAACTGGTCGATCAGGGTCGTCGCGCTCGCTCGTCATGCCCCCGATTCTCGCGCACGTCGAGGGGTCCGTGCTCAGCCCACCGAGTAGGACGTCGTCGATCCCTTCACGGGTGACGTGCCGCGCAGGATGCTCACCTTGCACACCGAGCCCGACGGGACGTCGTTGAGGTTCACGGTCTCCTCGCTGTAGGAGGCGCCGCCCGCATCGAACCACGGCCCGAGCAGCGGGTAGGTCTCCGCCGAGTCGTAGTGCCCGGAGTACCGCCCCTTGAACCAGCAGCGGTTCTCCAGCACGAACTCGTAGGCGACCACCGGGTAGACCCCGCGCAGGGTCACGCCGACGTCGACCTCCTGGCCTCCGACCGCGGCCCCGAGGAGGTCGGTGTCGCCGGATGCCGGGCCCGCGGAGGCAGGTCCGGCGCCCACCAGCCCCACGCCGACCAGCGCGGCCGTCGCTGCCGAGATCGCCCACCCCGTCGTCACCGTGCGCATGTCAGGCCTCCAGTCGTTGGCAGTTCGTCAGTCGCAGTGGTCAGTCGCAGTAGTCCGTCGTGGACGGCTTCTCCATAGCCCAGCTTCCACTTCAGCGGGGTCGTCCCGGGGTCGATCGTGTCGGCCTCCCAGATCGCGTCGGCGATGCACTGGTGCCCGTCGGCATTGGGCATGACACCCATTCCCTCAGTGGTCTGGCTCCACTCGATGAGCACGCCCGGCGTCGGCCGGAACCAGGTAGTTGGGCAGGGCTCGACCCGTCGAACCCTCGACCCACCACGTCCTCGCTGCAGCCGAAGTTGACGGTCGGGGAGTCGTGCTGGTGGACCTGCCCGCTCAGCTCGGGGTGCTCGACCTTGGTCTTGATCTGGACCTTCATCGTCATGCAGTGGTCCTCGAACTTCGGGTCGACGTCGACGAAGACGTACCGCCATCCATTGGGCCCCGACTGGAACGGCGACCAGCGACCTCCTTGATCGTCGCGTTCAGCTTGTCGAACGCCTGGTCGATCGCCAGCAGTGCCGCAGGGAGCTGGGCCCACCTGGCCGTGCAGGTCGGCGATCGTGTCGATGAGCGGCACGCAGAGCTGGACGATCTCGTCGACGACGTCCTCCGCGCGTGGGTAGGGGTTCGCGTAGTCCGGTGACGGCCACGACCAGCCCCGGACGCTGGGCCGCCATGATCTTCTCCGTGCTGAGCAGCGTCGTGTAGTTCCCCTTCATGCCTCGACCACAGGGACGTGTTCGCCGAGCACCGCCGTGGCACAGGCGGTCGCGCCCGCGAAGTCGTGGTCCTTGACCTTCGTAGAAACACGAGTCGATGAGGTCGACGGCGGGCTTGTTCTGCTCACCGAGGGTGATCGTGTGCAGGTCCGGGCCGCATGTTGTAGGCCTGCGACATCGGCCCGCTCGCTGATGTAGGTCGCCGTCGTGACGCCGTTCTTGCCCTGGTTGTACAGGCACCAGCCGGGGGAGACGAGGTGGTCCTCGAGCAGCTGCTCGGGGAACCGCTTGGCGTTGTCGTCCAGTTCCTTGCCGTTGACGACGTCGTCGCCGCGAGGCCACGTAGCTCCGGCAGCCGGCGGCGGCGTCGGCGTGGTCGGTCGTCGCGGGTCCCCCGACGACGAGGCCCACCGCAGCCACCGTCGCCGCCAGCGCGGCGGCTGCGACCGCGCGCACGACGGTGCGGCCCCGGGGGAACCGCCGGATCGTCGGCTGCCCGGCAGTCCTCATGGCGCGACCACGTCCACGATCAGGCCGCCGTCGTTGTTGGCGTCGACGGGCTCGGGGAAGACGTTGCCCGGGTCGACGGCGACGTCGAAGTCGACGAACGAGGGTTCGAACGCGGTGTTCGCCGTCGCCACGAGGGTGACCGTCGTCCCTCCGCCGGGCAGCAGTCCTGCCGCCGGCGCCTCGCAGAGGATCTCCGGCTCCGTGGAGTCCAGGAGGAACGCCGGGTTCGTGGCGCAGGTGCACGACTCGGTCGCGGCGACCGAGACGAGCGTCGACTCGTTGGCCGTCGTGTCGAGGTCGATCGACACCAGGAGCTTGTCGGGGTCCGCCGGGACCGCCGGGAGGTCGCCGATGTTGGTCACCGTGAACTTGTACGTGACGTTGCCGCCGTTGGTGACGGGGTTCGGCGCGGCGATGATCTGACCCAGCTGGAGGTCGATGCACGACGCGCACACGGTGTGCGTGACCGTGGTGACCTCGGTCTGCGTGTTGTTCGTCTCGTCGGTCTCGGTGATGTCGTCCACCGCATCGGCCGTGACCTGGACGGTCAGCTGCTCGGGGGCGGCCGCGCCGACCGTGAGCTTGGCCGTGATCGTCGTCGACTGCCCGGCGAGGAGGTCACCGCGACAGGTGGCCAGCGCGTCACCGTTGGTCAGGGTGCACGCGAAGCCCTGCGAGGCCAGCACCGAGTTGAGCGTCATGCCGAGGGTCGGCAGGTCGACGCGCACGACCACCTCGTTGCCATCGGCCGCCTTGGCGTCCTGGGTGCCGCCATTGACGACGACGGTGGTGTAGGTCACCTCGTTGCCCTCGGCCACGGGGTCGGGGATGTCCGTGATGTCACCCACCGCGAGGTCGATCGAGGCGCCGCCGACGCTCGTCGTCACCGAGTCGACGTTGTTCTCGGTCGTGGTCTCGGGTCCGCACGCCGCCGGGTTCGACGCGCACGGTTCCTCGCTCGCGCTCTCGCCCACCGCGGCCCCGTTGTTCGCCTTCGCGGTGTTGGTGAACGCGGACGTGGCGCCGCTGTTGACCTGGGTGGTGATGGTGATCTGCGTCGACTGCCCGGGCAGCAGTCCGTTCGTCACGCCGCAGGTGACGAGGCCGCCGGTCGCGGAGCCGTCGTGCGAGCACGTGGCGAGGCCGTCGGTGGCTGTCGGGGTGCCGACGATCGACACCTCGGCGGGCAGGTCGTCGGTGACGTCGAACGTGTCGGACGGACCGTCGCCGGTGTTCGTCACGTTGAGCGTGTAGCTCAGCGTGGCGCCGATGCTCACCGAACCGGCGCTCGCCGACTTCTGGACCGAGATGTTCGGCCGGAACGTCGTGACCGGGGTCGACTTCGTCTTGCAGTTGTCGGTCTCGTCCGTCTCGACGATCTCGTCGTCCGGGTCGACGCACGCCTCGTTGTCGAGCATGCCGCCGTTCTGCGTCACGAACACGTGGACGGTGATCGTGGCCGTCGCGTTGTTGCCGGCCATGTCGCCGACACAGCGGACCAGGTTGACCGGGTTCTCCGACGTGGTGCACGCGAAGTTGCCCGTCGCCTCGACCCCGAGCGGGAACAGCCCGACCGGGAGCGTAGTCGACGACGACGACGTCATCGACGGCCGCCTTCTCGTTGGTCACGGTGATGACGTAGTCCTGCGGTGCTGTTCTGCTGCGCGTTCGTCGGGCCGTCCTTCTCGATCGAGAGGTTGTACGGCGAGGTGACCGTCAGCGTGTCGCGGCTGGTGTTGTTCGTCTCGTTCGACTCCGGCGATGGCGTTGAACGGGTCGACCGCCGCCTGGTTGGTGAAGGTCTGCTGTTGGACCTGCGGGGCGCGGACGACGATCTCGATGGTCCGAGTCGTCGGGAGGCCCGGGATCAGGTCGGCCGAGCCGTCGAGCGTGCCGCCGGTGCAGGTGACCACGCCGCCGCTCTCGCCGCAGAGGAACGAGCCGTCGCCGCCGAGGACGTCCTGGGCCGAGATGAAGTCCAGGCCGGCCGGCAGCGCGTCGCGCACCACGACCTGGAACGCCGGGTCCGTTCCCGCGTTCCGAACCTCGATCCGGTAGGTGATCGTCGCGCCGCTGGGGTAGTCGTTGACGTCAGTCGTGCACCCGACGGAGACGACCTGGTCGCACTTGGTGACCTGGAGGTCGATGTACCCCGCCCCGACGACGACCTGGGTGTTCGCGGTGTCGTGGTTGTCGGTCTCGTCGCCCTCGGGGATGGTGTTGAACGGGTCGACGAACGCGGTGTTGGTGACCGTGCCCGGCTGGGTGGGCGCGAACGCCCGGATGGTGATGGTGCGGCTCACGGGCGCCCCGGATGCCGTGACGACGGTGCCGCTCAGCGTGGCACCCGTGCAGGTGACGGTGCCACCGGCCTCGGAGCAGCTGAACTGGTTGGCACCGGGCGAGTTGTCGGTCGCCGAGATGAACTGGGTGCCGGCGGGCAGCACGTCACGCACGACGACGCCGAAGGCGGAGTTGGTTCCCTCGTTCTCGACCTCGAGCGTGTACGTGATCGGGCTGCTCGTCGACACCTGGGCGCTGGCGGTCTTGTCGATGGTCAGCTGGTGGAAGGAGTTGAGGCCGCCGTCACCGGCCGTCTCGACGAGCGTCTGCGCCTGGGCCGCGTTGTCGAGCTCGTTGCCCTCGGCGACGACGTCGCCGGGGTCGACCTCGGCGAGGTTGGTGTAGGTGCCCGGGGTGTCCGGTGCGAACACGGTGATCTGGATGCCGCGGGTCAGCGGGATGTCGCCCGCACCGCCCGTGTCGGGAACCGTGTTGACGGTGCCCGAGAAGTCGCCGCCGGTGCAGGTGACGACACCACCGGTCGCGGCCCCGTCGTGGGTGCAGGAGAACGCGTCCGTGATGCCGGGGCCGGCATCCGTGTCGACCGCGGAGATGAACCGCGTCCCGGTGGGCAGGGTGTCCTTGACGACGACGCTGCTCACCGGGTCGGTGCCGTCGTTGTCGACGGTGACCAGGTAGCGCAGGATGCCGTTGGTCGCGACCGAGGAGCCGGCCGCGGGGTCGCTCTGGACCTTGGCGATCGTCAGCTGGTTGAACGCGCCGACGCCCGCGCCACCCGTGGCGACGACGGTGTCCTGGAAGGCGAAGTTGTTGCCCTCGTTCGCCTCGTCGATGGCGTCCAGCGGGTCGACGCGCACCTCGTTGTGCATGATCGGCTGGACGAACCCGGTGCGCGAAGACCTTGATGATGATCGTCGCGAACTGGTTGCCCTGGTGCGCCGCCCGGGGGTCGGTAGAACTCACGGCCGTGCCCGAGCAGGTCGGCGCCGACGCAGGTGACCTTGCCGCCGAGAGCCGAGCCGTCGTGGCTGCAGGTGAAGCCCGGGTCGCCGCGTGACCGACAGGAACCTCGTGCCCGCGGGCAGGGTGTCGCTCGACGCGGACGTTGGTGGCGTCCTGCGGTGCCCAGGTTGTCGACGTAGATCGTGTAGGTCTGGGTGCCGTTCGTGGCGATCGGGTCGAAGCCCTCCGTCGGGTGCGGGGTAGTTCGGGGATGAGGGTGCCCGGCGGGTTGATCTGCACGGCGGGGACTGCGTCGTCCTGCTTGAAGACGGTGAGGTCGATGCCGGTGGTGACCTGCACGGTCGCGGAGGCGTTGTTGTTCGTCTCGTCGGCCTCGAAGATCGCGTTGCCCGGGTCGACGGTGACGTGTTGGTCGAGGGACCGGTGGCCAGCCGGGGCACGACGATGATCGAGAAGGTCTCGGTCGCTCTGCGGCCGATGCTGCGGGTTGGTGCACGTCAGCACGTTGCCGGCCCGCGAGGATCGCAGGTGAAGTCGCTGCCCGCGACGTTGGCGAAGCTGTCGTAGATCGACGCCGGCCGGCAGCACGTCGCGCACGAGCGACGCTGGTGGCGTCGCTGCGATGCCGCTGTTGCCGACGACGAAGGTGTAGCTTCAGCCCGCCCACGCACACGTCGTCGGTGCCGGACGGCCAGGATCGCGCACAGACCGGGTCGGGCTGGCCGCCCTTGGTGATGGTGAGGTCGAACCGCGGCTTGACGGTCGTGCGCTCCGTCCGCGGTCGCCCGCACGCCGGTGTTCCTGATGTTGGCGGTCGCCGTCGCGGTGTTGATGAGCGACGGTGCCGGCCGGCGCCACGACGGTGCCGCTGATGGTCACGGTCAGGGTGCCGCCGGCGTTCAGGCTGCGGATCTTGCAGCGCACCTCGGCGCCGGTGACGGTGCAGCCGTTGCCGTTGCCGACGGCGCCGTTGACGACGACCTGGGTGGCGACGATGCTCGCCGCCTCCAGGCCCTGGGTGCCGTCGACGACGACGACGTCGTCGGCGCGCGTCGTCGCGGGTGTTGGTGACCCGGATCTTGTAGGTCAGCGTCTGCGGTCGGGTAGACCGGGTCGGGCCCGGCGCCGGCGATGACCGCCGGGTCGTCGGTCTTGACGATCGCGATCGACGGCGGCTGGGGCGGCGCTGGTGACCGGTGGTGTTGACGACGGCCGAGGTGTTGTTGAGCTCGTTGCTCTCGTCGATGGTGTCGTCCGGGTCGACGACCGCGGTGTTCGTCAGCGGGCCGGTACGCGGGCGCCAGCACGTGCAGGCGGATGCTGCCGTTCTGGCCGGCATTGACCCGCGCCACCGGTGCACGTCACGGTGATCGGGTCGCCGGCGGTCGAACAGGTGAACAGGCTCGTGGTCGTCGATCGGGTCGGATGACCTGCAGGGTCACTCCGGCCGGCAGGGTGTCGGTGACGGTGATGTCGTTGGCGAGCGCCGTGCCGAGGTTGTTGACGGTGAGCACGTAGTCGAAGGCCGCGCCTGCCGGCCACGGTCGACGGGCCGGTCTTGTTGAGGGTCAGGTCGGGCAGCGACGTTCCGCCGCCGGTGCCGCCCTGCACGAGGGTCTGGACGCTGCCGTTCGTCGTGAAGTTCTGGGCGGACCTCGTGCCGGTGACGGTGGCGGTGTTGTTCAGCGTCGAGCCGCTGGGCGCGGTGACCAGGCCGCGGATGGTGACGATCCACGTCGCCGCCGCCGGCCAGCGTGCCGCCGTTGCAGGTCACGAGCTGGCCGGACTGGCGTGCAGCTGCCCTGGCTGGAGGAGATCGCGTACTGGGGCGTCGCCGGCGGGCGACTGCAGGGTGCCGACGCCGTTGAGCTGGTCGGTGCAGCACGAGGTTGGTGAGCTTCGAGCCGCCGGTGTTGGTCATGGTGATCGTGTAGGTGATCTCGGCGCCCGAGGCGACAGGGCTCGGTGACGCGATGTTCGTCACCGTGATCGGGCTGGCCGGATCAGCGACCGCCGGCACGAGGAACGGCGACCCGAGGAGCACGAGTGCCGCAGCGCTGAACGCCCCCATCCAGCGGGCCTTCGGTGAGGTCTGCGAACGGTTCCACCCTGCACGAACTGCCATGACGATGTCCCAAACTCGATGACCGCGCGTACCCCTGCGCGCGTTCGGGACCAGTCGAGCCCTCTCTCTGTGATGTGTCAATGATCAGATCGGGGCATTGTCGACAGCGCTCGGATGTGCTACGAGTGCACCCGCTGTCAGCCTCAGAGGCGCACGCGCCCGTCCCCCTCCAGGTGGTGCAGGCTCCGGCAGCTGGGGCGCTCATGCGGTCTCGCTCTCGATGACCTGGTGGCCGTTGGTGTGGCCGTTGGTGTGGCTCACCGAGATCTTGCGCGGCTTGGCCTCCTCGGCGACCGGGATGGTCAGCGTGAGCACCCCGTCGCGGTAGTCGGCCTGGATGCGGTCGAGGGCGACGCCGTACCCGAGGGTGAGCTGGCGCGCGAACGTGCCGCTCGGCCGCTCGTGCGACAGCCACTGCACGTCGCGTCGGGCTGGTCGCGTCGCTCGGCCCGGATGGTCAGGGTGCGCTCCTCGACGTCGACGTCGATCGTCGCCGGATCGACTCCCGGCAGGTCGACGTGAGCGACGAAGTGCTCGTCGGACCGGTAGAGGTCCATCGGCATCGCCGCGGAAGCCGGGGTGCGCAGGGAGCCGGTCAGGATGCGGTCGAGGTCGCGGAAGGGGTCGAACGTGGTGGCCATGGTTTCCTCCGTGGTGTCAGGGGCCTGACGCCCGTAGTTGAGTGCTGACAACTCAACTTTACGACCGGTGGCCCACTCAAAGTCAAGTGGGAATCGCTCGGCATCCGGGGTGGGGAACCGGGCCCGCCCGTGGCACCGTTGGGTGGGAGACGGCCCCGCCGGGGCAGCACGATCACGGAGGACGACACGATGGGATTTCTCGACCGACTGCTGGGCCGCACCCCCACCGAGCAGCAGCGACAGTCCGGCTCCGTGCCCGGCTACGGCTCGGCACCGGGACGTGACGTTCCGCCGGCTCCCGGCGCCACCGAGGACGAGCGGGCACTGGCTCGCTACCGCTACCTGCTGCGCACGGCCCCTCCCGAGCAGCTCGAGGCCCTGCACGCCGAGGCCTTCGCGTCGCTGTCAGCGGCACAGCGGCAGCAGCTGCTCCAGGAGCTGTCGACGGCAGCGCCGGGGGAGGCCGGGACATCCGCAGAACCCGCAGACCTCGCGCGTGCGGCGACCCGCGCCGAGATGCGCCAACCCGGCACCCTCCAGAACACGTTCTCCCGAGGCTCGTTCGGCGGCGCCGGGATGGGGATGGGTGGCATGCTCGCCGGCTCGATGATGGGCACGATCGCCGGCGTCGTCGTCGGGTCGGTCATCGCCGACTCGCTGCTCGGTGGGTACGACGCGAGCCCCGAGGCCCAGGAGAGCGGTGACACCGGGGCCGGCGCTGGCGACGCCTCCGGTGACGAGATGGGCGCAGACGGCGGCACCGACTGGGCCGGTGGCGACAGCGGCGCCGGCGACAGTGGCTGGGGTGGTGGCGGTGGCGACTGGGGCGGCGGTGGCGGCGACTTCGGGGGCGGAGACTTCGGCGGGTTCTGATGGCGAGACCGGTCTCAGGTGGGGTGGTCCCGCCAGCCCTCCGGCCGTGACCAGGACCGCAGCGGCGCGCCCGGTTCGACGGTCGTGACCCAGACCCGCGTCAGGCCCTGGGGTACCTCGGTCTGCTCGGTCACCGAACCCGGCCCACCGGACAGTGGCGCGGGCTCAGCGGTCGGGGGGCGCCCGGCATCCGGCAGCGCACCCGCACCGATGCCGACGAAGAGGTGTCGCTCATCGACGCCGCGGGCGGCCGTCACCTTGGCGACCCGTCGGGCGACGTGCGGCACGCAGAGCAGGTCGGTGAGATCAGGTGGCAGTGCCTCGTGGGTCGTGACCTCCACGGCCGCCGTCCGACCGCCCGGCAGGGTGAGGTGGAGGTCGTAGGCGCCCTGGCGCGTGCCGATGTCGTGGGCGCGGACCGTGCCCCCCGTCGCGTGCTCGAGGAGGAGGGCGGCCACCCTCTCGTCGGGCCGTAGCCCGTCGAGGCGCCGCGGGTCGCTCCCCATGGCCACAGGCTAACCGGGAACGGCCCCTGACCCGGGCGGCGTCGTCGACGTCGCGCAGGGTCAGGGGCCGTTCCCGGTCACCGCCGGAGACAGTGCGCCTCGATCAGATGTCGAAGTACCGGGCGTTCCCGGGGATCCCCGACGGTGCTGGTCGTCCACGCGCTGGCGACAACGGAGGTCGCTCCCACCTGGGTGATGACCAATGCGCCCCTGTCGACCATGAAGCTGATTCACTGCGGAAGGCCCGGGCGGATGCCTTTGCACCCACCCGGGCCTTCCCGGTCCTGTCAGCTACCGCAGGGGGTCAGGGAAGCCGCAGGCTGTTGGACCAGCTTGACTGGGTGGTGGCACTGAAGGCGTGCACCCGGTAGAGGTAGGCCACTCCCGACGTCACGGTCTGCGTGAACGTGCTGGTGTTCGGACCTACCGTGGCGTTCACGACGTTGGTGCCGTCGCTGTTGGTGCGCTGGATGAGGAACCCGGTCTCGTTGGCCGAGTTGTCCACCCAGGTGAGGGCCACCGTGGAGGACTTCCGGTTCTTCACGGTGAGCGTTCCGCTGAGGTTGGTCGGCGCCGCGACCGGGTCGCCGGCGAGCTGCCCGGTGCCACGGCTGTCCACGGTGATGGTCGGGAAGCCCGCCCCTGCCGGGAGGTTGTTGAACGCCGGGTCTGAGTAGTCCCACGTGTCCCCGACCGTGTTGATCGCGTAGACCTGGTACTCGTACAGGGTGTTCGTGTTGCCGATCCGGTCGATGTACGAGGCCGGCCCGGTGGCCGCTCCCGTCTCCGTCGAACCAGTGGGCAGAGTGGTCATGTTGACCCGATCCTCGGTCCGGACGACGGCGCGTTGGGTCCACGGACCGGTGGAGCCCGCGACGCGCCGCTCGATGACGAAGGCTGTCTCGTTCTTCGAGTTGTCCGTCCAGCTGATCGCGTACTGACGGTTCGGGCCGTTCCCGGAGCGGACGGCGGAGCCGAACGTCGGAGCCACCGGGTTCACCGCCACGGCCTGGGTGCGCATCATGTCCATCTCCTCGTGGCTGAGGATGTGGCAGTGGAGCACGTACTCCCAGCCGAAGTTGACGAGATGGTTGACGACGTCGATCGGCTCGCCGTCGGGGTTGAAGGCCATGAGGGGAAGGCCCAGCGCTTCCTGCTGCGTCGTGTTGGCGAGGTAGGCCCCGGCCGGCATGGACGGGTCGAGCAGCCGGACGCTGTTGGGCAGGCCGCCCCACTCCGCCGGGATCGGTGGGATGATCGGCCGCACCGCGACGATGGTGTCCTCCAGCGGGCTGATGCGGACGGTGTCCTTCCAGCCCAGCTCGGTCGCCTCCGGCTTGCGGATGATGCCGTCCCAGCCCACCCGGTTGAGCAGCTGGACGTCGTAGAGGTGGAAGTGGATGGGGTGCGTGTCGACCCCGTTGTGGGTGAACTTCCAGATCTGGGTGCCGTCGTCCGCCTGGGCGATCGGGGTGGCCTCCATGCCCGGTGGCAGCTGGATGCCGTCAAGCACCTCGGTGGGTGGCATGGCGAACCCGTACAGGATCATGTTCTGCAGCCCAGCCTGGGCATTCGGTGTCTCCACGCCCAGGAAGCCGCTCATCCGTCCGTACTCGTCCTCGAACGCCTCACCCATCTCGTCCTGGATCATCTTGGGCTTGAGGTTCATCGTCAGCCGCTCGGTCTCCGTGGAGGTGTCGAACGGTGCACCCGGTGCCGTGGCCGCGTCCGGGTCCACGAGCCGGTTGAATGTCAGCGACGTGTCGAAGATCTGCACGTTGCCGTTGAGGGAACCGTTCGTCGGGAACGTGGTGCCGTAGGCGCTGTTGTACTCGCCCTGGCCCACGACGATCGGCTTCTGTCCCTTCTCGAACACGCCCGAGCCGTCGGCCTTGTGGGCGAACGCGGCCTGAGCGCGTCGACGTCGAACGCGGGAGCCGGCGTCGTGTCCGCCACCTTGATCTGCATGACGGTGCGGGTGTTCGGCCCGTACCCCGGAAGGGTCGACGACGCGCCACCGGAGTCGCGGTAGTCGCCGTTGCCGGTGTAGTAGTCGTAGCGAGGGTCGCGTGCCGGGAAGGCCGCCGGGGCGTCGTTGTAGACGATCAGTGTCTGGCCCGCGTACTGCGACAGGTCCACGACGACGTCGAAGCGCTCGGCCGGGGCGACGAGCAGCGAGTGCTGGTCGACGTTCCCGGCGTTGAACACGGTCGGGTCGTTCACCCAGGTCGTCGGGTGCGCGGGCACCTCGACGGGGGCCGGCAGGAAGCCGCCCTCGGTGCCCATGACGACCCAGTCGGGGCCCTTGGTGCCGGCGACCGGCGTCGGGAAGACCGTGGGGTCCTCGAGTGCGGCAGCGACCTCGGTCGGGTTGAGTGCCACCTCGGTGCAGGCGACCCCGGTGCTCTCCTTCACCGGTGGTGGTGGTGCCGTCACACACGGCGCCGTTGGCGTCGACTGCCTGGTACAGCGACAGGTTGAGGAACCGGTCGTTGGCGGCGTTGAGGATCCGGAACCGGTAGGGCTTGGGCTCCAGCGTCGTCGTCGGGTAGGCCGCACCGTTGACCACGGGGGTGTCCATGAACGCCTCCATGCCCATCGAGTTGTACGGCACGCCGGGCATCTTCTGCGGCTCGCACCAGCCCGCTTCGGGGTCGCACGCGGCATCGAAGTACGGGTTGTCGATCGGTCCGTGCTCCACGTTGGCGGTCGGTGGCCAGAACCACGGCCCGTAGGCCCAGCGGCCGTAGGCGTTGACGCCAGAGGCGTCTCCGGGGTTCTGCGCCGGCGAGTAGACGTGGGGCAGCCAGAGGCTGCCCTCCCCGCCCCAGGCCGTCTTGTCCCACGTCTCGTCCTGCTGCGCGAGCTGGGCGTCACTGGGCACGAAGGTCTTGTCCTGGATCACGAGCGGGATCGTCGACGCCGCGTCCGGGATGGTCCCGGCCGCCGACCAGGGCCTGCTCGGTCGGGTCCTGGATGATGTACGGCGCGGCCTCGCCGGCGTACACGTTGAGGCGGGTGATGCCCCACGAGTGGTCGTGGTAGAACATCAGCCGCGCGCTCTGGGCGTTGGTGTAGTAGAAGGTCTGGACGCCGTCCTTCGGGTCGTCGACGTTCGTCATGTCGGGCACGTTCTTCACGCTCACGCCCTGGGGGAACGGGGTGTCCTCGTTCGCCGGGGTGATCCACTGGTGTGGCGTGCCGTCGGAGATCCACGGGGTGATCCCGCCGTGCAGGTGGATGATCGCTCGGTTGTCCGAGTAGCAGTGGCCCTCAGCCACCATGGCGTTCTTCGTGGCGGGGTCGTTGCGCATGGGAACCTGGGGGTCCACCATGTCGGGGTTGTCCTCCATGAACTGGTGGCCCTCGGGCGTCATGCCCGCACCCATGACCGTGGTGTCGACCGGGAGGAAGAGGTTGCCGTCCGCGCCGGAGGGCAGCTGGTTTCTTGAACTTGATTCGCACTGGCCGGTCCTTCTCCGCCACGATGGCCGGGCCGAGGTAGCTCGGGGTCCCTCGGGCCGCCGTTGAGCTGCTTGTAGCCGCGCAGCTTGGTCGTCGCGGGTAGGTCGGAGTGCATGCTTCTGCCAGGAGTACTCGACCAAACCGATCTCGTAGTAGTCGGACCCCGGGTAGGTCGTTGTGTCCGGCACCGCGACGTCAGAGCTGCTCGGCAGCGGGTCGACGAACTTCTTCATCCCGCCCGTGACGGTGACCTCGTCCGGGCCCACCACGCTTGCGGCGAAGGAGTAGGTGCGGGCGTTGCGTAGGCAGGGAATGCCGTGGACGGCAGTGTGACCGTCGCGCCCTGGAGGGGCTCTGCGGCGAGGGGTAGAAGACGTCGTCCGTACCCGGACCGTCGTCGAACGGGATGCCCTGCCCGTAGAACGCGAGCCGGTCCCCCGCCTGGACAGCCAGGTTGGCCACGGCGAAGTTCGCAAGCTCACTGACGGCCGGGTCGGTCAAGGCTGGCATGCTCAACAAGCCGCTGTCGAATACGACCGAGTACTCGTTGGCAGTCGTGGTCGGTCGCATCACGTAGGCATGGAATGACTTGCCGGCCGACGCCAGAGCAGGATCAGCATTCGCCTGGTTCCAGACCCTGAAGCCAGTGAGCAGTCCGTCGGTCAGTGGGCTCTCGAGCACCACGAACACGGTGTCCGCTGCATCGGTGGCGTACTGCCGATCGATGAGCCCGTTGCCGATGACCGTCTCGGCGCTCGGTGACGTGGTGACCATCGGCAAGGGGCTGTTCGCGTAGTTGGGGTGGCTGAAATACCTCGGGGCGTCGCCCGGTGCGGCAGGTGCGGCTGCCGCAGCCACCATCAGCGGGTTGAGCGCGCCGTCCTGGAGGGCGCGGGCCGCTGCGGCGTCGCGGTCGGACTGGTCGACCTTCTTCTCTTGCTTCTCCTTGACGTTCTTTGCCTTTTCCTTGTAGCGGTTCTTGTCATCGGGCTGCGCGGAGACGACGACACCGACACCGACACCGGCGGAGGTGGCGGCGGACGTGGTGGCCAGGGCCATGGGCAGCAAGGCGATGGCCGCGAAGGCAGCCACGCCTCTGAGCCTGTTCATCGCCGTGCCCCTGTCGAGGTGATGCGCGATGGTCCGTGGCGGGTTGGCAGTTTCCCCGGGTGCGAAGACGCGGCCGTGGCCGCCTCGCCGGGGAGCGCCGTGATGGCCTGCGCGGCGACCGTCGCCGGGCCCGTGTGAATGGTTGTGGATGTGCTGCACGCTGTTCGTGACATGACTGGTCCCTTTGCCCCTGCGGTCCGCGTCCCTGCGGCGCGGTACTGGGGACCGTAGGACCCCCGTGATGCTGGTCACAAGAGAAGCCTCGTACCGGAATCAGCATTCGTGAAACATGCAGGTCACAGCCTCGCGACGGCCGCGAGCGCGTCATGGGTTCGAACTGTTTCAATCGTGCGGACCGGTTCGAGTTGCGGCACAGTGAGGCGTACACGACAATGCCGACGTCCCGAAGCGCATTTCCCCTATCGTGGTTCGTGTGAGAAGGGATTGCTGGACGTTCCTGACCAACCATGGACACGTGCTGGTGTGCTTGGCTGCGGATCCCGACGTCCTTCTTCGCGATGTCGCAGCCAGCATCGGGATCACTGAGCGAGCCGCGCAGCAGATCGTCGGCGACCTTGAACGGGCTGGGGTGATCATCCGCCTGCGGGTGGGTCGCCGAAACCGCTACCTCGTGCGACGTGAGGAGCTGTTCCGGCACCCGCTGGAGGCGGGTGTGACGGTAGGCGAGTTCGTTGACCTCGTCGCGCAGACTCGGGTGGGTAGGCGGCCCGTGCGTGGACGTGCGTTCACAAACGGCGTGCCCGGCGGCATTGCACGGCAGCAGGTCGACTAGCCTCGAAGGGTAGATCGTGCCTGCCAAGGATCTGCGGAAATGTCCGGCATGGCCCTCATGCTTCGTGCGGCACCGGCTGTGGTCGACACAGGGGGCCGGCGGGCCATCACCGCCGCGAAAGCCGCTGATCGGCATCCCGAGGGAGCTCCGCTTCCACGATCTTCTCTCGCCGAAGGCTCTGGCGTCAGCCAGGGATCCGAACTCGCCGGGGAAGGCCGGGGCGTACTGCAACGTCTTGAACTGCGCTTCGCTGTGGGGGTTGTCGTTGGACACGTGCGGGCGGGAGTGCGAGCGGGTCACGCTCCGGTCGACGAGGAGCTGCGCGACGGGTTTGGTGGTCATCGAGGTGCCCCGGTCGGCGTGGACGACGTCGGGGATGCCGTGCACACCCATCGCCTGTTCGAGCACGGCCTCGGCGTCCTCGCGTGCGGCGACGGTCCACGCCACGACGTAGCGGGATCAGATGTCGAGCACCACGTACAGGTCGTAGTACACCGCGGGCCTGGTCGCCACCAGCTCGGGCCACCGACTTGTCGGCGAACCGGTCGCTGGTCAGCACCGCCAGCACCTGCGCCCGTTCGGCGTCGGTCAGCGCTTTGGGCGGGGCCGGTCGAGCGCCTGTTGAGCATGGTCGGACGCTGTCGCGTCCACAAGCGTGGAGAGAGCAGCGCTGACCGAGACAGGGGTGGTCGTCGCGGGGACGGTGGTTCGGTGAAGGGGCTTGGCTAGGCGTCGCTCTCAGGCCTCGGCAGTTGTCCTGGAGGTGGGGGCACCACTGACGCGTTCGGCTCGGGCGCGCGCACGACCCACACGCAGTCCCTGGGTACGGACGTCGTGTCCTTGACCAAGACCTCGTAGCCCAGGTGGTCGAGGAATCGCTGCATGATGCTGCCGGTCATCACGGAGAATGCCGAGCCGCTGCGACCCATGAGGTTGTGCTGGTACTCCCGCAGGAAGCGGGCCCAGCCGCGTTCGGTGAGCATGTCGCCGTGGTGCAGCAGCACGAGCCGACGTCCGCGCATGAGGGTGGGGATGCGCACCAGGTAGTTGAAGATGTCGCGGGGTTCCATGTGGACCAGCGTGTCGAAGCAGAAGAGGAAGTCGATGCTGGCGTCAGGGATCCCCTCGAGCGTGCGCCCATCGAGCTTCACGTAGGACATTCGCTCGTCGCCGAGCCGCTCGCGGGCGGCTCCGAGCATGCGAGCGGATATGTCCGCGCAGGTCACGTGCGCCGCGCGGTTGCGCAGCAGCAGGGCGGTGCGCCCCCCGCCGACGCCGATCTCGAGGACGTGGTCGTCAGACTTCACATAGGGAGCGATGAACGTCCGCTCGATCAGCTCGACGTACTCAGCGATGTTCTCCGCTGCCCCCGCCTCAGTGCCCTGCCACTCATCGCCAAGGTACTCGGCGTCGGGGAACCTCCCGCGCCAGGTTGCGGCGTACTTGTCCCAAGCGCCCTCGTAGTCGACGCCGCTGAGGGACTTGGGAGTCGGCACTGGCGTGACCTGAGGTGGAGGGGCTGGCTTCCTGTGTGGGTCGGTCGTGCCGTACCGGGCTGCGGTGGCAACCCTGCGCATCCGCCGGATTAGGCGCTTGTCCATCCTCATCGTCAGCGATGTCCTCTCGATCCGTGTCCGGCTCGGGCCTGTCGCACACCGTACCTACCAGCCGTGGCAGACGTGGCAACTGGTGCATCATCTGTTGCCGCACGAACAGGCGTGTCGTCCTGACCTGTCCTCGCTGGTGCCGATTCGTGCTCAGCAGTACGCCGCGAGAGATCGTTCATCCCGCTCCGTACCGGGCAGTTCTCGACCGCTGCGTAGCAAGGTGTTAGCAGCCTCGCGATCCGACGGCTACGAAAGCACTCGAAACGCGATCGCGTCAGCACTGCGTTGTGTCCCCAATTCCCAGAAAGGGCCCTGACCCGCGTTTGCACAGGTCAGGGCCCATCTGAGGATCAGATGTC